>NZ_SOBN01000001.1:2590000-3790000 GCF_004365705.1 Streptomyces sp. 846.5
GTACGGACGCTTCCTTCGAGCGGCTTTCACACCAGCCCTCCGGGCGCTTCCTTCGTTTCCTACCGTACCAGACCGTTTCCGGCCCGTTCCGACGAGTGAAACTCTAGCGGAATTCCTCGATCCAAGCCAATTCCGCCGCATTCCCGAATTCAGGCATGGCGAAACACAGCCACACCGTCTCATCAGGGGTTTTGCCGCCACCGCTGTCCGCAGGGCAACTCGCAGAACACTACCCACGCCCCACCAGCGGGTCAAATCGAGGTCGGCCCGGCAACGACGCACGTCGTTGCCGGGCCGACCGGGGTACAGCTGGAGCTGCTGTCAGGCGTTCGTCGGGAAACCGAGGTTGATGCCGCCGTGGCTGGGGTCGAGCCAGCGGGAGGTGACGGCCTTGCTGCGGGTGAAGAAGTGGACGCCGTCGGGGCCGTAGGCGTGGCTGTCGCCGAAGAGGGACGCCTTCCAGCCGCCGAAGGAGTAGTAGGCGACCGGGACCGGGATCGGCACGTTGATGCCGACCATGCCGACCTCGACCTCGTTCTGGAAGCGCCGGGCCGCGCCGCCGTCGTTGGTGAAGATGGCGGTGCCGTTGCCGTACGGGTTGCTGTTGATGAGCTCCAGGCCCTCCTCGTACGAGGAGACCCGGACGATCGACAGCACCGGGCCGAAGATCTCGTCGTTGTAGACGGACATGCCGGGCTTGACGTGGTCGAAGAGGGTCGGGCCGAGCCAGAAGCCGTCCGTGGTCTCGGTGCCGTTCTTATCCGCGCCGGTGATCGGGTGCTTGCGGCCGTCCACCGCGAGCTCCGCGCCGTCGGCGAGGCCGGAGTCCAGGTAGGAGGTGACCTTGTCCCGGTGCACGCCGGTGACCAGCGGACCCATGTCCGAGTCGCCGTTGCAGCCCGGGCCGACCTTGAGGGTGGCCATCCGCTGCTTGATCTTCTCGACCAGCTCGTCGCCGATCGGGTCGACGGCCACCAGCACGGACACCGCCATGCAGCGCTCGCCCGCCGCGCCGAAGCCGGCGTTGATGGCCGAGTCGGCAGCCAGATCGAGGTCCGAGTCGGGCAGGACCAGCATGTGGTTCTTGGCGCCGCCGAGGGCCTGGACGCGCTTGCCGTACCGGGTGCCCGTCTCGTAGACGTAGCGGGCGATCGGGGTGGAGCCGACGAAGGAGACCGACTTGACGTCCGGGTGCTCCAGCAGACGGTCGACCGAGACCTTGTCACCGTGGACGACGTTGAAGACGCCGTCGGGCAGACCGGCCTCCTGCCACAGCTCGGCGATGAACTGGGCCGCGGAGGGGTCCTTCTCCGAGGGCTTGAGGATCACGGTGTTGCCGGCCGCGATGGCGATCGGGAAGAACCACATCGGGACCATCGCCGGGAAGTTGAACGGCGAGATGATCGCGACCGGGCCGAGGGGCTGGCGGATCGAGTAGACGTCGACCCCGGTCGAGGCCTGCTCGGTGAATCCACCCTTGAGCAGCTGCGGGATGCCGCAGGCGTACTCGACGACCTCCTGGCCGCGGGCGATCTCGCCGAGCGCGTCCGAGTGCACCTTGCCGTGCTCGGCGACAATGATCGCGGCCAGCTCGTCCTTGCGGGCGTTCAGCAGCTCGCGGAAGTTGAAGAGCACGGTGGTGCGCTTGGCGAGGGAGGCGTTGCGCCAGTCGCCGAAGGCCGTGACGGCGGCGCCGACGGCGGCATCCACCTCCGCGATGGTCGCGAAGTCGACCTGGCCGGTGACCTTGCCCGTCGCCGGGTCGAAGATGTCACCGCGGCGCGGGGCGCTGCCCGCAGTGGCGACCTGCTTGCCGCCGATCCAGTGGGTGATGTGCTTGCTCAACGTCTGCCTCCGAGTCCGGGCGGGGCACAGGGATCTCACCAGCGGGTGCCGCGCTCTCCACATTCTGTTGCGGCGCGGGCGTCGGCTCAATCAGCAGGTTGTCGGGGGAATCCGATTCGCCCTTACACCTCGTCCGACTCCCCGCTCAGCAGCGCCGCCGCCTCGTGCATCGCGAGCTCCAGCATCACCGGGTCGTTGAGGGTTCCGCTGCCGTCGGGGGGCACCAGCCACCGCAGGCCGCGGCCGGCCCGGCCGGGATAGGGGACGGCCAGCCAGGCGCCGGGACCGGCGGTGCGGACCCCCGTCCCCACCCAGCGCGCGGCGGTGCCCGGGGGAACGAAGAAACCGACCCGGAAGTCGCCGAAGTCCGCGAGCACCGGCCCCGGTTCGGATTCGAGGCGCAGCAGGACGTCGACGGTGATCCGCCCCAGCTCGCCGGGCACTATCAGCACGTCCCACAGACGACCGGCCGGCAGCAGGGCGATCCCCAGGGCGCTGCGCTCCCACTCCCAGCGGCATGCCTCCGGATCGGGGGCGGCGGCGCTCAGCCACTCGACGGCGCCCCGTTCTTCCATGCTCTCCATCGCTCCTCGCCCTCCACGTCCTCCCGACGAGGCCCCGAAGCGGACTCGTTGGTAACCAGAGAGAGCGACATCCGGCCCAGCTCTTACACGGTTGTCGGCAACATCCTCAATCCGTGGGAGCGAACACGGGGCGAAAAGGCGCGTACGGGTGCGAAGAGCGGCGCGTACCCGCTATTGGACAGGCGCGGCAGACGGGATCAGCTGTCGAAGCCGAGGCCGAGG
The DNA here is from genome assembly GCF_004365705.1 of Streptomyces sp. 846.5. Classification (NCBI taxonomy): domain Bacteria; kingdom Bacillati; phylum Actinomycetota; class Actinomycetes; order Kitasatosporales; family Streptomycetaceae; genus Streptomyces; species Streptomyces sp. 846.5. Next base: position 2,592,652 of record NZ_SOBN01000001.1, read on the forward strand.
GCGTCCATGGCCTTGAGCCAGAGGTTGCGCCTGCCCTGGTTGTGGTCGGCCCGGTCCAGGGACCACTTGGTGATGCCGATGCCTGCCCATTTCACCGGCTCCGGCGGGAAGGGCATCGGCTTGCTCTTCACCATCTCCAGTGCGGTGCGCTCGGTCTCCCGGCCCGTCAGCAGGTCGAGCATGACCTCGGCTCCGAAGCGGGTGGCGCCGACGCCCAGTCCGGTGTAACCGAGGGCGTAGGAGACCCTGCCCTTGTGGGCGGTACCGAAGAAGGCGGAGAAGCGGCTGCAGGTGTCGATCGCACCGCCCCAGGCGTGGCTGAATCTGACCCCTTCGAGCTGCGGGAACGCGGTGAAGAAGTGCCCGGCCAGCTTCTCGTAGGTCTCGGGGCGGTGGTCGTACTCGTCCCGGACCTTGCCGCCGTAGTGGTAGATCGCGTCGTAGCCGCCCCAGAGGATGCGGTTGTCGGCGGAGATCCGGAAGTAGTGGAACTGGTTGGCGCAGTCACCCAGTCCCTGGCGGTTCTTCCAGCCGATGGAGTCCAGTTGCTGCTCCGTCAGCGGCTCGGTCATCAGCGCGAAGTCGTACACCGGGGCCAGGAAGGGCCGGACCCTCTTCACCAGGTTGGGGAAGATGTTGGTGCCCAGCGCCACGTGCCTGGCGAAGACCCGTCCGTACGGGGTGCGGACGGCCATGCCGGTACCGCTCTCGGCGAGCTGGGTGGCAGGCGTGTGCTCGAAGATCCGTACGCCCTGCTCCAGGCAGGCGCGCTTGAGGCCCCAGGCGAGCTTGGCCGGGTGGACCATCGCCACACCGTCCTTGTCCCAGAGCCCGGCGAGGAAGGTGGGCGAGTCGACCTCGGCGCGGACCGCGTCGGCGTCGAGGAAGTCGACCTCCAGTCCGTGCGCGGCCATCAGCTCGGCGCCTTCGCGCAGCTCCTGCGCCTGGTAGGGCTCGGTGGCGACATCCAGCTCGCCGGTGCGCTCCCAGTCGCAGTCGATGCTGTAGCGCTTGACCGCGTCCTCGATGGCCTGGAGGTTCTCCCGGCCGAGGCGCTCCAGGGTGTCGATCTCGTCGGGCCAGCGCTCCAGGCCGTTGAAGAAGCCGTGGGTGAGGCTGGCCGCGCAGAAGCCGCCGTTGCGGCCGGAGGCGGCCCAGCCGACCTCCTTGCCCTCGACCAGGACGACGTCGAGGGAGGGGTCGCGCTCCTTGGCGATCAGCGCGGTCCACAGGCCGGAGTAGCCACCGCCGACGACCAGCAGGTCGCAGGCGACGTCGCCGACCAGGGCGGGCAGGGCTTCGGGCCTGGCCGGGTCGGCCAGCCAGAAGGAGGTGTACTGGACGTCGGCGAGGGAATGGGCCGGATCCATGTTCTCACTGCTCTCTGATGCACCCTCAGGGTGCGGTAGGAAGGGTTGTCCGACGGTACGCGGCCTACTGCTCGCGGTCGCCGAAGATGGTGCGGTGCCAGTCCTTGCGGGCCACCGCGGTGATGTCCTGCATGACGTGCTTGACCTGCGTGTACTCGTCGAGGGAGTACTGCGACATGTCCTTGCCGTAGCCGGACGCCTTGTACCCGCCGTGCGGCATCTCGCTGATGATGGGGATGTGGTCGTTGACCCAGACGCAGCCGGCCTTGATCTCGCGGGTGGCGCGCAGCGAGCGGTAGACGTCGCGGGTCCAGGCGGAGGCCGCGAGGCCGTACGGGGTGTCGTTGGCGAGCTGCAGGCCCTGCTCGTCGCTGTCGAACGGGAGGACGACCAGGACCGGGCCGAAGATCTCGCTCTGGACCACCTCGGCGTCCTGGGCGACACCGGTGATCAGCGTCGGGCGGTAGTAGGCGCCGAGGGTCAGGTCGGTGCCGTCGTGGCCCTTGTCCGGGGCGTACCCGCCGGCGGCGATGGTGGCGCCGTAGCCGCGGGCGCGCTCGACGAAGCCGGCGACGCTGTCGCGCTGCCGGAAGGAGACCAGCGGGCCGAGGTCGGTCTGCGGGTTGAACGGGTCGCCCAGGCGGACCTGCTCGAAGAGCTCGGCGACGCCCGCCACGAAGGCGTCGAACAGCGGGCGCTGGACATAGGCGCGGGTCGCCGCGGTGCAGTCCTGGCCGGTGTTGATCAGTGAGGCGGCGACGGCGCCGTTGACGGCGGCGTCCAGATCGGCATCGTCGAAGACCACGAAGGGGGCCTTGCCGCCGAGTTCCAGGTGGGTGCGCTTGACGGTCTGCACGGCGAGCTCGCCGACGCGCTTGCCGACGCCGGTCGAGCCGGTGAAGGAGACCATCGAGACGTCGGGGTGCGAGACCAGGTGCTCGCCGGCGGTACGGCCGGCGCCGGTGATGACGTTCACCACGCCGTCGGGGATCCCGGCGTCGGTGCAGGCCTGCGCGAACATCAGCGAGGTCAGCGGGGTGAGTTCGGCCGGCTTGAGGACGATGGTGTTGCCTGCGGCGATGGCCGGGAGGATCTTCCAGGCGGCCATCTGCAGCGGGTAGTTCCACGGCGAGATGGAGCCGACCACGCCGATGGGCTCGCGGCGGATCGAGGAGGTGTGGTCGCCGGAGAACTCACCGGTGGCCTTGCCCTCCAGGTTGCGGGCCGCCCCGGCGAAGAAGGCGGCGTTGTCGACGGTGCCGGGCACGTCGAACTCGGTGGAGAGCTTGATCGGCTTGCCGGTCTGGGCGCTCTCGACCTGCGCGAAGTCCTCGGCGCGCTCGGCGAGGATGCCGGAGAGCCTGGTGAGGGCCTCGGAGCGGGCGCCGGGCGTCGCGTTCGACCAGGCGGGGAAGGCGGCGCGGGCTGCCGCCACCGCGTCGTCGACGTCGGCGGTGGAGGCGAGGCGCACCCGCTGCACCAGGCTGCCGTCGGCGGGGTTGACCACGTCGAAGGTCTCCGTCCCGGTGCCCTCGCGCAGCGCTCCGGCCAGGTACTGGGCCCCGGCGTCGAAGCGGGAGCCGACGGTGTTCCGGGTCATGTGTTCCTCCAGCGACAGCGTGCATCCAGGGCAGGGCGCCCACTCTGCGTACGATGCCCCGGTTCGGACGGGCCCGGCAAGCAACAGTGCGCAAGGCAGATCGTTACTGGCATTACACCCTGCCAGCACAGTGGAATCCGACACCTCGTTGCCCGCATGTCGGATCCGGCTGACACTATGAAGGGATTCCACGATCGTTTTCGGAGGTCCCGTTGTTCCCCACCGTCGCCCGCGTCCTGGAACTGGACGCGGTCACCCGTGGTCTGCCCGAGGTCGTGGCCGGCCGGGAGCACCTGGAGCGCCCGGTGCGCTGGGTGCATGTCAGCGAGCTGCCGGACGTCGCGGGCATGCTGCAGGGCGGCGAGCTGATCCTGACCACCGGCATCGCCCTTCCGGAGCACCGCGACGGGCTCGCGCAGTACGTCAAGGAGCTGGCCGACGTGGGGGTGGCCGGCCTGGTGGTGGAGTTCGGGCGGCGCTACTTCGACAACCTGCCGCGCGCCCTGGTCCATGCGGCCGAGCAGCGGGGACTGCCGCTGATCGTGCTCCGCCGCGAGCTGCGCTTCGTCGCGGTGACCGAGGCCGTGCACGCGCTGGTGGTCAACGCCCAGCTGGAGGAGTTGCGGTCGTCGGAGGAGATCCACCAGACCTTCAACGAGCTGGCGGTCGAGGGCGCGGAACCGGTCGAGGTGGTGCAGCAGGTGTCCCGGATGGCCGGGGCGCCGGTGGTGCTGGAGAACCTGTCACACCAGGTGCTGGCGTACGACACCGGAGGCCAGAACGCCCAGGTGCTGCTGGCGGGCTGGGAGTCGCGGTCCCGGGGGGTGCGGCCGAAGGGCCGGACCGGGCACGATCCGCGGACCGGCTGGCTGGTCACCGCGGTGGGGGCGCGCGGGCACGACTGGGGGCGCCTGGTCCTGCTGGGCGCGCCGAGCTCGGCGCAGGAGGACGTCGCCCCCGCGGAGGCCTCACACCGGCACACCATGCTGCTGGAGCGCGCCGCCGCCACCCTGGCGCTGAACCGGCTGCTGGTGCGCGACCGGGAGAGCCTGGAGCGGCAGACCCATCGCACGCTGCTGTCCGGGATCCTGACGCATGCGCTGACGGTGTCGGACGTGGCGCTGCGCGCCTCGGCACTCGGCGTTCCGCTGGAGGGGCGGCGACTGGTCGGGGTGGTGCTGCGGCAGCGCCGCGGGAGCGCCCCGGCGGCGCTGGAGGCGCAGGCGCGGCTGCGCGACTTCACCGAGACGGCGGCTGCCGCCGTCCGGGAGAAGCGGCTGACCGCGCTGGTCGGCGCGCTGGACGACGAGGCGGTGGGCCTGCTGGTCTCGCTGGGTCCGCGCGACGACGAACACACGGCGCTGGAGGGCTTCGCCTCCTCGCTGCGGCGACTGGTGCTCGAGGCGGAGCAGCCCGAGCCGGTGATCGCCGTGGGCTCCTCCGTCGGCGCTGTGCGCGACGCCCGACGCACCCTGGTCGAGGCCACCCAGGTCGCAGACGCCGCGCTGCACGACGCCCCCGCCACCGGCGCCCGCTCGGCCTCCTACTACCGCCTCCCCGACGTCCGGCTGCGCGGCCTGCTGCACCTGCTGCGCGACGACGCGCGGCTGCAGACGTACGTGGAGCGGGAGCTGGGACCGCTGCTGGCGTACGACGCGGAGCACGGGAGCCAGTTGATCCAGATGCTGCGGATCTACCTGGAGCAGGGCCGCAACAAGTCCGCGGCGGCGGACGCGGCCCATCTGTCCCGGCCCTCGTTCTACGACCGGCTGCACAAGGTCGAGCGGGTGCTCGGGGTCGACCTGGACCAGGTGGAGTCCTGCCTGTCGCTGCACGTCGCGCTGCTGGCGCTGGACGCGGTGCGGCGGTAGCCCCGGACGTGCCGCAGGACCGGACCCCGTCGGGAGTCCGGCCCTGCGCAGGCCGTCAGCCTTCGATCGAGGTCATACTCGCCTGTCGGTCAGCCGTCCAAGGACGTCATGACGTGCTTGATGCGGGTGTAGTCCTCGAAGCCGTAGGCGGAGAGGTCCTTGCCGTAGCCGGACTTCTTGAAGCCGCCGTGCGGCATCTCGGCGACCAGGGGGATGTGGGTGTTGATCCACACGCAGCCGAAGTCGAGCCGCTTGGCCAGCCGCATGGCGCGGGCGTGGTCCTTGGTCCACACCGAGGACGCCAGGGCGTACTCCACGCCGTTGGCGTTGGCGATCGCCTCGGCCTCGGTGGAGAACTTCTGCACGGTGATCACCGGGCCGAAGACCTCGTTCTGGATGATCTCGTCGTCCTGCTGCAGGCCGGAGACCACGGTGGGGGCGTAGAAGTAGCCGGCCTCGCCGACCCGGTGCCCGCCCGCCTCGACCTTGGCGTGGGCGGGCAGGCGCTGGATGAAGCCGGTGACCTGGGCCAGCTGGTTGGCGTTGTTCAGCGGCCCGTACAGCACGTCCTCGTCGTCCGGCAGCCCGGTCTTCGTGTCGGCGGCGGCCTTGGCCAGCGCTGCCACGAACTCGTCGTGGATGGTCTCGTGGACCAGCACGCGGGTGGCGGCGGTGCAGTCCTGGCCGGCGTTGAAGTAGCCGGCCACGCTGATGCCCTCGACCGCCGCCGCAAGGTCGGCGTCCTCGAAGACCACCACCGGGGCCTTGCCGCCCAGCTCCAGGTGGACCCGCTTGACGTCCTTGGCCGCCGACCCGGCGACCTGGATCCCGGCCCGGACGGAGCCGGTGATGGAGGCCATCGCCGGGGTGGGGTGCTCGACCATCAGCCGGCCGGTCTCCCGGTCCCCGCACACCACGTTGAACACCCCGGGGGGAAGGATCTCGCCGATGATCTCGGCGAGCAGCACGGTGGAGGCGGGGGTGGTGTCCGAGGGCTTGAGGACCACCGTGTTGCCGGCGGCAATCGCCGGGGCGAACTTCCACACCGCCATCATCATCGGGTAGTTCCACGGAGCGACCTGGGCGCAGACCCCGACCGGCTCACGGCGCACGAAGGAGGTCATGCCCTCCATGTACTCGCCGCCGGACTTGCCCTCCAGCAGCCGGGCGGCGCCGGCGAAGAAGCGGATCTGGTCGACCATCGGCGGGATCTCCTCCGAGGCGGTCAGCCCCAGCGGCTTGCCGGTGTTCCGCGACTCGACCGCCACCAGCTCCTGGGCGCGGGCCTCGACCGCGTCGGCGATCTTCAGCAGGGCCAGCTGGCGCACCGAGGGGGTGGTCTCCCGCCAGCCCTCGAACGCCGCCGCGGCCGCGGCCATCGCCGCCTCCACATCCGCCTCGGCGGACAGCGGCGCGGTGGCGTACACCGCACCCGTGGTCGGATCCAAGACCTCGGTGGTACGACCGTCGGCCGCATCGGCGAACGCGCCGTTGATGTAGTTGCGCAGCGTTTGGAGCTCGCTCACAGGGGACCTCTCCTCGAATCCGGCTCTCCGGCTCCTTTGATGCTGGTGATGCCGGCGACGGCACCAGCCTAGCCCTCCCTCTGCGGTTATCGGCAGACCTGGACCGCAGTAACAATGGAATCAGTACGTTTTCAGGCTTTGTGCAACGGAATCCCTTGCGAACGGACGCACGATAGGGCAGGGTGAGGACGTGGCCAACCGTGAACGGAACGGCAGCGTTCCCCTCGACTCCGTCTCCAAGGCGATCATCGAGCAGCTCCAGGAGGACGGCCGTCGGCCGTACGCCAGCATCGGCAAGGCCGTGGGCCTCTCCGAGGCTGCCGTGCGCCAGCGGGTCCAGAAGCTCCTCGACCAGGGTGTCATGCAGATCGTCGCGGTGACGGACCCGCTCACCGTCGGGTTCACCCGGCAGGCGATGGTCGGCATCACCGTCGAGGGCGACATGGAGCCGGTCGCGGACGCCCTGGCCGCCATGGACGAGGTGGACTACGTCGTCGTCACCGCCGGATCGTTCGACCTGCTGGCCGAACTGGTCTGCGAGGACGACGAACACCTCCTCGAACTGATCAACAAGCGCATCCGCGCGCTTCCCGGCGTGCGGAGAACTGAAAGCTTCGTTTACCTGAAGCTCCGGAAACAGACCTACACCTGGGGTACCCGATGAGCGCCGACCCGGCAGCGAAGGACCTTTCGAAGACCGCCTACGACCATCTGTGGATGCACTTCACCCGGATGTCGTCGTACGAGAACAACCCCGTGCCCACCATCGTCAGCGGTGAGGGCGCCTACATCTACGACTCGAACGGTCGCCGGTACCTGGACGGCCTGGCGGGTCTGTTCGTGGTCCAGGCCGGTCACGGCCGCGCCGAGCTCGCCGAGGTCGCCCGCAAGCAGGCCGAGAAGCTGGCCTTCTTCCCGATCTGGAGCTACGCGCACCCCTCCGCCGTCGAGCTCGCCGAGCGGCTGGCGAACTACGCCCCCGGCGACCTCAACAAGGTCTTCTTCACCACCGGCGGCGGCGAGGCCGTCGAGACCGCGTGGAAGCTGGCCAAGCAGTACTTCAAGCTGACCGGTGAGCACACCAAGTACAAGGTGATCTCCCGCGCGGTGGCCTACCACGGCACCCCCCAGGGCGCCCTGTCCATCACCGGCCTGCCGGCCCTGAAGGCCCCGTTCGAGCCGCTGGTCCCGGGCGCCCACAAGGTCGTCAACACCAACATCTACCGCGCCCCGATCCACGGCGACGACCCGGAGGCCTACGGCCGCTGGTGCGCCGACCAGATCGAGCAGGAGATCCTGTTCGAGGGCCCGGAGACGGTCGCGGCCGTGTTCCTGGAGCCGGTGCAGAACGCCGGCGGCTGCTTCCCGCCGCCGCCCGGGTACTTCCAGCGGGTCCGCGAGATCTGCGACCAGTACAACGTGCTGCTGGTGTCGGACGAGACCATCTGCGCCTTCGGCCGCCTGGGCACGATGTTCGCCTGCGACAAGTTCGACTACATCCCCGACATCATCACCTGCGCCAAGGGCATGACCTCCGGGTACTCCCCCATCGGTGCGGCGATCATCTCGGACCGGATCGCCGAGCCGTTCTACAAGGGCGACAACACCTTCCTGCACGGCTACACCTTCGGCGGCCACCCGGTCTCCTCCGCGGTGGCGCTGGCAAACCTGGACATCTTCGAGCGCGAGGGCCTCAACAAGCACGTCCTCGCCAACGAGGACGCCTTCCGGGCCACCCTGGAGAAGCTGCACGACCTGCCGATCGTCGGCGACGTCCGCGGCAACGGCTTCTTCTACGGGATCGAGCTCGTCAAGGACAAGGTCACCAAGGAGTCCTTCAACGACGACGAGTGCGAGCGCATCCTCTACGGATACGTCTCCAAGGCGCTCTTCGAGAACGGCCTGTACTGCCGCGCCGACGACCGCGGTGACCCGGTCATCCAGCTGTCGCCGCCGCTGATCGCCGACCAGTCGACCTTCGACGAGATCGAGCAGATCCTGCGCACGGTGCTGACCGAGGCGTGGAAGCGAATGTAGTTCGTTGCTTTTTGTCCCACCCTCCACCGCTGGGCGGTCCTGACCTTGTAAGGTCGGGGCCGCCCAGCGGCGTCTCACCTGCCGTTCGAGTGATCGACACGACAGTTCGACCGATGCGGCGCGCAACCCCGAAGCTGATCACTCGTTCTAGTCTGTGAGCCACCATCACGACCAGGAGGACCTCAGTGACCGTCGCCCCGCCCGACAACGACGTGCTGTGGGCACGAGGGCTGGTGCACACCATCCGCGGCACCCCGGCACTGCGCGGGGTCTCCCTGGGCGTGCGCGAGGGCGAGGTCCTCGCCGTCACCGGACCGCGCGGCTGCGGGATGAGCACCCTGCTGGACTGCCTCAGCGGCGTGCTCCCCGCCGACGAGGGCGAGATCTGGTTCAACAGCTCCCCCGTCCACACCCTGGGCCGTACCGCGCGGGAGCGGCTGCGGCGGGAGCGCTTCGGCCATGTCGGGTCCGAGCCCCGTCTCGTCCCCGAACTGACCGCGCGGGAGAACGTCGCGCTGCCGCTGCTGCTCGCCGGTGCGGCGCGCAAGGACGCCACGGTCGCCGCCACGGAGTGGCTGGAGCGGCTGGACGTCGCCGACTGCGCCAGGCAGCGGCCCGCCGCCCTGCGTCAGGACCAGCGCCAGCGGATCGCGGTCGCCCGCGCGCTGGCCCACCGCCCCACCGTGGTCTTCGCCGACGAGCCCACCGCCCCGCTGCACCGTGACGCCCGGGACCAGGTCATGCGGATACTGGTCACCGCCTCCCGCTCGCACCGGATCACCCTGGTCCTGGCCACCCACGACCCCGGCCTGGCCCGCTACGCGGACCGGGTGGCGACCATGGTGGACGGCCGTCTCGCCGCCCCCGTCCGGGCGCGGCAGGCCATGGCGGCGGCGGCCGAGACCGCGGCCACCGGGGAAGACCGGGCCGAGCTGCTGCGGAGGGACGTGGAGCAGTGTTCCCCTACCTCCGTCTAGCGCGCGGCTACGGCTTCCTGGACCTCTGCCGCTTCCTGCTCACCGCCGCGGCCTCGGCCACCGTGGGCGCCCTGCTGCTCAGCGCGCTGGGACGGGCGCTCAACAGCCCCGACGACACCGGGGCCGCGGTCGAGCGGCTGCTCTGGTGCCTGCCCGCGCTGGCCGCCGTCGGCTACCTCTGCGCCGCCTGGGCCCGCTCGCTGCCCTCGCAGCGGCCGGAGCGCATCGCCGGCCTGGCCGCGGCCGGCGCCGGGCCGGTGCGGACCAGGCTGGTGCTGGCCGGGGAGATCGCCCTGATCTGCGCACTCGGCGCGGTGCTGGCGCTGCTGGGCTTCATGGTGCTGCGTGCGCACTGGCTGGAGCTGCTGCCCGGCGGCCGCCTCGATCCGGCGCTGGGTACCCGTGCCGGGCTTCCGGCGGCCGGGACGGTCGCCCTGCTCGCGGTCGTCCCGCTGCTGGGCGGCCTGGCCGCCGGCGCCGCCGTGCGGTCCGTCGATCTGCTGCCCGGCGACGACGCGGACCGGATCGTGCGCCGGCCGCCGGTCCCGTACCTGGTGGCGGTGGGGCTGCTGGCCGTGGCCGGTGCCGGGATCGCCGTCCTCGGCATGCGGGGGCACACCGGCGCTGAGGCCTGGGCCGGCGGCGCGCTGGGCCTGCTCGGGCTCGCCGGTGCCGTTCCCGCGGTGCTGTACCTGGTCGGCGGCCTGCTCGCGTCGGGACGCCCGCGGGCCGTCCGGCTGCTCGCCGGACGCGCGCTGCAGGCCGAGTCCTGGCGGCTGGGCGCGCCGCTGGCCGTGCCGGCGGTCGCGGGAGCGGTGGTGGTGACCGTCCTGCTGCGGGACGCCCCCGGGCGGCGGCCTGCGGGCCCGCTGCTGGTGGTGGAGCTTGTGCTGCTCGGCGTCTGCGTGCTGGGGGCGCTGATGGCCCGGCTGGTCGAGCTGGCCCGGACCCGGCGGGGCTGCTATGCCTCGCTCAGCCGGATAGGAGCGCCCGGCGGGATGCTGCTGCGCGCAGCGGCGGTGCGGGGTGGCGCGGCCGTCCTGGTCGCGGTCGCTGCGGGGGCCGGGGCTGCGGCGCTCACGGCGGCGGTGCTGGCTGCTTAGTTCTTCGGCTGCCGGCCGTGGGTGGTTGGTCGCGCAGTTCCCCGCGCCCCTGGGGTGCTGCAACTGAACCAGTTGCACCTCCTAGGGGCGCGGGGAACTGCGCGACCAACCATGCACAAGCCGCAGTCAGACTCAGCCCGCCGCCGCCAACTGGCCGCAGGCACCGTCGATCTCCTGGCCGCGGGTGTCCCTGACGGTGACCGGGACACCGTGCAGCTTCAGCTGGCGGACGAACTCGCGCTCGTCCTCGGGGCGCGAGGCGGTCCACTTGGAGCCGGGGGTGGGGTTGAGCGGGATCAGATTGACGTGCGCCCGGTGGTTCTTGAGCAGCCGCCCGAGCAGGTCGGCCCGCCAGGCCTGGTCGTTGATGTCCTTGATCAACGCGTACTCGATGGAGATCCGGCGGCCGGACCGCTCCGCGTAGTCCCAGGCCGCGTCCAGCACCTCGGCGACCTTCCAGCGGGTGTTCACCGGGACCAGGGTGTCCCGCAGCTCGTCGTCGGGCGCGTGCAGCGACACCGCCAGGCGGACGCTCAGCTCCTCGTCGGCGAGCCGGTTGATCCCCGGGACCAGGCCGACCGTGGAGACGGTGATGCCGCGCTGGGAGAGCCCGAAGCCGCCGGGGGCCGGGTCGGTCAGCCGGCGGATCGCCGCGATGACCCGCTTGTAGTTGGCGAGCGGCTCGCCCATGCCCATGAAGACCACATTGCTCAGCCGCACCGCACCGGCCTCGCCCGAGGCGTCGGCGCCGAACTCGCCGGCCTTGATCGACCGCATCCCGGCCGCGATCTGCTCGACGATCTCACCGGTGGAGAGGTTGCGGGTGAGCCCGGCCTGGCCGGTGGCGCAGAACGGGCAGTTCATGCCGCAGCCGGCCTGCGAGCTGATGCACATCGTCACCCGGTCGGGGTAACGCATCAGCACGGACTCGACCAGCACCCCGTCGAAGAGCTTCCACAGCGTCTTGCGGGTGCTGTCGTCGTCGCAGGAGACATTGCGGACCACGCTCATCAGCTCGGGCAGCAGCCCCTCGGCGAGCTTGGCCCGGGACGCCGCGGGGATGTCCGTCCACTCGTCGGGGCCGGCCGAGAGCCGGGAGAAGTACTGGCGCGAGAGCTGGTCGGCACGGAACGGCTTCTCGCCGAGCTCGGCGACCGCGTCGCGGCGCTCGGACGCGGTCAGGTCGGCGAGGTGGCGCGGGGGCTTGGCGCCGCGCGGCGCGGCAAAGGTGAGTTCACCCGGGAGTGGCTTAGGCATGATTCCCCCAGTGTCTCAGGTCGGCCGAGCAGTCACACAAAGGGCGAGGCCCCGGACACCGTGGTGGGGTCCGGGGCCTCGCTTCAGCGTGCTCCGCTCAGCCCGCGCCGACGAAGCCGACCAGGACGAGCCAGACGATCGGGGCGGTGGGGAGGAGCGAGTCCAGCCGGTCCATCAGGCCGCCGTGGCCCGGGAGGAGGGTGCCCATGTCCTTGATCCCGAGGTCGCGCTTGATCATCGACTCGCCGAGGTCGCCGAGGGTGGCGCTGACCGCCACGCAGGCGCCCAGCACCAGGCCCTGCCACCAGCTGGCCCGGTCGATGATCAGGTTCATCCCGAGGGCGCCGACGAGCATGCACAGCAGCACCGCGCCGACCAGGCCCTCGCGGGTCTTGCCGGGGCTGATCCGGGGCGCGAGCTTGTGCCTGCCGAAGCGGGAGCCGGCCGCGTAGGCGCCGGTGTCGCTGCAGACGGTCAGCACCAGGTACAGCGCCACCCGCTGCGGACCGTCGTCGGCGGCGAGCATCAGCATCACGAAGGTCGCCAGGAAGGGGACGTAGAAGGCGGTGAAGATGCCCGCGGTCACGTCCCGGAGATAGTCCTCGGGCGGCTCGCTCATCCGCCAGACCAGCACCGCGAGCGCCGTGAGCGCCAGCGCCACCAGCGCCGACTCGGGCCCGCCCAGGTACGCGGCGACCAGCATGCCGACCCCGCCGACGGCCAGCGGGGGCCTCGGCACATTGATGCCCTTGCTCTCCGAGAGACGGCTGGTGAGCTCCCACATGCCGATCACCACGACCGCCGCGACGACGCCGACGAACAGCCACTTCACGATGAACAGGGAGGCGACCACGAGCACGCCGAGACCGAGCCCCACACCGATGGCGGCACGCAGGTCGCGGCCGCCGCCCTTGGGGGCCCTGCCGGTCGCGGGGGCGGGCGCGGCCGGGTCGGGGACCGGTGCTTGGTTGCTCATCGGCGGCGCCTCGGTACGGAGAGGGGGCAGCACCGCGGTCTCTTCCGCGGGCGCAACAGGCGCCGGCGCGGGTGCGTCGTCGCGGAACAGCGGCCCGCTCAGGCGGGCGACCACCGGTTCACCGGCTGGATCGGCGCTCGCCTGCGGCATCTGCCCGCCTTGGGTGAAATGTCCGGAGAAACGTTCCGGTGCGGGGTACTGAGCGGCCATGGGACGAGTCTGCGGCATGCCCCCGTCGCCGTGCAGCGGGAACTGCTGCGAGTGGCCGACCGCCGGCGCCCCCCAGTACGGGGGGACCGGCTGGTCGAGCACCGGCGGCATCAGCGCGGTGGCCTCGGCCGCTCCGGGCTGTGCGCCGCCGGGGAGCACTCCCCCGTGGGGTCCGTTCGGGAGGAAAGCAGCGTCGTGGCCCGGCGTTCGGGCCCCGGCGCTGCCGTCGCCGGAATCGGGCCCCCAGTAGGAGTCGTCGTTCATCAGACCTCGAGGAGCTCGGCTTCCTTGTGCTTCAGCAGCTCGTCCACCTGCGCGACATAGCGCGCGGTGACGTCCTCGAGCTCCTTCTCGGCGCGGCGCACCTCGTCCTCGCCGGCTTCGCCGTCCTTGCTGAGCTTGTCCAGGGTCTCCTTGGCCTTGCGGCGCACCGCGCGGATGGAGATCTTGGCGTCCTCGGCCTTGCCCCGGGCGACCTTGATGTACTCCCGCCGGCGCTCCTCGGTGAGCTGCGGGAAGTTCACCCGGATGATCGACCCGTCATTGGACGGGTTGACGCCCAGGTCCGAGTTGCGGATGGCCTCCTCGATGGCGCGCAGCGAGCTCTTGTCGAACGGCGAGACGATCGCCATCCGGGGCTCCGGCACCGAGAAGGACGCCAGCTGGTTGATCGGGGTCACCGCGCCGTAGTACTCGGCGACGATCTTGCTGAACATCGCGGGGTGCGCACGGCCGGTACGGATCGCGGCGAAGTCGTCCTTGGCGACGGCGACGGCCTTCTCCATCTTCTCCTCGGCCTCGAGGAGGGTCTCTTCAATCACCATGTGCTCCTGTCCGGTGCTACCCGGTCTCGACTCCTGCTGTGCGGGCACTACTACGCGTTACCGGGCACGTTCGCCGACGCCCGGTGGATTGTCCATCCCCTGCGAGGACCAACCCTCCGGGAGGGTCAGTGCTGCGCCGACTCGCCACTGATCAGCGTGCCGATCTTCTCACTGCGCACGGCGCGGGCGATATTGCCCTCGGCGAGCAGCTCGAACACCAGCATCGGCAGGTTGTTGTCCTTGCACAGGGTGATCGCGGTGAGGTCCGCGATCCTCAGATCCCTGGCGATCACCTCGGAGTATTCCAGGGTGTCGAACTTCACCGCGTCCGGGTTGGTGCGGGGGTCGGAGTCGTAGACGCCGTCCACCCCGTTCTTCCCCATCAGCAGCACCTCGGCGTGGATCTCCAGGGCGCGCTGGACGGCGGTGGTGTCGGTGGAGAAGTAGGGCATGCCCATCCCGGCGCCGAAGATCACGACGCGGCCCTTCTCCAGGTGCCGGATCGCGCGCAGCGGCAGATAGGGCTCGGCGACCTGGCCCATGGTGATCGCGGTCTGGACCCTGGTCTCGATGCCCTCCTTGTTCAGGAAGTCCTGCAGCGCAAGGCTGTTCATCACAGTGCCGAGCATGCCCATGTAGTCGGAACGGGCCCGGTCCATGCCGCGCAGCTGCAGTTCGGCGCCGCGGAAGAAGTTGCCGCCGCCGATGACGACGGCGACCTCGGTGCCGCCGCGGACCACGGTGGCGATCTCGCGGGCGATGGCGTGGACGACGTCGGGGTCGACTCCCAGGCCGCCCCCACCGGCGAAGGCCTCACCGGAAAGCTTGAGCAGCACGCGGCGGCGCGGACTCTCCTCAGCGGTCATCTGCATCGACTCCTTCTGGTGGTGCATGAGCTGGTGCGAGCAGGCGTACGAGAGGAGGCCACCGCCGGGGGCATCGCTACGGATACCTCCACGGCTGTGGCCTCCTCGTCGTACTTCACGACTCACATCGTATGGGCGGACGCCCGGTCCGGGCGCCCACCGCAGACCCCGGTGGGGTCAGGCGCCGACGCGGAAGCGGGCGAAGCGGACCAGCTTGACGCCGGCCTCGTCCAGGACCTTCTGGACGGTCTTCTTGCTGTCCTTGGCGAACGCCTGCTCCAGGACCGAGTTCTCCTTGACGAAGCCGCTGACGCGACCCTCGACGATCCTCGGCAGGGCGGCCTCGGGCTTGCCCTCCTCGCGCGCGGTGGCCTCGGCGATGCGGCGCTCGCTCTCCAGGGCCTCGGCCGGGATGTCCTCGCGGGAGAGGTACTTCGGGGCGAACGCGGCGATGTGCTGCGCCACGTCCTTCGCGATCTCCGCGTTCTCCTGGTCGAGCTCGACCAGCACGCCGATGGCCGGCGGCAGGTCGGGGTCGGTGCGGTGCATGTAGGCGGCGACGTAGGCGCCACCGGTGAACTGGGCGAAGCGGCGGAAGACGATCTTCTCGCCCAGGCCCGCGTTGGCCTCGTCCACGAACTGCTGGACGGTCTTGCCGGGCTCGATCTCGCTGGCCAGCGCGGTCTCGATGTCGGCCGGGGAGGTGGCGGCGACGTGGGCGGCCAGCGCGTTGGCGACCTCCACGAAGCGGCCGCCCTTGGCGACGAAGTCGGTCTCGCAGTTCAGCTCGACCAGGACACCGGAGTTGCCGCCCTGGAGCAGGGAGACGACGGCGCCGTTGGAGGCGTCGCGGCCCTCACGCTTGGCAACGCCCTTCTGGCCCTTGATGCGCAGCAGCTCGACGGCCTTCTCGACGTTGCCCTCGGCCTCGTCCAGAGCCTTCTTGCAGTCCATCATTCCGGCGCCGGTGAGCTCACGGAGCTTCTTGACGTCCGCGGCGGTGGTGTTCGCCATTGTTCTTCAGTCTCTTCTCAACGATGTCGGTGGAGGGGGCCGTACCGACGGCCGAACTCCTGGTGGGCCCATGGCCCGGAGCCCGGCCGCCGGACACGATGCGAGGGGCACGCCGGCGGTCGCCGCCGTACCCCTCGCCCTGAAGTCGTCAGGCCTGCTCGGCCTCGGCCTCGGCGGCGGGGGCCTCGGCAGCAGCCTCGGCGGGCGCCTCGACGGCGGCGGCAGCCTCGGCCGGAGCCTCGACGGCGGCGGCAGCCTCGGCCGGAGCCTCGACGGCGGGGACCTCGGCGACCGGGGCCTCAGCGGCGGCCTCGGCGACGACGGGGGCCTCGTCGGCCTTCTTCTCGCCCTCGACGAGCAGCTCGCGCTCCCAGTCGGCCAGGGGCTGGTCGGCGCCGGTCTCGACCTTGGCGTCGCCCTTGGCGGCACCGGAACGGGCCATCAGGCCCTCGGCCACGGCGTCGGCGATCACGCGGGTCAGCAGAGTGACCGAGCGGATGGCGTCGTCGTTGCCGGGGATCTTGTAGTCGACCTCGTCGGGGTCGCAGTTGGTGTCCAGGATCGCGACGACCGGGATGCGGAGCTTGCGCGCCTCACCGACGGCGATGTGCTCCTTCTTGGTGTCGACGATCCACACGGCGGAGGGCACGCGCTGCATGTCGCGGATACCGCCGAGGGTCTTCTCGAGCTTGGTGTGCTCGCGCTCGAGGACCAGGAGCTCCTTCTTGGTGAGGCCGGAGGCGGCCACATCCGTGAAGTCGATCTCGCCGAGCTCCTTCATCCGCTGAAGGCGCTTGTAGACGGTCTGGAAGTTGGTCAGCATGCCGCCGAGCCAGCGCTGGTTGACGTAGGGCATGCCCACGCGGGTGGCCTGCTCGGCGATGGCCTCCTGCGCCTGCTTCTTGGTGCCGACGAAGAGGACGCTGCCGCCGTGGGCAACGGTCTCCTTGACGAACTCGTAGGCGCGGTCGATGTAGTTCAGCGACTGCAGCAGGTCGATGATGTAGATGCCGTTGCGCTCCGTGAAGATGAAGCGCTTCATCTTCGGGTTCCAACGACGGGTCTGGTGACCGAAGTGGACGCCGCTTTCCAGCAGCTCCCGCATCGTGACGACGGCCATGGCCGTACTCCTAGGTTTCTCGGTTTCCGCGCCGGCCGGGAGGCCGCCGCGCCTGACGCCCCGACCGTGCCGGACCGTGATGGACCGAGTGGCACTTCACCGGGCGGGGGACTGACCGAGGCACCGGTGGCGGGGCGTGCGAAGTCGACCCAGCACGCTGGGCCGCGAGTGAAGTGTACGGGAATCGTCGGACGCCGGGCGACCTCCGCTCTCCGGGGCTGCCGCCGACCCCTGGTCACCCTTGCGGGTGAGCGGGTTCTGCACACCCCCCGAGTTGTCCACAGGGGAAGGTGGGGGCGCTGTTTCCCGCGCTGCGGGCGAGGAGAGTCACCCGCATGACCTCACTTCTCGGCTGCACCACACGTCCCCCGTCGCCCGACAGCAGGCGGCTGTTGCTGCTCCTCGGGCTGCTGCTGTGGCTCGCCATGACCGTGGTGGGCCCGCCGGGTCAGCGGGCGCTCGCGGCAGGCGGCGCCCCGCCGTCGCCGAGGCTGCCCACCGGGGGCTCGCTGGCCCAGGTGCTGCGGCGGTTCGATCCACCGCCGTCGCCCTGGCTGCCCGGTCACCGCGGGGTCGATCTGGCGGCGCCGGTGGGGACGGCGGTGCGGGCCGTCCGGGGCGGGACGGTCTCCTTCGCGGGGGTGGTCGCCGGGACGGGGGTGGTCGCGATCAGCCTGTCGGGCAGCGGCGATCCCCCACTGCGGACGACCTTCCAGCCGGTGGCGGCGGAGGTCGAGCGGGGTGCCGCGGTGGCGGCCGGCTCGGTGGTCGGGAAGGTCACCGCCGGACCGGTCGGCGGCGCCACGGGTCACTGCCCGGTGAGCTGTCTGCACTGGGGGCTGCTGCGGGGACACCGCTACCTGGATCCACTGGCGCTGGTGGGTCCAGGGAGGGCCAGGCTGCTGCCGCTGTCGCGTGCTCAGGCCGCCGGTGCGTCGGTGACACCGCGAAGCACCAGGGCGACGGCGGTCTCGGTGATGGCTCCGGGATCCTCGGCCGCACCCAGCTCCAGCCGCTTGACCGCGGCCTGGACGATGCCCTGGACCAGGGATGCGGTCAATCCGGGCTGGGCGTGCCCGAGTTCGGCCAGCGCGCTGACGACCAGGGCGACGAACTGGCCGTGCGAGGCGCGGATCCGCTCGCGGGCGGCGTCGTCCAGCTCACCTGCGGAGATCGCGGCCAGGGCCCGGTGCCGGGGATCCCCGGCGAGCGCCAACTGGGCGCGGACATAGGCCTCGACCCGCCCGGCCGGGGTGTCGGCGAGGGCCACCGCGTCGACGATCTCCGCGGACCAGGCCGGAAAGTCCACCGCGCAGAGCTCCTCGACCACGGCGGCACGCGAGCGGAAGTACTCGTACACCGAGGAGCGGGCCAGACCCGTCCTGGCCGCGAGCGCGGGGAAGGTGAGGGCCTCCATGCCGCCTTCGGAGAGCAGCGCGCGGGCGGCCTCCAGCAGGGCGTCACGCTGCAGTCGACGATGCTCGGCGAGGGTGGCGGCTCGGATCTTCGGCACGGCGAACAGCTTAGACCGACGGTACGGCGGCACGGACGGCGGTTCTCGGCCGTCAGCGGGCGTCGGAGAGTTTGGCGCGGAGTTGGAGCACGGCCTTGGTGTGGATCTGGCTGACCCGGCTCTCGGTGACCCCGAGCACCTGGCCGATCTCGGCCAGCGTCAGGCCCTCGTAGTAGTAGAGGCTGACCACGGTCTTCTCCCGGTCAGGGAGGGTGTTGATGGCGCGCGCGAGCAGCCGTCTCAGCTCCCGGCTCTCGGCGACCTCCACCGGGTTGTCCGCGGCGGGGTCCTCCAGGGTGTCGAGCAGGCTGACCCGGTCGCTGCCCTCGCCGCCACCGTGCATCAGCTCGTCGAGGGCGACGACATTGGCGAGGGACAACTGGCTGAAGATGGTGTGGAGATCGTCCAGCGGGATGCCCATCTCCGCGGCCACCTCGGGGTCGTTCGGGGTGCGTCGTAGCGCGACCTCCAACGTGGCGTAGGCGCGTTCGACCGCTCTGGCCTTCTGCCGGACGGAGCGGGGAATCCAGTCCAGGGCGCGGAGTTCGTCGATGATCGCGCCGCGGATCCGGCTGATGGCGTACGTCTCGAACTTGATGGCGCGTTCCGGGTCGAACTTCTCGATGGCGTCGATGAGTCCGAAGACCCCGGAGGAGACGAAGTCGGCCTGCTCCACGTTGGCCGGCAGTCCGACGCTGACCCGTCCGGCCACGTACTTCACCAGCGGCGAGTAGTGCAGGATCAACTGCTCGCGGAGCCGCGGATCGCCGTACGCCTTGTAAGCGCGCCACAGCGCGTCGATGGCTCGCCGCGGCTGGTCGGCCGCGCTCTGCGCGGGGAGCTTCGCCACCACCGGATCGGCGGGGACGGCCGCCAGGACGGGGGCGACTGCCGTCGGCGGGGCGGCGGGCAAGGCGGGCGGCAGGGCGGTGGGCGGGGCAATCGGCAGGGCGGCGGGTGGCGGGGTGGGGGATGCCGCCGTGGCCGAACGGGCTCCGGGGATGCACTCGTTGTGGGCCTCCGCATGGGATGCCGCCCGCCGTGTGCGCACCGGCGCCGGGCGCTGGTCGGTGGTGAGCGGTTCGTCCCCAGGGAAGTTCGAGTACATGGGCATTCGTTGTCTTGTGCCGTTCTGCTGATCCATCGGCCCCGTTCAGCCGAGCGGTTGTGAGCGTAGCGTGACCGGACGCTCTCTGAGTGCTATCCACAACGGGCACTCGCTCGATCAGGTGGGTCCCGGCGCACATTCAGGAATGCGCCGGGGCGCTCACGCCAGCCGCCAGTGCGAGCCCTGCCGCTCCACCAGGCCCAGCGACCCGAGCTCGTAGAGCCTGTGCAGCACGGTGTCGGGCGACAGCCCCGCGCCGCGGACCAGTTGCTCCACCGGCGCGCCGCAGGGGCCGGCCGGGATCGCCTCCAGCACCAGGAGTGCCTCCCCGCCGATCGCGTCCAACGGAATCGCCGGTCCCCGGCGCGTCGGGGCCAGGTCGACGCCGATACCGCCCACCTGCTCGATGATCTCGGCTGCGTCGGTCACCAGTGCCGCCCCGGCCCGGACCAGTGCGTGCGCCCCGACCGAGAGCTCCGACGTGACCGGACCCGGCACCGCCATGACCAGCCGGTTGAGATCCCGGGCGCGGCGCGCGGTGCTCAGGGCGCCGCTGCGCCGGGCCGCCTCCACCACCACCGTGCCGCGGGTCAGCGCGGCGATGACGCGGTTGCGCAGCAGAAAGCGGGGCTTGGTGGGGTGGGCGCCGAGTGGCAGCTCGCTGAGCAGCAGCCCCTGGTCCGCGATCCGGGTCAGCAGCGCGCCGTGGCCACGCGGATAGACCTGGTCCACCCCGCAGGCGAGCACGCCGATGGTGATCCCGGTGGCCGCGAGTGCGCCGCGATGGGCCGCCGCGTCGATCCCGTAGGCGCCGCCGGACACCACGACCCAGGCCGCGTCGGCGAGCTCGGCGCTGAGCGCGGTGGCGACATGGGTGCCGTAGCCGGTGCACGCCCTGGCCCCGACGACGGCGACCGAGCGCAGGGCGAGCAGCCGCAGCGAGGCGCCCCCGCGCACCCAGAGTGCGATCGGACGGGCCGAACCGAGGTCGTCCAGCTGGGAGGGCCAGTCCTCGTCCCCCGGGCAGACCAGCCGGGCGCCGAGCCGTCGGGCCCGGTCCAGGTCGGCGGCCGGATCGACGCCGCTCGCGCGGGCCTGGTAGCCCTCGCTGCGGCGACCGAAGGAGGCCGGGAGGTCGCGGCCCCGGCTCAGCCGCTCGGCCGTCTCGACCGGCCCGTGCCGCTCCAGCAGCAGGCCGACGGCCTCGTCGCCGGGTTCGACGATGCGGCACAGGGTGGCCCGGGCCAGCCGCTCGGCCTCGGGGACGACGCGGACGTCCGCACAGGTGTCGGTCAGCACGGCCGGTCTCCGATCCGGTTGGTCAACGGGGCAGGCCGCGGCTGAAGCCGCTGCGCAGGGCGAGGGCGGTACGGACCTCGTCGCGTTCGGGGCGGTCCAGGCCGGCCAGGTCCGCGGCGGTCCAGGCCACCCGCAGCACCCGGTCCAGGCCGCGGGCGGTGAGCAGACCGCGCTCCATGTCCCGCTCGGCGTCCTTCAGCGCGCCGGGCGCGAGCCGCCAGCGGGTGCGCAGCTCATGGCCCGGGACCTCGCCGTTGGTGCGCCAGGGCGTGTCCCTGAGCCTGGCCGCGGCGCGGTCCCGGGCCGCGAGCACCCGGGCGGCGACGGTGGCGGTGCTCTCCGCAGTGGCGTCGCGTTCCATCAGCTCGACCCTGGTCACCGCGTCCACCTCGACCCGCAGGTCCACCCGGTCCAGCAACGGCCCCGACAGCCGCCCCTGGTACCGGCTGACCATGGTGGCGGTGCAGTCGCACCCCTCGCCCCGGCGCGACCAGCGGCCGCAGGGGCATGGATTCGCCGCCAGCATCAGCAGGAACCGGGCGGGCAGCCGCAGCGACCCCGCCGAGCGCGCCACCACCACCTCGCCGGACTCCAGCGGCTGGCGCAGCGCGTCCAGGACCCGGACCGGAAATTCCGGGGCCTCGTCACCTTTTCCGAACGTTGAACAGTTCGGGTTGACCCTGACCTGGCGTGATGCGTCGCGTAGGTGTCCGGGAGGTTGTGGTCAGCTGATCGAGGTCCGGGTGCGGAGGGACGCCAGCAGTCCTGCGAGGGCGAGGAGCATCCAGGCCGCGAGGTAGGTGAACGCGGCGGTCGGGGAGATGGCGGTCCAGAGGATGCCGGCGACGGTGCTGGCGGCGAGGTTGCCGAGGGACTGGACGGTGGCGAGCATGCCGAAGGCGGAGCCGCGCAGGTCCTTGGGGGCAAGGGCGGCGACGGCGGAGTGCTCGGCGGTCTCGACGGCGCCGATACCGACCCCGGCCAGGATGAACGGGATGGCGAGGATCGCGATGGTCGCGCCGCTGACTGCGAACAGGCCGAACGAGACGGCGAACGCGGCGACGCCGCCGGCCAGAACGAGGGTCGGACCTCGGCGGCCAAGGCGGTCGGCGAGGCGTCCGGCCGGGATGGAGGCGATCGTGGCGGCGACGTTGTAGGCGGTGTAGAGGCCGAGCGCGATCGTGGTCGCGGACTTGCTGCCGTGATCGGGCGTCAGCAGGTCGGTGGCGCGAAGGATCAGGAGGGTCGCGGCGACGTTGCCCGCCTCGAACGCGGTGACGGCGCCGAGGAGTCTGCCGAGGTCGCCCTTCAGCAGCGGGCGGATGCGGATCTTGAGGGGGACCTTGTCGCGGCTGGTCGGGTGCGGGGTGCGGCGGATCGCGTAGATGATCGCGACGGCGGCCAGCAGGCCCGGGATGACGGACAGTCCGATCGCCCACTTCACGTCGAGGGCGGCGACCAGGGCGAGCGCGAGGAGGGGTCCGAAGATCGCGCCGAGGTTGTCCATCATCCGTTCGAAGCCGTAGGCCCGGCCGTAGGTGTTGACGGGGACGATGTCCGCCAGGAGCGCGTTGCGGGCCGGGACCCTGAGCCCGCGGGCGGTCCAGGCGGCCGCGCGAAGCAGGCCGACCTGCCAGACGGCGGTGGCGCCGGCGGTGGCGGCGCCGAGGATGGCGGTGCTCGCGTAGCCGCCGACGGCGACCTTGCGGCGCCGGGCGGGGTCGTCGGCCAGGACGCCGCCGCCGAAGCGGGCCGCGCCGGCCAGGGCGTCGGAGATGCCCTCGATCGCGCCGAGGGCGGCCGCAGGGGCTCCGAGGGTGGCGGTCAGCAGGCTGGGCAGCAGGGCGGTGGGGATCTCGTGGCCGACGTCGGCCAGAAAGCTGGCGGTGCCGATGCCGCGGACGCCCGGTGTCAGCCACTTCTCCCCGTCCAGGGCGGGCTGGTCGGCGGTCTCCGCGGTCTTGGTCATGGTCGGCAGTGTGCCGCAGCCGGGCGCCCGGTCGGCATTGGATGATCACACGACTGCCGTCGGGCTGTCCCGGCTTGCGGCGGTGGGAACCGCGTGGAGGGCGGCTTCGCCGCCGGTCGGCGGGAGAAGTTCGAGGACCTGGGCTTCGAGGTCGGCGATGCGCTTGTCGGCGAAGCGGAGGTTGGAGCGGGCGCCTTCGAGCCGTTCCTGCAGGGTTCGGTGCTCGCGGGTCAGCTGCTGGACCCGGTGCTTGAGGGTGGTGTTCTCGGTGGTCAGAGACTGAAGTGACTCGCCGGGGACCATCTGGTCGAAGTCGCGGATCTGGCCCATCAGCTCCCCGATCCGCTGCCGCTGGGCCAGGACTTCCCTCTGGGTGCGGGTCAGCTCGGCCTCCGCGTTCAGAGCGCGCTCGCGCCAGGTCGCCTCGACCTGGTCGTGCTGCCGCTGGACCTGGCGGTCGTGGCGGCTGCGGCTGTCGGCGACGGCGTTCTGGATGAGCGCGCGGGCGTCGGCGTTCTCGTAGAGGAACGTGGCGGAGACGCCGGCGCGCTGGGCGATGCCGCGGATCGTGGGCCGGCCGCGTTCGCGGCGGAGCTGGCTGATCGCGGTGGCGACCTGTTCCAGCTTCTGCTGGGTCTGGGTGCGACGGGCTGCGATGGCAGCGGCGGTGGATTCGGGCCTCACGCGGCTTCCTCGTCGGTCTCGGCTTCGTGGCGGGCGAGTTCCTGGGCCCGGAAGGCCGTGGACCAGACGCGGCCGAAGTAGTCCTGCGGCCGTCGCAGGTCCAGGGCGAGTGCCTCATCCAGGAGGCCGGTGGCGGCCAGGGCCTTCTCCAGGCCGTCGATGGCGCGGGCGGTGGGCTCGAACACCTCGTGGAGGAAGTCGGCGGTGGCCGGGTCGGGGGCGCGTTCGGCAAGCGTGCGCCACTGCTCGCGCTTGCGGTGCCAGTAGACGAGGTCGGCCCCGGACAGGACGAACTTGTCGCAGTTGTGGCAGTCCATGCTCCAGGGGCAGGCATCGCCGTTGACGACAGGCTGGAAGGTGCAGAAGCCGCCCTCAGCGGGGGTGGAACGGCGGGTCAGGTCGATCGCGAGGGCCTCGGCCTGCTCCCGGGTCATGTCCTCGCCAGCGGACAGGACCAGGCCCGGCTCCGCCGAGCCCGGTCCTGCGACCCAGACCACATTGAGGGCCTGTTCGAGCTTGGGGTCGGTGTTCGCAAGGTGGACGTAGTGCTCGGCCATCGCGTCGGAGACCTGGCCGAGGTAGCGCTTCACGTGGGTGAGGTTCGCGCCGGCCTTGAGGAGGTTGGTCGCCAGGGTGTGGCGGGCCTGATGGGCGACGCAGTGAGTGAGATCAAGGGTTGCCACCCAGTCACTGAACAGGCTCTGAAACCATCCGTAGCTGACGCTCTTGAGTAGTGACCGGTTGGTTCCGCGGCGCGGGAACAGGGCGATCTCCAACCGCTCCTGCGCGGTCGGCGGGCGGCCGTGCCGCTGGACGAACCGGGCGACGGTCTTGGCCTGGCGCTGTTCGATCGCGTGGAAGAGCCGCTCAGGGATGCGGATGCCCTCGTCCAGGTTCCCGACCTTGGTCTGGTCGTGCCAGAACATCGGCAGGCCCTTAAAGCGGCCGATGCACTCCAGCCGCGCTTCGAGAACCTCCCCGCAGCGGCGCCCGGTCAGCACCAACGCCTCCCAGACGAGGCGCACTCCGCGGTCTTCGGCGTCCATGTCGTCCAGACGGTGCAGGTTGGCCCCGTCGGCCAGCGCCCGGGCGACCTCGTCGGAGAACGGCTTGCGGCGCCCGCCCCGCTTGCTTCCGCCGTGGGGCAGCGCGACGACGAACGCGTTGTCCACCCCGAGCTCCAACGCCCGGCCGGTCTCCATCGCCGCTCGCAGGACCTGCCGGGCCCCGTCGAACGTCCGGCTGACAGTCGCGGAGTTGACCGTGTTCGGTTCGCCCGAGCGGACGTCGTGGATGGCCAGGGACTTCAGTCCGTGCGAGGCCCGGTAGCGCTGGTCGGCCACGAAATCGAGCATGTGCTGGCGGGTCAGGAACGAGGGATTGTGGCCTCCTTCCGGAGCACGGCTCTCCAGAAAGGCGGACAACTCCATGCAGCCGCGCTTGGCGTTCGCCAGCGGGGTCAGGCTCCGCGGCGGATCGGTCAGCAGCCGGTGTTCAAGCCATTCCCAGAGAAGGTCACGCAGCCACCGCAGCGACACCCCGGTCAGGTCGATGTGGCCTGCGCTCTGCTTGAGGCGGACGCCGAAGTGGTCCAGCTCGATGCAGCCGATCTCCTTCGTGTCCTCCCGCGTGAAGTAGAGCAACTGCAGATATCGCAGCATCCGCCTGGCGATCTTCGACATGTTCGGGGAGTCCCCCCGGAAGCGTTCGAGATCGAGGTCGGCCAGCGAGGAGACGTCATGAAGGCGGCAGTAGTTCGCCACCCGCTGCACGAACGTCAACGGCCAGTGGGCTCCCTCGGCCGGGCCCTGGGTGTGCTGGACGAGCGTCCACTTGATCTCCGCGCGAACCAGCGGCCTCAGTCCCAGGAGGGAGAGGTTCCCGTCCATCCGCGCGATCGGCTTCTCTCGCGCGCACCACTGCTCGAACGCCACCCGGTCCGCGTAGACGGCCTCCGGCCGCTCCGTCGGCAGGCGCTTGCTGTTCTCGCCACCGCATCGCGCTCCCCCCGGCCGGCCGGCCGCCTTGTAGCTCGACCAGTGCAGGTAGCAGAAGCCGAGCCAGTGCGCCGCCGGGTCCGGGCAGGCGACGACGAGGCAGTTCCCGAAGTCCGGATACGGCTCCCGGCCGATCAGGAACACCTCGACGCTGTCGGACCTGCCCTTCCGGCGCTGGTATCGCTGCCAGGATTCGAGGTTCTTCGTGTGCAGGTAGCAGAGTCCGTCGGCTCCCCAGGCCAGGGCATCGGGGCAGATCAGGCAGGGCATCCGGCCCCGCCCCCCGCGCGGTCTCAGCGGTTGCGCCTGGTCCACGAACCCGACGATGTTGCCACCCGCCGCCTGCCACTCATACCACTCCCTGGCGTGCTGGCAGCAGAAGTCCCGAGCGGTCTCACGGCCTCGCTCGCATGCCCCAACACGGCACCGCCACCCGAAGACGGGGTGGTCGGGCCCGACCGCGATCACGTCGCCGCGGAACACGGGCTCAAAGCCCGGGGCCGCGATCAGCGCCTGCAGGAGTTCAAGCCGGTCGGTGGCCGTGCGTGTCGGTGCCGTTCTCCCGACACCGACCAACGGAAGAAGCGGAAGGCGGGTGGTCACTCGGACTCCCCCCAGGCCGTCCGCAGGGCCGCGCCGAACTCGGGAGAGTGCAGGTCCGGGTGCCCGTAGACCTGGTCGACCATCTGGGCCGACGCCCAGTTGCCGACCGTCTTGGCGATCATGCTGTCCCCGCCGGTGACGTCCATGACGTCGTTGGTGAACTGGTGCCGGAACGCCTGCGGCTTGATCCGTCCCGGCAGGCCGGCCCGACGCCCGGCCCGGCGCAACACGCTTCGCGCCGCGTCCGCACTCCACGGCTCACCCCGGCCAGGGCCCGTCAGCTGGATCAGCAGCATGCCGTGCGCGGAGGCATACCGCCTGTACTCCGTAGTCATGTAGACGAAGTAGCTACTGATCATCGCCGGGCTGACCAGGTAGATCTCCCCCTTGGTCACCACCCCGTCGACCACCGCCCAGTCCGGCTTGATCTTCGCCGCCGCCCGGTTGGGATTGCCCCTGCGATGGCACACGTGCACGTGTGGCGCCTTGCAGTCCCCGCACTCCGCGTCCTCGCGCAGGTGGAGATCGGACAGGTGAAGGCCCGTCAGCCCTCCGATCCGCATCGTGGTGTCGGACAGCCAGGTCACCACCATCCGGTCGCGAGCCGTGTTCACGACGCTGAGAAGGCCCCGCCGGGCCCCGTCGGGCAGCATCTTCGGATGACGGCGCTTGGGGGGCCGACTCGGGCCCAGAGGGTTGGCCGGCATCGACTTCTTCACATGCCCCAGGAATGCCCGACTCCGGTCGGCCTTCGTCGGCAGACGCCTCCCGGAAAGCTCAGCCATCAGTGCATCGTTGACCCCGCCGCCAGCACAGACGTGCAGGTAGAAGCCCTTCAGGCAAGCCGCCGCCACCTGAAGCGCCGAGTCCCCGCAGGGGCGCTTCGGCGGAACCCGCCACGGCTGCCCGTGGGGCATCATCACCTTCGCGCCGATCGCCCCCATGTAGCGATGGAGGTCCAGAAGCCGCACCTTCTCTGTCGACAGCCCTTCCCGAACACGCCAGCGCAGGTGATCGACGAGGCAGTAGGCGTACGTCTTCTGCGTGCCCGAGCCATCGAACTGGCGCAGGAACCCGTCCGACTCCTCGTCGACCGTGCCGTCGGGCCACAGAATCGTGTACGCCCACCCGCCGCCAGCAGGAAGCGCCTGGACCCGCAGGTCCTGCAGGACCATCCCCGTTCGCACATCGACTCCCATCCGTCACATCGCTACGTGCTGGATGGTTCCAAGGTGCTCGGTAAATCAATCCATAACGGGGCGAAACTTCCTACTGACGGACCATCGGGTGACACAGAGGCCGTTCGGAAAAATCGAGGAAGAGAACACCACGATGAGCAAGCGACACAGCCCCGGGGCGGGGCAGCCCGCTGCCGCCACCGATGATCGCGGGCATGGTGGTGGAGTGGTGCGGAGCACAGTAGGGGGCCGCGCTGACCAGCGGCTCTCCGGCGGGGAGCAGGCCCGCGACCGAGTGCACGGCGGTGACCTCCAGCGCCTCCTGCTGGGTGAGCGGCGGCAGGATGCCGGGGAGGCGCTCGGCCAGCATCGTTTTGCCGGCGCCCGGCGGGCCTTTCAAATAAATGTGATGGCCGCCGGCGGCGGCGATCTCCAGGGCGCGGCGAGCCTCGTACTGTCCGGCGATGTCCGCGAGGTCGCGGTGGTCGGGCTCGTCGGCGGAGCGGCTGCGGACGCCGAGACCGGGGAGGGAGAGCCCGGCCAGGGCATTGTCCGGGCGCTCGGCGCCCACGACGCCGCTGTCGGCGAGCTCCTCCTCGGCCGGGAGGCGCCCGGTGAGCAGGCCGAGCAGCTGGGCCAGGGTGCGCACGCCCAGCACGCTCATCCCGGGGACCAGCGAGGCTTCGGCCGCGGTCTGCATGGGCACCACCACCCGCTCGTATCCGGCGTCGGCTGCGGCGAGGACCGCGGGCAGCACCCCGCGGACCGGGCGGACCCGGCCGTCCAGGCCCAGCTCGCCGATGAGCAGCAGTTTGGCGATGGCGGCGGGGTCGAGCACATCGGCTGCGGCGAGCACGGCGCAGGCGATCGCCAGGTCGAAGCCGCTGCCGCTCTTGGGCACCGAGGCGGGCGAGAGGCCCACGGTGAGCTTGCGCTGGGGCCACTTCTCCCCCGAGTTCACCACTGCCGCCCTGACCCGGTCCTTGGCCTCGCTGAGGGCCTTGTCCGGCAGTCCGACGATGGTGAACGCGGCGACGCCCGGCTCCAGGTCGGCCTGGACCTCGACGACCACGCCGTCCACCCCGAGCAGGGCCACCGACCCGGTGTGGGCGAACGTCATCTCAGCCCACCGCCCCGGGGATGTGGTCGACCCGGGCCGCGCCGCGCGGTGTGTGCACCACGCTGACCAGGTCGATCCGCACCCCGCCCGGGGGCGCCGGAGCCTTCCAGCGCTCGGCGAGCCAGCGTTCCGCGAGCAGGAGCAGCCGGTTCGCCTTGGTCTGGTCGACCGCCTCAGCGGGGCTCTGGAAACCGCGCTCGCTGCGGGTCTTGACCTCGCAGACGGCGAGGGTGTCGCCGTCCATGGCGACGATGTCCAGCTCGCCCTCGCGGCAGCGCCAGTTGCGGTCCAGCACGGTGAGCCCGGCTGCGGCGAGGGCGCGCGCTGCGGCGTTCTCGCCGTAGCGGCCCAGGGCCTGTGTGCGTGCGGTCATCACGATCACCTCCGCCCGGCAATCTGCCGGTTCCGGGGGCGCCGGGCCAGGGGCGGTCCTCAGCCTGGGGACAACTCGGGGGGTGTGAAAAACTCCGCCGCCCGGAAGAGTGAACCGGGCGGCGGAGCATTGACGAAAGCGGGACGGGCCGACCGTCAGGGGCCGAAACCGGCCTCGTCGGAGGGGAGTTCCAGATCGCTCTTGGCCAGCTCCTCGACGTTCACGTCCTTGAAGGTCAGCACCCTGACCTTGCGGACGAAGCGGGCCGGTCGGTACATGTCCCAGACCCAGGCGTCAGCCATGGACACCTCGAAGAACACCTCGCCCTGATCCGAGCGAACATTCAGCTCGTAGTCATTGGTGAGGTAGAAGCGCCGCTCGGTCTCGATCACGAACTTGAACAGCCCGACGACATCGCGGTACTCCCGGTAGAGCTTGAGCTCCATCTCGGTTTCGTACTTCTCGAGGTCCTCGGCACTCATCCCCACGTTCCCCTCAGCTGTGCGTACGTTCGTCCATTGTGGACCACGGGGTGGGACACGGGAGCCGGACCGGGCGGTCCGACGGCCCTGCGGCGAGCAGTGAGGCCAGCAGCGGCCCCAGGCCCTCCGGGTAGACGGTCTCGGTGGTGGCCAGCAGTTCCGGCAGCGACCACCACCGCAGTTCGTCCACGGTGCGCAGCTCCAGCTCGGTCTGGCCCGAGGCGTCCAGCGCCGTGGTACCGGTCCTGGCCAGGTAGTACCACTCGTCCTGGTCGAAGCTGCGCCCGTCGAAGCTGAAGGCGCTGGAGCGCCGGGCCACCAGCGGTCCCAGCGCGATGTCGGTGATCCCGGTCTCCTCGGCGACCTCGCGCCGGGCGGTGTCGGCCAGGTCCTCCTCGCCCTCCACTCCGCCGCCGGGGGTGAACCACCAGGTGCGCCCCGGCACCAGCGGGTCGAAGCCGTGCAGCAACAAAATCCTTTCGGCAGGGTCCAGCAGCAGCACCCGGGCCGCCCTCCGGCGCAGCACCTCCACCATCTGCCTCCTCACGGTCAGGAGCTGCGGGCCTGCCTGGGAGATCGGCGTCGCAGCTGTCCCACGACGGTACCCGCCGCCGCGCTCAACAACACCAGCGCGCCACCTCCGATGATCGTCCACTCCAGCGCGGCCAGCGGGCCGTGGGCGGTGGCCCGGGGTCCCGGCAGCGCGTCGAAGGCGGTGGTGCGGCCTATGCTCCTGGCCGTCGACAGCGGCCAGACCGTGCCCTCGACCCTGGCCTTGACCTCGGATTCGGGGATGGTCCCCTCGGTGATCTCCAGATGGGAGCGCGAGTCCAGGGAGACCGAGCGGTTGTCCCCCATCAGGAACAGCCGGCCGGCCGGGACCTTGGCGCTGAACGCCTTGGCCCCCAGCAGCAGCGCGCTCGGGCTGGAGCTGTTGACGTAGGGCTCGGTGACCGGCTGCCCGTTGACCGTGGTGCGGCCCGCGGAGTCGCAGCAGGCGATGGTGTCACCGCCGACGCCGATCACCCGCTTGACCATCGCCGAGGTCCCCCAGAGCGGGTCGCTGAAGACGATGACGTCTCCGCGCCCGATCTGGCTGCCGTTGACCGGGTGCGCCAGCACGGTGTCGCCGGGCTGCACCGTCGGCGCCATCGAGTCCGTGGGCACCGAGTACGGCCGGTACTGGACCGCCATCAGTACGAACCCACCGATCAGCCCGAGCAGGCCGACGGTGATGCCGATGCCCTGCAGCACCCCCTCGACCCGCAGTCGCCGTACCGCCATGTCGCCGCTCCCCAGCCTCGTTGCCCGTACTGACCGCTACCCGTGCAAGCGGAAGGCCGCAGGACGTCCCAGCAGATTACTGGTCGGTACCGCGGCCTTCGCAAGGGCTGTTCGCGATCAATCCGGTGCGATCAGTCCCGCTCCTGGCGTCCACGCAGTCGGATTCGGCGCTGGAGGTAGGTCAGCGGGACGGCGCCGATCAGTCCGGCCAGGGCCGGCTCGTTCACCAGCAGGGCGCCGGCCTGGGTGCTGATGCCGGACTGGGTGAAGGTCGACGGGATGGGCAGGGTCGCCCAGTGCGAGATCGGCCAGGCGATGGTGAAGGCACGGCCGACGACGTCGGAGTCGGGCACCGAGCCGCCACCGGGCTCGTCCATGTGGTAACGGGAGTCCAGCGAGTCGTTGCGGTGGTCGCCCATCACCCAGATCGAGTCGGCGGGCACCTTCAGCGGGCCGAAGTTCTTGTCGCCGCAGGCGGTGGCGCCGGGGTAGATGTAGGGCTCGTCCAGCGGCTTGCCGTTGACGTACACCGGGCCGGTGCCCTTGCAGCTGACGGTGTCTCCGCCGACCGCGATGACCCGCTTGATCAGGTCCTTCTCATTGGCGGACGGCATCAGGCCGATCCAGCTGAAGACGTCCTGGACGCCGCGGACCAGCGAGTTGCTGCTCTGCTGCTGGGTGGGCTCGTCGGAGAGCCAGTTGCCCGGGTCGTGGAAGACGACGACCTCTCCGCGCGAGGGCTTGCTGCCGAAGTGCGGGGTGAGCTTGTCCACCAGCACCCGGTCGTTGATCCGCAGCGTGTTCTCCATGGATCCCGACGGAATGGAGAAGGCCTGGACCAGGAAGGTCTTGATGAGCAGCGCCAGGACCAGCGCCACCACGATGAGAATCGGCAGCTCCTTCCAGAAGGAGCGCTGCTTCTTCTGCTTTCCCGCCTTGAGCGGGCCTGGCTCCCGTCCCGTATCGCTGTCCAACAGATCGTCCGCGCCGTCCCCGTGAGGGTCCGCCGCTCCTGCGGTCTGATCGCTTCCCGCGTCTCCACGTCCGGTGTCGTCCACGGACCCAACGGTAGTGGCCGCTGAATCCTTGGGCTCGCCGACACCCGCGCGGGCACCGATCCCTAGCGGTCCTTCGGGCAAGACCGGCTCCCCCACGTCGTCTCCTCATGTCACCGGGCGGGCGGTCGTGCCCACGCGTATCGCTGAACCGAACCCGTCACCGCTCGGGCCGGGTGCGGCCGCGGCGGCGTCCCGGAAAGCGGGGCACAGTCGCAGCCAAACCCATAACGAGCGGAAGTTCCCCGAGAAGCGGTCCGGACACTGCTGCGGACGATACTTGACGAAGACTTTGATCGGACGCGGGGGCGGCCGCGGTCGTGGACGTCACCGGCAGCGACTGCACCGGCAGGGTCCGCCAGTGCGAGACCGGCCAGATCACCGCGACGGCGCGGCCCACCACGTCCGACTCCGGGACGAAGCCGCCGCCGGGATCCTTGATGTGGAAACGCGAGTCCGCCGAGATGTCCCGGTGGTCGCCCATCACCCAGAGCTTCCCGGCCGGGACGGTCACCTTGAAGGTGATCCGCGAGGGCACGTTGCCGGCGAAGATGTAGGGCTCGTTCAGCGCGGTGCCGTTCACGGTCACCCGCCCATTGGTGTCGCAGCAGGCGACGGTGTCGCCGGGCACGCCGATCACCCGCTTGATCAGATCCCGGTCCGAGGGCAGCAGGCCCACGAAGGTGAACACGTTCTTCACCGCGGTCAGCACCGGGCCGCTCTTGGGCACCGGGTCGTCCTTCAGCCAGTTGTTCGGGTCCTTGAAGACCACCACCTCGCCGCGCTGGGGCTTGGCCCCGAACCAGGGCGAGAGCTTGTTGACGACCACCCGGTCGCCGATCCCGATGGTGGTCTGCATCGATCCGGAGGGGATCGAGAACACCTGGACGAAGAAGGTCTGCAGGCCCAGGGTTATCACCAGGGCCACGACGATGATCAGGGGTATCTCGCGCAGCAGCGAGCGCTTGCGGCGGCGCTTGGCGCGTTTGGCGGCGCGACGGCGCTCGGCCCGCCCCCGGCCCGCACGACTGCTGCCGGCGACGCCTACGACGGGAGCCGGCTCCAGCCTCGCCGGCCTGTTCTTACCCCTGCTGCCCATGACCGGCGCCCTTCCGCAATTCCGACGTCAGCGCTGTGAACGCCGCGGGACGGTCCACCGCACGCCAGTGTCCGACGGGGAAGACTACCCAGTCGACCCGTCCAATCACTTTGTCGACAGGAACGAATCCGCCGCCGGGGTCCCCGAGGTGGTCGCGCGAGTCACTGGAATCGGAACGGTGGTCGCCCAGGACGAACAGCCGCCCGGCCGGCACCTTGATCGAGAACGGTACCTGTGAGGGAGCGTCACCCGGGTAGAGGTACCCGCTCTCGTCCAGCGGCACCCCGTCGACGCTCAGCCGTCCCCTGCTGTCGCAGCAGGTCACCGTGTCGCCGGCGACGCCGATCACCCGCTTCACGAAGTCGTTGCCGTTGGCGTCGCCACTGCTCGGCGCCCCGTCGTCGACGAAGGAGCCGCGGCCGTCGAAGACCACCACGTCACCGCGCTGGGGACTGCCGAAGCGGTACACCGCCTTGTCCACCACCACCCGGTCGCCGACCCGCAGGGTGCCCTCCATGGAGCCGCTGGGGATCCCGAACGGCGTGGCCACGAACATGTTCACCAGGAACAGCACCACGGCGCAGACCACGGCCAACAGGGCGGCGTCCCGCAGCACTCCGCGCACAGCAGAGGACCGCGGCCGGGCCTCCGAACCGTCAGGGTCGGGGGCGCAGTCGCGGTCCTCGGGTGCTTCTTGGGTCTCCATCGCCGTAGCAGCCTAGGGCACCACGGTGAGGGAGACTCAGCGGTCGCGCTTCTCCTTGATCTTCGCGGCCTTGCCGCGCAGGTCACGGAGGTAGTACAGCTTGGCGCGACGGACGGCGCCGCGGGTCACGACCTCGATCTTCTCGACGATCGGGGTGTGCACCGGGAAGGTGCGCTCCACGCCGACGTTGAAGCTGACCTTGCGGACCGTGAAGGTCTCGCGGATGCCGTCGCCCTGGCGGCGGATGACGACGCCCTTGAACTGCTGGACGCGGGAGCGGTTGCCCTCGATGACGCGGACGTGCACGTTGACGGTGTCACCGGCGCGGAACGCGGGGATGTCGGTACGCAGCGAAGCCGCGTCGACAGCGGTGAGCAGGTTGCTCATGATGTGTCTCCATCGCAGGCGCCACGGGCCACCCACGGAAATCGTGTGAAATGGTTGTGCTGTGTGCCGCTCGGTTGGCGGTGTCTCCCCCGTGGCAGGGGCACCGGGCCGATCGCTGCAACTGGTGAGTCGCAGACCGGCCGAGGGACAGGCAGCAATCGCCTATTGTTCCACACCGTGGGGGTGCGGAGAAATCGGCCGTCGGCCTCGCTCCAGTGCAGTCCCAGGGCCTCCAGCGCCCGCAGGTCGTGCTTGTCCATCTCGCCGCGCTCCCAGCGTTCCACCAGGTCCGGACGCATCGCCAGGGTGCGCGCGAAGGCCTGCTCCCGGCGCCAGCGGGCGATCTTCCCGTGATTGCCGCTGAGCAGCACCTCGGGGACCTCGCGGCCGCGCCACTCGGCGGGCTTGGTGTACACCGGGCCCTCCAGCAGGTCGGTCATCCGCCCCGGCGCGAAGGAGTCGTCCTGGTGCGACTCGGCATTGCCGAGGACGCCCGGCAGCAGCCGGGCCACCGCCTCGACGATCACCAGCACCGCAACCTCGCCGCCGGCCAGCACATAGTCGCCGATGGAGACCTCGACCACCGGCATGGTCTCGGCGGCGGCCTCGACCACCCGGCGGTCGATGCCCTCGTAGCGGGCCGGGGCGAAGGCCAGCCAGGGGCGTCCGGCCAGGTCCTGGGCCAGCTCCTGGGTGAAGGGCCGCCCGCTGGGGGTGGGTACCACCAGGGTCGGCGCCGGGCCGTCCTCGGGACGGGCCGAGGCGACCACGTCCTCCAGGGCGGCGGCCCAGGGCTCGGGCTTCATCACCATGCCGGGGCCGCCCCCGTACGGGGAGTCGTCCACGGTGCGGTGCACATCGCTGGTGTGCTCGCGCAGTTCGTGCAGCCGGACGTCCAGTTGACCGCGGGCGCGGGCCTTGCCGACCAGGGAGACGTTCAGCGGTTCGAGGTACTCGGGGAAGATCGTGACGACGTCGATGCGCACAGCGGTCGCCCCTACTCGGAGGCTTCGGCGTCAGGAGCTTCGGCGTCGTCGCGGGCGGTGGCGACCTCGGCCTCGTCCGTGTTGATCAGGCCCGGGGGTGGGGTCAGCACGATCCGCCGCCGCTCCATGTCGATCTCCGGGACGATCTCGGTGACGAAGGGCACCAGCACCTCGGAGCCGTCCGGGCGCTTGACGGTCAGCAGCTCCTGCGAGGGCAGGTGTGCGATCTCGGTGAGCTCGCCGACCGGGGTGCCGTCGGCGAGGACCACGGCCAGTCCGATCAGCTGGTGGTCGTAGTACTCGTCCGGGTCCTCCGGACGCTCCTCGGGGTCGATCTCGGCGATCAGCATGGTGCCGCGCAGGGCCTCGGCGCCGTTGCGGTCGTCGACCCCCTTGAAGTGGAGCAGCAGCCGGCCGCTGTGCACCCGCCCGTCGGCGACGGTGAGCGGTCCGGCCGAGGCCGGCTCGGTCAGCAGCACGGCGCCGGGGGCAAGCCGCAGTTCGGGCTCGTCGGTGCGCACCTCCACCGTTACCTGGCCCTTGATGCCATGGGCGCGGCCGATCCGGCCGACGACGAGCTGCACGGTGATCGTTCTCCTGAGTACGGACGGAAGAAAAGGACGGGAAATGAGAAAAGGACGGAAAATGCCTCGGGGCCGGTCAGGACGATGTCCTGACCGGCCCCGAGTGGTGCCCTGTGCCTATCGCACGCCGTCGACGTCGACCAGGTCGACGCGGACGCTGCGACCGCCGAGGGCGGTGACCACGGTGCGCAGAGCACGCGCGGTACGGCCGCCCCGGCCGATGACCTTGCCGAGGTCCTCGGGGTGCACCCGCACCTCGAGGATGCGGCCCCGGCGCAGTTCTCGCGAACGCACCTGGACCTCGTCCGGATTCTCGACGATGCCCTTCACCAGGTGCTCGAGGGCTTCCTCGAGCATGATCAGGACTCGGTGGCCGGAGCAGCGTCGGACTCGGCGGCGGCCTCGTCCTTCTTGTCCGACTTCTTGGCCTTCGGGGTGATGGCCACACCGGTGGTGGAGTCCTCGAAGCCGGCGACGGCCTTCGCGAACAGGTGCGAGAAGTCGGTGACCTTGGGCTCGGCGACCTTGAGCGGCGCCGGGGCCGGCAGGCCCTTGAACTGCTGCCAGTCACCGGTCAGCTTGAGGATCGCGAGGACGGCCTCGGTCGGCTGCGCGCCGACACCCAGCCAGTACTGCGCGCGCTCGCTGTCGACCTTGATGATCGAGGGGTCGTAGGTCGGCTGGTAGATGCCGATCTCCTCGATCGCGCGACCGTCACGCTTGGTGCGGGCGTCGGCGACGACGATGCGGTAGTGCGGGGAGCGAATCTTACCGAGACGCTTCAGCTTGATCTTGACTGCCACGGGAGTGGTTCTCCTGGATTTGACGTGGGTGAGCAGCCGCGCATTCCACGTGGGGTTGCGGCTGCTGGCTGCTCGACGGACACGTCAGCCGGAGGAGAGAGGGGTCCTGCTCGGCTGCCGAGTACTCAGCTGTCCATTGTGCCATAGCGCGGCGGACCGGCTTACCGCCGGTACCGCCCGCAGCTACTTCCGGAAGCCTCAGCCCCGGGGTGTGACCTCGGCGATCCGGAACGGCTGGCCGCAGGCTCCGCAGACGATCGCGGCCTGGGACAGCACCGACGGAACCACCCGGACATTGCGCCCGCAGTCGCAGACCGCCTTCACCCGCACGCCGCCCCCGGAGGAGCCGTGCCTGGTGGCGGGGCCGCGGAAGTTGCGGGCCCGGTCGAGCACCGGACCGCTGGTCGCGGCGGCGTGCGCGCCCAGGGCGAGCTGCAGCCGCTCGATGGTGCCGGAATAGCGCTCGCGCGTCTCCGGCCGCATCGTGACCAGGGAGAACCCGCTGCTGGGATGGGGATCCGCCGTGTGGTCCAGGCCGAGCTCGTCGGCGAGGGCCAGGAATCGGCGGTTGTGGTAGCGCCCTGCCCGCGAGGTGTCGCGGATGCCGCGCGCGGCGGCCAGGCCGTGGGCGGCCTCGTGGAGCAGTCGCTCAAAGCCCAGTTCAGTGCCGCAGGCCGAAGAGGATTCGCCGATCAGCGATTCCGGGGCCGCGAGGCTGGGCAGGTCGGAGTGGTGGCGCTGGATGTCGCCCCAGGCGAGGGCCAGCTCGGCCGCGAGGACCAGTGGTTGTTGTGTCGTGCTCACGCTACGCCAACGAGGGAGCACCCCGCGATGTTCCGGTGAAAGCGCATTGTCCTGGACACGCTTGGGTCACTGCTCTGGGAGCGCTCCCCGAGCAGTCCGCACCGGAACCCTGACGGTCAGTCATCTTGCTGCTCAGGTAGGCAATTTGAGCGCGGACATGCAGAAGTGAAAAACCGGTCCGCCACTTCGCGGGGAAGCGGCGGACCGGTTGGACTACGTAAATTGGCTTGCCGAAGTCTCAGCAGGCGAGACGAATCGCCCTCAGTAGGCGCGGGCCACGATGGCGACGTTGCCCGGCTGGTCGTCCGCGGCCGGCACCGAGCCGTCCTCGGCGACGATGCAGCGGACCGAGACGCCCTGCTCGGCCAGCTTGCGCTCGCCCTCGGGGCCGAGCTCGGCCCAGGAGATCCGGCCCCAGCCGGTGGCCGCCGCCTCGGCGGCCTCCTCGATGCTCTTCACCTCGACGGTGCGCGACTCCCTGCGCTCGCGGGACTGGCGCAGCAGCAGCGCCTGGTCCTCCTCCAGGATGCCGGGGACCAGCGCCGACAGGGCGTCGACCGAGACCGGCTCCTTGCCGCCGGCGATGCGGCGGGCCAGCATGGCCGTCCCGTTCTCCAGGTCGCGCGGGCCGACCTCGATGCGCACCGGGACGCCCTTGAGCTCCCAGTCCACGGCGCGGCGGCCGAACGGGGTGTCGGTGCGGTCGTCCACGACCACGCGGACCCCGGCGGCCTCCAGCGCCGACCCGATCTCGCGGACCTTGGCGATGACCGCGTCGTCGCCCTTGATCGCCAGCACGACCACCTGGGTGGCCGCCAGCCGCGGCGGGACCCGCAGGCCGTTGTCGTCGCCGTGGGACATGATCAGGCCGCCGACCATCCGGGTCGAGGTGCCCCAGGAGGTCTGCCAGACGTACTCCCGCTCGGAGCCGTTGGAGAGGTACTGGGTGTTGAACGCCTTGGCGAAGTTCTGGCCCAGCTCGTGGCTGGTACCCATCTGCAGCGCCTTGCCGTCGCCCATCATCGACTCAAGGGTGAGGGTGTTGATCGCGCCGGCGAAGCGCTCCTTGGCGGTCTTGCGTCCCAGCACCACGTCGATGCCGAGGACGTTGGTCATGAAGTCGCCGTAGACCTCGGTGTGGATGTGCGAGGCGTAGGCCCGGGCGTCCTCGTAGGTGGCGTGGGCGGTGTGGCCCTCCTGCCAGAGGAACTCGGTGGTGCGCAGGAAGATCCGGGGACGCAGCTCCCAGCGGACGACGTTGGCCCACTGGTTGATCAGCAGCGGGAGGTCGCGGTGGCTCTGCACCCACTTGGAGAAGTACTCGTTGATGATCGTCTCGGAGGTGGGCCGGACCACCACCGGCTCGTCGAGTTCCCTGCCGCCGCCGTGGGTCACCACGGCGAGCTCGGGCGCGAAGCCCTCGACGTGCTCGGCCTCGCGGGTGAGGTAGGACTGCGGGATGAACATCGGGAAGTAGGCGTTCTGCGCGCCCGCCTTCTTGATGCGCGCGTCCATCTCCTGCTGCATCCGCTCCCACAGCGCGTAGCCGTACGGTCGGATGACCATGGTGCCGCGCACCGGACCGTTGTCGGCCAGCTCGGCCTTGTTGATCAGATCCTGGTACCAGCGCGGAAAATCGTCCGCCTGGGGGGTGAGAACGGGAGCCTTTGCCATGGGCGAATCGTACGGGGCGCACGGGCCCGACCCGTAATCCCGTGGGCGGCCGCAGGTAAGTGCCGGAATCTTGGAGTCAATACCCGCGTGCTCTGGACTCCGGGGCGTCGGCGGAGTTGGCTGTAGTCAGTCGGAGACTCTGTGTGATCATGATGGCGTGATCATGACGTCTCCTGGCGAGACCAAGCGCGGGGCGACCCTCACGCCTCGCGGCAGGCCCGATCGAAGGAGCCTGAATGATGGCTTCCGTATCAGTGGCGAGTGGTGTGGCGAACGGCTCGGTGCCGGAGCGCACACGGGCGCGTCAGCGGGCGCGAGACTGGGCGGAGATCCAGGAACGCATGCTCGTACCGCTGTACGAGGCGGTGTACGAGCGGCTGGAAGTGGGTCCCGCGACCAGCGTGCTCGGGCTCGGCTGCCGCTCGGGGCTGGCGTTGCTGCTGGCCGCCGGGCGGGGGGCCGAGGTCGTCGGCCTGGAACCCGAGGCCGAGTTGCGGTCGCTGGCCCAGGACCGCTCGCTGCGGGTGATGAGCGACGTCTACCGGGAGCTCGCCCCGGAGGGCGGTCTCGGGGCGAAGCCCCCGGCGCATTCCCTGGTGACGGCCTTCGAGCACCTGTCCTGCACGGCCGATCCGCTGGCCCTGGTCCGTGACGCGGCCCGGCTCACCCTGCCCGGGGGGCATGTGGCACTGGCCACCTGGGGTCCGCCGGAGCGGTGCGAGAGCGCGGGGGTCCTGCGGGTGGCCCGACGACTGGCCGACCCTTTGCGGCGGGCACCGTACGCGCCGTTCGCGCTGAGCGAGCCGGGGGCGGTGGAGCGGATGGTCGCGCGGGCCGGGTTGCGCCTGGGCGGCGGCGGGCGGGTGCTGTGTCCGTTCGCTTACCCGGACCTGGAGAGTGCGGTGCGGGGACTGCTGTCCATGGGTGTGTTCGACGCGGCGGCGGAGTACTCCGGGCTGCGGCAGGTGGAGAAGGAGGTGACGGAGGCGCTGCATCCGTATCGGCGGGGGGACGGGTCGGTGCGGATGCTCAACGTCTTTCGGTACACGTTGGCGGAGCGGGTGCGGTAGCCACCCGGGGGTCGGGGTTGCTGTTCGGGCTGCGTGCACCTTGGTGCGTGGCTGGGCGCGCAGTTCCTCGCGCCCCTGACCCGCTACGCGGGTTTGGGGAGGCGGGGGATGGATGCAGTGCGGTAGGCGGCTTCTTCGTCGAGGGTTTCGTGTTCCATGAGGGCGTCGGCAAGGGCGTCGAGCTTGGGGCGGTGTTCGACCAGCTTGTGGCAGGCCTCCTCGTAGCACTCGGCGACGATGCGGCGGGCCTCGCCGTCGACCGCGTCGAGGGTCGCCGGGGCCGCGGAGAGGCCGTAGGGGCTCTGGCCGTCGCCGGGGATCGCGGTGAGGCGGCCGACCACGCTGCTCATGCCCCAGCGTCCGGCCATGCCGCGGGCGATGCTGGTGACCTGCTCCAGGTCGCTCTCCGCGCCGGTGGTGATCACCCCGTACACCACCTGCTCGGCGGCCATGCCGCCGAGCGCGCCGATGATCCGGCCGCGCAGGTACTCCTCGGTGTAGGCGTAGCGGTCGGCGTCGGGGGTGGAGAGGGTGACGCCGAGGGCCCGGCCCCGGGGCACGATGGTGATCTTGCGGACCGGGTCGGCCCCCGGCTGGAGCATGCCGAGCAGGGCGTGCCCCGACTCGTGGTACGCCGTGCGGCGGCGCTCCTCGTCCGGCATCACCAGCGCCCTGACCGCGCCGAGCTGCACCTTCTCCAGGGCCTCGGAGAAGTTCCTGGCGCTGACGTGCTGCGCCTGGTGCTTGACCGCGAGCAGCGCCGCCTCGTTGGCCAGGTTGGCGAGCTCGGCGCCGGTCATGCCCGGGGTGGTCCTGGCGACCTGCTCCAGGTCGACGTCGTCGGCGAGCGGGATCTCCCTGGTGTGGATCTTCAGGATGGCCTCGCGGCCCTCCCGGTCGGGCGGGCTGACCACGACGGTGCGGTCGAACCGCCCGGGCCGCAGCAGCGCCTTGTCGAGGACCTCGGCCCGGTTGGTGGCGGCCAGCACCACGACGCCCTCGGAACCCGAGAACCCGTCCATCTCGGTGAGGATCTGGTTGAGCGTCTGTTCGCGCTCGTCGTGGCCGCCCATGGCGTTGCCGCCGCCGCGGGCCCGGCCGATGGTGTCGATCTCGTCGATGAAGATGATCGCCGGGGCGACCTTGCGGGCCTCGGCGAAGAGCTCGCGGACCCGGGAGGCGCCGACCCCGACGATCATCTCGATGAACTCGGAGGCCGAGGCGGAGAAGAAGGGCACCCCGGCCTCGCCGGCGACGGCCCGGGCGAGCAGGGTCTTGCCGGTGCCGGGCGGACCTGCCAGCAGCACTCCGCCAGGCATCTTGGCGCCCATCGCGCGGTACTCCTGGGGCCGCTTGAGGAAGTCGACGACCTCGGTGAGCTCGGCCTTGACCTCGTCGATCCCCGCCACGTCGTCGAAGCTGGTGCGCCTGCTGCCGGGCTCGGCGGTGACCGGCTTGGGCGGGGCCTTCCTGGCCAGGGCGCCCATCCCGCCGCCGCCCATCCTCCGGGCGATGACGATCCACAGCACCACCAGGACCAGCATCGGGGCCAGCGAGATCAGCAGGTTGGCGAGGAAGCTGCGCTCCTGGACCACCGGCTCGGCGTCCACGGTGACGCCCTGCTTGGTCAGCGT
Organism: Streptomyces sp. 846.5; assembly: GCF_004365705.1. NCBI lineage: Bacteria > Bacillati > Actinomycetota > Actinomycetes > Kitasatosporales > Streptomycetaceae > Streptomyces > Streptomyces sp. 846.5. The sequence goes on from NZ_SOBN01000001.1 coordinate 2,633,815, forward strand.
GGCCCAGAGGCCGTCGTCGGCGAAGACCGGCCGCTGGGTGGTGAACTCGGTGTAGCTGCCCTTGCCGCCGTCGGGCTTGGGCTGGGCCTCCTTGAGCTTGCCCTGGATGCTGTCGCCCTTGGCGTAGATCTCGGAGACCTGACCCGCGTTCAGCTGCTTGCTGAACTCGGTGTAGGTGACATTGGTGCTGCCGCCGCTGCCGAAGATGCTGAGCAGGGTGTCGACCAGCAGGAACACCACCAGCGCGGTGAGCACCATGCTGACCCAGCCGCCGCCGGTCCGCTTGCGCCGCGGCGGGGGCGGCGGGGGCGCGCCCTCGGAGCGCCAGATCTCGTCGGGGTTCTGACGGGGCGGCACAGGAGTAGTCACATGGTGGATATTATGGACATACCTGGCAGGCCACCACTGGTCAGGTCCGCTGATCCCCCGTTAGATACCGGGCCACTCCTCGGCGGTCAGCGCGAAGCGCTCGTGGTCGCGCCAGGCGTCCTGGAGGAAGAGCATGCGCGGGGTGTAGCCCTCGTGGCGGAAGCCGAGGCGCTTGGCCATCCGGATCGAGGGCTCGTTCTCGGGCTGGACGTTGATCTCCAGCCGGTGCAGGCCCAGGCCGCCGGCGTTCTCCGGGGCGAAGCAGCGGTCCACCACCAGCCGCATCCCCTCGGTGGTCCGGCCGCTGCCGTTGTAGGGGAGGTAGGCGTTGTAGCCGAGGCTCGCGTTGCAGAAGCGGCCCTTGACGATGTTGGCGACATTGCAGCTGCCGGCCAGACCGCCGTCCTCGGTGTCGAAGAAGAGGAAGGTGCGGAGCGTCTCCCCCTGACGGCGCACCAGGTCCACCAGGCCGTCCGGCTCGACCGGGTTCCACCGGCCGACGTGCTCGGCGGAGCGGCGGACGGCCGCGGCGTAGACCGCCGCGTCGGACAGTCGGGGGGCTCGGATCTCCACTCGCATACGCAACATCATCGCGCATCCGGACGGGGGTCCGAGCCCGATCCGACCAGGGATCAGAGCAGGTCCTTGAACTCCTTGGGCAGCTCGAAGTTCTCCGGGAGCTTCGCCGCGCCGGGGCCGAAAGCAGCCCCCTCCTGCGGTCCGGCGGCCCTGCGCTCCAGTGCCGCCTTCTGCTCGGCCGCGCGCTTCAGCGGGTTGCCGCTCTGCTTCTTGCCCTTGGCCTGCTTCTGCTGCTTGGCCTTGCGGGCACCGCCGCCGCCCATGCCGGGCATGCCCGGCATCCCGGGGATGCCCTTGCCGCCGGCCATCGCCGACATCATCTTGCGGGCCTCGAAGAAGCGCTCGACCAGGCTGCTGACCTCGGAGACATGCACCCCGGAGCCCTTGGCGATGCGGGCCCGCCGGGAGCCGTTGATCACCTTGGGGTCGTCCCGCTCGGCCGGGGTCATCGACTTGATGATCGCGCCGACCCGGGCCACGTCCCGGTCGTCGATGTTGGCGATCTGCTCGCGCATCTGCCCCATGCCGGGCATCATCCCCAGCAGCTTGGACAGCGAGCCCATCTTGGAGACCTGCTCCAGCTGGGACAGGAAGTCGCCGAGGCCGAACTCCTTGCCGCCCTTGCTGGCCAGCTTGGAGGCCATCTTGGCGGCCTCGTCCTGGCTGAAGGTCTTCTCGGCGGTCTCGATCAGGCTGAGGATGTCGCCCATGCCGAGGATGCGCGAGGCCATCCGGTCGGGGTGGAAGGCGTCGAAGTCGGTCAGCTTCTCGCCGTTGGAGGCGAACATGATCTGACGGCCGGTGAGATGCGCCACCGACAGGGCCGCGCCGCCACGGGCGTCGCCGTCCAGCTTGGAGAGCACCACGCCGGTGAAGTCGACGCCCTCGAGGAAGGCCTGGGCGGTGGTGACCGCGTCCTGGCCGATCATGGCGTCGACGACGAAGAGGACCTCGTCCGGGTTGACCGCGGCGCGGATGTCCGCGGCCTGCTGCATCAGCTCGGCGTCGATGCCCAGCCGGCCGGCGGTGTCGACGACGACCACGTCGTACTGCTTCTGCTTGGCGTACTCGATGGAGTCCTTGGCGACCTTGACCGGGTCGCCGACGCCGTTGCCCGGCTCGGGTGCGTAGATCGCGACGCCGGCCCGCTCGGCGACCACGCTCAGCTGGGTGACCGCATTGGGGCGCTGCAGGTCGCAGGCGACCAGCAGCGGGGTGTGCTTCTGCTCCTTGAGCCAGTACCCCAGCTTTCCGGCCAGGGTGGTCTTACCGGCGCCCTGGAGACCCGCGAGCATGATCACAGTCGGGCCGGTCTTGGCGTAGCGCAGTCGGCGGGTCTCACCGCCAAGGATGTTGACCAGCTCATCGTTGACGATCTTGATGACCTGCTGGGCCGGGTTCAGCGCACCGGAGACCTCGGCGCCGAGGGCCCGTTCCTTGACCTGCTTGATGAACGCGCGCACCGCGGGCAGCGCGACGTCCGCTTCCAGCAGGGCGATGCGGATCTCACGGCAGGTGGCGTCGATGTCCGCCTCGGACAGTCGTCCCTTGCCGCGGAGGTTCTTGAACGTCGCTGCGAGGCGGTCGGAAAGGGTGTCGAACACGTCGGTCGCGGGTCCTCGTGGCTCGGGAACGGATGGAGTCGTCCCCCCAGGGTATCCGCCCGCGCACACTCCTCGGCCTCGGCCAACAGGATCCGATCCGCAGAGGCCGGTCAGGGATCATCCGATGGACTGACAGCGGCGCGCCTGGCCCCCGCCGCCGCCCCGGAGTGCGCAGCATGGATCCATGTCGCTCGTCGCCGCACTGATCCAGCGCCGCCGCCATCCGCTGCTGCGCCGCGCCGTCCAGGAAGTCCTCGCCCTGTACGGGATGGAGGTGCCCGCCGCCGCCGAGGTCGGCCCCGGTCTGATCGTGTTCCACCGCGGCTTCGGCACGGTGCTGCACCCCTTCACCACCCTCGGCGCCGGGGTGACCCTCTACAACGGGGTCACCATCGGCCGCGCCGACCCCTGGGTCCCGCAGGAGCAGAGCCTGATGGAGCGGGTGGTGGTCGAGGACGGCGCGGTGCTGTGCTCCGGCGCCAAGGTGCTGTGCAAGAAGGGCGTGCTCACCGTCGGCCGCGGCACCGTGGTGGGCGCCAACGCGGTGCTCACCTCCTCCACCGGGCCGTTCGAGATCTGGGCGGGGGCGCCCGCACGCCGGATCGGCATGCGGGCGCAACTGCCGGGACCCAGTCAGGAGAGCGCGCGCTCCACCGAGCGGGCCACCTCGACCGCACGGGACGGCGGCAGCGGCAGGTCGTCCGGCCCGGTCACGTAGAAGGCGTCGACGGCGTCCGCGCCGAGCGTGGAGATCCGCGCGTTGCGGACCCGTACGCCGGTGTCCTCCAGGGCGCGGCCGATCCGGTGCAGCAGGCCGGGGGCGTCATGGGCGCGGACCTCCAGCACGGTGGCGCTGGCCGAGCCGCCCTTGGCGACGGTCACCCGGGGCGGCGGCGCGGCGATACCGCGGCGCCGCGGCGCGGCCGCGTCGCGCTCCGCCAGCCGGCGGGTGACGTCCATGCCGCCGTCCAGGGCGCGCCGGATGTCCGCCCGCAGCCTGGCCGCCTCCGGGACCTCCCCGTACTCCGCGGCCACCTGCCAGGTCAGGGCCAGGACCGCACCTGCTCCTATCGGGTCGAGCTCGCGGATGGCGGCCGAACGGACCGTCAGCCGGTGCAGGGCCAGCACCCCGGCCACCGTCGGCAGCACGCCGGGACGGTCGTGCAGGGCCAGGGTCAGCGTGACGCCCATCGGCTCGGCGCTCGGGTCCGACGGGTGTTCGGCCTCCGCGTGGACGGAGAGCACCGGGCCGTTGGTGCGGGCCGCCTCGACGGCCAGCCGCTCCTCCTCGGCGGAGGGTTCGGGAGCCGTGTCCAGGTGGCCGCCGTCGCCGGCCAGGGCGGCCGCGGCCCGCTCGGCCAGGTCGGCGACCAGAGTGGCCCGCCAGCTGCTCCAGGCCGCGGGCCCGGTCGCCAGCGCGTCCGCCTCGGTGAGGGCGTGCAGCAGTTCCAGCGCGCCGGTGCTGCCGACCACGGAGGTGATCGCGGCTACGGTGGCCGGGTCGTCCAGGTCGCGCCGGGTCGCGGTCTCCACCAGCAGCAGATGGTGACGGACCAGCAGCGCCAGCGTCTCCACGTCCTGCTTGGGGAAGCCCAGCCGCACCGCGACATCGCGGGTGATCACCTCGCCGGCCTCGGAGTGGTCGCCGGGCCAGCCCTTGCCGATGTCGTGCAGCAGCGCGGCGACCAGCAGCAGGTCCGGACGGGCCACCCGGCGGGTGAGCGCGGCCGCCTGCACCGCCGTCTCCACCAGGTGCCGGTCCACCGTCCAGCGGTGCACGGCGTTTCGCTGCGGACGGCAGCGGACCCGGTCCCAGTCCGGCAGCAGCCGGGCGATCAGCCCCTCGGCCTCCAGCGCCTCCCAGACCGGGACGGCGCTCTCGCCCGCGCCGAGCAGGGTGATCAGCTGGTCCCTGGCCTCGTCGGGCCAGGGCACCGGCAGCGGCCGGGTCTCGGCGGCCAGCCGGCGCACCGTGGACGGCGCCAGCGGCAGGCCGGCCTGGGCGGCCGCGGCGGCGGCGCGCAGCGGCAGCGCCGGGTCGGTCGCCGGGCGGGCGGCGTGGGCGAGCACCGCCTCGCCGTCCTGCTCGACCACGCCCTCGGCGAGCGGGCTGCGCTCGACGGCGCCGCGGGCGGCGGGGGCGTTGGAGCCGAAGCCGAAGCGGACCGTGCGCCGGATCTTGCTGCCGCTGCGGGAGCGCAGCACCCGGTCCACCTCGCGCCAGGTGACGTCGGAGGCGTAGGCGACGGTGCGGGCCGCCTCGTAGACCTGGCGCAGCAGGATGTCGGCGTCCAGGACGCCGAGGTCCAGCGCGACCGCGTCCTGTTCCTGCAGGCTGAGCCGGTCGGTGGCGCGCCCGGTGACCAGGTGCAGGGTGTCGCGGACGTCGCGGAGCCTGGCCCCCGCCTCGGCGAGCCCTGTGCGCGGGGCGTCGGCGATCCAGGAGGCGGCCACCGCGTCGAGCGCGGTCAGATCGCGCAGACCGCCGCGGGCCTCCTTCAGGTCGGGTTCCAGCAGGAAGGCCAACTCGCCGTGGCGTTCCGCGCGTTCGCGACACATCTCATGCAGTTCGGGCAGCCGCTTGGCGGCGCCGGCCCGCCAGTCGGCGAGGATCGCCGAGCGCAGGGCGGCGGTGAGCCCGGGGTCCCCCGCGACATGGCGGGCGTCGAGCAGACCGAGCTGCACCTTGAGGTCGTCGGCGGCCACCTTGCGGGCGGTGGAGAGGTCGCGGACGGAGTGGTCCAGGGCGATGCCGTTGTCCCAGACCGGGTACCAGAGCTGCTCGGCCAGGGCGGCGACACCGGACTTGGCGCTGCCGTCGTGGAGCAGCACCAGGTCGAGGTCGCTGCGCGGGGACAGTTCGCCCCGCCCGTATCCGCCGACCGCGACCAGCGCGACGCCCGTCATCCCTCCCCCAGACTCCGTCCGGGAGGGGCCCCCTGCAGCGGTGGAGAACAGGCCGGAGAGCCAGCGGTCGGTGAGCTCGGCGAGCGCGGAACGGCGGGCCGCGCCGGTCCGGCCGTCCTCGCGGAGCAGATGCAGTCGCTGGGCCGCGTAGCCGCTGGGCTCGGGCGCGGCTGACGGCTGGGATGACGGTTCGGTAGGGGTCTGGCCGGGCGTTGCCTGCTGCCGATCCGTCAACGGTGCTCCCTGATGCGATGCGAAGATGAACGCCGGAAGGGGAAGCCGGGCCTGAGCCCGACTCCCCCGCCCTTGCGAGTTGTCTCGTCGTTGCGCCTAGATTGTCGTTGCTGTCGGATCCGCAGCGCGGCAGGTTTCCCTACAGCGCGTCAGGCCCGCGTTCTCCGGTGCGAACCCGGACGGTGGTCTCCACCGGGACGCTCCAGACCTTGCCGTCACCGATCTTGCCGGTTCGGGCCGCCTTGACCAGCACATCTATCAGGCCTTCGGCGTCGTCGTCCTCGACCAGGACCTCGACACGCACCTTGGGCACCAGGTCGACGGTGTACTCCGCGCCCCGGTAGACCTCGGTGTGTCCGCGCTGCCGACCGTACCCACTGGCCTCGGTGACCGTCAGTCCGTGGACTCCGAAGGCCTGCAGGGCCTCCTTGACGTCGTCCAGACGGTGCGGCTTGATCACTGCGGTGATGAGCTTCATGCCTCGACCTTCGTTCCTGCGGGGGCTGCCTCGTCCTCGTCCGCACTCTCCGTCGCCGAAGCCGTCGGCGCAAGGGCGTTGGACAGTGCCGCGCCCACCGCGCTGAAGTCGTACGCGGACTCGGCGTGCTCGGCCTGGTCGATGCCGGCGACCTCGACGTCCTCGGAGACCCGGAACCCGATGGTCTTGTCGATCGCCTTGCCGATGACGTAGGCGAGGACGAAGGAGTAGACGCCGACCACGACCACGCCCAGGGCCTGGCGGCCCAGCTGGGTGAAGCCACCGCCGTAGAACAGACCGGAGTAGGTGGCGCCGCCGTGGCCGGTGGCGAGCAGACCGATCAGCAGGGCGCCGGTGGCGCCGCCGACGGCGTGGACGCCGACGACGTCCAGCGAGTCGTCGAAGCCGAAGCGGTACTTGAGGCTGATCGCCCAGGCGCAGAGAGCGCCGACGAACAGTCCCAGCGCGATCGAGCCGAGCGGGCTGATGTAGGCACAGGCGGGTGTGATCCCGACCAGGCCGGCGACCGCGCCGGAGGCGGCACCCATGGTGGTGAAGGAGCCGTGCTTGATCTTCTCGAAGGCCAGCCAGCCGAGCATGGCCGCGGCGGTGGCGATCTGGGTGTTCATGAAGGCCAGACCGGCCAGGCCGTTGGCGGCCAGCGCGGAGCCGGCGTTGAAGCCGAACCAGCCGAACCACAGCAGACCGGAGCCGAGCATCACCAGCGGGAGGCTGTGCGGACGCATCGGGTCCTTCTTGAAGCCGATGCGCTTGCCCAGCACGAAGCACAGCGCGAGACCGGCCATACCGGCGTTGAGGTGGACCGCGGTACCACCCGCGAAGTCCAGCACGTGCAGCCGGTCCCCGAGCCAGCCGCCCTGGCCGCCGTTGAAGTAGAAGACCCAGTGGGCGACCGGGAAGTAGACAACGCTGACCCACAGCGCCAGGAACAGCGCCCAGGCCGAGAACTTGGCCCGGTCCGCGATCGCGCCGCTGATCAGGGCCGGGGTGATGACGGCGAACATCAGCTGGAAGGCCGCCAGAGCGTAGACCGGGATGGTCCCGCTCAGTTCATTCATCCCGATGTGCCGCATGCCCAGCATCGAGAAGTCGCCGATGAGGCCGTGGAATGAGTCGGTCCCGAAGCTGAGAGTGAAGCCGTAGAGCACCCAGAGGACCGTGACGATCCCCAGTGCGATAAAGCTCATGATCAGCATGTTCAGTGTGCTCTTGACCCTGACCATGCCGCCGTAGAAGAAGGCGAGCCCCGGGGTCATCAGCATGACCAGTGCCGAACTTATGAGTACAAAAGCGGTATCCCCGCCGCTGAAGCCGGTAGGCATCGGCGTCTCCTCGGTTGTTGAGCCGCTCCGTCCTCCGGGTATCCGTCCCGTGCCCCCGGAGGCGTCGGCTGTTGTTGAGGAGATTGACGGAGACCGGTTTCGGCCGATGCGTGACCATGTTTCGCGCGGGTGACGAACCTCACGAGAGTGTTACACCCCGGTGAACTCCGGAACCGGGACGCACACGCATCGCTACGCTGGCGCCCCACAACATCACCGACCGCGGAAACCCCGTGCAGATCTGGCGTGGGGGAGCCGAGTGCGGGGGGTTTCCGCGGTCGGAGTCACTGCCGCCGGGTGGCGGGTGGCTGAAATCGTTCGGTCGGCCGACCGTACCGGTCCCCAGGTCAGACAGCCTGCGGGCGGGTGAACTCGGGAAGCTCGGTGTCGATGCGGTCGCGCAGTCGGACCACGTCGCCGACGTCGCGGAACTCGCCGAGCGCTGCCTCGGCGGTCTTGCGGATCCGGGTGTTGACCCGCTCCGAGCGGATCCGGGTCGCGATGTCCACGGCCCGCTGCGCCGAGGAGGCGGCCGCCTCGGGCTCCTTCTGCAGCAGATGGACGCTGGCCATGCCGATCAGGTTCAGCGCGTAGGAGCGCTGGTGCTTCTCGTCCTGCGAGAACAGTTCGACCGCGCGCTCCATCACCGGCTGCGCCTGCAGCGCGTACACCTCGCTGCGGCCCGCGTGGTAGCTGAGGTCGCGGTAGGAGTGCGCGTTCTCGGCGTTGAGCTCGGCCTCGGAGAAGAAGGTGAGCCAGTCGGGCTCCTCGGACGGGGTGGTGGCGATGTCGCCGAAGGAGTCCTCGGCCAGCCGGGCCGCGCGGTAGCACTTGTTGACCTCGCCGAGATTGGCGTAGGCGCGGGCCTCCATCGCGTGCAGCAGGGCCTGCTGCCGCGGGGTCGCGGACTCGCGGCTGCCGTACTGGGCGAGGTGGATCAGCTCCAGGGCATCGCTGCTGCGGTTGAGATGGATCATCTGCCGGCACATGTCGGAGAGGATCAGCGCACCGAAGGGCCGGTCGCCGGCCTCCTTGGCCGCGTGCAGCGCCAGCACGTAGTACTTCTGCGCGCTGGGGTGCATACCGATGTCGTAGGACATCCAGCCGGCCAGGTGCGCCAGTTGCGAGGTGGTCTGGAACAGCCGGCGAGTGGTGTCCGCCGGGTAGGTCTCCTGCAGCAGGTCGCAGACCTCGTGCAGCTGGCCGACCACGGCCTTGCGGCGCAGGCCGCCGCCGTTCTGGGCGTCCCACTCGCGGAACATCCGCACGGTCGACTCGAGCAGGGCGAGTTCGGGCCCGGAGATCCTGCCGGTGGGGGCGCGGCCGTCGCGGGCGGCGGTGAGGGCGGAGGTAGGCATGCCGCTGGGGGTGGGGGCGAGCCAGCGCTGCATGGGTTCGATCAGGGCCGAGCCCGCGGTGAGCGCGAGCGAGGTACCGAGGAATCCGCGGCGGTTGAGCATCAGGTCGCTGCGGGAGTAGTCGGAGATCAGCTGGACGGTCTGACTGCCGTTCCAGGGGAGGTCCACCCCGGAGCCGGGGGCCAGGTTGGGGATCGCCTTGAGGCCCAGGTCCTCGATGGCGACCAGGGAGCCGAACCGCTCCGAGAAGAGGTCGGAGAGGATCTTCGGGATGGGTTCGCGCGGACTCTCGCCGTCCAGCCAGCGCCGCACCCGCGAGGTGTCGGTACTGATGTGGCTGGCGCCGATCTGCCGGGCCCGCCGGTTGACCTGCCGGGCGAGTTCGCCCTTGGACCAACCGCTTCGGACGAACCATGTCGTCAACTGCTCGTTGGGTTGCTTCTCGCCCACCGGAACGCCCCCATCCCGGGCTCACCCGCTGTGGTGCCCCTCACGGCCCGATGGCTCGGGACGCCCAAGGCCTGCTCCTGCCAGCCAGTCGAACCTTCTGACGAACTTTCCGAACACCCGACCGAATGTATGACGATCAGTCAGGGATCTTGTCCCGCACGATGATTGCCATTGGCATAACCGCTCGGGCAGGAAGTCGACTGCCTGCGGAGCGAACGTAGCGCGGTTTCCGCCATCCGGGCGAGTAAGCCCGGAGAAACGCCACCCTTCGCCACCCCTACGGGTGAACTTCGGCTCTGCCCCAGGCGCTTCACTGGATCTCGGAGGCCTTCCGCTCCCGGATACGACCATCCCCCATTCCCCGGACACCGGCAATCAGATCCGCGATTCCGGCCCCGGGAAAGGGCGCACGACCGACAACTGCACGCCCTGCCGCGCCCCGCGGCGTAACCATCGGGACCTGATTCTGGTTGGTGGTGAGTGGACTTGGACAGCCTGTTCGGAAACCCGATCTTCAACGGACGGTCGCTCGGCCCGCGCGGACGCTCCCGCGCCACCCGGTGCCAGACCGCTGCCGAGTACACCCTGCACTGGGGCTGGACCGTGGCCCTGGCGGACGCCGGCTCCGCCGTCGGCACCGACGCCGACGCCGGTGCCGTCGTCCTGCCGCCAGGCAGCGGCCCCACCGAACTGCGCGACGCCTGGCTGCGCCGCCCGGGCGCGGAGCTGCGGCTGCGCACCGGGCTCCGCTTCGACGCACTCGACGTCCCCGAGGCGGCCGGCTACCAGGCGCTGGTCCGGCTCGAACGGATGGGGGTCAGGCCGGGACCGGTGCTGCTGACCCCGCAGGCCCGGGCGCTGTTCCTGGTCGCGCCGCACACCGCCGAGGCGCTGCCCGACCTGCTGTACCGAACCGGCTGGGACGACGCCGACCTCGACCTCGTCTGCCACGGCGCCGGCGCGTCGGTACCCGCGCCGCCCACCCCGCAGACCCGCTGGCTGCGCCGGCCCTCGCTGGACACCACGGCCCGGCCGCCGGAGGCCCGGCTGCTGCTGGGCACCCTGGCCTACGCCTGCCACCGGGGCGTGGCGGAACTGGTCGGGCGGCACTGACGGCGGTGGCCGCCGCCCGTGAAGGGGCGGCGGCCACACTGCTCAGCTCGGGAGTGCTCAGCCGATGAGCGCGTCCACGAAGCCGGCCGGGTCGAACGGCGCCAGGTCGTCCGCGCCCTCGCCCAGGCCGATCAGCTTCACCGGGACGCCCAGCTGGCGCTGGACCGCGATCACGATGCCGCCCTTGGCGGTGCCGTCCAGCTTGGTCAGCACAATGCCGGTGATGTCCACCACCTCGGCGAAGACCTTCGCCTGGACCAGTCCGTTCTGGCCGGTGGTGGCGTCCAGCACCAGCAGCACCTCGTCCACCGGACCGTGCTTCTCGACCACCCGCTTGACCTTGCCGAGCTCGTCCATCAGGCCGGTCTTGGTGTGCAGCCGCCCGGCGGTGTCCACCAGCACGGTGTCCGCGCCCTCGGCGATGCCCTGCTTGACGGCGTCGAAGGCCACCGACGCCGGGTCGCCGCCCTCGGGGCCGCGGACGGTGCGGGCGCCGACGCGCTCGCCCCACGTCTGCAGCTGGTCAGCGGCGGCGGCGCGGAAGGTGTCGGCGGCGCCGAGCAGCACGGTGCGTCCGTCCGCGACCAGCACCCGGGCCAGCTTGCCGCTGGTGGTGGTCTTGCCGACGCCGTTGACCCCGACGACCAGCACCACGGCGGGGCGCGGGGCGTCCCCCCCGGTGTGCCGGGCGGTGTGCAGGGTGCGGTCCAGGGTCGGGTCGACCAGGGTGGTCAGCTCCTCGCGGAGCAGCGTGCGCAGCTCGTCCGGGGTGCGGGTGCCGAGCACCTTCACCCGCGAGCGCAGCCGCTCCACCAGCTCCTGGGTGGGGGCGACGCCCACATCGGCGGTGAGCAGGACCTCCTCGATCTCCTCCCAGGTCTCCTCGTCGAGGTGGTCCCGGGAGAGCAGGGCCAGCAGGCCCTTGCCCATGGAGTTCTGCGAGCGGGACAGTCGGGAGCGCAGCCGGACCAGGCGCCCGGCCGTGGGCTCCGGTACGTCCAGCTCGCGGACGGCGGGGGCCTCCGGGGCAGCGGCCTCCGCAGCGGCCTCCGGTAGCGGGACCTCCTCGACGGCCCTGGTCGGCGCCTCCCGCGGCGGCGCGGCCTCCTCGCCGACCTGCGGCTCGCCGATCCGGGCCGGGGTGGACGGCGGCAGCTGCTTGCGCCGCCTGCCGTTGACGACGAGACCGGTGGCCGCTCCGAGGAGCACCACGGCGATGACTACTGCGATGATGATGTATTCCATGACGCCTCCCAGTATCGGGTACGGCTGTGCGAAGACGTGCGAAGTCGGAGCGACAGCACCCGACCGGGGCCCTTTGTCACTGAATGTCATCACGCGGAACCGGCGTGAACACAACCGGCATCATGTCGGTCATGCCAACCTCATCCGTACACGGCGCTCTGCGTCACCGGCTCCTGCTGCTGCGCTCCGTCCGCGCCGCCGGCACACCGGTGCTGGCCTCCCTGGCCGCCGTCCAGCTGCTGACCGCGGTCGCCCCCGCCGTGACGGCGGCGGTCCTGGGGCTGCTGGTCGGACGGGTTGACGGGACCTCAGGCAACGGCGTCTTCCGGGCCGCGCTGCTGCCGCTCGCGCTGTTCGGCGCCGTACTGCTGCTCGGCTACCTCGCCCAGTCGGCGACCGCGCCGCTGGAGTACCTGCTGCGCCAGCAGCTCTACGGACTGCAGGCCACCGCCTATTCGCTCGACGACCGGGCGGACGGGTCGCCCGCGCGGAAGGCTCCCGGGGTGAGTCCGTAGCAGCGCAGGAACCAGCGGTTGAGGTGGCTCTGGTCGGTGAACCCCGTCGCCGCCGCCACCTCGGCCAGGCCCTCCCCGCGCAGGATCATCCGCCGGGCGTCACGCAGCCGCAGCTGCCGCTGGTACTCGCTGGGCGCGAGTCCGTAGGCGGCCCGGAAGCCCCGGTAGAGCGCGAAGCGGCTGCAGCCCGCCGCGGAGGCCAGCTCCTCGGGCGTCACCGGCCGCGGGCCCGCCTCGACCAGCAGGGCACGAGCGCGGGCCAGGGCTCCGCCGGCCGCGCCGACACTGATCCGCTGCCCGGTGCCGTGGCCGACCAGCGCCAGCACGGCTTCCGTCAGCCGCTCGTCCCGCACCAGGGCGCCGGCGGGCCCGGTGAGGCTGTGGTGCAGCCGGCGAATGGCACGGGCGGCCCGGACGTCGTCCAGGACCGGTTCGGTGAACAGCGGCAGCGGTCCGCTCCCCCGCCCCGCCGCGTCGGCCAGCACCTCGCCCACCAGCTCGGGGCCGATGTGGACGATGCGGTAGGTGAACCCGAGCCCGTCGGCGGTGCGGCCGTCGTGCGGGTCGTCCGGGTTGAAGGTCATCACCAGGCCGGTGGCGCTGGTGTGGGCTCCGCCGCGGCAGCTGAAGGTCTGCGCGCCCTCCTCGGTCACGCCGAAGGAGTACGTGTCATGGCTGTGGCGGTGGTAGACGTGCTCCCGCAAGTGCGCATGCATGGCCTCCAGCGGCCGCTGCCCGTCCCGCCAGTAGTTCACCCAGTCGCCATGGCCGATCGACACGTCGCTCACCCGTCCATTCTGCCGCGCACCAGCGTCCAAGACGCCGGGAACCCCGGCGTCGCAGGCTGGGCCCATGCGCTATGACACCAAGATCGCCCTGGTGGTCCGCGAGGACCTCGCCCCCTGGCAGGCGCTCAATGTGACCGCCTTCCTCGCCTCCGGCGTCGCCCACGCCTCGGACCAGATCATGGGCAAGCCCTACGAGGACGGCGCGGGCCACGAGTACCTGGCGTTGTTCCGGGAGCCGGTGCTGGTCTTCGCCGCGGACGCGGCACAGTTGGCCGAGGTGCACCGCAAGGCGCTGTCACGGGAGCTGCCGACCGCCCTCTACACCGCGGATATGTTCGGCACCGGCAACGACGACGACAACCGGGCCGCGGTCCTCACCGCCGACCCGCAGGCGCTGGACCTGGTCGGACTCGCCATTCACGGCCCCCGCAACGCGGTTGACCGCTGCACCAAGGGCCTTCCGCTGCACCCCTGATCCGTCACCAACCGCGAGGAGCACTCCCATGACCGACCTCGACGCGGCGTTGGACGCCATCCCCGATCTCTGGTCCCCGCACATCGCCGCGACCGTCAATGACTACGACGTCAAGATCGCCAAGCTGGAGGGCGCGTTCGTCTGGCACGCCCATCCGGAGACCGACGAGTTCTTCCTGGTCCTGGCCGGAAGACTGACGATCGAACTGGAAGGCAGGGAGCCGGTCGTGCTCGGCCCGCACCAGGTGTTCACGGTGCCGCGCGGCCTGCGGCACCGTCCCGTCGCCGACCCCGGCACCAGGATCATGCTGCTGGAGCCGCAGGGCACCACCAACACCGGCGACGCCGACGAGGCCCCCGGGGTCGCCACCACCACCGGGCTCCAGCTGCGCACGGACACCCGCCCCAGCAGCCCTCAGCGGCTGAAGGAGAGGGTGGCCAGGTCCAGGAACGGGGTCTTCTGGTCGCTGACGAAGGTGAGATAGAGGTCGTGCACACCGGTGGCCGGGGTGTGCAGGGCCTGGGTGAGGGTCTGCCAGGACCCCCAGCCGCCGGTCGACGGGATGTCGATGCTGCCGAAGGTGGGACTGGTGGGGCTGTCCAGCCGGAATTCGATCTTGCCCTTGGCGCCTGCGGGCACGCCTGACGAGAAGACGGCGGTGACCTTGGAGAGCGGGGCGGCGCCGCCGAAGTCGAGCTTGGCGAACTCCACCGAGTCGCCCTGGCTGATCGAGGCCAGGGTACTGCCCCGCACGGCGGCCGTACCGCTGTGGCGGGTGGCCTTGGCCGCCTGGATCCGGCCGGTGGCGTCCGTGCCGGCGGCGGCAGTCGTGGCTGTCGCCGCGCCGCCCGCGGCGCCCTGGTGGGAGTAGACCGCCACATAGTCGACCAGCATGGGGACGCCCGAGCGGGTGACCCCGTCCGGGGTGGTACTGCCGGCGACGCCGTTGGGGAAGTCGCCGCCCATGGCCACGTTGAGCACGATGAAGTCCCCCGCGGTGGTGGCTGCGGCCCAGGTCCTGGCGTCGACATCGGTGGACCTGACGGTCCAGTAGAGCCTGTCGTCGACGTACCAGCGCAGTTGCTCGGGGCTGGTGCTGCGGTCCCATTCGAGGGCGTAGGTGTGGAAGACGCCCTGGCAGGCCGACCCCTGGCAGGTGGTCGTCGCGCCGAGGCCGGTCTTCTCGTTGCAGGGGCCGCCTTGTCCGACCCCGCAGTGGAAGGTGCCGTGGATCCGGTTGTCGCCGTTGACGTTCTCCAGGAAGTCCAGCTCCCCGACGCCGGGCCAGGCGTTGGCGTTGGTCCGCTCCCCGGCGCCCAGTGCCCAGAAGGCCGGCCAGTACCCGGCGGCGGCCGCGCCGGTCACGTCCGGCAGCTTGATCCGCGACTCGAAGCGCAGCACGCCCCCGGCCGGTGGCCGGAAGTCGGTGCGGCGGGTCTCGATCCTGGCCGAGGTCCACTGCCCGGCGGCGTTCCGGAGCGGGGTGATGGCGAGATCGCCCCGCCCGTCGAGGCTGACGTTCGCGGGATCGCTGGTGTAGGACTGGATCTCGTTGGTGCCCCAGTCGGCCGCGCCGCCCTGGTAGCCGTGGCCCTGGTCGAACAGCCAGTCCCGGCCGGAGGGCAGTTGGCCCCTGGCGCCGGTGAAGTCGTCCCGCCAGACCGTGGTCCAGCCGGCCGGGCCGGCCGCGTCGGCGCTCGGAGCGGGCGTGCCGGAACCGCCTGGCGACTGACGGGCCACCAGATAGGCGACCAGCAGCGCGACCGCCACGGCAGCGGTGAGCACCACGAACAGCAGCCGTCGGCGCGGCCTGCGCGCACCCCCGTCACCGTTCGAGGGGGGTGCGGGGGCCGTACCAGTGCGTGAATCGCTCATTGGGCGTCCTGACCTCTGGTACCTGTCCTGCGGGGATCGGGCGGGGCTACCTCACCTGGACCCAACGGGCCACCGAGGGGGTTCCGTTGCGGTCCGTGATGAAGAGCATGTACCAGCCCGAGGGCACCAGACCGGCGTTGGAGGGGATCGTGGTGGTGAAGCCGCCGGGTGTGCGGGTGACGTCCAGGGCGATGGAGCGCTGCTGGACGTCGGTGGCGTGGGTCACCGAGCTGGGCCGCATCAGCCGTGCGGTGCCGATGCCCCCGGCGGTGGGCACGGTCGTGGTGAAGGCGGCGCTCTGCCCCCGGGAGACCGCGGCCGGGCCGCCGGTCACCGCAGGACGGGCGCCGTGGTACAGGTACGCCGGGGTGTAGATCTCGATGCGCTGTTCGAAGAACTGGCCGCCGACGTCCTGCTTGTTGCCGAACAGCGGGTTGGACCCCATGGTGACGACCCGTCCGTCCGGCAGCAGCAGCGCCTCGCTGTGGTAGTCGCGGCCCACGGTCGGGTCGGCGGCCAGGGAGAAGGTGTTGGTGTCGGGGTGGTAGATGTTGGCCTTGAGGATGTCGCTGCCGTGCTTGCCGCGGTAGTCGTGCGAGCCGCCGGTGGTGAGCACGGTGTCGTTCGGCAGGATCACGCTGCTGAGGTAGCGGGTCTGCCCGGCCGGCAGGTCGGGGCCGGTGGTCCAGCTGGGGTTCGTCTTCGTCAGGTCGACCACCGCGGTACGGGCGGTGCCCTTCGCGGACTCGCCGGCCCCGCCGCCGCCGAGGAACATCACCTTCTGCGCCTGCGCCGGCGGCAGCAGCAGTGAGGAGGAGGTCTCGGTGTACTGCGGGTCCTTGAGCCCGGGAACCACCTGGAAGGTGTTGGTCTTCAGGTCCCACAGCCCGGGGGTACGGCCCTTGGCGGCGTTGCCGTACCCGGCGTTGGAGCCGGAGTAGAACAGCTTGTTGCTCGCCGTCAGGAACAGCGCGGGGTAGGTGGCGAAGAAGCGGGTGGGCCCGGCCGACCAGGTCCTGGTCGTGGGGTCGAAGATCTCGTTCTCCCCGTTGAGGATCACCCCGGTACCGTCCAGGCCGGAGACCGCGATGACCTTGCCGTCGGCGGTCGGCGCCAGGGTCGGGTACCAGCGGGCGTACTCCATCGACTGGACCAGTTCGTACTGCTCGATGTCCGGGTTGAACACGTAGGACTGCTTGATGCCCTGGAAGTTCTGGACGCCCAGGTTGATCGCCTTCGCCATCCCGTACAGGGTGCGGCCGTCGTTGCCGGTCAGGCCCTTGACGTGGAACTGGGTCATCGTCTTGATGGTCCCGGTCGTGCCCGGGGACAGCGAGTCCACCCAGACGGCCTGCTGCGAGGGCGTGACGACGGTGCGCACGCCGCGGTAGGCCTTGGGGTCCTTGACCACGGACTTGGCGGCGGCCGGGAGCACCACTGCGTCGTCGGTCTTGTACTGACGCCCGTCGGGCGCGGTGAAGACGGTGCCCTTGCGCACGGTGCGGGACTTGTTGGGGTCCTCGTTGCGCACCTCCATGGTGCCGCCGGGGACCGTCACCGTGCCCGCCACCTGCTCGTACCGCAGCGTGCCGCCGGCCACCAGCAGGCTGCCGTCCGGGAGTTGGGCATGACCGCTGCAGAACATGTCGGCCGGGGTGGGGATCAGCTTGTAGGTCTCCTTGACCGGGTCCCAGAGCAGGGTCTTGAAGGTACCGGCCTTGAAGTTGTTGGCGTCGTTCCCGGAGCCCGCGATGATCAGCACCTTGCCGGTGCGGAGCAGGCTGGCGTGGATGGCGTTGACCCGGAACTGGGTCGGCAGTTTGAGCACGCTCCACGAGCCGTACTGCGCCTTGTACCCGGGCTGGGAGATGACGTACTGGTGGTACTCGGCGCCGGCGAAGCCCACGGCGGCCGGGGCGTTCATCCCGGCCACCGCCATCACCACCGAACTGCCCAGCGCCAGGCGCTTGGCTTTCAGCGAGGTCTTGAACACGGGTCGATTCACGGTGTGTCCCCCCTGGACATGTGAACAGCGGTAGTGCGGCGCACCCGGACCACCTCGGCGCGCCAGATGACCAGCGGCAGCAGGCTGGAGACCAGCGCGATGCCCGCCCAGATCCGCATCGCCGGATAGGCGTTGCCGGTGACGAAGGACGCGGCCAGCGCTCCTCCGAAGACCAGCGCCCAGAGCAGATGGATCCGGAAGGTCCACAGCCGGTCCGGGCTGGCCGAGTCCCCCTTGGGCGTGACCTTGAAGTGCCCCGGCATCCTGAGCACCGCGGCGATCAGCGAGCTGGCGTACACCGGGGTGGCCAGCACGCCCATGGCGATGCCGCCGATGCCGGTGGAGCCCTCCTTCTCGTGCGGGCTGACGTTGTGCTTGCGGTTGACCGAGTAGAGGCCGATCTGCAGCAGCACCGCGTCGCTGAAGAGCATCATCCAGGTGGACGTGGACACGCTCACCCCGGAGGCGCCGAACACCAGGTAGAGCACCGAGCTGATCCCGCCGAAGATGCAGGAGATCCCCGACATGGGATAGAAGGTCAGCATCAGCAGGTAGTTGAACAGCCGTCCGGGGCTCAGCCGGAACATCCGCCACCAGAACTGCTTGAGCAGCGTCTCGTAGGTGCCGCGGGACCAGCGCAGCTGCTGGGCGAAGAAGTCGGTCCAGGAGGACGGGCCCTCGCCCACCGCCAGCACGTCCGGGGTGTAGACCGACTTCCACTTGTGGCGGGTGACCGGGTTGCGCTTGGTGTGCATCACCATGCCGGTGGCCATGTCCTCGGTGATGGAGTCGTGGAAGCCGCCGATCTGCCGCAGCGCCTCGACCCGGAGCACATTGTTGGTGCCGACCAGCATCGGTGAGGAGTACTTGTTGCCGGCCCGCTGGACCACCGCGTGGAACAGGAACTGCTGGCTCTCCGCGGCCTTGGTGACCAGCGCCTCGTAGTTGCCGTACACCTGCGGCCCGACGACGAAGGCGACGTCGGGGTCGCGGAAGTAGCCGAGGGTGCGCTCCAGGAAGTTGCCGTGCGGGACGTGGTCGGTGTCGACGCAGGCCAGGAAGTCGTAGTCGGCGCCGTGCGCGTCCAGCCAGCTGTTGTAGTTGCCGTGCTTGGTCCTGGCCCTGAAGTGGCCCTTGCGCTGGTTCCAGCGCTCGACGCCCTTGCGGGAGAAGTGCCGCACGCCCAGCTCCTCGCACAGCGCCAGCATCTCGGGCTGGTCGCCCTCGTCCAGCAGCCAGACGTCGACCGTGCCGCTGTGCCGGATCCTGCGGGCCGCGGCCAGCGTGGTCCTGACCATCGCGATGGGTTCCTTGCCGGGCACGCAGGCGGTGACGAAGGCGACCCTGGTGCCGGACTTCGGGCGCACCGGTACCGGGTCGCGGGCGAACAGGGTGCCGTGGACGTTGGAGACGATCTGCAGCAGCCGGAAGGTCTCGATCAGCACGATGGTGCCGAGCACCACCTTGTCCATGACGCGGAGCCAGGTGCGCGGGTCGAAGGGGCGCTGGGACCAGTTCTGCGGCAGCAGCATCCAGACCAGCAGCGCGAGCTCGGCCAGCGGGGCGAGCAGCATCATCACCCAGAGCCTGATCCGCTTGTCGGTGCGGCTGAGCAGGCTGCGGTACTCGACCCGGTAGGGCCGGTCGGCGGCCGGCTCGGTCACCGGCCCCGCGAGATGGCTGTACCGGGCGTAGTCGTAGACCGGAGCGGTGGCCTGATCCGTTGTGGGCGGCCCGGTGGATACCTCTGCCGCAGCTGAAACCTGTGTCATCCGTGCCTCCCCCATGCCGACGCCCTGTGCGCGGCGAAAACCGGCGTAGTTCGACCCCGGGCATGGCGGTGCACGGCAGCGACAGCTGCCCTCCCCGTACTGGATCCCCCCGCGCGAGCGCGCACACAGAGAATGCAGCGCAAGCGAATTCGACCAGACCCCCGTCGACGCCCGGACGGTTCCCCGCCCCCGCGCCGACACCCCCTTGCCCCCAAGGTGTTGCTCTTTCACCCTAGCCAAGATGTCAGAGTGTCACCTGGCGATTACAGAAAGGTGACCCAAGTCTTTCTCCGGTGCTACGGCCAACGCACGGGCGGCCCGTCAGCACAATCAGCCCCACGGGGACCAGATTCGCTGTCCGGCCACCGCTCAGACGCCCTGCTGGGCGGGCACGACCCGGCGCGGGGGCTTCCTCGGCTCGTCCCGCAGCCGCTGGCTGATCACCTGGGAGATGCCGTCGCCGCGCATGGAAACCCCGTAGAGCGCGTCGGCGCACTCCATGGTGAGCTTCTGATGGGTGATCACGATCAGCTGGGAGCTGTCCCGCAGCTCCTCCATCAGGCCGATCAGCCGGCGCAGGTTGGTCTCGTCCAGCGCCGCCTCGACCTCGTCCATCACATAGAACGGGCTGGGCCTGGCCTTGAAGATGGAGACCAGCAGCGCGACGGCGGTGAGCGAGCGCTCGCCGCCGGAGAGCAGCGAGAGCCGCTTGACCTTCTTCCCCGGCGGCCTGGCCTCCACCTCGATGCCGGTGGTCAGCATGTTGTCGGGGTCGGTGAGGACCAGCCGGCCCTCGCCGCCGGGGAACAGCCGCGAGAACACGCCCTCGAACTGCGCCGCGGTGTCGTGGTAGGCAGCGGTGAACACCTGCTCCACCCGCTCGTCCACCTCCTTGACGACGGTGAGCAGGTCGCGCCGGGTGGACTTCAGGTCCTCCAGCTGCTCGCTGAGGAACTGGTGCCGCTCCTCCAGCGCCGCGAACTCCTCCAGTGCCAACGGATTGACCTTGCCGAGCTGGGTGTACGCCTTCTCCGCGGCGCGCAGCCGCTTCTCCTGCTCGGCCCGGTCGTACGGGCGGGGCTCAGCGCCCTCCGCCTCGTCGGACGCCGGCACCAGCTGGTCGGGGCCGTACTCGGCGAGCAGCCCGTCGGCCTCGATGCCGTGCTCCTCCAGCGCCTTGGCCTCCAACTGCTCTATCCGCAGCCGCTTCTCCGCGCGCAGCACCTCGTCGCGGTGGACCGAGTCGGTCAGCCGGTCCAGCTCGGCCTTGAGCTCGCGGCTGCGGACCCGCTGCTGCGACAGCTCGGCGTCATGGACCGCGCGCTCCTGCTCGGCCCGCTCCTTCTCCAGGGCCGCCGTCGCCAGCGACGCCTCGACGGCGGTGAGCAACTGCCGGGCGCCGTCGCCGACTGCGGTGGCGACCAGCGCCTCCGCCCGCAGCCGCTGCTGCCGCTGGGCGGCGCGGGCCCGGGCCTCGCGCTCGGCGCGGGCGCCGCGGTCCAGCGAGTCCGCCCGGCCGGCGAGGCCGCGCACCCGCTCCTCATGGGTCCGGACCGAGAGCCTGGCCTCCATCTCGGCCTGCCGGCACTGCGCCGAGGCCTCGGCGAGGCGGTCCCGCTCACCGGTGTCGGGCTCCTCGTCGGCAGGAATCTCCTCCGCGGTCAGCAGCCGCTCGCTGAGCTCGGCGAGCTCGGCCTCGGCCTGCTCCAGCGCCGCCTCGGCCTTCGCCGCCGCCGCGCCGAGCCGCTCGGCCTCGCCGGCCGCGCCGCGGGCCTGGCCGCCGAGCCGCCCCAGTTGCTGGGCCACCGCGGACTTCTCCTTCTCGGCGGCCCGGCGGCGGGCGGCCAGCGCCTCGGCCTCGGCCGCCAGCTCCCGGCGGCGCGCGGTGGCCTGCTCCAGCGCGGTCGCGAGCGCCTCCCGTCGCCCCGACAGTTCCTCCAACGCGGCGGTAGCCTCGTCCACCGCGGCCTGGGTCTCCAGCAGGCTCGGCGCGGCGGCGGAGCCTCCGTACGCGAAACCCCGTCCGAGCAGATCGCCCTCGGCGGTCACCGCCGTCACCCCGGGACGGGAGCCGACCAGCGCCTCGGCCTCCGCCAGGCCCGCGACCAGCACATAGCCGCGCAGCAACCCGCGCACGACGCCGACCAGCTCCGCCGGACCGTCCACGCACCCGGCGAGCCCGTCCCCGTCCTCACGAAGAGCGCCACCGTCCGCTGCACCGGAGGCGATCAGCAGGCCGGCCCGGCCCGCGTCCTCCTTGCGCAGCAGGCGAAGCGCCTCCACCGCCGTGCCGACGCCGTCCACCGCGACCGCGTCGGCCGCGTGGCCCAGCGCCGCCGCGACCGCCGCCTCCGCGCCCGGACGGACCGACAGCAGCGAGGCCGCCGAGCCGAGCACTCCGCCCAGTCCGTCGCCGGGGCCCCGCTCCCCCGCCGCCAGCAGCGCGCCGCTGCCGTCCTTGCGGCGCAGGCCCAGCGCCAGTGCCTCCCGACGCGCCGTCAGCCCGGCGCGTTCACGCTCCACCGAGGCCAGCTCCTCGCGGGCCCGCGACTGCGCCTCCTCCGCCTCGCCCAACGCCGTCCGCACCTCGGCGAGCTGGGCCTCGGCCTCCGCGTCGCCCGCCTCGACCCCGTCGACCTGTGCCTTGAGCAGCTCGTACTCCTCGGCGGCGGCCTCCGCCCGCTCCCGGGCGCCGTCCCTCGCCTCGGCGAGCCGACCGATCTCCTCGCCCGCGCCGACCGCGCGCGACCGCGCCGCGGCGACCCTGCCCTGCAGCCGGGCCAGCCCCTCCCGGCGGTCGGCCAGCGCGCGGGCGGCCGCGCGCAGCCGCTGCTCCTCCCCCGCCAGCTCCCGTTCCAGCTCCCCTCGCCGCTCCACCGTCTCGGCGAGCGCGTACGACGCCTCCTCCAGCGCCTCCTTGAGCTCGGCCTCCTCCTCACGGATCCGGGCCGCCTCGCGCTCCATCTCCTCCGGGTCCCGGCCGCGCCGCTCCTCGGTCTGCTGGCTGCGGGCGTGCCGGACCCGGGCCTCGGCCAACCCGACGGTGCCGCGGACCCGCTCCGCCAGCGCGGACAGTTCGAACCAGGTCTGCTGGGACTGCTCGACCCGCGGGCCCAGCTGGGCGACCTGCGCCTCCAGCACCGCCTCCCGCTGCTGAAGCGCCGTCAGCTCCTGCTCGACCCCGGAGCGCCGCAGCCGCAGCGCCATCTCGTCGGCGACCTCCTCCTCGACCGCCTTGCGCAGCGTCACCAGGTCGTCGGCGAGTATCCGCAGCCTGGCGTCGCGCAGATCGGCCTGGATGGTCGCCGCCCTGCGGGCGATCTGGGCCTGCCGGCCGAGCGGCTTGAGCTGCCGCCGCAGCTCGCCGACCAGGTCCTGCACCCGGGTCAGGTTGGCCTGCATCGCGTCCAGCTTCCGCAGCGCCTTCTCCTTGCGCTTGCGGTGCTTGAGGACGCCGGCGGCCTCCTCGATGAAGGCGCGCCGGCCCATCGGGTCGGCGTGCAGCACCGAGTCCAGCTGGCCCTGGCCGACGATGACGTGCATCTCACGGCCGATGCCGGAGTCGGACAGCAGTTCCTGGATGTCCAGCAGCCGGCAGGTGCTGCCGTTGATGGCGTACTCGCTGCCGCCGTTGCGGAACAGCGTCCGCGAGATGGTGACCTCGCTGTACTCGATGGGCAGCGCGCCGTCGCTGTTGTCGATGGTCAGCGCGACCTCGGCGCGGCCCAGCGGGGTGCGTCCGCTGGTGCCGGCGAAGATGACGTCCTCCATCTTGCCGCCGCGCAGGGACTTGGCGCCCTGCTCGCCCATCACCCAGGACAGCGCGTCGACGACATTGGACTTGCCGGAGCCGTTCGGGCCGACCACGCAGGTGATCCCCGGCTCAAAGCGGAGAGTGGTCGCCGAGGCGAAGGACTTGAACCCACGCAGCGTGAGGCTCTTGAGATGCACGCCCTGAACCTTCCGCCGGGAGAACCACGCCTTTGCGGAACTCTATCCGGGAGCGGTGCGCCGACCAGGGGACGCGCCAGTTGGTTTCACCTGCGCAGGCAAGGGGCATCTCAGGAACACAGAGCAACGGGCAGCGCACAACGGGGTCGATCACAGGGGTGGAAATGACGAAGGGACGCCACGATGGGCGTCCCTTGCACTATCTGTCAGTCGGTGCCGCCGGATTCGACCGGACCAGTTCGACCGGGACCAGGGAGTTGCGGACCCCGGGCCGGCGATCGGATCAGGAATAGGCGGGTACCGGCTGGGCTGCGTCGATGCTGCGGAGCAGCTGCTCGTGGTCCGCGACGGCAGACAGCGCGTCGTTCTCGGCCTGCATCCGAACAAGCTCGGATTCCAGGTCCTGGACACGCTGCTGGAGACGTCGCATCTCGGAGAGCACGCGGGGGTCGGGGCCACCGACGTAACCGAGAAGCGCCTTTGCCATGATGGATGGTCCTCCACGCTGAGTGACCGACCGATGAAGGTGGGGTCGTGGTTGGGATCACGCACTCGATGCCAGCCCTAGCAAGGCGGAACGGGGCCGAACGCCTTGGGCTGTACGTGCGGGTGCGCGGGTTTCCAGCGTCTCACCAAACGCGAAAACGGTCAACACGATCACAGCGTGCTACGCCGACCACATCGCCCGGGCAGTGGTTTTCCCACACTGCGGGCCGGTGGTACGGCCGAGTGACCACCGGTGGCCGGTCGATCACTGCTCGGTGCGGAGTTAACCACGGACCGGCTGGGAACGCAACCAATTGACAACGGCATGTGCATCGTTCCGGCCGCTGCCGGGAGCCGCCGGATCCGACGGACTCAGCGGATGGCGAAGCCCAGGTAGCCGCCCTCCGGGCTGCCCCATATTTCGGTCACCCCGTCGACCCTGCCGGGCGTGTCGCCGTGCCGGAGCAGTTCCAGCAGTCGCCCGCAGTCCTCCCGGCTGCCCTCGGCCACCACCTGGACCCGGCCGTCGCCCAGGTTGGAGGCGTATCCGAGGAGGCCGATCTCCAGCGCCCGGGACCTGGTCCACCAGCGGAACCCGACCTGCTGAACGGCGCCGCGCACCCACGCGGTCATCCGGACATCCTCACTCATATGCGGCATTCTCCCATCGCCGTCTACGCGCACTTCCCACGCGACGCACCCCTATGCTCTACGCTCCCCATCATCACCCGTTCGGGTGAGCAGCAACGCGAGTCCAGTTACCGGTCGGGGGGCCGAGGAAGAGGGACGGCACCTGACATGCCCCGTCACGCGCAGGGATCTCAGACGCAAGACCCCGAGCCGGCTTCGCATTCGCACCGGCGCGGTTCGCACGGGGCGACGTCACACCGCAGGGCCGCACCGTCAGCGCCGTCGCGGCCCTCACGCAGACGGCAGCAGCAGCGCAGCCGGATGCCGCGCAGCCTGCTGGCCGTCACCGCCACCGCGCTGGCCGTGGGGGCGGGCGGGATGTTCAGCGGAGTACTGCCGCTGCCGCCGGGGATGACCGCAAGCCTGGTGGTAGCCGGGGATCCGGCCAGTGCCAAGCCGGTGGCCACCATCGGGACGGCCCGGACCCCGAAACCGGCCGGCAGCACCTTCCGGGCTTCTGGCGGGACCAGCACCCGGGACACGGCACGACCGTCGCTCGCGCCGAGCACCGGCGCCCCCTCGGCGAGCGCGTCCGCCACGGCGTCGACCTCCCCCAGTGCCTCGGCCTCCGCGAGCGCCACCGCGTCGGCGACGCCGTCGGCTTCCGCGAGCGCCGCGTCGGCCAGCGCCTCGGCCTCGGTCCCCGTGACCACAGCCACCGGTGGCGCG
The DNA here is from genome assembly GCF_004365705.1 of Streptomyces sp. 846.5. NCBI lineage: Bacteria > Bacillati > Actinomycetota > Actinomycetes > Kitasatosporales > Streptomycetaceae > Streptomyces > Streptomyces sp. 846.5. The sequence continues at coordinate 2,658,721 of NZ_SOBN01000001.1, forward strand.
ACCACGGCCATGACCGCGGCCGAGGACCAGGTCCTGGCCCTGGTCAACGTCCAGCGCGTGGCCAACGGCTGTGCCGCGCTCAGCTACTCGGGGCCGCTCACCGTGCTGGCCCAGAACTTCAGCGCCGAGATGGCCACCCTCAAGTTCTTCGACCACACCGACCCGCACGGCAAGACGCCCTGGGACCGGGCCAATGGTCTGGGCATCTCCAACCTCGGCGGCGAGAACATAGCCATGGGCCAGCAGACCCCGGAGGACGTGATGGCCGCCTGGATGAAGAGTCCGGGGCACCGCGCCAACATCCTCGACTGCGCCTACCACTCGCTCGGTGTCGGGGTGTACTACGCCTCCAGCGGCGGCCCGTGGTGGACCCAGGACTTCGGCTTCTAGCGCTCCGTCCAGTACTCCGTCGCATGGCAGGCTGGTCGCAGGGCGACAGCTGACGGAGGAACGGTGCAGATCAGTCACACCAGTGAGGCGAGTCCGGACGCGGCCGCGAACGAGGACTTCGTCATCGCCTCGGAGCGCTTCGCGGTGGTCCTGGACGGCGCCACCGACAGCGGACTGCCCAACGGCTGCGTGCACGGGGTGGCCTGGCTGGCCGGTCGGCTGGGAGCGCAGCTGGCCGCCGTGCTGGTCGCCGAACCGGAGCTGGAGCTGCGCGCGGCGCTGCGCCAGGGGATCCTCAACACCCGTGCGCTGCACGCCGGCTGCGATCTGACCAATCCCAACAGCCCGTCCGCGACGATCGCCGTCGCCCGGGAGCGCGACGGGATGCTGGACTGCCTGGTGCTGGCGGACGCCGCCGTGGTGGTGGAGCGCCGCGACGGCGAGGTGGTCGAACTCACCGACGACCGGGTGGACCACCTCCCCGCGTACGACCGCGAGTCGGTCAGTCGGCTGCGCAACGCCGAGGGCGGCTTCTGGGTGGCGGGCGCCGAACCCGCCGCCGCCGACCGGGCCCTGACGATCAGCCTGCCGCTGTCGGAGATCCGCCGCTTCCTGCTGGTCAGCGACGGGGTGTCGCGGCTGGTGGAGCGCTTCGGCTGGGGCTGGCGCGACGTCCTCGACCTGGTCGGGAAGCAGGGCCCGGCCGCCGCGGTGCGCGCCGTGCGCGAGGCCGAGCGGGCGATGCCCGAGGGCGGCTTCCGCGGCAAGCGGCACGACGACGCCACGGCGGCGTTCGGGACGACGTGGACGCGGCCGTTCGCAGCGTGAAAATGTGGGGCTCGCGCACCCCGGCCCCCTCACGGCAGGTGCCGCGAGACCGGATCAGGAGTTCTGCCCTTGCTGTCCTCAGCCCAGTCCCACGCCCCCGTACGCGAACACTTCGGCGCCCTCGCGGACGGCACCCCGGTGCACCGGTGGATCCTCACCCACGGCACCGGAACCACGGCAGGCGTCCTGGAGTACGGCGCCGTCCTGCACACCGTGCACCTCCCCGACGCGGTGAACGTCGTGCTCGGCCACCCGGACCTGGACGGCTACCTCCGGGAGCGGCCCCCCTTCTTCGGCGCCACCATCGGCCGCTTCGGCAACCGGATAGCCGACGGCCGCTTCACCCTGGACGGCCGCACCCACCAGGTGCCGCTCAGCGACACCCCGCGCCCCAACGCCCTGCACGGCGGCGACGAGGGGTTCGACGCCCGGCTGTGGTCGGCCGAGCCGGTCGAGGTACCCGGCGGCAGCGGCGTCGAGCTCACCCTGGTCAGCCCCGACGGCGACCAGGGCTTCCCCGGGACGTTGCAGGCCAGGGTGCGCTACAGCCTCTCCGACGGGCGGCTGCGCATCGACTATCGCGCCACCACCAGCGCCCCGACCGTGGTCAACCTGACCAACCACACCTATCTCAACCTGGCCGGCGAGGGCTCCGAGACCGTCCTCGACCATGAGCTCACCCTGGTCGCCTCGGCCTACCTCCCGGTCGACCGCGAGCTGCGACCGCTGGCCGGCGCGCCCGTCCCGGTCGCCGGGACGCCGTTCGACTTCGGCGCCGCGCGGACGCTGGGCGAGCGCATTCACGACGACGACGAGCAGCTGTCCATCGCCGGCGGCTACGACCACTGCTGGGCCCTGGACGGCGGCCGCACGGACGCTCCGCGGGTGGTCGCCGTGCTGCGGCATCCGGGCTCGGGGCGGGTGCTGACGCTCTCCACCACCGAACCCGGCATCCAGGTCTACAGCGGCAACGGCCTCGACTCCACCCTGACCGGGCCGTCCGGGCGCCGCTACGGGCCGTACTCGGGCGTTGCCTTGGAGACCCAGCACTTCCCGGACTCTCCGAACCGCGGCGACTTTCCGTCGACGGTTTTGCGGCCGGGTGAGGAGTATCGCTCCAGCACGGTGTACGACTTCGCCGTGGCGGGGTCCCAGGGCAACTGAAGGGCCGCGGGTGGCTTGTCGCGCAGTTCCCCGCGCCCCTGGGGGCTGCAACTGAACCGCTGTGGGTCAGTTGCACCCCCCTAGGGGCGCGGGAAACTGCGCGACAAACCATGCAGACGCCGCAGCCGAAAAGCCGACCCTAGCCCCGGGGCCGCGGCAGCCGCTGGCACCGCGGGCAGAAATAGCTGGAGCGGTTCATCCACGCCGCGCGCCGCATCGGCGTGGCACAGCGGTTGCAGGGCTCGTTCTCGCGGCCGTAGGCGTCCAGGGTGCGGGCGAAGTAGCCGGATTCGCCGTTGACGTTGACGTAGAGGCTGTCGAAGCTGGTGCCCCCGACCGCCAGGGCCGCTCCCATCACATCCCGGGCCGAGGCCAGCAGCAGTGCCGCCTGGGCTCGCGAGAGCGTGTCGGCGGGGCGTTCGTAGTGCAGCTTCGCGCGCCACAGCGCCTCGTCGGCGTAGATGTTGCCGACGCCGCTGATCAGGGTCTGGTCCAGCAGCGCGCGCTTCACCCCGGAGCTGCGGCGCCGCAGCGCGGCGAGGAAGGCGTTGTCGTCGAAGCGCGGGTCCATCGGGTCGCGGGCGATGTGCGCGAGCGACAGCGGCGCGGCTTCCGGGTCGCTGGGGTCGGCGTCCTCGACCGCGAGGCCGCCGAAGGTGCGCTGGTCGACGAAGCGCAGCTCGGTGTCGACCGCGTCGTCGAAGCGGATCCTGACCCGGAGGTGGGTCTCGGCCGGGGCCGCCTCGGGCTGGATCAGCAGTTGGCCGCTCATGCCGAGGTGGCCGATCAGCGAGCTGCCAGTGCCGGGCATGGGCAGCCAGAGGTACTTGCCGCGGCGCTGCGCCGGGCCGAGGGTGCGGCCGGCCAGCTGCGCGGCGAAGTCCTCGGCGCCCGCGGTGTGCCGACGCACCGCGCGGGGGTGGAGCACCGTGACGGAACTGACGGTTCGTCCACTGACCCACTGTTCGAGGCCGCGGCGGACCACCTCGACCTCGGGAAGTTCAGGCACCTGCGGAGGGGTCCGCGGGAGTGGTCGCGGTCTGCTCCGGAGCCGGCTGCGGCTCGGCCAGACCGTGCTTCTCGCGGATCGAGTGCCAGGCGTTCTGCGCGGCCTTCTGCTCCGCTTCCTTCTTGGAGCGGCCGCTGCCGGTGCCGTAGTCGTCGCCGGCGACCCGGGCCGCGGCGATGAAGGTCTTCTCGTGGTCGGGACCGGACTCGGAGACCACGTACTCGGGGACGCCGATGCCGACGGAGGCGGTGAGCTCCTGCAGGCTGGTCTTCCAGTCGAGCCCGGCGCCGAGGTTGGAGGACTCCTCGATCAGCGGGTCGAACAGGCGGTGAACGAGCTCGTCGGCCGCTTGCAGGCCCTGGTCCAGGTAGACCGCACCGATGATCGCCTCAAGGGTGTCGGCGAGGATGGAGGACTTGTCGCGTCCGCCGGTGCCCTCTTCGCCGCGCCCGAGACTGATGAAGGAGCCGAGCTCCAGGCCGCGGGCCACTCCGGCGAGGGCACGCGAATTGACCACCGCGGCGCGCAGCTTCGCGAGCTGCCCCTCCGGGAGGTCGGGGTGGATCCGGTACAGAGTGTCCGTGACCACCAGGCCCAGCACCGAGTCGCCCAGGAACTCCAGGCGCTCATTGGTGGGCAGGCCACCGTTCTCGTACGCGTACGAGCGGTGCGTGAGTGCACGTACCAGGAGGGCCGGCTCGAGTTGGTACCCGAGCCGCCCCTCCAGGACGGCATACCCGGTGTCGGCGTGTTGCAGCGCAGACGCTGACATCGTGTGTGTCACCAGCCGATCAGACCGAGAGGACCTGACGGCGGTTGTACGTACCGCAGCTCGGGCACGCGATGTGGCCCAGCTTGGGCTCGTGGCAGCGGTCGCAAGCCACCAGGGCGGGGACCGCAGCCTTCCACTGCGAACGGCGGTGGCGCGTGTTGCTGCGCGACATCTTCCGCTTCGGAACAGCCACGGCTACTTCTCCTGGTTCTCGGCAGCACCCTCACGGGTACCGCTGTCTTCGCTACCGGCCTCAGATGCGAGAGCCGAGAGTCCCTGCAGAGCCGCCCACCGGGGGTCGACGGCCTCGTGGTGGTGGTCCGGGTCGTCCGTGAGCCGCGCCCCGCATTCGGAGCAGAGGCCCAGGCAGTCTTCCTGGCACACCGGCTGCAGCGGCAGTGCGAGCACCACCGCGTCACGCAGCACCGGCTCGAGGTCGAACAGGTCGCCCTCGAGTCGGGAAGCTTCTTCGTCCTCGTCGTCGTCCTCAGCGGTCTTGGACGTGCCACCGAAACGGTCCGCGGACTCGGGGTAGTAGTACAGCTCCTGGAAGTCCGCTTCGAGCTCCTGCTCGATCGGCTCCAGGCAGCGCACGCACTCGCCCTTGAGATCCGCCTCGACCGTACCCGTGACGAGTACGCCCTCGACCACCGACTCCAGTCGGAGGTCCAGCTCGACAGTGCTGCCGACGGGGACGCCGATCACCTCGATGCCGAGGCCCTCCGGCGCCGGGAGGGAACGGGAAACCTTGCGCATCGACCCAGGCCGACGTCCCAGCTCATGTGTGTCAAACACAAGCGGATCGCGGTGGTCGAGGCGGTTCAGGGTTTCCTGCTCTCTACGGCGCACGTCGTGAGCCACGACTGCGGTGATCTGCCTACCGGCTGCACACGCGAACGTACGGGACGTTCGGGGCAGCCGACATTCCCCGGCACTGAACAGGCCGGAGAGGTCAGACTACCGGAGGACGGCCCCAGGTCCCAATCCACCTGTTGGGCGCCTGCCGCCGAGCGCTCAGTGGTGCTGTCCGCCGCCGAGCTCGCGCAGTTTGCTGACGTCGATGAAGCCGGTGTCGAAGAAGCTGGTCTCGTCCAGACCGGCCTGCTGCGGGGCGGCCTGCTGCGGCACGTACAGCGGCACCGGCTGCCCGTAGGCGTCGTACTGCTGCTCCGGCTGGGCCGGGGCGTAGCCGGTGTACGGGTCGTACTCCTGGGCCTGCTGCTGCGGGGCCTGCTGCTGCGGGGCCTGCTGCTGCGGGGCTTGCTGCTGCGGGATCTGGTAGCCGTACGGGTCGTACTGCTGCTCCTGCTGCTGGTACACCCCGGGCTGGGCGTAGGGGTAGCCGTTGGCGTCCACCTCGACCGGCTGCCAGTACTGCTGGTCGTACTGCTGCTGGTGCTGGGGCTGCTGGTCCGGCGGCAGCAGGCCGGCCTGGGCCAGCTCGGCGGCGACCGCGGCCTGGCGCTCGGCGCCCTGGGTGACGCCGGTGGCCTCGTCGGCCGCGGCCAGGTAGGCGCCCAGCTCGTCGATCGGGGCCTTGCCGAGGAGCTTGTCCCGGCCCCGGCCGACCGCGTCCAGGGTCTTGCTCAGCGCGGTCTCCAGAGCGGCGAGCTTCACGTCGACGTACTCGTCCACCTCGGGGCTGGGCGAGCGGAACTGGTCCTGCTCGAACTCCTCGCCGTCCTCACCCTCGACCGGGGCGCCGCCGGTGCGCAGCTTCGCCCTGCCGCGGCCGATGGCGCCGAGGGTCTTGGTGAGCACCACCTCGAAGTTGGCCAGCTTGCTGTCGACGTAGTCGTCGGCCTCGCGGCGCTCCTCCGCCGACTCGGCCCTGGCCTCGGCCAGGATCCGGTCCGCCTCGGCCTGGGCCCGCATGGCGACCTCGGTCCCGGAGATCAGCCTGGCGCGCTCCCCCTGCGCCTCCCTGACGATCCGCTCCGCCTCGCGGCGGGCCTCCTCGACCACCTGGTCGCCCTGCTGCACGGTCTGCTGCGCCTGCGCCAGCTCGGTCGGCAGCGCCTCCCGCAGTTCCGCCAGCATGGCGATCAGTTCGGCCTTGTTGACCACGATCGACGCCGACATGGGCATCGACCGGGAGTTCTCGACCGTCGTGGTGATCTCGTCGAGCTTCTGCTGCACGTCCACCTGAGCTCACCTGTTCGGGTGCGGGGGGCGCCCCCTGAGGAGTGGAGTCAGGAGGCAATGGACCAGGAGGTAGGAACTCTACTGCCCGTCACTTGCGTTCGGCGATCCTGGCGACCAGGCGGCGGTGCACCAGCGCCGGTACCAGGTGCGAGACATCGCCTCCGTAGGCGGCGACTTCCTTGACCAGAGAGGAGGACAGGAAGCTGTAGGTCGGACTGGTCGGCACGAACAGGGTCTCCACACCGGAGAGGCCGATGTTCATCTGGGCCATCTGCAGCTCGTAGTCGAAGTCGCTGACCGCGCGCAGGCCCTTCACGATCGCCGGGATGCCGCGGTCGCGGCAGTAGTCGACCAGCAGGCCGTGGTGGGACTCCACCACCACGTTGCCGTACTCGGCGGAGACCTCCTCGATCATCTGGATCCTCTCCTCCACCGTGAACAGTCCCTGCTTGGACTTGTTGATCAGCACGGCGATGTGGACCACGTCGTAGAGGCGCGAGGCCCGCTCGATGATGTCCAGGTGCCCGTTGGTGATCGGGTCGAAGGAACCCGGACAGACAGCACGGCGGACGATGGTCTTCTCTTGCACGGACATGTCTCACTCGCTCCCGACGTCGCTGGCGGCGGCGCGACCGTACCAGAGGGTGGCCTCGCCGTAACGGCGCTCCCTGAGCGGTGTGAAGCCCTCGGGCCACGCGAACTCCCCGCCCCTGGTGCCGCGCTCCACGGTGGCGAGGGTGCCCTCGGCGAGCCAGCCCCCGGTCCGGAGTGTGATCAGGATCTCGCGGACCTCGCCGTCGGTGACGGCGTACGGCGGGTCCATGAAGAGCACGTCGTACGGGCGGGTCGGGGCGCCCGCGGCGAGGACCTTCTCGACCTGTCCCGAGCGGACCTCGGCGCCGGAGAGGGAGAGGGTGCGGACGTTGGCCAGGATCGTTTTCACGGCGGCCGGGTCGCTCTCGACCAGCAGGGCGGCCCCGGCGCCGCGGGAGAGGGACTCCAGGCCTACGGCGCCGGAGCCGGCGTAGAGGTCGATCGCGCGCGCGCCCGCGAGGGAGCCGCGGAGGGATTCCCAGGTGGAGAAGAGACCTTCGCGGGCGCGGTCGGAGGTCGGGCGGGTGCCCTCGCCGGGCGGGACGGCCAGGCGGCGGCCTCGGGCGGAGCCGGCGATTACGCGGGTCATTACTGGGTCCTTCGTGGGGTGGATGGTGGGTACAACGCTAGCCGCCCGGGGTGGGAGGAGCTGGCCGTGCGGGGCTCTACCTTGTGGTGGGCTTGTCGCGCAGTTCCCCGCGCCCCTATCGGGCTGCGTGGTTCAGCCCTTTTCTAGGTATTCCGCTCGGTCGTCGTCCACCAGGGCTCGGAGGGCGGCTGCCAGGGCTGGGCGGGTGGTCAGGTCGGGGTCTTCGGCTACCAGGCGGGCGGCCTCGTCGCGGGCCTCTGAGATGACCTCTTCGTCCTCCAGGACGGAGAGCAGGCGGAGGGAGGACTTGACTCCGGACTGGGCCGCGCCCAGGACGTCGCCCTCGCGGCGCTGCTCCAGGTCGATGCGGGAGAGTTCGAAGCCGTCCAGGGTGCCGGCCACCGCGTCCAGCCGCTGCCGGGCCGGGCTGCCGCCGGGCATCTCGCTCACCAGCAGGCACAGCCCCGGCGCGGAGCCGCGTCCGACCCGGCCGCGGAGCTGGTGCAGTTGGGAGACGCCGAAGCGGTCGGCGTCCATGATGACCATCACGGTGGCGTTGGGGACGTTGACGCCGACCTCGATGACGGTGGTCGCGACCAGCACGTCGACCTCGCCGGCCGTGAAGCGGCGCATCACGTCGTCCTTGGCGTCGGGCTGCATCCGCCCGTGCAGCACCTCGACGCGCAGTCCGGACAGCGGGCCGTTGGAGAGTTCGTCGGCCATGTCCAGGACGGCGAGGGGTGGGCGGCGGTCGTCGTCGCCAGCGGGTTTCTTCTTGTCGTCCTCGGCGTCGCCGATGCGGGGGCAGACCACGTAGGCCTGGTGGCCCTTGCCGGTCTCCTCGCGGATCCGCTCCCAGGCGCGGGTCAGGAAGTTGGGCCGCTCCAGGGCCGGGACCACGTGCGAGGCGATGGGCGAGCGTCCGGCCGGGAGCTGGTCCAGGACCGAGGTCTCCAGATCGCCGAAGACCGTCATGGCCACCGTGCGCGGGATCGGGGTGGCGGTCATCACCAGCAGGTGCGGCGGGCGTTCGGCCTTGGCGCGGAGCGCGTCGCGCTGCTCGACGCCGAAGCGGTGCTGCTCGTCCACGACCACCAGGCCGAGGTCGCGGAACTGCACCTTGTCCTCGATCAGGGCGTGGGTGCCGATGACGATCCCGGCGTCCCCGCTGATCATGTCCAGCATCGCCTGCCGCCGCGCCGGGACCCCCATCGAGCCGGTGAGCAGCACCACTTTGGTGCCCAGGTCGGATCCGCCGAGCATGCCGCCCTCGGCGAGGTCCCCCATCATCTCCACGATGGAGCGGTGGTGCTGCTGCGCCAGCACCTCGGTGGGCGCCAGCATCACCGCCTGACCGCCGGTGTCCACCACGGCGAGCATGGCCCGCAGTCCCACCAGGGTCTTGCCGCTGCCGACCTCGCCCTGGAGCAGCCGGTGCATCGGGTGGGCGGTGGCCAGCTCCGCGAAGATCTCGGCGGAGACCGTCTGCTGACCGTCCGTCAGAGTGAACGGCAGCCGGGCGTCGAAGGCGTCCAGCAGGCCGTCCTTGACGGGTACCCGGGGGAGGGCGGGCTGGGCCGAGTCGGCAGCCCGGCGTTGGGCCAGGGCGACCTGGAGGACGAAGGCCTCGTCCCACTTCAGCCTGGTCTGGGCGGCGACGCGCTCGGCGTGGTTGCTGGGGCGGTGGATCTGCCGTAGGGCGTCGGTCAGCGGCAGCAGCCCGCGCTGCAGCCGCAGCGCGTCGGGCAGCGGGTCCTCCAGGGCCTCCCAGTCCAGGCCGCCGAGGAGGGTGTCGACCGCCAGCGAGACCTTCCAGGAGGGCAGCTTGGTGCTGGCCGGGTAGACCGGGATCAGCCGCCCGGCGAAGGCCGCCGCCTGGTCGGGGTCCTCCTCGTCCATCAGCTGGTAGTCGGGGTTGATCAGCTGGCGCACCCGGTTGAAGACGCCGACCTTGCCGGCGAACAGGCCCTGGCGTCCGGGGCGCAGTTCGTGCACCCGGTGGGCCTGGTTGAAGAAGGCGAGGGTGAGCCGGCCCCGGCCGTCGGTGACCACGACCTGCAGGCGGTTGCCCTTGCGGCCCTTGAACGGGATGACCTCGGCCTTCTCGATCCTGGCCATCACCGTGACGTGTTCGTCGAGTTCCAGCTCGTCCAGGCTGGTGAGCTCGCCGCGCTCGACGTAGCGGCGCGGGTAGTGGTGCAGCAGGTCCCCGGTGGTGTGCAGGTCGAGGCTGTCGGCGAGCGCCTTGGCGCTGTTACCGCCGACCAGCTTCTTCAGTGGTTCGTCGAGCGTGGACACGGTCGCCGACCTCCCTTCCGCGTCAACCTCTACACCCCGGTACTGACATGTCGGCTCATTCGACACCGATGAGCAGCGGGGAGGTCGGCTGACCGCCCCGGTAGACCAGGGTGTCGACGACCGGGTGGGTCCGTCGCACATGGGCGACCAGGCGGTCGGCGACGGCGTCGTCGGCGCCCTCGCCGAGGATCAGCGTGACCAGCTCGCCGCCGGCCGCGAGCATCCGGTCCAGCACCACGGCCGCGGTCTCCCCGGTCGAGGCGCCGATCACCGCGACGTCCCCGTCGATCAGACCGAGCACGTCCCCGGCCTGGCAGACCCCGGCCATGGTCCAGGACTCGCCCTCGGCGACCAGGATCTCGGCGTAGCGGGTGGCTCCGGCGGCCGAGGTCATCGCGACCACGTCCTCGTCGAAGCGCCGGGACGGCTCGTGCACGGCGAGCGCCGCGAGACCCTGCACCGCGGAGCGGGTGGGGATGACGGCGACCCGCACGCCCTCCTTGCGCAGCTGCTCGGCGGCGGCCCCCGCGGCGGCACGGAGTTCGGTGTCGTTCAGCAGCAGCACCACCTCGCGGGCGTGCGCCCGGCGGACCGCGGCGGCCAGTTCGGTGCTGGAGGCCGCCCGGTCGGGGTCGGCGTGCAGCACGGTCGCGCCGGATTCGGCGCAGAGCACCGCCAGCCCCTCGCCGTGGACGACGCTGACGACGCCCCGCGACTCGGCCGGGGCGTCGGCGTCGGGACGGGAGGCGGCGGTGGCCGTCGCGGCGGCCGAGGCGAAGTGGGTGATCCTGATCCGGTGCGGCCGGCCCGCCTCTATGCCGGCCTCCACGGCGGCGCCGGGGTCGTCCACATGGACGTGGACGTTCCACAGGCCGTCACCGCCGACCACGACCAGCGAGTCGCCCAGGGCCCCCAGCGCCTCCCTGAGCAGCGGCAGCGCGGAGTCCTCGGCGTCCAGCAGATAGATGACCTCGAAGGCCGGGGTGCCCTCGGCCGCGAGATGTTCGCCGTGCGGCACCGGTTCGGCGGCCCTGGTCCCGGCCAGCGCGAGCGGGCCCATCGGTGTCTGTCTGGTCACGGCGTCGGCCAGCGCGCCGAGCAGGGTGACCAGTCCGCGGCCGCCGGCGTCCACGACGCCGGCCCGGGCCAGCACGTCGAGCAGCAGCGGGGTGCGGGTCAGTGCGATCCGGGAGGCCTCGTAGGCGGTCTCGGCCACAACAGCCAGCGCGATCCGGGGGTCCGCCAGCGCGGCGGCCTCGGCCGCGGCGGCGGCCGCTGCGGCGACGGTGAGCACGGTCCCCTCGACCGGCTTGGCGACCGCCTCGTAGCCGGCGTCGGCGGCGCGGCGCAGCGCCCGGGACAGCGCGGGGCCGTCGGCCGGGCCGGCGCCGATGGCGGAGGCGATGCCGCGCAGGAGCTGGGCGACGATCACCCCGGAGTTGCCCCGGGCGCCCAGCAGGGCGCCGTGCGCCATCGCCTTCAACGCCTGCGCGAGGGAGGGGGCTTCGGCCCCGGCCCCGAACAGCCCGTCGACCTCCTCGGCGGCGGACTCCACGGTGAGGTAGAGGTTGGTGCCGGTGTCCCCGTCCGGAACCGGGTACACATTGAGCGCGTCGATCTCCTCGCGGGCCTGCCCGAGCGCGGCGAGGGACAGTCGGCACCAGGTGCGCACGGCGGGAGCGTCGAGGGTGTCCAGCACCGTGGTGTCTCCTTGGGTACGCGAGGGGTGTGCAGGCAGATTACTCGGCTTCACCCGACGGATTCCGTTCCGTGACGCCCGCCGCCTCGCAGTTCGCAGGACGGATGCGGAGCCTGCCGGGGTCACGTGGTAGTTTCGTTGTACGGAGTGAGCCGATGTATGCTGCTCCGGTTGCCTGGATCCCTCCGGGCCACCCCTGGGTAGCAGCGCAGTCGTCAAGGCGGCACTGCCATCACACGGCCACTGCGCCTCCGGGGTTGTCAACGTAAGTGCATCTGAAGTCTTTGGAGTGACTCCCGTGGCTGCCAACTGCGACGTCTGCGGCAAGGGGCCGGGCTTCGGCAACAACATCTCCCACTCGCACCGCCGTACCCGTCGTCGTTGGAACCCCAACATCCAGACGGTACGCGCTGTGGTTGGGCGGACGCCGAAGCGGCTCAACGTCTGCACCTCGTGCATCAAGGCCGGCAAGGTGTCGCGCTGACGCGGCCACCTGCAGGCTTCCAGAAGGCCGGTCCACCTCACGGTGGGCCGGCCTTCTGCATGTCCGGCGGCGGACGGCCGGGTCAGCGCCAGCGCCAGCCGTGGTCGACCGGGCCGATGCCCGCGCCCAGGGCGAAGCCGCCCGCGATCGCGCCGGTGACGTACTCCTTGGCGGCGGCCACCGCCTCGGGCACGTCCAGGCCCAGGGCCAGCTCCGAGGCGATCGCGCTGGCCAGGGTGCAGCCGGTGCCGTGGGTGTGCCGGTTGTCGTAGCGGGCGGCACGGAACCAGTGCTCCTCGCCGTCCGGCCCGCGCAGCAGGTCGGCGGCCTCGCCCTGCAGGTGGCCGCCCTTGATCAGGGCCCAGACCGGGCCGAGGTCCTGGAGCGCCCGGGCCGCGTCCGGCATCCCGCTCTCGCGGCTCACCTCGATGCCTGTGAGCTGTGCCACTTCGTGCAGGTTGGGCGTGGCGACGGTGGCCACCGGCAGGAGCCGGTCCCGCAGCACCGAGACCGCGGAGTCGGCCAGCAGCGCGTCGCCGTGCTTGGAGACGCCCACCGGATCGACCACGACCGGGGCGTCCACGCCCGCGAGCAGTTCGGCGACGGTGGCCACCAGTTCGGCCGAGGCCAGCATCCCGGTCTTCACCGCCTGGACGCCGATGTCGTCGACCACGCTGCGGAACTGGGCCCGCACCGCCTCCGCCGGGAGCTCCCAGTAGCCCTGCACCCCGACCGAGTTCTGCGCGGTGACGGCGGCGATCACGCTCATGCCGTGGACGCCGAGCGCCAGCATGGTCTTCAGGTCGGCCTGGATGCCCGCGCCGCCTCCGGAGTCGGATCCGGCGACGGTGAGCACCCGCGGCGGTGCAGTACGTGTCGACATGGGACCAACCTATCCGGCGGCCGCTAGAGCACCGCCTCCGCCTCCGACCAGCGGCTCTCGGGGACGGTCTTCAGCCGGGTCACCGCGTCCACGATCGGGACCAGCCGGATGTCGGTGCCGCGCAGCGCCGTCATATGGCCGTAGGCGCCCTTGTGCACGGCCTCCACGGCGTGCCAGCCGAAGCGGGTGGCGAGCACCCGGTCCTGGGCGGTGGGGGTGCCGCCGCGCTGGACGTGGCCCAGGATCACCGGCTTGGACTCCTTGCCGAGCCACTGGGCGATCTCGCCGGCCAGCCGGGTGCCGATGCCGCCGAAGGTCTGGTGACCGTAGGCGTCGGTCGCGCCGTGCTCGAAGCGCATGGTGCCCGGCTGCGGGGCGGCGCCCTCGGCGACGGCCACGATGGCGAACTTCTTGCCCCGGGAGAACCGCTCCTCGACCATCCGGCAGACCTCCTCGACGTCGAAGGGCCGCTCCGGGATGAGGATGCCGTGGGCGCCGCCGGCCATCCCGGCGTGCAGGGTGATCCAGCCGGTGTGCCTGCCCATCAGTTCGACCACCATCACCCGTTGGTGTGACTCGGCGGTGGTCTTCAGCCGGTCGATGGCCTCGGTGGCGACATGGACCGCGGTGTCGTGGCCGAAGGTGACGTCGGTGGCGTCGATGTCGTTGTCGATGGTCTTGGGCACGGCGACGACCGGCAGCCCGGCGTCGCTGAACAGCTGGGCGGCGGTAAGGGTGCCCTCGCCGCCGATGGTGATCAGGGCGTCGATGCCGAGCGCCTCGGCCAGCTCGGCGGCCCGGGCCACACCGTCGCGCATCCGGTCCCTGGCCACCCGGGCCGAGCCGAGGACGGTGCCGCCGCGGGTGAGGATGCCGTGGACGTCGTCCAGGGCCAGCGGACGGCCGCGGCCCTCGATCAGACCCAGGAAGCCGTCCTCGATGCCGACGACGGTGTCCTTGTGGTCGGCGACCGCGCGGTGCACCACCGAGCGGATCACCGCGTTCAGTCCCGGACAGTCCCCGCCGCTGGTCAGCACACCGATTCGCATGGATCAAGCCTATGCAGAAAGGGATGCTTCATGCCGCTTCGTCCGCATACGGACACGCGGCGGGTCAGCCGCCGAAGTGGTCCCAGCCGCCGACCCGGTCCCAGACGGCGCCGTCCACCGTCACGGTGCCGGTCTTGGACAGCCCGGCCGGCCGGGTGACCTCGCCGACGATGCGCCAGCGCGAGGGGAGGTGGGTGTCCGGGGGGAAGGTGGCGACCAGGGCGTGGTCCTCGCCGCCGGAGAGCACCCAGGTCAGCGGGTCGACCCCGACCGCCTGGCCGATGTCGGCCATCTGCGCGGGGATGTCGAACCCGGCCGCCCGCAGGTCGATGTGGACGCCGCTGGCCTCGGCCACGTGTCCCAGGTCGGCGACCAGGCCGTCGCTGACGTCGATCATCGAGGTGGCGCCGAGCTGCGCCGCCGCGGGGCCCGCGTGGTACGGCGGCTCCGGACGGCGGTGCGCCTCGACGAAGGCGCGCGGCGAGCGGAAGCCGCGGGAGAGGACCGTGAAGCCCGCGGCGGACCAGCCGAGCCAGCCGGTCACCGCCACCACGTCGCCCGGGCGGGCGCCGGAGCGGGTCACCGCGGCGCGGCCCTGGAGGTCGCCGAGGGCGGTGATGGCCACCATGATGGTGTCGCCGCGCACCACATCGCCGCCGACCACGGCGGCCCCGGCGACCTGGCACTCGTCCCTGATGCCGTCCATCAGCTCCAGCGCCCAGGTGGCCGGGAGCTCGGCCGGGGCGACCAGGCCCAGCAGCAGCGCGGTGGGCGCGGCGCCCATGGCGGCGATGTCGGCGAGGTTCTGCGCGGCGGACTTGCGGCCCACGTCGTAGGCGGTGGACCAGTCCCGCCGGAAGTGCCGGCCCTCCAGCAGCACGTCGGTGCTGGCGACGACCCGTCCGTCCGGGGTCGCGACCACGGCCGCGTCGTCGCCGGGGCCGAGTTCCACGGCCCTGGTCCGGGGCAGCCTCGCGGTCAGCTCACGGATCAGCCCGAACTCGCCGAGCTCGCCGACGGTGCCCTGCATGTGTGTCCTTCCGGCCCTTGTGGCTCCGACTACCCGGGGAGCGGCCCCAGGTAAGGGCTGAGTGATACTCCCGCGCGCAGCGTACGCCCTCGACTCCGGCCGCACGCCTCCCCCTCGCGGTGGGGGCGCGATAACGTGCGGCCCCGCCGGGGATTCAGCGGGCCGCTGGCGGGGAACCACAGCCCTCGCACGATCCCCACTCTCACGATCCCACTCGCACGATCCGCGCAGAGCCGCCGGGAGGTCCACCGTGGTACACGCCTACATCCTCGTGCAGACCGAAGTAGGAAAAGCGTCCGCAGTAGCCGGGGTGATAGCCGCCATCACGGGCGTACTGCAGGCCGAGGACGTCACCGGGCCCTATGACGTCATCGTCCGGGCCGAAGCCCCGACCATGGACGACCTGGGCCGCATGGTCGTCGCCCAGATCCAGCAGGTCGAGGGCATCACCCGAACCCTGACCTGCCCGGTGGTGAATCTGTAGCCCGGTCTAGCATCGCTGGGTGAGCTACTGCCCGCCCCGCCGCGCCCTGACGGCCCTGCTGCCCGCGACGGCCCTGCTGCTGGCGGGCTGCTCGGGCGGCGGCGCCGTTCAGGTGGCTGCGCCGACACCGACGGGCACCGCGGCGGCGCGGTGCGGTGCGCTGGTGAAGGCGCTGCCCGGGACGCTGCTGGGGCAGCGCTCCCGCCCCGTCTCGCCGGCCTCGACCACCACCGCGGCCTGGGGGGACCCGGCGATCACGCTGCGGTGCGGGGTGGGCACCCCGGGGGCCCTGGACCCGACCTCCAGCGAGTACGACCCCAATCTGGCCCACCACGACGCGCAGGACGTCAACGGGGTGTGCTGGCTGATCGGGCAGACCCGGGGCGGGGGGTACCGGTTCACCACGATCGTCCAGAAGACCTATGTCGAGGTGAACGTCCCCGCGGCCTATGCGGGGCAGCAGTCGCCGCTGGGGGGGCTGGCGTCGGCGGTGCTGGCGAGCGACCCGGCGGATCCGGCTCGGGCGCAGTTCAACTGCATCTGAGCCTTTTTCTGGCTCTTGTGCTCCATCTGTGGGTCGGTTCGGAGCGCCTGACGCAATGCACGCCGTCCCCTGTGCAGATCTTGAGGTATCGAGGCTCAGGATCAGATGCGTAGGGAGAACGGCGTGCGGTTCACCACCGTATTGAAGGCACTGGTCGGATGCGAGGAAGCAGCGCCGGAGGACATGTGGTTCGAGGATGAATCGCAGGTCATGGTGATCGCGGTGCGGGCGAAGTCGCGGGTGCGACGGCGGTGCGGGAGCTGCGGGACCCGCAGTCCGGGGTTTGATGCCGGGGCTGGTCGACGCCGCTGGCGACACCTGGACGCGGCCGGGCTGAAGCTGTTCCTGGAGGCCGACGCACCTCGGGTGAGGTGCAAGCGACACGGAGTGGTGGTCGCCGCGGTGCCCTGGGCGAGGCACGGCGCCGGTCACACCTACGACTTCGACCAGCAGGTCACCTGGATGGCCACCGAGTGCTCCAAAGCGGCCACCGCCCAGCTGATGCGGACTGCCTGGCGCACCGTGGGCGCGATCATCACCCGCTACCAACGCGAGGCTGACGCGGGCATCGACCGCCTCGCCGGCCTGCGCCGGATCGGCATCGACGAGATCTCCTACCGCAGGGGCCAGAAGTACATGACCGTCGTGGTGGACCACGACACCCGCAAGGTCGTATGGATGTGCGAGGGCCACGGCAAGGACCCGCTGCGCGGCTTCTTCGACGCGCTCGGCGAGGAACGTTCCCACAAGCTCACCCACATCAGCGCGGACGGTGCGGAGTGGATCGCCGACGTGGTCGCCGAACGGGCCCCCAACGCCGTGCGCGCCATGGACCCGTTCCACGTGGTCGCCTGGGCCACTGATGCCCTGGACGAGGAGCGCCGCGCCGCCTGGAACCGAGCCCGGCGCGAGGCCGGCGACCCTGATCTGGCACGTAAGTTGAAGCACTCCCGGCACGCCCTGTGGAAGAACCCCGAAGACCTCACGCCCCGCCAGCAGGCCAAACTCGGCTGGATCGCGACCAACGACCCCCGCCTGCACCGCGCCTACCTCCTCAAGGAGGGCCTGCGCACGATCTACCAGATCGCCAGAACCGAGGGGACCGATGCCGCCATTGCCGCCCTGGACCGCTGGCTGACCTGGGCCGCACGCAGCCGCATCCTCGCGTTCGTCGAACTCGGCCGCAAGATCCGCCGTCACTACGACGCCATCCTCCACGCCGTCGTCGAGCAACTGAGCAACGGACTGATCGAGTCAACGAACACCAAGACCAGGCTCATCATCCGCCGGGGCTTCGGCTTCCGCACCGCCGAAGCAATCATCGCCCTCGTCATGCTCTGCCTCGGCGGCAACCGCCCGCACCTACCCCGCCGCCAACCCGCATGATCACACCCACAGATCCAGCAGAAGAGCCCTTTTTCTGCGGGTCTTGCATGGTTGGTCGCGCAGTTCCCCGCGCCCC
Source organism: Streptomyces sp. 846.5 (assembly GCF_004365705.1). Lineage (NCBI taxonomy): Bacteria > Bacillati > Actinomycetota > Actinomycetes > Kitasatosporales > Streptomycetaceae > Streptomyces > Streptomyces sp. 846.5. Next base: position 2,676,145 of record NZ_SOBN01000001.1, read on the forward strand.
TGGGGGTCTGCAACTGAGCCAGTTGCACTACCTGGGGGCGCGAGGAACTGCGCGCCAAGCCATGCAGACGCCGCAGCTACCGCAGGCCCGTGCTGCGCCGCAGTGCCGCCTTGATCAGACGGTCGATCAGCTCCGGGTAGGGCACCCCGGACGCCTCCCACATGCGTGGGTACGCGGAGATGGGGGTGAAGCCCGGCATCGTGTTGATCTCGTTGACCACGAAGGTCCCGTCCGCCAGCAGGAAGACGTCCACCCGGGCCAGGCCCTCGCAGGACAGCGCCTCGAACACCTCGACGGCCAGCGCCTGCAGCCGCGCGGTCTCGTCCTCGGTGAGCGCCGCGGGGATCTGCACATCGCTGGAGTCGATGTACTTGGCCTCGAAGTCGTAGAAGTCGTAGCCCTCGCCGACCATCACCTCGGCCGGCAGGCTGGCCCGCGGGCCGTCCTCGAACTCCAGGACGCCGCACTCCAGTTCACGGCCGACCAGTCCGGCCTCGATGATCAGCTTGGGGTCGTGCCGGCGGGCCTCCGCCATCGCGGCGTCCAGCTGCTCCGGGTCGGAGACCTTGGTGATGCCCATGCTGGAGCCGGCCCTGGCCGGCTTCACGAACACCGGGAAGCCCAACTCGGCGATCCTGGCCCGGACGGCGGGCCGGTTGGCCTCGACGTCCCACTCGCGCGGACGGACCACGGTGTACGGGCCGACCGGCAGCCCGAAGGCCTGCAGCAGCCGCTTGGTGTACTCCTTGTCCATGCCCACCGCGCTGGCCAGCACGCCGGAGCCGACATAGGGCACCCCGGAGAGCTCCAGCAGGCCCTGGACGGTGCCGTCCTCGCCCCAGGGGCCGTGCAGCAGCGGGAGGACCACGTCCACCTCGCCCAGCGCCTTGGGGACGGCGCCCGGCTCGGTGTAGACCAGCTCGCCCCTGGACACCGGATTGACCGGCAGGGTGACCTGTCCCTCGGCGGACTCGGCGACCTGGTCGACGCTGGGAAGCCTGCCGTCGGTGATGGCCATCCTGGCCGGCTCGTCGGCGGTCAGCGCCCAGCGGCCGTCGGCGGTGATGCCGATCGGCAGCACCTGGTACGCCTCGCGGTCGATGGCGCGCAGCACGCTGCCCGCCGTGATCGTGGAAACGGCGTGTTCGGAGCTGCGACCACCGAAGACGATCGCGACACGCGGCTTGCGGGCGGAGGCTGCGGCGAACGCGGGGTCGGCAGCCGGGACTGGGGAGGAGGACTCAGTGCTCATATCCCCATGGAGACTACCGTTCGGGCCTGAAGGTTGCGCGCTGCACCCTCCTGGCGCGTCAGCGGCGCTCGGGCTTCGCCGAACGGGACATCAGTTCCTTGACGGCGACCAGCGGGGGCTTCCCGCCGTGGACGATGTCCACCACGGTCTCGGTGATCGGCATGTCCACCCCGTGCCGCCGGGCCAGGTCCAGCACCGACTCGCAGGAGGTGACCCCCTCCGCGGTCTGCTTGGTGGCCGCGATGGTCTCCTGCAGGGTCATCCCGCGGCCCAGGTTGGTGCCGAAGGTGTGGTTGCGGGACAGCGGCGAGGAGCAGGTGGCGACCAGGTCGCCCATCCCCGCCAACCCCGCGAAGGTGTACGGGTCCGCGCCCATCGCGAGGCCCAGCCGGCTGGTCTCGGCCAGGCCGCGGGTGATCAGCGAGGCCTTGGTGTTGTCGCCCAGGCCCATGCCGTCCGCGATGCCGACCGCCAGGCCGATGACGTTCTTCACCGCGCCGCCGAGCTCGCAGCCGACCACGTCGGTGTTGGTGTACGGGCGGAAGTAGCCGGTCTGGCAGGCCGCCTGGAGCCGCTTGGCGACCTCCTCGTCCTCACTGGCCACCACGCTCGCCGCGGGCTGCCTGCGGACGATCTCGGCGGCCAGGTTGGGTCCTGACACCACCGCGATCCGCTCCGGACCGGCGCCGGTGACCTCGGCGATGACCTCGCTCATCAGCTTGCCGCTGCCGAGCTCGACCCCCTTCATCATGCTGACCAGCACCGTCCGCCGGTCGAGCACCGGCGTCCAGGCCTCCAGGTTGGCCCGCAGCGTCTGCGACGGCACCACCAGCACCGCGAACTCCGCACCGGCGGCGGCCTCGGCCGGGTCGCTGGTCGCGCTGACCCCCGGCGGAAGCTCCAGGTCGGGGAAGTAGTCCGGGTTGTGGCGGGTCCGGTTGATGGTCTCCGTCAGTTCGGGGCGGCGTCCCCACAGCGAGACCTCACAGCCGGCGTCGGCGAGGATCATCGCGAAAGCCGTGCCCCACGACCCGGTTCCAAACACGGCACAACGGGTCGTCACCGACCGGCCTCCCTCTCCCGGCGCTGCTCCGTCGCGGCGCGCTGCACGTCGTAGCGTACGGGGGGCGCCTTCTCGTCGCGCAACTGCTCCAACAGCGCGGTGATGGCATCCATGATCACTTCGGTGGCCTCGCGGAGCACCGGGCCGGTGATCGGCTTGTCCTGAAAGGCACTCAGGTCCACCGCGGGGCCCGCGGCGACCTGGACCGTGTGCCGCGGGAAGGGCTGGAACCTGCGATCGCCCTTGCCGCCCCTGGCATAGCGCGGAATGATCTCGTGCGCGCCCCACTGCGCCACCGGGATCACCGGGGCGCCGGTCATCAGCGCGACCCTGGCCGCACCGGTCTTGGCCGTCATCGGCCACAGCTCCGGGTCGCGGGTCAGCGTGCCCTCGGGGTAGAAGGCCACGCACTCGCCCTTGTCGACGGCCTCGACGGCGGCCCGGAAGGCGTAGGCGGCGTCGGCGGAGCCCCGGTACACCGGGATCTGCCCGGCGCCGTGCAGGATCCGGCCGATGACCGGCACCTTGAACACCCCGGCCTTGCCGAGGAAGCGGGCGGGGCGCCCGGAGTCGTACTGGAAGTGGCCGTAGACCAGCGGGTCCAGATAGGAGTTGTGGTTGATCACGGTGATGAACCCCCCGGTCTCCGGGAAATTCTCCATTCCGCTCCAGTCGCGCTTGGTCAGCAGGAACAGCGGCGGCTTTCCGATGGCTGCCGCGAGGCGGTACCAGAATCCGTATCTGCGACGGGCCGCCTTCGTACTCCTGCCGGGCACGCGCACTCCTCCTTGCACAGTTTCCGCTGATCCTGACCGTACAAGTGTCTCCCGCTGCCGGACAGACTGTCGAGGCACCCCCCTTGCCGGACACCGGGACCGGGCACAATGGCCTGCTGTGAGCCCCCTCCGCTGGACCCTGGTCGTGCCGCTGAAACCGCTGGCGCGCGCCAAGAGCAGGCTGGCCGACGCCACCGGGGCGCTGCGGCCCGAACTCGCCATGGCCTTCGCCCAGGACACCGTGGCGGCGGCGCTCGACTGCCCGTCGGTGGCACGGGTGCTGGTGGTCTCGGACGACGCGGTCGCCGGGGCGGCGCTGGCGGTCCTGGGCGCGGAACTGCTGCCGGACCTCCCCCGGGCGGGGCTCAACGCCGCGCTGGCGCACGGCGCGGAGGAGGCGCGCGGCCGGTTCGGGGCGGGGCGGGTCGCCGCACTGTCGGCCGATCTGCCCGCGCTGCGCCCGGCGGAGCTGGACCGGGTGCTGCGGGCCGCGGCCGGACAGCGGCGGGCCTTCCTGGCCGACGCCCAGGGCGTCGGCACCACCCTGCTCGCAGCCGCCGCCGGGGTACCGCTGGGACCGGGCTTCGAGGGCGGCTCCCGGCTGCGCCACGCCCGCTCCGGCGCCCACGAGCTGACGCTCCCTGATGTCCCCTCCGTCCGCAGGGACGTGGACACCCTGGACGACCTCCGCGAGGCGCTGGCGCTGGGCGCAGGGCCGCGTACGGTCGCGCTGGCGGCACTGGTCAGCCTCTCGGCCGGTCGGCCGGCTGATCTAGGCTGAGACCATGCAGGCAACCGCGTTCACGTACTCCGCCGAGACCCGCAGCGGTTCGGTGCTGCTCGACGACGGCACCCCGCTGGCGTTCGACGCCCCGGCGTTCGACGCGGGCGGACTGCTGCTGCTCCGGCCGGGGCAGCGGGTCAGGATCGAGACCGAGGGCGAGGGCGACGCCCGCCGCGTGGTCCTGCTGACGCTGCAGACCTTCTGACGCTGCGGAACGACGGACGGGCCGGGCGCCAGGAGGATGGTCCCCTGGTGCCCGGCCCGTCGGCCAGCGCCTACAGGTACTGCTACTGCTGCTGCTCGGCCTGCGGTCAGACCTTCTTGACGACCCGCTTGGCGGGAGCCTTCCTGGCGACAGCCTTCTTCGCCGTGGTGGCCTTGACGGCCGTCTTCTTCGCCGCGACGGCCTTCTTGGCCGTGGTCGCCTTCTTGGCGGCCGGACGGGTCGCCGAGGCGGTGACCGTCTTCTTCGCCGGGGCCTTGGACGCCGCCGAGGTCTTCTTCGCCGCGGTGGTGGTCTTCTTGACGGCGGTCTTCTTGACCGCCGCCTTCTTCGCGGGGGCCGCGGCCTTCACGGCCGTGGTCTTCTTGGCCGCTGCGGCAGCCGTGGTCTTCTTGACCGCGACTGCCTTCTTCACCGTCGCCGTCGCCTTCTTAGCGGTGGTCTTCTTGGCCGCCGCCTTCTTCGCGGCCGGGGAGCCGGCCGGAGCCGTCATCCCGCTCTTGCCCGGGGTCAGAGAGCCCTTGGGGGCCTTCTTGACCGACGGGCCGGTCTTCGGAAGCTTCTTCGAGCCGCTGACCAGGTCCTTGAAGCCCTGACCCGGACGGAAGCGGGGCACCGCGGTCTTCTTGACCTTGACCCGCTCGCCGGTCTGCGGGTTGCGGGCGAACCGCGCGGAGCGGTCCACCTTCTCGAAAGTGCCGAAACCGGTGACGGATACGCGGTCTCCCGCGGTCACCGCACGGACGATGGTGTCGAGCACAGCGTCCACTGCTTCTGCGGCGGCCCGACGGCCACCCAGCTGCTCGGCCACCGCTTCAACAAGCTGCGCCTTGTTCACGTCTTCCCCTTCGGAAACCAGTGCCCGGATGATTCTGTTTCGATCCGGGCTTTTCGCACGTTAGGCATGTATATGCGGCAATTCAAATACCAAACCTGCGAATCACCCTTGTGTCGCAATGGATTCGGCTTTCAGGACCCGGGCGGCAGCGGGAGCTCCCCGCTGTCCAGCGCGTCCGTGAAACTGGCCAACCTCCGTGCCGCTTCCGGGAGATCGCGCTTCGCCGCCTCGGTTACCAGGAGCAACGAACGGGTCAGCGCGGCCCGGATGGGCTCCGACACGTCCAGGGCACGCACCTGGGCGTGTGCCACCTTCAGCCGCGTGGCCACAAGCCTGTAGAGCTCGGCCTCGACAGCCTCCTCCGCGTCTCCCGGGTCGGGGTCGCGAGGGGGTTGGTCGGCCGGACTCATGTGCTGATTGTGCCATCTGCGGGGAGTTGCACCTTCCGGAGCCTCAGTTCGACCTTACACAGAGTCACCGGCGGCAAGCCAACGGCCCCCCGGTTCGGTCGCTTGGACCGCCCCGGGGGGCCGTTGTGACGAACTATCAAACTTCAGCCGTACGGCCGTGACGAGGGCCTCAGCCGACCGGCTGGGTACGCGGCTTGAAAGCGGGCCGCTCGGACTCGAACGCGGCGATCTCGGACTCCTGCTGGAGCGTGATGCTGATGTCGTCCAGGCCGTTGAGCAGCCGCCAACGGACGTTCTCGTCCAGTTCGAACGAGTCCGTGACGCCCTCGGCGCGCACCTCGCGGGCCTCCAGGTCGACGGTGACCTCCGCGGTCGGGTCGGCCTCGATCAGGGCCCAGATCCGCTCCACGGTCTCCTGCGGGAGGATGACCGTCAGCAGGCCGTTCTTCAGCGAGTTGCCACGGAAGATGTCGGCGAAGCGGGAGGAGATGACGGCCCGGAAGCCGTAGTTCTCCAGCGCCCAGACGGCGTGCTCGCGGGACGAGCCGGTGCCGAACTCGGGTCCGGCGACCAGGATGCTGGCCCCGGCGTACTGCGGCTGGTTGAGGACGAAGCTGTCGTCCTTGCGCCAGGCCTCGAACAGGCCGTCCTCAAAACCGGTGCGGGTGACCTTCTTCAGCCAGTGCGCCGGGATGATCTGGTCGGTGTCGACATTGCTGCGGCGCAGCGGGACGGCCCGGCCGGTGTGGGTGGTGAACTTCTCCATGGTGCTCAGGCCTCCACGAGCTGCTGGGCGTCGGACAGGTCGGACGGCGAGGCCAGGTGGCCCAGTACGGCGGTGGCGGCGGCCACCTGCGGGGAGACCAGGTGGGTCCGTCCGCCCTTGCCCTGGCGGCCCTCGAAGTTGCGGTTGGAGGTCGAGGCGCAGCGCTCGCCCGGGGCCAGCTGGTCCGGGTTCATGCCCAGGCACATCGAACAGCCCGCGTGCCGCCACTCGGCGCCTGCGGCGGTGAACACCTTGTCCAGGCCCTCCTCGATCGCCTGCAGGGCGACCCGGACCGAACCGGGGACGACCAGCATCCGTACCCCGTCGGCGACCTTGCGGCCCTCGACGACGGCCGCGGCGGCGCGCAGGTCCTCGATCCGGCCGTTGGTGCAGGAGCCGACGAAGACGGCGTCCACCGCGACCTCGCGCAGCGGCGTACCGGCGGTGAGGCCCATGTAGCGCAGGGCGTTCTCGGCGGCGATGCGCTCCTGCGGGTCCTGGTAGGAGGCCGGGTCGGGCACGTTCGCGCTCAGCGGGGCGCCCTGGCCGGGGTTGGTGCCCCAGGTGACGAAGGGGGTGAGCTCGGCGGCGTCGATGAAGACCTCGGCGTCGAACACCGCGTCCTCGTCGGTCGCCAGCGTGTTCCAGTAGGCCACCGCGTCGTCCCAGTCGCCGCCCTTGGGGGCGTGGTCGCGGCCTTCCAGGTAGGCGTAGGTGGTCTGGTCCGGGGCGATCATGCCCGCCCGGGCGCCGGCCTCGATCGACATGTTGCAGATGGTCATCCGGGCCTCCATGGAGAGGCTGCGGATGGCCGAGCCGCGGTACTCCAGGACGTAGCCCTGGCCGCCGCCGGTACCGATCTTGGCGATCACCGCCAGGATCAGGTCCTTGGCGGTCACACCCTCCGACAGCTCGCCCTCGACCGTGATCGCCATGGTCTTGAAGGGGGCCAGCGGCAGGGTCTGGGTGGCCAGCACATGCTCGACCTGGCTGGTGCCGATGCCGAACGCCAGTGCCCCGAAAGCGCCGTGGGTGGAGGTGTGCGAGTCGCCGCAGACCACCGTGGTGCCGGGCTGGGTCAGACCCAGCTGGGGCCCCACGACATGGACCACACCCTGCTCCACGTCGCCCAGCGAGTGCAGCCGGACGCCGAACTCCGCGCAGTTGGCGCGCAGCGTCTCCAGCTGGATCCGGGAGACCGGGTCGGCGATGGGCTTGTCGATGTCCAGCGTGGGAGTGTTGTGGTCCTCGGTGGCGATGGTGAGGTCGGTGCGGCGGACCTTCCGGCCGGCCAGCCGCAGCCCGTCGAACGCCTGCGGACTGGTCACCTCGTGGAGCAGGTGCAGATCGATGAAGAGAAGGTCCGGCTCGCCCTCGGCGCGCCTGACGACATGGTCGTCCCAGACCTTCTCCGCGAGTGTGCGTCCCATCACTGTCCCTCCGACCGGCTGCATCGTCGGTCTACGTGTTGTCATTGCGTGCCCCGTACATCCGCAGAGGCCCTGGGGCTGCTGTTCTCAAGAGTGGCGCAGATCCCAGAGAATTGAACTTGCGTCTCGCGATCTGAGACTGCAATATCAGCGCATGGACAACTCTAGTGGCGTCGGCGTTCTCGACAAGGCTGCTCTGGTGCTGAGCGCGCTGGAGTCAGGCCCCGCAACTCTGGCCGGACTGGTGGCCGCGACCGGACTGGCGCGTCCCACCGCGCACCGGCTGGCCGTCGCGTTGGAACACCACCGACTCGTGACCCGTGACATGCAGGGCCGTTTTATTCTCGGCCCCCGACTCTCAGAACTCTCGGCGGCGGCGGGTGAGGACCGGCTGCTGGCGACGGCGGGACCGGTGCTCACGCATCTGCGCGACGTCACCGGCGAGAGCGCCCAGCTCTACCGCCGCCAGGGTGACCTGCGCATCTGCGTGGCCGCGGCTGAGCGGCTGTCCGGGCTGCGGGACACCGTGCCGGTCGGCAGCACCCTGCCGATGAAGGCCGGCTCCGCCGCCCAGGTGCTGCTGGCCTGGGAGGAGCCGGAGCGGCTGCACCGCGGCCTGCAGGGCGCGCGGTTCACCGCGACGGCGCTGTCCGGGGTGCGGCGGCGCGGCTGGGCCCAGTCGATCGGCGAGCGCGAGCCCGGGGTGGCCTCGGTGTCGGCACCGGTGCGGGGGCCCTCCAACCGGGTGGTCGCCGCGGTGTCCGTCTCCGGACCGATCGAGCGGCTCTCCCGCCACCCTGGACGGCTGCACGCCCAGGCCATCATCGAGGCGGCGGGAAGGCTCACTGAGGCGCTACGGCGGGCTTGAGGTCCCCTTTTGACTGCGGACCGTAGCTGGCTTGTCGCGCACGCGGTTAAATCAGCACAGCCCCGCGCCCCTAGCACGTGCAACTGGCTCAGTTGCAGACCCTCAGGGGCGCGAGGAACTGCGCGACCAGCCAGCTACGGTCCGCACTGTTCAGGAAGGTGCCCCGCCGTAGAAGACCACGAAGGCGCCATAGAGACCCGAGACCAGGGCCGCCGCGGTGAGCACCAGCAGCAGCGTCACCCTGGACCGTAGCCGGGAGAGCGACACCGCCAGCGGGAACAGCAGCGGGAGGGCCGGCATCAGGAAGCGGGCCAGCGGTGGGTAGAGCGAGGCGTTGCCCAGGTCGATGACCAGCAGACTCGCGCTGAAGACCAGCAGCACCAAGGGCTGCCGATGCGCCAGGGCGATCGCGAACAGCAGCAGGTAGCCGAAGACGGTGAGGGCCATCACCGAGTACGCCAGCGGGATGCCCACGGCCGCCCGGTGGCTGAGGAAGACATGGTCGAACCACTTCACCGTGCCCGCGCCGCCGTCGAACGTGGAGCCCCAGGCCCGCTGGATTCGGAAGTACGCGCCCCAGGAGTGCTCCGCCCAGCCCACGTACAGGATGTAGCCGACCCAGCCGAGAGGGGCCAGCAGAGCGGCCGCCAGCGGCCGCCACCAGCGCACCGAACCGCGTCCGCGCAGGCCGCGGTAGAGCTCCACCGCCGCCGCGACGCCGACCGCCGCGGTCAGCGCCATCGCGCTGGGCCGGCTCAGGCCGGCCAGCACGCACAGCAGACCGGCCAGCAGCCAGCGGCGGCTCAGCACCGCGTAGAGGGCCCAGATCGCCAGGCAGCTGAACAGCGCCTCCGAGTAGGCCGTGTTCTCCAGCACCGCCAGCGGCAGCACCCCCCAGAGCACCGCGGCGACCGCCCCGGCACGGCGCCCGTGGCACATCGCGGCGACCGCGTAGGCGCCCCAGGCCGCGCCCAGGCCGCTCAGCGAGGCGACCAGGACCAGCGCGGTGCCGGCCGTCACCGGGAGGACCGTCCTGACCGCCTCGCCCAGCCAGGGGAACAGCGGGAAGAAGGCGCGGGTGCTGTAGGGGATCCCGTGGCTGCCGATCAGGCCGTTCGCCGACCCGTAGCCGTGCTCGATGATGCGGATGTACCAGCCCGCGTCCCACAGGGTGCCGAGCCGGTGCAGTACCGGCTTGTGCTGCTGCCTCCCGACGGCCAGGAGCATCAGCAGCCCGATCGCGCGGACCGCGCAGTAGCCGAGCAGGGCCGGGGCGGCGGCGCGGAGCGGGTGGAGCGAGACGGGCCGGATCACGGTCCGCAGGGAGACCGCCCGCCGGGGGGTTGGCACTCGGCTCCTCGCGGGGGCGGTCGCTGTCATACAGAAACGTTAAGTGATTCCTGATTGCGACCAGGGAGAAGGCTGGGATTTCGCTCGAATTCTTGTCCCATTCTTGATCTGCGCCTTGACCTGCGCCTCGATCCGAGCTCAGTCCTTGGGACGGTGCCGGCCCGACAGCGTGAGCGCCCGCTGGTAGGCCCAGTAGAGCAGGACCGCGGCGAAGACCAGGCACCAACTGACGGCCAGCGGGGCGCTGGGCCCCCGGCCGAGGCCGAACACCAGGGCCAGGGCCGGGACCAGGGTGACCGGCCCCGCGGCGTACCAGGCCAGGAAGATGAACGGGCCCATGCTGCCCATCCCGGTCGGCGAGTACATCAACGCCTGCCGCGAGGGGCCGCGGCAGGCGTTCACCATCGCCGCCGCGGTGAGCGGCAGGGCGGCGACCGGCGCCAGCCACACCGCCGCGCCCGCTCCGGCGAGGACGGCCACCGCGGCGCCGAGCACCGCCAGCAGCACGCTCGCCAGCGCCGGGACCACCGCGTGACGCAGCATCAGCTCGCCGTACGGGTAGGGCGACCAGCCGGCCCGGCGCGGGTCGTCGGCCTCCACCCGCGCCGGTTCCGCGAGTTGGGCCACCGCCAGGTAGCCGAAGGCCACCGAGCAGGCGGTGATCAGCAGCCGGTCCGCGCCGCTCGCCGCCACCGCCGCGGGCAGCAGCAGCATGGCCGGGGCCGAGAAGAACACCGCGCGACCGAGCCGTGACGGCGCGCGCAGCAGGGCGGTGAGGTCACGCCAGGGAACGGCCAACCAGGGCCGGGTGGGCGGCGGGATCCGCAGCCTGGCCCGGTGGACCCGCTGGTCGGACTGGGCCAGCACCATCCGGGCCGAACGCAGTTCGGCGGTGCGCAGGGCCGCCGCGACCCCGGCCGCGGTCCTGGCCCGGTGCCGCAGACTGCTCAACGGGATGGCCGGGGCGGCCCGGTAGGCCAGCACCATGGCGACGGCGGTCAGCAGCAGCAGCGGGACCAGCGCCGCCCAGCCGCCGGGGACCGCTGCGGTGGTGGGGGTGAGGCCGACCAGCGCGGGCCAGCCCCAGGGTCCTGACCACATCTCGATCCGCTCCAGCAGCGTGGACCGGTGCCCGTTCCAGGCGAAGCCGCTCTGCACGACGAGCAGCAGCACCAGCACCGCGACCACCGGGGTCGCCCTGCGGACGAAGCGGGCCGCCGCCTCGTAGCGCTCCACCGCGACGGCGCAGCAGGTGGCGATCAGCGGCACGCACACTCCGCCGATCAGCGCCCAGCCGAAGGCGGGCAGAAAGCCGGTCCGGTCCATCAGCCCCAGGGCCACCCCGGACGCGGCCGCCGCCAGCAGACCGGGGACCAGCGCGACGGCGCAGGAGGTCCAGAACCACGGACGCAGCACCGGCCCCGGACGCATCGGCTGCGCCAGCAGCCAGTCCACGGTGGCCCGCGGGGCGACCACCGGGCCGCGCCACAGCGCGTCCCTGGCCACCACCAGGATCAGGCCGAGGCTCAGCGCGCACACCCCGGAGGGGAGCGCGGCGAGCAGTTGGGCGCCGTGGGCGGTGTAGTCGGTGCCCATCGAGGCGTTGGCGAAGGCCCCGATCGAGAACATCCCGCCCCAGGCGAGGACGATCATCAGGCCGACGTAGACGGTGTAGCCGATCTGGCCCGCCCGCGAACGGCGGTGCGGTGCGCGCAGGGCGCGCAGCAGGGCCATGGTGTCGTCGGTCCAGTCCGTCCACTCGGCCTCGGCGGGCTCGGCGGACTCCGGCGCGACGCCTCCGTCGGCGACGCTCACCGCGTTCCCCCGGCGGCGGCGCCGGGGAAGGCCGTCGGCAGGACGGCCTCCGGAGTGCCCTGGGCCAGCAGCGCCCCGTCCTCCAGCAGCAGGACCCGGTCGGCGACATGCATCGCCAGGTCGGGGTGGTGGGTGGCGAGCAGGACGGCGACCCCGTCGGCGAGCTCGGCCTTGAGCAGGTCGGCCAGCCGCTGCCGGGCGCCGGGGTCGAGCCGCTGCTCGGGCTCGTCCAGGATCAGCAGGTCGCGCGGGCGGACCAGGGCGGAGGCCAGCAGCAGTGACTGGAGCTGGCCGGAGGAGAGCGAACCGGGCAGCGCCTCGGCGTGCTCGGCCAGGCCGCGGTCGGCGAGGGCCCGGTCGACCCAGTGCAGCGGCTCCTCCACCCCGTGCGCCACGGCCACCAGGGCCAGGTGCTCACGCACCGTCAGATCGGGGTAGCAGGCCGAGACATCGCCGACCACCGCGAGCCTGGCGCGGACCCGGGGGTCGTTCTCGTCCATCGGGACGCCGTCCAGCTTCACGGTCCCGCTGGTGGGGGTGTCCCGGCCGGCGGCCAGCCGCAGCATCGTCGACTTGCCCGAGCCGTTGTGGCCGACCAGGGCGACGCACTCGCCGGCGGCGAGGTTGAGGCTGACCGGCTGCAGGGCGACCCGGCCGCCGTACCGCCGACTGACCTGATGCAGCGCCAGCAGCGGCGGACGTGCGGCTTTTCTGCTGCTCTGCTTCTTCGCCTGAGCCATGCGCGCTGCCGGCCTCTCAAATGCGCTCGCAGGCATAACACTCGCCCGCATACAAAAAATGGCCCTTTCGGGCCTTCGGTGTTGCCTTGCTGGGGTACCAGGACTCGAACCTAGACTAAGTGAACCAGAATCACTCGTGCTGCCAATTACACCATACCCCAAAGGGAGTTCAACCAGTTCTCCGGCGAACACTCCGGAGAGAACAATACCTGACCAACGGCATGATCCACACCAGCGACGCAGCAGGCCCCCGACCGGAGCCGGGGGCCTGCTGACCACGTACCCCCGACCGGATTCGAACCGGCGCTACTGCCGTGAGAGGGCAGCGTGCTAGGCCGCTACACAACGGGGGCAAGCTTTGGTGATCCTGCTTCGTCGCCTCGGGGACCGGAGCCTTCCGGAGCGTGTCCGGTGCACGGGGTCGACCCGATGGTGAGGGTGGAGGATCTGGTACCCCCGACCGGATTCGAACCGGCGCTACTGCCGTGAGAGGGCAGCGTGCTAGGCCGCTACACAACGGGGGCTTGATCTTCATCTGCTGGTGGTGCGTACCCCCGACCGGATTCGAACCGGCGCTACTGCCGTGAGAGGGCAGCGTGCTAGGCCGCTACACAACGGGGGCTCGCGAGAACGGATCTCGCAAGGGAACTGCGCTGGGGTACCAGGACTCGAACCTAGACTAAATGAACCAGAATCACTCGTGCTGCCAATTACACCATACCCCATTGGCTGTCCAGGTGATCTTGGTGAGAGTTTCTGGTTCTCTCCCCGTCCCTCCCGGGCGGCGCAACAAGAAGAACGTTACCCGATGGGGGGCATCGCACCAAAATCGATAAGCCCTGCCCCCGGCGGCGGTCGCTCCGCCGGGGGCGGACCCGGATCAGCTTCCGGTGCGCTCCAGCGCGGCCCGCAGCCGGCGCAGGGTCTCCTCCCGGCCCAGCAGTTCCATCGACTCGAACAGCGGCGGCGAGACCCGGCGGCCGGTGACGGCCACCCGCAGCGGGGTGAAGGCGAACTTGGGCTTGATGCCCAGGCCGTCGACCAGGGCGGCGCGCAGGGCGGCCTGGATGTCGTCCGGGTCGAAGCCCTCCAGCGCCTCCAGCGCGTCGATGCTGGCCTGCAGCACCGGTGCGGCGTCGGGGGTGAGCACCTTCTCGGCGTCGGCCGGGTCGAGGGCGAAGTCCTCGGGGGCGACGAAGAGGAAGCCGAGCATGCCGACGACCTCGCCGAGCACGACCATCCGCTCCTGGGTCAGCGGGGCGGCCGCGATCAGCAGGTCCAACTGGGCGTCGGTCGGGCCCTCGGCGGCGAACAGGCCGGCCGCGGTGAGGTAGGGGATCAGCCGCCGGACGAACTCGGCCGGCGCCAGGGCGCGCAGGTGCTCGGCGTTGATCGCCTCGGCCTTCTTGAGGTCGAACCGCGCCGGATTGGCGTTCACCTTGGCGATGTCGAAGGCGGCGACCATCTCCTCCATGGAGAAGCGGTCCCGGTCCTCGGCCAGCGACCAGCCCAGCAGCGCCAGGTAGTTGAGCAGCCCCTCGGGCAGGAAGCCGCGCTCGCGGTAGAGGTTGAGCGAGGCCTGCGGGTCGCGCTTGGACAGCTTCTTGTTGCCCTCGCCCATGACGTACGGCAGGTGCCCGAACTGCGGCGTCGGCCCGGTGGCGATGCCCAGCTCGGCCAGCGCCCCGTAGAGCGCGATCTGCCGGGGGGTGGAGGACAGCAGGTCCTCGCCGCGCAGCACGTGGGTGATCCCCATCAGTGCGTCGTCCACCGGGTTGACCAGGGTGTAGAGCGGCGCGCCGTTGGCCCGGACGATGCCGTAGTCCGGCACGTTCTCCGGGGTGAAGGTCAGCTCGCCGCGGACCAGGTCGGTGAAGGTGATCGGCGCGTCGGGCATCCAAAAGCGGACGATCGGCTTGCGCCCCTCCGCCTGGTACGCCGCGATCTGCTCGGCGCTCAGGGCGCGGCAGTGGCCGTCGTAGCCGGAGGGCCGGCCGGCCGCGCGGGCGGCCTCGCGGCGGGCGTCCAGCTCCTCGGTGGAGCAGTAGCAGTGGTAGGCGCGGCCGGACTCCAGCAGTTTGGCGGCAACGTCGGCGTAGATGTCCATCCGCTGCGACTGCCGGTAAGGCGCGTGCGGCCCCCCGACCTCGGGCCCCTCGTCCCAGTCGAAGCCCAGCCAGCGCATCGCGTCCAGCAGCTGGTTGTAGGAGTCCTCCGAGTCGCGGGCCGCGTCGGTGTCCTCGATCCGGAACACCAGGGTGCCGCCGTTGTGCCGGGCGAAGGCCCAGTTGAACAGGGCGGTGCGGACCAGGCCGACGTGCGGGTTGCCGGTCGGGGAGGGACAGAAGCGGACCCGGACGGTGGGGTCGAGCTCGCTTGCGGTGTTAGCCACGCTTGATCACCTTGTTGGTGAGAGTGCCGATGCCTTCGATGGAGACGGCGACCTCGTCGCCGACGTTCAGGGGGCCGACACCCGCCGGGGTGCCGGTGAGGATGACGTCGCCGGGGAGCAGCGTCATCGCCTCGGTGATGTGGACGATGAGGTCCGCCACCGAGCGCACCATCTGCGAGGTGCGGCCGGCCTGGCGCAGCTCCCCGTTGACGGTGCAGGTGATCGCCAGGTCGGCCGGGTCGAGGTCGGTCTCGATCCAGGGGCCGAGCGGGCAGGAGGTGTCGAAGCCCTTGGCCCTGGCCCACTGGCCCTCGCGCTGCTGGACGTCGCGCGCGGTCACGTCGTTGGCGCAGGTGTAGCCGAAGACCACCTCGGGCACCCGCTCGTGCGGCACGTCGCGGCACATCCGGCCGATGACCACGGCCAGCTCGGCCTCGTACTGGACGTCGGAGGAGAACGGCGGGTAGGCGATGTTCTCGGTGGGGCCGACCACGGCGGTCGAGGGCTTGAAGAAGGTGAGCGGAACCTCGGGGACCTCGTTGCCGAGCTCCGCCGCGTGGGCGGCGTAGTTGCGCCCTACCGCGACGATCTTGTTGGGGAGCATCGGGGGCAGCAGCCGCACGTCCTTGAGCGGCAGGACCTGGCCGGTGGGCTGCAGGTCGCCGAAGGGGTGGCCGGAGAGCACATGCAGGGTCAGCGCCTCCGGTCGGGTGGCGTCCCCCTCGACGACACCGAAGGAAACGGTCCCCTCACTGGAAAACCTGGCGATACGCACGGTGGCTGCTGTCCTCTTCGGGCTCGCGAACGGTGGTGCCGCCAGCCTATCCGCCGATACGCCGAAGGCCCTGCCGGTTTGCGGCCGGCAGGGCCTTCGGTGGCGCGCGGGGTCAGTCCTTGACCGCCTGCGCCGGAGCGACCATCAGGTTGGTACGCCGCGGGTTGGCGGTCGTGCGGGGCAGTTCGGCCTGCTCGGTCGCGGAGCTGCGGAGCGCAGGGGCGCCGTCGACGGGCAGGGAGGCGAGAGTCGTCCGGCGCGGGTTTGCGGTCGGACGGAAGCTCATCGTCGTCTTGGTGGACACGCGGACTACCTCACAGGGGCAGAAGGGCGGAAGATCGGATGCGCATCAGGATCTCATTCCACACAGGAGCCGCCTCGCACTACCTCAACTCCTGTGATTTTGCTCACTTCTAACCCACGGAGTTCCGACAGTTACGACATTGTGCCCTGTTGAGACAAACAGACATCACGGGGCAGACCGGACAAAATCATCACGGGGCGTAATGCCGTTCGAACACGCGGCATGCTGCTACTGTCCGAAACGTGCGGTATTCCAGGGGGATCGACGCACAATCTGTCAAGGGGGAGCCGCAGAGAGTAACCGAAGTGGCTACACTGCGTCGCCCCTTGTTGCAGGTGCGGCACTGTGCTGAAATTCCACGGACCGCCGGAGGCCGCCCCTCCACTGCGCTACTGCCAGCGCCGGGGCCCAACTCCTACGGCGGCACGGGCACACAACAGGGTCTGCTGAAACAGGACCCGGGCCCGCCCGAAACTCGACACCGTCCTGCTTCCGCGTACGCGTGGACAGGGCGCCTGGTCCAGAGGTTGCGACGCTAGTGCAGGGACGTATCAAGAGGGGTGGCGGCGGCCCGGGCGACCCGGCGGACCGCGAAGCAGCCGTTCGTCAGCAGCAGGCGCCCACGGCGCCGACTGCCGACCCGGGCCGAGAGGGCGGTTCCACCGGCAGCCGACAGCGGACCGCTGACGCCGCGAAGGCCCGAATAGGGCGGCTCACCCCGACCCGGGTCACCGGCATCAAGCGCTATGCGCTGAGCAACTGGCGTATCCGGACCAGGCTGACCGCACTGCTGATCCTCCCGGTGATCGCGGCCATGGTGCTGGGTGGTTTCCGCATCCAGGCGTCCCTGCAGACCCAGCAGCAGCTCGCCAAGGCCTCCCAGCTGGGTGGGATCGCGCAGAGCGCGACCCTGCTCGCCACCGCGCTGGAGAACGAGCGCGACACCGCGGCCGGCATCTCCACCGCCACCGGCGACAAGACGGCGGACGCGATCCAGGCGGCCCAGAAGATCACCGCCACCCGGCGGATCAACTTCACCACGCTGACCAACAGCCTGGACTCGGCCACCCTGCCCGGCAACGGCGTCGACATCACCAGTATCAACAGCAGCCTGCAGGGGCTCGGCGACATCCGGGCGAACTCGTTCTCCCGCGGCGGCACCAACATCCTTCAGTCCGTCAACTCCTACGACAAGCTGATCACGCCGCTGCTGACGCTCAGCCAGGACATCGCCCTGGCCTCCAGCAACGCCCAGCTGATCCAGAGCACCCGTGCGCTGCAGGAGTTCTCGCTCTGGAAGGAGAGCCAGTCCATCATCCGCGCGGTGATCAGCGCCGGACTGGCCTCCAAGCCGCAGACGCTGCAGGTCGGTGACCGGGCCTACGCCGCAGCCGCCTTCGCCGACGCCCAGAGCGCCCAGACGGCCTTCGAGCGCCTCTACGGCGGCGGTGTCACCGCGGCCCAGGCGTTCAGCGCCACCTGGGCCAACAACATCAACGTCAAGAACGCGACGCGACTCACCACCACCGTCCTGCAGTCCGCCGAAGGCTTCGCCGCCTACCCGAACCTCCCGCAGTACGCCGACTGGGACGCCGAGGCGACCACCCAGATCAGCCTGATGAGCCAGGCCGAGAACGTCCTGGTCCTCGGCCTGAACGCGCAGACCAGCAGCCTGAGCAGCGCGGCCAGGACCGACGCGATCGTCAACTCGGTGCTGATCGGCCTGGTCCTGCTGGTCGCCATCGTCGGCGCCGTGATCGTGGCCCGCTCCATGGTCCGCACGCTGAGCAAGATGCAGCACGCGGCCGAGGACGTCGCCGAGAACCGGCTGCCGGAACTGGTCCGCACGCTGTCCGAGTCGGACCCGCAGGACGTGGACACCTCGGTCGCACCGATCGGCATCAACACCACGGACGAGATCGGCCACGTGGCCCGAGCGTTCGACCAGGTGCACGCCCAGGCCGTCCGCCTCGCCGCCGAGCAGGCGCTGCTGCGAGGCAACATCAACGCGATGTTCACCAACCTCTCGCGCCGCTCCCAGGGCCTGATCCAGCGCCAGCTGTCGATGATCTCCGAGCTGGAGAGCCGCGAGGCCGACCCGGACCAGCTGGCCAGCCTCTTCAAACTGGACCACCTCGCCACCCGTATGCGCCGTAACGGCGAGAACCTGCTGGTCCTCGCGGGTGAGGACCCGGGCCGCCGGTGGACCCGCCCGGTTCCGCTGGTCGACGTGCTCCGCGCCGCCGCCTCCGAGGTGGAGCAGTACGAGCGCATCGAACTGGCCTCGGTGCCCACCGCCGACGTCGCCGGACGGGTCGTCAACGACCTCGTCCACCTGCTCGCCGAGCTGCTGGAGAACGCGACCTCGTTCTCCAGCCCGCAGACCCGGGTCCGGGTCACCGGCCACGCGCTGCCGGACGGCCGGGTGCTGGTCGAGATCCACGACACCGGCATCGGCCTCTCCCCCGACGACCTGGCCGAGATCAACGAGCGGCTGGCGAACCCGCCGGTGGTGGACGTCTCCGTCTCCCGCCGCATGGGCCTGTTCGTGGTCGGTCGACTCTCGCTGCGCCACGGCATCCGGATCCAGCTGCGCCCCAGCGACTCCGGCGGCACCACCGCGCTGGTCATGCTGCCCGTGGACGTCACCAACGCGGCCGAGCGCCGCGGCGGTTCGGCCGGTCCCGGCCAGCAGCGTCCGCAGGGCGCGCCCGGCCAGGGCGGTCAGAACCCCGGCGCGCCGGGCAGCGTGGGCATGCAGCAACAGCGCGGCGCGATGCCGCAGGCACCCGGTCGCGCGCCGCTGGGAGGCAGCCCCTCGGGCGGCCCCGGCGGGCGTCCCTCGCTGCCCCCGCAGCCCGGTCCGCAGCAGCCCGGCCTGCCCCAGCGCGGCGACACCCCGGGGCTGCCCCAGGGCTCCTCGCCGATGGGCGCCCCGGCGCCCGGCGGTCGCCCCGGCGGCCAGCAGCAGCCGGCCCACGCCCAGCAGGACCCGACTCTGCGGACCATGGCGCAGCAGGGCCCCGGCCCGCAGCAGCGCGGACCGCAGGGACCCCAGCAGGGCATGCAGCAGCCCGGCATGCAGCCGCCGGTCCCGCTGGACGAGCAGGGCCTGTGGAGCGAGCAGCCGCAGCACGGATCGCCGGCCCCGACCGGACGGCCCCAGGCCCCGGCCGGACGGCCTTCGGTCCCGGCCGGCCAGTCGGCCCCTGACGCGATGGAGAGCACCGCGCAGTTCGCCCGACCGCACTTCGACGAGGAGCCGGCCCGGCCGATCCCGCCGCAGCCGATGCCGCCGCGGCCGGTCGAGCCTCAGGCGTTCGCGCCGCAGCAGCCCCAGCGTCCGCAGCAGCAGATGCCGCCCCAGCAGCAGGTCCCGCAGCAGCAGGCCCCGGCCCAGCCGGTGGCGCTTCCCTCCGCCGACGCGGCGAACCACCCGCTGACCCGGGCCCTGCCGCCGGCCGAGGCCGGCGCGGGCAGCTCGCCGATCTTCGAGGCGATGGAGTCCAACTGGTTCCGCAGCGGCCGTGCCGACCGGATGCGGGCCGTGCAGGTGACGGCCCCGGCCGAGACCGCAAGTCCGGAGCAGGCGGCCCCGCAGGCCCCTGCGCCGCAGCGGCCCTCGCAGAACCGCTTCCAGCGCCCCGGCACCTCGGCGCCCCAGCCCCCCGTCCAGCAGGGGCCGGGCTCCGTGCAGCCGCAGCAGTCCCAGGCCCCGCAGGCCGAGACATGGCAGCGTCCCTCCGCCCCGGCGGGCGACGCGCCGTTCGGCGCGCCGCAGCGGGCGCGGCGCGGAGTCGGCGAGTCCATGCCGGCAGGCGCCAGCGCCGCCGGTCAGTGGCGGACCTCCGCCAACGACGAGGTGTGGCGCCGGGCCGAGCAGGTCCGTGAACCCAGTGCCGGCGGGGTGCTGCCCTCGGGTCTCCCCCGCCGGGTGCCCAAGGCCAACCTGGTCCCGGGCACCGCCGAATCCGTCCCGCCGGAAGGTCCGCAGAGCCAGGTGTCCCGTTCGCCCGAGGAGGTCCGCGGCCGGCTCACCAACCTGCGCCGCGGCATCCAGCAGGGACGCCAGGCCGGCGCAGGCGGCTCCAACCAGGCCAACCCCGGCGGCAATGCGGGCCCGTACGGCACCAACCCCCAGGAGCGTTGATTCAGATGAGTCAGATGTCCCAAGCGGCACACAATCTGAACTGGTTGATCACCAATTTCGTGGACAACACCCCCGGGGTGTCGCACACGGTGGTGGTCTCCGCCGACGGCCTCCTGCTCGCCATGTCCGAGGGCTTCCCGCGGGACCGTGCCGACCAGCTGGCCGCGGTCGCCTCCGGGCTGACCTCGCTCACCCAGGGCGCCTCCCGGATCTTCGAAGGCGGCCGGGTCACCCAGACCGTGGTCGAGATGGAACGCGGCTTCCTGTTCATCATGGCCGTCTCCGACGGATCCTCACTCGCCGTCCTCGCCTCCCCCGACAGCGACATCGGCCTGGTCGGCTACGAAATGGCCCTCCTCGTCGACCGCACCGGTGACGTGCTGACCCCGGCACTCCGGACGGAGCTCCAAGGCAGCCTGCTCCACTGAGGCATGCCGCTCCATCCGGGCACACACTCCCTCGCACCAACCCCACGCCGCGGAGAGGCACGACGGACCGCTGCAGCTCAAGGAGGACAGATGACCCCGCCCCAAGGCTCCACCGGTCCGTACGGCAATCCGTACGGCGGCGGCTCGTACGGCGGCCAGCAGGGACCGCACGGCTCGCACGGCTCGCAGTCGCCCCAGGGGGGTGCCCGCCAGCCGCTGGTGCGCCCCTACGCCATGACCGGCGGACGGACCCGGCCGCGCTACCAGCTCGCCATCGAGGCCCTCATCTCCACCACGGCCCAGGCCGACCGGGCGGGCACACTGCTTCCCGAGCACGCCCGGATCGTCCAGCTGTGCCGTGAGGTCAAGTCGGTCGCCGAGGTCAGCGCGCTGGTCCCGATGCCGCTGGGCGTGGCCCGCATTCTCGTAGCCGACCTGGCCGAAGCCGGCCTGGTCGCCATCCACCAACCTGCGGCCGCCTCCGAATCGGGCGGAACGCCGGACGTCACACTGCTCGAAAGGGTGCTCAGTGGACTTCGGAAGCTCTAGGCCCGCGGCGCCCTTCGCGCCGGCCCCACCCGCCCCGCACCGGGCCACCACCTCGGCGAAGATCGTCGTGGCCGGCGGCTTCGGGGTGGGCAAGACGACCCTGGTCGGCGCGGTCTCCGAGATCAACCCGCTGCGCACCGAGGCCGTGATGACCAGCGCCTCGGCCGGCATCGACGACCTGACGCACATCAGCGGGAAGACCACCACCACGGTGGCCATGGACTTCGGTCGCATCACCCTGGACGAGGACCTGATCCTCTACCTGTTCGGCACCCCCGGACAGGACCGCTTCTGGTTCATGTGGGACGACCTGGTCCGCGGCGCCATCGGCGCCGTCGTCCTGGTCGACACCCGCCGCCTCGCCGACTGCTTCCCCGCCATCGACTACTTCGAAAACAGCGGACTGCCCTTCGTCGTCGCCCTCAACGCCTTCGACGGCAACCAGACCCACAACCCCGACGAAGTCCGCGAAGCCCTCCAACTCGGCCCCGACACCCCCGTCATCACCACCGACGCCCGCCGCCGCGACAGCGCCAAATCCGCACTCATCACCCTCGTCGAACACGCACTCCTCGCCCGACTCCGCTGAGGCTCTGCATAACAGTTCGACACGCAATTCATTCACAAAAATCACCACAGGTGACCACATGCACACGGAATGCCTACCAGCGGGTGAGCATTCGCCGCAATCAGCTCCTTATGTCCTATTTATCGTCAGTAAGCGGACCTACCAGGGGTGTTTGGCCCGTACCGCGCGTACGTGCTGAAATTCCAGCGATCCGCGCAGATCAGTAGCACGCTCAGAAATGGCCGCCCCGGCCGAGAGGTTGTTGTCGAGTGAGGCAGAAGCAGGCAGACCCTGGACCGCGGCAGGCCGAGCCCCAGCCCGTGGACGGCGGTGGCTCCAGCTGGGCCTTCCGCCACTGGCGCGTGCCCACCCGGCTGACGGCCATCGTGCTGGTCCCCGTGGTCACCGGACTGGTCTTCGCGGGGCTGCGCGTCAAGGACCAACTGGACCTCGCCAGCACCGCCGGGCAGAACGAGAAGGTCGCCATCCTGGTCCGGGACGCCGGCACGGTGGCCGATGACCTCGAGACCGAGCGCGACCTCGCGGTCATCCCGCAGATGATGGGCGACCATCAGAACGCCCAAGTGCTGGCCGCGCGCAAGAAGACGGACGCGGACATCGCGGTGATGGACGCCGACGCCGCACAGGTCAAGCCCGACCTGCAGATCAGCACCGACCTCAGCAACTTCCACGCCACGGCCGCCAAGACTCTCAACAACCTGCGGGACAAGGGCTACGACGTCACCAGCCAGACCTACAGCCCGGTCGCCACCGAGGTGGCGTACTCCAACATCTACCTGGGCCTGCTGGGGCTGGACAACGAACTCGCCTTCGGCGACAAGAACATCAACAGCCGCGGTCGTGAGCTCTTCGCGCTGAGCCTGGAGAAGGAGTCCACCGCGACCGAGCGCAACCTGGTCACCATCGCGCTGATGTACGACAAGATGCCGTCGCAGCTCGCGGACGCGATCCAGGTGGCCGGGCGCCTCACCCAGGTCACCGAGCAGCAGGTGCTGCTCTCCGGTGTCCCCTCGGACCTCAAGCTCTACCAGCAGACCGTGATCGGCCAAGGCATCGCCTCGGCCGAGGGCACCCTGCTGGCGATGGCGGGCAAGCCCTCGCTCAAGTCCTCCGGGATCACCCCGGTCTCCTGGTACACCCTGGCCAGCCAGAAGACCGGCCAGGAACGCAAGGTCGAGACGGCCATCACCAGCCAGGTCCTCGCCGACGCGCACCAGGCCAAGCAGGACGCCAACCAGCAGGCCATCACCATCGGCGCCGAGGCGCTGGCGCTGGTGCTGCTGGCCGGCGCGCTGGCCTACCTGATGGGCCGCTCGATGGTGCGCGGTATGCGTACCCTGCGCGACAGCGCCACCGGCATCGCCACCGACCGGCTGCCGGACCTGGTCCGCAAGCTCTCCAAGACCGACCCCGAGCGCGTCGACACCACCGTCCGGCCGATCCCGCTGACCGGCCGTGACGAGATCGGCGAGGTCGCCCGGGCGTTCGACGAGGTCCACCGCGAGGCCATCCGACTGGCCTCCGAGCAGGCCATGCTCCGCGGGAACGTCAACGCGATCTTCACCAACCTGTCCCGTCGCTCCCAGAGCCTGATCGAGCGTCAGCTGTCGCTGATCACCGACCTGGAGAACAACGAGGCGGACCCGGACCAGCTGGAGAGCCTGTTCAAGCTGGACCACCTGGCCACCCGTATGCGCCGCAACGGCGAGAACCTGCTGGTCCTCGCGGGCGAGTCGGCGGGCCGCGAGTGGAGCGACCCGATCCCGCTGGTGGACGTGCTCCGCGCGGCCGCCTCCGAGGTGGAGCAGTACGAGCGCATCGAGCTCAGCGGCATACCCGAGACCGACGTCATCGGTCCGGCCGTGACCGACATGGTGCACCTCCTCGCGGAGCTGCTGGAGAACGCCACCACCTTCTCCAGCCCGCAGACCCGGGTGAAGGTCACCGCCACCCGGCTGCCGGACCAGCGGGTGCTGGTCGAGATCCACGACAAGGGCATCGGCCTCACCGCCGCCGACTTCGCCGAGATCAACGCCAAGCTGGCCGACCCGCCCACGGTCGACGCCTCGGTCTCCCGCCAGATGGGCCTGTTCGTGGTCGGCCGGCTGGCCGAGCGCCACGCCATCCGGGTCCAGCTGCGTCCCTCCGGCGAGTCCGCCGGCACCACCTCGCTGGTGATGATCCCGGACCACCTCACCCAGCTGCCCCGGGCCGCCGAGCCCGAGGAGCAGTTCACCGTCTCCCGGATCTACGGCGAGCCCGAGGCGGGCCCGTACGCGGAGTCCGGCCAGCTGACCGCCAGCGAACTGGGCTTCGACGACAGCCGCTACGACCGTCCCGCCGTGGACGTGCCGGCCGCCGTCGCCCCCGACCACCTGATGCAGCGCACCATGCGGCTCGGCCAGCGGCGCGAGCAGGCGGCGCTGGAGGGCCCGGGCGAGGGCGCACCGGCCGCGCAGCAGCCGTCGGCCCCGGCCCCCGCGCCGCAGCCGGGAGAGACGTACGAGCCCTACCCCGACTCCTACGTCCCCGAGTTCGACGGCTTCGACGCCCGGCCGGCCGCCGCCTCCTACCCCGCGCCCGACGCCGGCTACGAGGCGGGCAGCTACACCGCCGCCGACTTCGACACCTACGGCGCCGGGAACGGGACCGCGAACGGGAACGGGAACGGGAACGGTCGGCAGTACCAGCAGCAGGACCAGTACCAGCCCGACCCCTCGTACGACACCCCGCAGTTCAGCACCGCGCAGTACGGCCAGGACCCGTACGTCCCCGAGCAGTACCAGGCCTACCAGCCGGACCAGTACGGTCACCAGCAGTACCCCGACAGCACCTCCGAGCCCCAGTACGGTCACCCGTACTACCCGGAGACCCCGCAACCCGCCCCAGCACCTGCCCCCGAGGCGCCCGTGGCTCCCCTCCCCCCCGCATCCCGTCCGGCGGCCAACAACGCGCCGGCGGCCCTGCCCCAGCGGCCCAGCTCCCCGGTTCCGTCTCCCCCGGGCGGCTCCGCGAACGGCTCGCTCCCCACCCGCCGTCCCGGCCAGGCACTGGGCGGCGGCCGGGCGATCGGCGACCGAGAGGCCGGTGAACGGCCCAACTGGTTCACCGGAGCCCGCGAGGACGGCGACCCGGCCACGGTGGCCATGCCGTCCCTCTCGCTCCCGACCGTGCCCGCGGAGCCCGTCGCCGGGGGTACCACCCCGGCCGGACTCCCGCGTCGCGTACCCCGCCAGAACCTGCTTCCCGGCAATGTCCAGGAGCCGAGCAGCGCAGTACCGGACGCCTCCCCACAGCTGTCCCGTTCCCCCGAGGAGGTCCGCGGCCGGCTCACCAACCTGCGCCGCGGCATCCAGCAGGGGCACAACGCAGGCGACACCCCTTCCCCCGACCAGCACGGGGCAGCCGGACTCTTCGGCGGCCCGAACCACCCGGAGCGTTAGATGAGCCAGATGTCCCAGGCGGCACAGAACCTCAACTGGTTGATCACCAACTTCGTGGACAACACCCCCGGGGTGTCGCACACGGTGGTGGTCTCCGCCGACGGCCTCCTGCTCGCCATGTCCGAGGGCTTCCCGCGGGACCGTGCCGACCAGCTGGCCGCGGTCGCCTCCGGGCTGACCTCGCTCACCCAGGGCGCCTCCCGGATCTTCGAAGGCGGCCGGGTCACCCAGACCGTGGTCGAGATGGAACGCGGCTTCCTGTTCATCATGGCCGTCTCCGACGGATCCTCACTCGCCGTCCTCGCCTCCCCCGACAGCGACATCGGCCTGGTCGGCTACGAAATGGCCCTCCTCGTCGACCGTGCCGGTACCGTACTCACCCCCGCGCTCCGCGCCGAGCTCCAAGGCAGCCTGCTCCACTGACTGCGCGCAACACCGGCACCACCTGCACCCGCACCGCCTGCACACGTTCAGCAAGAGCCGTAACGCCCCTGTCGCTCAACTGTGAGGAGGACCCGTGACACCGCCCGAGGACCAGAACGGCCAGTACGGCACCGGCTACCCCGGTTCAGGCCACGATGCGTTCGGTGGTCCCGGCGGCGGCTACGCCCCGGGCTACCCCAGCTATGAGCAGGAGCAGCGCAACGGCTACGGCGGCAACCCGTACCAGGAGAACCCCTACTCCAACGGCAACGGCCAGGCGCCCCGGGGGAACCCCGAGCCCAACGCGCCCACCACCAGCGGCACCGGATCCGGCTACAACAGCCGTCCGTCGTACGCCGACGACTGGACCCGGCAGCCGGCCCAGGAACCGGAGATGGACGAGGAGCCGCTGATCCGGCCCTACGCCATGACCGGCGGACGGACCCGGCCGCGCTACCAGCTCGCCATCGAGGCCCTGGTCTCCACCACCGCGCCGCCCGAGCGGATCGGCACGCTGCTCCCCGAACACCAACGGATCTGCGGTCTCTGCCTGGAGATCAAGTCCGTGGCCGAGATCTCGGCTCTGCTTTCCATGCCTCTCGGCGTGGCCCGCATCCTCGTCGCCGACCTGGCCGAATCCGGTCTGGTCGCGATCCACCAACCCGCTGCCGGAGGCGAATCCGGCGGCACGCCAGACGTGACACTGCTCGAAAGGGTGCTCAGTGGACTTCGCAAGCTCTAGGCCCGCGCCACCGGCGGCCGCCACCGGAGCCCGCACGACCACCTCGGCGAAGATCGTCGTGGCCGGCGGCTTCGGGGTGGGCAAGACGACCCTGGTCGGCGCGGTCTCCGAGATCAACCCGCTGCGCACCGAGGCCGTGATGACCAGCGCCTCGGCCGGCATCGACGACCTCAGCCATGTGGCCGACAAGACCACGACCACGGTCGCGATGGACTTCGGTCGCATCACCCTGGACGAGGACCTGATCCTCTACCTGTTCGGCACCCCCGGACAGGACCGCTTCTGGTTCATGTGGGACGACCTGGTCCGCGGCGCCATCGGCGCCGTCGTCCTGGTCGACACCCGCCGCCTCGCCGACTGCTTCCCCGCCATCGACTACTTCGAAAACAGCGGACTGCCCTTCGTCGTCGCCCTCAACGCCTTCGACGGCAACCAGACCCACAACCCCGACGAAGTCCGCGAAGCCCTCCAACTCGGCCCCGACACCCCCGTCATCACCACCGACGCCCGCCGCCGCGACAGCGCCAAATCCGCACTCATCACCCTCGTCGAACACGCACTCCTCGCCCGACTCCGCTGAGCCGGAGCCGGACGAACTGAGGGGCCGTCACGCTGCTGCGTGACGGCCCCTCAGTTGTTCTCCGGTACTTCGTCGGGGCTAGGGCTCCAGCCCCGCGCGGAGCAGGCCGAAGGTGTAGGCGTCCTCAAGTGCCTGCCAGGAGGCGCCGATCACGTTCTCCGCCACCCCGACCGTGGACCACTCGTCCTGGCCGTTGCTGGTGGTCACCAGGACCCGGGTCTGCGAGCGGGTGCCGTGCTCGCCCTCCAGGATGCGGACCTTGTAGTCCACCAGCTCCAGGGCGGCGAGCTGCGGGTAGAACCGCTCCAGCGCCGCGCGCAGCGCCACGTCCAGGGCGTGCACCGGGCCGTTGCCCTCGCCGGTGGCGATGATCCGCTCGCCCTTGGCGTGCAGCTTCACCGTGGCCTCGTTGGCCTGGCTGCCGTCCGCCGCCTGCTCGACGATGGTGCGCCAGGACTCCAGGGTGAAGAAGCGCGCCCGGTTGCCGTTGATCTCGTCCCGCAGCAGCAGCTCGAACGAGGCGTCGGCGGCCTCGTAGGTGTAGCCCTGGAGCTCACGGGCCTTGACGGTCTCCACCACCCGGCCGACCGTCTCCCGGTCGTCGGAGACGTCGTAGCCGAGCTCCTTGGCCTTGAGCTCGACCGAGGCCCGGCCGGCCATGTCCGAGACCAGCATCCGCATCGAGTTGCCGACCAGGGCCGGGTCGGTGTGCTGGTAGAGGTCCGGGTCGACCTTGATGGCGGAGGCGTGCAGCCCGGCCTTGTGGGCGAAGGCGGAGACCCCGACATAGGGCTGGTGGGTGGAGGGCGTGAGGTTGACGACCTCGGCGATGGCGTGCGAGATCCGGGTCATCTCGGTGAGCTTGCCGGCCGGCAGCACCCGCCGGTCGAGCTTCAGCTCCAGCGCGGCGGTCACCGGGAAGAGGTTGGCGTTGCCGACCCGCTCGCCGTAACCGTTGGCGGTGCACTGCACGTGGGTGGCACCGGCGTCGACGGCAGCGAGGGTGTTGGCCACCGCACAGCCGGTGTCGTCCTGGGCGTGCATGCCCAGCCGGGCGCCCGTCTCGGCGAGGACGTCCGCGACGATGGCGCGGACCCCGGTCGGGAGCATCCCGCCGTTGGTGTCGCAGAGCACCACCACGTCGGCCCCGGCCCGGTGCGCGGTGCGGACCACGGCGAGGGCGTAGTCGCGGTTGGCCTTGTAGCCGTCGAAGAAGTGCTCGCAGTCGATGAAGACGCGGCGGCCCTGCGCGCGCAGGAACTCCACGCTGTCACGGACCATCTCCAGGTTCTCGTCCAGGGTGGTGCGCAGCGCCAGCTCGACATGGCGGTCGTGCGACTTGGCGACCAGGGTCACCACGGGCGCGCCGGAGGCGACCAGGGCGGCGAGCTGGGCGTCGGTGGCGGCCTCGCCGCCGGCCCTGCGGGTGGCGCCGAAGGCCACCAACTGGGCGTTCCGCAGCTGCAGCTCGGCGGCGGCGCGGGCGAAGAACTCGGTGTCACGGGGGTTGGCGCCGGGCCAGCCGCCCTCGATGAAGCCGACGCCGAAGTCGTCCAGATGCCGGGCGATGGTCAGCTTGTCGGCGACGGTGAGGTTGATGCCCTCGCGCTGCGCACCGTCGCGCAGGGTGGTGTCGAAGACATGGAAGTCGTCGCTGAGGGTCATTGCCTGTGGTCTCCTGTCCGGGGCTGGTTGGCCCCCAGCAGGGTCTGCCTGCTGGGGGATCCGACTCCACTGTCCACCATCGCCGCGAGCTGCTCGCTTGTCGGGACGCTCCCTGTGGGGAACGCGTCGGCAAACAAAAAGACCCCTCGCGGGTGCGAGAGGTCTGCGCGCGGGTCATGTGACACGGTGTCCGTTCCGCGTACGGGTCGTACGTCGCGGATCGGTCACTGCGGACCGGCGCGCCTGCTGCCAATAATGAGCGCGAGCGAGGACACCTGTGCAGTCTGGCACAGCTCCGGGAGGCGCGGTGGGGGGTCTCAGCATTCGGGACCGTGCACCTCGGGGGCGTTTGGCCTAGCAAGTGCAACTGAGCCAGTTGCAGACCCATAGGGGCGCGGGGAACTGCGCGACCAGCCCTCTACGGAGGTGCATGGTTGGCAGCGCAGTTCCTCGCGCCCCTGTTGTGGTTCAGGTCAGGCGATTCGGTGCATCCAGTTGTGGGTGTCCTCGCGGTGGCCGGTCTGGAGCGCCAGCAGGGACTCGCGGAGGCGCATGGTGACCGGGCCGGGGGTGCCGTCGCCGACGGTCCAGTCGCCGCGGGCGGACTTGACCGAGCCGACCGGGGTGATCACCGCAGCCGTGCCGCAGGCGAAGACCTCGGTGAGGGTGCCGTCCGCGTTCCCGTCGCGCCACTCCTCGGTGGAGATCTTCCGCTCCTCGGTCGCGTAGCCGAGGTCCGCCGCGATGGTGAGCAGCGAGTCGCGGGTGATGCCCGGCAGCAGCGAGCCGGAGAGCTCGGGGGTGACGATACGGGCGTCCTCGCCCTCGCCGAAGACGAAGTAGAGGTTCATCCCGCCCATCTCCTCGATCCAGCGGCGCTCGATCGCGTCCAGCCAGACCACCTGGTCGCACCCCTGCGCCGCCGCCTGGGCCTGGGCGACCAGCGACGCGGCGTAGTTGCCGCCGCACTTCGCCGCGCCGGTGCCGCCGGGCGCCGCGCGGACGTACTCCTCGGAGAGCCAGACCGAGACCGGCTCGACGCCGCCGGGGAAGTAGGCCCCGGCCGGGGAGGCGATCAGCATGAACAGGTACTCGTTGGCGGGGCGGACGCCCAGCCCGACCTCGGTCGCGATCATGAAGGGACGGAGGTAGAGGCTGGCCTCGCCCTCGCTCGGGACCCAGGCCTGGTCCTGCTGGACCAGGGCCTCGACCGCGGCGACGAAGGTCTCCTGCGGCAGCTCGGCCATGGCCAGCCGGCGGGCGGAGGACTGGAAACGGGCGGCGTTGGCGTACGGGCGGAAGGTCTGGATGCCGCCGTCGGCGGTGCGGTACGCCTTGAGGCCCTCGAAGATCGACTGGCCGTAGTGCAGGATCGCCGTGGCCGGATCCAGCTCGATCGGTCCGTACGGGACGAGCTGGGCGTCGTGCCAGCCGCGGCCCTCGGTCCAGCGGATGGTCACCATGTTGTCGGTGAAGTAGCGGCCGAAGCCCGGGTTGGCCAGGCGGGCCTGCCGCTCGGCGTCGGAAAGCGGGTGAGCCGAGGGCTTCAGCTCGATCTCGATGGGCTCCGTCGGGGAGGTCATGGCGTTACGTCCTTCACCGTGTCGTCATGGTGGACAGGACTCATTGTCCAATGAGCGTGTCCAAGGTCGATAGTCGCACTTTCGCGGGCCGGTCGGCATACGACGAAACGGCCCGGAAGGCGCGTGCTGTCGGACGTGGCCGACAGTGCTGCTTCCGGACCGCTCGTGGTGGTCCTGCGCTGTGCCGGCTGGTCAGCCGGCTACTCGCGCGGCGAGGGCGTCGCCGACCTCGCTGGTGGAACGGGCGGGCCTGCCGACGCGCTCGGCGAGGTCCGCGGCGACCGCGGTCTCGATCCTCGCGGCCTCGTCGGTCAGGCCGAGGTGCTGGAGCAGCATGGCGACGGACAGCACGGTGGCGGTCGGGTCGGCCTTGCCCTGTCCGGCGATGTCCGGGGCCGAGCCGTGGACCGGCTCGAACATGGACGGGAACTCGCCGCTGGGGTTGATGTTCCCGCTGGCGGCGAGGCCGATGCCGCCGGTGACGGCCGCGGCCAGGTCGGTGATGATGTCGCCGAAGAGGTTGTCGGTGACGATCACGTCGAAGCGCTCGGGCTGGGTGACGAAGAAGATCGTGGCCGCGTCGACGTGCAGGTAGTCGGTGCTGACCTCGGGGAACTCGGTCGCGACCTGGTTGAAGATCCGGGTCCACAGATGGCCGGCGTGGACCAGCACGTTGTTCTTGTGGACCAGGGTGAGCTTCTTGCGCGGACGGGCCTGGGCCCGGGCGAAGGCGTCGCGGACGACGCGCTCGATGCCGAACGCCGTGTTCAGGCTGACCTCGGTGGCGATCTCCTGCGGCGTACCGGTGCGCAGGGTGCCGCCGTTGCCGACGTACGGGCCCTCGGTGCCCTCGCGGACGACCACGAAGTCGATCACCGGCTCGCCCGCGAGCGGGGAGGCGACACCCGGGAAGAGCTTGCCGGGGCGCAGGTTGACGTGGTGGTCGAAGGCGAAGCGCAGCTTCAGCAGCAGCCCGCGCTCCAGCACCCCGGAGGGCACGGAGGGGTCGCCGATAGCGCCGAGGAGGATGGCGTCGTTGTTCTTGAGCTCCTCCAGCACGCTCTCCGGCAGGGTCTCGCCGGTGGCGTGGTAGCGGCGCGCGCCGAGGTCGTACTCGGTGCTCTCCACCTTGGTGTCGGCGGGGAGGACGGCGGTCAGGACCTTGAGTCCTTCGGCGACGACTTCCTGGCCGATGCCGTCACCGGGGATCACTGCGAGGCGGAGAGTGCGAGACATGCCTCCGACCCTACTCCGGGGCCCAACAGGTGGGCAGTTGGCGTCCGGAATGTGGACCGCCCTACTGGTGCCCGGTGGAGCCGCCGTTGTCGCGGCGGTCCAGGGCGCGCTGGAGCGCGGCCATGGCCGCGGCCCGGTCGTTGTTCTGGGGACGCTGGGTGGGGTTCTGCGGGCGCTGCTGGTCCATGAGGGACTCCGTTCACGCGCGGGGGTGCGGCAAAGAGACTGTGCGGGAAAAGGCTGCGAGAAGGGGCCGCGCGAGGGTCACCCGCGAAAAGGGCCGGGTCGGAACTGGCCGTGGATACAGCAGATCGTCCGACATTCTCACGGTACGACAGCTCACCGCGACTGTCTGCAGAACTACTTGGATTTCCTACTATCTGAGACGGAGGTCACCCGGACATACGAAAGCCCCGTCCGTCACGGACCGCGACAGACGGGGCTTTCGGCGGCTCAGGGGTCAGGAGTCGCTGAGGTTCACCGAACGGGCGAACTTGGCGCCGATCTCAGCGGCGATCTCGGTCAGCAGCGGCTGCGGGATCTCGCTGTCCACGGTGAGCGAGACCAGCGCGTCGCCGGCCTCGTCGTCGCGGGAGACCTGCATGCCCGCGATGTTGATGCCGGCCTCGCCGAGGATCCGGCCGAGCGAGCCGACCACGCCGGGGCGGTCGTCGTAGCGGAAGAAGGCCATGTGGTCGGTGAGCACCACGTCCACGTCGAAGGTGTCGACGCCGACGATCTTCTGGATCCGCTTGGGGCCGGTGAGCGTGCCGGAGACGGCGACCTCGCGGCCGTCGGTCAGGGTGCCGCGCACGGTGATGACATTGCGGTACTCGGGGCTCTCGCTGGTCGTGGTCAGCCGCACCTCAAGGCCGCGCTCCTGGGCGAACAACGGGGCGTTGACGTAGGAGACCGTCTCGGCGACGACGTCCTCGAAGACGCCCTTGAGGGCCGACAGCTCCAGCACCTTGACGTCGTGCTGGGTGATCTCGCCGCGCACCTCGACGTCGAGGCGGACCGCGACCTCGCCGGCCAGGGCGGTGAAGATCCGGCCGAGCTTCTCGGCCAGCGGCAGCCCGGGACGCACGTCCTCGGCGATGACGCCGCCCTGGACGTTGACCGCGTCCGGGACCAGCTCGCCGGCGAGGGCGAGGCGGACCGACTTGGCGACCGAGATGCCGGCCTTCTCCTGCGCCTCGTCGGTGGAGGCGCCCAGGTGCGGGGTGCAGACCACGTTGTCGAAGGCGAACAGCGGGGAGTCGGTGCACGGCTCCTTGGCGTAGACGTCGAGGCCGGCGCCGGCCACCCGGCCCTCCTTGAGGGCGGCCGCCAGGGCCTCCTCGTCCACGATGCCGCCGCGGGCGGCGTTCACGATGCGGACGGTCGGCTTGACCTTGTGCAGCGCCTCGTCGCCGATCAGACCGACGGTCTCCGGGGTCTTCGGGAGGTGCACGGTGATGAAGTCGGAGACCGCCAGCAGCTCGTCCAGCGACATGAGCTTGACGCCCATCTGCGCGGCCCGGGCGGCCTGGATGTAGGGGTCGTAGGCGACGATCTTCATGCCGAAGCCGGACATGCGCTGCGCGACCAGGACGCCGATGCGGCCGAGGCCGACCACGCCGAGGGTCTTCTCGGCCAGCTCGACGCCGGTGTACTTGCTGCGGGCCCACTTCCCGGCCTTCAGCGCGGTATTGGCGGCCGGGATGTGCCGGGCGGTGGAGATCAGCAGGCCACAGGCCAGCTCGGCGGCGGTGACGATGTTGGAGGTCGGGGCGTTCACGACCATCACACCCGCCTTGGTCGCGGCGGGTACGTCCACGTTGTCCAGGCCGACGCCGGCGCGGGCGACGACCTTGAGCTTCCCGGCGGCGGCGATGGCCTCGGCGTCGACCTTGGTGGCGGAGCGGATCAGGATCGCGTCCACGTCGGCGATGGCGGGCAGCAGCTCGGCCCGGTCGGCGCCGTCGCAGTGGCGGATCTCGAAGTCGGGGCCCAACGCGTCCACGGTCGCGGGGGAGAGCTCTTCCGCGATGAGAACGACAGGCTTGTGGGTGGGTGCAGCGCTCACGACAGTTGTCCTTACTGTCCGGATCTCCCCTGCCGCATGGGTGTGGGTGGCACCCGTGTAGGGGCGGCATGGTGGGAACGGTGGCATGCCGCGTTGGAGACGCACGACGCTGTGGGCCTGACGCGCAATCGGGAGTCTAGCGAGGGTTGGAGCCGTACCACTCGCCCCTGCGGCGGAATCACCCGCACGGGACCTTACGAACCGTACAACTGAGCTACGCCGGACAGAAACAGTCCCGCCCAGGCCCGCCTGCTTGGGGTTTCGCAGGGGTCCGGGGCATCGTGCCCCGAAAAGTTGGAGCAAGGTGCGGGGGTGCCCGTTCCAGGACACCCCCGCAGCCGAGGTGGGAGGAAGCTTACGCCTCCTCGTCCACCCAGCTCATCAGCTTGCGGAGCTTCTTGCCGGTGGTCTCCAGCAGGTGCTCGCTGTCGGCCTTCTTGTACTCGTTGTACTTCGGCAGGCCGTTCTTGTACTCGGCGATCCAGGCGTTGGCGAAGGTGCCGTCCTGGATCTCGGCCAGGACCTGCTTCATCGCGGCCTTGGTGTCGGCGGTGATGATGCGGGGGCCGGTGACGTAGTCGCCCCACTCGGCGGTCTCGGAGACCGACCAGCGCATCTTCTCCAGGCCGCCCTCGTACATCAGGTCGACGATGAGCTTCAGCTCGTGCAGGCACTCGAAGTAGGCGATCTCCGGCTGGTAGCCGGCCTCGACCAGGGTCTCGAAGCCCGCCTTGACCAGCGCGGAGGTGCCACCGCAGAGGACGGCCTGCTCACCGAACAGGTCGGTCTCGGTCTCCTCGGTGAAGGTGGTCTTGATGACGCCGGCGCGGGTGCCGCCGATGCCCTTGGCGTAGGAGAGCGCCAGCTCCAGGCCCTTGCCGGTGGCGTCCTGCTCGACGGCCACGATGCAGGGGACGCCGCGGCCCTCCTCGTACTGGCGGCGGACCAGGTGGCCCGGGCCCTTGGGGGCGACCATGCAGACGTCGACGTCGGCCGGGGGCTCGATGAAGCCGAAGCGGATGTTCAGGCCGTGGCCGAAGAACAGGGCGTCGCCGGCCTTGAGGTTGGGCTCGACGACCTCCTTGTACACGTCGCCCTGGATGGGGTCCGGGACCAGGATCATGATGACGTCGGCCTCGGCGGCGGCCTCGGCCGGGGTGACCACCCGCAGGCCCTGCTCCTCGGCCTTGGCGCGGGACTTGGACTCCGGCAGCAGGCCGACGCGGACGTCGACGCCGGAGTCGCGCAGGGAGAGCGCGTGGGCGTGGCCCTGGCTGCCGTAGCCGAGGATCGCGACCTTGCGGCCCTGGATGATGGACAGATCGGCGTCGTCGTCGTAGAACAGCTCGGCCATCGCTGGCTTCTCCTTGCGGGGGGTTGCTTCGGTTAGGGACACGGTACGCCGCTCGGCGTCTCGTGGGTTTTGTTCTCGGATGCTGAGATTAGCGTCTCAGCGAAGGTGCAGGTCAGCTGTGGCTTGTCGCGCAGTTCCCCGCGCCCCTATCTGGTTGCAGCCGGGCCAGTTGCATAACCTCAGGGGCGCGGGGAACTGCGCGAGAACCATGCACCCAGGGTGGTCACGCGGAGCGGTCCAGCGCGCGGAGGGAACGGTCGGTGATGGACCTTGCACCGCGGCCCACGGCGACCATCCCGGACTGGACGAGTTCCTTGATGCCGTACGGCTCCAGCATCTTGAGCATGGCCTCCAGCTTGTCGCTGCTCCCGGTGGCCTCGATGGTGACGGCGTCCGGGGAGACGTCCACCGTCTTCGCGCGGAAGAGCTGGACGATCTCGGTGATCTGGGAGCGGCTCTCGCTGTCCGCGCGCACCTTGACCAGGACCAGTTCGCGGCGCACTGCCGCCTCCGGGTCCAGCTCGACGATCTTTATGACGTTGACCAGCTTGTTGAGCTGCTTGGTGACCTGCTCCAGCGGCAGGTCCTCCACGTTGACGACGATGGTCATCCGGGAGATGTCGGGGTGCTCGGTCGGTCCGACCGCGAGCGAGTCGATGTTGAATCCCCGGCGGGAGAACAGGGCGGCGATGCGGGCGAGCACGCCTGGCTTGTTCTCGACCAGGACGGAGAGGGTGTGCTTGGACATGGTTCCTATCCCTTAGTCGAGCTGGTCGCCGAAGTCCGGACGGACGTCACGCGCCGCCAGGATCTCGTCGTTGCTGGTTCCGGCGGCGACCATCGGCCAGACCATGGCGTCCTGGTGCACGATGAAGTCGATGACGACCGGGGCGTCGTTGATGGCCATCGCCTGCTGGATGACCGCGTCCAGGTCCTCGGGGCGCTCGCAGCGCAGGCCGACGCAGCCCATCGCCTCGGACAGCTTGACGAAGTCCGGGATCCGGGTGCCCTGGGCGGGCTGGGCGACGCCGTCGTGCTCGGGGCCGCTGTGCAGCACGGTGTTGGAGTAGCGCTGGTCGTAGAACAGGGTCTGCCACTGGCGGACCATGCCCAGCGAGCCGTTGTTGATGACCGCGACCTTGATCGGGATGTTGTTCAGGGCGCAGGTGACCAGCTCCTGGTTGGTCATCTGGAAGCAGCCGTCGCCGTCGATCGCCCAGACCTGGGTGTCCGGCATGCCGGCCTTCGCGCCCATGGCCGCCGGGACGGCGTAGCCCATGGTGCCCGCGCCGCCGGAGTTCAGCCAGGTGGCCGGCTTCTCGAAGGTCAGGAACTGGGAGGCCCACATCTGGTGCTGGCCCACGCCCGCCGCGTAGATCGCGTCCGGGCCGACCAGCTGGCCGATCCGCTCGATCACCTGCTGCGGGCTCAGCATGTTGTCCGGGGCCGCGTCGTAACCGACCGGGTAGGTCTTGCGCCAGCCGTTGAGCTGCTGCCACCACTCCGTGTAGTCCGAGGTCGTGCCGCCGGCGTACTCGGCCTGGACCGCCTGGATCAGGTCGGCCAGGATCTCGCGGGCGTCGCCGACGATCGGCACGTCGGCGGTGCGGTTCTTGCCGATCTCGGCCGGGTCGATGTCGGCGTGGACGATCTTGGCGTGCGGGGCGAAGGTGTCCAGCCGGCCGGTGACCCGGTCGTCGAAGCGGGTGCCGACGGCGAACAGCAGGTCGGCCTTCTGCAGCGCGGTGACGGCGGCGACACTGCCGTGCATGCCGGGCATGCCCAGGTGCTGTTCGTGGGTGTCGGGGAAGGAGCCCAGCGCCATCAGCGTGGTGACCACCGGGGCGCCGGTCAGCTCGGCCAGGATGCGCAGCTCGGCGGTGGCGCCGGACTTGATGACGCCGCCGCCGATGTAGAGGACCGGGCGCTTGGACGTGGTCAGTAGCCGGGCCGCCTCGCGGATCTGCTTGGCGTGCGGCTTGGTGACCGGGCGGTAGCCGGGCAGCTGGTGCTCCGGCGGCCAGCGGAACACGGTCCGGGCCTGCAGCGCGTCCTTGGCGATGTCGACCAGCACCGGGCCGGGGCGGCCGGTGGCGGCGATGTGGAACGCCTCGGAGATCACCCGGGGGATCTCGGCCGGGTCGGTGACCAGGAAGTTGTGCTTGGTGATCGGCATGGTGATGCCGCAGATGTCCGCCTCCTGGAAGGCGTCCGTGCCGATGGCGGCACTGGCGACCTGTCCGGTGATGGCGACGATCGGCACCGAGTCCATGTAGGCGTCGGCGATCGGCGTGACCAGGTTGGTGGCGCCCGGACCCGAGGTGGCCATGCAGACGCCGACCTTGCCGGTGGCCTGCGCGTAGCCGGTGGCCGCGTGGCCGGCGCCCTGCTCGTGCCGGACCAGGATGTGACGGACCTTGACCGAGTCCATCAGCGGGTCGTAGGCGGGGAGGATCGCGCCGCCCGGGAGTCCGAACATGGTCTCGACGCCGACCGCTTCGAGCGAGCGGATGAGCGACTGGGCCCCGGTCATGGGCTCGGCGACGGGGGACGTCTCGCCTCGCTGCGGGGCGGCGGCTGCCTGCTCAGTCATCTGCTGATTCCTTCTCGGAGTGGTACGTGGCGGGGTTGCGAGCTTCTGGGGCGTGGGCAACAAAAAACCCCTCGTGCCCGTGGGCATGCGAGGGGTGGCGCGTCGGCCTGAGTGATTCCGTGGACCAGGTGATACTGGAGTCCTGCGGATCAGCCGACGCGCCCGCCAAGTACGAGAATTCGGGTGCTCATGGCTCGACCTTCCTCCGGCGGTGACCGGAGTGTCAAGCCGGTGGGATCGATGTCTCATCATGCGGACCCAGGCCGAGATGACTGCCGCGGGAGCGTCCTTGCTGGTCAGAGTTGGTGCGGGGGTGGCCGGGGCGATGAATCCGCAGGTCACTCCGGGAGTCACTCGAAGGGTGGACGACCCGGGGCGACTCGGCTGTGGCCGCCCGGGGCACGGCCGCCTCCGGGGCCGTGGGCACCTCGAAACTGGGGCCGCAGAGGACGGCGTCCAGCTGCTCCTCGGGCAGGGGTCCGGAGAAGAACTGGCCCTGGCCGCGGCGGCAGCCCAGCTCGCGCAGCAGTGCCGCCTGGGGCGCGTGGTCGACGCCCTCGGCGACCGTGGTGAGGCCCAGTTCCTGCCCCAGCCGGAGCACGGAAGTGGTCAGGGTCCGCAGGAACGCCGACTCGGTCAGGCCCTCGACCAGAGCGCGTTCCACCTTGATCATGTCCACCGGCAGTCGGCGCAGCCCGCTGAGCGGGGCCCCGAGGCCGCCGAACCCGTCCAGCGCGATCCCGACGCCGAGCCTGCGCAGCGCGGTGAGCCTGCGGACCAGTTCGTCGGAGTGGTGGCTGCGGATGTCGGCGGCGTCGCCCTCGGCGATCTCCAGGAGTAAGGAATCCGCGGGCAGGCCGCTGCGCAGCAGTATGGCCTCGATGGTCTCGCACAGCCCGGGCGCGGCCAGTCTGCGGGCCGGCAGCCGGAGCGCCACCGGGAGCTGGGAGACGGTGGCGCCGAGCCGGTCCCGGCGTTCCCTGGACAGCTGCAGCGCCTGCTCGACCATCCAGCGGGTGAACCGGGCCGCACGGTCGCCGCCCTCCGAGGCCCGCAGGAACTCGGCCGGGGTGAGCAGCAGGCCCTGCGCCGAGCGCCAGCGGGCCTGCGCCGACAGGGCGACCACCTCTCCGGACTCCAGGTCGACGACGGGCTGGTGCAGCAGGGCGAACTGGCCCTCGCGCACCGCGATCCTGAGCCGCTGCTCCAGCTCGGTGCGACGGTGCAGCTCGGTGCGCAGTTGCGGGTCGTAGACGGCGACCCGGCCCTTGCCGTTCTTCTTGGCCTGGTACATCGCCAGATCGGCGTTGCGCAGCAGCCTGGCCGGGGTGATCCCCGGCTCGGCGAAGGCGATGCCGATGCTGGCGGCGACGCCGAGCTCCTCGCTGCCGATCCAGTACGGCGCGGACAGCGCCGCGCGCAGCCGCTCGGCGACCTCCGCGGCCTGCTCCTGGTCGAGCCCGGTCAGCAGCACCGCGAACTCGTCGCCGCCCAGGCGGGCCACGGTGTCCCCGGTGCGGACGGTGTCCTGGAGCCTGCGGGCCGCCTGCACCAGCAGTTCGTCGCCGACCTGGTGTCCGGCGCTGTCGTTGACGGCCTTGAAGCCGTCGAGGTCGAGGAAGAGCACCGCGACGCCCTCGGCCGTCTTCGGTGGCGTCCTGTTGAGTGCAGCCCTGCCGCGGTTCAGGAACAGAGCGCGGTTGGGCAGGTCGGTGAGCGCGTCGTGGAACGCGTTGTGCTCCAACTGCGCCTGCAGTCGCACCCGTTCGGAGACGTCCCGGCAGTTGAAGATCAGTCCGTCGCGGTAGCGGTTCACCGTGGACTCGACGTCCAGCCACTCCCCCGCGCCGGAGCGCACCCGGCACTCGATCCTCGCGGTCGGCTCCTGGGCCGGACTCTGCGCGAGGTAGCGCTGCACCTCCCAGAGGACGTGCCCGAGGTCGTCCGGGTGGACCATCTCCGGCAGCCGGGTGCCGACCAGCTCCTCGGCCGGACGGCCGTAGACGCCGGCGGCGGCCGGGCTGACATAGCGCAGGATGCCGTCCGGGTCGGCGATCATGATGACGTCGCTGGAGCCCTGCACCAGCGAGCGGAAGTGGTTCTCCTGGTGCGAGAGCTTCTGCGCCAGCGACAGGTTGTCCAGCAGCATGATGCCCTGGCGAAGGATCAGCGCGAACACCACGGTGCAAGCGACGATCAGCACGAAGCGGTCCAACTCGCGCTGCGCGAAGGCGTTGTAGATCAGGCCGACGGTGCAGACCCCGGCCGCGGCGTAGGGGGTCAGCACGCTGAAGGTGGAGGCGACCCTGGTGCGGCCCCCGGCGGAGGCGGCGGAGCCGCCGGTGCTGCTGGGCCTGGCCCAGGGGGCCCAGGCGAGCAGCATGCTGCCGGTGAACCAGCCGGCGTCCAGCAGCTGGCCGGAGTGGTAGGCGTCCCTGAGCGCCTGGCTGGTGAACAGGGCGTCGCAGAGCACGGTCAGGGCCAGCGCCACCATCGCGGTGTGCACGGCCGCCCGGTTGCTGTCACGGCTCCGGAAGCGCAGCCCCAGCACCATGCTGACCAGCAGGATGTCCAGCACCGGGTAGGCCAGGGCCATGGACAGCCGCAGCGGGCTGCCGGAGTCGCCGTGGGCGGTGCGCGCCAGCGCGAGGCTCCAGCTGAGCGTCAGCAGCGAGCCGGCGATAAGCCAGCCGTCCAGCGCCAGGCAGAGCCAACCCGCCGCGTTGCGGGGCCGTTTGGCGAGCAGCAGCAGGCCGAGGATGGCCGGCGGGGCGAACATCAGGAAGGCGTAGTCGGCGACGGAGGGCGTCGGGATCGGCACCCGGAGCACCACCTCGTACCAGCCCCAGACGCCGTTGCCGACGGCGACCATCAGCGAGGAGAGGCCGAAGCAGAGCCAGGCCGGTCGGTGCCGGCCGGCGGCGGTGCAGCTGTAGCCCAGGCAGGACAGCGACGCGGTGAGCGCGGCGGCGGAGAGTCCGAAGTCCCCCATGAAGTCGGCCAGGCCCGGCGAGCCCCAGCCCGAGGCCGAGCCGATCAGGTAGCCGAGGCAGAGCAGCACGATGAGCAGCCGAGGCAGCCGCGAGGCGGCGCCCGGCGGCGGATCCTCGCGCGGCTCCTCCGCTTCGTACGCGGAGAGGCTGCCCGAGAGCAGCCCCGGCGGGTCCAGGTCGGAGACGGACGCGATGGGGTCCTGCACGCTGAATCTCGGCACGGAATGCTCCTCGGCCCAGGGCGGGCCGGGCAGCACGGTCTTGGTACTCACCACCGGTAACTCCCCCTCCGGCCCCGGGTGCGGGCGGAGCAGCGATGCGGATCGCTCCGTACCGGCTCTCCCGGTCGGGACCTTACACCACTCTCGTCACTCTACGACATCCATGCTCAACTCAGAGTAACTGAACGCGTTGGGAAGGCTCTGCGGGATCGGTGGGGGCGGCTGGGAACCAGCCGAATGGCCAGGCGTGCGGGGGTGTTGGGGGCGCGACGGGGGGCGCGGGCGGAGGCATTGCCGCGATGTTCAGCACCGTAGATGGTTCTCGCGCAGTTCCCCGCGCCCCTTTAGGCCTGAAGGCCTAAAGGACGAAGGCGGCGAGTTGGGTGGTCAGGAGGCTGAGGGCGCGGGGGAGGAAGGCTGAGCTGGGGCCGCCGACGTGGGGGGTGATCAGGGTGTTCGGTGCGTGCCAGAGCGGGTGGTCGGCGGGCAGCGGTTCGGGGTCGGTGACGTCCAGGGCCGCGCTGATGCGGCCGGTCTCCAGCTCCGCGAGCAGGGCCTTGGTGTCGACGACGGCGCCGCGCGCGATGTTGACGAGCAGGGCGCCGTCCTTCATCCGGGCCAGGAAGTCGGCGTCGGCGAAGTGCCGGGTCTGCTCGGTCAGCGGGACCAGCAGCACCACCACGTCCGCGGTCGGCAGCAGCTCGGGGAGCTCGTCGAGGGCGTGCACCGGGCCGAGGGGCGCGGAGCGCGCGCTGCGCGCCACCCGTACGATCTCGCACTCAAACGGCAGCAGCCGCGCCTCCAGTGCCGCGCCGATGGAGCCGTAGCCGGCGATCAGCACCGTGCGGTCGGCCAGCGCGGGGCGGAAGTGCTGGTCCCACACCCCGTCGGCCTGGTTCCTGACGAACTGCGGGATGCCGCGCAGCGAGGCCAGCACCAGCGTCACCGCGAGCTCGGCGGTGCTGGCGTCGTGCAGACCCCGGGCGTTCTGCAGGGTCACCCCCTCGGGCAGGTGCGGCAGTACGTCGTCGACGCCGGCGGTGAGCGTCTGCACGGTGCGCAGCGCGGGCAGCCGCGGCAGCAGGGCCACCGCGGCCGCATGCCGCATGTAGGGAAGGCAGTAGAACTCGACGCCGTCGAGCACCCGCTGCTCCGGCGGCGGTCCCGCACCGTCCCAGACGGCGATCTCGTCGGCGGAGACCCCGGCGGGCAGGGTGCCGAGCTGCTCGGGCGGATAGGGCAGGAGGTAACGGGCCATGGTGGCGAGGCTATCGCGGCGCGACCAGATGCAGCCGGTGGGCCAGGGCGGCGGCCTCGCCCCGTCCGGTCACCTCCAGCTTGGCCAGGATGTTGGAGACATGGACGCTCGCCGTCTTCGGCGAGATGTACAGCTCCTCCGCGATCTGACGGTTGGTCCGCCCCAGCGCCACCAGCCGCAGCACCGCGAGCTCACGCGGCGTCAGATGGAAGGCGACGGCGCTCGGTTCGTCAACCGCCGACGCCGCCGCCGGCTGCTCGGTGCGGAGCCCGGCCCGCTCGATCAGCAGTTGCACGGACTGCCGCAGTCCCTGCTCCCCCTGCCGTTCGGCCAGGTCCAGCGCCTCGGCGGCGGCCGCGGCGGCCGGGCCGCGCTCCCCCTCGGTGGCCAGCCGCTCCGCCGCGCGGTACAGCGCCAGGGCGCGCGGTCCCGGCGATTCCAGCCCGGCCACCGCCTCCGCCGCAGCGAGCCACAGGGCCGCGCTGTCGCTCCGTTCGGCGCGGGCGAGTTCGGCCTCCAGCAGCGGCGCCCACGCGGCCGAGAGCGGATTGACCGTGCTCAGCCCGATTGCGGCGGCACGGATCCGCTGCAGCGACGCGGGCCGGTCCTCGGCCGAGCCCGGCAGTTCATAGCCGTCGGCCTCGGCCGCGGCTGCGTGGAACAGCAAGGGCCAGGCGTGCCGCTCGTAGCCCCGGTCCAGACCCTGGTCCAGCACGGCGAGCAGCTCGGCCCTGGCATCGCCGAACCGTCCCTCCTGGCAGGCGATCCGAACCGCCAGCAGCGCCGCCGGCACGTACTTCTGCGGCTGCCAGTCGGCCCCCAGCGCCCGGGCCGCCTCCAGCTGCGCGGTGGCCTGCGCGGTGTCCCCGCACATCAGCGCCAGATCGCCGCGGAGCCGTTCCAGGAAGTCGCGGTGCGCCTCCCGGCCGGAGCCGAAGGGCTCCTCGGCGAGCAGCTTCCCGGCCTCGTCCAGCTGCCCCAGGGACAGCAGCGCCTCGGCGAGGTTGCCCAGCATGATGGTGCCGCTGTAGGCCGCCATCCCGTTCATCCGGATCAGGGCCAGACCGGCCCGCGCGGCCTCGACCGAGCGGGCGGAGCGGCCCTCGGCCTCGTAGTGGTGCGAGAGGTTGATGTAGACCCTGGACCGGAGCTCGATGTCACCGGTGGCGGCGGCCTCCTCGATCAGGCCGGCCACGGCGGCCTCGGCGTGCTCGTGGTCGTCGAAGATCCGGTACAGGCTGCCCAGGGTCAGCCGGGCGTGCAGCTCGGTGCTGCGGGCGCCGACCGTCCGTGCCACCTCGGCGGCGCGCCGGGCCATCTCCAGGTCCTCCCGGCGGGCGTCGTCCAGAGTGCCCTCGGTGGCCAGCCGGTTGAGCACATCCGCGAGCACGGCGGTGGGCGGCCCGTCGCCGACCAGGCGCAGGGCGCGGTCGATGTCCTCGCGGGCGGTCCCGCCGGAGCGGTAGCGGACGGCGCGTCCGCGCTGCATCAGGAACCAGGCGGCACGCTGCGGGTCCTCGGTCTCGTCCACGATCCGCAGGGCCTTCTTGATGAAGCGCAGGCCCCGGTCGTGCTCGCCGCTGTACATGGCCGCGACGGCGGCCTGGGCGAGCACATCGGTCATCCGCAGCCGGCCACAGTCGTGCTCGGCGCCGGGCGGACAGGTGCAGACGGGGTAGGTCGCGTCGGTCGGCTCGACCCCCATCAGGCCGGCGAGGACCTGCTCCGGTACGTCGTCCCACAGGTCCAGGGCCCGTACCAGCATTCTGAGCTGCTCGGCGAAGGCGTTGCGGCGGCGGGCCTGCAGCCCCGCCTCCAGAGCGGCGGGCAGGGCCAGCGCCGCGTCGCGGGCGTGGTACCAGTAGTCGGCGAGCCGGGCGGCGCGCTGGTCCGCGGCGACCAGCTCCGGGTGCTCGGCCAGGACACCGGCGTAGCGGCGGTTGATCCGGCTGCGCTCCCCCGGCATCAGGTCGTCCGAGACCGCCTCGCGGACCAGGGCGTGGCGGTAGCAGTAGCCGTCCAGGTCGGCGCTGGGCTGGATGATGTTGGCGCCCACGGCGGTGCGCAGCACCTCGGTGAGCTCGTCCTCGGGGTGTCCGGCGACCGCGGCGAGCAGCCGGTGCTCGACCGCCGATCCACCCTCGGCCAGGATCCGCAGGATGCCCTGGCTCTCCTCCGGCATCGTCTCGACCCGTACCAGCAGCAGGTCGCGCAGCGAGTCGGTGAGGCCGCGGCCCGCGCCCTGCTGTTCGGAGACGGCGAGCTCCTCCACGAAGAAGGGATTGCCCTCGGAGCGCTCGTAGACCCACTGGACCAGGTCGTCACCGGGGACCCGGGGGTGCAGGATGCCGGCCAGCTGACGGGCCACCTCGGCCCGGGCCAGCCTGGGCAGTTCGAACCGCTGGACGGTGCGGAGCCGCTCCAGCTCGGCCAGGTAGGGTCGGACCGGGTGGCGGCGGTGCAGGTCGTCGCTGCGGTAGGTGGCGAGCAGGACGACCCTGGCCCCCTGCAGGGTGCGCACCAGATAGGCCAGCAGCTCCCGGGTGGAGCGGTCGGACCAGTGCAGGTCCTCGACGGCCAGGACCAGGGTGCGGTCCTCCGTCAGCCGTTCGAAGAGCCGCGCGGTGTGCTCGAACAGGCGGGCGCGGGCGAAGGCGTCATGGGCCTC
This sequence comes from Streptomyces sp. 846.5, assembly GCF_004365705.1. Lineage (NCBI taxonomy): Bacteria > Bacillati > Actinomycetota > Actinomycetes > Kitasatosporales > Streptomycetaceae > Streptomyces > Streptomyces sp. 846.5. Next base: position 2,720,474 of record NZ_SOBN01000001.1, read on the forward strand.
GGGCGGGGCCTCCCCGAAGTCCGGGAGCAGCCGGGCCAGGCTGCTCTCATAACCCTCGGCGGCGCGGACCAGCTCCTTGCCGAGCTCCCGGTGCAGCCGGCGCAGCATGGTAGCGAACGGCGCGTACGGCAGGCCCTCGGCGCCCATCTCCAGGCAGCCGCCGACGGAGACCACCGCACTGCCCGACAGTGCCGCCCGCTGGAACTCCTCCAGCAGCCGGGTCTTGCCGACCCCCGCCTCACCGCCGATCAGGACGGCCTGCGGCATCCCGTCCCCGGCCCGGCGCAGCGCGGCGTCCAGCGCCGCGAGTTCCGAACTCCGGCCGACGAACCGGGGGCTTACCGATATCCGCTCCACGGGGCCGAGCATCGCACACGGCGCCGACAGAGCCGCCTGATTTTTCGCGTGCACCGGCAGGAAAGGGCTGCTCAGGCGCCGACCGGGACCAGATGGAGCCGGTGCGCCATGGCGGCGGCCTCGCCGCGGCCGGTCACCTCCAGCTTGGCCAGGATGTTGGAGACATGGACGCTCGCCGTCTTCGGCGAGATGTACAGCTCCTCCGCGATCTGACGGTTGGTCCGCCCCAGCGCCACCAGCCGCAGCACCGCGAGCTCACGCGGCGTCAGATGGAAGGCGGGCAGCTCCGCGGAGGACACCGGCTCCGCCGGGGCCGGCTCGGCCGCGTGCAGACCGGCCCGCTCGGCGAGGCGCCGCGCCGCCGCCTGCAGCCGTACGTCGCCGTGCCGGGCGGCCTGCTCCTCGGCCCGGCGCAGCAGCGCGGCCGCCTCGGGCCGCCGCCCCCGCAGCGCCTCGGCCTCGGCGGCCCGCAGCAGCGCCAGGTCCAGCGGGTAGGGGAGGCCGAGCGGCTCCAGCACGGCCACCGCGCGCAGATACGGCTCGGCCTGGAACTCGCCCTCGGCGCGGGCGAGTTCGGCGTCCAGCAGCAGGGCGAACCCGTCTGCCAGCGGCCAGCCGCGCAGCAGCTGCGAGGCCGCCGCGCGCACCTGCTCCAGCACCGCGGGCCGGTCGGCGTCCAGGGCCGGGAGCCCGCGGGAGTCGGCCTCGGAGGCGGTGGCGTGCAGCAGCAGCGGCCAGACATAGCGGGACTTCCCGGAGGGGAAGCCCTCGCCGACGGCGGCCAGCAGCTCGGACCTGACCGCCTCGAAGCGCCCCTCGGCGGCGGCCAGCCGGATGGCCAGCTCGGACACCGGGAGCCAGCTCTGCGCTCGTACGGCGGACGGGTCGGCCTTGGCGTTCAGCAGATGCGTGGTCGCCGTCGGCAGGTCGTCACGCAGCAGGGCAATCAGGCCGCGGAGCCGGTTGAGGAAGGTGCCCTCGGTGCGGGTGTCCATCTCGCGGGAGGCGCCTTCGAGCGCTTCCAGGGCCTGGTCCAGCCGTCCGAGCGAGATCAGCGGCTCGACCCAGTTGCCGCGCAGTACCGAACCCGACGCCCCCAGCAGACCGTTGGCCCTGGCCATCTCGCAGCCTTCGCGAGCAGTGGCCACAGCCTGCTCCGAGCGGCCGAGCCCCTCGTAGACGTCCGAGAGGTTCACGTAGGCACGGGACATCAGGTCCGGTTCGTGCAGGGCGACAGCGCGGCTCAGCACATGCTGCAGCTCGGCCAGGCCCTCGGCCTCACGGCCCAGGATCACCTGAAGCGTGCCCAGGGTGACCCGGGCGTGCAGCTCCACCGGCTCGTCCCCGATCTGCCGGGCGATCCCGATGGCGCGCTCGGCCAGGGCGATGTCCTCGGCCTCGGGCCAGTCGACCATGTCGCAGGCGGCGAACCGGGCGAAGACCTCCGCCTGCACCGCGCTCGGCGGCCCGTTCTCGACCAGCGCGCGGGCCTTGGCCAGATCGGCGCGGCCGCTGTCGCCGGCGTCGCTGAGGAACTGGACCCGGGAGCGCTGGCCCCAGAACCAGGCGGCCCGGGACGGGTCGGTGGTCTCGTCGATATGACGCAGCGCCAGCTTGCAGAGGTTGAGGCAGCGTTCACGCTCCCCGCAGAGCCGGGCCGCGACCGCCGCCTCGGCGATCACGTCGACGTAGCGCAGGCGGCGGCAGCACTCACCGTCCGGGTCCTCGTCGCAGCTGCAGGCCGGGTAGGACTCGGCGTAGTCGGCGGGCCGGAGGTCGGCCAGGACCTCCTCGGGAACGCGGTCCCACAGCTCCAGGGCGCGCTCCAGCATCTGCAGCTGCTCGGCGAAGGCGTTGCGCCGCCGGGCCTCACGGCTGGCGTCCAGGGCGGCAGGCAGGGCGCGGGCCGGATCGCTCGCGCTGTACCAGTAGTTCGCCAGCCTGGTGGTCCGCTCCACGGCCGGCACCAGCTGCGGCTGCTCGCTGAGGACGGTCGCGTAGCGCCGGGTGATCCGGCCGCCCTCGCCGGGCAGCAGATCGTCGGCGACGGCCTCACGGACCAGGGCGTGCCGGAAGCGGTAACCGTCACCGTTCATGGTGGGGCGCAGGATGTTGGCGTCCACCGCGGTGCGCAGCGCGCCGATCAGCTCGTCCTCGGACAGTGGCAGCACCGCCTGCAGCAGCCCGTACTCCACCGCCGATCCACCCAGCGCGAGGGTGCGCAGGACGGACTGCACCGCCTCCGGCAGCGCCTCGACCCGGACCAGCAGCAGATCGCGCAGTGACTCGGTCAGACCGGTGGAGCAGCCGCCCTGGTAGCTCGCGGCCAGCTCCTCCACGAAGAAGGGGATGCCCTCGGAACGGAGAAAGATCTTGGACACCAGTGCTGCGTCCGGGGCGTCCGCCATGATGCCGAGCAGCTGGTCGGCGACCTCGGTGCGGCCCAGCCGCGGCAGCTCCAGCCGTTGGACCGTGCGCAGCCGCTCCAGCTCGGCCAGGAAGGGGCGCAGCGGATGGCGGCGGTGCAGGTCGTCGCTGCGGTAGGTGGCGACGATGACCAGCCGCGAGGCGCGCAGCGAGCGCAGCAGGTAGACCAGCAGTTCCCGGGTGGAGCGGTCGGACCAGTGCAGGTCCTCCAGGGCCAGCACGATGGTGCGGTCCGCGGTCAGCCGCTCGAAGAGCTGGGCGGTGTGCTCGAACAGCCGGGCCCGGCCGAACTCGTCGTGGGCCTCGGGCACGGCGTGGCCCAGCTCGGGCAGCAGCTGCGCCAGCCGGCCCGCGCTGCCCGCCGCCGCCTGCTCCACCTCGACGCCCAGCTCATGGTGGAGCGCGCGCAGGGCGGCGGCGATCGGCGCGTACGGCAGGCCGTCCGCGCCGATCTCCACGCAACCGCCGACGGCGGCTACGGCCCCCCGCGCCGTAGCCGCACAGACGAACTCCTCCAGCAACCGGGTCTTGCCGACCCCGGCGTCCCCCGCGATGAGCAGCGCCTGCGGCTGCCCCTCCCCCGCCCGCTCCAGCGCCGCCGAGAGCTCCGCCATCTCGGCGGAACGGCCGACGAACACGGGGCTTACCGATATGCGCTCCACATCAGTGAGCATCGCACACGCCTCCGACAATCCGGGGCGTCAGTCAGCAGGCACTGGGGGCTGAGGCCCGCCGCGAGCGGCGGACGCCCCGGAAGTGGAACTGCGATCTCCCTCCCTTCCGGTCCTGGTTCCCGTCACTCTCCGACGCGGCCTCGGCGGCGCCGCGCTCGGCCTCGACCACCAGGCGGTGCTGCTCGGCCGCGCGGCGCAGCTCGGACTCGCGGATCTTGAAGGACTGGAGGTAGAAGTCGCTGCTGGACATGTGATGCTCCCCTGGTGAGGTCTGTCGCTGTTTCCTGCTGACCTCAAGATTCCTCTGCCAGGGGGGTGCCGGGCATCGGGAGCCTGCCCGATCTTCCAGCTCAGCGGGGCCTTAGACAGCACCGAGGCCGTCCTACCCGGAGGGGTGGGACGGCCTCAGAGGGCTCAGTACGCCTAGGCAGCGCGTCTTAGGGCCTTAGGTCCTTAGCCAAGCCGTTCGAGGATGAGCTCCTTGACCCTGGCGGCGTCGGCCTGACCGCGGGTGGCCTTCATGACCGCACCGACCAGCGCACCGGCCGCGGCGACCTTGCCGTCGCGGATCTTGGCGGCGACGTCGGGGTTGGCCGCGATGGCCTCGTCCACGGCCGCGCCCAGCGCCGAGTCGTCGGAGACGACGGCCAGGCCGCGCTTGGCGACGACCTCGTCCGGCCCGCCCTCGCCGTCCAGCACCGCCTCGATGACCTGACGGGCCAGCTTGTCGTTCAACGAACCCGCCGCGACCAGCTCGCACACCCGGGCGACCTGCGCCGGGGTGATCGGCAGAGCGCCGATGTCGGCGCCCGACTCATTGGCGCGACGCGCGAGCTCGCCCATCCACCACTTGCGGGCCTGGTCGGCCGGGGCGCCGGCGGCGATGGTCTCCAGGATCGGCTCGATCGCACCGGCGTTGAGCACCGACTGCATCTCCAGGTCGGAGATGCCCCACTCGCCCTGCAGCCGCTCCCGGCGCACCCGGGGCATCTCCGGCAGCGCGGCGCGCAGCTCCTCGACCCACTCGCGGGACGGGGCGACCGGCACCAGGTCGGGCTCGGGGAAGTAGCGGTAGTCCTCGGCGTTGTCCTTGATCCGCCCGGCGGTGGTGCTGCCGTCCTCCTCGTGGAAGTGGCGGGTCTCCTGGACGACGCTGCCGCCGTCGTTGAGCACCGCGGCGTGCCGCTGGATCTCGAAGCGCGCGGCCCGCTCCACACTGCGGAGCGAGTTGACGTTCTTGGTCTCCGAGCGGGTGCCGAACTCCTCGCGCCCGTGCGGCCGCAGCGACAGGTTGACGTCGCAGCGCATCTGGCCCTTGTCCATCCGGGCCTCGGACACGCCCAGCGCCCTGATGACCTCGCGCAGCTCGGCCACGTACGCCTTGGCGACCTCGGGGGCGCGGCTGCCCGCGCCCTCGATCGGCTTGGTGACGATCTCGATCAGCGGGATGCCGGCCCGGTTGTAGTCCAGCAGCGAGTGCGAGGCGCCGTGGATGCGGCCGGTGGCACCGCCGATGTGGGAGGACTTGCCGGTGTCCTCCTCCATGTGGGCGCGCTCGATCTGCACCCGGAAGACCTCGCCGTCCTCCAGCGTGACGTCCAGGTAGCCGTTGAAGGCGATCGGCTCGTCGTACTGCGAGGTCTGGAAGTTCTTCGGCATGTCCGGGTAGAAGTAGTTCTTCCGGGCGAAACGGCACCACTCGGCGATCTCGCAGTTCAGCGCGAGGCCGATCTTGACGGCCGACTCCACGCCGACCGCGTTCACCACGGGCAGCGACCCGGGCAGGCCCAGGCAGGTGGGGCAGACCTGCGAGTTGGGCTCGGCGCCCAGCTCGGTGGAGCAGCCGCAGAACATCTTGGTGGCGGTGCCCAGCTCGACGTGGACCTCAAGGCCCATCACCGGGTCGTACGCCGCCAGCGCCTCGTCGTAGGGCACCAGGTCGATGACGCTCACTGATGCGTCCCCTCTTCGTCACATGTGTTCATGGATGCTCAGCCGAGCAGGATGTCGTCGTCGCCGAGCCTGCGCAGCTCGCGGACCAGCAGCAGGGTGCTGGTGACCAGGGCCAGGGCGGCGACGCCGGCGTTGACCAGCTTGAGGGTGTCGCCCTCCAAGCGGGCCTTGCGGATGTCCTTGACGATGCCGATGGCGCCGAAGGCGCCGCCGCCGATGCCGATCAGGATGCCCGGCTTGGTGTGCTTGAAGCCTTTGAGCTGCTTGGCCTTGCTCGCCGTGCTGGTGCTGGTCGTGCTGTCCAGCTTCTCGATGGTCTTGCTCGCAGACTTGCTCACAGCGCCGGTGCCTCCTCGAGCAGGGGGTGTCCCCACTGGTTGTTGAGTGCCGCCTCGACCGCCGCGCCGACGCGGTACAGCCGGTCGTCGGCCATGGCGGGGGCGATGATCTGCAGGCCGACCGGGAGATTGTCCTCCGGCGCGAGTCCGCAGGGCACCGACATGGCCGAGTTGCCGGCCAGGTTCGATGGAATGGTGCACAGGTCCGCCAGGTACATCGCCATCGGGTCGTCTGCGCGCTCGCCGATCGGGAAGGCGGTGGTCGGCGTGGTCGGCGAGACCAGCACGTCCACGTCGGCGAAGGAGCGGGCGAAGTCCTGGGTGATCAGGGTCCGCACCTTCTGGGCCGAGCCGTAGTAGGCGTCGTAGTAGCCGGAGGAGAGGGCGTAGGTGCCCAGGATGATCCGGCGCTTCACCTCGGGGCCGAAACCGGCCTCGCGGGTCAGCGCGGTGACCTCCTCGGCCGAACGGGTGCCGTCGTCGCCGACCCGCAGCCCGTACCGCATGGCGTCGAAGCGGGCCAGGTTGGAGCTGGCCTCGGACGGCGCGATCAGGTAGTACGCGGGCAGCGCGTAGCTGAAGGACGGGCAGGAGAGCTCGACCACGGTCGCGCCCAGGCCGCGCAGGATCTCCACCGACTCGTGGAACCGCTGCATCACCCCGGCCTGGTAGCCCTCGCCGCCGAACTCCTTGACGACGCCGACCCGGACGCCGCTGAGGTCGCCGGTCGCACCGTGGCGAGCGGCCTCCACCAGCGGCAGCACCGGGGCGTCGATCGAGGTGGAGTCCAGCGGGTCGTGCCCGGCGATGGCCTCGTGCAGCAGGGCCGCGTCCAGCACGGTACGGGCGCAGGGGCCGCCCTGGTCCAGCGAGGAGGAGAAGGCGATCAGGCCGTAGCGGGAGACCGTGCCGTAGGTCGGCTTGACGCCGACGGTGCCGGTGACCGCGCCGGGCTGGCGGATCGAGCCGCCGGTGTCGGTGCCGATGGCGAGCGGGGCCTCGTAGGCCGCCAGGGCCGCGGCGGAACCGCCGCCGGAGCCGCCGGGGATCCGGGAGAGGTCCCAGGGGTTGCCGGTGGGGCCGTAGGCGCTGTTCTCGGTGGAGGACCCCATGGCGAACTCGTCCATGTTGGTCTTGCCGAGGATCACCACGCCTGCGTCCTTGAGGCGGCGGGTCAGCGTCGCGTCGTACGGCGGCACCCAGCCCTCGAGGATCTTCGACCCGGCGGTGGTGGGGACGCCCTTGGTGGTGAACACGTCCTTGAGCGCGAGCGGGACGCCGGCCAGCGGGCCCAGCTCCTCGCCTGCGGCGCGCTTGGCGTCCACGGCGCGGGCGGCGCTGAGCGCGCCGTCGGTGTCGACGTGCAGGAAGGCGTGCACCTTCTCGTCGACGGCGCCGATGCGGTCCAGGTGCGCCTGGGCCACCTCGACGGCGGAGACCTCGCCTGCGGCGATGGCCGCGGCGGTCTCGGCTGCGGTGTTGCGGATCAGGTCGGTCATGGGTTGGTCAGTCCTCCCCGAGGATCTGCGGCACGCGGAAGCGCTGCTCCTCCGCGGCGGGCGCACCGGCGAGGGCCTCGGCGGGCGTGAGGGACGGGCGGACCACATCCGGGCGCATGACATTGGTCAGCGGCAGCGGGTGCGAGGTCGGCGGTACGTCTTCGGCGGCGATCTCGCTGACGCGGGCGACCGCGTCGACGATGTCGTTGAGCTGCTCGGCGAAGTGGTCCAGCTCTTCGGCCTTGAGCTCCAGCCGCGACAGCCGGGCGAGGTGGGCGACCTCCTCGCGCGTAATGCCAGGCATGCAGCAGTCCCCTTCGGGGTGGGATCAGGTTTTCCGGGCCCCAGTCTATTGACACGGGCGCAGGCCCATCCTACGGACGCCGGGGGGATGCATGCGCTGACGTTTTTTCTTCAGGGGCGCGGGGAACTGCGCGACCAGCCCTCTACGAAGGTGCGTGGTTGATCGCGCAGTTCCCCGCGCCCCTATGTAGTTGCATGGCTGGTCGGGCGACGGAACCTGAGCCATGCAGCACCCCAGGGGCGCGGGGAACTGCGCGATCAACCCACTACGGAGGTGCATGGTTGGCAGCGCGCGCGGTTGATCAAGCAGAGCCCCACGCCCCTGAGGTCGTGCCTGGCTCAGGTCGGTTCGACGGGTTGGGGCGATGCCGCGTTGCGGATGCGGAGCCAAGCTGTCGCCTGCTCCGCAGGGAGCGCGGCGGAGACCAGCCAGCCCTGGACCGCGTCGCACCCCATCGCGTGCAGCCGCTCCCAGGTCTCGTCGTCCTCGACGCCCTCCGCGACCACGGTCAGCCCCAGCGAGTGCGCCAGCTGCACCGAGCAGCGGACCACGGCCGCATCGTGGTGGTCCGCCACCATCCTGCTGACGAAGGACCGGTCGATCTTCAGCTCACCCACCGGCAGCTTCCGCAGCCGCACCAGCGAGGAGTACCCGGTGCCGAAGTCGTCCAGGGACATGCCGACCCCGTGCCCGCGCAGCTCCTCCAGGGTGTCCGCGGCCAGCTGCCCGTCCTCCAGCAGCAGCCGCTCGGTGATCTCCAGCTGCAGGGCCCCCGCAGGGACCCCGTGCCGGGCCAGCCGGTCCGCGATGGACTGGGCGAAGCCCGGCCGCAGGACGTCCCGCGGCGAGACATTGACGGCGACCTGGACGGTCATCCCCTCGGCGCGCCACGCGGCCAGCTGGGTGACCGCCGCCTCCAGGACGTAGTCGGTGAGCTTCGGCATCAGCCCGCTGGACTCGGCGAGGCCGACGAACTCGTCCGGGCTGACCGGGCCGTGCCCGTCCCGGTCCCAGCGGACCAGGGCCTCCAGACCGACCACATGCCCGTCGAAGGCGACCTTGGGCTGGTAGTGGATGTGCACGTCGCGGGTGTCCAGCGCCCGGCGCAGGTCGCCGAGCAGACCGAGCCGCTGGGGCGTGTCGGCGTCCTGCTCGGGGTGGTAGCGCTCGACCCCGCTGCGGCTGCGCTGGGCGTGCGCCATCGCCACATCGGCGCGGCGGAGCAGGGATTCGGCGTCGTCGGCGTCGTCGGGCATGACGGCCACGCCCGCGCTGGACTCCAGGACGAGCTGGAGCCCGTCCAGGTGCACCGGCACGGCGAGAGCCGTGACCAGCTCGCGCGCGGACCGCAGCGGGTCGTCGCCGCCGTCGGGCAGCAGCACCGCGAACTCGTCCCCGCTGAGCCTGGCGACCAGGCCGTCGGCCGGGACGGAGCAGCGCAGTAGCTCGCCCACCTGCACCAGCAGCCGGTCCCCCGCGGCGTGGCCGAGGGTGTCGTTGAGCGACCGGAACCGGTCCAGGTCGAGCAGCACCAGGGTCGGCCTGCGCTCGCCGTCCGCACGGGCGATGGCCTCGCGGGCGGCGCGCAGCAGGGCGTCGCGGTTGGCGAGGCCGGTCAGCGGATCGGTGGCCAGGTCGTGCGCGCGCTCGCTGGCGATCCGCCAGGCCGCGTAGAGCACCGCCAGCGGGACCGCGAACAACGGAAGGAGTTGCGGTGCGTGATGAGAGGTGATCAGCGCCAGTGGCAGCAGCGGCGCCGCACCCACGGCCAGTGTTCCGACCAAAACCGCAAGTCTGACCAGAAGCCCGGCGCGGCCGAGCCTCGACGTGCGCTCCATAGATGTTCCTCTGGATTCCCCGTTCGCCCGCTGAGGGAGCGGGTTGTGTTCAAGGGTAAAGCCGGGACTCATGGAGGGGCAGGGGAATTGGACAGGCCGTGACCGACTGGTGTCGTTACCAGCCGGTCGGCTCCACGATATGCGCCCACTGACCGAAATGCCTTTGCGTTAAGTAACTTGACGAGGCATTAATCAGTCTCCGAGGGGGCGTCAGTCGCTACCGGGAGTGCGCGCTCGCGGGCCGCCTCCGGTCCCTCGGCGAGGAGCACCGCGAAGCCGTCGTCGTCCAGGACGGCCAGTTTCAACTGCATCGCCTTGTCGAACTTCGAACCCGGGTTGTCGCCGACGACCACGAAGTCGGTCTTCTTGGAGACCGACCCGGTGACCTTGGCTCCGAGTTGCTGCAGTGCGTCCTTGGCGCCGTCGCGGGTGTGCGAGGCGAGGGTGCCGGTGACCACGACGGTCAGCCCCTCCAACGGACGCGGACCCTCGTCCTCCCCGCCGCCCTCCTCCACGAAGCGGACGCCGGCGGCGCGCCACTTCTCGATGATCTCCCGGTGCCAGTCCTCGGCGAACCACTGGGTGATGGCGGCGGCGATGGTCGGGCCGACGCCCTCGGTGGCGGCCAGCTCCTCCTCGCTGGCGGCGGCGATCCGGTCCAGGTCCCGGAACTCCCGGGCCAGCGCCTGGGCGGCGACCGGGCCGACATGACGGATCGACAGGCCGGCCAGGATCCGGGCCAGCGGGCGCTGCTTGGCGGCTTCCAGATTCTCCAGCAGCGCGGTCGCGGTCTTCTTGGGCTCACCCTTCAGATTGGCGAAGAAGGTGACCACCTTCTCCTCGCCCGTCTTGGGGTCCCGTTTGGGCAGGCCGGTGTCCTGGTCGCGGACGACGGCCTTGATGGGCAGCAACTGCTCGATCGTCAGGTCGAACAGGTCGCCCTCGTTCAGCAGCGGCGGTTCGGACGGCTCCAGCGGCTGGGTGAGCGCGGTCGCGGCGACATAGCCGAGCGCCTCGACGTCCAGGCACTTGCGCCCGGCCAGGTAGAAGACCCGCTCGCGCAGCTGGGCCGGGCAGGTCCGGGCGTTGGGGCAGCGCAGGTCGATGTCGCCCTCGGCCATCGGCCGCAACTCGCTGCCGCAATCCGGGCAGTTGGCCGGCATGACGAACTCGCGCTCGCTGCCGTCCCGCAGCTCCACCACCGGACCGAGCACCTCGGGGATGATCTCCCCGGCCTTGCGCAGCACCACGGTGTCGCCGATCAGCACGCCCTTGGCCTTGACCACGTCCTGGTTGTGCAGGGTCGCGTACTCGACCACCGAGCCCGCGACCTGGACCGGCTCCATCACGGCGTAGGGGGTGCAACGGCCGGTGCGGCCGACGTTCACCCGGATGTCGAGGAGCTTGGTGTTGACCTCCTCCGGCGGGTACTTCCAGGCGATGGCCCAGCGCGGCGCGCGCGAGGTCGCGCCCAGGCGGCCCTGCAGCGGGATCTCGTCCACCTTGACCACGACGCCGTCGATCTCGTGCTCGACCGAGTGCCGCTGATCGCCGTAGCGGGCGATGAACTCCTTGACCTCCGCGAGCGTGCCCACCACGGCGTTGTGCCTGGCCGTGGGCAAGCCCCAGGCGCGGAGCAGGTCGTATCCGTGCGACTGGCAGTCGATGTCGAAGCCCCGACGCGCCCCGATGCCGTGCACGATCATGTGCAGCGGCCTGGAAGCGGTGATCCTGGGGTCCTTCTGCCGCAGCGAACCCGAGGCGGAGTTGCGGGGATTGGCGTACGGGGCCTCACCCGCGGCCACCCGGGCGGCGTTGAGCTCGGCGAACGCCTCGATCGGGAAGTAGATCTCGCCGCGGATCTCGACCAGTTCGGGCACCTGGTGGCCGCCGTCGTCCCGCAGCTGGTGCGGGATCTCGGCGATGGTGCGGACATTCGCGGTGATGTCCTCGCCGGTACGGCCGTCCCCCCTGGTCGCGGCCCGGACCAGCCGGCCGTTCTCGTAGGTGAGGTTGACGGCCAGGCCGTCGATCTTCAGCTCGCAGAGGAAGTGGTAGCTCTGCCCGGTCAGCTCTTTCTCGACCCGGTCGGCCCAGGAGTCCAGCTCCTCCTCGGTGAAGGCGTTGTCCAGGCTGAGCAGCCGCTCCAGGTGCTCCACCGAGGCGAAGTCGTTGGAGTAGGCGCCGCCGACCTTCTGGGTCGGCGAGTCGGGGGTGCGCAGCTCCGGGTGGCGCTCCTCCAGCGCCTCCAGCTCCCGCATCAGCGCGTCGAACTCGGCGTCGCTGACGGTGGGGGCGTCCTGCAGGTAGTAGCGGAAGCGGTGCTCCTCGATCTCCTGCGACAGCTCAGCGTGCCGGGACCGCTCCTCGGCCGTGGCCTCTTCTGCCGACACCGTGTGCTCCTCCATCGACGACCCCCCTCGTGACGTACTACTCCGGATTGTCGGCCAGGCTCTGAGCCGCGATCACGCTGTGTGACAGCGCGCGCCGCGCATAGGCCGGGGAGGCCCCCGCCAGACCGCAGCTGGGGGTCACCACGACGCGTTGGGCCAGCAGCGCCGGGTCGAGACCCAGGCGTCGCCACAACGTCCTGACACCGCTCACACTATCGGCAGGGTCTGACAATCCCGGCCCCACCGATGGCACGACACCGGCGAAGAGGAGCGTGCCCGCCTCCACCGCCTCGCCGATCTCGTCGTCGTCACGCTCCGTCAGCAACGCCATGTCCAGCGAGACCGCCGAGGCCCCCGCCCGCCGCAGCAGGGCCAGGGGCACGCCGGGCGCGCAGCAGTGCACCACCACCGGCAGGTCCACTACACCGATGAGGGTGCGCAGCGTCTCCTCGGCGACCTGGCGGTCCACCGAACGCAGCCGCTGCCAGCCGCTGGCGGTCGGCACCTGCCCGGCGAGGACCGCCGGGAGCGACGGCTCGTCCAGCTGCAGGACGAGCTGCGCGCCCGGGATGCGCTTGCGCACGTCCTCCAGATGCAGCCGCAGGCCCTCCGCCAGCGAGCCGACGATGTCGCGCACCGCGCCCGCGTCCGCAAGCGCCTTCTCCCCCCGGTGCAGTTCGACGCTCGCGGCCAGCGTCCAGGGCCCGACGGCCTGGAGCTTCAGCGGACCGGTCCAGCCCTGGGTGTGCTCCTCCAGGGCGTCCAGGTCCTCGCCCAGCCAGGAGCGGGCCCGACGGGTGTCCCGTCCCGGGTGGTCACCGAAGCGCCAGCCGCTGGGCTCGACCCGGGCGAACAGCTCGACCAGCAGCCCGAGACTGCGACCGACCATGTCGGCGCCGGGCCCTCGGGCCGGCAGCTCGGGGAGGTGCGGCAGTGCCTCCAGCGACCCGGTGACGGTCTTCGCGGCCTCCCGCGCGTCCGTCCCCGGCATCGAACCGACACCCGTCGCTCCAGGACCGGTCAACTGCGGAAACGTACTCTCAGCGCTCACTCCGGCAGCGTACGGGAGTCCGGGGTGTTTGAAGGCGTCGCGTCCGCGGCAGTGCGCGCCCGCCGCCGCTACCGCCCCGGACGCACCGTCAGGTCGGTGATCTCCGCGTCCCGAGGCAGGTCGACGGCGGTGAGCACGGCGGTCGCGACCGACTCGGGGGTGATCCAGGCGGCGGCGTCGTAGGCCTTGCCCTCCTGGGCGTGGACCCGCTCCTGCATCGGCGTCGCGGTGCGGCCCGGGTAGACGGTGGTGACCCGGACGCCGTTGGCGTGCTCCTCGGCGCGCAGCGAGTCGGCGACGGCCTTGAGCCCGAACTTGGAGGCGGCGTACACCCCCCACTCGGCGTGGGCGCGGAGCCCTGATCCGGAGTTGACGAAGACCACCTGCCCCTTGGAGACCCGCAGAGTCGGCAGGAACAGCCGGGTCAGCTCCGCCGGGGCGACCAGGTTGACGGCGAGGGTGTGGTTCCAGACCTTGGTGCCCAGGTCGCCGATGCCGCCCAGGTCGACCACACCCGCGATGTGCAGCAGCGAGTCCAGCCGTACCGGCTGCTCCTGCTGGCCCAGCGCCCAGGACAGCCGGTCGGGCGTGGCCAGGTCTCCGATCAGCGTGCGGCTGCCGGGGAACTGCTTCCGCAGCACCGCCGCGCGGTTGGCGTCACGGGCCAGCAGCCACAGTTCGTCGCCGCGCTCCGCCAGCCGTGCGGCGACCGCCGCGCCGATGCCGGAACCCGCGCCGGTGATCAGATGGATAGCCATGTCTTCATTGGTATCACGACCGGCGGCGCGAGCCATCCGCCACTATGGGTGGGGAGAGGATCAACAGGGGGGCGTGGCGGTACGTGAGTGACGAGACGACAGTGGCGGCCGAATCCAGCCCCGGGCACATGATCGTCTGCGGCGGTGACGCGCTGACGCACCGTCTGGCGCTGGACCTGATCCACCTCTACCGCGAACGGGTCACCCTGATCATCCCCGACCTGGACGTCGGCCACGGCCCGCAGCTGGCCGCCCTGGCCACCGAGGACGGCGCGGTCACGGTGATCAGCGGACGCGGTCCGGACGAGACCACGCTGCTCGCCGCCGGGATCACGGAGGCGACCGCCCTCGCCCTCACCATGGAGGACGACCCGGCCGTCACCGAGGCGGCGCTGCTGGCCCGCGGGCTCAACCCACGGCTGCGGCTGGTGATCCGGATCTTCAGCAACGCCCTCGGCCAACGGCTGGAACACCTGCTGGACCGGGCCGCCGAGCACTCCGGCGGCTCGACCGCGGTGCTCTCAGCCTCGGAGACGGCCACCCCGGCCCTGGTCTCGGCCGCCGTCACCGACCGCAACCAGGTCATCCCGATCAACGGCGGGACCTTCTCCGTGGTCGAGCAGGCCCTCGGGGAGGACGCCGACGACAGCACCGTCCCGCTCGCGCTGCTCGCCCCGCGCACCGACGACCTGATCAGCTCCGGCGACAACCCGCTGCATGTGCTGCTGCCCTCCCCCGAGCAGACCGCCGCCGCCGGCCCGGAGACCGTCCGGTCCGTCGTACGGCTGCGGCACGACCCCAACCCGCCCGACGAACCGGGACGGCGCGGTCTGCCGCGCTTCCCGCTCGGGGCACTGATCTCACGGCGGCTGCGCCGGGCCGCCCTGGGCCTCGGTGCCCTGGTGGCGGTGCTGACCGTGGTCACCTGGCTGACCACCCCGCGGTCGCTGGGACAGTCGCTCTACGACGTGCTGATGGACGTCGCCGCCGCCGGCAACCCCGCCGACAGCGAGTCGACGATCCGGAAGGTGCTGCAGCTGCTCTCGATGTTCACCGGGATGCTGATCATGCCGCTGGTGCTGGCCGTGATCCTGGAGAACCTGGGGGCGTTGCGCAATGTCAGCGGCCTGGACCGGCCCAAGCGCAGCCTGGCCGACCACATCGTGGTCATCGGTCTGGGCAAGGTGGGCAGCCGGGTGGTGGAGCGGCTGGCGGTGATGCGGGTGCCGGTGGTGGCCGTGGAACGGAACCCGGAGGCCGCCGGGGTGGCCAGGGCCAGGAAACTCGGGGTGCCGGTGGTGATCGGGGACATCTCCGACCCGGAGATCTACCGCGACGCCAGGGTCAGCCGCAGCCAGACCCTGATGGCGTTGACCAGCAATGACAGCGTCAACCTGGAGGCGGTGCTCTACGCCCGCGAACAGCAGCCCGAGCTCCGGGTGGTGCTGCGGCTGTTCGACGACGCCTTCGCGGGCACCGTCTACCGCACCCTCCGGGCCTCCTATCCGCAGGCCCGCACCCGGAGCCGCAGCGTCTCCTATCTGGCGGCGCCGGCCTTCGCCGCCGCGATGATGGGCCGTCAGGTACTGGCCTCGATCCCGGTGGAGCGGCAGATGCTGCTGGTCGCCACGGTGGGGGTGCGGGGACGCGAGGCACTGTCCGGACGGACCGTCGCCGAGGCCTTCCGGCCGGGCGGCTGGCGAGTGGTCGGTCTGCAGCGGTCCGGCCGGGACCTGCGCTGGAACCCGGCGCCGGAGCGGCCGCTCGCGGACGACGACCGGGTGGTGGTGGTCGCCACCCGCGAGGGCCTCGGCCTGCTGTTGCGGCGGCAGGGCGCGACCGCCGTGGACGAGGAACTGCCGCCTCCCGCGGCGGCGCCGCACCCGCACCTGCCGAGCCCGCGGCGGCGGCGTCGCCCCGACGACACCGGACCGCTGCCGAGGCTGCCGCGGGCGCAGCCGGATGCGCCGTATCCGGGGCAGGATGAGCAGTGATTTTCGGGCTGCGGACCGTAGCTGGCTGGTCGCGCAGTTCCCCGCGCCCCTAGTAGGGCTTTGTTAGGTCCTGTGGCGTGGTTCTGGCGTCGGCGCGGGTTGGCCGCATATGGAGCAGGCGCCGGTCCAGGTGGCCAGGAGTGCCTGGAGTTCGCGGAGGACCGCGTACAGGGTCAGGCCGGCGCAGGGGCTTTTGGGTCGAGTCGCAGGAGGGTGCAGAAGGCCTGGGCGAGGGCGGCGAGGGTGACGTGGCGGTGCCAGCCGGGGTAGCTACGTCCTTCGAAGTGGTCCAGCCCCAGGCCGTCTTTGAGTTCGCGGTAGTCGTGCTCGACTCTCCAGCGGATCTTGCAGATGCGGACGAGTTCGCGCAGCGGCGTGTCGGCGAGCAGGGTGGAAAGCCAGTAGTCGGTGGGCTCGGCTGCGTCGTGCGGCCATTCGGCGATCAGCCAGCATTCGGGCAGGGTGCCGTCGGCGGCGCGGGGGATGTCCCGGTTGGCCGGACGTACCCGCAGGGCGGTGAACTGGGAGCGCATGTCGGCGGTGGGGTTGCGCCTGCCGGTCCTGGTTCCCTGGCGCCAGGTGACGGTGCGGCGTGCTGATCGTCCTGCTTCCAGGGCGAGTTGGCGCAGGGAGCGTGGCTTGTCCGGGTAGCCGGGGACGGGTGGGCGGCCGCGGCCGCTGTAGGGCGCACGTACCGGTTCGGCGGTGCCGGGATGGGCGGTGGTCGCGGACTTGACGGCCACCGCGTAGGTCAGTCCGCGTTCGGTCAGGCCCTGGCGGAAGCCGGTGGCGTCGCCGTATCCGGCGTCGGCGGCGACCGGCAGGTCGGGCAGGCCCCAGTCCTCGCGGGCCTCGTCGAGCATGTCCAGGGCCAGGCGCCACTTCTCGCGGTGCCGCACGTCTTGGGGGATCTTTGCCCGCTCGCGCCGGCGCGCGATCGCTGCGGCCAGCAGCGGATCGTCGGCGTTCTTGGTGTCGTCCCAGCTCTCGGGGATGAACAGCCGCCAGTCGATCGCCGAGGACGCCTGCTCGCTCGCGAGGTGGACGCTCACCCCGATCTGGCAGTTGCCGCGCTTGCCCAGCGCACCGCAGTACATCCGCGCCACGCCCGGCGAGTCCATGCCGTCCTTCGGGAACCCGGTGTCGTCGATCGTGTACGCCTCGGGAGCGATATGCACGTTCGCCCACCGGGCCACGTTTCGGCGTACCTGCGCATAGTCCCAGGTCGACGAGGAAACGAACTGCTGGAGTTGCTGGTGGTCCACGCCCAGCCGCTCGGCCATCGGCTGCATCGACTTGCGCTTGCCGTCCAGCATCAGCCCACGCAGATACAGCTCGCCCTTGGCCCGCTGGTCACGACGCGCCAGCGGGCCGAGCATCTCCTCCGCGAACGCCTCCAGGCGCGGGCGGACCTGTTCCATCTCCTCAGGTGTCACACCTGACAGAAGATCACAACATACCCCAGCAAAGAGAACTGGGGTACCTAACAAAGCCCTACTAGGGAAGTGCAACTTACTCACAGTGGGTCAGTTGCAGCCCCCAAGGGGCGCGGGGAACTGCGCGACCAGCCCGGCACACGCCGCACCAAAACAACGACCTACTCGCCCGCCTGCTCCAGCAGCGCCAGCGCCTCCGCGCCGTCCGTCGCGAAACGGACCAACCCGTCCAGCGGCCGTGGCAGGAACCCCTCTGCCTCCATCCGGGCCAGCTGAATCCTCAGCCCCTCGTAGAAGCCCTCGGTGTCCAGCAGCACCACCGGCTTGATGTGCAGGCCGTGCTTCTTGAGCTCCACCACCTCGGTGACCTCGTCCAGCGTCCCCAGGCCGCCGACCAGGACAACGATCGCGTCGGCCCGCGCCAGCAGCACGGCCTTGCGCTCGGCCAGGTCCGCGGTCATGACCATCTCGTCCGCGCCCTGGTAGCTCTTGTGGGACAGCAGGCCGACGTTGACTCCGACCAGCCGGCCGCCGGCCGCCCTGACCTCGTCGGCGACGACGCCCATCAGCCCGGCGTTGGAGCCGCCCCAGACCAGGGTGTGCCCGTGCTCGCCGAGCAGCCGGGCGAACTCCCGGACGGGCTTGGTGTAGCGCTCGTCCAGCGCGTACGCGGAACAGAAGACGGTGACGTTCATGGAGTCCCCCCAGATCGGTTGATAAGCCGGTCACCCGGCCAGCGCGGCCCGCTCGGTCGTGGCGATCGTCGCCGACCCCACCACCCGGGTGCCGTCGTAGAGCACCACGGCCTGGCCAGGGGCGATCCCCCGCTGCGGCTCGGCCAGGGCGACCCGGAGCTCGGACCCGTCCGGGTCCAGCTCGGCGGTGGCGGCCACCGGCTCGCCGTGGGCGCGCAGCTGGACCGTGTACGCCCCCGGGACGAAGGCCGCGGTGCCGCACCAGCGCGGCCTGATGCCGGTGAGGGCGGCGACGTCCAGGGCCTCCACCGGTCCCACCGTCACCCGGTTGTCGATCGGGGAGATGTCCAGGACGTAGCGGGGCTTGCCGTCGGCGGCCGGGTGGCCGATCTTCAGGCCCTTGCGCTGGCCGATGGTGAAGCCGTAGGCGCCGCTGTGCTCCCCCAGCCGGGTGCCGTCGACGTCGACGATCTCGCCGGGGGCGGTGCCGAGCCGCTGCTCCAGGAAGCCCTGGGTGTCGCCGTCGGCGATGAAGCAGATGTCGTGGCTGTCCGGCTTCCTGGCCACCGCCAGCCCGCGGCGCTCCGCCTCGGCGCGGACCAGCTCCTTGGGGGTGTCCCCGAGCGGGAACATCGCATGCGCCAGCTGCTCGGCGTCGAGCACGCCGAGGACGTACGACTGGTCCTTGCCCGGGTCGACCGCCCGGTGCAGCTCTCGGACGCCGTCCTCGGTGGTGAGGATCTGCGCGTAGTGGCCGGTGACCACGGCGTCAAACCCCAGCGCGACGGCCTTGTCCAGCAGCGCCGCGAACTTGATCTTCTCGTTGCAGCGCAGGCAGGGGTTGGGGGTGCGCCCGGCGGCGTACTCGGCGACGAAGTCGTCGATGACGTCCTCGCGGAAGCGCTCGGCCAGGTCCCAGACGTAGAAGGGGATGCCGATCACGTCGGCGGCCCGGCGGGCGTCGCGGGAGTCCTCCAGGGTGCAGCAGCCGCGGGCGCCGGTGCGGAAGGACTGCGGGTTGCTGGAGAGCGCCAGGTGCACCCCGGTCACCTCGTGCCCGGCTTCGGCCGCGCGCGCGGCGGCGACGGCGGAGTCCACGCCGCCGGACATCGCGGCCAGAACGCGGAGCTTGCCGGGAGCTGAGGGGGAGCCGTCTGGGGCGCCGGGGAAGTCACTCATGATGGAACCAGGGTACGTGGCCGCTCCAGCGCTTTGTTGCGGCCGGGCACGGATCAACGCGGATCAGGGACGCCGCGCTGCCGCCCCCGCCATCCGGGCCCGCTCCACCACCGGGCCGATGGCCTCCGCCAGGGCGGTCACATCGGCCCGGGTCGAGGTGTGACCGAGCGAGAACCGCAGTGAGGCCCGGGCCAGGGCCGGTTCGACGCCCATCGCCAGCAGCACATGGCTGGGCTGCGGGACGCCGGCCGAGCAGGCGGAGCCGGTGGAGCATTCGATGCCGCGGGCGTCCAGCAGCATCAGCAGGGCGTCGCCCTCGCAGCCGGGGAAGGAGAAGTGCGCGCTGGCCGACAGCCGACCGCTCACCTCGGCTGCGCGTTCCCCGCCGTCCTGAGCGCCGCCGTCCGCAGCGGCCGTGTGCCCGGGGTCGCCGTTGAGGACCGCGTCGGGGACCGCCTTCTGCACGGCCAGCACCAGCTCGTCGCGGAGCAGCGCCAGCTCGCGCGCGTGCCGCGGCTGCCGCTCGGCGGCGATGGCCGCCGCCGCCGCGAAGCCGGCCGCGGCGGGAACGTCCAGGGTGCCGGAGCGGACGTCCCGCTCCTGGCCGCCGCCGTGCAGCAGCGGGACCGGGGTGGCCGAACGGGCCAGCAGCAGCGCGCCGACCCCGTACGGGCCGCCGATCTTGTGGCCGGTGACCGTGAGCGCGTCCAGCCCGGAGTCGGCGAAGGACAGCGGCACCTGGCCGAAGGCCTGGACCGCGTCGGCATGCATGGGGATGCCGAACTCACGTGCGATGGCTGCGAGTTCGGCGATCGGCTGGATGGTGCCGACCTCGTTGTTGGCCCACATCACGGTGATCACCGCGACATCGGCCGGATCGCGCTGCACGGCCTCGCGCAGCGCCTCCGGGTGGACCCGGCCGAGCTCGTCCACCGGCAGCCAGTCGACCCGCGCACCCTCGTGCCGCTCCAGCCATTCCACCGCGTCCAGCACCGCGTGGTGCTCGACCGGGCTGCAGAGGATCCGGACCCGGTTCGGGTCGGCGTCGCGACGGGACCAGTAGAGGCCCTTCACGGCGAGGTTGTCCGACTCGGTTCCGCCACCGGTGAGGACGACCTCGCTGGGACGGGCGCCGAGAGCCTGGGCAAGGGTCTCGCGGGACTCCTCGACGACGCGGCGGGCCCGGCGGCCGGCTGCGTGCAGGGAGGAGGCGTTGCCGGTGCTGCCGAGGTGGGCGGTCATGGCGCTGACCGCTTCGGGGAGCATCGGGGTGGTCGCGGCATGGTCGAGATAGGGCATGGCGGGACCAAGTGTAGAGGCTGGGGGCTGCCGCGAACGCCGCCGGTGCTGACTGTGAGCGTTCACAGCTCAGAATCACACAGCAGCGTCGCTTACCCGAGGCAGGTGTTCGCTCTTGTCCAGGTATAGGTCCGAAATCCAAACAGGTTCCAACAACTTTCCCCTTGCCAGGACTGGGAGGGCATCCACTACGGTGTGCACGTTCCCACCCCTGCACCTCCCTGCACCTCCCCGCAGTGCCCCCCACCCCATCTCATCGTCAGAGAGGACGATGTCGATGCCCCACCTGCTCCCGCGGTTCACCAGAGCCCTCGCGGTGACCGCCCTGCTCGCGGTCACCCTGCTGGTCGGAGCCCCCGCCACCATCGCCAGTGCCGCGAGCACCGTCACCAACGGCGGCTTCGAGACCGACGCCAAGGGGACCGCCACCCCCACCGGCTGGACCACCTACTCGGCCAACGGCACCGGGGCGGCCGCCTACACCGAGGCCGGCGGCCACAGCGGCAGCTACCGGCTCACCCACTACTCCGCCAGCGCCTACTCGGTGAACACCTATCAGTACCTGAGCGGGCTCACCAACGGGAACTACACGCTCACCGCCTGGGTGCGCTCCGGCGGCGGCCAGAACTCGGTGTACGTCGGGCTCACCAACTGCGGCGGCACCGACAAGAAGACGTACGTCCCCACCATGGCCGACGGCAACTGGGTCCGGATCGTGGTCGCCACCACGGTCAGCAACAACCAGTGCACCATCAACCTGGTCTCCGACGCCAAGGCCGGGAACTGGGCCAACTTCGACGACATCAGCTTCACCTCCGGCTACGCCTCGCTGGCGGTCCGCGGCGGTGACGTCTCCAGCCTGCAGCGCGGCGAGAACCTCGGCGGCATCTACTACAACAGCTCGGGGACCCAGCAGGACGCGCTCACCATCCTGGGCAACGCCGGGATGAACTACGCCCGGCTCCGGGTCTGGGTGAACCCGGCCGACGGCTTCGACAACGAGGCCCAGCTGCTCGCCATGGCCAAGCAGGTCAAGGCCAAGGGCATGGGGCTGCTGCTGGACCTGCACTACTCCGACACCTGGGCCGACCCCGGCAAGCAGGCGATACCGGCGGCCTGGGCCGGTTACACCCTGGCCCAGCTGGAGACCGCGGTCTACAACTACTCCAAGCAGATCACCACCGACCTGGTCGCCCAGGGCACCGCCCCGGACATGGTGCAGACCGGCAACGAGATCAACGCGGGCATGCTCTGGACCTACGGCTCCACCTCCAACTGGAGCCAGTTCGCCGCCCTGCTCAAGTCCGGCATCAGCGGCGTCAAGGCCGCCGACTCCTCGGCGAAGATCATGCTGCACATCGCCAACGGCGCGGCCGACGCCACCGCCAAGGCCTGGTACCAGAACGCGGTGAACTACGGAGTCCCCTTCGACCTCATCGGCCTCTCGTACTACGACTACTGGCACGGCCCGCTGGACCAGCTGCAGACCACCCTGGACGACCTCGCCGCGACCTTCGGCAAGCCGGTCCTGGTGGCCGAGACCGCCTACCCGTGGACCCTGGCCAACGGCGACTCCGAGACCAACTCGGTGACCTCGACCAACACCACCCTGGACGCCGGGTACGCGGCGACCCCGGCCGGGCAGGCGGCCAACTTCCGCGACGTCCTGTCGGTGGTCCAGGCCGTCCCCAACGGACTGGGCTGGGGCGCCTTCTACTGGGAGCCGACCTGGACCGTGGTCTCCGGCAACGGCTGGGACCCCACCAACGCGAGCTCCGGTGACGGCTGGGAGAACCAGGCCATGTTCGACTTCTCCGACAAGGCCATGAGCGTGGTCAGCGACTACGCCGCACGCTGACCCCAGCTCCCCTGCACGTCCCCTTCACATCCCGTCCTGTCCCGTCCGGCAGCGGCCGCATCCCGGCCGCTGCCGGACACGTTGCGCCCCGTGCAACGGCTGCCTAGGATCCCTGCACACGCCCACGACAGGATCGCGGCGGACATACGGGCGGGTAGGGCACTCATGACACAGACGGTGGACCGGGCGCTGGTCATCCTCGCCTCGCTGGCCGAGGGGCCGGCCTCGCTCGAACAGGCGGCGAACCGGATCGGGGTGCACAAGTCCACCGCGATGCGGCTGCTGCGCACCCTGGAGGAGCACGGCTTCGTGCACCGCCAGCCCGACTACCGCTACCGCCTCGGCGGCAGGCTGTTCTCGCTGGCCCAGCTCGCCCTGGAGAGCATCGACGTCCGGGTCGTCGCCGCGCCCCATCTGGCCGCGCTCAACGAGCGGTGCGGACACACCGTGCACCTCGCCGTCTACGAGGACGGCGAGGTGACCTATGTCGACAAGCTGGAGAGCCGCTACCCGGTCCGGATGTACTCCCGGATCGGCAAGCGGGCGCCGCTCACCGCCTCGGCCGTGGGCAAGGTGCTGCTCGCCGACCTGCCGGAGGCCCGGCGCCGCGAGGTGGCCGAGGCCCTGGAGTACCCCGCCTACACCGCGCGCTCGATCCGCTCGCCCGAGGCCCTGCTGGAGGAGCTGGCGCAGGTGCGGGAACAGGGCTGGGCGGTGGACCGCAGCGAGTACGAGGAGACCGTCAACTGCGTGGCGGTGCCGATCCGCGGCATCGACGGCCGGGTGATCGCCGCCTGCTCGATCTCCACCCCGACCGTGGTGGCCCCGATCGGAACGCTGCGCCGGCTGGTACCCCAGCTCCTGGACACCGCCGAGGCGGTCTCGCTGGAGTACGGCGGCCGGGGGAACTCCCGGACCGCCCCGGCACCCTCCTAGGCACCCTCCTAGGCAGGGTCGTCCGCCGCGCTGCTGCCGCTCCCCCGGTGCCAGGCCCTGGGCGCGCGCCAGTCGTATCGCAGCGCCAGCAGCCGCAGTACGAACGCGACCAGCGCGGCCAGGGTGCCGGTGACGCCGTCCAGCCGGCCGAGCGCGATCAGCACCGCGACGACGGTCGAGCCGACCAGCGCGGGCACCGCGTAGAGGGCCCGGTCCCAGCGCAGCAGCGAGGGCAGCTCGTGGGCGAGCAGGTCGCGGGCCACGCTGCCGCCGACCGCGGTGGCCATGCCCAGCGCGATGTCGGCGACCGAACCCAGGCCGAAGTCATGGGCCTTGGCGGTCCCGGTCACGCAGAACAGCCCGAGCCCGGCCGCGTCCAGCACCTGGATGGTGCGGTTGATCCGCTGCACCTCCGGGTGCAGGAAGAAGACCACCAGCGCGGCTGCCAGCGGGGTGAAGAAGTACCCCATGTTCTGGAAGGCGGCGGGCGGCACCGCGCCGATGATCAGGTCCCGGAACACCCCGCCGCCCAGCGCGGTGACCTCGGCCAGCACAGCGATGCCGAAGATGTCCAGGTTCTTCCGGACCGCCAGCAGGCCGCCGGACAGGGCGAAGACGAAGATGCCGACCGTGTCGAGCACCTGCTGCACGCCCGGGGCGAAGATCTGTGACGTCACAAGCCAGTTCTACCTGGTCAGGGGGGCGATGAAGGCACCACGACCCCCCTGACATCCCTTCAGCCGACGGGACGGCGCTAGGCCGGGGCGTTCTCCGGGAAGTGGCAGGCGACCTGATGGCCCGTGGCGAGCGCGTTCAGCGGCGGCTCCTCCGCGGCGCAGATGTCCTGGGCCTTCCAGCAGCGGGTACGGAACCGGCAGCCGGAGGGCGGGTCGATCGGCGAGGGGACGTCCCCGGTGAGACGGATCCGCTCGCGCTTGCCCGCGCCCTTGCGGGTGGTGTCGGGCACCGGAACGGCCGACATCAGCGCGTTGGTGTAGGGGTGCAACGGGTTCGCGTAGAGCGACTCACGGTCGGCCAGCTCCACGATCTTGCCGAGGTACATCACAGCGACCCGGTCCGAGACATGCCGGACCACCGAGAGGTCATGGGCGATGACGATGTAGGTGAGGCCGAGTTCCTTCTGGAGGTCGTCCAGCAGGTTGACGACCTGCGCCTGAATCGACACGTCCAGCGCCGACACCGGCTCATCCGCGACGATCATCTTGGGCCGCAGGGCCAGCGCCCTGGCGATGCCGATGCGCTGCCGCTGGCCGCCGGAGAACTCATGCGGGTAGCGGTTGTAGTGCTCCGGGTTGAGGCCGCAAAGCTCCAGCATGTCCTGGACCGCGCGCTTGACGCCGTGCTCGGTCTTGATCTTCTGTAGCCGGAACGGTGCGCCGACGATGGTGCCGACGGTGTGCCGGGGGTTCAGCGAGGAGTACGGGTCCTGGAAGATCATCTGAATGTCCCGGCGCAGCGGGCGCATCCGGGCGGTTCCCAGGTGGGTGATGTCCACCCCCTCGAACTCGATCTTCCCGCCGGTGGGCTCCAGCAGGCGGGTGACCAGCCGGCCCATCGTGGACTTGCCGCAGCCGGACTCGCCGACGACTCCGAGAGTCTCGCCCTGGCGCACGTCAAAGGTAAGTCCGTCCACGGCCTGGACGGCCCCCACCTGGCGCTGCAGCAGCCCCTTCTTGATGGGGAAGTGCTTGACCAGTCCGTTAACCTTCAGCAGCGGTTCGCCTTCGGCGGCCGGTGCAGGTGAGGGCGCGGGGACAGTCGCCGTCGCGACGGTGGAGCTGTCATCAGCCATGATTCGTTCTCGTCTCCTCGACGTGCGACGGGTACTGTCGCAGTGCGTTGCTCTGTCGGGGTCTGGCCCCGTGGTCCCCTCCACTTGTGGCGGAGGGGACCGGAGTCGCTCCCGGGTCAGCCGTTGCGGCTAGATCCGGGGAGCGATCTCCTCGGTGAAGATCTGGTGCCGGGTCTCCAGTGGCAGGTGGCAGGCGGCGTGGTGGTCGGGGCCGGTCTGTACCAGCTCCGGGACCACGGTCTGCGATGCACCGCCAGTACGGTCCGCGTAGGGGCAGCGCGGGTGGAAGGCGCAACCCGTCGGCAGGTTGATCAGGCTGGGCGGGTTGCCCTGCACCGGGATCAGCCGCTCCTGGATCTCCCGGTCGATGCGCGGCATCGAGCCCAGTAGGCCCCAGGTGTACGGGTGCTCCGGCGAGGTGAAGATCTGATCCGCGGGACCCTTCTCCACGCAGCGGCCGCCGTACATGACCAGGATGTCGTCCGCCAGCTCGGCCACCACGCCCAGGTCGTGGGTGATGATGATGACCGCGGAGCCGAACTCTTGCTGCAGGTCCCGGATCAGGTCCAGGATCTGCGCCTGGACGGTGACGTCCAGCGCCGTGGTGGGCTCATCCGCGATCAGCAGGGACGGGTCGTTGGAGAGCGCCATCGCGATCATCGCGCGCTGCCGCATACCGCCGGAGAACTGGTGCGGGTGGTCGTCCACCCGCTTGTTCGGCTGCGGGATGCCGACGCGGTCGAGCATCTGGATGGCGTGCTCGCGGGCCGCCTTCTTGCTCACGTCCGGATGGTGCACCCGGTACGCCTCGACGATCTGCTGACCGATCGAGAAGAAGGGGTGCATGGCCGTCAGCGGATCCTGGAAGATCATCGCCATCTGCTGGCCGCGCAGCTTGCGCACCTCGTCCGGTGCGGCGCTGATCAGCTCCTGGCCGTCCAGCCAGATCTCCCCGGTCATCTGGGCGGAGCGCTTCTTGCCGATCCGGTGCAGGCCCATGATCGACAACGAGGTCACCGACTTGCCGGAACCCGACTCGCCCACGATGCCGAGGGTCTTGCCGCGCTCCAGCGAGAAGCTGAGCCCGTCCACGGATTTGACGACGCCGTCGTCCGTGGGGAAGTGCACCCGCAGGTCGCGGACCTCCAGGAAGGCGGTCGGCGGTGCGAGCAGGGTGGCCGCAGTGGAGCCGGGGATGTCGACGAGCACGTCGGCTTCCCGGGAACCGGGCTTGCGGATGTTCATGCGAGCCTCACTCGGGGGTCGACGACCGCGTAGAGCAGGTCGACGATCAGGTTGGCCATCACGATGAAGAAGGCGGCGAAGAGAGTGACGCCCATGATCACCGGGAGGTCGTTGTGCGTGATTCCGGCGAGTGCCTCGTAGCCGAGACCGTGCAGGTTGAAGACGTTCTCGGTGAGCACCGCACCGCCGATGAGACCACCGAGGTCCATGCCGAAGATGGTGAGGATCGGGGTCAGCGTGGAGCGCATGGCGTGCTTGCCGACGACGATCCGCTCGGTGAGGCCCTTGGCCCGCGCGGTCCTGATGTAGTCCTCGCCCATGACATCCAGCATGGTGGCCCGCGTCAGCCGCGCATAGGTGGCGGCATAGAGGAAGGCGAGGGTGACCCAGGGCAGCAGCATGTTCTGGAAGAACACCCACGGCGAGTCGCTGAAGCTCACATCATGCGTCTGTGGAAGCCAGTTGAGGTTGTAGATCAGCACCGCCGAGCTGATCAGCCCGGTGAAGTAGATGGGTAGCGACACTCCCGCCAGGGCGGTGACCATGGTGATGCGGTCGGTGAGTGATCGTTTGCGCAGGGCCGACAGGACGCCGGTACCCACGCCGAACACCAGCCAGATCACCGAGGCCCCCGCGGCCAGGGCCGCGGTGACCGGCAGTGCCGAGGTCAACGTGGGCCAGACCGGGGTGTCGTTCTGGACGGAGTAACCCAGGCAGGGCGCAGGGCACTTCGTGACGTCCGGACCGTTGTTGTAGGTCCGGCCGACGACGATGCCCTTGAGGTACATCCCGTACTGCTCGTAGATCGGCTTGTCCAGACCGAGCTTGACGCGCAGTCCGGCGATCGCCACAGGGTTGGCGTTCTTGCCGACGTAGAGCATGACGGGGTCAGTACCGGTCAGTTTGGGCACCGCGAAGAAGATGCCAAAGGTGATCATGGAGACCACCAGCAGCATGGCGACCACGTTCACGAGTCGCCGGATGATGTACAGGAGCACTGCGCTCGGCTGGCCGGGACCGGGCCGCCACCCCCTGTGGGGAGCGGCGGCCCGGTCCGGCCCGCCTTCACCTGCCCTTCGGTCTAGCTGTGCTTACAGGTGAGCCGACGTCACTTGCCGTCGGAGACGCCGAGCGCCTGGAAATCGATCATGCCGAACGCCTGCTCGAACACGACGTTCGTGAGTCGCGGGTTGCGGTAGTTCAGGGCCTGGTCGTACACCACGGGGATGTAAAGCGCCTGGTCCATCACCATGTGGTTGATCTTGGTGTAGTCGGCGGCCGACGCTGCCGGGTCGGTCTGCTTCGCCGCGTCGTCGATCAGGGCGTTGATCGCCGGGTCGTTGATCTCGGAGTAGTTGTTGTTGCCGGCGGGCAGGATCTGACGTCCGTCGATCAGCACGCCGAGGAAGCCGGAGGCGGTCGGGAAGTCCGCGCCCCAACCGAAGACGATCAGGCCGTAGCCCTTCTTGTGGACGTTCGCCGGGGCACCGATCACCGAGGAGGACTGGGCGCCGTCGTACTGGTCGATGTTGACCGTGATGCCGACGTTCTTGAGGGCGGCCTGGAGAGCCTCGCCCTCCTTGACCTCCTTCGGCTTGTTGTTACGCACCGCGACCGTGGTGGTGAAGCCGTTCGGCTTGCCGCAGAGCGCGAGCTCGGCCTTGGCCTTGTCGATCTGGGGCTTGCCGGCCGCCAGGTTGTACGGGTCGTAGCTGTCGTGGCCGAGGATGTTCGGCGGCAGCATGTTGGTGGCCAGCGCGCCGGCGACCGGTCCGCCACGGGCGGTCTGCAGGTCCGTGCCGTTCACCGCGTACTCCACGGCCTTGCGGCAGTGGACGTTGTCGAACGGGGCGACCTTGGTCTGCATGGAGATGTAGCGGATGAAGCCGTTGGGGGCGTCGTCCGTGTACGCCTTCAGCGTCGGGTTCGTCAGGACCTTCGCCTGGGCGGCGGTCTGCACGCCGACCTGGCCGATGTCCAGGTCCGCGGTACCGGCCAGCAGGCGGCTGTCCAGGTCGTCCGCGTTGGTGGTGATGGTGACGTTGATCTTGTCCGGAAGCGCCTTGCGGATGGTGTCCGTCGACGGGTCCCAGTTCGGGTTGCGAACGAAGGTGACCGACTTGTTCGGCGAGTACGAGTCGATCTTGTAAGGCCCGGTGGAGCCCGGGTGCTGCTGATAGGTCGCGCCCGTGTCCTTGGACTTCTCGACCGGCGCGGCGGAGCCCATGGCCAGGTAGGACAGGAAGTCGGCAGAAGGCGCCTTCAGGTTGAAGACGATGGTGCTGTCGTCCGGCGTCTGCACGGACTTCAGTCCCAGCTTGTTCGGGTCGGTGTCCTTGTAGGGGCCGGGGTACTTCTGGCCCTCGTCCAGGATCGTGGGCAGGTAGTACGGGCCGCCGGGGAGGATGTCCTGGGCGAAGCCGCGCTCGATGCCGTACTTGATGTCCTTGGACGTCACCGGGGTGCCGTCGTCGAACTTGATGCCACTCTTCAGCTTGAAGGTGTAGGTCTTGCCGTCCGCGGAAATGGTCGGCATGGCCGACGCGATGTCCGGTGTGAGCTTCAGACCCGCGGTGCCAGTGGCGGACGGGTACGCGACCAGGGTGCGCGTATAGAGGCGCTGCATGTCCCAGGCGAAGGCGTAGTACGCGCGGACCGGGTCCCAGGAGTCGGCGTCCTGGCTCGCCCAGAGGTTGAGCGTCCCACCCTTCTTCGTGGAAGGGTTCAGGACACTGGTGACGGCGGCGTTGAAGCTCGACTTGGTGCTGCCCGTCCCAGAGCTGCTCCCCCCGCTCGGCTTGGAACTTCCGCCGCAGGCGGCGGTCAGGGTCATGACCCCGACCAGACCCACGGCCGCTATGACCTTCTTGCGCGTATTCACAGTGACTGTCAACCTCCGATAGAGCCAGACCCCCTGGAGTCGGGGCCTGGTGGCCAAGTTGGCGAGGGCCGGGGCCCTGCGCCGGGTGCCACCGTTCGCCGGACTAGTCCGGGCGGACGGCGTCAGAATTGCTCTCGCCGGACAGCGCCGCTAGTTGCCCTTGGGGTCGAGCGCGTCGCGCAGTCCGTCGCCGAAGAGATTGAAGGCGAGGACGGTGACGAAGATGGCGAGACCTGGAACGATCATGTAGGTCGGGTCGATCGTGTAGTACTGCGTCGCGTCCGACAGCATCTGACCCCAGGACGGTGTCGGCGGCTTGACGCCGACGCCCAGGAAGCTCAGGGCCGCCTCGGTCAGAATGTTGGTCGGGATCATCAGCGTCGTGTAGACGAGAATCGGCGCGACGAGGTTCGGCAGCAGTTCCTTGAAGAGGATGTGCGTACGCCCCGCGCCGAGACTCCGAGCCGCCTCGATGAACTCACGCTCGCGCAGCGACAGCGCCTGCCCGCGGACGATGCGTCCGATGTAGGGCCAGCCGAAGAACCCGATGACAAAGATCAGCACGCCGATCCGGGGACCACTGCCGGAGAAGCCGAACACCTTATCTGGGAGTACGGACACCAGCGCGATGGAGAACAGCAGTTGGGGGAAGGCGAGCAGGACGTCCATGGTCCGGCTGACGATCGAGTCGACCCAGCCGCCGAAGTAGCCGGCCGCCATGCCCAGGGCGACACCGATGGCGACCGCGAGCAGCGCCGCGCCGAAGGCGACGATGAGCGAGATCTGGGCGCCGTAGACCACGCGGCTGAAGATGTCGTGGCCGAACACCGGGTCCACGCCGAGTAGGAAGCTCCCGCTGATGCCGCCGAACGAGCCCTTGGGTGTGCCAAGGTTCGGGTCCAGCAGGTCGGTGTGGGTCTGGTCGGTGGGGTGCCCCAGCAGCGCCGAGATCGGCGAGGCGCAGACTGCGACGAGGATGAGCAGGACGACCACGGCGCCGCCCGTCAGGGCGATTTTGTCCCGCTTGAGGCGGTCCCAGGCGATCCGCCCGGGCGATCGCCCGAGAATCTTCGCAGGGACCACAGCCGAATCAGCGGGAACCTCCAGGGTGGCGGCTCCGCTGTCGTGGAGTGGCGCTGTCATGAGTGGTGAGACCCCCAAGCCGGTGGTGACCGGCACACGGTGCCCGGTCGACCCGCCGTGCGGTGCCTCTTGGTAGGACACGGACCGACCGGCGAGGTCGCAGTTCACTGTTGGTGCCAAGTGCTATAGAACGACGGAACAGTAAAGGTATTTCAGACAAATCCAACTGGATATGTCAAATCGCAGATGCATCAGGCTTTAGCGGCAAAACGGGCATTACATCTGATTGTGCTAGTGCTGTCGCTTCACCAGTGGGGCTTTTCGGTCCGGTGCGACGACGGGCCCACCACGGTGACGTGCAGCGTGTGAGGCGCCCTCGACTCACCACTTCGCGGCGCCACTCTTCAACACCCCACGGAGCATCCGCCAGACCTCCACACCAAAGGTTGCCCAACCGTGATCTGCACCGATACACGCCCGAGACCTGCGAATACGCCTCTTCACACGCCTGTTACATGCGCCCCAACGACCGAATCAACGCGGGTAGAACACATCGCTCCAGGTCAGGCGGTTGCCTGACACCACTCTGCGCGGTGTCAGGCTGTCGGACGACCCTTCCGAGGCGCTGCGGCGGCGCGGGAAACGCCGATTTTCTTACCCCTGGACAGTCGACCGGGAACCGCTCCTCACAGAAGGGTCATAGAGGTCAAAACTCATCATTGCTTCCTTAGAGTAATCAACTCGGACATACCGACCAATCCGCCGTCATTGGTCGTCCAGGCGACGGCCCATGAGGACGTCGTCGACGTACCTGCCGTCGAGCCAGAACTCCTCCGGGAGGACGCCTTCGACCGCGAAGCCGCAGCGCTCGTACAGTCGGCGGGCGGGAAGGTTGTGACCGAGTACGCGCAGCGTCATGCGGCGCGCTCCCTGGTTGCGAGCCGCCGTGCAGGCTGCTTCGATCAGGACCTGCCCGACGCCCTTGCCACGAACGGCGGGGTCCACCGCGAGTCCCTGGATCTGCCGGACATGCTGGTTGCACGCCAGAGAAGTGGGCGGTACCTGGCGGGTGAATCCGACCAGTCGGCCGCCCTGCTCGGCTATCAGGAACTGGTCAGGGCTGTGGCGCTCGTCGAAGACGCCCGCGTCCGCGGCAGGACGCGGGGAGACTTCGCTCGTCCAGGACCAGACAGCGCGATTGAGGTCGGCCAGGGCCTGCTCGTCCGCCACAACGGCCTGGCGGATCGTCAGATCATCAGTAGACATGGACGACACACTAGCCAGGCACCCTCGACCTGCCCGCTCGGAACCGGGACATTCTGGTCCTTGAGCCCACTTATGGCTATAGCGCCTCCCATCACAGTGACCCGACAAAGAGCCGCTGAATGCGCAGCTGATTCAAGCTCAACTTATCCTCAAGACGCTGGCGTGTACGCGCCGATGGAGGATAGGTTCGCCGATGAAAGAAGCGGCCGGGGCGGATATTCGCGGCCGCCTCATCGGATGTGATATCGGGGGGAATTCATGCGCAGAGCAACAGCTGCAATGGCATCGGCGGTCATGGCCGCCGGCGCAGTCGTCGCGCTTTCGACGACACCGGCGTTCGCTCACCCGGTCTGCTCGGGTGGGTACTACTACACCACCTCGGGCTCGGGGACCGAGTGGGTGCCGACCAACATCCACAGCGACTGGATGGACCCGGGCATCAAGACCACCTACACCACGACCTCGACCGGCAGCTGGACTTTTACAGCCTCCCTCTCGTTCGGAGCGGACGCCGGGGTGATCTTCGCCAAGATCAAGTCCGATGTCGGCTTCAGCCTGGCCAAGACCTGGACCGAGTCCACCAGCTGGAGCTACTCCGGTGGCCCCACGGGCAGGGTGGGCCGACTGATGCTCTTCCATCAGGCCGCCTACTCCAACGTGACCAAGATGGTTCAGTACACGAACTGTGCGACCACGAAGGTCTACACGACCCATGTGGTCGCTCCGAACAGCTCGAATGTGAACAAGTGGGGAATCCAGTACCAGTAGCAAGGCCCTGAACACCGAATTGGTTCGCCGGGCGAACCGGCGGACCAATTCGCTTAGTACGGACCGATACTGCTTTTGTCCCGCTACCGCGGGTAGTACGGGTATCCGTACCCGCCGCCACTCGCCGTGCGGTCGAAGAACGGCGCCGCGCGCGCCTGCAGCCACATCGCCACCGGGTCGTAGGGGTCGGACATCGCGACCGTCGACACCGCGACCCCGGCCGGGGCGCCGGGCAGGGCGTGCTGCATCATCAGCCGCACCGACTCGACCGCCTGCGGCCCCGAGTCGAACAGGTCGAGTCCGATCACCAGATAGGGCTCGCCCCAGGCCGGGCGGACCCAGGCCCGGCGCAGCGAGCGCACCGCCGGGGTGCCCTGGGCGGCCTGGTTGAGCAGGGCGTAGAACCGGTCGGCGGCGAGCTGGGGGTTCTCCGCCTGCGGATCTCCGATCACCAGCGGTCCGGCCGGCAGCCGGTCCAGGCCGCCGGCGATCCGGCGCAGGTCGGCCCAGGGCAGCCCGACCCCGCCACCGGGCTGGTGCGGGTTCAGCCACAGCCCCCAGCGCTCGCGGTAGAGCGCGGCCGCGATGTCACGGCCGGCGCTGACCTGCCAGGCGCGGCTCCAGCCGCTGGCGGCGAGCTGCTCGGGGGAGGTCACGCAGGGGGCGTAGCCGAAGCCGCCGACCTCCATGTTGCCGTACTGGGCGTCGGGCCGGCCGGCCTCACCGTGCCACAACAGCATCCACACCTGGCTCTCGCCGACGGCGCGCAGCAAGGCCTCATAGGCGTCGTAACGCCCCGGGGACACCTCCCGCAGCGCCTGTTCGACGGCGCTCCCGCCCCCTGGCTCCACCACGACGTTCTCTCCCATGTTCCGCATTTCCGCGCCGCACGGCCCGAACGATCAGCCTAGTGCTACGAGGGGTGCCGTTCGAAGAACGGTGCGACAGATGTGAGCATCCAGTCGCCGAGCGGGTCCTGCGCCAGGTCCAGCAGCACCACCCCGAGCTCCCAGGGCAGCGCGACGCGGCCGAGAGCGAGGCCGAGGGCGAGGGTCACCGCCTCCTGGTCCTCCGGCTGCCAGCGGTCCAGCTCCACGCCGACGAACAGCTTCTCCCGGTCGGCCTCGACCTGGGCCAGTGCCCGACGGGCCGTCAGCACGATCGGGACGCGGGCGAGTTCGTCCACCACGGCGGCGAGGAACTCGAACGGCTCCTCGTACGGCTCCGGGAGCCGCAGCCCGACCCGCGCGCCCCGCTCCTCGGCCGGTCCCTCCGCGCCGGCCGCACGCCCGCACAGCTCGGCGACGCCGGCCGCCGGGACCGGGAGTCCGATCGCGCCCTCCGGATTGACCACGATGCCGACGCCCAGCGGCATCCCCTGGGCCAGCTCGCGCACCGGCGCGACGGTGAAGGACATCGGCCCGGCGACCCTGCGGAACTGCTCCTCCGAGCTGAACACCGGGACGAAGGGCTGCCCGGCCAGCTCGGTGGTGGGCAGCTCCAGCGTCCCTGCGTCGTAGCCGCCGCCACCGGGCAGCGGCACCCAGACCATGCTGCGGCGCAGCACCTCCACCACCCGGTGGGTCGCGCCGGGGTCGCCGACGGCGGCGGACAGCACCCGCTCCAGGTCGTTGGCGGGCCACCCCGGCAGCGAGCCGTCCGACTGCGAGCCTCCCGAATAGGGGCCGTCCGGCTGCGGGGGGATGACCGGGTGCATCTGCGGGTACCGCCGTTCTCCGTCACACTGTCGCCTGCTCGACACAGTATCGGGCCAGGACGTGCCATGATGAGCGCGTCCAACAACTCCACACCGGCCGTTCGAACCCGCGCGGGAGAGCCAGGCAGCACCTCATGGTGCGCAGCCGGCGCCGAAGGAGCAAGCCCTCCCCGGAATCTCTCAGGCATCCATACCGCACGGGCTAGGCACATCTGGAAAGCGGTCGACCAGGTTCACAACCAGGTCCGGCCCACCAACGGTGCAAGCCGCTGCCCCCTCCCTGCCAGGGCGGGCGTCGCGGTGAAGCTCTCAGGTCGCAGCGACAGAGGGGGAGCCCCTGCCGCAGCATGTCCTTGAGAGCCAACAGGAGAGTGCCCATGACCCTGCGATACACCGCGCTGGACTCGGTCCACCGCGCCCTCGGCGCCACCATGACCGACTTCGCCGGCTGGGACATGCCGCTGCGCTACGGCAGCGAACGCGAGGAGCACAACGCCGTCCGCACCAGGGCCGGCCTGTTCGACCTCTCCCATATGGGTGAGATCACCGTGACCGGCCCGCAGGCCGGCGAGCTGCTGGACCACGCGCTGGTCGGCTTCGTCTCGGCGCTGGCCGTGAACAAGGCCCGCTACACCATGATCTGCGCGGCCGACGGCGGCATCCTGGACGACCTGATCGTCTACCGCACCGGCGAGGCGGAGTTCCTGGTCGTCGCCAACGCCTCCAACGCCCAGCTGGTGCTGGACGAGCTGACGGCCCGCGCCGACGGCTTCGACGCGACGGTGCGCGACGACCGCGACGCCTATGCGCTGATCGCGGTCCAGGGCCCGGAGGCGACCGCGATCCTGGCGCCGCTGACCGACGCCGACCTGCCCGGGCTGAAGTACTACACCATCACGCCCGGCGGATTCGAGTGGCTGTACCCCAGCCGCTCCGGGGTTTCGCAGGGGTCCGGGGCGTCGCGCCCCGAGAGTTTGGAGCACACCTCGCTGCCGGCCACCGTCGCGGGCCGCCCCGCGCTGCTGGCCCGTACCGGTTACACCGGTGAGGACGGCTTCGAGCTGTTCGTGGCCCCTGGCGACGCCGAGCCGCTGTGGCACGCGCTGTCCGAGGCGGGTGCGGCCAGGGGCCTGGTCCCCTGCGGCCTGTCCTGCCGGGACACCCTGCGGCTGGAGGCGGGCATGCCACTGTACGGGCACGAGCTCAGCACCGAGCTGACGCCGTTCGACGCCGGCCTGGGCCGGGTGGTCCGCTTCGACAAGACCACCAACGGCGGCACCTTCATCGGCCGCGAGGCACTGGAGAAGGCCGCCGAACTGGCCGCCAGCCATCCGCCGCGGGTCCGGGTCGGGCTGGTCTCGCCCGGCCGCCGGGTGCCCCGGGCCGGGATGCCGGTGGTGGCGGCGGACGGCGCGGTGATCGGCACCATCACCTCCGGCGCCCCCTCCCCGACCCTGGGCAAGCCGATCGCCATGGCGTACGTGGACGCCGCGCACGCCGCCCCCGGGACCGCCGTGGCCGTCGACGTCCGCGGCACGCACGAGCCGGTCGAGGTCGTCGCACTGCCGTTCTACAAGCGTGCCCGCTAGCGACTGCCGTCTTCTGTCTTCCTGATATGGACCCGTTTCGCCCTCCCCTTCCCCATCCTGGAGAATCACAGCCATGAGCAACCCCCAGCACCTCACCTACAGCAAGGAACACGAGTGGCTGACGGCCGTCGAGGACGGCGTGGCCACCGTGGGAATCACCGCGTTCGCCGCCGACGCGCTCGGTGACGTCGTCTACGTCCAGCTCCCCGAGGTCGGCCAGACCGTCACCGCGGGCGAGACCTGCGGCGAGCTGGAGTCGACCAAGTCGGTCAGCGACCTCTACTCCCCCGCCACCGGCGAGGTCGTCGAGGCCAACCAGGCCGTCGTGGACGACCCCGCGCTGGTCAACTCCGCTCCCTTCGCCGAGGGCTGGCTGTTCAAGATCCGGCTCGACGGCACCCCCGAGGGCCTGCTGACCGCCGACGAGTACTCCGCCCACACCGGCGCCTAGTCCGGCCTAGTCCTTTAGGGATGAACGAAGACATGACGGTTCTGAACCAGTCCCTGCACTCCCTCGACCCCGAGGTCGCGGCGGCCGTGGACGCCGAGCTGCACCGCCAGCAGTCCACCCTGGAGATGATCGCCTCCGAGAACTTCGCCCCCGTGGCGGTGCTGGAGGCGCAGGGGTCCGTACTCACCAACAAGTACGCCGAGGGCTACCCCGGCCGCCGCTACTACGGCGGCTGCGAGCACGTCGACGTCGTCGAGCAGCTGGCGATCGACCGGGTCAAGGCGCTGTTCGGCGCGGAGCACGCCAACGTCCAGCCGCACTCGGGCGCCTCGGCCAACGCGGCGGCGATGTTCGCGCTGCTCAAGCCGGGTGACACCATCCTGGGCCTGGACCTGGCCCACGGCGGGCACCTGACCCACGGCATGAAGATCAACTTCTCCGGCAAGCTCTACAACGTGGCCGCGTACCACGTGGACGCCGAGACCAACCTGGTGGACATGGAGGAGGTCGAGCGCCTCGCCAAGGAGCACCAGCCGCAGCTGATCATCGCGGGCTGGTCCGCCTACCCGCGCCAGCTGGACTTCGCCGAGTTCCGCCGGATCGCCGACTCGGTGGGCGCGCTGCTGATGGTGGACATGGCGCACTTCGCCGGCCTGGTCGCGGCGGGGCTGCACCCCTCCCCCGTGCCCTACGCCGACGTGGTCACCACCACCACCCACAAGACCCTCGGCGGCCCGCGCGGCGGCGTGATCCTCTGCAAGGCCGAGTACGCCAAGAAGATCAACTCTGCGGTCTTCCCCGGCCAGCAGGGCGGTCCGCTGGAGCATGTGATCGCGGCCAAGGCAGTCTCCTTCAAGGTCGCCGCCACGGACGAGTTCAAGGACCGGCAGAAGCGCACCCTCGAAGGCGCGAAGATCCTCGCCGAGCGGCTGACCCGGCCGGACGCCGCCGAGGCCGGCGTGTCCGTGCTCTCCGGTGGCACCGACGTCCACCTGGTCCTGGTGGACCTGCGGAAGTCCGAGCTGGACGGCCAGCAGGCCGAGGACCGGCTGCACGCGGTCGGCATCACCGTCAACCGCAACGCGGTGCCCTTCGACCCGCGTCCGCCGATGGTCACCTCGGGCCTGCGGATCGGCGCCCCGGCGCTGGCCACCCGCGGGTTCGCTGCCGCGGACTTCGCGGAGGTCGCGGATGTCATCGCGGAGGCGCTGAAGCCGTCCTTTGAGGAGAAGCGTGAAGCGCTGGCGCAGCGGGTTGCTGCGTTGGCGGCGAAGTATCCGCTGTACCCGGACCTGTAGTCCGGGGCCGGGGGCGCGGGGTTGCTGTCGAGAGCGGTCTGCTGCGTACGTAGTGGGCTGGTCACGCAGTTCCCCGCGCCCCCGGACGTCTGCAAGTTTCCCTCTCAGTAAAGGTTCACCGTGGCCATCAGCGTGTTCGACCTCTTCTCCATCGGTATCGGGCCGTCCAGCTCGCACACCGTCGGACCGATGCGCGCGGCCCGGATGTTCGCCCGGCGGCTGAAGTCGGAGGGCCTGCTGGCGCAGACCGGCTCGGTCCGGGCCGAGCTCTTCGGCTCGCTGGGCGCGACCGGGCACGGACACGGCACGCCCAAGGCCGTCCTGCTGGGTCTGGAGGGGAGCTCCCCGCGCACCGTGGACATCGTCAAGGCCGACCTGGACGTGGAGCGGATCAAGGCGGAGCGGAAACTGCGGCTGCTAGGCGTGCACGAGATCGCCTTCGACGCAGACACCCAGCTGGTGCTGCACCGCCGCAGGTCACTGCCGTACCACGCCAACGGGATGACCCTCTGCGCGTTCGACGCGGCCGGGGCGCCGCTGCTGGAGAAGACCTACTACTCGGTCGGCGGTGGCTTCGTGGTGGACGAGGACGCCATCGGCGCGGACCGGGTCAAGCCCGACGACACCGTGCTGCGCTACCCGTTCCGCACCGGCGCCGACCTGCTGCGCTGGAGCAACGAGACCGGGCTCTCGGTCTCCGCGCTGATGCTGGAGAACGAGAAGGCCTGGCGGTCGGAGGAGGAGATCCGGACGGGTCTGCTGGAGATCTGGCGGGTCATGCAGGAGTGCGTCCGCAGCGGCATGAACCACGAGGGCATCCTGCCGGGCGGCCTCAAGGTCCGCCGCCGGGCCGCACCGGCGGCGCGGGCCCTGCGGGTCGAGGGCATCGGCCCGGCCAACGCCATGGAGTGGGTCACCCTCTACGCGATGGCCGTGAACGAGGAGAACGCCTCCGGCGGCCGGGTGGTCACCGCCCCGACCAACGGCGCGGCCGGCATCATCCCGGCCGTCCTGCACTACTACCTGAACTTCATCCCGGGCGCCGACGACGACGGCATCATCCGCTTCATGCTGACAGCCGGCGCCATCGGGATGCTCTTCAAGGAGAACGCCTCCATCTCCGGCGCCGAGGTCGGCTGCCAGGGAGAGGTCGGCTCCGCCTGCTCGATGGCCGCAGGCGGCCTCGCCGAGGTGCTGGGCGGCACCCCCGAGCAGGTCGAGAACGCCGCCGAGATCGGCATCGAGCACAACCTCGGCCTCACCTGCGACCCGGTCGGCGGCCTGGTGCAGATCCCCTGCATCGAACGCAACGGCATGGCCGCGGTCAAGGCCGTCACCGCCGCCCGCATGGCCCTCCGCGGCGACGGCCGCCACCACGTCTCCTTGGACAAGGCCATCAAGACCATGAAGGAGACCGGCGCCGACATGAAGGTCAAGTACAAGGAGACCTCCCGCGGCGGCCTCGCGGTCAACGTCATCGAGTGCTGACGAAACACACTCCGTCGGGGGCTGCATGAAAATCCCCAGCGAACCCCTAGTCAGTTCTTTTGGGCGGAGCAGGTCGAGAGAGATCATGGATGCCGTTGAGGCCGGCCAGTCGTTCACCCTCACGCGTGACGGGCATGGAATCGGGGGGGCTGATCCCGTCGAGGCGCCGCAGGCGCTTCGTTCCCCGGGCCGAGTTCGCTGCGATGTCGCAGAGCGCACCTGACATCTCCCTCGATGTTTTCCGGGCAGACCAGCACGCCACCGCTGCACAGGAGGCGGACGATCCCTATGCCCGTTGAGCATGAGCTCGCACGTCGGCGATGTTCGCCTGGCTCTCAGAGACGGAACCCGGCGGACAGGCTGACTCGTCCGCCGCCTGCATTCACCCAGGTCAATTCCTGCATCTGGCACTGCCAAGTCATTGCGTGACGAAGGAAGGCAGGGCCGACATGAGCTGACTGCTGTATTCGTCACGGTTTGAGGAAGGTGCCGGTCGCCGGGTTGTACCAGCGTGACGCGGTGCCGACCTGGCGGTGGCCTGCTCGGTCCAGCCGGACTGGAAGCCGAGGTGTCCGGGCAGGGCACTGCCGCCGGTGACGTTGCCGAGCGGGTCATAGGTGGCCGAGCCGGACAGTGCGGTCCCGCCCGGGGAGAAGGTGCCGACCACGTCCGCGTGCTGGTCGTTGACGGCCAGGACTCCGGTCGCACTCGCTCGTGGGGCATCGCC
This sequence comes from Streptomyces sp. 846.5, assembly GCF_004365705.1. Lineage (NCBI taxonomy): Bacteria > Bacillati > Actinomycetota > Actinomycetes > Kitasatosporales > Streptomycetaceae > Streptomyces > Streptomyces sp. 846.5. Next base: position 2,759,789 of record NZ_SOBN01000001.1, read on the forward strand.
GACGACGCACCGCTACGCCGGGCACGCAGCGGCCCGTCCCGTTCGTGGGGCTCAAGCGCCCAGGCATGGCTGCGGGTTGAGATCCGTGTATGGTCTGCAGTCGCATACCGCGTGACGATCATCCGTCTGATCATCGAACCTGTGCTCTCCTCTGACCTGCCGAGGCTCCCGTGTCGAACCGCCGCCGCTCCAAGCGCCGCCCCGCTCTTCTCCCGCTGGCCGCCGCAGCTGCGGTGCTGGTCATCGGCGGCGGGGCTTTCGCCCTGTCCGGGCACGGCGGCGGAACACAGTCGACCGGGTCGGCGAACACGGCGGCAGGTGACACCGCGGCGACGACGAGCGCGACGACGGGCGTGACGACGGGCGGGCCCGCGCCCAGCGGGACGCACTCCGGTTCGGCGGCCGCCTCCGCTTCGGCGTCCATCGGCGCGAGCGCGAGCGCGAAGGTCTCGGCGAGTGCTTCCTCGTCCACGTCGTCCGCCGCCAGTGCGACGCACGGCACGACCACCACCGCCTCGGGTGGATCCGCCGGACTGCCCGCCACCCGTGTCTTCACCGGCCTTGCCTTCGACACCTGCACCGCACCCGGCCTGTCCACGATGAACGCCTGGCGCCCCGCCTCCCCCTACGGGGCGGCCGCCGTCTACATCGGCGGCACGAACCGCGGCTGCGCCCAACCCCAGCTCACCGCCTCATGGGTGGCCTCGGTGCACGCCTCCGGCTGGCAACTGATCCCGCTGTACGTCGGCGCGCAGCCGCCCTGCCAGACCTCCGGCAACCCCGAGCGCATCTCCGCCACCAACGCCGCCTCCCTTGGCACGAGCGACGGGTCCGACGCGGCCCGCCGCGCCGCCGCGCTCGGCATGCACCGCGGCAGCGCGCTCTACCTGGACATGGAGGCCTACGACACCACCAACAGCTCCTGCGTCCAGGCGGTGCAGACCTACGTCCAGGCATGGGACCGCGCCGCGCACGCGGCCGGCTACTGGGCCGGGTTCTACGGCTTCAGCAAGTCCAGCGCCAACGCGATCGCCTCCGCCGCGGCGGCCGGTACGGCGGACCTCCCCGACGCCCTCTGGTACGCCCGCTACGACGGCAACGCCGACACCACGACCGGCTTCCCCTGGTCCGCCTCGCTGTGGAGCGGCCACCGCCGCGGCCACCAGTACGCCGTCAACCTCCACGAGACCTACCGCGGCGCGGCCCTGACGGTCGACCGCGACGCCTGGAACGGCCCCGTCGCCGTCATCGGCTGAGCCGCCGCCGAGGAGTGGTCGTCAACGGACCCCAGGGGGTGAGCGGTGACGGTGTGCAGTTTTCTGAAGAAGTGGCCTTTGGACTCCCGGGGGAAGAAGTGGCCGCCGGGGATCATGTGGAGGGTGGCGCCTGCTGTGGAGTGCCTGGTCCAGTCTCTGGCGTCGGCCACCGGGACCAGGGGGTCGTCCGTGCCCATGAACACCTCGATGGGGCAGTCGAGCACCGGTGCGGCGGTCCAGTCGAGGGGGTCGGTGCCGCACAGGCGCAGGTCCTCACGGAGCCTGGTGGACATCGCGGTCAGCTGCCCGCCGTGGTCGAGTCGGGGCAGGGAGGCGGCAGTCCCCCGCATCAGTTGCCTCGCGAGTTCGGGGTCGTCGAGGCGTCGCCGCCGGGCCGCGTGGTGCGGGGCGGCGAAGGCTCCGACCATCAGCCGGTCGGGCGCCCGCTGCCCTCGCTCGGCACGCAGCCGGGCCAGCCGGTAGGCGATCAGTGCGCCCATGCTGTGGCCGTACATCAGGTGCGGGCGGTCGAGCAACGGCGCGAGGTCGTGGGCCAGCGCCTCGGTCAGTGACTCCATACCGTCGTAGCGCGGACTCCGACCGTCGGGGCCCCGCCCCGGCAGCCGGACCGGGACGACCTCGACCTGCGGTCTCAGTCTGCCCTGCCATCCGGCGAAGGCGGTCGTGCTGCCGCCGGCGTGATGGAAGGCCAGGAGGCTCACCGGACGCCGGGCACGTCGCGGTTGCGCGTTCTCGACGGTGGAGACGGTGGAGTTGGGCATGGTCGGTCCGTCCTCAGTTCTCGCGTACCGGCAGGGGCAGGACGTCCGGTGCCGGCGCACCGGGCAGCAGGCCCCAGGACCGGGCCCGGGCCTGGGCCCGCATGGTGAGGTCGCCACCGACGACGACCGCGGTGCCGGTGGCCCGCAGCATGGGCAGATCGGAGCTGTGGTCGCCGTAGGCGACGCATCGGTCGAGCGGGACGCCGTAGCCCTCGGAGGCCGTCCGCACCGCCTGGGCCTTGGCCGCTCCGATCATGGGCGGCCCGATCAACCGGCCGGTGTACCGGCCGTCGTGGATCTCCGGCGGAGTGCACCAGGTCTCGTCGCTGCCCAGGTACGCGGCGACGGGGTCGAGGCAGGCGGGGAAGGAGCCCGAGACCAGGACGACGCGGTCCCGGTCGCCCTGGTGCCGACGGAGCGCTGCCAGGGTGTGGCCGTTGAAGAAGCCACCGTTCTCGACCTCGGCCGCGAACCACTCCTGGGCCAGCCGGGAGACGTCGGCGGCGTCCGCGTCCTTGAAGTTCTCGAAGTAGACCTGATTGGTCCGCTCACGCGGGACGCCCCGGTCGGTCATGGTTCTGAGGGATCGGCGCCGTTGCTCGTACACGCTCGGGTCGTGGCCGCACGCCGCCAGGTAGTGACGGAGGAACCGGAACAGCGTGGTGTCGGTGGTGACGGTGCCGTCCACGTCGAAGAAGGCGATGCGGGGCCGGGTCATGCTCTGCTCCTCGGCTGCTGGGGCGGCGGTGGGAGGCGGCACGTGCGCACGCGCAGCCGCCTCCCACCCGGTGGCCTGGCGCGTCAGACGTCTATGCCCTTGGAACGCAGGAGTCTCAGGGCACCGTCGACGCTTCCGGCCTCCTGGAGCTCCTCGTCGGTCACTTCCGTGGTGTAGCGCTGACTGAGGACGACAGCCAGCTCCACCAGGACCAGCGAGTCGAAGCCCAGACTTTCGAACTCCGTGGCGGCGGTGATGTCCTCGGGAGCGTCGTACTCGCTGGCGAGCAGGAAGAGGATCTCGTCGGCGGCGGAGGGGGTCTGCGTGGTCATGTGTGGCGCCTTTCGGTGTGTCGACGTGCAGCGGAACAGCGGGTCGAGGACGGGGGGTTGAGGACGGGGAGGTCGAGGACGATCATGCCGGAGTGGTTCCGGGCCAGGTGAGTGCGATCGAGCCCCAGGTCAGCCCTCCGCCGAAGGCGGTGAGCAGCAGGCGGTCCCCCAGCGCCAGCCGTCCGGACGCGGCAGCGTCGGCCAGGGCCAGCGGAATGGAGGCGGCCGAGGTGTTGCCCACGCGGTCGAGGTTGACGACCGACTTCTCCTCGGGGATGCCGAGTCGCGCGGCGACGGCCCTGAGGATGCGCAGGTTGGCCTGGTGACCCACGAGGTGGTCCACCTGGTCCGCCTCCCAGCCGACGCGGGCGAGCAGGGCCGCGGTCGACTCCCCCATCCGCCGGACGGCCTCGGCGAACACCTTCTTGCCCTGAATGGTGAAGAACTTCTCGTCCAGGGACGGGTCCTCGGGGTTGGCCCGCTGCCGGGAACCGCCCCCGGGGATGCAGATGAGGTCGCTCCGGCTCCCGTCGGAACCGAGGTCGACTCCGAGGATCACTCCCGGCGCGTCCGGGTCGCTGGCCGCAGACAGGACGACAGCGCCGGCGCCGTCACCGAAGATGACGGAGGTGGTGCGGTCCGCGGGGTTGAGGATGGTCGAGTAGGTCTCCGCCCCGATGACCAGGACCCGCTCGGCATGGCCGGCGGTGATCTGGGCCGAGGCGGTGGCCAGCGCGTAGATGAATCCGGAGCACACCGCGGAGACGTCGTAGGCGGCGACCGCGCCGAGCTGGAGCCGGGCGGCGACGGCCGGTGCCGTCGCCGGGCAGGGGTGGTCGGGCGTGGTCGTGGCCAGGACCACGGCGTCGACCACTCCGGGTTCCGGGGTCAGCCCGGCCGACTTCAGCGCCCGGCTGCCGGCTTCGAAGGCCAGGTCTCCGGTGCTGGTCCCGGCGTCTGCCCAGTGCCGGGAGCGGATCCCGGTCCTGGTGGTGATCCATTCGTCGGTGGTGTCGAAGCGGTGGGCCAGGTCCTCGTTGGTGACCCGGTTGGGCGGCAGGAAACTGCCGAGGCCGATGACCGCGGCGGGGTGGTGAGTCACGTGACTGTCCTTCTCCGTTCGATGCGGTCGCTCAAGGAAGGAGGTGCGCGACCTTGCAGGTGAGTCGCATTCCGGCATGGGTCGCGACGATCCGGGCCGATCGCCAGGTGCCCTGCGGCGTGGCAAGCCTGACCGGATTGTCCAGCACCGTTCGGAAGCGCCCGTCGGCCGGCTCGTCCGCCGGAACGGGAACCGCATCGATGGTCGTGCCCCGCATCCACAGGGTGTTGGAGGATGCCCGGTCCACGCCGTCGAGTTCGTAGAGCAGGATCTGGCCGAGCTGGAGTGCGGAGACGAACAGGTCGATCATCGTCATCGGGAGCGTGGCGGACTGGGGGTCGGCCGGATCCGTGCTGATGTCCAGCTCCGCGCTGGCCGTGCGGTCGGCGGGGCTGGACCGGACCGCGCCCAGGAGTTGGCGTCTCCCCCGGTGGGAGGCCCCGTAAGGTCTGGAGTTCCAGGGCCCGTCCAGCTCTTCCGGCCGCTGGTAGAAGCCCTCGGCCGTGACGGCGGCCCGCGGGTCGGTGTCGTGCTCCGCCGTGATGCGGACGGTCATGGCGCCGATCCGGCAGTCCATGACCGTCAGCCCGCGTCCCGGTGTGGGCAGATCGGTGGAGGAGTACAGCGTGCCGAGGACGGGCAGGCGCTCCAGTTTCTCCTCGTCGGGTTCCGTGCCGGCCTTGATCCTCAGCGATCGGACCCGGAAGTGCCCGGTCGACCGGAGTCCGTGGGCGTGTGCCGTGTAGAGGCCGGTGAGTCCGGCGGCGATGAGCATGGCGTCGATCGTCGACAGATGCGGACGCTGGTCGGTGTCGCCCTTGCGGGACCAGGCTTCCGGGAAGCCTATGCGGACCGTCGCCTCGATCCGCCCCTCGCGCTGTGCCGCGGCGGGGCGGACGGTGACGTCCGTCAGGTCCTGCGAGACGCGCTTGAAGCCCTCACCGAAGAAGCGTCCCTCCCGGTTCCCCAGGAAGTCGTCCACTGATCCGAGCTGGGAGGTCTCCAACTGGGCTGTGTTGTGCATGATCGGGTGTATCCCTTGCGCTGGGCCGACTGGTGGGCGGCGGCTCCCATGGGGCACTGCGAGATACGGGCGCCCGCCCCGCCGGGTGGGGGTGGGGCGGACACCCGTTGTCATTACCTCCCCGCTTGCGGAGGGAGGGTGCTGCGCGGGGGTGGGACGGGTCAGTGCTCGCCGCCGGCCTGGGCGGTGAAGACGCCATGGTGGAAGTAGGCCGACGCCTGGGCGATGAGCCCCTCGTCGTCGAGGCGGAAGACGGTGATGCCGGACCAGTTGACGGGATTGCCGTCGAGGGTCACGACCGCGCCGCGCCAGGACACAGCGGTCTCGCCGCCGGTGGTGTATGCCTCGGTCGGGGTGATCCCGATGAACGGGTCGAACAGCGGGATCACCTTGCGGAGCCTGGCGAGGATCGCCTCACGGCCGCGGATCGGCTCGCTGCCGACCGGGTCGAAGAAGAGCGCGTCCTCGGCGAACGCCGCACCCCAGAGTTCGGCGTCGGCGGCCTGCGAACCGGCGTAGAACTGGTGGACGGCCTTGGGCATGGCGGGGAATGACATGTTCTGTCTCTCTCTCGTGTTTCGCGGTTCCTGGTGGTCATGTTCCGGCGATTGCCCAGGCGGTGAGGACGGCCTGGATTTCTTCGGGTTCTGCCTGGTGGGGGCGTGGGTTGCGAAATCTGTGGGCGATGATGACGCGTCGGAGCTTGGCGGTCATGTCCTCGAAGGAGGGCTGGGCCTTGGTGGTGTACCAGCGGGCCCTTAGGCGGTGTTCGTCGGTGTCGGTGGGCTCGTGGCCGGCCAGCGCGTACCAGGCGATCGTGACCGTGTAGGCGAACAGGCCGAAGGGGAGGGTGCGTTCCACGGCGGTCTGGGTGCGGTTGCGCGCCTCGCCGGCTCCGAGGGTCTGGCGTGCGTCGTGGAATGCGGTCTCGATCGACCAGCGGGCCGCGTAGCGTTCCACGATTTGTTCGGGTGTGCTGGTGAGGTCGGTGGTGACCAGGGCGAGGCCGTAGCCGCGGTTCAGGCCGGTGCCGGGTCCGCAGCGCTCGTCCCAGACCAGTACGACGCGCACGGGTTGGCTGTGGAAGGAGCCGTACCACAGGCAGATCCGGTCGGCCAGGAACACGGTGTCGGTGCGGCCGTATCGCAGGACCTTGACCCGGCGCCAGTCGAGGAGTTGGGAGATATTGGCGGGGGTGCCCAGGCGTGGGCCGCGGGTGCGTGGACGTCCCTTCCTGCCCGTGCGCGGGGGTGGGAGTTCGTGCAGCACGGAGGTGGTCTTCAGGCGGCTGGTCCAGGTGATCTGCGGGTTCAGGCCGCGCAGGTGTTCGCCGACGTAGGCGGCGTCGCCGACTATGTGCACGGTGCGGTCGGGGAAGTGGGTGGCGAGCAGTTCGGTCATCTCGCGTGCCAGGGCGATCTTGCCGGTGCGGCGTGGGCGCCACAGTCGGGCCAGGATCGGTAGGCACACCGGTCTGGACAGGAACGGCAGCGTCACGATGATCCCGGCCACGACCCAGCAGTTGCCGAACCCTGCCGGTCGGGGCCCTTGGGCGGCGCCGTCGTGCTGCCAGGCGGCGCCGAAGACCTTGCGCCCGGAGCGCTTGAACAGGGTGTCGTCCACGGCCACCACCAGCGGCGCACCTGCCGGTAGGAGGCGCTCGACGATCAGGCCGGCCAGGGCCAGTCCGACCTCGTCGATCGACCAGCGTGCTGTGGAGAACAGGCGGTGGGCCCGGGTATGGTGCCAGATACGCTCCAGCCCGGCGCCCAGGAGCATCCCGCACACGGTGCGGCGGCGGGTCTGCGCGATCATCCCGGTCAGCAGCGCGCAGAACGTGCGGAACGTCGGCGCGGTGAAGCAGGACCGGCAAACCAGCAGAAGAGCGGACAACGACGGCGGTATCGTTTTCTCAGGAAGCATCGGCGGATCACTCTCAACCAGGGTGAAGCAGATACCGCCGATGCTTCTTTGCGTCCGTCACCACCCTTGCCGAGCAGGGGTCTTCCTCACCCCATCGAGCGAATCACCGCACACCAGTCCACCTTCTCGGCGGCCCAAAAAGTGCGAAACACGAGCTCTCTTCTCGGTTACAGGAATTCAGTGGGTGGAGGGCAGAACTCGCGCGACCCGGCGATCCGGGCGCACCAGGATTCCCCTGGCGCCCTCGGGAACAGTGACCCGGCCGCCGACCGGACGGGGGACCCGAAGGACCTCCCGTACCGGGGGAATCGGGTGGTCGGCATCGACATCAGCGTCGACGGCCTGCGCGCCGTCGAACAGCACCAGGGTCGAACCGTCGATGCGGTCGCTCGGGGCCAGGAACGGGATCAGCCCCGTCCCGGTCCTGATCCGGGAGGGAACCCGGGCCCCGACGCCCAGTTCGTAGTGAGCGCCGTTCCAGTTCCCCTCGCCGGGGTACAACTGGCTCCAGCTCAGGGCCAGTTCGTTCAGCTCGTGCTGAATGCCCGGCCTGGTGGCGTCGTCCACGGCGCGGAGCCGCTCGACGAGCGGCGCGAGGAAGGTCGTCCGGCCCACCTTCGCCGCGAAGGGTCGGCGCTCGGCGTCATAGCCCGCGAGCGCGCCCGGATCGCTGTGGTTCAGCGCCGCGAGAACGCGCCAGGAGAGGGCGACGGCGTCACCGACACCGAGGTTGAGCCCCTGTCCCCCGGCGGGAGTGTTCAGATGCGCCGCGTCACCCGCCAGCGCGACCCGGTCGGACACCAGCTGCTCGGCGACCCGCAGTTCCACGGAGTAGTGGCTGGTGCGAACAGCCTCCGCCAGCCGCAGACGGCTGCCGAACCCCAGCGTCTCGATCGCGTCGGCGATCCGAGGCCAGGGTATGGACTCGCCGCGCTCCAGGGTGAGTCCGGAAACCACCGGCCCGGCCATGAGCACCTGGTCGCCGGGGATCGGCATCATGGTGACCATGCCGTTCGCACCGACATGCACGCCGACCTCCTTCCGGCCGACGAGTTCCTGCGGAACTCCTTCGACCAGCAGGTAGCTCGTGGTCAGGCTGCGGCCGGTCATCGGGATGCCGAGCGACTCCCGAACGGCACTGCGCGGGCCGTCGCTGCCGACCAGATAGCAGCAGCGGACGTCGTCATGACCGTCGAGACGGACCGACATCCCGGAGCCGGTCGCCCCGTGGGACAGATAGCTGACGCCGTATGCGATGTGCGCGCCGTACTCGAGTGCGTACTTTTCGAGCAGTCCCTCCAGTACCGGCTGCGGCAGGTTCCGGTAGCCGTCCAGATGGCTGTCCAGTCCGGTCATCCCGGCGGTGAACTCTCCCGCCCCCTGGACGTGGAAGCCGAACCGCTCCAGCGGGATGCTGCGGGCGATCACATCGTCCAGCAGGCCGAAGGCGTCGAGCAGTTCCAGGGTCGGCGCGTGCAGCACCACAGCCTTGGGCCGGTCACCGCGCTCCAGCCTGCGTTCCACGACGAGTACCTTCACCCCCGCCCGCGACAGCAGACCTGCCGCCGCCAGCCCGGTGGGGCCGGCGCCCACCACGACGACGTCGTAGTCCTTCATACGTTTCTCCCCTCCGCTCAGGACCGAGCCGCGCCCATGGGCTAGGACGTGGACCCGATCGTCTCCAGGCCCTCGGCGGGGGCCGTGGCGTCCGGCGTCGGTTCCGGCTCGGTGAAGAAGCGGCCCAGGATGTTCGGGTTCGCGATCAGGATGATCGCCGAGCAGACCAGCGCCCCGCCGAGGATCTGCAGGGGAGTGAACCGCTCACCGACCACCACCCAGCCGAGGACGGCCGCGGTGACCGGGTTCATCAGGGTGAGCGGCGCGGTCAGGGAGACCGGCAGCCGCTGGACGCCGGTGAGGTACAGGGCGAAGCCGAGCGCGCCCACGACGAACGCGGCCCAGACGAGGCCCAGCAGTTGGTGCCCGGTGAAGCTCGGCGGCGGTCCCTCGAAGAGGAACGACAGCGGCAGCAGGAAGACGGCGGCGCCGAGCAGGGTCCAGCCGGCCGTGGTGAGGCTCTGCACACCCTCCGGGCGCCCCCACTTGCGAGCCAGCACCGTGCCGACGCCCATGCTGGAGGCGCTGCCGATGCCGGCCAGGACGCCGACCAGGTCGAGCGCCGCCGAACTGCGGAGGACGAGCAGCGCGACGCCGCCGACACCGATCAGGCAGGCGATGTAGTGGTGCGGCCGGATCCTCTCCTTGAGGACCACCGACGCGACCGCGATGGCCACCATGCCCGACGTGGCGTTCAACGTGGCCGCGACGCCTCCGGGCAGGCGCTGGGCGGAGATCAGCAGCAGCACCGTGAACAGGCCCATGTTGAGCGTGCCGAGCACCAGCGACTTCCACCACCATGAGCCGCGGGGCAGGCCGGGGCGGATCGCCAGCAGCAGCAGGCCGGCCGGCAGCACCCGGAAGAAGCCGTCCCAGTAGGGCGTGGGCGGAAGGTAGTGGGCTGCGACGTAGAAGAGCGTGCCGCCGATGGCCGGGCCGAGTCCGGTTCGGACGAGGAGGGCTGAGTTTTTCATCTCACGGGCTCCAGGGGAGGGGCTACGGGGGCTGGGGAACTCGCGGTCACGCGGCGAACGCCTCGGCGATGGCGTAGCTGTCCTCGTACATGTGGTAGCGCACGATGCGGCCGTCGGTGACGGTGACGTGCAGCGCGTAGCTGTTGGTGAACTTCTTGCCGGTGGCCAGGACCCCGAAGACGCAGGTGGCGAACACCACGCCGTCCGCGCCGTCGACGAGCCGACCGTTGACGGCGAACGACTCGGCCGGGGTGAGCACCTCGCCGAAGAGGCCGAAGAACTCGGCGATCTCGGCGCGGCCGGACCGGCGGCCGGCCCAGGGGATGTTCGGCGCGCCGGCGACGTTGAAGTCCACCGTGTCGGCGAACAGGTCGAGCAGGGCCGGCAGGTTCCCGGCGCCGAAGTTCTCGAAGAAGGCGTCGATGGTGTCGTTGGTGACCTTGCGGGCGTCGATGGTCATGTCGTCTCTCTCGGGTTCTTGTCGGTCCATCAGGAAGGCAGGAAGGAAGGCGGCGGTGGGCTCACACGCCGAGGGACTCACGCCCGGCCAGGACGATGGCGGTCTGCCGGGCCACCCTGGCCCCGAGGTGCTCGGCGGTGGCGATATCGGCCTTGTGGACCTGGTCGGCGGGCAGGTCGGCCGGGGTCGTCGCGGCGGCACCGTTGAAGTAGCCCAGGCGGTTGAGGTCGTCCTCGCTCTCGCTGCTGGTGTGCCAGCCCGGGAGCAGACCGAGGTTGACCCAGTGCATCTGGTGCTGGGCGCCGAGGGTGGCGAAGTAGGCCAGGGTGGAGTGCTTGTCGCCGGCCTTGCAGGCGGCGTTGGTGAAGCCGGCGCCGATCTTCTCGCCCCAGACGGACGTGAGCCAGCGCTTGCTGGTCGACTCGGCGAACACATGGAACGCGCCGGCGGCCGAGCCCATGTAGGTCGGCGAGCCGAAGATGATGGCGTCCGCCGCGTCCAGGATCTGCCACTGCTCGTCGGTGATGGTGTCGACCCGGATCATCGTGACCTCGGCGCCCGCCTCGGCGGCGCCGTCCCGGACGGCCCTGGCCAGGACATCGGTGTGCCCGTAGCCGGAGAAGTAGGCGATGGCGACCTTGGGGTTCGCAGGCATGGAAAACTCCCCTCCGTGCAAAGGTGAATGGGTGAAGTGAGTTGGGACGGGACGGGGCCGGGCCTAGACCGCGACCGGGATACGCTCGGTCTCCATCCGGAAGTCCTGTCGGCCGTAGTCCTTCTGGGCCAGGGCGATGGCTTCCTGAGTGCTCATCACGGGTGCGAGGTCGAAGATCCCGGCGATGGTCTCCAGCCGCTCCGGCATGGTGCCGCTCACGACGTGGTACGGGATCTCCAGCTCGTCCAGGGTCTGCAGGAGCATGGCGTCGATGGTCCTGCGGAAGCCCTCGTTCATCGGGCGGTGCCCGTCCGAGGTGATGGGCAGTTCGTGCCGCAGGTGCACATAGGCGTCAAAGGTGTCCTTGACGTGCTGCTTCAGGGCGAAGCCGTACTGGTCGACGACGGCGCCGAAGAACCGCATCTCCGCGGAGAGCTCCGTCACGCGGCCGCCTTCGAGTCCGGCCGTGTCGTTCGGGTTCATGCCGTGGATGACTCGGCCCGCGCCGTAGAGCCACTCCTGGAGCGAGGAGCCGTCGGAGATGAAGTGGTCACCGAGCAGCGCCTCCCGCACCGCCCGCCCGGTGTGCCGGCGCAGCATCAACTGGAGGAACTCGGCCGGCTCCACCTCGCTCAGGCGCTTGCCGGGGAAGGTCTCCGGCAGGATCTCGCGAATGGTCCTGGCCAGCGTGCGTGGGACACCCGTGTAGTGCGACAACGCCATCACCGTTGATGTCTTGCCCGCGGAGTAGGTGCCGGATATCGAGATCTTCATTCTTCGCGAACCTTCGACTCGGAGTGGTCCGGCCGACCGCAAAACTCCGCCCAACCGGTTGGAAGGATCCTGGCATAGTGCGCCCACGAAGTCCAACCAACTGGTCGGAAGGAGATAGTATGAGCGTTATGGCATGGGACACGGAGAAGACCAAGCGACTGCTTCTGGATGCCGCGCGGGCAGAGTTCGCCGAGTACGGCATCGCCGGAGCGCGCGTCAACCGCATCGCCGAGAAGGCGGGAGTCAGCAAGGAGCGCATCTACGGGCACTTCGGGAACAAGGAGGACCTGTTCAACGTCGTGCTCGTCGAAGCGATGACGGAGCTGGCCGACGCGGTCCGCCCCGGCGAGGGGGCCCCGGGCGAGTACGTGGGCCGGGTCTTCGACTTCCACCAGGACAACCCGACGCTGCTCAGGCTGCTGATGTTCGAAGCGCTGTACTACGGCGACAGCCTGGTGGGCGACAATCCACGCCGCGCCGAGTGGTACGCGGGGGCGAGCAAGTCCCTGGCCGACTCGACCGGGTACACCGCCACCCAGGCATCGCAGCTGCTGCTGACGCTGATCGGTCTCGGGGCCTGGCCGGTCGCGATGCCGCAGCTGGCCCGACTGGCGCTGGACACCGAACCCGACAGCTCCGAGGTGCGGGGCAGTCTGCGGGAGTTCCTGGTCGACTTCGCCGAACGCGCGGTGCGACCCTGACCCGCACAACGGATGGTTGTGCCTCGCCCGCTGATCGGTTGTTTGATCCGGGCGTCCGCGACCCGCTTTGCTGTGGGGATGACGGGCAAGCGGGTGCTGGGGCGGCGGTTCGGGTGGTTGTGGGCGGCGTTCGCGGTCAGCGCGTACGGCACCGGACTCGGGTTCGGCGCGTTTCCCTTCATCGCGATCCTGGTGCTGCACTCCGGGCCGACCCAGGTGGCGGTGCTGGCCGCGTCGGGGCGGGCGGTGGGAGCGCTGGTCGCGGTGGTGCTCGGGCCGTGGGTGGAGTTCCGCCGCAAGCGGCCGGTCATGGTGGCGATGGACCTGGTCCGGTTCGCGGCGCTGATGAGCGTCCCCGTCGCGTTCGCGCTCGGCCGGCTCGGCTTCGCCCAGCTCCTGATCGTCTCCGTCGTCGTGGCCGCGGCCGACATCGCCTTCAAGGCGGCCGTCGGTTCGTATCTCAAGGCGCTGGTGCCACCGGAGGACCTGCTCGTCGCAAACGGCCGCTTCGAGTCCATGACCTGGACGGCTACGGTGGTCGGACCACCGCTCGGCGGGGCCGCGATCGGGCTGTTCGGCCCGGTGACCACCGTGGTCGCCGACGCGGTCAGCTACCTGCTCTCGGCGCTGGGCATCCGCGCCATCGGCGGGACCGAACCGAGCCCCGGGCGGACCGGCGCACCGCGGCTGCGAGCAGGCGATCTGCTCGAAGGATGGCGGCACATCCTCGCCCACCCCACCCTGCGCCCGCTGTTCCTCAACTCGATCGTGGTCAACGGCCTGATCATGGCCTCCGAACCGCTGCTCGCCGTACTCCTGCTGGGCCACCTCGGGTTCGCACCCTGGCAGTACGGTCTGGTGTTCGCGTCCCCCTGCGTCGGCGGCCTCATCGGCTCACGCCTCGCGCGCCGGCTCGTGGCGCGGTTCGGAGAGCACCGGGTGATGCTCGCCGCCGGGACGCTACGCGCCTGCTGGCCTCTGGGACTGGCGTTCGTGGGACCCGGTGTCCCCGGGATCGTCCTCATCATCGCCGTCCAGCTCGGCCTGGTGACCTGCATCGGCCTGTTCAACCCGGTACTGGCCACCTACCGGCTCCACCACACCGACCCCGACCGCGTCGCCCGCACCCTGACCGCGTGGTCGATCAGCAGCAGTGCCGCCATCGCGGCGCTGACCGCCCTGTGGGGCTTGCTGGCCGCCGCCACCAGTCCCCGCACCGCGATCGCAGCCGCCGGAGTGCTCCTGCTGGCCACGCCGTTGCTGCTCCCCCGCCGCGAACATGCGCCCCGGGATGCCAGGGAACCTGCCGTGAGCCTCACCTGACACCGGGCTCCTTGGGTGCGGTGCCGCGGATGCGTTCCAGCACCCGGGTGCGCAGCCGGGTGAACTCCGGGTCCGCACGGGTCGTCAGCTGGTCGCGCGCCGCCGGGAGATCGACCTCGATCTCCTCCAGGATCACCGTCGGCGACTTGCTCAGCACCAGCACCCGTTCGCCCAGGTAGACCACCTCGTCGATGTCGTGGGTGACGAAGAGGACCGTCATCCCCCGCTCCGACCAGAGCCGGCGCACCAGGTCCTCCAGGTCGGCCCGGGTCTGGGCGTCGACCGCCGCGAACGGCTCGTCCATCAGCAGCACCTCGGGGTGGTACGCCAACGCCCTGGCGATGGCCACCCGTTGCTGCATGCCGCCGGAGAGCTCCCAGGGGTAGGCGCGGCCGGCCTCGGCCAGGCCGACCGCGGCCAGCGCCTCCGCCGCGCGAGTGCGGCGCTCGGCCCGGGACAGGCCCTTCTGGTGGCGCAGCGGCAGTTCGACGTTGTCGCCGACCCGCATCCAGGGGTAGAGGCTGCGGCCGTACTCCTGGAAGACCACCGCGAGGCCCGGCCTGGGGCCGGTCACCGGGGAGCCGTCGAGCAGGACCGTCCCTCCGCTCGGCCGGAGCAGCCCGGCGACGCACTTGAGCAGCGTGGTCTTGCCGCAGCCGGACGGGCCGACCAGGCAGACCAGTTCGCTCTCGGCGAGAGTGACGTCGATGTCGCGGATCGCCTCGACCGAGCGCCCGGTGCCCTCGTAGACCTTCCGCAGGTGCCTGATCTCAAGCATGCCCGCCTCCACCCTCCCGCTGCGCACCGCGCAGTCCGTGGTACCAGCCGAGCACGCGCTGCTCGACCAGCCGGAACAGCAACGACAGGACCACGCCGAGCAGACCGAGGACCAGGATTCCGGTCCACATCTCCGGGATGGCGAAGCTGCGTTGGAACTCGACGACGGTGAAGCCGATCCCGCTGCTGGCGGCGAACATCTCGCTGATGACCATCAGGATGATCCCGATGGAGAGCGCCTGCCGCAGCCCGGCCATGATCTGCGGACCTGCTGACGGCAGGACCAGGTGGACCAGCCGTCCGCCGCCCCTGACGCCGTAGCAGCGGGCGGTGTCGTCGGCCACCTGGTCCACGGCCCGCACCCCCTCGACGGTGTTGAGCAGGACCGGCCAGAAGCAGCCGAAGGCGATGACCACGACCTTCATGGTGTCGCCGATCCCGGCGAAGAGCATGATCACCGGAACCAGCACCGGCGGCGGGACGGCCCGGAACAGTTCGAGCACCGGCTCGGCCACCGCCCGCGCGGTGCGAAAGGAGCCGAGCAGCACGCCGCAGCCGACGCCCGCAACTCCCGCCAGCGCATAGCCGCCGAGCAGTCGCAGCACGCTCGGCAGCACGTCGGTGCGGAGCCGGTCGGCCGTCCACACCTGGCCGAAGGTCGAGACGATCCGGTGCAGCGGCGGCTCGTAGATGCTGGTGCTGCCGGCGGAGGCGAACCACCACACCGTCACCAGCACGGCGGGCAGCCCGGCCACCAGCAGCACCGTGCCGCCGATCCGGAGGAGCGGACGGTTCACACCAGCACCTCCCCGCGCACCGACTGGTGCCAGGCCAGGGCGCGGCGCTCCACCGCCCGGGCGCCGACGTTGACGACGACCCCCAGCAGCCCGGTGACCAGGATCAGCGCATACATGTCCGGCACCGCCTGCGAGTCCTGGGCGACCGCGATGAGGTTGCCCAACCCCGGTGCGCCGATCACCAGTTCGGCGGTGATCGCGAGAATCAGCGCCACCGCGGCGGCCAGCCGGACGCCGGTCATGACGTACGGGAGGGCGCTGGGCCACAGCACGCGGCGCAGCCGGGCCCAGGGGCCGAGGCCGTAGGCCCTGGCGGTCTCGTCCGCCACCGGGTCGACGTCCTGGGCCCCGTAGAGGACCTGGACCAGCACCTGCCAGAAGGACGCGTAGACGACGAGTACCAGCACCGAGGTGATTTTGGCGCCGTACAGCAGCACCACGAGCGGGATCAGCGCCACCGAGGGGATGGGCCGCAGGAACTCGATGGTCGAGGCGGTCGCCCGGCGCAGGTACGGGACGACGGCGATGAGGAACCCCGCCGCGATCCCGGCGGCGGTGGCGATGGCCAGGCCGAGCGCCCATCCGGTCAGCGTGTCGCCGAGCGCCGACCAGAGGGCGCCGTCCCCGAGCTCATGGCCCAGGGCCGCGGCGGTGCGGCTGAACGGCGGCAGGAACCGGGCGTCGACCAGCCCGGTCCGGGTCACCGCCTCCCACACCGCAGCGAAGGCCACCAGCCCGGCCGTGCCGAGCGCCGGGCCGCGCAGCCGGGCTGTTGCGGTCCGACTCACGGCAGGAGCGTGGCGAGGTCGGGTGCCTTCGTCAACAGCCCGTAGCTCAGCGCCAGTTGACCCAGCGTCTGGAGCGATGCCTGGTTGACGTCGGCGGGCCAGCTCGGCAGCGTGATCTGCTTGAGCGTGTCGGCCGGGATCTTGGTGTAGCTGCCGAGGACGGTGCGCACGTCGTCGGGGTGGCTGTCGGCGTAGGCCAGCGACTCGGCCAGGGCCGTCCGGAACTTCTTCACCACGTCCGGGTGCTGCTGTGCGTAGCTGGTCGAGGTGAAGTACATCGCCACGGTGAGCTTGGGTGCGACGTCGACGTACGGCGAGGCGATCACCGTGGCGCCCTGCGCCTTGACGGTGGCGAGCGCGGGCTCCACCACCAGCGCGGCGTCGACCTGCCCCTTGGCGAGTGCGGCCGGCATCGCCGGGAAGCCGAGCTCTACGAAGGTCACCTTGCCGGGATCACCGCCGGCCTTCTGCACCGAATCGCGCACGGCGACCTCGTTGATGTTCTTCAGGGTGTTGATGGCGACCTTCTTCCCCACCAGGTCCTTCGGCGAGGTGATCGCGCTTCCCTTCTTCACGACGATGGCGCCGAAGTCCTGGCCCGCCACACCGGTGGAGGCCACGCCATTGGAGATCGCCTTGATGGGCACGCTGTTCTGCTCGGCCAGCATCAGCGAGAGCACATTGGAGAAGCCGAACTGGAACTGTCCGCTGACCACGCCGGGCACGATCGCGGCGCCGCCCTGGGCGGTGGTCAGCGAGAGCTTGAGGCCCTGCTGGGCGAAGAAGCCCTGCTTCTGGCCGAGGTAGATCGGTGCGACGTCCACGATGGGGATCACTCCCACGTTGACGTCGACGGTAGCGGCGGCGGAGCCCGCGCCGGCGGAACTCCCGGACCCTGGCGAGGTGCTGGTGGTACTGCCGGCCCCGCTGCCGCACCCCGCGAGAGCGACGGCGAGAAGCGCCGCGGCGGTGCAGACGATGGATGGACGACGCATCGGACCCCCTGAGTTGTGCGGTGGTGCACGCCTGGAAAGTGATGCCGTGCCGGGACCGTACGGGCGTCGCACCGGCTGGGTCAATGCCGATGCAATACCAAATTGTTGACAGGATTGCGGACGGCATCATTCACAGGGTCTTCGCGACGGCGCGGCGCAGTTGGCGCAGCCTTCCCCTGGTTGTTTCGCAAACGCCCCCACTTGTTCGAACAAGTGTGGTGAGAATGGCCGACCGCCTCACCCTGAACACCCGCCCCAACACCCGCCTCGGACAGACCGGGAGCCCCTCCTTCATGACTGCCCTCAACCGCCGCCGCTTCATCCAGCTGGCCGGCGGCACCGCCGCCGCCACCGCGATGTCGAGCAGCATCGCCCGTGCCGCCTCGATCCCTGCCGCCCACCGCACCGGGACGCTGAAGGACGTCGACCACATCGTCGTCCTCATGCAGGAGAACCGCTCCTTCGACCACTACTTCGGCACCCTGCGCGGGGTCCGCGGCTTCGGCGACCCCAAGCCGGTGACGCTGCCCAGCGGCAAGTCCGTCTGGTACCAGTCGGACGGCAGCAAGGAGATCCTGCCGTTCCACCCGGACGCGAAGAACCTCGGCCTGGCCTTCCTGGAGGACCTCGCCCATGACTGGAACAGCACCCACTGGGCCTGGAACAACGGCGCCTACGACAAGTGGATCCCGGCCAAGGGCGCGACCACGATGGCCCATCTGACCCGGGACGACATCCCCTTCCACTACGCGCTGGCCGACGCCTTCACCATCTGCGACGCCTACCACTGTTCGCTGATGACCAGCACCGACCCCAACCGCTACTACCTGTGGACCGGCTACACCGGCAACGACGGCAAGGGCAAGGGACCGGTCCTCGACAACGCCGAGACCGGGTACGCCTGGACCACCTACCCGGAGCGGCTGGAGAAGGCCGGGGTCTCCTGGAAGATCTACCAGGACATCGGCACCGGGCTGGACGCGGCCGGCTTCTGGGGCTGGACCAACGACGCCTACATCGGCAACTACGGCGACACCTCGCTGCTCTACTTCGACCAGTACCAGAACGCCAAGCCCGGCGACCCGCTCTACGACAAGGCCCGCACCGGCACCGACGCCGCCAAGGGCGACGGCTTCTTCGACATCCTGAAGGCCGACGTGAAGGCCGGGAACCTGCCGCAGGTGTCCTGGATCGTCGCCCCCGAGGCGTTCACCGAGCACCCCAACTGGCCCGCCAACTACGGCGCCTGGTACATCTCCCAGGTGCTGGACGCGCTCACCGCGGACCCCGCGGTCTGGGCCAGGACGGCGCTGTTCGTCACCTTCGACGAGAACGACGGGTTCTTCGACCACATGGTGCCCCCGGTACCGCCGTTCTCCGCGGCGCAGGGCGCGTCCACCGTGGACGTCGCCGACGAGCTGTACACAGACGGGGTCTCCGCCGCGAGCCTCTTCGCGGGCGGCAGTGGCTTCCTCTCGGCCCCGTACGGCCTGGGCCCGCGGGTCCCCATGCTGGTGGTGTCGCCCTGGAGCAAGGGCGGTTTCGTCAACTCGCAGGTGTTCGACCACACCTCGATCATCCGGTTCATGGAGGAGCGGTTCGGCGTCGAGGAGCCGAACATCTCGTCCTGGCGGCGCGCCGTCTGCGGCGACCTGACCTCCGCCTTCGACTTCTCCCGGACCGACACCGCGGTGCCCGCCCTGCCGGCCACCGGCGGCTACCAGCCGCCGGACCAGAAGCGGCACCCCGACTATGTGCCCACCCCTCCCGCGGCCCCGGCGCTGCCGAAGCAGGAGCGCGGCACCCGTCCGGCCCGTCCGCTGCCGTACGAGCTGTCCGCCGACGGCCGGGTCGACAGCGCCAGGTCCACCCTGACCGTCAAGTTCGCCAACCACGGCCGGGCCGGGGCGAACTGGCAGGTCCGCTCCAGCACCGACACCGCCGGTCCGTGGACCTACACCGTCGAGGCGCACAAGTCGCTGACCGGCAGCTGGACCCTGCCCACGGCCGCCGGCGGCGGCTACGACTTCTCGGCCCACGGCCCCAACGGCTTCCTACGGGAGTTCAAGGGGCGGCTCGCCACCGCCGGGCCCGAGGTGACCACCAGTCATGACGGCCACGGCAGCCGGGTCGAGCTGGTACTGAGCAACCACGGGCACAAGACGGTGCGGCTGACGGTCACCGATGAGTACGGCTGCGCCCGGCCGGAGAGCTACCAGCTGCGGCCCGGCGCCAGCCGGACCCACACGGCGACCCTGGACGCCACCCACGGCTGGTACGACCTGACGGTGACCTCCGCCGAGGACGCGACCTTCCTGCGGCGCGTCGCCGGCCATGTCGAGACCGGGCGGGTGAGCACCAGCGACCCGGCCATCGGCGCGGTCTGACGTCCCGTCCGGTACGGGGCCGAGGGCCGGGGCCGGCGTTTGACGCCGGGCCCGGCCCTCGGCCAGCCTGGGCCGTCTGCCCCCCAACTACAGGAGCGCCGTGGACGACACCGCCTGGGACACCATCGACAGCCTGGTCCGCTGGCTCGACCGGGGCAGTGACATCCCCGACGACACCAGGGTGCTGCTCCAGCTCCTCAAGATCACCGAGGAGGCCGGCGAGGTCGCCGAGGCGGTGATCGGCGCGACCGGGACCAACCCCCGCAAGGGCTTCTCGCACAGCTGGGACGACGTCAGGAACGAGCTCTGCGACGTCATCGTGACCGCGATGGTCGCCCTGACCCGGCTGAGCCCGGACGCCCGCGAGGTCTTCGCCGCGAACCTCCGCCGCATCGCGGAACGTTCCGAGCAGGAGGTCTGAGGGCTTCCACGGCCGGCTTCTCCGCGCTACGGACGGCGGTGCTCCCAGATCCGCAACGAGATCCGGGTGCCGTCGGGGTCCTCGACGATGTCGAGGGGCAGGTTCGCGGCGGTGTAGCCGGCCCTGCGGGCGACAGCGGAGCTGGCGTCGTTGTCGGGCTCGATCCGCAGGACCACCCGGCGGGCGCCGATGACGGTCCAGGCGAAATCGGTGAGCAGCCGGACCGCGCGGACCGCGAGGCCCCGGCCGCGGTGGGCGGCGCCGATCGCGTAGCCGATCTCGACGTCGCGTCCGTCCTCGCCCTTGAGCATGGCCAGGACCTCGCCGCGCGGTGTGCTGCCGTCCTCTGCACTGGCACCCTCGGTACTGACAACCTCGCTGATGGCGAACTGGATCCTGGTTCCGGCTTCCCGGGCCGCGCGGGCCCGGCCCAGGTAGCGCGCGGCCGCGTCCAGGTCGAACGGCGAGCTGAGCGGGGTCCAGCGGGCCACCTCGGGCTCGTCGAAGAGCCGGACCATCACCGGGATGTCCTCCTGCGTCCACTCGCGCAGGAACAGTCCGTCACCGGTGAGCGAGAACGGCGGCTCGGGCAGGACCGCGGCAGTGTGGGGAGTGGTCATGATCGCTATCCTCCCCGCTGTCACCGGTGAAGGCCAGCCGATTGAGCACCCCCGGCTCAGCCCGCGGCGACCTCACGGGACCGGAGTTCGAACCACACCGACTTGCCACGTGAGAGCAGGTCCGCGCCCCAGCGGTCGGACATCACATCGACCAGCCGCAGCCCGCGCCCGGCGTCGTCCTCGGCGTCGCCCATGATCAGACAGGGCAGCGCCCTGGACGGGTCGCGCACCTCGAAGCGGATGCTGCCCGGCCGCCGGACCAGGCGCAGCCCGAAGGAGCGCCCGCCGGTGTGCCGGACCACATTGGCCACCAGTTCGCCCACCAGCTGCTCCGCCACCTCGCCCAGGCCGCCCAGGCCCCAGGTGTCCAGGGCGGACCGGACGAGGCGACGGGCTCTCGCCGAGGAGGCGGGACCGGAAGGCAACCGGACCTCCTCGGTCATCGGGTCGGTGAGCTGGCCGAAGAGGGCGAGCTCCAGCTCCGCCGGGGTGACCGCCTCCGGGCAGCCGGCCGAGCCGCCGAGCGTTTCCGGCCACAGCGCGGCCGTCCAGTCCTCGGTCCAGAAGGTGTCCGCGGCGCTCCCCGGGACGCCCTCCAGCGACGCGACCGCACCACCGGCGGTCCCGTCCGTCACTCGCTGCTCAGCCTTGCCCCGTGGTGCCATGCCCCTATCATCGCGACTCTGTGCTGACTTGGGGAGCACAATGCGTAAAGAATCATCAGTGCTTCCGGCATATGCCTGGGAACAGCAGAACGATCAGCGGAAGACCGCCTTGCCCGGGCCGTCCTCAACGAAGCTGCGCATCCCGGTCTCCCGGTCCTCGGTGGCGAACAGACCTGCGAAGAGACTGCGCTCCAGGGCGAGTCCGGTGTCCAGGTCGGTCTCCAGACCCCGGTCCACCGCCTCCTTGGCCGCGCGCAGCGCCAGTGCCGGGCCCGCCGCCAGCCGGGACGCCCAGGCCAGCGCGGTCGGGTAGACCTCCTCGGCGGGGACCACCTGGTCCGCGAGGCCGATCCGCAGCGCCTCGTCGGCGCGCACCTGACGGCCGGTGAAGATCAGCTCCTTGGCCCGGGACGGGCCGACCAGGCGGGACAGCCGCTGGGTGCCGCCGGCCCCGGGGATCAGTCCGAGCAGGATCTCCGGCTGGCCGAACTTGGCGTTCTCGGCCGCGATCCTGATGTCCGCGCAGAGCGCCAGCTCGCAGCCGCCGCCCAGCGCGTAGCCGGTCACCGCGGCGACCACCGGCTTGGGGATG
The DNA here is from genome assembly GCF_004365705.1 of Streptomyces sp. 846.5. NCBI lineage: Bacteria > Bacillati > Actinomycetota > Actinomycetes > Kitasatosporales > Streptomycetaceae > Streptomyces > Streptomyces sp. 846.5. Next base: position 2,781,472 of record NZ_SOBN01000001.1, read on the forward strand.
CGGGCCACCGCGTCGAAGGCGCCCTGCAGGGCCGGCCCGCGCTGCAGCATGTCGCTGTACGACATCCGCTGCATCTCCTTGATGTCGGCGCCGGCCGCGAAGACCTTCTCACCGCCCCAGACCACCACGGCCCGCACGTCGGCGCGGGCCGTGGCCTCCTCGGCGACCTCCCTGAGCTGGTCCTGCATCGCCGCGTCCAGGGCGTTCATCGGCGGGCGGGCCAGTCGGATCGTCCCGACGGCGTCCTGCACATCGAGGGTGACGAGGGCGGTCATGTTTCCTCCTGAGCACCTGAGGGTTGGTTAACGCATGCTAACCAACCCTCGGGCTCAGTTGGAGGTCCAGGCGGACCAGCTCATGTTCCAGCCGTTCAGGCCGTTGTCCGGCTGGACGATCTTGTCGGGCGAGTTCACCACCTGGACCACGTCGCCGATGATCGAGTTGTTGTAGAACCAGGCCGCCGGGGTGCTGGGGTCGCCGCCGCCCTTGACGTCGTGCAGACCCACGCAGCCGTGGCTGGTGTTCTCGCTGCCGAAGGTCGAGACCGGCCGCCAGTAGTTGCCGTGCACAAAGGTGCCCGAGGTCGTCAGCCGCATGGCGTGCGGCACGTCCTTGATGTTGTAGGCGTTGCCCAGGCCGACGGTCTGCGAGTCCATGTCGACCGTCGGGTCCTTCTCGGTGATCACCATCTTGCCGTTGTAGGTGGTGTGCTGCGGGTCGCCGAGGCTGGCAGCCAAGGTCCGGTAGAGCACGCCATTGCGGTAGATCTTCAGCGTGTGCGCGGTGTTGTCGGCGACGCTGGTCTGGCTGCGGCCGATGGTGAAGGAGACGTCCTTGTACTGCTTGCCGTAGACCCCGCTGGAGGTCTCCACACCGTCGAGGTTCATGTGCAGGGTGACCTTGGTGCCCGCCGCCCAGTAGCTCTGCGGGCGCAGGTCGAGCCGGGAGCTGCCGAACCAGTGGCCCTCGACGTCCACGGCCGGGGAGGCGGTGACCGAGATCGCCTTGGCCACGGCGGCCCGGTACGTGCTGCTCACCGGGTGGGTGAAGGTGATCGACACCTCCATGCCGACGCCGTAGGTGGCCCCCGGGTCGACGTTGAAGTTGCCGATGTTGATGTTGCTCGGCGTCATCGTGGTGAAGCTGGACTGATCGGTGACGCTCAGTCCGGCGCTGTCCACCGCGGTCGCCGCGACCGTGTACTTGGTGCCGGAGCGCAGCGCGCTCGACGGGGTCCAGGTGCTGCCGTCGGTGGCGAGGGTGCCGCTGATGGCGGTGCCGTCGGAGGAGGAGACCTTGACCGTGGTCAGCTTGCCGGTGGCCACCGAGACCTTGAGTGCGCCGTTGGTGTTCACACCGGTCGAGTCGTTCTTGGGCGAGATGGTCACCACGGCCGCGGAGTTGGCCGAGGCGGACGCCGAAGCGCCGGACCCGGCGCCGGCCGTCGCGCTGGCGGAACCGCCGCCCGCCGCGGCGCCGACCGTGGTGGTGCCGCCGTTGCTGCTGCACGCCGTGGCGATCAGCAGCAGGGAACCCGCCGCCAGGGCCACCAGCGCACGCCGGGTGCTGCGGCGGCCCCCGCCCGCCCCCCGTCCGCGCTGTTCCTTCTCTGTGCTGGCGTCAACCGCCCGTGCCGAACTCAACCGACTCTCCCCTCCCGGATGTTCAACCTCTATGAACGCCCAGGCACCCTGCTCAGTTGCATCCGAGGGCGGAGTTTCCCCGCACATGCCGGGCGGACCCGTCGCACTCTAACCGGCGCAGCTGGGAGAACTCTGCGGGAAGAGTCGGTTGACGCCCGTTCGTGGGGATCCGGTACCAATTCGTTGCAGATCTTCAGCACCCTGCGGAGGTCAGCGCACCGCGCTCCCCGCGGTCCACCGGGCCCAGCTGAGGTTCCAGCCGCTCAGGCCGTTGTCCGGGGCGACCGAGTCGCCGGAGGAGCCGGTCACCCGCACCACGTCGCCGATCATCGAGTGGTCGAACAGCCAGCCGGCCGGGGTGGAATCACTGGTCCCGCCCTTGACGTCGTGCAGGCCGATGCAGCCGTGCGAGGTGTTCTGGCTGCCGAAGACCGAGGCAGGCCGCCAGTAGACGCCGTGGACGAAGGTGCCGGAGTCGGTGAGCCGCATCGCGTGCGGCACGGCGGGGATGTCGTACTCGCTGCCCAGGCCCACGCTCTGCGAGTTCATCCGGGTGACCTGGTACATCTCGGAGATCACCATGATCCCGTCGTAACTCGCGTGCCCGGGGCCGCCGGCCGAGATCGGCAGGGTCCGCAGCAGCTGGCCGCCACGGCGGACGGTGAGCGTGTCGGAGACGGTGTCGGCGGTGCTGATCTGGGCCCGGCCGATGGTGAAGGAGACCTTCTTCGGCTGCGTCCCGTAGACCCCGGGCGCGCCCTCGACGCCCTTGAGGTTCAGCGCCAGCACCACCCGGGTGCCCGGCTGCCAGTAGTTCTGCGGGCGGAAGTCCAGCCGCCGGTCGCCGAACCAGTGGCCGACCACCGGGACGGACGGGTTCGCGGTCACGGTGACCGCCCGCTGCACCGCGGCCCGGTCGGCGATGGACCGGTTGAAGCGCAGCGACACCTCCATCCCGACGCCGACGGTGGCGCCGTCCTCGGGCGTGTAGAAGCCGATGAAGGTGTTGGTGGGGACGAAGGTGGTGAAGACGGCGTGCTTGGCGGCCTGCAGGCCGTTGCCGTCGGTGGCGATGGCGTCCAGGGTGTAGCGGGTCTCCGGCAGCAGTTTGGCCGTCGGCTTCCAGGAGGCGGTGTCGGCGCCGAATGCGCCGGGGACCTCGGCGCCCCGGTCGTCCCGGAGCTTGACCTCGGTGAGCTTCCCGGAGACCACGCCGACGCCGACCCCGCCCTCGGCCGGCACCTGCGCGGCGCCGTCCCCGGGGGTGAGGGTGACCACGGCGGCGGACACCGCCGGGGCGGAGTCCGCGGAGGGGGCCCGTCCGGTCCCGCCCCCGCAGGCCGTGAGCAGCGCCAGCGCCCCCGCGGACAGGCCGAGGACCGCCGCCCGAAGTCCCGACCGCCGCACCCTGTTGCTCCGACCCACCGTCACCGCTCCTTCGTGTCAGCCACTCCCGGGATCAACGAGGGTTGATCGACGGGGACACGTCCTCTGTGTGGATCCATGGCCGCTTGCACGTGACATCCGTGGGCAGGGTGGGAACGTACATTCCAGCCGGGGAACGGGACTCCCCGCAGCGGGGAGGTACGCGTCATGACGGCTTGGCAGGGGGCGGGTGACCGTGACGAGGGCGATGCGGACGGCGGGCGCGGGAGGCTGCGGCTGGTAGCGGCGGAGCAGCAGGCGCCATCGGTGGAGCGGCCGACCGAGGCGCCGTTCCAGATCGCGCCGGTCGCGCCGGTCGCCGCGCAGCAGGTGTGGCCGGGGAGCTGGCAGCCGCTCGGCGCCCGCTTCCACATCGGCCCGGACGGGCGCCCTGGCACCAACTTCGCCCTCTGGGCGGCCGGGGCCGAGGCGGTCGAGCTCTGCCTCTTCGACGAGGAGGACCGGGAGACCCGGCACCCGCTGCACGAGCAGACCTTCCAGACCTGGCACGGCCACCTGCCCGGAGTGCTGCCGGGGCAGCGCTACGGCTTCCGGGTGCACGGCCGCTGGGACCCCTGGACCGGCGCCCGCTGGAACCCGGCGAAGCTGCTGCTCGACCCGTACGCCCGGGCGGTCGACGGACCGTTCCGGCTGCACGACGCCATGTACGGGCACGTCCGCGGCTGGCCGGAGCGCGAGGTCGCTGACACCGTCCGGGACAACCGGGACTCGGCCCCGTACATGCCCAAGGCCGTGGTGGTCCATGACGACGACGACTGGTCCGACGACCGGCGGCCGAAGACGCCCTGGGCCGACACCGTCCTCTACGAACTGCACGTCAAGGGCTTCACCCAGCGCCACCCTGGCATCCCCGCGGAGCTCCGCGGCACCTACGCGGGCCTGGCCCACCCGGCCGCGATCGAGCACATCACCCGGCTCGGGGTGACCGCGGTCGAGCTGCTCCCGGTGCACCAGTTCGCCGACGAGGAGCATCTGCAGCGGCGCGGCTCGGGCAACTACTGGGGCTACAACTCCATCGCCTACTTCGCCCCGCACGCCGGCTACGCCGCGTCCGGCAGCAGGGGCCAGCAGGTCACCGAGTTCAAGCGGATGGTGCGGGCGCTGCACGCCGCCGGGATCGAGGTGATCCTCGACGTCGTCTACAACCACACCGCCGAGGGCGGCGAGGGCGGTCCCACCCTGTCGCTGCGCGGCATCGACAACGCCGGCTACTACCGGCTGCAGCCGCACAACCGTCGCGCCTACGCCGACTTCACCGGCTGCGGCAACACCCTGGACGCCAACCAGCCGCAGGTGCTGCGGCTGATCACCGACTCGCTGCGGTACTGGGTCACCGAGATGGGCGTGGACGGCTTCCGCTTCGACCTGGCGGCGGCGCTGGCCCGCTCGCCGTTCGAGGTGTCGATGCTGGCGCCGTTCCTTTCCGCGGTCTCCCAGGACCCGGTGCTCAGCCGGGTCAAGCTGATCGCCGAACCCTGGGACGTGGGCCTCGGCGGCTACCAGGTCGGCGGCTTCCCGCCGCTGTGGACCGAGTGGAACGACCGCTTCCGGGACACCGTCCGCGACTACTGGCGCGGCGCCCGGCCGGACGTCAGGGAGCTGGGCTACCGGCTGGCCGGCTCGTCCGACCTGTACCAGCAGGGCGGGCGGCGCCCCTACGCCTCGGTCAACTTCGTCACCGCGCACGACGGCTTCACCCTGCGCGACCTGGTCTCCTACAACGACAAGCACAATCAGGCCAATGGCGAGGACAACCGGGACGGTACCGACGACAACCGCTCCTGGAACTGCGGGGTGGAGGGCGAGACCGAATCCGCGCAGGTCAACGCGTTGCGCCGACGGCAGTTGCGGAATCTGCTGGCAACCCTGCTGCTGTCGACCGGGGTGCCGATGCTGGTCGCCGGAGACGAGATGGGGCGCACCCAGGACGGCAACAACAACGCCTACTGCCAGGACAACCCGATCAGCTGGGTGGACTGGTCGCTGCTGCGGGAGTCCCCCGTCGGGGAGCCCGGCTGGCAGGCGCTGACCGAGCTCACGGCGCGGCTGATCCGGCTGCGCCGGGAGCATCCGGTACTGCGCCAGCGCGCGTTCTTCTCCGGGCGCCCGGCGCATCCGGGCGGGCTGCGCGACCTCACCTGGTTCACCGCGCGCGGGCGCGAGATGACCGAGGCCGACTGGTACACCCCCGGCGCCACCCTGGGGATGTACCTGTCCGGGGACGAGATGTCCGAGCGCGACCCGCTCGGCCGCGAGCTCAGCGACGAGAGCTTTCTGCTGGTCCTGCACGCGGACCACCGGCCGACCAGGTTCCTGCTGCCCGGGGCGCCCTGGGCCGGGGCGTACGAGGTGCTGGTGGACACCTCGCTGGAGGAGCAGGCCGAACCGCCCGGCCACCGGCACGAGGCCGGAACCGGGCTCACCGTCCCCGGGCGGACGCTGCTGCTGCTCAGGATCTGCCGTCCGCCCGCGCCGTCCGGTTCGGATTGATCCCGCCGGTACTTGAACCCTTCCTGCAGGTGGTGCGTACTGGAAGGCGTGGACCACTCGCAGGCGCGCGATTCGGAGTTCGTGCGCTCCCTCTACTCCCGGTACGGGCGCTCGGTGCTCGGCCGGGTGCTGGGGCTGGTCCATGGCGACTACCAGCGGGCGGAGGACATCGTGCAGGAGACCTTCCTGCGCGCCTGGCAGCACCAGGACTCGCTCGACCCGGACCGGGCCGGGCCCTGGCTGCAGACCGTCGCCCACAACCTGGTGGTCTCCGCCTACCGCAAGACGAAGGCAAGGCCGGCCGAGTCGCCCTTACCGGACGACGAGGGCGGCGAGTGGGCCAAGGGCGACGGAGACCTCGAGCTCGACCGGATGCTGGAGCGCTGGCAGATGCTGGAGGCCATGCGCGGACTGCGCGCCGAACACCGCGCCGTCCTCATCGAGGTGTACTACCTGCGCCGCACCGTGGCCGAGACGGCGGAGCACCTGGGGGTGCCGGTCGGCACCGTCAAATCCCGCTGTTACTACGGGCTACGGGCCCTGCGGAACGTACTGGAGGAGAGAGGGGTGACATCCCGATGACGACGCCGTGTCAGGAGAGCGTCTCGCTCGGCGCCTATCTGCTCGGGGCCCTCGAACCCGAGGAGCGGAGGGCGCTGGAGCGTCATATCGCGGGTTGTGCACACTGCCGGGCCGAACTGGTGGAGCTGGCGCCGCTGCCGGGGCTGATGCGGCACACCGCCTTCGAGGAACTGCCGGAGTCGGCGGAGGTCGCCGAGTCGCTGAGCCCGGCCCGGGAGCAGGCCGACGACGCCGAGCTGCGGCCGATGGCGGTTCCGCCGCAGCACCGGCGGCGCAGCCGCGGGCGCGTGGCGCTGGCCGCCGGGCTGGCCCTGGCGGCCTGCGCCGCCGGCGTGGGCGTGTACGCGGTGGTGGAGCACACCACCACGACCGGGAAGCCCACCGTGCAGGCCGCCGCGACCTGGGACGCCACCGACCCGACCACCCATGTCTCGGCCACCGCCGCGCTCTTCCCGGAGGCCTGGGGCACCCAGTTCCAGCTGAAACTGGGCGGACTGCCCTCCGACATCACCTGCCACCTGGTGGTGCACGGCCAGGGCGGGCGCAGCGAGACCGCAGGCACCTGGGGTTCGGGCTACGCGCTCTCCGCCCAGGTCCCCGCCTCGACCTCGATCAGCCCCGCGCAGATCACCGGTCTCGACGTGGTCGACGGAACCGGGAAGACGCTGGTGCACCTGCCCGCGGGGCAGTGACCCGGTAACGGCTGGTCAGGCAGCCGCCGACGCCCCTGGCGGCAGGGGAGTCGGCGGCTGTCGGTGTCCTCCCGTGCCGAGGACCCCGCCAAAAACCAGAGGACCCCGCCAAAAACCAGATGAGGATTGTCAGTGGTGGGCCGTACGCTCACAGACGATGTCCAGTCCCTCACCCTCCATGCCCACACCGCAGGCGCCACCAGCGCCGTCGCTACCGGAATCCACAGCTCCGGCCACCCCGGACGCCGACAGACCGGACCCTGCCGCCATGACCGATTCGCCCGCGCCCGCCCACTCACCCAAGCGTTCGACCGTACGCTCGTTGCTCCGCATCTGGCCGTACGCCCGGCCGATCCGCTGGTACCTGGTCGGCTCGACCTGCGCGGCCATGGTGGCCTCGCTGGCCGGTCTGCTGATCCCGCTCGTGCTGAAGAAGATCGTGGACGGACCGGTGTCGCACCACGACACGGCCGGGCTGTGGTGGCCCGCCGCGCTGCTGCTGGCCCTCGGGCTGGCCGAGGCTCTCCTCTTCGGCCTGCGGCGCTGGCTGCTCGCCCGGCCGCTCTCCGGCGTGGAACGCATCATGCGCGCCGACCTCTACGCCCGGCTGCAGCGGCTCCCGGTGACCTTCCACGACCGCTGGGCCTCCGGACAGCTGCTCTCCCGGGCCACCTCGGACATGTTCACCATCCGGCTGTTCCTGGCCTTCCCGCTGGTGTTCCTGATCGTCAACTCGATGGTGTTCCTGGTCGGGATCGGCATCATGTTCGCCCTGGAGTGGCAGCTCGCCGTGATCGCGGTGCTGCCGGCCGCGCCGCTGATCATGCTCTGCTCGTACTTCGAGCGCCGCTACTCGGCCGCCGCCCGGCTGGCCCAGGACCAGAACGGCGACCTGGCCACCATCGTCGAGGAGTCGGTGCTGGGCATCCGCATCCTCAAGGCCTTCGGCCGGCACCGCACCATGGCGCAGCGCTTTCGCGCGCAGGCCCGCGAGCTGCGGGGCACCGAGCTGAACAAGGCCCGGCTGCTGGCCAACCTCTGGGCGGTCATCGTCGGCCTGCCCGAACTGGCCCTGGGCACCGCGCTGGCGATAGGCGTGGTCCAGGTCGCGCACGACACCACCACGGCGGGCACCCTGGTGGCGTTCCTCTCCACGGCGCTGGCGCTGCGCTGGCCGGTCGAGTCGCTCGGCTGGCTGCTGGCCTACAGCAACGAGGCGGCGACGGCGACGGACCGCTTCTTCGAGGTGCTGGACACCCCGCTGGCCGACGCTGACGACGTCGTCACGGCCACCGCCGCTGCTCCCGGCAGCCGCGACGGCATCCGCTTCGAGGGCGTGCGCTTCCGCTACCCGGACGCGCCGGCCGACACCCCGGACCTGCTCCAGGGCGTCGACCTGCACATCCGCCACGGCGAGACGATGGCCCTGGTGGGCAACACCGGCAGCGGCAAGACCACCATGACGGCGCTGCTCCCCCGGCTCTACGACCCCAGCGCCGGCCGGATCACCCTGGACGGCGCCGACATCACCGCGCTGCCCAGGACCAGGCTGCGCGAGCTGGTCTCGGTCGCCTTCGAGGAGCCCACCCTGTTCTCCGCCTCGGTACGGGAGAACGTGCTGATGGGCGCCCCGGATGCGGACGAGGAGGAGCTCCAGCGGGCCCTGGACGTCGCCCAGGCGCACTTCGTCAGGTCGCTCCCGCAGGGCACCGGCACCCAGGTCGGCGAGCAGGGCCTGAGCCTGTCCGGCGGCCAGCGGCAACGGCTGGCCCTGGCCCGCGCGGTGGTGGGCACGCCCGACTTCCTGGTGCTGGACGACCCGCTCTCGGCGCTGGACGTCCACACCGAGGCGCAGGTCGAGGGGGCCCTGCGGCGGGTACTGGCCGACACCACGGCCCTGGTCGTAGCGCACCGGCCGAGCACGGTCCTGCTCGCGGACCGGGTCGCGATGCTGGTCGACGGGCGGATCGCGGCCGTCGGCACGCACCACGAGCTGCTGGAGACCTCGCCCGCCTACCGCGAGCTGATGTCCGGCGAGCGGGTGTCTGCATGATCGACACCGGCACCGTTCTGACCGACCGCCAGACCGACGACACGGAGGCCGCAGTGGAAGCGGAGACGCTCGACGAGGGCACTCTCGTCGAGGAGCAGCTGCCGGACGAGGCCGAGCCCGCGGCAGAGCCCGTGCCCGGGCCCGCGACGACCGCCGAGAGCGAGGACATCCCCGTCCCGCCGGGCGCGCCCCGGGCGCTGCTGCGCTCGCTGCTGGGCCCGCACCGCAAGCGGATCGTCCTCGCGGTGCTGATGATCGTGGTGCAGCAGGCCGCCCTGCAGGTGGGCCCGCTGCTGGTGTCCATCGCCATCGACCGGGGCATCCCGGCGCTGCGCGGCCACGACGCCGGGCCGCTGATCGCGGTCACCGCGGCGTACCTGGGCTGCGCCGCCGTCGCGACGCTGCTGCAGCGCGCGTTCATCCGGCTGTCCGGCCTGATCAACCAGGACATCCTGCTGGAGATGCGCCGGCGGATCTTCCGCCATGCCCAGCTGCTCAGCCTGGACTTCCACGAGCGCTACACCTCGGGCCGGATCATCTCCCGGGCCACCAGCGATGTGGACGCGGTCCGGGAGCTGCTGAGCGAGGGTCTGCAGGAGCTGCTCTCGGTGGCCCTGCAGATCGTCTACATCAGCGCACTGCTGCTGGTCCTGGACTGGCGGCTGGGCCTGGTGTCGATCGCCTCGGCCGGCCCGGTCTTCCTGCTGCAGCGCTCCTACCGGATCCGCTCCCGGGAGATCTACCGGCGTTCGCGGTCCGCCGTGGCCTCGGTGATCGTGCGGTTCACCGAGACCATGAACGGCATCCGCCCGGTCCAGGCCTTCCGCCGCGAGGAGGCCAACGACGCCCTCTTCGCCGTCCCCAACGCCGAGTACGCCAAGTCCAACGCGGACAGCTCGCTGTCCATGGCGCTGTTCATCGCCTCGGCCAGGCTCACCGCCAATGTGTGGATCATCGGGGTGGTGCTCTGGGGCGCCTACCTGGTCGCCGACCGGCAACTCCAGCTCGGGGTGCTGGCCGCCTTCGTGCTGTACCTGCGGCGGCTGTTCGACCCGATCGACCAGCTGGCGATGTTCGTCAACAGCTATCAGTCGGCGGCGGCGGCGCTGGAGAAGATCGCCGGCCTGCTGGCCCATGAGCCCTCCGTCCCGGAACCGGTCGAAGCGGTGCCGCTGCCGGAGCAGTCGGACCCGGCGCACCCGGACACCGCACAGAGCGGCCGCGAGATCGTCTTCGACCGGGTCGGCTTCTCCTACCGCACCGGCAAGCAGGTGCTGCCGGAGTTCTCGCTGCGGATCCCGGCCGGCCAGAGCGTCGCCGTGGTCGGCGCCACCGGCGCAGGCAAGTCGACCCTGGCCAAGCTGCTGGCGCGGTTCTACGACCCGACCGGCGGCCGGGTGCTGCTGGACGGCGTGGACCTGCGCGAGCTGGCCACGGCGGAGCTGCGCAGGGGCGTGGTGATGGTCACTCAGGAGTCCTTCCTGTTCTCCGGGACGGTCGCCGACAACATCGCCGTCGGACGCCCCGGAGCGAGCCGCGAGGAGGTCGAGGCCGCGGCCAAAGCCATCGGCGCGCACGGCTTCATCAGCGCACTGCCGGAGGGCTACGACACCGATGTGCGCAAGCGCGGCGGCCGCATCTCGGCGGGCCAGCGCCAGCTGGTGGCCTTCGCCAGGGCTCTGCTCGCCGACCCGGCGGTGCTGATCCTGGACGAGGCGACCTCCTCCCTGGACGTCCCCGGCGAACGGGCCGTCCAGGAGGCCATGCGCACCGTGCTGGCCGGACGCACCGCCGTGATCATCGCCCACCGGCTGTCCACCGTGGAGATCGCCGACCGGGTCCTGGTCATGGAGCAGGGCCGCATCGTCGAGGACGGCACCCCGTCCGACCTGATCGCCGGCACCGGCCGCTTCAGCCGCCTGCACCAGGCCTGGCGCGACAGCCTGGTCTGACGGCTCGGTCTGACGGCTCGGCACAACAGAGCGGGGCCCCGGCGCTTTCATGCGCCGGGGCCCCGCTCTCCTGTGATGTCCGGTCAGCGCAGCAGGCCCGAGTCCATACCGCCGGTCTCGGCCGGGACGGCGATCAGGCCGAGCTCCGCGCTGGAGGCGAGGAGCCGGTGTGCCGGCAGGATCCGGACCGTATAGCCGAAGGGTCCGGTGCGGCCGAGCTCCAGCGGTCCCTCGTAGCGCCAGCGGCCGTCCAGGTCGGCGCGGTCGGCGGGCTTCAGCGAGACCGCCGTGGCGTCGGTGATCCGGTCGGCGTCGTCGACCCGGCCCGAGACGACCTGGACGTCGACGTCGGAGGGGTCCAGGCCGTCGAGGGCGACGTGCACCCGCAGGGCCAGGGTCGTGCCCAGCTCCGCGCTGTCCGTGCTGTCGGCGGTCTCGCCGTGGTCGACGCCGACCCCCGGCCAGGCAGCCCTGAGCCGGGCCTTCCAGGCGGCGAGCTCCCGCGCGCCGTCGTAGCCGTCCGCGGCCAGGGTGCGCCTGGCCTCGGCGGCCGGGGTGTAGAGCCGCTCGACGTACTCGCGGACCATCCGGCCTGCCAGCACCTTGGGGCCGAGGGTGATCAGGGTGTGCCTGACCATCTCGATCCAACGGGACGGCAGGCCGTCCCCGCCCCGGTCGTAGTAGCGCTGGGCGACCTGGTGCTCGATCAGGTCGTAGAGGCCGGCGGCCTCGATGTCGTCGCGGCGGTCGGCCTCGGGGCCGTCCGGGTCCATGCTGCCGATGCCTTCGGCGGTAGGGATCGCCCAGCCGTTGGAGCCGTCGTACCACTCGTCCCACCAGCCGTCGAGCACCGAGAGGTTCAGTCCGCCGTTGAGCGCGGACTTCATCCCCGAGGTGCCGCAGGCCTCCAGCGGGCGCAGCGGGTTGTTCAGCCAGACGTCGCAGCCCGGGTAGAGCGCGGAGGCCATGTCCATGTCGTAGTCCGGCAGGAACACGATCCGGTGCCGCACCGCCGGGTCGTCGGCGAACTGCACCATCTTCTGGATCAGCCGCTTGCCGCCGTCGTCGGCCGGATGCGCCTTGCCCGCCACCACGATCTGGATCGGGTGGGTCGGGTGCAGCAGCAGCGCCCGCAGCCGCTGCGGGTCGCGAAGCATCAGCGTCAGCCGCTTGTACGAGGGCACCCGCCGGGCGAAGCCGATGGTCAGCACGTCGGGGTCGAGTATCCCGGCGACCCAGCCCAGCTCGGCCTCGGAGGCGCCGCGCTGCCGCCAGGAGGCACGGACCCGCTCACGGGCCTCGTCCACCAGCTGCTCGCGCAGCCTGCGGCGCAGCTCCCAGATCTCCTGGTCCGGGATGTGCTCGATGCCGTGCCAGCGGCGGGACTCGCCCACCATCATGGCTTCCTCGGTGCGCTCGGCGCCGATCTCCTTGGAGCCGAGCCGCACCACCTCGGGGTCGATCCAGGTGGGGGCGTGGACCCCGTTGGTGACCGAGGTGATCGGCACCTCCTCGGCGTCGAATCCCGGCCAGAGTCCGTTGAACATCTCCCGGCTGACCTTGCCGTGCAGGGTGCTGACGCCGTTGGCCCGCTGGGCCAGGCGCAGACCCATCGCGGCCATGTTGAAGAGGCCCGGGTCCCCGCCCGGCCAGCCCTCGGCCCCCAGCGCGAGCACCCGCTCCACCGGCACCCCGTCCAGCTGGGCGTCGCCGCTGAAGTGGCGTTGCACCAGCTGCCGGTCGAAGCGGTCGATGCCGGCCGGGACCGGGGTGTGCGTGGTGAACAGGGTGCCCGCGCGAACGGCCTCCAGCGCGGTGTCGAAGTCCAGCGGCTCGGCCTTCTCCGTGGTCCCTGACACCCCGCCCGCCGCGACCAGCTCCCGGATGCGCTCCACCCCGAGGAAGCCGGCGTGGCCCTCGTTGGTGTGGAAGACCTCGGGCTCGGCGTGCCCGGTGAGCCGGCAGAAGGCGCGGACTGCCCGCACCCCGCCGATGCCGAGCAGCATCTCCTGGAGCAGCCGGTGCTCGCTGCCGCCGCCGTAGAGGCGGTCGGTGACGTCGCGTTCGGAGGCGGCGTTCTCCTCGATGTCGGAGTCGAGCATCAGCAGCGGCACCCGCCCGACCTGGGCCTTCCAGATGCGGGCATGCAGCTGCCGGCCTCCGGGGAGGGCCAGCGAGACGGTACTGGGGCTGCCGTCGGCCTCACGCAGCTGGCTGACGGCGAGTTCGTTGGGGTCGAGCAGCGGGTAGCGCTCCTGCTGCCAGCCGTCCTTGGACAGGGACTGGCGGAAGTAGCCGTGGCGGTAGAGCAGGCCCACCCCGATGATCGGCACGCCCAGGTCGCTGGCGGCCTTGAGGTGGTCGCCGGCCAGGATGCCGAGGCCGCCGGAGTACTGCGGCAGGGTCGCGGTGATGCCGAACTCGGGTGAGAAGTAGGCGATGGCAGTGGGCAGGCCGGGCGGGTCCGGCAGGGCGAGCTGGTTCTGGTACCAGCGCGGACCGCTCAGATAGTCGTTCAGATCGTCGGCGGCATCGCCGAGTCGGCGCAGGAAGCGCCGGTCGGCGGCGAGGGCGGTGAGGCGTTGCGGGGCCACCTGGCCCAGCAACCGCACCGGGTCGCGGCCTGCGGCCTCCCAGGTCTCCGGATCCACCTCGCGGAACAGCTCGCGGGTGTCCGGATGCCAGGACCAGCGCAGATTGAGCGCCAATTCGCCGAGGGCTCGAAGGGGTTCGGGCAGGACGGTGCGGACTGTGAAACGTCGGATTGCCTTCACCCAAGCGAAGATAGCGTGAGCTGAGGGCCTTGCGAAGCGGGTCCTGGAGGCCGCCGCGGCCGCCCGGTGCGCTCCGGTGGAGCAACGGGCCGGGATCTCACCCGGACGGCGGAATGGCGCACAACGGCGCAGGCAGGCGCACGGGGGCGCGTGTTCACACGGCCGAAATCCCTTGGTCGCACGGCCGTCGCACACGAGGCCCGTGCACGCCGCCACAGCTGACGAACTGTCGTTCCAACTGGCTGAAAGGTGCGGATACCGGTGCGCGGTATGCCATGTCGGTGCGAGGATCGAGGCAGGTCGAGAGAGTTTCACGCAGGGTGCGGCCGGCGCTCTGCGTTTTCCAGCCACAGCTTGTGCTCCGCCCTCCGCGTGTCCCCCTCCCCACGTGCTCGTTGTAGCCAGCGGACCACGAGGCCCGTGACGGAATGGGGCGCGTGCGCGCCGGTTCGCGCCCCGGCGCGTACCGGCCGCGGCTGCGGTGACCACCGCACGCCAGGTTGACGGAGAGGACCGGGGGAAGGCTCTCGGGGTCACTCCTTCGGGTCCGGGTCAGGTCAACAGAACGCATCGGCCCCACAAACGGCCGGAGCCGTCCTCGGTGGCCCTCCCGACCGGCACAGCCCTCCGGCGCCGACCGGACGCGCCCTCCCCTCGGAACACGGGTGCGACCCCGGACGGCTGCCGCCGATCGTGGTCAGGAGCGGGAGATGCGGGACGTGCGGGATTCGCACAAGGAGCAGGTGGAGCAGCCGTTGGCCAGCAGTCCTCCGTCGACGCCGGAGCCGCGGAAGCCGCGCGCCTCCAGCGGCACCGGTCGTACCGGTACGACGAATGGCACCAGTAAGACCAGTACCAGCAGTAGGACCAGCAGTAAAACCAGCACGACTCGCTCCACCCGTGCCACTCGATCAACCCGGCCCGCAGAGGACGAACAGCAGCACATGATCGGCCGAATCCCCGTCCTGGACGTCAGCCCCCGCGTGGACTGCGGCACCCGCCCCGCCAAGTCCGTCGTCGGCGAGCCCTTCGAGGTCAGCGCCACGGTGTTCCGTGAGGGCCATGACGCGGTGGGGGCCAATGTGGTGCTCCGCGACCCCAAGGGCCGCAGCGGCCCGTGGACCCCGATGCGCGAGCTGGCGCCCGGCACCGACCGCTGGGGCGCCGAGGTGGTCGCCACCGCGCCGGGCCGCTGGACCTTCTCGGTGGAGGCCTGGAGCGATCCGCTCGCCACCTGGCGGCACCACGCCGAGATCAAGATCCCGGCCGGCATCGACACCGCGCTGGTCCTGGAGGAAGGCGCGCTGCTGCTGGAGCGCGCCGCCCCCGGCGTCCCCAAGAAGGAGGGCCGGGCCCTGGTCCTGGCCGCCGCGGCGACCCTGCGCCGGGCCGAGCTCGACCCGGCGGTCCGGCTGGCGGCCGGGCTGGACCCGGAGCTGACCCGGATCCTGACGCGTTATCCGCTGCGCGAACTGGTGTCCGCCTCCCGCCCGTCTGCCCTGCAGGTGGACCGGGAGCGGGCGCTGTACGGCTCCTGGTACGAGTTCTTCCCCCGCTCCGAGGGTGCCGTGGTGGACCACCGCGGCCACCGCGCGCCCGTCCCGGGCACGCTGCGCACGGCGGCCGAGCGGCTGCCGGCCGTGGCGGCGATGGGCTTCGACGTCGTCTACCTGCCGCCGATCCACCCGATCGGCCGGGCCTACCGCAAGGGCCCCAACAACAGCCTGGAGGCGGGCCCCGACGACGTCGGCTCGCCGTGGGCGATCGGCTCGCCGGAGGGCGGGCATGACGCGGTCCACCCGGACCTGGGCACCATCGAGGACTTCGACGCCTTCGTGGCGAGCGCGGCCGAGCTGGGCATGGAGGTGGCCCTGGACTTCGCGCTGCAGTGCTCGCCGGACCACCCCTGGGTGGAGAAGCACCCGGAGTGGTTCACCCGCCGCGCGGACGGCACCATCGCCTACGCCGAGAACCCGCCCAAGAAGTACCAGGACATCTACCCGATCAACTTCGACCAGGACTTCGACGGCCTGGTGGTGGAGACGCTGCGGCTGCTGCGGTACTGGATGGCGCACGGCGTGCGGATCTTCCGGGTCGACAACCCGCACACCAAGCCGGTCGTGTTCTGGGAGAAGGTGCTGGCCGACATCGCCCGTACCGACCCGGACGTGCTGTTCCTGGCCGAGGCCTTCACCCGCCCGGCGATGATGCACACCCTGGGGAAGATCGGCTTCCACCAGTCCTACACCTACTTCACCTGGCGCACCGGCAAGCAGGAGCTCACCGAGTACCTGACCGAGCTCTCCGGGGAGGCCGCCGCCTACATGCGGCCCAACTTCTTCCCCAGCACCCCGGACATCCTGCACGCCTACCTGCAGCACGGCGGCCGCCCCGCCTTCGCGATCCGGGCGATCCTGGCCGCGACGCTGACCCCCAGCCTGGGCATCTACGCCGGCTACGAGCTCTACGAGAACGCCCCGGCGCGCCCCGGCTCCGAGGAGTTCCTCGACTCGGAGAAGTACCAGCTGCGCCCGCGCGACTGGGCCAGGACCGACTCCCTGGCACCGCTGCTGACCACCCTGAACATGGTGCGCCGCGAGCACCGCGCGCTGCAGCTGCTGCGCAACCTGCGGTTCCACCCCACCGACAACGACCAGGTCCTGGCCTACTCCAAGCGCCACGGCGAGGACACCGTGCTGGTGGTGGTCAACCTCGACCCGCACCACACCCACGAGGCCACCGTCTCGCTCGACCTGCCCGCGCTCGGTCTCGACCCGGGCGACACGGCTGAGGTCCATGACCAGCTCAGCGGCGCGCACTACCGCTGGGGCGTCCACAACTACGTCCGGCTCGACCCCACCCAGCAGCCGGCTCACATCCTCACGGTCCGGAGGGCCGACTCGTGATCGTCAACGAACCCGTACCCGACACCTTCACCGACACCCCGCAGAAGGACCGCGACCCCGACTGGTTCAAGCGCGCGGTGTTCTACGAGGTGCTGGTCCGCTCCTTCCAGGACAGCAACGGGGACGGCATCGGCGACCTCCGCGGCCTCACCTCGAAGCTGGACTACCTCCAGTGGCTCGGGGTGGACTGCCTGTGGCTGCCGCCCTTCTTCGCCTCGCCGCTGCGCGACGGCGGCTACGACGTGGCCGACTACACCGCCGTGCTGCCCGAGTTCGGCGACCTCGCCGACTTCGTGGAGTTCGTCGACTCCGCCCACCAGCGTGGCATGCGGGTGGTCATCGACTTCGTGATGAACCACACCAGCGACCAGCACCCCTGGTTCCAGGCCTCCCGGAACGACCCTGACGGTCCGTACGGGGACTACTACATGTGGGCGGACGACGACAAGGCCTACGCCGACGCCCGGGTGATCTTCGTCGACACCGAGACCTCCAACTGGACCTTCGACCCGGTCCGCAAGCAGTACTTCTGGCACCGGTTCTTCTCGCACCAGCCCGACCTGAACTTCGAGAACCCGGCCGTCCAGGAGGAGATCCTGGCCGCGCTGCGGTTCTGGCTGGACCTCGGCATCGACGGGTACCGGCTGGACGCCGTGCCCTACCTCTACGCCGAGGAGGGCACCAACAGCGAGAACCTGCCGCGGACCCACGAGTTCCTGAAGCGGGTCCGCGCCGAGATCGACGCCAGCTACCCGGACACGGTGCTGCTGGCCGAGGCCAACCAGTGGCCCGAGGACGTCGTCGACTACTTCGGCGACTACTCCAAGGGCGGCGACGAGTGCCACATGGCCTTCCACTTCCCGGTGATGCCGCGGATCTTCATGGCGGTCCGCCGTGAGTCCCGCTACCCGGTGGCGGAGATCCTGGCGAAGACCCCGAAGATCCCCGACAACTGCCAGTGGGGCATCTTCCTGCGCAACCACGACGAGCTGACCCTGGAGATGGTCACCGACGAGGAGCGCGACTACATGTACGCGGAGTACGCCAAGGACCCGCGGATGCGGGCCAACGTGGGCATCCGCCGCCGGCTGGCGCCGCTGCTGGACAACGACCGCAACCAGATCGAGCTGTTCACCGCACTGCTGATGTCCCTGCCGGGATCCCCGGTCCTCTACTACGGGGACGAGATCGGCATGGGCGACAACATCTGGCTCGGCGACCGGGACGGCGTCCGCACCCCGATGCAGTGGACCCCGGACCGCAACGCCGGTTTCTCCTCCGCAGACCCGGGCAGGCTCAATCTGCCGACCATCATGGATCCGGTCTACGGCTACCAGGTGACCAACGTCGAGGCGCAGATGAGCAGCACCAGCTCGCTGCTCCACTGGACCCGCCGCATGATCGAGATCCGCAAGCTCAACCCGGCCTTCGGCCTGGGCTCGTACGCGGAGCTGCCCTCCAGCAACCCCGCCGTGCTGGCCTTCGTCCGCAAGCTCACGCTGCCCGACGGCGGGGACGACATCGTCATGTGCGTGAACAACTTCTCCCGCTTCGCCCAGCCCACCGAACTGGATCTGCCGGAGTTCGAGGGGCGGCACCCGGTGGAGCTGATCGGCGGGGTCCGCTTCCCCGCCATCGGCAAGCTGCCGTACCTGCTCACCCTGGCCGGCCACGGCTTCTACTGGTTCCGGCTCCGCCGAGCGGAATAGCAGCCTTCCACCCACCCCACCCCGTCCGCCCCTAGGAGCAGCGCAGCCCCTACACACTCGAACGGCGTACCCCGGTCACGCGGGGCGGGCTCCGCAGCCCCGAAAGGCGGTCGGTCCCCGCGTGCCGAAGCCTTCACGCCGTCAGAATCCGGGAGACTGGCAGACCCGGCAGCGGGGCCGTTCCGCCTTCGGCCCCCTCGCTGCCGGGGCTGCCGCGCCCCCGGGGAAAGGGAGAAATGTCCGACACCTCCCGACCTCGTACGCTCGCCGCCACGACCACTGCCACGACCACCGCCATGGCCTCCTCGCCTGCGGCCTCCCCGGCCACCTCCTCCACCAGCACCGTGCGCGGCACCGACCTGGACGCCCTGGTCCGGAACGTGCTGCCGCTGCTGCGCGACTGGCTGCCGCGACAGCGCTGGTTCGCGGGCAAGCACCGGCCGATCACCGCCGTCTCCCCGGCGACGGTCACCCTGCTGCCGGGCGGCGCGGACGAGCCGCTGCTGCTGCACCTGCTGCTCAAGGTCGAGTACTCCTCGGACCAGCCCGACCTCTACCAACTGCTGCTCGGAGCCGCCCCGAACGCGCCGACCGGCACCGACGCCACCGCCGAGCGGCTGCGCGCCGCCGTCATCGGCCGGATCGGCGGCGGCCGCCACGACGGCCTGCTGACCTACGACGCGAGCTACCACCCGGCGCTGGCGCTGCGGCTGCTGCGGGCCGTCATCAGCGGCGGCGCGCCGCAGGGCAGCCGGCTGGGCCCGCTGGTCTTCCACGCCCCGCACGGCCCCGAGCTCACCGATCTGGCCGCCCCCGGCAGCCCGGCCCGGGTCGGCACCGCCGAGCAGAGCAACACCTCGATCGTCTACGGCGACAGCGCCATCCTCAAGCTGTTCCGCAGGATCACGCCGGGGCTCAACCCGGACCTGGAGCTCTCGCTGGCCCTGAGCCGGGCCGGGTCGGGACGCGTCCCCACCCCGCTGGCCTGGTTCGAGGGCGACCTCCCGGACGCCCCCGGCGAGCCGGCCACCCTCGGGCTGCTGCAGCGCTACCTCCTCGGCGGCAAGGACGGCTGGGAGTTCGCCCTCGCGCACGTCCGTCGGCTGCGCACCGACCCGGAGTGGCAGGACAGCCGGGACGGACACCCCTGCGACCACATCACCGGCAACTTCTCCGCCGAGTCGTTCCTGCTCGGGCGGGCCACCGCGGAGGTGCACCTGGCCCTGGCCCGCAGCCTGCCGGTGACCGTGCTGGACCGCCCGCAGATCGAGGCCATGGCGGACGCCATGACGCTGCGTCTGGACGCCGCCGCGCTGGCGGTCCCGGCGCTCGTCCCCTACCGGGACCCGCTGCGGCGGATCTTCCAGGAGCTGGCCAGGTCCGCCCGCGACGGCCGGCTGATGCGGGCCCAGCGGATCCACGGCGACCTGCACCTGGGCCAGTCGATGCGGATCGCCCGCGGCTGGACGCTGCTGGACTTCGAGGGCGAGCCGGCCAAGCCGCTGGAGGAGCGGCGCCGGGTGCAGCCGGCCGTCAGGGACGTCGCCGCGATGCTGCGGTCCTTCGACTACGCGGCGGCCCATCTGCTGACCGAGCTGCCCTCGGGCGACCCGGAACTGCCCCGGCTCAGCGCCCTGGCCTCGACCTGGGCGCTGCGCAACCGCGCCGCGTTCTGCGCGGGATACGCGGCGGCCGGTGCCGAGGACCCCACCGCGGATCCGGTGCTGCTGCACGCGATGGAGACGGACAAGGCCGTCTACGAGGTCGTCTACGAGGCCGGGAACCGTCCCGAGTGGCTGGCCATCCCGATGTCGGCGATCGTCCGTCTCGCGCAGGCAGCCGGAAGGTAACAGTCCGTTGACCCCGCTCCTCTAGCGTCCCATCAGACATCCACCCCCCGCCCACCATCCCCAGGGAGGCACCGGCCGTGACCAAGTTCGACCCGACCCGCCCCATCGCCGCCGCAGTCGTCGAGCCGCGACCTGCGGTCGTCGAGCCGCAACTCGCGGCCGTCGTCGAGCCGCGGATCGCAGCCGTCCAGGAGGACGGCCCGATGCGGGTACCGGACGCGTCGCTGCCGCCCGGCGAGGTCGCGCGGCTGGTGGGCGGCTGGCACCACGACCCGCACGGGGTGCTGGGCGCGCACCGGGTACCGGGCGGGACGGCGGTGCGGGTGCTGCGTCCGCTGGCGGAGCGGGTGGTGCTGGAGACCGCCGCGGGGCTGCGGTACGAGCTGACGCACCAGCAGGACGGGCTGTTCACGGTGCTGGCGCCGGGTCCGGAGTTCGGGCCCTACCGGTTGCGGGTGACCTACGACGGGGTGGAGGCACTGCAGGACGACGGCTACCGGCTGCTGCCCAGCCTGGGCGACACGGATCTGCATCTGATCAGCGAGGGCCGGCACGAGCAGCTCTGGGACGTGCTCGGCTCGCACCCGGGCACCGTGCAGGGCGTCACCGGCACGGCCTTCGCGGTCTGGGCGCCCAACGCCTCGGGGGTGCGCATCATCGGCGACTTCAACGGCTGGAACGGCGCCGCGCACCCGATGCGCTCGCTGGGCGGCTCCGGGGTGTGGGAGCTGTTCGTGCCCGGCATCGGCGAGGGCGCCCGCTACAAGTACGAGATCGCCACCCGGGACGGGCGGCTGCTGCAGAAGGCCGACCCGCTGGCGCAGGCCACCGAGGTGCCCCCGGCCACCGCCTCCGTGGTGCACGCCTCCACGTACACCTGGCACGACCAGAACTGGCTGGACCGGCGCGCCGACGGCACCGCGCACGACCGGCCGATGTCCGTCTACGAGGTCCATCTGCCCTCCTGGCGGCCCGGCCTGAGCTACCGGCAGCTGGCGGTGGAGCTGCCGGCCTACGTCCGCGACCTGGGCTTCACCCATGTCGAGCTGATGCCGGTGATGGAGCACCCGTTCGGCGGCTCCTGGGGCTACCAGGTCTCCGGCTTCTACGCCCCCACCTCCCGCCTGGGCTCCCCCGACGACTTCAAGGCGCTGGTCGACGCGCTGCACCGGGCCGGCATCGGGGTGATCGTGGACTGGGTCCCGGCGCACTTCCCCAAGGACGACTTCGCGCTGCGCGAGTTCGACGGCGCCCCGCTGTACGAGCCGGCCGACCCGCTGCGCGCCGAGCACCCGGACTGGGGCACCCTGGAGTTCGACTACGGACGCACCGAGGTGCGCAACTTCCTGGTCGCCAACGCGGTGTTCTGGTGCCAGGAGTACCACGTGGACGGGCTGCGGGTGGACGCGGTCGCCTCCATGCTCTACCTGGACTACTCCCGCGAGGGCGACGCCTGGTCGCCCAACGCCGACGGCGGTCGGGAGAACTGGGACGCGGTCCGGTTCCTGCAGGAGATGAACGCCACCGTCTACCGGCGCTGCCCCGGGGTGGTCACCGTCGCCGAGGAGTCCACCGCCTGGCCCGGCGTCACCCAGCCCACCGAGCACAGCGGGCTGGGCTTCGGGCTCAAGTGGAACATGGGCTGGATGCACGACTCGCTGCAGTACATGAGCCACGAGCCGGTGCACCGCAAGTACCACCACAACGAGATGACGTTCTCGATGGTGTACGCGTACTCGGAGAACTACCTGCTGCCGATCTCCCACGACGAGGTGGTGCACGGCAAGAAGTCGCTGGTGTCCAAGATGCCCGGGGACTGGTGGCAGCAGCGCGCCAACACCCGCGCCTACCTGGCCTACATGTGGGCCCACCCGGGCAAGAAGCTGGTCTTCATGGGCACCGAGTTCGCCCAGGGCGCCGAGTGGGACCACGACACGGGCCCGCAGTGGTGGGTCCTGGCGGACGACTGGCCGGCCGCGGCCGACCACCGCGGGGTCCAGGACCTGGTCCGCGACCTCAACCGGATCTACCTGGACGCCCCGGCGCTGTGGCAGCTGGACACGGATCCGGCCGGCTTCTCCTGGATCGACGGCGGCGCCGCCGAGGACAACGTCTTCAGCTTCATCCGCACCGACCGCAACGGCCGCCCGCTGATCAGCGTCACCAACCTCTCCCCCGTGGTCCGGGAGGAGTACCGCATCGGCCTGCCGACCGTGCGGGCCGACGTCCGCGACTCGGTCTGGCTGGAGGTGCTCAACACCGACGCCGAGGTGTACGGCGGCAGCGGGGTCGGCAACCCCGACCCGGTGAAGGCCGAGTCCACCCCCTGGAACGGCCGCGACACCAGCGCCCAGCTCACCCTGCCGCCGCTGGCCACCATCTGGCTCAGCCCGGCCTGACCGAGCCCCGGCTCCGGTCCGGTGCGTCCGTACATCGGACGTACCGGACCGGACGGCGGCGACGGTTCTAGGCTCTCCCGCATGACCGTCGTCCAGATCCCCGGCTCGAAGTCCATCACCGCCCGCGCGCTGTTCCTGGCCGCGGCCGCCGAGGGCAGCTCGGTGCTGCGCCGGCCGCTGCTGTCGGACGACAGCGAGGGCTTCGCCGAGGGCCTGAACACCCTCGGCTACCGGCTGGACCGGCAGCCGGAGACCTGGACGATCGAGGGCCGCCCGGCCGGGCCGGCCGTCGCCGAGGCGGACGTCTACTGCCGGGACGGCGCCACCACCGCGCGCTTCCTGCCGACCCTGGCCGCCGCGGGCCGCGGCACCTTCCGCTTCGACGCCTCCGAGCAGATGCGCCGCCGCCCGCTCGGGCCGCTCACCGGCGCCCTGCGCGAGCTGGGCGTGGACCTCACGCATGAGCTGGCCGAGGGGCACCACCCGCTGACCGTCCGCGCCGACGGCATCAAGGGCGGCGCGCTCACCCTGGACGCCGGGCTCTCCTCACAGTTCCTCACCGCGCTGCTGCTGGTCGGCCCGCTGACCGCCGAGGGCCTCGACATCACCGTCTCCGACCTGGTCTCGGTCCCCTATGTCGAGATGACCCTGGCGATGATGCGGCGCTTCGGCAACGACGCGCGCCGGGTCGGCGACACCTTCCACGTCCCCCCGCAGCCCTACCGGGCCACCGACTACCTGATCGAGCCGGACGCCTCCACCGCCAGCTACTTCCTGGCCGCGGCCGCGCTCACCGGACGCACCGTCACCATCCCCGGCCTGGGCTCGGACTCGCTCCAGGGCGACATCCGCTTCGCCGAGGTGCTCCGGCAGATGGGCGCCGAGGTGGAGCTGAGGGCCGACTCGGTCACCGTCACCGGCCCCCAGCGGCTGCGGGGCGTGACCGTGAACATGCGCGACATCTCCGACACCGTCCCCACCCTCGCCGCGATCGCCCCCTTCGCCGAGGGCCCGGTCCGGATCGAGGACGTCTACAACACCCGGGTCAAGGAGTGCGACCGGCTGGCCGCCTGCGAGCAGAACCTGACGGCGATGGGTGTCCCGGTCAGCACCGGCCGCGACTGGATCGAGATCCACCCGGGCCGCCCCACGCCGGTGACCGTCGCCTGCCACGGCGACCACCGCATCGCCATGGCCTTCTCCATCGCGGCACTGGGCCTGGCCAAGGACGGCATCCCCGGGGACGTGACGCTGGACGACCCGGGCTGCGTCCGCAAGACCTTCCCGGGGTTCCATGAGGCACTGGCTGCGTTGCGGGAAGAGTGGCAGCTCTGAGCTGGTTTGTCGCGCAGTTCCCCGCGCCCCTATGGGTCTGCAACTGGCTCAGTTGCACACGCTACGGTCCGCAGCCGACGAGCAGGTCAGATCCGACCCACCCGCGCAGCTACATGCGGCGGCGCCGGTACGCCCGGGGGCAGCGCCGGGTCAGGAACCGGCTCGCCCCAGACCTGGTGCAGCGGCAGCTCCCCCGCCCAGAGCCCCAGCTCCGCGTCGGGTCCGTCGCCGTCCTCCGGCGGGCCCGCGCTGATCTTCACCGACGCCTCGTCGAGGCTCAGCGCCAGCAGTGTGGTCGCGGCGAGCTCCTTGCGGTCGGGGCGACGCGCGTAGTCCCACTGCCCCGGGGCCGCCTGCTCGCTCAGCACCCGCAGCCCCTCCAGCTTCTCCTCCGCGTCGGTGACCCACCGGGGCACGCCGTAGACCATGGCGCAGCGGTAGTTGACGCTGTGTTCGAACACCGAGCGGGCCAGCACCAGCCCGTCGACATGGGTGACGGTCACGCAGACCGTGGCCTCCGGTGCGGCGACCAGGCTGCGGCTGGCCACCGAGCCGTGCAGATAGAGGGTGTCCGCCGTGGCCCCGTAGACGGTGGGCACGACCATCGGCGCCCCGTCGACCAGAACCCCCAGGTGACAGAGGAAGCCCACGGCCAGTAGCACATCGAGCTCGGAGCGGTCTGTGCGTCCGTTCTCCCGCAGCCGACGGAGCCGGGTGCGGTCGGTACCGGACAGAACCACGCTTGGCGTTTCAGGCATTTGACATCCAGACGTCAACGAAATCAGTTGCGATTCTCGAATTCTTGCACGGAATCCGCAGTTGTGAAGGACCAGTAAACGAAATCCGCCAAACCATTGCCAGCAGGGCGAGGGGACGGGCACCATATGGCACGCATCGATCCCACAGGTGCCGAAGCGGCAATCCCGCCTCCGGAATCCCTTTGATCGCATCCCCGCGGCCCGCCGCACCGTGCACCGTCGCACGCCCCTCACCACCCGCACGTACCCCTTGTCGTACGCACCCCTGCCGTGAGAATCCCTGTTGCCGCGCCCTGACGCGTCGCACCCTCCGGCGGCGGCCCCAGGAGAGGCATCACCTTGTCCAACGACATATCTGTCGAGACCAGAGGCGGCCTGCGGGCCAATGTGCTCAGCGGCTTCGACACCGTCATCATGGCCCTGGCCGGCAGCGCCCCCGCCTACTCCCTGGCCTCGACCACCGCGGTCCTGGTCGGCGCCGCCGGACTGGTCAGCCCGGCGGCCCTGCTCTGGTGCGCGATTCCGATGCTCGGCATCGCCTGGGCCTTCAACTACCTCGGCCGGCTGGACGTCAACGCCGGCGCCAGCTACTCCTGGGTGGGCCGTGCGCTGCACCCCGCGCTGGGCTTCCTGAGCGGCTGGTCGCTGGTGGTCTCCGCGACCATCTTCATGGTGGCGGGCTCGCTGCCCGCCGGGCAGTACACGCTCTCGCTGTTCAGTGACAGCGCCGCGAACAACACCTGGGCCTGCATCGCGGTCGGCTCGGTGGCCTTCCTGGTGATGGCGCTGCTGGTGCTGCTGGGCGCGCGGATCACCGCGCACGCCCAGTGGATCATGACGGGTATCGAGGTCGCCATCCTGGTGGTCTTCGGCATCGCCGCCCTGGTGCACGGCGGCACCGCCGCCACCTTCTCCTGGTCCTGGCTGTGGGGCTTCGGCCACTTCGGCGGGATCAGCGGCTTCGCCGGCGCGGCCCTGATCGCCGCCTTCTACTTCTGGGGCTGGGACGTCACCGCCAACCTCAGCGAGGAGACCAGCAACAGCAAGAAGAACTCCGGCCTCGGCGGCCTGGTCGGCGTCGTCGCGGTGTTCGCGCTGTTCGAGATCGTCACCATCGCGGTGAACATGATCATCAGTCAGAAGGACATCAGCGACCCGAACTCCGCACCGCTGCTGACCACGCTCGGCAACACCGTGTGGCCGGGCACCGGCGGCAAGATCCTGGTGATCGCGGTGGTGCTCTCCACCGTCGCCACCCTGGAGACCACCCTGATCCAGGTCACCCGCTCACTGTTCGCCATGGGCCGCGACAAGACCATCCCGGCGGTCTTCGGCAAGTCGCACTCCCGCTGGCAGACCCCGTGGGTCGCCATCGTCGTAGTCGTCGTGGTCTCCCTCGGACTGTTCGTCGCGTCCAACTCGCTCGGCTCGGTGACCAAGATCATGGCTGACGCGGTCGCCGCCATCGGCCTGCAGATCGCCGTCTACTACGCGCTAGCCGGGATCGCGGTGGTGGTCGCCTACCGCAAGCTGGTGTTCAAGTCGGTCTCCAACGCCATCTTCGTGGGCCTCTGGCCGCTGGCCGGCGCCGTCTTCATGGGCTTCCTCTTCGTCGAGAACTGCATGAACCTCCCCACGGCGCAGATCGCCATCGGCCTGGGCGCCCTGGCCATCGGCATCATCCCGATGGCTTACTACTGGGCCAACGGCAGTGACTACTACCGACCCGGCGCCGTCCGCCTCGACGCCACCGCCTCCGACCAGGTCGACGCCCTGTACGGGGAGAGCACACTGACCGCCGCCGGCACCGGCAGCAGCGGGGCCGGGCTGGCCACCGACATCTGATCGGCTATCTGATCAGCTATCAGATTTGGGCAGTCACCACACGTTTACAGAGAGCCAGTAGCATCTGCGGGTGTCGGATCCGGTTCGTCCGGTTCCGGCACCCGCTGTCTGCGTTTCCGCACCGTGCTCCACAACCTGCTCGACACAACCTGCTCGACCCCCCTCGGACGTAGCTCTACCGACTCCAGACGAGAAGCGGTCCCTCCTATGGCAAGAGCAAGAAGACGCACCACCGCCGCCGTACGATTCGACCCCACCTTCGGCGACGCGGCGCTGGCCACCGCCCGGCAGGACCTGGTGGTGGGCCGCTGGCAGGGAGCCCGGGACCTGCTCAGGGACACCGGGCGGGACTGGGACCGGCGCACCCACCGGGTCCGGCTGCTCGCCGACGCCGCGGCCGGCATACGCACGGTGGAGACCTGGCAGTCCGCCGATCCGGACAACCCGGACGCGCTGGTGCTGCGGGCCGAGACCGAGGTGATGCGGATCTTCTCGGCGGTCGCCGAGACCAACCGGACCCAGGGCGCGCCGCCCCCCTCCGAGGACAGCCTGGACCGCTCCCATCTCGACCGCGCCGCACGGATCTGCCTGCAGGCATCCGAACGCAATCCCGCCGACCCGCTGCCCTGGGTCTCCCTGATGACCCTGGCCCGCCTCTACGGCCAGGGCCATCCTCATGTCTGGCACTGGTGGCGCGAGTTGCAGGCCCGCGACCCCTACAGCCGCGAGGGCCACCACCAGGTGCTGCGCCACCTCTCCGCACGCTGGCACGGATCGCACGGCGAGATGTACAACTTCGCCCGCGACAGCGCCGCCTTCGCCCCGCACGGATCCCCGCTGGCCGCGCTCACCCAGGCCGCCCGGGCGGAGCACTACCGCCAGCGGGTCGACACCGAGGGCACCGCCGCGGTGGGCCTGACCTACCACTGGAACCACGAGGTCGCGGTGCAGGCGCTGCACAGCACCATGCGGCAGTGGATCGCGCACCGCAGCGGCATGGAGTACGCCCAGGACGTGGCCGACCTCAACATGCTGGCGCACGGGCTGGTCTACGCCGGGCTCATCGACGAGGCCGCCGAGGTGTTCCGCCAGTTGGGGGACCGGCCCACCCGGGTGCCCTGGTCCTACACCGGCAACCCCGAGACCCTGTTCGACCACTGGCGCGCCCAGCTGGCCCGCTGACGGGAGCCGTCTGACAGGAGCCCCGCCGGGCGCACCCCGGTCACCGGTGCGAAGGTAGGCTCGTTGAGCGGGGCCGGCAGGGCATCGTCCGCGCCGGGCCCGTCCACCAGTGGCCAGGCAGAGCGAACGGAGTGCCCCCTGTGGCGCGCAGTGTCTATGTGACCGGGATCGGCAGGGGGGACGGCCGTCAGGCGGTCGAACTGGGGGTCATGGAACTGCTGACCCGTCAGGTCGACCGGGTCGGGGTCTTCCGCCCGCTGACGCACTCGCGCACCGACCATGTGGTGGAACTGCTGCGCGGCCGCTACCGGATCGACCTCGCGTCCGAGGAGATGTACGGCCTCAGCTACGACGAGGCCGCCGCGCTGCAGGCCGAGCGCGGCCCGGACGAGCTGATCGGGATGCTGGTCGACCGGTTCCGTGAGCTGGAGCGTCAGTGCCAGACGGTGCTGGTGCTCGGCACCGACTTCGCCGACACCAACATCCCCGACGAACTGGCCGTCAACGCCCGGCTGGCCAACGAGTTCGGCGCCTGGGTGCTGCCGGTCGTCGGCGGCCACCGGGAGAGCGCGGACACCGTCGTCGCCGAGGTGCGCAATGCCCACCGCGCCTACTCCGACCTGGGCTGCAGCATTCTGGCCATGGTCGCCAACCGGGTCGCCGGGCGCGACAAGCAGGAGGTCCAGCGCCGCCTGGCCACCCGGCCGGACGTACCCGTCTACGTCATCCCGGACGAGCCGGCGCTCTCCGCGCCGACCGTGGCCCAGGTCGTCGACACCACCGGCGCCGAGGTCCTGCTCGGCGACGCCTCCGGGCTGGCCAGGGACGTCCGCCGGTTCGTGTTCGGCGGAGCGATGCTGCCCAACTTCCTCGGCGCCCTCTCCGAGGGCTGCCTGGTGATCACCCCGGGCGACCGGGCCGACCTGCTGATCGGCTCGCTGGCCGCGCACGCCGCCGGCTCCCCGCCGATCGCCGGGGTGCTGCTGACGATGGGACAGAGCCCCGGCGCCGACGTGATGCGGCTGGCCGCCCGGCTGGCCCCGGGCACCCCGGTCGCGGTGGTCCCCGAGGGCAGCTTCGCCACGGCGACCGGCCTGTCCGCGCTGGAGGGCAAGCTCACCGCGGCCAGCCCTCGCAAGGCCGAGACCGCGCTGGGCCTGTTCGAGCTGCATGTCGACACCACCGAGCTGACCCGCCGGATCGAGCTGAGCCGCTCCGAGCGGGTCACCCCGATGATGTTCGAGCACGAGCTGCTGGAACGCGCCCGGGGCTCCCGGCTGGTGGAGGTCGTGCTGCCGGAGGGCACCGAGGAGCGGGTGCTGCGGGCCGCGGAGGTGCTGCTGCGCCGCAATGTCTGCCACCTCACCCTGCTCGGCAGCGAGGACGCGGTCCGCAAGCGGCTGGCCGAGCTCGGCATCGACCTCGGACTCGACCGCACGGCCGAGGACGCCGGGCAGCGGGCCCGGGCCCGGATCATCGACCCGGCCACCTCCCCGCTGCGGGACCGCTTCGCCGAGCGCTACGCCGAGATCCGCAGGCACAAGGGCATGACCGTGGAGGCGGCCCAGGACGTGGTCACCGACGTCAGCTACTTCGGCACCCTGATGGTGCAGGAGGGCCTCGCCGACGGCATGGTCAGCGGCGCCGTCCACTCCACGGCCGCGACCGTCCGCCCGGCCTTCGAGATCATCAAGACCTCGCCGGGCGCCGCGATCGTCTCCTCGGTCTTCTTCATGTGCCTCGCCGACCGGGTGCTGGTCTACGGCGACTGCGCGGTCAATCCCGATCCCGACGCCGAACAGCTCGCCGACATCGCCATCCAGTCGGCGGAGACCGCCGCCCGCTTCGGGGTCGAGCCCCGGATCGCCCTGCTCTCCTACTCCACCGGCACCTCCGGCAGCGGGGTGGACGTCGACAAGGTCCGCAAGGCCACCGAGATCGTCCGCCGGCAGCGCCCCGACCTGCTGGTCGAGGGCCCGATCCAGTACGACGCGGCGGTGGAGCCCCTGGTCGCGGCGACCAAGCTGCCCGGCTCGGAGGTCGCCGGACGCGCCACCGTGCTGATCTTCCCGGACCTGAACACCGGCAACAACACCTACAAGGCCGTGCAGCGCTCGGCCGGCGCGGTCGCCGTCGGCCCGGTGCTCCAGGGTCTGCGCAAGCCGGTGAACGACCTGTCCCGCGGCGCGTTGGTCCAGGACATCGTCAACACCGTCGCCATTACTGCCATCCAGGCCCAACAGGCCGCCGCCGATCTCGCGAAGGAGCAGCAGTCATGACCGACGCCTCTCGCGTACTCGTTCTCAACTCCGGTTCCTCCTCGGTCAAGTACCAGTTGATCGACATGGCCGACGGCAGTCGGCTCGGCTCCGGCCTGGTCGAGCGCATCGGCGAGCCGGACTGCCCCGACCACACCACCGCGCTGACCCGCATCGCCGACGAGCTGGCCGAACGGGGCCTCGGCCTGGACTCCCCCGAACTCGCCGCCGTCGGCCATCGCGTGGTGCACGGCGGCAGCCGCTTCACCGCCCCCACTCTGATCACCGACGAGGTGCTGGACGCCGTCCGGGAGCTCGTCCCGCTCGCGCCGCTGCACAACCCCGCCAACATCACCGGCATCGAGGTCGCCCGCAAGCTGCGGCCCGATCTGCCCCAGGTAGCGGTGTTCGACACCGCCTTCCACACCACCATGCCGGAGAGCGCGGCCCGCTACGCCATCGACACTGAGACCGCGGACCGCTACGCCGTCCGCCGCTACGGCTTCCACGGCACATCCCACCAGTACGTGTCACGCCGTGTCGCCCGGCTCCTGGGAAAGTCACCCGAAGCGGTGAATGTGATCGTGCTGCACCTGGGCAACGGCGCCAGCGCCTCCGCGGTGGCCGGCGGGGTCTGCGTGGACACCTCGATGGGGCTCACTCCGCTGGAGGGCCTGGTCATGGGCACCCGCTCGGGCGATCTGGACCCCGCCGTGCTGCTGCACCTGCACCGGGTCGGCGGGTTCTCCGTGGACGAGATCGACACCCTGCTCAACCGCCGCAGCGGGCTGCTCGGCCTGTGCGGGGACAACGACATGCGGGAGATCACCCGCCGGACGGCCGCGGGCGACCGGGCCGCCCGGCTGGCCTTCGACATCTACATCCACCGGCTGCGCAAGTACATCGGCGCCTACTACGCCGTGCTGGGACGGGTGGACGCCATCGCCTTCACCGCCGGCGTCGGCGAGAACGCCGTCGAGGTGCGCGAGGCGGCCGTGTCCGGCCTGGAGTCGCTGGGCCTGGAACTCGACACCGCACTGAACTCGGTACGCTCCGCCGAACCCCGGGTGGTCTCCCCGGAGGGCTCCAGGGTGGTCGTCGCCGTGGTGCCCACCGACGAGGAGCTGGAGATCGCCCAGCAGACATTCGGCCTGGTCAGCCCGGCCGCCTAGGACTGCGCAGCCGTGCGAACCGATCGAAAATACACCCGAAGGGCGACCCGATAGAATGAGCCATATGCGCCGAGCCAAGATCGTCTGCACCCTGGGTCCCGCGACGGACAACTTCGAACAGTTGAAAGCACTGATCGAAGCTGGAATGAACGTCGCCCGTCTGAACATGAGTCACGGCGTCCACGCCGACCACGAGGAGCGCTACAAGAACGTACGCGCCGCCTCTGAGGCGACCGGACGCGCCGTCGGCGTCCTCGCCGACCTGCAAGGCCCGAAGATCCGTCTGGCCACCTTCGCCAACGGCCCGGTCACGGTGGAGAACGGTGACACCTTCACCATCACCACCGAGGACGTCCCGGGCGACCAGCACATCTGCGGCACCACCTACAAGGGCCTGCCCGGCGACGTGAAGCCCGGCGACCCGGTCCTGATCAACGACGGCGTGGTCGCCCTGGAGGTCGTCAGCGTCGACGGCCCCCGCGTGGTCACCCGCGTCGTCGAGGGCGGCGTCCTCTCCAACAACAAGGGCATCAACCTGCCCGGAGCAGCCGTCAACGTCCCCGCCCTGTCCGAGAAGGACAAGGAGGACCTGCGCTTCGCGCTGGCCCTCGGCGTCGACATGGTGGCCCTCTCGTTCGTGCGCAACGCCGCGGACATCAAGGACGTCCACGAGGTCATGGACGCGGTCGGGATCCGCGTCCCGGTCATCGCCAAGGTCGAGAAGCCGCAGGCGGTGGAGGCCATGGAGGAGATCGTCCTGGCCTTCGACGCGGTGATGGTGGCCCGCGGCGACCTCGCCGTCGAGTATCCGCTGGAGCGGGTGCCGCTGGTGCAGAAGCGCCTGATCACCCTGTGCCGCCGGAACGCCAAGCCGGTCATCGTCGCCACCCAGATGATGGAGTCGATGATCACCGCCTCGCGCCCCACCCGCGCCGAGGCGTCCGACTGCGCCAACGCCATCCTGGACGGCGCGGACGCGGTCATGCTCTCCGCCGAGTCCAGCGTGGGCAAATTCCCGATCGAGACCGTGCAGACCATGTCGCGGATCATCGAGGCGGCCGAGGAGGAGCTGCTGTCGCAGGGCCTCCAGCCGCTGAACCCGGGCCGCAAGCCGCGCACCCAGGGCGGCTCCGTCGCCCGCGCCGCCTGCGAGCTGGGCGACTTCCTCGGCGCCAAGGCCCTGGTGGCCTTCACCAAGTCCGGTGACACCGCCCGCCGGCTGTCCCGCTACCGTTCGCCGATCCCGGTGCTGGCCTTCACGCCGGACGCCGCCACCCGCAACCAGCTCACCCTCAGCTGGGGCGTGGAGACCTTTGTGACCCCGCAGGTCGGCACCACCGACGCGATGGTCGACCAGGTCGACGGGGCCGTCCAGAGTCTGGGCCGCTACAGCGACGGCGACACCCTGATCGTGACCGCGGGATCGCCCCCCGGCGTGTCCGGCACCACCAACATGCTCCGGGTGCACCACCTGGGCGAGAGCGGCAGCGGCGGGCGGCGCTGACCCTCACGCGGGAGCCGCACGACGCCGTAGTGCGACGAAGGGCCTGTCCGGTTCGACCGGACAGGCCCTTCCTCGTGCGCCGACCAGGGTGGGGGATGGTCAGCTCAGCGGGGTGTAGTACAGGTGCATCCCAGGGATGGTCAGATTGCCGCCGGTCTGCCCCGCCTGGATCGCGGTGGCGTTGGTCAGCTCCAGCGTCAGCGGGATCGGCACCGCGCCGATCAGGTCGTACAGCCAGGCCGGCAGGGTGTCCGGGGTCAGCGTCAGGCTGACGTTCAGCCAGGCCAGCGGAATGCCCTCGGCCTTGGACAGCGTCCCGGAGAGGCTGGTCACGTACATCGTGACGGTGCCCCCGCGCATCGTGGAGGTCGTACCCGAACCGCCCTGGACGTGCAGCTTCCGGCCGTCCTGCGGTGCGGACATGTCCAGGTTGTCGATGTTCACCTGCTGGGCGGTGAACTTCAGCACCCGGACGTCGCCGCCGGCCGTGTGGACCGTCTTCACGCCCCAGAACTGAGTGTTGATCAGCTCCAGTCGGCTGGTCTTCAGGGTCCACGGGTCCACCGGGAAGGTCCCCGCGGGCAGGGTCTCCAGCGGAGCGGCCAGCTTGCTGACATTGCAGAGCCGGTTCGCCGAGGCGGCGGCCGAGGAGCTCGGGTTCGCGGAGGCGCTGGCCGTCGGGCTGGCCGCCGCGCTCGACACTGCGCTGCTGGGCTTGGCCGTGGCACTGGCCGAGGTGCTGGACGCGGCCGGGGTGGACGCCGAGGCACTGGCCGTCGGGCTCGCCGAAGCAGTTGTCGCTGCTGCGGCGGCCCTCGGCGCGGAGGTGGCCGTCGACGTGGCCGAGGTCGTGGCCGTGGGGCTGGCGGTCGCGGTGGTGGCCGCGGCGGCGTGGTTGCCGGTCAGCAGGTTGCCGAGACCGTCGAGCAGACCCAGCAGCCCTCCGGCCGACGCGCTGGCCGACGCACTCGGCGAGGCGCTGGCCGACGGGCTCGCCGAGGCCGACGCACTGGGCGTGGCCGCGCTGCCCGAGGTCGACGAAGTCGTGGTGGAAGTCGTGGTGGTGGAGCTCTTCCTGGTCGCCGACGACTGCTTCTGCGCGGCCGACGCGGACGCGCTGGACGTCGCCGACTTGGCGGTCTTGGCGGCGCTGCTCGCGGCGCTGCTGGACGTCGTCGTCGAGGAGCTCGTGGTGCAGTTCGCGCCCGTGCTGCTCGCGCTGGTCGCCGACGCGGTGCTGCTCGTGGCGGTGGTCTTGGAGACGTCGGCGGCAAAGGCCAGCTTGGGGGCGATCGAACCCACCAGCAGCGCGGTCGGCACCGCGGTCATGGCCAGCACCCGCCCGACCGGAAGCTGCATCCGGTCCCGCACGGTCGGCCGAGGGGCCGCATGGCGGGCACCGGGACGACGCTGGATCTGCTCCGCGTCGGTGGGACGGTCCGACCGGGTGGAGTCGGGGTCACTCACTTGTCGTCTCCTCCTCGGCGGGCCTGGCGGGTTCGGCGGGCTCAGTAGCGGGCCGGACATCGTCCTCGGCCATCAGCTGGTTGAGCTTCACCTCTTCCCCGTCGTCCTCCTCCGCGTCGCCGTCCTCGGCTGCAGCCGCGGTCTCCTCGGGCTGCTCCTTGTTGGGCGCCCAGGACGCGACCAGCGCTCCGCCGATCAGTCCGGGGAACAGGCCCAGACCGAAGCCGCCGAAGTTGGAGACCGGCAGGGACACCAGTGCCAGCACGATGGCGGCGATGCCCGCGAAGATGCGGATCAGCGGCTGGAACCAGACCGAGATGCCGAGGGCCAGCAGCAGCAGTCCGATCACCGCGGCGCCGGCACCCGCCGTGGTCGCCATATGGATGCGCAGGGCGCCGACGCTCAGGTCGTTGTACGGGAAGTACATGATCGGCAGGCTGGCCAGGGCCACGAGCAGTCCGCCCCAGAAGGGGCGGCTGCGACGCCAGTTCCGGAAGGCCCGGCGTCCCTTGGCGAAGGCGTTCCCGGGCTCGGGCCGCGCCGGTACGGTCGCGCTCGTCACGTGGCGACTCCCTGCTGGAGTAGTGCAATTGGGCTGGAGAGTGGTGCATGGGCCGTGGGAACACGGCGGGGAGGGACCGGAGCCCCTCCCCGCCAGTGTGGTGCGGAGCGGTTCTGCGTCCTGCGGAGGGCCGGGGGTGGACCGGCTCACCTCAGCGGATCAGAAGCAGCCCGCGGAACCCGAAGCAAGGGACATGTGCAGACCGTTCAGCGAGAACGTGGAGGCGGAAGTCGCCCACGCGGTCTGCTGGACGCCGGTCAGCGTCGCCGAGTCGGCTTCCTGTGCGAAGGCGCCCGCGCTGGTCGCGTCGCCGCTGTGGGTCCCCGCCCCGCCGAGCGCGCCGGTCGCAACACCGATGTTGATGTTGTTGAACGTCGCGGTGTCGGCCTTGAGGTCGGTCATGTCGATGTAAAGCATCGACGCCTTGACCACGGGGCCGGCAGCGGTGTCGGTCGCCGGGTCGTACGTGCCACCAGCGTTGATGGTGAGCGTGTAGTTACCGAACGGCGTGGGGAACGCCACCGACTGGCACAGCTGGTTGATGGTGGCCGTGCTGAAGCCCGAAACAGCAACCGGGACAGCCGTGTTGGCGTTGGTCGCCTGGCTGGTGTCATGCGAAAGGATGGTGCCGTACTGGGTGAAGCCCTGACCGACCAGCTTGCCGGCCGACACCTTGAACTGCTGCCCGGAGACGCTGAACGACGCGGCGAGCGCGCCCTGAGCGATGCTGACGCCGACCGCAGCCGTGGCGGCGATGGTCGGAACCATGACAATGGCGAACCGCTTCCAGCGAGTCCTGCCGAAAGTCTGGGACATAACGAGGTCCTCCTTCTCGGACGTACATCTCCGGCCTGCCCCGCTTGGGCCCCGGCCTGGGATGGGGAGAAGAGCTACGTCCTCGGGAAGGGGAGCGCGTCGGCTGCGTGCGTGAGCTCGTGAGCACGAATTCTCTGATCGGCAGCATCGGCGATCACCCCCGAGTGACAACCACATGCCGTGCTGGGTGCCCGGCCGTGTGAGGACAGGCTCCACCGATCGGGGCTGGAGACCCCCCTGTCCTCAAGAGACCGGATCGCCGGCCCCTGCCCGGTGGGGATTCCGCATCCGCTCCCCCGACTGGCGGTCGGGGCGGTGGACAAGGACCGGGCGAGCCCGATGTTGGTCCAAACGGAGCCGCTGCACAAGTGGTTCATTACTGGCGAGTAAGGAGTGGGTGAACTCGGGCGACCGGTCGAACAGCGGCTGAACTACGAGGAGTGACGGTGCGAAGGTTCGACACGCGGGCAAACGTGACAGAACCGAAGGAAACCGGCGGCGATGGCCACTCCCCGTGACTATCGCCGCCGCATGTCAAGATTTGGTAAACACGACCACCGGTCACGGCTTTGTCGTCAAATCTCCAGGCTCCCCAGGAGTCGGCGCAGGGCCGTCAGAACAGCTTGCGCGCCAGGGCTCCCCGTGCCTTCACCACACGCTGGTCCTCGGCCCCGATGACCTCGAACAGACCCAGCAGATGCTGCCGCACCCGGTCCCGGTCGTCGCCGAACGTCCGGCCCACCAGGTCGACCAACCGCCCGAAGGCGTCCTCGACATGGCCGCCGACCAGGTCCAGGTCGGCCGCCGCCAGCTGGGCCGCGACGTCGTCCGGCCGCTCGGCCCCGGCCGTGCGCACGGCCTGCGGGTCCATGCCCTGCACCCGCTGCAGCAGTTCGGCCTGCGCCAGGCCCAGCTTGGCCTCGACGCTGGCCGGACGGTCGGACAGCACATTGCGGTACGCCTGGATCGCGCCGCCGAGGTCGCCCCGGTCCAGCGCGTCGTGCGCGGCGGACATCGCCGGGTCAGCCGGCTCGGGCCGCTCGACGGGCTCCCCGACCGCACCGCCGGAGCGGGCGCCGACCTCGCCGACGATGCCGAAGCGCTGCTCGGCGACGGTGATCAGCTGGTCCAGCAGCTGCCGGATCTCGGCCTCCTGGGCCGGCCCCTCGAACAGCGGCACGAGCTGGCCCGCGACGACCGCGAGCACCGTCGGCAGATCGCGGATCTGGAGCTGGCGGGCGAGGTTCTGACTGTTCCTGATATCGACCCTGGCCAGCACGAAGCGGCCGTCGTACTCGGCGGCGAGCTTCTCCAGCACCGGGTTGAGCTCCTCGGCGGGGGCGTACCCCTCGGCCCAGAAGTCCAGTACCACCGGCACCTCGGCGGAGAGCGGGACGACCTCGGCCTCGAACTCGGCCTCACTCACATCGAAGACCAGGGGCCCGGCTGACGGGGCCTCGCCGCCGCCCTCCTGGGCCTGGCGGGCGCGGGCTGCGCGGGCCTGCTCCGCCTTCTCGGCGGCCTCCGCCGCCGCCTTCACCGCGGCGAGGTCGACCGCGCCGCGCATGGACATGTTCCGTGGCTGCATGGCCCTATCCTCCCCCGTCCGCGCGCTCCAGTGTGAATCGCCCGACCCATGACTTTCCCTGCGCGGATCCCCATCCGCGCGGCAGCGTGGTTGTCACATCTTTCGCTACGAGTCGTAGCGTATATCCCGACCGCCCTTGGATGCACGCACTCCGACGTGAACTGCGCCACTCCGACGCACCCGGGTGTTCCCAGCCGCTCAGCCGACTCGGATAACCTCCGTTGACCCCACCATCGCGAGGAACCCCCATGACCGAAGCCACCGCCCCGCGCAAGGGCCGTCCCCGCAGCGCCGACGCGGACGTGGCGATCCTCGCCGCCACCAGGGTCGCGCTGGCGGAGCTCGGCTGGGGCGGGGTGACCATGGGGGACGTCGCGGCCCGCGCCGGGGTGGCGAAGACGACCCTCTACCGGCGCTGGCCGTCCAAGAACGAGCTGGTCGTGGACGCCGTCGCGGTGCTCTTCGACGAGCTGGAGATGGTCGACCTGGGCAGCCTGCGGGCCGACATCGAGTCCGTGGTGCGGCAGTTCGCCGATCTGCTGGCGCGCCCGGAGAGCCAGGCGGCGCTGCTGGCGCTGTTCGCCGAGGCCAGCCGGGACCCCGCGCTGCGGCAGCGGGTCCGAGAGGCGATCATCCATCCGCAGAAACGGTTGGTCCACCAGGGCCGCGCGGCCGCCCAGGCCCGCGGCGAACTGGCCGCGGACGCCAGCCCCGAGGCGGCCCGCGAGGACGTCGACATCATCTTCGACACCATCGCGGGCACGGTCGAGCACCGCATGCTGGTCAGCGGCGAGTGCGCGGACCCGGAGTGGATCAGCCGCTTCACCACCCTGCTGCTGGCCCCGCTGACGGCGCTTCCGCTGAGGGAGCCTCAGAACAGCAGGTCTCAGAACAGCAGGTCTCAGAACCCGGCCGGCTCGGTGTAGGTCCCCCACTCCGCCCGCAGCACGTCGCAGATCTCGCCGAGGGTGGCCTCGGCCCGTACCGCGTCCAGCATCGGCGGCAGCATGTTGCTGCCGTCCCGCGCCGCCGCCAGCATCGCGTCCAGGCCGGCCCGCACCGCCGCCTCGTCCCGTCCGGCGCGGCGCGACGCCAGCTCGCGCACCTGCTCGCGCTCCACCTCATGGCTGACCCGCAGGATCTCCAGCGGTTTGGTGACGCTGCCGGTGTGGCAGTTGACGCCGACCACCCGCTTCTCCCCCTTCTCCACCGCCTGCTGGTAGACGAAGGCCGCCTCGGCGATCTCCCCGGTGAACCAGCCGTTCTCGATGCCGCGCAGGATCCCGGCCGTCATCGGGCCCACCGGGTGCCCGGGCTCGCCCATGTCCTGGATCTTCTGGAAGATCGCCTCGGCCTGCGCCTCGATCCGGTCCGTCAGCGCCTCCACGTACCAGGAGCCGCCCAGCGGGTCGGCGACATTGGCGACGCCGGTCTCCTCCATCAGCACCTGCTGGGTGCGCAGCGCGATCTCCGCAGCCTGCTCCGAGGGCAGCGCCAGGGTCTCGTCCAGGGCGTTGGTGTGCAGCGAGTTGGTGCCGCCGAGGACCGCCGACAGCGCCTCCACCGCGGTGCGCACCACGTTGTTGTAGGGCTGCTGCGCGGTCAGCGAGACCCCGGCCGTCTGGGTGTGGAACCGCAGCCACTGCGCCTTGTCCGTCCTGGCGCCGTAGCGCTGCTTCAGCCACCGCGCCCAGATCCTGCGTGCCGCACGGAACTTGGCGATCTCCTCGAAGAAGTCGAGGTGCGCGTCGAAGAAGAAGGACAGCCCCGGGGCGAAGACGTCCACATCCAGCCCCCGGGAGAGCCCCAGCTCCACATAGGCGAAGCCGTCCGCCAGCGTGAACGCCAGCTCCTGCGCGGCCGTCGAACCGGCCTCGCGGATGTGGTAACCGGAGACCGACAGCGGCTTGTACGCCGGGATCCGCTCGGCGCAGTACTCCATCAGGTCGCCGATCAGCCGCAGATGCGGCTCGGGACCGAAGAGCCACTCCTTCTGGGCGATGTACTCCTTGAAGATGTCGGTCTGCAGCGTCCCGTTGAGCACGCCCGGGTCCACCCCCTGCCGCTCCGCCGCAACCAGGTACATGCAGAACACCGGCACGGCCGGCCCCGAGATGGTCATCGAGGTGGTG
Organism: Streptomyces sp. 846.5; assembly: GCF_004365705.1. NCBI lineage: Bacteria > Bacillati > Actinomycetota > Actinomycetes > Kitasatosporales > Streptomycetaceae > Streptomyces > Streptomyces sp. 846.5. The sequence continues at coordinate 2,820,587 of NZ_SOBN01000001.1, forward strand.
ACCTCGCCCAGCGGCAGCCCGGCGAAGAGCACCTCCATGTCCGCCGCCGAGTCGATGGCCACGCCGCAGTGGCCGACCTCGCCCAGGGCGCGCGGGTCGTCGGAGTCACGCCCCATCAGCGTCGGCATGTCGAAGGCGACGGACAGGCCGCCGCCCCCGGCGTCCAGGATCATCCGGTAGCGCTCATTGGTCTGCCTGGCATTGCCGAACCCGGCGAACTGGCGGATGGTCCAGGCCCGTCCCCGGTACCCAGTGGCGTACAGCCCACGGGTGAACGGGTACTCCCCGGGCCACCCGATCGCCTCCGGGACGACGCCGTCCGCGGGCCCGTACACCGGCTCGACCTCGTCACCGCTGAGCGTGGTGAAGTCGGCGTCGCGCTTCCGCGCCCCGTCGTACCGCTGCTGCCACCGTTCACGTGCGTCCATCAGCCGGCCCCAACTACTAGGATGTCCTACTAAATGTATAGCGCAAAAGGCGCGCGCCTCGAAGGACTCGCGCCACCGCGGGTTCACGCGGGGGTCCGGGGGGTCGCTCCCCGAAAATTTGGAGCAACGGAAAAGAGCGCGCCCCAGCAGGGACGCGCTCCTCAGATTCTCAGGGTCAGGCGTTGACCAGCGGCTTCGACCCGCCGTCGGCGACCTGCGCGCGGATGTCGGCCATCACCCGGCGTTCGGCGATGAACGAGCAGGTCGGGATCGTCCCCGCCAGGATGACCCAGGCCATCCGGCCGAACGGCCAGCCCAGCTTGTTGCCCACGGTGAAGGCGACCACCGCGTAGGCCATGAACGCCCAGCCGTGGATGGTCCCGACGACCATCACCGCCGTCTGGCCGACGCCGAAGCCGTACCAGGCGATGCAGGAGGCGCACAGCAGGATCAGTCCGACGCCGGTCACGTACGCCAGCACCCGGTACGCCGTCAGCAGGGGGTTCGACTTGTTCATGGGAGAGAGCGTAGCCACCCAAAAGTGGATCTCTCACACCGCCCCGGGCTCCACCACCGGCTCGGCGAAGTCCCCCGCAGCGACCCGCAGCGGACGCAGCATCTCGAACAGTTCCCGGCAGCCGGCCTCGTCGTAGCTCCCCAGCCCGAAGTCCATCGCCACCAGGTCGCGGGTCGCGTCCTCCACGACCTTCCGGCCCCGCTCGGTGATCGCGGCCAGCACGCCGCGCCCGTCCATCGGGTTCGGCCGGCGGGCGACCAGCCCGGACCGCTCCAACCGGTCCACCGTGTTGGTGACGCTGGTCGGATGCACCATCAGCCGCTCGCCGATCTTCGACAGCGGCAGCTCCCCGGCCTGGCTGAAGGTGAGCAGCACCAGCGCCTCGTACCGGGCGAAGGTCAGCCCGTACGGCTTCACCACGGCGTCCACCTGCGCCAGCAGGATCTGCTGGGCCCGCATGACGGACGTGATCGCCGCCATCGACGGCACGGCGCCCCAGCGCCGCGTCCACAGCTCGTCGGCACGGGCGATGGGATCGAAGGAGAGGCTCAGCGGCTTGGGCACGTTCTTACCGTACCGTCAGGGTCAGACCGCGACGGCAGGGGTTTCCAGGCCCTCCCGCTCCTCCCGGGCCATGAGTCGCTCGGCGTAGAAGCCTCCGCCGGGGATGACCGAGAGCACCAGCACCCAGGCGGCGTGCTGGAAGGTCCACCGCTGCGCGTACCAGGCCCACAGCGCGAACACCACGTAGAAGATGAAGAGGATGCCGTGCAGCATCCCCAGCACCGGCACCGCGTTGAACGAGGTCGTGTACTTCAGCACCGTGCAGATCAGCAGCAGGACGAAGGAGAGCCCCTCCGGCATGGACACCAGGCGCAGGCGGTGGACGGCACTGTTCTTCACGGGGGAACCCTTCGGGGAGCGAACGACGTCCCCCAGTATCGCCGACCGATATTCTGGCCTCGCCATCGGCCTTCTACGGGGGACTCATGAACTGGGACTGGAACCGGCGTACCTGCTCACGGCGCGGACACATCACCTATGCACCCACCGAGCCCCGCTTCCACGAGCGCCTGCACGCCGCCACCGCCCTCGGTGACGCCTGGCGCTGCCTGCGCTGCGGCGACTTCGTCCTCGGCGAGCCGCACGGCAGCGGCAAGGCCGAGGACGCCCCGCTGGTCCCCCGCGGCAGGGCGCTGCGCGACCTGTTCATCCTCCGGGTCCTCGCCGTGGAGCGGATGGTCCGCGGCGTCTTCATCGTCCTGGTGGCGATAGCGGTCTGGAAGTTCAGCAACAGCCAGACCTCGGTGCAGCAGTTCTTCAACGACAACCTCACCCTGTTCCAGCCCATCGCCCAGCACTTCCACTACGACCTCAACAACTCCCCGATCGTGGGCACCATCCAGAAGACCTTCAGCTACAAGCACTCCACGCTGGAGATAACCGCCGTCGCGCTCTTCGTCTACGCCGTCATCGAGATCGTCGAGGCCTTCGGCCTGTGGGCCGCCAAGCGCTGGGCCGAGTACCTCACCGTCGTCGCCACCGCCGCGTTCCTGCCGCTGGAGATCTACGAGCTGACCGACAAGGTCAGCTGGCTCAAGCTGGTCACCCTGCTGATCAACATCCTCGCCGTGGTCTACCTGCTGCTGGCCAAGCGGCTGTTCGGGCTCCGCGGCGGCGCGGCGAAGTACGAGGCGGAGCGGCACAGTGCCTCGCTGCTGGAGGTGGAGACCTCCGCCGGCGACCACGCCCGCACCTGACAACGCCGCACCGGCCCCATTACGGTGTGCCCGTGGCTCAGTTTCGAATGCAGGGCTCACGCGTGCTCGCGGTGGATCTCACCGGCGACAGCGTGAAGGCCCGTAACGGCTCGATGGTCGCCTACGACGGCCAGATGACCTTCAAACGGATGACCGGCGGCGGGGAGGGTCTGCGCGGCCTGGTCACCCGTCGGATCACCGGCGAGAAGATGACCGTGATGGAGGTCCAGGGCCAGGGCACCTGCTGGTTCGCCGAACGCGCGACCGAGATCAACCTGGTCCGGCTCTCCGGCGAGCGGCTGCACGTCGAGGCGAGCAATCTGCTCTGCACCGAGGCGACGCTGCGCACCGGCACCGAGTTCACCGGACTGCGCGGCGCCTCCGAGGGCCACGGTCTGTTCACCACCAAGGTGGAGGGCCAGGGCTGGGCCGCCGTCACCTCCGACGGCCCCGCCGTGATCCTCCGGGTCGCCCCAGGCCTGCCGCTGCGGGTGGACCCCGGCGCGTACGTCGCGCACACCGGCAACCTCAAGCAGAGCTTCCGCACCGACGTGACCTGGCGCGCCCTGGTCGGCGAGACCGGCGGCGAGAGCTTCCAGATCGAGTTCGAGGGCGACGGCCTGGTCTACGTCCAGCCCTCCGAGCGCCGGACCTTCGCAGGTGACGCCTAAATGTTCACCCAGATCAACAGCAAGATGGTGGAGGCCGCGGTCGTCCCCGGCCAGCGCCTCTTCAGCCAGCGCGGCGCGATGCTCGCCTACCGCGGCAACGTCACCTTCACGCCCAACATCATGGGCGGCCAGGGCGGCATCGGCTCCATGCTCGGCCGCCGCCTCGCCAACGAGGACACCCCGCTGATGACGGTCGAGGGCAGCGGCAGCGCGATGTTCGGCCACGGCGGCCACCACATCCATGTGATCCAGCTCACCGGCGACACCCTCTATGTGGAGGCCGACCGGCTGCTGGTCTTCGAGGGATCGCTGCAGCAGTCCACCATGTTCATGGGCTCCCAGGGCGGGCTGCGCGGCGTCATCCGCGGCCAGGCCACCGGCCAGGGGCTGTTCACCACCACCCTCACCGGCCACGGCTCCGCGGCGGTGCTCGCCCACGGCGGCGTCTTCGAGATCCCGATCGCCCCCAACCGCCCCGTGCACGTCGACCCGCAGGCCTATGTCGCCCACCGCGGCGAGGTGCAGAGCAAGGTCAGCACCTCCATCGGCTGGCGCGAGGCGGTCGGCCGGGGCTCCGGCGAGGCTTTCCAGCTCGAACTGACCGGCAACGGAACGGTCTTCGTCCAGGCCAGCGAGGAGAAGCTGTGAACACCGGCACCGGCCCTGTCATCTGGGACCCCTCGACGCTCCCCGCCGACGACAACGTCAACCCCTACGCCTTCTCCGTCGCGCTCAACGGCCGCTGGTTCCTGCAGAAGGGGAAGATGGTCGCCTACTACGGCAACATCACCTTCCACCCCATCGGCTACGGCCCGCTCGACTCGCTGATCTCCAGCAGCTTCCACTCCCCCACCCACGCCGCCGACTGGGTGGTCGCCGAGGGCCAGGGCCACATGATCCTGGCGGACCGGGCGTACGACGTGAACTCGTACGACCTGGAGGAGGGCAACCTCACGGTGCGCTCGGGCAATCTGCTCGCCTACGCGCCCACGCTCGCGCTGAAGCAGTCGATCATTCCCGGCTTCCTGACCCTGATCGGCTCGGGCAAGTTCGTCGCCGCCTCCAACGGGCCCGTCCACTTCGTGGAGCCACCCATTCGGGTGGACCCGCAGGCCCTCGTCGGATGGGCCGACTGCCCTTCCCCCTGCCATCACTACGACCACGCCTATATGCGCGGAGTCCTCGGCGGGGTGCGCCGGCTGACCGGGATCGGCGGCGCCTCCGGCGAGGAGCACCAGTTCGAGTTCGTCGGCGCGGGCCAGGTCCTGCTCCAGTCCACAGAGGTGCTGATGGCCGAGCTGGCCACCGGCCTGGTGGCGGACGAACCCGGCATCCCCGGCGGCGCGGTGCCGCAGCAGGGCGGCCAGCTGCCGCCGGGTCTGGGTGCGCTGGGGCGGCAGTTGGGCTTCTGACCCGTACCCGTAAACATTAGTACAACATTCAACATCCACAGGTATCATGTCATCCATGGACACCAGCGCGAGCACGGCACTGTCTCCGGCCCCGCCCGACGCGGACGGCACCCTCTGGCTCAACGCCGAGGAGCAGCGGCTGTGGCGCGCCCATCTGGAGGTAGGCCGACTCCTCGCCTACCAGATGGAGCGCGGTCTCCAGCCGTTCGGCCTGGCCATCAACGACTACACCATCCTGGTCGAGCTCTCCGAGGCCCCCGAGCGCCGGATGCGGATGACGGACCTGGCGGTGGCGACCCTCCAGTCCAAGAGCCGCCTCTCGCACCAGATCACCCGCATGGAGGCGGCCGGCCTGGTCACCCGCGAGGGGTGCCCGGGCGACCGCCGCGGGCTCTACGCGGTGCTGACCGAGCACGGCTGGGAGACGATGCGTCAGGTCGCCCCGCACCATGTCCGCAGCGTGCGCGAGCACTTCATCGACCGGCTCGAACCGGAGCAGATCTCGTCCATGTACGAGTCCCTGGCGCCCATCGCGGACCATCTGCGCGGGCTGCGCGGGCGCGGCTGACGTTCCATCAGGCGGCGTCAGAGCCGGGTGATTCCGGCGATCAGCTCGTCCGCGGCCGTATAGGGATCCGACTGACCGTCAGCGACCTTCTGAGCCAGGGCCGGTAGCCGCTGGTCGCCGTGCAGGTGGTCGAAGCGGCGGCGCAGCGCGGTCAGCGCGATGGACTCGATCTCCTGGGCGGCGCGGCGCTGCCTGCGGAGGGAGAGTTCGCCGTGCTCGTCCATCCAGGCGCGGTGCTTCTCCAGGGCGTCGACCAGTTCGTCGATGCCCTCGTTGCGGGCGGCGACGGTCTTCACCACGGGCGGCTGCCAGGCGCGGGCCTCGCCGAGGCCGAGCATGTGCCGCAGCTCGCGGGCGGTCGCGTCGGCGCCGTCGCGGTCGGCCTTGTTGACGACGTAGACGTCGCCGATCTCCAGGATCCCGGCCTTCGCCGCCTGGATCCCGTCCCCCATTCCGGGGGCCAGCAGCACGACGGTGGTGTCGGCCTGGGCCGCGATCTCCACCTCGGACTGCCCGACCCCCACCGTCTCCACTAGGACCACGTCGCATCCGGCGGCGTCCAGCACCCGGATGGCCTGCGGGGCCGCCCAGGCCAGCCCGCCCAGATGGCCCCGGGTGGCCATCGAGCGGATGTAGACCTCGGGGTCGGTGGCATGGTCCTGCATGCGCACCCGGTCGCCGAGCAGGGCGCCGCCGGAGAACGGCGACGAGGGGTCGACGGCGAGCACGCCGACCCTCCGTCCCAGCCGCCGGTAGGCGCTCACCAGCGCCGAGGTGGACGTCGACTTGCCGACGCCCGGCGATCCCGTCAGTCCGACCACATAGGCGTTCCCGGTCAGCGGCGCCAGCGCCGCCATGACCTCGCGCAGCTCCGGGGCCGCGCCCTCGACCAACGAGATCAGCCGGGCGACGGCCCGGGGCCGACCCGCCCGCGCCTGCTCGACCAGTGTCCCGACGTCCATACCAGCCAATCTCCCACGGGCGTCGCCGCCCCTGCCGAAGCCGGAACCTCAGGGCACGCGCACGATCAGGGCGTCGCCCTGCCCGCCGCCGCCGCACAGCGCCGCCGCGCCGACGCCGCCGCCGCGCCGCTTCAGCTCCAGGGCCAGCGACAGCACCAGCCGCGCACCGGACATACCGATCGGGTGACCCAGCGCGATCGCCCCGCCGTTGACGTTCACCTTGTCGAGGGAAATCCCCAGGTCCTTGACCGACTGCACGGCGACCGCGGCGAACGCCTCGTTGATCTCGACCAGGTCGAGGTCGTCGACGGTCAGCCCCTCCTTGGCCAGCGCGGCCAGGATCGCGTTCGAGGGCTGGGAGTGCAGCGAGTTGTCGGGGCCGGCCACATTGCCGTGGGCGCCGATCTCGGCGATCCAGTCCAGCCCCAGCTCCTCCGCCTTGGCCTTGCTCATCACCACGACCGCGGCCGCGCCGTCGGAGATCTGCGAGGCGGTCCCCGCGGTGATCGTGCCGTCCTTGGTGAAGGAGGGACGCAGCTTGGCCAGCGCCTCCACGGTGGTCTCCGGACGGACGCCCTCGTCGGTGCTGAAGACCACCGGCTCGCCGCGCCGCTGTGGGATCTCCACCGGGACGATCTCCGCGTCGAAGACCCCGTTCTTCGCCGCCGCGGCGGCCAGCTGGTGCGAGCGCGCGGCGATGGCGTCCTGGGAGGCCCGGTCGATGCCGAGGCGGGCGTTGTGGTTCTCGGTGGACTCGCCCATCGGAATGTTCTCGAAGGCGTCGGTGAGGCCGTCGTAGGCCATCGCGTCGAGCAGCTCGATCGCGCCGTACTTGTAGCCCTCGCGGGACTTGGGCAGCAGGTGCGGTGCGTTGGTCATGGACTCCTGGCCGCCGGCCACCACGATGTCGAACTCGCCCGCGCGAATCAGCTGGTCGGCCAGGGCGATGGCGTCCAGCCCGGAGAGGCAGACCTTGTTGATGGTCAGCGCGGGAACGTTCATCGGGATCCCGGCCTTGACCGCGGCCTGACGGGCGGGGAGCTGACCGGCGCCGGCCTGCAGCACCTGGCCCATGATCACGTACTGGACCTGGTCGCCGGTGATCCCGGCCCGGGAGAGCGCCTCCCTGATGGCGATGCCGCCCAGGTCCGCGCCGGAGAAGCCCTTCAGCGAGCCGAGCAGGCGGCCCATGGGGGTGCGCGCGCCCGCGACGATCACGTTGGTCATTTTCGTAGCCCCTTTGCTGCGATGAGGGTCTGAACGCAACGCTGCCACGTCTCTGCGATCCAGGGTTCGAGCCCAAGATACTGACGCGTATCGCCTTCGTCACGGCTGACGCAGTGTGATCACGGGCACGGTTAACGCGGGTTTACCCGAGGGCGCGAAATACGCTTCATTAGAGGGGACCCCTCTGGAGGACATCGTGCTCACTCGGATCGATCACATCGGTATCGCCTGCTTCGACTTGGACAAGACGGTGGAGTTCTATCGGGCCACGTACGGCTTCGAGGTCTTCCACAGCGAGGTGAACGAGGAGCAGGGGGTGCGCGAGGCCATGCTCAAGATCAACGACACCGGCGACGGCGGCGCCTCGTACCTGCAGCTGCTGGAGCCCACCCGGGAGGACTCCGCGGTGGGGAAGTGGCTGGCGAAGAACGGCGAGGGGGTGCACCACATCGCCTTCGGGACGGCGGACGTGGACGCCGACGCCGCGGACATCCGCGGAAAGGGCGTCCGGGTGCTCTACGACGAACCGCGGATCGGCTCGATGGGCTCACGTATCACCTTCCTGCACCCCAAGGACTGCGGAGGTGTGCTGACCGAACTGGTCACGTCCAAGGAGACCCACGAGTAACCTGAAAAGCCACCCGTACCCCCCTGCGCATCAGGCCCGTGACATGAGAAAATACGGCGGTGCCCGGACAGCGGGGGCGTGGGTGGACGAGGGTGAGCGGGGTCCCCGGGATCTGTCACCATGTCTCCCTAAGGCACGATGACATCAAGGAGCTCACCCGGACGGCCGATGGGGTCGCGGGGTGGCGACCCGACCAGGAGACGGATGGGACCGCGGAGTGCGGGGCTACGAGGTTGACGATCAGCTCTCCAAGTTCGAAGCCAAGATGGACCGGCTTCAGACCGAGCGGGAGAAGGCCGTCACGCATGCCGAGGACCTCGCCTACCAGGTGGAGGTCCTTCGGGCGAAGCTGCACGAGTCACGTCGGCAGCTCGCTCAGCCGCGCGCGTTCGACTCCGTGGCCGGACAGGCCGAACAGATCCTGCGGAACGCCGAGATGCAGGCGGAGCAGCTCCGGGCGGACGCCGAGCGGATGCGTCTGGAGGCGCAGAACGCCACCCAGCGGGTGATGGCGGAGGCCGCCGAGCGCAGCGCCCGGGTGCAGGCCGAGTGGGCCGCCGAGGCCGAGAACCGGCGCCGCCAGCTGGAGCAGGAGCTCGCCGAGCTGCGCCGCAACGCCGAGCGGCATGTGAACGAGAACGTCTCCTGGGCGGAACAGACCCGCGTGGGGACGGAGGAGCAGGCCCGCCGGGTGCTGGAGGAGGCCCGGGTCGAGGCCGAACGGCTGCTGGCGTCGGCGCGGGCCGAGGCGATGGCGGTCTCCGAGCAGGCGACCTCGCAGGTCGCGGCGGATGTGCAGTCCACCAGGGCCGAGGCCGACCAGGTGCTGCTGCGGGCCAGGACCGAGGCCGAGCGGCTGCTCGGCGCGGCGGCCGCGCAGGCCCAGGACGCGACCCAGCGGGCCGAGAGCGTCAAGCAGTCGGCCCAGAGCGAGGCCGGCCACCAGTTGCAGGCCGCGCACAGCGAGATCGAGGCGCTGCGCCTGGAGGCGGAGCGGTACCGGCGCGAGGCGGAGGAGCTGCGGTCGGCGGCGGAGGCCGCGGCCGAGCAGTTGCAGGCGGACGCCGAGGCGGCGGCCGAGCGGCGGCTGTCCGAGGTCGAGGCGTCCAGCGAGCAGCGGACCGCGACGGCCAAGACGGAGGTGGCCCGGATGGTGGCGACCGCCACCCGGGAGGCCGAGCAGCTCAGGGCGGACGCCGAACGGCTGATGGAGGAGGCGCGCGCCGAGGTCGAGCGCTTCACCGCGGAGGCCGAGGAGGCCGCCGAGGCGCTGCGGCGCGAGGCCGAGGAGTCGGGGCGCACCGAGGGCGCCGCGAGCGCGACGGTGCACCTGGCCAAGGCCGCCCGGACCGCCGAGGACGTGCTGAGCCGGGCCACCCGGGAGGCCGAGGAGACCACGTCGAGCGCCGCCGAGGAGGCGGAGCGGATCCGCACCGAGGCGCGGGCCGAGGTGGAGCGGCTGCGGGCGGAGAGCCGGGCCGCGGCCGAGCAGGCGCACGGCAGCGTCATAGAAGAGATCCAGGCGCACCAGGACGCGGCCGCGGAGATGCGGGCCGAGGCCGAGACGCTCCGCGCCGAGGCGGCCGCCGAGGCCGAGAAGGTGCGCGGCGAGGCACGGCGGCAGGCCATAACCCAGATCGAGGAGGCCGCTCGCACCGCCGAGGAGCTGCTGGTCCGGGCCAAGGCGGACGCGGACGAGCTGCGCGGCGGCGCGGCCGTGGAGCTGGCGAAGCTGCGCGAGCGGGCCAATGAGCAGGCCCAGGAGGTGCAGGGCCGCGCCGAGGCGGTGCTGGCCCGGGCCAGGGCCGAGGCCGAGCGACTGCGGACCACCGCCCAGCAGGAGCTGGACGAGGCCGCTGCGGCGCTGGAGCGGGACCGGGAGCGGATCCTGGAGGCGGCCGAGCAGGCCGCCCGGGAGCGCGCCGAGCAGGCGGAGGAGGCGGCGAACCGGGTCGCCGTCCAGGTCGAGCGGGAGCGCGGCGAGCTGCTGGCCGCGGCCGCGCAGGAGCGGGACCAGGTGCTGGCCGCCGCCGAGCAGCTGGCCCGGGAGCGGGCCGAGGAGGCTGCCGCGGCGGCCGCCGCGCTGCAGGAGCAGTCCCGCGAGGAGCACGCCAGGGCCTCCGAGGAGGCCGAGCGGCTCGCCGAGGAGTCGCGCCAGGCGTACGCGGACGCGGCCGAGGAGCTGGAGCGCCGCAAGGTCCGGGCCGAGGAGGACGAGACCGCGGCGGCCGAGGCGCTGGCCGAGGCCAGGGCCGAGCGCGAGCGGCTGCTCGCCGCGGTCGAGACCGAGCTGGCCGCGCTGCGGGTGGAGTCGGCCGCGCAGGCCGAGGCCGAGTACGCCGAGGCGCAGCGGCACCGCGGCGACGCGGAGCAGTTGCAGGCGGAGGCCGCGGCGGCGCTGGCCGCCGCCGGGATCGACGCCGAGCGGATCCGGGTCGAGGCCGCCGAGGCCGCGGCGCAGGGCGAGCGGGAGCGCGGTGAGCTGCTGGGCGCCGCACAGGCGGACGCCGAGCGGATGCTGGCCGAGGCCGTCGCCGAGAGCGAGGGCGTGCGTTCCGCCGCCGAGTCCGAGGCGCGGCGGCAGGGCGAGGAGATCGATCGGCTGCGGGCCGAGGTCGCCCGGGCGGCCGCGGAGGGCGAGGCGGAACGGGCCGAACTGCTGGGCGCGGCACAGGCGGAGGCCGAGCGGCTGCAGGCGGAGGCGCTTGAGGCCGCGGTCCTGGGCGAGGCCGAGCGGGCCGAACTGCTGGGCGCCGCACAGGCGGAGGCCGAGCGGCTGCGGACCGAGGCCGTGGTGGCCGCGGCCCGGGGCGAGGCGGAGCGGTCCCAGCTGATGGCGGAGATCGCCGAGGCCGGGGCGCAGGCCGAGCTGGAGCGGGAGGCGCTGCGCGCCGATGTCGAGCGCGAGGCGCGCCAGGTACGGGAGTTGGCGACCGGCGAGGCCGCCAGGGTGCGCGCCGAGGCCGAGCAGGCGGCCGCGGCCGCGGTCGCGACGGCCGAGGACGAGGCCGCCCAGGTACGGCAGTCCGTGGCCGGCATGTACGAGGCCGCCGAGAACCAGACCACACAGCTGCGCGCCACCGCCGAGCGGGAGACCGCCGAGCTGCGCGAGCAGGCCGCCGCCGACGCCGCCCGGCTCCGCGCCGAGGCGGAGGCCGAGCTGGCTCAGGCGCAGGCCGACGGCGCGGAGTTGCGCAGTGTCGCGCAGGCGGAGAGGGAGCGGCTGGACCAGGCCGCGGAGGCCGAGCGGCAGCGGCTGGTCCAGGACGCCGAGGCGATCAGGGCGGCCGGCCGGGCCGAGGCGGCCCGGATCATCGACGAGGCGCAGGCCCTGGCCGAGTCGGTGACCGGCGACGCCGAGACCGCCGCGCTGGCGACCACCGCCGCCGCCGAGGAGCAGGCCGACGCCATGGTGTCCGCCGCCCGCAAGGAGGCCGAGCGCCTGGCCGCCGAGGGCGCGGCGGAGGGCGCGGCGCTGGTCGAGCGGGCCCGCTCGGACGCGGACGTGATGCTGGTGGAGGCCCGCAGGGACGCCACCGCCATACGGGAACGCGCCGAGGAACTGCGGGACCGCACCGACGCCGAGACCACCGCGCTGCACGAGCGGGCCCGCAAGGAGTCCGCCGAGGCCATGCGGGCCGCCGGGGAGCGCGTGGACAAGCTGGTCACCGCCGCCACCGAACAGGTCGACGACGCCCAGCAGCGAGCCGCCAAGGCCCTCGCCGAGGCGCAGTCCCGGGCGGCCAAGCTGGTCACGGACGCCGAGGAGCGGGCCGGAGAACTTGTCGCCGCCGCCGAGCGGGAGGCTGCGGAGACGCAGTCCGACGCCTCGACGGAGGCGAGCAAGGTCCGCCTGGCAGCCGTCCGCAAGGCGGAGGCGCTGCTGAAGGAGGCGGAGCAGAAGCTCGCCGGGTCCACCGCCACGGCGGAGGCCCGCGAGGCCGAGGCCGCAGAGCACCTGGCCACGGCCAGGACCGAGGCGGAGCAGTTGCGTGCGGCTGCCGCCGAGGCCGCCGAACGTATCCGCAAGGAGGCCGTCCAGGCCGCGCAGGAGGAGATCGCCCGGGCCCGCGAGGAGTCCGAGCAGCTCACCGACGAGGCACTGGCGGAAGCCCAGCGGATCACCGACGAGGGCCGTCGTGAACTCGACGAACTCGTCAACCGCAGGAAGGACATCAACACCGAGATCGCCCGGGTGCAGGATGTCCTGCAGGCCCTGGAGTCCTTCGAGGCTCCGTCAGGGACCGGGGCGGGCAAGAGCAACGGGGGAAGCACCAACGGGTCCGACGGGGGCAGTCGGGGTGGCGGCCGGGGCGCGTCCCCGGCGGGGGTCGGCGCGGGCGCGACCCGGGCGGGGTCAACCCGTCTGGGGGACAAACACAGAGACGCCGCACCACCCGATTGAGCGGACATTCTCCACTCTTCATGGGCTTTCAGCCGATGACACACCGAATCCGTGCCAGGATTCGCCTATTCACCTCACACCTCACCGGGCATACGACAGGAACTCCACCCCATGAGCGATCCACACTCTCCGCACGGCTTCGACACCGTGCGCCGCGGGTACGAGCGTGCTCAGGTCGACGAGCGCATCAGCAAGCTGGTCGCAGACCGGGACAGCGCCCTCGCCCGCATCACCGCACTCGAGAAGCGCATCGAGGAGCTTCACCTCGAAACGCAGAACGCGCAGGCCCAGGTCACCGACTCGGAGCCGTCGTACGCGGGTCTCGGCGCACGCGTCGAGAAGATCCTGCGCCTGGCCGAGGAGGAGGCGAAGGACCTGCGCGAGGAGGCCCGTCGCGCCGCCGAGCAGCACCGCGAGCTCGCCGAGGCCGCCGCGCAGCAGGTCCGCAGCGAGGCCGAGACCTACGCCAAGGACCGCAAGGCCAAGGCCGAGGACGAGGGCCAGCGCATCGTCGACAAGGCGAAGACCGACTCCACCCAGCTGCGCGCCGAGGCCACCAAGGACGCGCAGAACAAGCGCGAGGAGGCCGACGCCCTCTTCGAGGAGACCCGCGCCAAGGCGGCCCAGGCCGCCGCGGACTTCGAGACCAACCTGGCCAAGCGCCGTGAGCAGTCGGAGCGTGACCTGGCAGCCCGTCAGGCCAAGGCCGAGAAGCGCCTCGCGGAGATCGAGCACCGCGCGGAGCAGCTCCGTCTCGAGGCGGAGAAGCTGCGGACGGACGCAGAGCGCCGTGCGCGGCAGACCGTCGAGACGGCTCAGCGGCAGTCCGAGGACATCGTCGCGGACGCCAACGCCAAGGCCGACCGCATCCGCAGCGAGTCCGAGCGCGAGCTCGCCGCCCTGACGAACCGTCGGGACAGCATCAACGCGCAGCTCACCAATGTCCGCGAGATGCTGGCCACCCTCACGGGTGCGGCTGTCGCCGCGGCGACCCTGCCGGACGACGACTCGCTGACCCGCGGCGTCCCCGCCCAGCAGTCGCGCTGACCCGCCGAAGGCCCGGTCCTGCCCCTGTTTTGTTGGGGGTACGGGCCGGGTTTTCGTCTGCGGGTCGTGGGTGGCTTGTCGCGCAGTTCCCCGCGCCCCTAGGAAGTTGCAACTTACTCACAGCGGGTCAGTTGCAGCCCCCCAGGGGCGCGGGGAACTGCGCGACAAGCCATCTACGGCGCCTCCACCCGTTCCAACAGCCCCCGTACCGCCCAGTTGAACGCATCCGGCGACTCGATGTTCGAAAGGTGTCCGACCGCCGGAAGGACCGTCAAGACCACGTCGGGAAGCACCGCCGCCATCGCCTCGGCGTCGCTCGGCGGGGTGATCGCGTCCTCCTCCCCCACCAGGACCAGGGCCGGCACCCGCACCTCGGCCAGGACGTCCAGTGAACCCGGGCGGGACGCCATCGCGCGCTGAGCCCAGGCCACGGCCTGCGGTGAGGCCTCCTCGACCATGCCGCGCAGCCTCTCGGTGAGCCGGGGCCGCTCCTGCACCGACGTGGCCCCGAGCAACGGAGAGGGCACCTGTTCGTCCAGCAGCAGTTGAACACTGTCCCTGGCGAGCACCGCCGCCGCGACCCGCTCGCGGTTGGCCCGGGCCTGGTCGGTGTCCGGGGTGGCCTTGGTGTCGGCGAGCAGCAGCCCGGACAGCCGGTCCGGGTGTCGCCGCGCCAGCGCCATCGCGACGTAGCCGCCCATCGACAGGCCGCCGACGACCGCCTTCTCGATCCCGGCCTGGTCCAGCAGCAGCGCCACGTCGTCGGCCAGCAGGTCCAGCGAGGGCTCGTCCTCGCCCAGTTCGGTGCCGCCGAACCCGCGCAGGTCCACGGCGAGGACCCGGGCCCCGGAGCCGTCGACCCCCGGCAGCTCGTCCAACTGCTCCCGCCACATCCGGGAGGACAGCGGAAAGGCGTGCAACAGTACGAGCGGGGTGCCGTGGCCGGCCTCACGTACGGAGATGCGATCGGTCATGCGGGAAGCCTATGCGCGACAAGTGCGGATGGCAGGGAGCGACCGGTCGGCCCTATCGATCGGCATCTTAATCTGAATTGTCCTAGTCTGACGCAGAGTGACCAGGTGTGGGCGGAGTGAGGAGCGCGGATGATCGAGGTCCATGAGCTGACCAAACGCTACGGCGACAAGCTCGCCGTGGACGGGCTCACCTTCCAGGTCCCCCAGGGCGTGGTCACCGGCTTCCTCGGCCCCAACGGCGCCGGCAAGTCCACCACCATGCGGATGATGCTGGACCTGGACCGTCCCACCAGCGGCAGCGTCACCATCGACGGCCGGGCCTACCACAAGCTGCACCGGCCGCTGAACCACATCGGCGCGCTGCTGGAGGCCAAGGCCGTGCACCCGGGCCGCTCCGCCTACAACCACCTGCTGTGGATGGCCAGGAGCAACCGCATCCCGGCCGCGCGGGTCGACGAGGTGCTCGGCATGGTGGGGCTCCGCGAGGTCGCCAGGCGCAAGTCCGGCGGCTTCTCGCTGGGCATGGGCCAGCGGCTGGGCATCGCCGCCGCGCTGCTCGGGAACCCCAAGATCCTGCTGTTCGACGAGCCGGTCAACGGCCTCGACCCGGAGGGCATCCTCTGGGTCCGCAACCTGATGAAGTCGCTCGCCGCGGAGGGCCGCACGGTCCTCGTCTCCTCGCACCTGATGAGCGAGATGGCGCTGACGGCGCATCACCTGGTGGTCATCGGCCAGGGCCGACTGCTCGCCAATCTGTCGATGGACGACTTCATCAGCCAGAACTCGCACAGTTTCGTCCGGGTCCGCACCCCGCAGCCGGAGGCGCTGCTGGACGCGCTGGCGACCTCGGGCATCGCCCCCAGGGCCGTCGCCGACGGCGGTTTCGAGGTCGTCGACGGCGATCCGGCCAGGATCGGCGACCTGGCCCGGGACCTCGGCATCGCCCTGCACGAACTGAGCCCCCAGCGGGCGTCGCTGGAGGAGGCCTTCATGCAGATGACCGCGGACTCGGTGGAGTACCGGACCGGCCCGGACGCCCTCGGCGGCCACGAAGGCCCCGCTCTGAACTGGAAGGCGAGCTGAGATGGGCGACTTCGGTGCGGTCCTGTTCTCCGAGTGGACCAAGGTCAGGACGGTCAGGTCCACCTGGATCACGCTGCTGGTGGCCTTCGTGGTGACGGTCGGCCTGGGCGCGCTGATCTGCGCGGTCACCAACAGCAACTGGAGCCACATGTCCCAGGGCGACCGGCTGACCTTCGACGCCACCTCCACCAGCTTCTCCGGCGTCTACCTGGGCCAGTTGGCCGTCATCGTCTTCGCGGTGCTGGTCGTCGGCAACGAGTACAGCAGCGGGATGATCCGGGCCACCCTGGCCGCCGTCCCGCAGCGGGCCACCCTGCTGCTCGCCAAGACCGCGGTGGTGCTGCTGCTGGTGCTGCCGGTCGCCGTGGTGACCAGCTTCGTCACCTTCCTGCTGGGCCAGGCCCTGCTCGGCGACCACGGCATCTCGATCGGCGCCACCCATGTGCTGCGCGCGGTCATCGGAATGGCGCTCTACATGACCCTGATCGCGCTGCTGTCCCTCGGCGTGGGCTTCATGCTGCGCAAGCCGGTGCTCTCACTGGGACTGCTGATGCCGTTCTTCTTCCTGATCTCGCCGATCCTGGCCAACGTGCCCAAGGTCAAGAACGTCGCCCACTACTTCCCCGACACCGCCGGCTCGCAGATGGCCCGCGTGGTGAGCAGCACCACGGTCTCCTACGGCCCGCTGGCAGGCTTCTTCATCTGCCTGGCCTGGGCCGGGGCCTGTCTGCTCGGCGGCTACGCCCTGCTCAGGCGGCGGGACGCCTGACGGTCCCGGCGGCGCCGCTAGTACCTCGGCGCGTTGCGGCCGCGCTGGACGGCCGCCGAGCGGCGCTCGCGGGCGTTCCAGCAGGCGCGGTGCCAGTGCCTGCGGTCGTCCACGCCGGCCGTACCGCTCACCGAGGTCAGCGGCCAGACCACCAGGTGGCCGACTCCGGGCGGGATCTCCTGGTCGCAGCCGGGGCAGCGGTAGGACTTGCCGCTGTCCCCGGCCACCGGGCGCACCTGCCACTCCTCACCGCCATAGCTGTCGGTCTGGCCCAGCGTCCATCCAAGACCACTACTGCGACTCTCCGAAGAACGGGCACCCGAACGCGGTTCCGGCTGCTCACTCCTCCGGGGGCGACTTCGGCGCGGTGACACGGGACTCCCTGGGTAGGTGTTGGAAACTGGACCCCTCAAGGGGACCGGTGAAAACCAACGATAGCGTCCCGAATTCCCCTTTAGCACAAGATCTCTCGCAGATCCAGGGTGCGACCCCATTTCCACCCGTTATCGGGCTCCCGGGCCCGAATCCGCGTGCCAGCGGCACATGACATGAGTTACTCCAGAGGGAGATGCGGGACCGAAGTTCCCCGCGGGACCTAGGAGCTGATTCCCTCATGCCCAGCAGGACCAGAACCCTCCGCGCCGCCGTGGCCAAGACCGACGCCACCCCGGACCTCGGTGGCCAGGTACGGGTGCCGCGCCAGCGCACCGCCACCGCCGCCGTACGCAGCGGTCCGGGCCCGATCCGCACCGGCGCCTTCCTGCTCGCCGCGCAGTTCCCCGGCCAGGGCCACGCCGAAGCGCTGGACCGCGCCGTCTCGGCCGCGGTCGCCGCCGAGCACGCCGGGCTGGACAGCGTCTGGCTCGCCGAGCACCACTTCGTGCCCTACGGCGTCTGCCCCTCGGCCACCACGCTGGCCGCCCTGCTGCTCGGCCGCACCCGCAGGATCCGGGTCGGCACCGCGGTGAGCGTCCTGCCGACGCAGCACCCGGTGGCGCTCGGCGAGCAGGCCGCGCTGCTGCACCTCACCTCCGGCGGCCGGTTCACGCTCGGCGTCGGCCGCGGCGGACCCTGGGTGGACCTGGACGTCTTCGGCGCCGGCGCGGAGGCGTACGAGAGCGGCTTCACCGAGTCGCTGGACCTGCTGCTGCGCTGGCTGCGCTCGGCCAGGGTGGGCGCCTCGGGCCCCCGCTACAACTTCCCCGAGGTCGCCGTCGTGCCGAGGGCCACCGAGCAGCCGCTGACGTTCCCCTCCCTCGGCGGGGCCCGCGGCCCGGAGTACGCGGGTCTCCGCCCCCGGGCCGGCGGCGACGGACCACCGGTGACGGTGGCCTGCACTTCGCTGGGCACGGTCCGGCTGGCCGCCGAGCGCGGCCTGCCGATGCTGCTGGGGATGCACTCCGGCGACGACGACAAGGCCGCCATGGTCGCCGCCTACCGCAAGGCCGCGCGCGAGGCGGGGCGCACGCCGGAGCAGATCGAGCGGATCGAGGCCGAGCACATGGCGGCCGGCGTGGCCCAGATCGAGGACACCGGCGCCGAGGCGCGCCGGGTGCTGCTCAAGTCGATGCCGGGCTGGCTGAACTACGGCCTGTCCGCGCACCGCACGGTGGACGGCCGCGAGCGGCGGATGCGCGATCCGCACGAGTACACCGAGCTGCTGTGCGACCTGCACGCGGTGGGGACGCCCAGGTTCTGCGCCGACCGGCTGGCGGCCACCGCCGAGCGGACCGGGGTGCGTCGCTTCGCCCTGCTCGTGGAGGGCTCCGGCGACCGGGAACTGACGCTGCGCAATGTCGAGCGGCTCGGCGCCGAGGTGCTGCCGCTGCTGGCCTGACGCGCCGGTCCGCCGACTTCCGGGGGTGGGTCGGCGGACCGGTTCGCGCGTTCAAGCGCTCAGCAGTCCCTGAGCTCCTCGGACTGGTTGAGCAGTTGGGCGCGTACGGAGGTGAAAAGGGCGTACCGGACCTCCGAACCCGGGCCCGGCGGGAAGACCGCGACCCGGTGGCAGTTCTGGAACGCCAGGCGGACACCGAAGTGCCGCTCCAGCGATCCCCGGATCGCATCACTCGCCATCGCGCGGAGCAGCTGGCCACGTGCCTGCTCCGAGGGCGGCGGGACCTGGTTGTCGGCGAACTCGCTGCCGTCGACCTTCTGCTGGGCGACCAGCGAACTGATCAGGGCCCAGGCGTAGGGCAGGGAGTTACGGACGCAGTCGACGAATTCCCTCTCATCGACCTCGCCTCGCTCGGCCTTCTCGAGCAGGGCCGGTGAGACGTCGAGCGACATGGGTTCTCCTCTCGCGGACCTCGCGGGCCGGACGGCCCCCGAGGTGGTGCCACAGCGCGTGAGCGCTGCTGTGCGAAGGTGCTGTTCCGTGGTGCTGTGCCGCAGTGCCTTTCCTTGGTGCCGTTCTTGGTGCCGTTCCTTGGTTCCGTGGTGCGGTTGCACGGCGGCGGGCACACACCGGGCCGGGAGGGCACCCGGTTGTGGTACGTACACGCCTGTACCGTCCAACTCCTGTGCCCCAGCTGTCCGGGGAGCAGAGGGAGACGTACAGAACAGATTCGCAGGGAAACTGCGCGCAGGGGGCGGAACCACACATTCCGGACTCAGTCCGGCCAGATCCGCCCCATCGAGACAGGTCGGGGCGACAGTCCATTCCATCTCCCCTCTCCGTCACGTCCCGTGACTCACCGTAGGGCACTGTGTGCGCACGCACCATATGGCAGCCCCTCGTATGTCCAGAACGCGACCCCGCACGCATAACGTTCTGAAGGATCAGCGCAGGGTGACGGAATCGCTCCGAATGGCTCCGGTGGGCTAGCGTGGTCGGCCATGCGTCTCGTCATTGCCCGCTGTTCCGTCGACTACGCGGGACGGCTCACCGCCCACCTGCCGTCCGCCCCCCGGCTCATCCTGGTGAAATCCGACGGCAGCGTCGCGATCCACTCCGATGACCGCGCCTACAAGCCGCTCAACTGGATGTCACCACCCTGCACCCTCAAGGAGGTCGAGGGCCGGTGGACCGTCGAGAACAAGGCCGGGGAGAAGCTGATCATCACCCTGGAGGAGGTCTTCCTGGACTCCTCGCACGAACTGGGCGTCGACCCCGGACTGATCAAGGACGGCGTCGAGGCGCACCTGCAGGAGCTGCTGGCGGACCGGATGGAGGTGCTCGGCGCCGGCTGGAAGCTGATCCGGCGCGAGTACCCGACCGCGATCGGCCCGGTGGACATCCTCTGCCGCGACGACGAGGGCGTCACCGTCGCCGTGGAGATCAAGCGCCGCGGTGAGATCGACGGCGTGGAGCAGCTCACCCGCTACCTGGAACTGCTCAACCGCGACCCGCTGCTGGCGCCGGTGAAGGGCGTCTTCGCCGCGCAGCAGATCAAGCCGCAGGCCCGGGTGCTGGCCGCGGACCGCGGCATCGACTGTGTGGTGCTGGACTACGACGGGCTGCGCGGGATCGAGGACGACAAGCTCAAGCTGTTCTAGGAGGTCGCCGAGGCCGAGGCCGGGCCGGCCGCCACCACCGTGGTGCTGGTCGCCCCGGTCGTCCCGGTGGTGGCCGAGGCGCTCGCCGAAGCGCTCGCGGACGCGGAGGCGCTGGCCGACGCCGACTTGCTCGCGCTGGGCGACGGCGTCGGGCTGACCGGAGTGCTGGGGCTCAGGCTCGGGCTCGCCGAGTGGCTGGTCGGGTTCGACGACTGCGCCGGGCTGCTGGCGCCGCTGCTCTGCCCCGAACTGCCGCCGGTCGACCCGCTGGACGCCCCGGTCCCCTGGGAGCTGCCGGAGTTGCCGGTGGCCCCCGAGGTCGCCCGGCCGGAGGCCGGAGCGGAGGACGAGGCGGACGCCGTGGTGCTCGCGGCGGACGAGGAGCTCGCCGCCGGGACCCCGGCCGGGTCGGTCGCGCCGGAACTCTGCGGCGCCGTTGTGTTCACGTTCTGGTTCAGCGTGCCGGTACTGGCCCCGGCCTGCCGGAACGCGCCGATGCCGTAGGCCGCGGCCGCGCCCAGGGCGCCCATCAGCACCACCGCCACGGTGGCCAGCACGATCTGACGCCGGGACACCGAGTGGTCGGCGAAGCTCTGTCGCTGCTGCACCTGCCGCAGCAGCCCCGTCCGCGGCAGTGGCCGAAGCAGTGGCAGCACCCGCCGCAGACCGGTCATCCCGGAGCTGCCCCGGCCGCCCACGACCACCGTGCGGCTGCCCTGGCGGGCCGCTGCGGCGTCCAACTGGCGCAGTGCGGCCCGACCCGCGGCGGTGCCCCGTGCGTCGCCCAGGGCGCCGCGCAGCGCCACCGACGCCTCCAGCTCCGCGCGGGAACGGTCGAGGGCGCCCACGCACAGCGCCAGCACCCCGAGTTCGTGGTGGAACCAGGCCTCCTCGGCCACTCCGGCGGTGGCCCGCGCCGACTCCAGGCCGAAGCGCAGGGCGCGTTCCCACGCCCCCCAGCGCAGTGCCAGCGCGAACGCCGGCGCGCAGGCCCGGGCCAGCAGCACGACCTGGCCGTGGCGGCCCGCCTCGCGGTCCGCGTGCATGGTCGCCAGCAGCACCTCGGCCTCGTCGGCGATCTGCCGCTCCGTCACCGAGGCGTGCCCGGTCCACCAGGCGAAGTGCTGGGCCGCCGTCAGCAGCGCCGTCTCGACCGGCCACTCGGCGGCGATCAGCTCGGCCACGCCGTCGACCAGCCGGTGGTGGGCGCCGGCCGGGGCCGCGAGTCCGGCCGCGACCAGTTCCTCGATCGCCGTCTCGCCGTGGCCGACGTCGATCAGCGCGGGCAGGTGCGGTGCGCTGGGGCAGACGCCGCCGAGCGCGGCGGCCAGCAGCAGGGTGCGCCGGCCGCCGGTGCTGAGCCCGCGCGCGATCCGCACCGCCGGGGCGGCGCTCTCCGCGACGGAGGGCAGCGGCACCGGGTCCGGCAGCACCGCCTCGCCGGCCGCGTCGGCGGCGGCGCCGACCTCGGCGCCGCCGTGCTGGCGCAGATATGCCTCGAAGCTGCCGGGCGTCAGCTGCGGGAGAGTACCGGGCCCGTCCTCGTCGGGGGCGAACGCCGCCATCGCCTCGATGGCCGTCTCGCGGTGCCGGAGCAGCGCGGCGGCCTGGACGAAGCGCAGCGGCAGGCCCTCGGACTCGAACCAGAGGTCCACGGCCCAGGCCCGCTCGGTCTCGTCCAGGGAGCGTCCGGCCAAGCGGGCGAGCAGGGCCAGCGAGGACTGCCGGGACAGCCCGGGCAGCCGGCTGTCCTCCAGCCGGCGGTTCTCGCCGCCGTCGCCGACCGGTGCCGCGGCCGCCGGTGTCGAGCTGAGCAGGAAGGAGCTCTCGGGCGCGGCCGCGATCAGCTCCTCCAGCGCCTCTCCGCCGAACTCGACGTCGTCGATGACCACGATGGCGCACAGGTCGTGCATGATCCCGGGCGCCAGGGCCCGCCCGGGACGGTACCCCGGTGCGTCGTAGGCGGCCGCGAACAGGTCCTGGAGCAGGTCGGCCGGGGTACGGAAGCAGCCGCTGAGCCGGATCACCCCGGCCGGCGCCAGTCCGGAGCAGGCGCCGGCGACGGCCTCCAGGATGGCCGAGCGGCCCGACCCGGGCGCGCCGATCAGCCGGACCGAACGGCCCTGGAGCAGCTGCCCGCGCAGCCGCTCGCACAGGGCGTCCCGTTCCAGCAGGCCGCTCACGGTGCGGGGACGGATGGTGGCGTCGACCGGGGCCGGAACCGGCTCGGGGCGCTGGTCCTGCGGGCACAGGGTGGCGCTGCTGCCGTCCGGTGCGTTCACGGCGAGCCGCAGCTCGCCGGCGACGACGGTGCCGGTCCGGCTGCTGCCGTCGGCGCTGCTCTCGGAGCCGCCGCCCGGATGCGCGACCGGTTCCAGCTCCTTGGTGTGGGGGGAGGCGAACAGGGCGAGCTCGGTGGAGGCACCGCCGGCGCGCCGATCGGCCAGGTCGGGCGGGGGTATGAAGGCCAGTGTCGGCGACTCTGTGTCGTGCGAGGGGCGCCCGTCCTGTCCGGCGCCACCGCCCACCGTGTGTGGGTTCATGATCCTCTTTCGCCCCGAGCCGTCCCGACCCGGGCCCTGTCCGCGCTGTTCCTGCGCATGCGCCCGCGTCCCTCTGAGCTCACCGGTCCCCGGACTTTCGCACACTCTGCCGCAGCCGTACACGCCGGAGCGAGGGTCTGCGGGACACCGTTATGCGAAAGTCATACAGGGTGCGGGTGGGACGGCCTGAACTGCGCCCTTATCGGTCCCTACTGGACCGAGGAGACCGCCGGCTCGGCGGCGAATGCCTCGGGGACGTACCCCTCGATGGCGAGGATGCGGTGCAGCCGGGTCGCCACCAGCAGCCGCTGCAACTGCGCAGGCACCCCGCGCAGCACCAGGCGGCGACCGCCGCGGCCGGCCCTGCGGTGGGTGCCCATGATCACGCCGAGCCCGGTGGCGTCCCAGGACTCCAGCCGGGAGAGGTCCAGCACCAGATCCCCGCACCCGTAGTCGACGGCCTGGTGCAGCACCGAGCGGGCGTCGGCCGCGGAGCGCACATCGAGGCGTCCCTCGATGGCCAGCAGGGCATGGTCACCTCTGATCCGCATACGTGCTCCTCCGTGGCGTTGAACTGATGCTTCTCTCATCTGACGCGGAACCAGGTGTCAGGGTTGCTGGCCACGGCGAAATCTGATGCGAATTCACTCCTTCGGGTGAGGACTTCCCTTCCCGACGCGGAACTGCGCACGATTATCGTCCAGCGCGACCAGCGGCACAGCACCAGGTGAGCAAGCTCACCAGGCCGCTACGGGTTCAGTCCTGGTAACCGTAGAAACCGCGTCCGCTCTTACGCCCGAGATCCCCTGCGGTGACCATCCGGGCCATGATCTCCGGCGGTGCGAACTTCTCGTCCTGGGTCTCGGTGTAGATGTTCCGGGTGGCGTGCAGCAGGATGTCGACCCCGGTCAGGTCGGCGGTCTGCAGCGGGCCCATGGCGTGGCCGAAGCCGAGCCGGCAGGCGGTGTCGATGTCCTCGGCCGTGGCGACCCCCGACTCGTAGAGCTTCACCGCCTCCACCACCAGGGCCGAGATCAGCCGGGTGGTGACGAAGCCGGCCACATCGCGGTTGACCACCACACAGGTCTTGCCAACGCCCTCGGCGAACTCCCGCGCGGCGGCCAGGGTCTCGTCGCTGGTCTTGTAGCCGCGGACCAGCTCGCACAGCTGCATCATCGGGACCGGGGAGAAGAAGTGCGTCCCCACCACGGACTCCGGACGCTCCGTCGCGGCGGCGATCCGGGTGATCGGGATGGCGGAGGTGTTGGACGCCAGCACCGCGCCCGGGCGCGCGATCCGGTCCAGCGCGCGGAACAGCTCCTGCTTGACCTCCAGCTGCTCGAACACCGCCTCGACCACCAGGTCCGCGCTGCCCACCGCGTCCAGGTCGGTGGTGGTGCTGATCCGCGCCAGCGCGGCCTCTGCGTCCTCGGCCGAGAGCTTCCCCTTGGCGGTGAAGCGCTGGTAGGAGGTTCTGATGCCGTCCAGCCCACGGGCCAGTGCGGCGTCGGTGACATCACGCAGCACCACCTCGTACCCCGCCTGGGCGGCGACCTGGGCGATGCCCGAGCCCATCAGGCCGGCTCCGATGACGGCGATCTGCTTGGCCACTGTGGTGTCCTCCGGTAGATCCCAGCTGAATCTCTGCTCTCGATGCGCTGAATCTAACGGCATCACCGGCACCCGGCGACGGTGAATCGCCCTCCAGTGGTGAAGCTCACCAGTCCGCTGGCACGGCGGGGCGGCGCCGAGCCATACTGGCAGGAGCTACTGGGGGGAGGACCGGGAGGGCCACCATGGGCAGGATCGATCCCGTCGTCCAACTGGTCGTCCCCATCGTGCTGGTGGTGGTCCTGGTGCTGCTGCTCCGCTGGACCTGGACCCCGCGCAAGGGGCGGTCGCTGGCGGCCCGCACTCCGCGGCGCGGCGCCCCGGGCGAGTACGGCCTACTGGTCCCCGTCGCGGCCCCAGCGGACGCCGCCGAGAGCGTGCGGCTCACCGCCGTCCTGGACGCGGCCGGCATCCGCTGCACCCTGGTCGACACCACCCAGGGCACCCGGCTGATGGTCTGGCCGGACGCCGCCGCGAGCGCGAGGCGGCTCCTGCGTGAGCCGCAGAAGGACGGCGGGTCAGGGGGGTTCTGACGGTTGTCGACTGCGGCGTGTGCCTGGTTTGTCGCGCAGTTCCCCGCCCCCCTGGCATGTGCAACTGGCCCAGTTGCAGCACCTTAGGGGCGCGGGGAACTGCGCGAACAACCAGGCACATGCCGCAGCCGACAACGGTCAGAACACGGCCGGATCCGCCTCGCGGGTGACCTCGGCGCCGAGCCCGTTCAACTGCTCCACCAGCCCGGCGTAGCCCCGGTCGATGTGGTGTATCTCGGTGACCAGGGTCACCCCCTCCGCGACCAGTCCGGCCAGCACCAGGCCCACGCCCGCCCGTACGTCCGTCGCCTGCACCGGCGCCCCGGACAGCCTGGGGACGCCGCGCAGCACCGCGTGGTGCCCGTCGGTGCGGACCTGGGCGCCCAGCCGGGCCAGCTCCTGCAGAAAGACGAACCGCGCCTCGAAGATGTTCTCGGTGATCATCGCGACGCCCTCGGCCACCGAGTTCAACGCCGCGAACTGGGGCTGCAGATCCGTGGCGAAGCCCGGATAGGGCAGTGTGACCACGTCCACCGCGCTCGGCCGACGGTCCATCACCACCCGGAAGCCGTCCGGAATCTCGATCACCTCGGCGCCGCAGGCGGTGATCTTGTCCAGAGCGATCCGCAGATGCTCCACCCGGGCGTGCTCGACGGTGATGTCGCCCCGGGTCATCGCGGCGGCCACCGCGAAAGTCCCGGCGACGATCCGGTCCGGGACGGTCTCATAGGTCACCGGCGACAGGCTCGGCACGCCCTGCACCTCGATGGTGGAACTGCCGGCGCCGCCGATCTTCGCCCCCATGGCCTGCAGCATCAGGCACAGGTCGACGATCTCCGGCTCGCGCGCCGCGTTGTCGATGACCGTGGCGCCCTCCGCGAGCACCGCCGCCATCAGGATGTTCTCGGTCGCACCGACGCTGGGGAAGTCGAGCTCGACGGTGGCACCGGTGAGGCCCTTCGGCGCCGAGGCCACCAGGAAGCCGTGCTCATTGGTGATCACCGCGCCCAGCCTGGTCAGCCCGTCGATGTGCATGTCCAGGCCGCGCGAGCCGATGGCGTCCCCGCCCGGACGGGCCACCCGCACCTGCCCGCAGCGGGCCAGCAGCGGACCCAGCACCGCGATCGAGGCGCGCATCCGCCGGACCAGGTCGTAGTCGGCCTCATGGCCGGGCTCGGCCGGCACGTCGATCACCGCGGTACCGCTGTGGAACCCGGGTTCCTGGGACCACTCCAGGGTCACCGTGCAGCCCATCCGCCGCAGCAGCTCCGCCATGATCTCGACGTCGAGGATCCGCGGCAGGTTCTCCAGCCGGGTCTCCCCCTGTGCCAGCAGCGCCGCGGCCATCAGCTTCAGCGCGCTGTTCTTGGCCCCGGGCACCCGTACCCGCCCCACCAGCCTCGCGCCGCCCACCACTCGCAACCGTTCCATCCGGGCATCGTACGGGGACACCGCTCTCAGCGGTTCTCCCCCGGCACCCAGAGCACGTCGCCGACAGCCTTGTTGGCCGTCCGCGCGAGGATGAACAGCAGATCGGACAGCCGGTTGAGGTAGGTCGCCGCCAGCGGGTTGACGCTCTCCCCGTGCACCTCGATCGCCGCCCAGGTGCTGCGCTCCGCACGGCGCACGACGGTGCAGGCCACATGGAGGTAGGCGGCACCGGGGGTGCCGCCGGGCAGGATGAAGCTGCGCAGCTTCTCCAGCTCCTCGTTGAACCGGTCGCAGTCCTGCTCCAGCCGGTCGATGTAGCTCTGCAGCACCCGCAGCGGCGGGTACTTCGGCTCCTCGACCACGGGGGTACTGAGGTCCGCCCCGACATCGAACAGATCGTTCTGAACCCGCGTCAGCACCGCGGCGATCTCGTCCGACAGCCCCCCACAGGCCAGCGCCACCCCGATCGCGGCGTTGGCCTCATTGACGTCCGCGTACGCGCCGATCCGCGGGTCCGTCTTGGCGGTCCGGGACATGTCCCCGAGCGCGGTGGTCCCGTCGTCGCCGGTCCGGGTGTAAATGCGGGTGAGGTTGACCATAGGCGCGAGCGTATCGTGCGGGCCCGTAGATGGCCGTTCGCGCATGCTTTTCAAACAGCGCAGCCCCGCGCCCCCGGGGTTTTTAGGGGCGCGGGGAACTGCGCGAACACCAGCCACGCTCAGAGGTGCACCCTCAGGCGACGTTGACCCGCTGCCCAGGAGGGGCCGCCTCCAGCCAAGCCAGAAAGCCCGTCAGGGCGTCCTCACTCATCGCCAACTCAAGCGGCTCCCCCGCGTGCCTGCACACAAGTACGACCGCCCCCGAGAGCAGCGCCAGCTCCTCCTGCCCGACCGGAGTCCGCCGGTGCAGGACCTCGATCCGCGACCGCTGCAGCACCCTCCGTGGCCGAGGCGAGTAGCTGAAAACGCGGAACCACTCCACCGAGTCCCGGTTGTACCGCGCGATCCCGAACAGCCAGCCCTTCCCCCCGTTGTCACCGGTCGAGCCGACCGGCGCCGGCGCCGAGCCGGACGGAAGCGGAGCGTCCTGCGCCCCCGCGTCCGGCACCGGAACACCCGGCAGCGCGGGAACGCGCAACCGCGCCGAGCAGTCGAAGGTCCCGCCGACCCGCTGGATCAGCCGCCGCCGCATGGCGAACACGCCCAGGCCGAGCAGGGCGGCCAGCAGCACCGCAACGACGATCACCACCACGAGGCCCACGCCCTGCCACCTCCCTCGCCTGCCGGCCCACAATCCATGCCGTGCCTAGTCAACGCCCGCTCCGTCCCGGGAGTAACTCTCGTTCTCCCGTGCGACGGTCGACCAACAGATACAGCAGTCCCGGGGTCACTCGCGTGCCCCGGGACCGGTCGTGCAACGAACTCCTAGCGGCCTGACGCCGCCCGCAGCCGGACCTCGGCGCGGCGCGCCGCGCCGGCCTCCGTCTCGGCCTTGGCCGCCGCCAGCGCCCGCTCGGCGCGCTCGACGTCGATGTCCTCGGCGAGCTCGGCCACCTCCGCCAGCACCGACAGCTTGTTGTCGGCGAAGGACAGGAAACCGCCGTGCACCGCCGCGACGACGGTGGTGCCGTCGGCCTGGCGGATGGTCACCGGGTCGGACTCCAGCACACCCAGCACGGGCTGGTGCCCGGCCTGGATGCCGATGTCGCCGGACTTGGTACGGGCAAGGACGATCGTGGCCTCGCCCGACCAGACCTTGCGGTCGGCCGCGACCAGCTCGACGTGCAGCTCAGCCACTGTGGGCTCCTCGGTCTTGATGCCCGTGCCGTAAAGCCCGGGTTGCGGAAAGAATAACGGTCCAACCGATCAAGAGTGCAATCGGGGCCAGGGCCGTAGGTAAGAACGGAGGGGCGGTCCCGTACGGGGCCGCCCCTCAGCACCTGCCAGGTCGGCCAGGAAGGGTTACTTCTTGGCCAGCTCGGCGGCGTTGCGCTCCAGGTCCTCGATGCCACCGCACATGAAGAACGCCTGCTCCGGGGTGGAGTCGTACTTGCCGTCGGCAATGGCGTTGAACGCGTGGATGGTCTCGTCGAGCGGGACGGTCGAGCCGTCGACGCCGGTGAACTGCTTCGCCACGTAGGTGTTCTGCGAGAGGAAGCGCTCGATGCGGCGGGCGCGGTAGACGGTGGTCTTGTCTTCCTCGCTCAGCTCGTCGATACCGAGGATCGCGATGATGTCCTGCAGGTCCTTGTACTTCTGCAGGATGCCCTTGATGCGCAGGGCGGTGTCGTAGTGCTCCTGGGTGATGTAGCGCGGGTCCAGGATGCGCGACGAGGACTCCAGCGGGTCCACGGCCGGGTAGATGCCCTTCTCGGAGATCGGACGGGAGAGCACCGTCGTCGCGTCGAGGTGGGCGAAGGTGGTGGCCGGGGCCGGGTCGGTCAGGTCGTCCGCGGGGACGTAGATCGCCTGCATCGAGGTGATCGAGTGACCGCGGGTCGAGGTGATGCGCTCCTGCAGGAGCCCCATCTCGTCGGCCAGGTTCGGCTGGTAGCCCACCGCGGAGGGCATCCGGCCGAGCAGGGTCGACACCTCGGAACCGGCCTGGGTGAACCGGAAGATGTTGTCGATGAAGAGCAGCACGTCCTGGCCCTGCACATCGCGGAAGTACTCCGCCATGGTCAGTGCGGACAGGGCGACGCGGAGACGGGTGCCCGGGGGCTCGTCCATCTGGCCGAAGACCAGCGCGGTCTTGTCCAGAACGCCGGAGTCCTTCATCTCCTCGATGAGGTCGTTGCCCTCACGGGTACGCTCACCGACACCGGCGAAGACCGACACACCACCGAAGTTCTCGGCGACGCGGTAGATCATCTCCTGGATGAGGACGGTCTTGCCGACACCGGCGCCGCCGAACAGGCCGATCTTGCCACCCTGGACGTACGGGGTGAGCAGGTCGATGACCTTGATACCGGTCTCGAACATCTCGGTCTTGGACTCGAGCTGGTCGAAGCGCGGGGCGGTGCGGTGGATCGGCCAGCGGGTCTCGACCTGGGAGTTGAACTCCTCGCGGTCGACGTTCAGCACCTCGCCGAGGGCGTTGAAGACCTTGCCCTTGGTGATGTCGCCGACCGGGACGCTGATCGCGCCGCCGGTGTCGACGACACCGGCACCGCGCTGCAGGCCGTCGGTGGGCTGCATCGAGATGGCGCGGACCAGGCCGTCGCCGAGGTGCTGGGCGACCTCCAGGGTCAGGATCTTGCGGCCGGTACCGTCCGGCGCGTCGATCTCGACCTTGAGGGCGTTGAACATCGCCGGCATGGCGTCGACGGGGAACTCCACGTCGACGACCGGCCCGATGACCCGCGCGACACGGCCGGTGGCCGTCGCGGTCTCAACAGTGGCAGTCATTGTCAGTCTCTCCCCGCGTTCGCGTCGGCCAGGGCGGTGGCGCCACCGACGATCTCGCTGATTTCCTGGGTGATCTCGGCCTGTCGGGCCGAGTTGGCAAGTCGCGAGAGCGACTTGATGAGCTCTCCCGCGTTGTCGGTCGCGCTCTTCATCGCACGCCGGCGGGCGGCGTGCTCCGAGGCGGCCGACTGCAGCAGCGCGTTGTAGATCCGGCTCTCGACGTACCGGGGAAGCAGTGCGTCGAGCACTCCCTCCGCGGACGGCTCGAAGTCGTAGAGCGGGAAGGGCCCCTGCTCCTTGGCGTTCTCCTGCGTCTCCGCCAGGCTCAGCGGAAGCAGTCGGACGTCCACCGGGTTCTGGGTGAGCATCGAGACGAACTCGGTCGAGACCAGGTGGAGCTCGTCCACCCCGCCCTTCTCCGTCTCCGTCACGAAGGCGTCGATCAGCGTCGCCGAGACCGTCTTGGCGTCCTGGTAGGTCGGCTTGTCGGAGAAGCCGGTCCAGGCGTCCACGACGGTGATCTCGCGGTAGCCGAAGTAGCCCACGGCCTTGCGGCCGACGGCGTACATGTCGACCTGCTTGCCCTCGGCCCTGAGCCGCTCCGACAGCTGCACCGCGGCCTTGAGGGCGTTGGAGGAGTAGCCGCCGGCCAGACCGCGGTCAGCCGTGATCACCAGCACCGCAGCGCGGACCGCGTTCTCCGGCTCGGTGGTCAGCGGGTGCTTGGCGTTGGACTTGGTCGCCACCGCGGTGACCGCTCGGGTGAGCTCCTCCGCGTAGGGGGAGGAGGCGGCCACCGCGCGCTGCGCCTTCATGATGCGCGACGCGGAGATCATCTCCATCGCCTTGGTGATCTTCTTCGTCGCGGTGACAGAGCGGATCCGGCGCTTGTAGACCCGAAGCTGTGCTCCCATGGGTCGTTACCGTCCTTTCCGTCCCTCGTCAGGCCGAGTCGCCGAGAAGCGCGCCGGTGGAGGTGGTGAACTCCTGCTTGAACGAGGCGATGGCCTCGGTCAGCGAGGTGATCGTGCCGTCCTCGAGCTTGCTGGTCTCGACGATCGTGGTCAGGACGCCCTTGTGCTCACGGCGCAGGAAGTCCAGGAACTCACGCTCGAACTTGCGGATGTCCGCGACCGGGACGTCGTCCAGCTGGCCGGTGGTGCCGGCCCAGATGGAGACGACCTGCTCCTCGATCGGGAACGGCTGGTACTGACCCTGCTTCAGCAGCTCGACCAGGCGGGAGCCGCGCTCCAGCTGGGCCTTGGACGCCGAGTCCAGGTCGGAACCGAAGGCGGCGAACGCCTCCAGCTCGCGGTACTGGGCCAGGTCCAGACGCAGCCGGCCGGCGACCGACTTCATGGCCTTGATCTGGGCCGAGCCACCGACGCGGGAGACCGAGATACCGACGTTCACGGCCGGGCGGATGCCGGCGTTGAACAGGTCGGACTCCAGGAAGCACTGGCCGTCGGTGATCGAGATCACGTTGGTGGGGATGTACGCCGAGACGTCGTTGGCCTTGGTCTCGATGATCGGCAGACCGGTCATCGAGCCCGCGCCCAGCTCGTCCGACAGCTTGGCGCAACGCTCCAGCAGACGGGAGTGCAGGTAGAAGACGTCGCCCGGGTAGGCCTCGCGCCCCGGCGGGCGGCGCAGCAGCAGCGAGACGGCGCGGTAGGCCTCGGCCTGCTTCGACAGGTCGTCGAAGATGATGAGGACGTGCTTGCCGTCGTACATCCACTCCTGGCCGATGGCCGAACCGGTGTACGGGGCAAGGTACTTGAAGCCGGCCGGGTCGGACGCCGGGGCAGCCACGATGGTGGTGTACTCCAGCGCGCCCGCCTCCTCCAGCGCACCGCGCACGGAGGCGATGGTGGAGCCCTTCTGGCCGATGGCGACGTAGATGCAGCGGACCTGCTTCTTCGGGTCGCCGGAGCGCCAGTTGTCGCGCTGGTTGATGATCGTGTCGATCGCCACCGCGGTCTTGCCGGTCTGGCGGTCGCCGATGATCAGCTGGCGCTGGCCGCGGCCGATCGGGGTCATCGCGTCGATGGCCTTGATGCCGGTCTGCATCGGCTCGTGCACCGACTTGCGGACCATGACGCCGGGGGCCTGCAGCTCCAGGGCGCGGCGGCCGCTGGAGGCGATCTCGCCGAGGCCGTCGATCGGCTGGCCCAGCGGGTCCACGACGCGGCCGAGGTAGCCCTCGCCCACGGGGACCGAGAGGACCTCGCCGGTACGGCGGACCGTCTGGCCTTCCTCGATTGCGCTGAACTCGCCGAGGACGACGACACCGATCTCGCGGGTGTCGAGGTTCAGTGCGAGGCCGAGGGTACCGTCCTCGAACTTCAGCAGTTCGTTCGCCATGACCGAGGGCAGGCCCTCGACTCGGGCGATACCGTCAGCCGTGTAGACGACCGTGCCGACCTCTTCACGCGAGGCGGCGTCCGGCTGGTACGACTGGACGAAGTTGTCCAGTGCGTCCCGGATCTCCTCCGGCCGGATCGTGAGCTCCGCCATCTGGGTTCCCTGCTCTCCTAGTTGCGATCCTCGGCCCGCCCGTGGAGGGCCGCAAGTATTCGACTCTCGGCCAGTCTGGTTGAACTGACCGCTTAACCGACCGAGGGTCGGACAATGCTTGGGCTTGAGCCCGCTGTGCTTGAGCCCGCTGTGCTTTAACCCGCGAGGCCCTGCCGCGCGCCGTCCATCCGGCTCGCGATGGTGCCTTCGATGATCTCGTCGCCGATCTGGATCCGAACGCCGCCGAGGACCGCGGGGTCCACGTCGATGTTCAGGTGCACCTGGCGTCCGACCATCCGCGCCAGCGAGGCGCCGAGGCGCTCCTTCTGGACGTCGGACAGCGGCACCGCCGCGGTCACCAGGGCGACCACGCGCTCCCGCCGACTGGCGGCGAGCCGGGAGTACTCCTCCAGGCCGCCTTCCAGGCTACGTCCACGCGGCTGGGTGACCAGAGCGCCGACCAGCTGCACGGTCTCGGCCTTGGCCTTGCCGTCCAGCAGCCGCTTGACCAGGTCCGCCTTGGCGGCGGTGGCCGCGGTGCCGTCGGTCAGCGCGGACCGCAGCTCGGTGCTGCCCGCGACGACCCGTCCGAAGCGGAACAGCTCGTCCTCGACCTCGTCCAGCGCGCCGGCCTTGTCGGCGGCGATGATCTCGGTGAAGGCGGCGAGCTGCTCGATGCCGTCGACCAGGTCCCGCGAGGAGGCCCAGCGCGAACGCACCATGCCGGAGACCAGGTCGAGCGTCTCCGCACCGACCTTGCCGCCGATCAGCGCGGTGACCAGGTCGGCCTTGCGCTGACCCGACGTCGCCGGGTCGGTGAGGGTCCGGCGCAGTCCGACCTCGCGGTCGAGCACACCGGTCACGGCCAGCAGGTCCGCACCGAGAGCCTTGAGGTCGACCGAGGCAGAGTCGGTCAGGGCCTCCAGGCGCTCACGCGCTGCGGCGTTCGACTGACGCGTGGCGTTGCTCACTTGGCACCCGCCGACTCAGCGGCCTTGGCGTCGAGCTCGTCGAGGAAGCGGTCGATGATCCGGCTCTGCCGGGCGGAGTCCTCCAGGGACTCGCCGACGACCCGGCCGGCCAGGTCGGTCGCGATGCGGCCGACGTCCTGGCGCAGCGCCGTCGTCACCTGACGACGGTCGGCCTCGATCTGGGCGTGACCGGCGGTGATGATGGCCTCGCGCTGACGCTGGCCTTCTTCCTTCATCTCCGCGATGATCACGGCACCCTGCTCACGGGCGTGCTCGGTGATCCGAGCGGCCTCGTGACGGGCCTCCGCGAGCTGGGCCTTGTACTCCTCCAGCGTGCGGTTGGCCTCGGCCTGCGCCTTCTCCGCTCGCTCCAGGCCACCCTCGATCGCATCGTGCCGCTCGTCCAGAGTCTTCTGGATGTTGGGCAGAAGCTTCTTGCCGAGGACGCCGAAGACGATGAAGAAGCAGAGCAGGCCGATGATCAGTTCCGCGGTGTCGGGGATCAGCGGGTTCTGCGCCGCCCCTTCCGCCATGAACTTCAGCATGTCTGAACCTTTCGTCGAGTGTGGCTACTGGCTGGTCGGCTAGCTGAAGATGAAGGGGACGACCAGGCCGAGGAGCGCCAGCACCTCACAGAGCGCGAAGCCCAGGAACATGTTCTGGCGAATGATCGGCATGGCCTCGGGCTGGCGGGCCATGGCCTCGATGGAGTGGCCGAAGACCAGACCGATGCCCACGCCAGGGCCGATGGCGGCCAGACCGTAGGCCACGGCGCCGAGGTTGCCCTTGACGCCGGTGGAGGCAGCGAGGTTGATGGTCTCGAGAGCGGCAGACATTTTCCCTGTCTTCCTTTGATGCGATCCGATGGGGGGCTTCCCAGCGGAAGTCTGTGGGGTGCTGCGGTGCGGGTCAGTGACCCTCTTCAAGCGCTCCGCTGATGTAGAGCGAGGTGAGCAGCGTGAAGATGTACGCCTGCAGGAACTGGATCAGCACCTCGAAGGCGGTCATGCCGACCGCGAGGATGAACGATCCGCCCGCGAAGGCCGTCATGATCGAGGGGGTCAGCAGGTACCAGCTCGCGACGCTGAACATCACGATCAGCATGTGGCCGGCGAACATGTTGGCCCAGAGCCGCACCGCGAGGGTGAACGGACGGGTGATCACGTTCTGCAGGAACTCGAGGAACACGATCAGCGGGATGAGCGGCTTGGGCAGCCCCTCCATCCAGACCAGGTTCTTGACGCCGCCCTTGAAGCCGTGGTTCTTGAACGTCAGGTACATGTACGTCAGCCACACCAGCAGCGCCAGGGCCACCGGGTACGCGAAGCGCGACGCCACCGGGAACTGGGCCAGCGGGATGATGGACATGATGTTCATGATCCACACGAAGAAGAAGATCGAGGTCAGGAAGGGGACGAACTTGTCGCCCTTCTTGCCGATCACATCGCGGGCGATGCCACGGGCGATGAAGGTGTAGCCGATCTCACCGATGAGCTGCAGCTTGCCGGGCACGAGCTTGGGCTTGGCGAAGGCCGCCCAGAAGAACCCGACCACGATCACCATGCAGATGATCGCAAGGAGCATCGGCTTGGTGAAGTCGAAGCTGCCGATGCTGAAGATCGGCTTGAAGTTGAACGAGTTGAGACCCGGTGCGGGGAAACCACAGCCCGAGGGCGTGATGTGGCACCCGCTCTCAGCGAGCAGCGTTGGGGTACTCACCCGTGACTCCTTCGTCGTGACGCATAAGAACTGCAACCTTGTGTGTCGGCGCGGCCTTCATGGCCACGGGTCGGCACGGGGACGTGGGGTTGGTGGTGCGGTCGACTCGGTTCGGGGACCGAGGACCGGGCACCTCCGGGATCTGCACCGTTGCTACAGCTGCCGACCGGATGCGATTCCGGACGATAGCAGATCGGGATGAAGCGTCTTTAGCCCGCCCTTATGCCCCATCTCGGGACTTCGCCTTCACCGGGACGGAGGCCTCCGGGTCGACGTAGAGCGTTTTGGACCTCAGCGTGTGCAGAACCTGCCCGCCGACCCAGGCCAGCGCGGTGACCAGCAGGGTGAGGGCGAAGGCCTTGCCGTTGAACAGGGTGGTGTGCTTGAAGACCACGATGAAGACCCCCACGAGCAGGATCTGCACCGCGTAGACCAACATGCCGGCTGACATCACCAGCTGTGGCTTGTCCTGAGTGATCCGCATCAGGGCCCAGAAGCCCGCTCCGAAGAACACCAGGACCACGGCCAGGCCGACCAGAGCACCGATCAGACCCTTCTCACCGGCGAGGACCGTGCTGAGCACAGCGGCGACGAACCCGACGGGAGCGGCCAGTACGGCCGATCCCCGCAGGATCTTGGCGTCGTTGGACAGCATCGTCTTCAACTCCGGCGCAATGAAAGGAAAGTCGATCAAAGGAAGGCGGAGAACGAGCACTGGATCACAGACCCGCGAGGCGGGTCGCGACCGAACGACCTTCTCCCATAAGGTCCTTCGGCTCTTCTCCTGATGTCGTGAACGGTATCACAAGCTATTTGGTGAGGTCTTTACCCTAGAGCTGTGCTCCTTGCCACATCCGCCTCACTCGTAGGAGCTAACGACCGTTTCGTCCCGATGCGCCCGAATGACGTCCGGCGGCATGCGCACCTGTCCCGATCTTGCGCAGCAACTCTTCGTCCTCGTGGGACAGGGAATCGGTCGTCGCGACCGACGGCACCGCCGCCGCTTCGGTAAGAACTTCCCTTACCTTCTCGTCGGCCTCCACCGCATGGCGGTAGCGCGGCGGGAGGAAGCGCTCCGCCATCCGGGGAGCGTGCGGCTTGAAGCGCGGCATCAGCAGGACGACGATCCCGATCAGGCAGGCGGCCATACCGATCTTCACCAGCAGCAGCGGGGTGCGGTTCACCGAGAAGGCGACGGTGCCGAAGGCGAAGAGGCCGGCCCAGAAGTACATCACCAGCACGGCGCGGGTCTGCGAGTGCCCAATGTCCAGCAGCCGGTGGTGCAGATGCTGCCGGTCGGCGGCGAACGGCGACTTGCCGGCCCAGGTGCGGCGCACCACGGCGAGGATCAGGTCGGTCAGCGGGATCGCGATCACGGTCAGCGGCAGCAGCAGCGGGATGTAGATCGGCACCATGCTGTGCACGGCCTGCGTCTGCGAGCCGTAGGTCTTGTCGGTGATCAGCGCCGCCGGGTCGACGCGGCCGGTCAGCGAGATCATCGACACCGACAGCACCAGGCCCAGCAGCAGCGCGCCCGAGTCCCCCATGAAGATCCGCGCCGGGTGCAGGTTGTGTGGCAGGAAGCCCAGGCACATCCCCACCAGGACCGCGCTGAACAGCGTCGCCGGCAGCGCGTCGGCGATGCCGTAGCCATAGGACAGCCGGTAGGAGTAGACGAAGAAGGCCAGCGCCGCGATGCAGACCATGCCGGCCGCCAGGCCGTCCAGGCCGTCGATGAAGTTGACCGCGTTGACGCTGATCACCACCAGCGCCACCGCCACGACCGTGCCCAGGGTCTGCGGCACCACCCAGGTGCCCACGCCGGGGATCGGCAGCCACAGCACGGTGACGCCCTGGTAGACCATGACGCCCGCCGCGACCATCTGGCCGCCGAGCTTCACCAGGGCGTCCACGCCCCACTTGTCGTCGAGCACCCCGATGATCCACATGATCGCCGCACCCGACAGCAGCGCGCGGACGTCGCTGCTGCCGTTGAAGATGCTGGACAGGGTGGTGAGATGGGAGGCGACCAGCAGCCCCGCGCAGAGGCCGCCGAACATGGCGATGCCGCCCAGCCGGGGCGTCGGTTCCTTGTGCACGTCCCGGTCGCGGATCTGCGGCATCGCCCCGGCGATGATCGCGAACTTCCGCACCGGGCCCGTGAGCAGATAGGTGACCGCAGTGGCTACGCACAGCGTCAGCAGGAACTCACGCACCAGCGCCCTCCAGAATTGCGGTCGGCACCCCCGTGACAACGGCTGAGCATAGCGGCCGAGTCTGATGGTTTGGGTGTGCATGATGGAGCGTCACAGCGCACCACCTTATTGATGAGGACGCGCGCATCCATCATTGCGGTTTTGTCTACAGATCAATTCACTGATGATTCCTTGGCCGGATCGTCCAGCGGATAGCGCCGGGCCAGGGCGCCCACCCGCTCTGCGACGTCCCCGGCCCCGGCCCCGCCCTCGCTCCGCAGGGCCCGGCCCAGCAGCGCGGCCAGCTCGGCCATCTGCTCCGGTCCCATCCCCCTGGTCGTCACACAGGCCGTCCCCAGCCTGACCCCGCAGGCCTCGGCGGGCGGCACCTCGTCGAAGGGCACCGCGCACCGGCCGACCAGCAGCCCCGCCGCCTCGCAGCGCCGCTCGGCCTCCCGTCCGGTCAGCCCGAGAGCCCTGGCGTCGGCGGTGACCAGATGGGTGTCGGTGCCCCCGGTCAGCAGCCGCAGCCCCTCGGCGGCCAGGCCCTCCGCCAGCGCCCGTGCGTTGGCCACCGCCCGGGCCGTGTAGTCGGCGAAGGACTGCTCAGCTGCCCGCCCGAGCACCAGCGCCTTCGCCGCCATCTGGTTCACCGCCGGACCGCCCTGGGTGAACGGGAACACCGCCCGGTCCACCCGCTCGGCCAGCTCCTCCCGGCACAGCAGCAGCCCGCCCCTGGGTCCGCCCAGCACCTTGTGGGTCACCCCGCACACCACGTCCGCGTACGGCACCGGCGAGGCGATGACGCCGCCCGCCACCAGGCCGATGGTCTGCGCGGCGTCCGCCACCAGCGAGGCCCCCACCTCGTCGGCGATCGACCGGAAGGCCGCCCAGTCGATGTCCCGCGGATAGGAGATCGCCCCGGCCACGATCGCCTTGGGCCGCACCACCCGGGCCAGGTCGCGGACCTGGTCGAGATCGATCAGGCCGTCGTCGGCCCGCACCCCGTACCCGGTGAAGGCGAACCACCGTCCGGAGAAGTTGGCCGCGGATCCGTTCGACAGATGCCCGCCGTGCGCCAGTGACATCGCCAGCACCGCGTCCCCGGGGCGCAGCAGCGCCGCGTAGGCGGCCAGCACGGCGGCCGTGCCCGAGTGCGGCTGGACATTGGCGTGCTCGGCGCCGAACAGCGCCTTGGCCCGGTCGACGGCCAGGGTCTCGACGGCATCCGCCTGCTCGCAGCCGGTGTGGTGACGCCGGCCCGGGTAGCCCTCGGCGTACTTGTCCGCGAAGACCGAGCCCAGCAGCGCGCGCACATCGGGAGCGGAGTGGTTCTCCCCCGCCAGCAGCCCGATCTGGTCCGCACGCCTCACCCGCTCGGCCGCGAGGATGGCCGTAAGAGCAGGATCGGACATAGCTGCACACTCCCTGGGCAGTGCGGACGCTCTCACTGTAGGGCGGGGTACAGCGTTGCGCTCTGCGGAATCGTTCCGCCGAATGGCTAGACGGTCACCCGGGCCACGCCCGTCAGCGCCGTCACGATGGGGTCCAGGGCGTCGAAGATCTCCTCGCCGCAGTTGCGGAACATCCCCAGCGGCGCGCCGTAGGGGTCGTCCACCTCGTCCGCCTCCGGGGTCGCCGCCAGCAGCCAGCCGCGCAGCGCGGCCGCGGCCCGGACCAGCACCCGGGCGCGCTCCGCCACCTCGGCCGGGGACTCGGCCGCCTCCGGCAGAGTGGCCGGGTCTATCGCCTTCACCAGCCGGGTGAACTCCTTCAGGGTGAAGGTGCGCAGTCCGGCGGCGTGGCCCATCGAGATGACCTGGGCCCGGTGGTCCCGGGTCGCGGTCAGCACCAGGTCCGCCCCGATCACATGCTCGTCGAGCAGCTCCCGGCCCACGAACCCGCCCGAGTCGGCGCCGTACTCGACCAGCACCTCGGCCGCGTTGGACTCCATCGGCGCGCCCTCGTGCCCCCAGGTGCCCGCGCTCTCGACCAGGATGTCGCCGGCCCGGGCGCCGAGCCGGTCGGTCAGCTCGTGCCGGGTCAGCCGCTCGGCGATCGGCGAGCGGCAGACATTGCCGGTGCAGACATAGAGGATCTTGAAAGCCCCGTGCCGGGGTTCCGCGCCGCCGTAGTAGGGCCGGGGCACCGGCCGCCCCGACCGGGTGGCCAGGGGCATGACGGCACCCGCCGCGGCCCCGCGCAGGGACCCGGCTCCGGCATGGTCGGCCCAGGGGCCGACCGCTCGGACGTCGGTCAACTGCCGGCCTCCAGGTCCGGTACCACCTCGCGGAGCTGGGCAGCGGTGATCGCGCCCTCCCGCAGCAGTACCGGGGTCTTCCCGGTCACGTCGACGATCGACGAGGCGACCGCGTGGTCCGCCGTCCCGCCGTCCAGGTAGATCGACACGCTGTCGCCCAGCTGCCGCTGGGCCTCGTCGCAGTCGGCCGGCGGCGTGCCGCCGGTGAGGTTGGCGCTGGAGACGGCCAGCGGTCCGGTGGTGTTCAGCAGCTCGATGGCCACCGGGTGCAGCGGCATCCGCACCGCGACGCTGCCCCGGGTGTCGCCCAGGTCCCAGCGCAGCGAGGGCTGGTGCCGGGTGACCAGGGTCAGGCCGCCGGGCCAGAAGGCGTCGACCAGTTCCCAGGCCGACTCGGAGAAGTCGCTGACCAGGCCGTGCAGCGTGGTCGGCGAGCCGACCAGCACCGGGGTGGGCATATTGCGGCCCCGGCCCTTGGCGGCCAGCAGGTCGGCGACGGCCTCCGGCTTGAAGGCGTCCGCGCCGATCCCGTACAGGGTGTCCGTGGGCAGCACGACGAGCTCGCCGCGCCTGATCGCGGACGCGGCCTCACGCAGACCGGCGGCGCGGTCGCTCGGATCGGCACAGTCGTAGCGGCGGCTCATCGGTGCAGGCCCCTTCCCTGGGACGGCGAAGACGTGATGCGGGTACTGGTGATGACGGTGGAGACGGCGGCAGGGTTCACAGCGCGGCCCTGCGGGCGGTGGCGAAACGGGGTCGGTTGTTGAGGTCGCGGTGGTCCGCGGCGTCCGTCCAGCCGGACTCCTCGCGGAAGATCCACGGCACCAGCCCGCCCTGGGTGTCGGCGTGCTCGATCACCACGACGCCGCCGGGCCGCAGCAGCCGGGCCGCGACCTTCTCGATGCCCCGGATGGTGTCGAGCCCGTCCTCGCCGGAGAACAGCGCCAGCTGCGGGTCGTGGTCGCGGGCCTCGGGTGCGACGTACTCCCACTCCGTCAGCGGGATGTACGGCGGGTTGCTGATCACCAGGTCGAAACGGCCGTGCAGCTCGGGCTGGTCCTCGAACGCCCTGGTGGCGTCCCCTTGGACCAGGCTGATCCGGGGCGCGTCCGGGCTGGCGTCGACATTGCGGCGGGCCCAGGCGTACGCCTCGTCCGACAGCTCGACGGCGTGCACCCGGCTCCGCGGCACCTCCTGCGCCAGCGCCAGGGCGATCGCGCCCGAGCCCGTGCACAGGTCGACCACCAGCGGTTCGGCGACGTCCATGGAGCGCAGCGCGTCTATCGCCCAGCCGACTACCGACTCGGTCTCCGGCCTGGGCACGAAGACGCCGGGGCCGACCTGGAGCTCCAGGTAGCGGAAGAAGGCCCGCCCGGTGATGTGCTGGAGCGGTTCACGGGCCTCGCGCCGGGAGATGACCTCCCAGTAGCGGGCGTCGAAGTCGCTGTCGGCGACGTTGTGCAGTTCCCCCCGCTTGACCTCATGGACGTACGCGGCCAGCTCCTCGGCGTCGAACCGGGGCGAGGGCACGCCCGCGGCGGCCAATCGCTGGGTGGCCTGGGCCACCTCGGCGAGCAGCAGGTTCACGTCAGTCCTCCTGTCAGGGGGTCCGGAGGGATGGGCAGGAGTCAGCCGTTCTGGGCCGCGGCCTCGAGCCGCGCCGCGGCGTCGGCGTCCACCGCCGACTGGATCAGCGCGTCGAGCTCGCCGCCCAGCACCTGGTCCAAGTTGTACGCCTTGAAGCCGGTGCGGTGGTCCGAGATGCGGTTCTCGGGGAAGTTGTAGGTACGGATGCGCTCCGAGCGGTCCACGGTGCGCACCTGGCTGCGGCGCGCGTCGCTGGCCTCCTGGTCGGCCTCCTCCTGGGCTGCCGCCAGGACGCGGGAACGCAGGATGCGCATGGCCGCCTCCTTGTTCTGCAGCTGGCTCTTCTGGTTCTGGCAGGAGGCGACGATACCGGTGGGCAGGTGGGTGATCCGCACCGCCGAGTCGGTGGTGTTGACCGACTGGCCGCCGGGGCCCGAGGAGCGGTACACGTCGATGCGCAGGTCGTTGGCGTTGATCTCGACCTCGACGTCCTCCGCCTCGGGGGTGACCAGCACGCCGGCCGCCGAGGTGTGGATCCGGCCCTGCGACTCGGTCGCGGGCACCCGCTGCACCCGGTGCACCCCGCCCTCGTACTTCAGCCGGGCCCAGACGCCTTGGCCCGGCTCGGCGCCGGCCCGTGCCTTCACCGCGACCTGGACGTCCTTGTAGCCGCCGAGGTCGGACTCGTTGGAGTCGATGATCTCGGTCTTCCAGCCGACCTTCTCGGCGTAGCGCAGGTACATCCGCAGCAGGTCGCCGGCGAACAGCGCGGACTCCTCGCCGCCCTCGCCGGCCTTGACCTCCAGCAGGACGTCCTTGTCGTCGTTGGGGTCGCGCGGGACCAGCAGCAGCCGGAGCGCCTCGGTCAGCTCCTCGCGGCGGTGCTCCAGCTGCTTGATCTCGGCGTAGAAGTCCGGGTCGTCGTCGGCGAGCTCGCGCGCGGTCCCGATGTCCTCACCGGTCTGCCGCCACTGGCGGTAGGTGGCGGTGATCGGGGTGAGCTCGGCGTAGCGCTTGGAGAGGCGGCGCGCCTCGGCCTGGTCCGCGTGGACCGCGGGATCAGCCAGCCGTTCCTCGAGAACCGCGTGCTCGCTCAGGAGCTCCTCGACTGCCTCGAACATGGGGCTGCGCCTTCTTCCGACGTGCGTGACGACAAGTGAGTGGGATGGGGTGGGGTCAGGGCTGGGCCCAACGCGAACGGCGCCGACCGGGTGCCCCCCGTTTCGGGAGGGCATCCGGTCGGCGCCGACAGGTCGCTAGCCCTGCTTGGCGGCGTGCTTCTTGCCGAAGCGGGCCTCGAAGCGGGCCACGCGGCCACCCGTGTCCATGAGCTTCTGCTTGCCGGTGTAGAAGGGGTGGCAGTTGGAGCAGATCTCAGCGCGCATGACGCCGGAGGGCTCGGTGCTGCGGGTGGTGAACTCGTTGCCACAGGTGCAGGTGACCTGGGTGACCACGTAGGTCGGGTGGATCTCGGGCTTCAAGGGGTGCTCCTAGGTTCGGGAGGGCTCCGGGTCGAACGGCGGGCTGCCATCCGTGAACCGGGAC
This sequence comes from Streptomyces sp. 846.5, assembly GCF_004365705.1. Classification (NCBI taxonomy): domain Bacteria; kingdom Bacillati; phylum Actinomycetota; class Actinomycetes; order Kitasatosporales; family Streptomycetaceae; genus Streptomyces; species Streptomyces sp. 846.5. The sequence goes on from NZ_SOBN01000001.1 coordinate 2,862,855, forward strand.
CGACGTACCAGTCTGCCAGCACTGGCCGCATCTCCCCAAACCGGGGACGGTCAGTAGGTATTCCTGCTAGGTCCAGACCGCAGCGGGCTGGTCTCGCAGTTCCCCGCGCCCCTGGGGGTCTGCAACTGAACCGCTGTGGGCAAGTTGCACTATCCAGGGGCGCGGGGAACTGCGCGACAAGCCATGCACCCGCCGCAGTCCGAAAAGCTACCCCGCCGACGCGCTCGTCGCAGGGTCCGCACTCTGCAGCGCCGTAACAGACTTCGGCACCGCCGCGTCGTCCTTGAGCGCCGCCCAAAGCTCCGTGGCCTGCGGCTCCAGCGCCACCACCCGGTTGGGATCGCTCGGCGCGGTGGTGTTGGGCATCGTCACCGCAGTGATCTCGGAGGACTTGACGGACTTCATGCTCTCGGCGAAGGAGACCAGCGAAGCGACCGAACCGAGCTCGCTGTCGGTCGTGATCGCACTGGTCGCGGTGGAGGCGAGTTCGTAGAGCTTCACCGGGTCGGTGAGCAGTCCGAGGTTCTGCACCTGCGCCATCAGCGACTTGACGAACTGCTGCTGCAGCTCGATCCGACCCAGGTCGCTGCCGTCCCCGACGCCGTGCCGGGTGCGGACGAACGCCAGGGCCTGGGCACCGGTCAGCTTGTTGGTGCCGGCCTGCAGATGCAGACCGCTGTCCGTGTCGTTGATGTCCACCGTGGTGGTGACGGCGACCCCGCCCAGCGCGTCGACCAGCTTGGCGAAGCCCTGGAAGTCGACCTCGACGTAGTGGTCCATCCGCAGGCCGGTCATCGACTCCACGGTCTTCACCGCGCAGGTCGCGCCGCCGACCTCGTAGGCGGTGTTGAACATCACGCCGGTGGCCCCGGCCTTGGTCCCGCAGGCGGGACGGGTGACCAGGGTGTCCCGGGGGATGCTGACCACATCGGCGTGGGTGTGCGCCTCGTTGACGTGGATGACCATCGCGGTGTCGGAGCGCGCCGTCCCGTCATCCGCGCCGCCGGCCAGCTTGCTGTTGCCGCCGGAGCGCGAGTCAGAGCCCAGGATCAGGATGTTCATGGCGCCGGTGGTGCTCGCGGCGGGGCGGTCGGTGCCCAGCGCGGCGTTGATGTCCACCGTCTTGATGTTGCTGTTGAGCTTCCAGTACAGATAGCCGCCCGTACCGGCGCAGATCACCAGGACAGCCGCGGTCGCCCAGGCCAGCAGAGTCAGCACGCGCCTTCGTGAGCGCGGGCGCTTGTGCTGCGGCATTTCGATCGACTTGTCCTCCATGTCCCAAACAGTAAACGCCCAGTCTGAGAACCACTCTCACAAAGCCGCCGCCCCGGGTACCTGACCCGGGGCGGCGGTTTCTGCCTGCAGGAGCGGACGCGATCAGTCCTGACCCGGCGTCGTCTTGGCGATCTGCATCAGGAACTCGGCGTTGCTCTTGGTCTGCTTCATCTTGTCCAGGAGCAGCTCGATGGCCTGCTGCGAGTCCAGCGCGTGCAGCACCCGGCGGAGCTTCCAGGTGATCGCCAGCTCCTCGGAGCCGAGCAGGATCTCCTCCTTGCGGGTGCTGGACGCGTCCACGTCCACCGCCGGGAAGATCCGCTTGTCGGCGAGCTTGCGGTCGAGCTTGAGCTCCATGTTGCCGGTGCCCTTGAACTCCTCGAAGATCACGTCGTCCATCCGCGAGCCGGTGTCGACCAGCGCGGTGGCGATGATGGTCAGCGAGCCGCCGTTCTCGATGTTGCGCGCGGCGCCGAAGAACTTCTTCGGCGGGTAGAGCGCGGTCGAGTCGACACCACCGGACAGGATGCGTCCGGAGGTCGGCGCCGCCAGGTTGTAGGCGCGGCCCAGGCGGGTGATGGAGTCCAGCAGCACCACCACGTCGTGGCCCAGCTCCACCAGGCGCTTGGCGCGCTCGATGGCCAGCTCGGCGACGGTGGTGTGGTCCTCGGCCGGACGGTCGAAGGTCGAGGAGATGACCTCGCCCTTGACCGAGCGCTGCATGTCGGTGACCTCTTCCGGACGCTCGTCGACCAGGACGACCATCAGGTGGCACTCGGGGTTGTTGTGGGTGATCGCGTTGGCGATCGCCTGCATGATCATCGTCTTGCCGGTCTTCGGCTGGGCGACGATCAGACCGCGCTGGCCCTTGCCGATCGGCGCGACCAGGTCGATGATCCGGGTGGTCAGCACGCCCGGGTCGGTCTCCAGGCGGAGCCGCTCCTGCGGGTACAGCGGGGTGAGCTTGTTGAACTCCGGACGGTTGCGGCCGTTGTCCGGCTCGCTGCCGTTCACCGAGTCCAGCCGGACCAGCGCGTTGAACTTCTCGCGGCGCTCGCCGTCCTTGGGCTGGCGCACCGCGCCGGTGATCGCGTCACCCTTGCGCAGGCCGTTCTTGCGGACCTGGGCCAGGGACACGTACACGTCGTTGGGACCGGACAGGTAGCCCGAGGTCCGGACGAAGGCGTAGTTGTCGAGGATGTCCAGGATGCCCGCGACCGGGATCAGCACATCGTCGTCGTTGACCTGCGGCTCGGCCGGGCCCTCGAAGCCGTCGCGGCGGTTGCGGCGGTTGCGGTCGCGGTAGCGCCCGCGGCGGCGGCCGCCACCGAACTCGTCGTCCTCGGGGAAGCTGTTCTGGTTGTTCTGACCTTGACCCTGGTTCTGCCCCTGGCCCTGGCCCTGGCCCTGCTGGCGGCTCTGGCCCTGGCCGTCCTGGCCCTGGTTGCCGCCGCGGTCGCGGTCCCGGCGGTTGCGGCGCTCGCCGCGGTCGTTGTTGCCACCGCGGTCGTTGCTGTTGGCGCGGTCGCGACGGCCCTCGCCGCCCTCGGCGTCGGCGGCGGCCGGAACTGCGTCCTGCTGGCTTTGCTGGCCCTGCTGACCGCGCTCGCGGCGCTCGCGGCGGTCCCGGCGGCCCTCGCGGCCGTCCCGGCCGTCGGTGCCGTCACCGCGGCCCTGCTCGGGCTGCTCCTGGACCTGGCGCTCGCGCACCTCGGTCGCGACCGACACCGGGGCGGCGACCGGCTCGGCAGCGGCCGGCATCTCCTCCGGGGCACCCGTGAGCGAGGTGACCGGAGCGGTGGCACGGCGGCTGCGGCGCGGGGCGCGCTCCGCGGGGGCGCTGTCGCCCGCGGTCTGGACCGGGATGTCGATCTGCTGCTGCTCGGCCACGGCGCTGTCGACGGCGCGGTCGGCCGCACGCGAGCGGGCGGTGCGGCGCGCGGGGGCGGCAGCGGCCTCCTCGGCGGCGGGCGCGGCGGCAGCGGTGGTCTTCGCGACGCGGGTGGCGCGCTTCGCGGGGGCCGCGTCCGAGGAGGCGGCGAGCAGCGGGTCCCCGCCGCTCTTCGCCTTGATGGCGTCGATCAGGTCGCTCTTGCGCATCCGGCCGGTGCCGCTGATGCCAAGGCCGGTGGCGAGCTGCTGGAGCTCGGCGAGCACCATGGCGTTGAGCCCGGTGCCCGTGGTCCGACGGCGCTTCGGCGCGGGGGCCGCAGTGGCGTCCGACGCCTCGGCGTCCGGGCGCACGCCCATCAGATCGGTGGTGTCGCTCACGAAGGGTCCTTCCCTGGAGCGGACGTCGGCCTGTCTGGCTCGGCGACCGGTTGTGCTGTCCGTCGCTGCGCTCGTTTTCGCAGTGGCGGGGCGGTGGTCCGCCGGATGGCGGGTCATACGAACGTGCGGTGTCCCACATGGCGAAGCACACCGCTTCCCGGGCCCCCGTCGCGTGTCACGACTTTCCCTGCCCCGGTCTGCAGGATTGGCACGGCTGCGCGAAATCTGCAGGCCATGTGCGTCACATGCGGGACTGGGGCACCGACACGGCTTCGGGATGCGGTCACACTTGCGCAGGCAGGCTGCGTACGCGCTGTGGCGGGCTCCCGGAGAATTGCTGCCCCGGAACGGTCACTCCGCGGAACGGAGAGGACCGGGATCGGGACGCGGCGCACCGGGCCCCGTAGGGCGCCTGGTGCAGACATGAGATTAACACTACTGGACCCAACAAACATTCCCCCACTGTGTGTCTGTCAATCGTGTCCCCTGTCTCACCCTTCGGTACACCCCCGCCCGGCCCGCAATCAGTCGGCGAAAGGGTGCATCTCAGCCGGACAGGGGCAGTACGCAGGCCCCTTCGAGGTCCAGGGCCAGTCGGTGGGCGGCCCACTCCGGGCCGGCCTCCCCGAGCGCCTTCTCGGCCGTCGCCTCGTCGGTCAGGGCCAGCACGGTGGGCCCGGCGCCCGAGATGACGGCGGCGACGCCCTGCGAGCGCAGTATCGCGACCAGAACGGCGCTCTCAGGCATGGCCGGGGTGCGGTAGTCCTGGTGCAGCCGGTCCTCGGTGGCGGGCAGCAGCAGGTCGGGGCGGTGCGTGACCGCCTCGACCAGCAGCGCCGCGCGGCCGACGTTGGCGGCGGCGTCGGCATGCGGAACGGTCGCCGGCAGCAGCCCCCGGGCGACCTCGGTCAGCACCGGGTTCGACGGGACGAACACCAGCGGGACGACGTCGGGCGAGGGCGCGAGGGTGATCGCGCGGGCCTCGTCCCCGGCCTCGGTCCAGGCGATGGTGAAGCCGCCGAGGATGCAGGCCGCGACGTTGTCGGGGTGGCCCTCGATCTCCGAGGCGAGCGCGAGAACCGCTGCGTCGTCCAGGAGTTCAGGTCCGCCGACGGTGACGGCGCGGGCGGCGGTGATGCCCGCGACGATGGCCGCGGACGAGGAGCCCAGGCCGCGGCCGTGCGGTATCCGGTTGGCACAGACGACCTCCAGGCCACGGGGCTGGCCGCCGAGACGGTCGAAGGCGGCGCGCATCGAACGGACCACGAGGTGGCGCTCGTCGCGGGCCAGCGTGTCGGCGCCCTCACCGGCGATGTCCACGTGCAGGCCGCTGTCGGCGACGCGGACCACGACGTCGTCGTAAAGGCCCAGCGCGAGGCCGAACGCGTCGAATCCGGGCCCCAGGTTGGCACTGGTCGCGGGGACGCGGACGCGCGTCGCCGCTGCGCGGAAGGCGGGGGCTGGCATCGCTGTCGCTCCTGGAATGTTCTCGCCTGGGGCGGGGAGCCTTCAGCGTATCGAAGATGCGTTCACCGTTGGTACCGGGCGGGGGCGCGTTGCGGGCGAACCCCGGCGCGGGGTTGCCGTTCGCGCCTGCAGTTAATCAAGCACAGCCCCGCGCCCCTAAAGGCGCCAGAGGCGGCGCCGCCTGTCGTTTCAGGGGCGCGGGGAACTGCGCGAGAAACCACAGCAGGGCTGCAACTCCCCGCCGACCGCAAACCCCGCGCCCCGGGCGGTGAACGTTAAAGCAACCCCAGCCGCTCCGCGGCAGCCGTGGCGTCGATCGGGATGGTGACCGGCTGCGGGGCACCCGCAACTGCCCAGTCCGGGTCCTTGAGCCCGTTCCCGGTGACCGTGCAGACAATCTTCTGCCCCGGATCGACCAGCCCCTGGTCCGCCGCATGGAGCAGCCCCGCGACACTCGCCGCCGAGGCCGGCTCCACGAACACCCCCTCACGCGCCGCCAGAAGCCGGTAAGCGGCGAGGATCTGACGGTCCGTGACCTTGTCGATGAGCCCGCCGGACTCGTCCCGCGCGGCCAGCGCGAAGTCCCAGGAGGCCGGATTGCCGATCCGGATCGCGGTGGCGATCGTCTGCGGCTTGAGGACCGGGGCGCCGTCCACGATCGGGGCGGAGCCGGAAGCCTGGAAGCCCCACATGCGCGGGTTGCGGGTGGAGAGGCCGTCCTTGGAGTACTCCTGGTAGCCCTTCCAGTAGGCGGTGATGTTGCCCGCGTTGCCGACCGGCAGGACATGGATGTCGGGCGCGTCGCCCAGCATGTCGACGATCTCGAAGGCCGCGGTCTTCTGGCCCTCGATGCGGACCGGGTTCACCGAGTTGACCAGGGCCACCGGGTACTTGTCGGAGAGGTCCCGGGCCAGCGTCAGGCAGTCGTCGAAGTTGCCGTCCACCTGGAGGATCTTCGCGCCGTGGATCAGCGCCTGGCCCATCTTGCCGAGGGCGATCTTGCCCTGCGGCACCAGCACCGCGCAGACCATCCCGGCGCGCACCGCGTACGCCGCCGCGGAGGCGGAGGTGTTGCCGGTGGAGGCGCAGATGACCGCCTGCGCGCCTTCCTCGGCGGCCCGGGAGATGGCCATCGTCATGCCGCGGTCCTTGAAGGAGCCGGTCGGGTTGGCGCCCTCGACCTTCAGATAGACCTCGCAGCCGGTGCGCTCGGACAGCAGCTGGGCCGGGACCAGGGGCGTACCGCCCTCGAGCAGGGTGACGACGGGCGTGGCGTCCGTGACCGGGAGGCGGTCCCGGTACTCGTGGATGAGGCCACGCCACTGGTGGGTACGGCTACTGGTGGTCATGGGTTACTCCCCTTCGACACGCATGATGCTGGCCACGCCGCGGACGTTGTCCAGTGTGCGCAGTTCGGAGACCGTAGCGGACAGCGCGGCGTCGGTGGCGCGGTGGGTCACTACGACCAGTGAGGCGTCGCCCTCCCGGCCCTGCTGGCGGACGGTGTCGATGGACACGCCGTGCTCGGCGAAGACGGTGGCGACCTGGGCGAGGACGCCTGCCTTGTCGGCGACGTCGAGGCTGACGTGGTAGCGGGTGACCACGTCGTCCATGGGGTTCACGGTGAGCTGAGCGTACGCCGACTCGCCGGGGCCGGTGGCATCGCCCAGCTTGTTGCGACACACGGCGACCAGGTCGCCGAGGACCGCGCTGGCGGTCGGGGCGCCGCCGGCGCCGGGGCCGTAGAACATCAACTGCCCTGCGGCGTCCGCCTCCACGAAGACGGCGTTGTAGGCGCCGCGGACGTTGGCGAGCGGGTGCGTGAGCGGGATCATCGCCGGGTGGACCCGAGCCGTGACCGACTCGGTGCCGTCGGCCGAGGCGCTGCGCTCGCAGATGGCGAGGAGCTTGACCACGCTGTTCATCGCCTTGGCGCTGGCGATGTCGGCGGCGGTGACCTCGGTGATGCCCTCGCGGAAGACGTCCTCGGCGGTGACCCGGGTGTGGAAGGCGATCCCGGCCAGGATCGCGGCCTTGGCCGCGGCGTCGAAGCCCTCGACGTCCGCGGTGGGGTCGGCCTCGGCGTAGCCCAGGGCGGTGGCCTCCTCCAGCGCCTCGGAGTAGCCGGCGCCGGTGGAGTCCATCTTGTCGAGGATGAAGTTGGTGGTGCCGTTGACGATCCCGAGCACCCGGTTGACCTTGTCCCCCGCCAGCGACTCGCGCAGCGGGCGGATCAGCGGGATGGCGCCGGCCACGGCGGCCTCGTAGTACAGGTCCACGCCGGCCTTGGCGGCCGCGCCGTGCAGGGCGGCGCCGTCTTCCGCCAGCAGGGCCTTGTTGGCGCTGACGACCGAGGCGCCGTGGTCGAAGGCACTGAGGATCAGGCTGCGGGCGGGCTCGATGCCGCCGATCACCTCGACCACGACGTCGATGTCGCCGCGTTTCACCAGTTCGGCGGCGTCCGTGGTGATCAGGTGGTCCGGGATGCCGGGCCGGGGCCGGTTGGCCCGGCGCACGGCGACCCCGGCGAGCTCCACCGGGGCGCCGATGCGCGCGGCGAGGTCGGCGGCGTGCGTCGTCATGATGCGGGCCACTTCGGTGCCTACTACTCCGCAACCGAGGAGCGCTACCTTCAGTGTGCGCATCGTCCGACTCCGCTCTGCTGATCTCTGGTGAGTGTGAGTGTGATCTCTTGGGTGGTGCTGTCCTGTCGGGACAGTCTCAGGGACGGGACGGATAAATCTTCGTTCGTTCCATAGTCTGAGACTGGTATTTCATCAGCCGATATCGAGGCGCAGCAGATCTTCCTCCGTCTCACGGCGGACGATCACCCGGGCCCGACCGTCGGCCACGGCCACCACCGGCGGCTTGAGGGCGTGGTTGTAGTTGCTAGCCATGGAGCGGCAGTAGGCGCCGGTGGCCGGCACCGCGATCAGGTCGCCGGGGGCCAGGTCGGCGGGCAGGAAGGCGTCCCGGACGATGATGTCGCCCGACTCGCAGTGCTTGCCGACCACCCGGCTGAGCATTGGCTCGGCGCTGGAGGCGCGGGAGACCAGGGCGACGCTGTACTCGGCGTCGTAGAGGGCGGTGCGGATGTTGTCCGACATGCCGCCGTCGACGCTGACATAGGTGCGCAGGCCTTCGAGCGGCTTGACCGTGCCGACCTCGTACAGGGTGAACGCGGTGGGGCCGACGATGGCGCGGCCGGGCTCGACCGAGATACGCGGCGGCGTGAGATCCGCCGCGGCGCACTCGCGCCGGACGATCTCGGTGAGCGCCGCGGCGATGGTGGCGGGCTCGCTGGGGTCGTCCTCGCTGGTGTAGGCGATGCCGAGGCCGCCGCCGAGGTCGATCTCGGGGAGCTCGACGCCGTGCTCCGCCTTGATCTCGGCCAGCAGGCCGACCACCCGGCGGGCGGCGACCTCGAAGCCGGCGGTGTCGAAGATCTGCGAACCGATGTGCGAGTGGATGCCGCGGAGCTCCAGGCCGTCCAGGGTCAGCGCGCGGCGGACCGCCTCGGCGGCGTGGCCGCCGGGGAGGGAGAGGCCGAACTTCTGGTCCTCGTGGGCGGTGGCGATGAACTCATGGGTGTGCGCCTCGACGCCGACGGTGACCCGGATCAGGATCTGCTGGCGCACCCCCTGCTGCTGTGCGATCCAGGAGAGCCGGACCAGCTCGTCGTAGGAGTCCACCACGATGTGGCCGACCCCGGACTTCACCGCGTACTCCAGCTCGGCCTTGGACTTGTTGTTGCCGTGGAAGGCGATGCGCTCGGCCGGCATTCCGGCAGACAGGGCCACGGTGAGCTCACCGCCACTGCACACGTCCACGTTCAGGCCCTCTTCGTGCAGCCAGCGGACCACGGCGCGGGAGAGGAACGCCTTGCCGGCGTAGTAGACGTCGGCGTCGGTGCCGAAGGCCTCGCGCCAGGCGCGGCAGCGGGCCCGGAAGTCCTGCTCGTCCATCAGATAGGCGGGGGTGCCGAACTCCTCGGCGAGTTCCTGGACGTCGATCCCGCCGACGGTGACCGAGCCGCTGTCGGTGCGGCGCACCGTGGCGGACCAGACCTTGGGGTCGAGCAGGTTCAGGTCGGCCGGGGGCGCGGTGAAGTGACCCTCCGGCATGACGTCCCCGTGGCGCGGGCCGGCGGGGTGGGCGGAGCGGCTCATGTCTTCGTGTCTCCGAGTCCGGGTAACCGGGTTTCCGGGTGAGATGTGGCGAGGGGCGCGGGATTCTCCCCGCGCCCCTCCCCTCACTCACATGCGTTCGGGGGCTGAGACGCCCAGCAGGGTCAGGCCGTTGGCGATCACCGTTCGGGTGGCCTCCACCAGCCAGAGGCGGGCGCGGTTCAGGTCGGTGACCTCGTCGTCACCGAAGGGCAGGACCCGGCACTGGTCGTTGAACCGGTGGTAGGACCCGGCCAACCCCTCCAGGTAGCGGGCGACGTGGTGCGGCTGGCGGAACTCGCCCGCCTTGGCCACGATCCGCGGGAACTCGGCCAGCTGGCCGAGGAGTTCCTTCTCGGCCTCGTGGACCAGCAGTTCCGGTTTGAAGCCCTCGGCCGGTCCCTTGTCGAAGCCGAGCCCGGCGGCGTTGCGCTCGATCGAGCACATCCGGGAGTGCGCGTACTGCACGTAGTACACGTGGTTCTCGTTCGAGGTGCTGGTGAGCACGTCGATGTCGAGGGTGATGGTGGAGTCGGAGGGCGAGCGCGACAGCGTGTAGCGCGCGGCGTCCACACCGATCCACTCGACGACGTCGTCGATGGTGATGATGTTGCCCGCACGCTTGGACATGCGGACCTCCTGGCCGTCCTTCAACATCTTCACGAACTGTCCGATGAGGACCTCGATGTTGACGTTCGGGTCGTCACCCGCGCAGGCGGCGATGGCCTTGAGACGGTTGACGTAGCCGTGGTGGTCGGCGCCCAGCATGTAGACGTTGACGTCGAAGCCACGGTCGCGCTTGCTGAGGTAGTACGCCGAGTCGGAGGCGAAGTAGGTGGTCTCGCCGTCCGCCTTGATCAGGACGCGGTCCTTGTCGTCGCCGAAGTCGGTGGTGCGCAGCCAGGTCGCACCGTCCAGCTCGAAGACATGGCCCTGCTCGCGCAGCCGCTCCACGGCCTTCTCGACGGCGCCGGAGTCGTGCAGCGACTTCTCGGAGAACCAGACGTCGAAGTGGACGCCGAACTCCACCATCGAGCGTTGGATCTCGGCGACCATCAGCCGCAGGCCCTCGGAGCGGAACCGCTCCAACTGCTCGTCCTCGGGGAGGTAGAGGATGCCGGGGTTGACGGCGACGATGCTTGCGGCGATGTCGTTGATGTACTCCCCGACATAGCCGTCCTCGGGGACCGGCCGGTTGTTGGCCGCGGCCAGCAGCGAGCCGCCGAACTTGGAGATCTGCACGCCGGCGTCGTTGATGTAGTACTCGGTGCTGACCTCGGCGCCGGAGGCCCGGAGCACCCGGCCCAGCGAGTCGCCGAGGGCGGCCCAGCGGACACCGCCGATATGGATCGGCCCGGTGGGGTTCGCCGACACGAACTCCAGGTTGATCCGGCGGCCCGCGAAGGAGTCGTTGTGGCCGTAGTCGGCGCCGGCCGCGACGATGACACGCGCCAGCTCCCCCTGGGTGGCAGCGTCCAGGGTGATGTTCATAAAGCCGGGCCCGGCGATGTCGACCTTGGCGACCCCGGGCAGCGTTCGCAGGCGTGCGGCGACCAGCTCGGCCACCTGGCGCGGCAGCTGTCCGGCCGCCTTCGCCAGTTGGAGGGCCACATTGGTGGCGTAGTCGCCGTGGTCCCTGTTCTTGGGCCGCTCGACGGTCACCGTTTCGGGCACGGCGACGGCCAGCTCGCCCGCCTCAACGGCGGCACGAACCGCGGACTGGACTGCCTGGGAAAGCTCTGCGGGTGTCACAGGGGCAAGCCTAGGCGAGAAGGGCCCGTCCTCCTTCATCGGTTCTGGCTGGCGAGACGAAAATGTTCACTCTGAGCGAAATGCGGTCCGCGCCTCGGAGAGCCGCCGCACCAGGGCGATCAGCTCCATCGGCTCGAAGGGCTTCCCCAGGTAGGCGTCCACCCCGACGGACTCCCCCCGCTCAAGATCCAGCTGGGTGCAGGCACTGACGATCGCGATCGGCAGCCCGCTCGTCAGCGGATCGGCCCGCAACCGAGCCGCCGTCCGCAGCCCGTCCAGCCGGGGCATGACGACATCGAGGGTGATGACATCGGGCTGGACCGCATGAACGATGTCCAGACACTCGGCACCGTCGGCCGCGGTCACGACCTCGAACCCCTCTAGTTCGAGATTGACCCTGATCAGATGACGGATCACCTCGCTGTCATCCACCACGAGGACCCGTCCCGACGAACCGGACACATCACTCAGGGTAGGCGGCAAGGTGACTCCCCGTCCCCGCTTTCCCGCATCCCACCCTCACGGCCCACCCCGACAGCACCGCCACCGGGCACGCCCCACCCCGCCCCGACGTCACAACCGGAAAACCTGTGCACGAGCACCTGGGCCGGGCTGGTAATGTTCTGCACGTCGCAAGACAGTGCGCCCCCGTAGCTCAGGGGATAGAGCACCGCCCTCCGGAGGCGGGTGCGTAGGTTCGAATCCTACCGGGGGCACTCAGCAGATGGGACTGGATGAAACCGGTTCCACCGGCTGCGGTGCCGTGTTGGCGGCTTTTGTGTGCGAGTTTCGTGTCGAGACACGGCTTGTTCTGTGATTTCCCTGTGGCGAGCGCGCCTGGCATCTGGATTTCGGTGCGGCGGTCGCTGATTCCTCGGCTATGGGCAATGTCCCTAGCGATTTCGTTCATTCTTTCGATGTATTCGCCCCTGGCGGTGACGTGGATGCGCAGTTCCTCTGTGCGCCGGGGCCCGGCCCGTGTCCCAGCCCGCGCCGCAGCCGGCACCCGCGGCCGGGCTGGCCCCGCACGCGGGCAGCGGTCCCGCCCCGAGCCCGGGTCCTTCGTCCAGCGTCGGCTCGGGTGTGCCGTCGGCGCCGTCGCCCTCGCCGGGGCTGCCGCCGGATCCGCACTACACCCCGCCCGCACCCCCGCCGGGCGGCGGGCTCGCGCCGCCCGGCTGATCCGGCGCCGATCGGTGGCCTGAGCATCTTCGACATCCCCGGCCAGGTCAGGGCGGCGATCGCGGGGTTCCTGGCGGACCTGCTGAAGCCGCTGATCACGCCGGTGATGAACGCGCTGACGCGGATGCTGCTGTCCGCCCCGGACGTGACGCAGATCCGCCTCTCCGCGCAGGGTCCACCCTCATGTCCCACGGAAGCGCCGCAGTCGCACCGTTGCCCAACTCCCGCACCACAGAGCAGAATCATCGGGATCAGACCTGTCAGCTGATCCTCGGGGGCGTAAGTGCCGGTCATCGGGCACGTACTGGCACGCACCGGCGCACACCGTCGTTGGATCTTATGGGTCCTCGCCGTAGCCGTAACCGCCGCAGTGTCGGTGCCCGAGTCGTCCAGCAGCGACCGCATCATCGGCTCGGCGCAGTTCAGCGTGGCGTTCTTCGCCACCATCCTGACCGGTGAGGCAGTGATCTTCGCGATCACCTTCTCCGCCTCCAGTTCCTGGCCCTCGATGCGCGAGATCGACGAGCACATCGCCTTCCGAGAATGGGTCGTCATCGGCTGGCTCGGTGCCACTCTGCTGGGCGTGGGCCTGCTGGTGCCGCAGATCGCCTGCGCCACCGCGGGAGCCGTCCTGTTCCTGCTGGCCGACCTGCTGGGGCTGTTCTCCTTCGTCCGTCTGTTCAACCTGGCCGGCGTCACCGGACGCCGACGCCTCCTGCGCCGCACCCTGGAACAGCGCCTGGAAGCACTCGGCGGAACCCTCTCCACCGCCCGCGCCCGCCAGGCCGAGGACCCCGTGCTGGCCGGCTACACCCGCGAACTGGACGGCGCCATGGCCGCGGGTGACGGCAATAGTGTGCGCGACCGCGTCGCCGAACTGACCGGTACGCGCCCCAGCGCCCACGGGGCCGAGGCCCGGGCCGCGCTGCACCTGGAAGTCCTCTACCGGCTGTGCCGCACCGCCCTGGCCGGGACCCTGGACAGCGTCGTCGCCGCCCGCTGCGCCCAGGACCTGATCGACTCCCTGCGCCGACAGATCGACGCAGCCCGGCCCGGACCCCCACCCGCGGCGGGGCGGACCCCGCGAGGCCAGATCCCGCCGGGGCTGGCTCCGGACCGGGCCGCCGCGCTGGCCGGGCAGCTGTGCCGCTACCTGGCCTGGCTCGCCTCCACGGCACTGACCCTGTCGGTGCGTCAGGTCGCCCCGCCCACGGCCGCCCGCGAACTGGTCGCCCTAGCGGTGCGCGCCCGCGACGTGCTGCTGCTGACCCTGGACCCCGACCCGGTCACCATCACCAGCAGCCGCGACCTGGGCACCACCCTGGCAGGACCGCTGGGCGTGATCGTCTGGCTGCGCCAGTTCGTCGAATTCCACGGCTCGGCCCAGGCCGCCGCCTTCTACCCGACTTTCGAGGTCCTGACCGGCACCAAGTTCCAGGGCAACTACTGGGACGGCGCCTCCATCCTCACCGAACTGCGCGACGCCCTCTACGGACCGGCCGCCCGGGCAGCCACGCCCGAGGCCGAGCGCTCCCGAGCCGCGTTCGGCGCGGTAGAGGACTTCGACCGGCTGTGGATCTGGTTGTCGGTCGCAGCCCTGGCCACCCTGCGCGACACCCGCGCCGCCCACCCGCCGGAACTCATCCGCCCCGAGTTCAACCCCGACCGCCGCCTGCTTCGCGCCTACTTGCGATCCTTCGCCTCCCACCGCCCATTCACCACCGCCCAAGACGCGCACACCGCCCTGCTCACAGCCCTGGCCCGGGCCGAGCCGCCATCCGGGCTGTGGAGCCGCTCCACCGCCCTGCTGAACGACTGCTACTACCCAGTCGCCCTGCCGGTCATCGAACCGCAGCAGCGCATCGCCGCCACGATCCTCGCCATCGCCTGCCGCCTCGCGCCACTCCACCCTGGCGGGGACGAGCAGGAACTGCGCACCTTCCTGGGCGACTTGCCCACCGCAGTCCTCGGCGCCGTGCACCGCTTGGTCCAGCGCAGCCTGCCAGCCCCCGCGGCAGCCACCGGATCCGGACCCGTCGACGACATCGTCCAGCGCCTGACTATCCTCCACCTGCCCGCCACTACAATCACCGGACCCGCCACCGTCCCCTCCGCGAGGACGCCATGACCACTGTCGACGCAGCCCACTGGCAGCGCGCCCTCAACCGGCTGAACACTCCCAACGCCCGGCGACTGCTCGTGGTTCAGTGCTCGCTGGACTGGCTCACCCCCGCGCTCCACGACCTGCGCGAGCGAACCGATCAGGCATTGGTCGACGCCTGCACCCGCAACCGCCGACTGCGCGTGGACCGGCTCGTCCTACACAACCTCCCCGTCGGCGGCCCGGTCGCGGCCGGCGCACTGGCCGACCTCACCGCGGCCCACCGCGCCTGGATGTACCGTCTGACTGTCACCAAACTGCTGCTCCCCGACCCCGAACGGCTACACGTCCACCGGCTGATCGTTCCGGGCAGCGACGCCCGCGCCGACGTCCAGGACCTGCTCGACCTGGAGCACGACGGGATCTGGGGACACCCGGCCCAGGTCCAGCCCGTGCTGCGGCTGCTGGCCGCAGGAAGGCGTACCACCCCGCTGACGGGGTATGACGTGGACCTTGACGGGCCGTTCGGAGACGCGGACCCGTCCGTGTACTTCTAGAAAGGACCGGCCGTGCCCGACGCCGACACCACCCCCGAGGACCTGCGGTTCCTGCAGCGCGCCGTGGACATCTCCCGCCACGCGCTGCAGGACGAGGGCAACACCCCCTTCGGCGCCATCGTCGTCATCGCCGGCGAGATCGTCGGCGAGGGCACCAGCTCGGTGGTGGGCCTGCACGACCCCACCGCGCACGCCGAGGTGATGGCCCTGCGCGCGGCCGGCACCCGACTGGGCAGGCACCTGTTCGAGGACGCGGTGATGTACGCCAGCAGCGAGCCGTGCCCCATGTGCCTGGTCGCCTCCTGCTACTGGGCCCGCATCCCGCGCCTGGTTTATGCCGCCACCAGCTACGACGTGGCCACCCACGGCTTCGAGGACTACCAGATCTACCGCGAGCTCACCCTGCCCGCCGACAAGCGCACCGTGAACGAGCTGGCCGTCGACGGACCGATCCGCGCCGACGCCGTCTCCGTCCTGAAGGAATGGTCCGACGCCCTGCCCGAACCCGTCGTCCCCAAGTACTGATCCAGCCCCAGGCAGGGATCCGACTCGATCACGGCCGGGTCAGGCCAGGTCGACGGCCGTGTCCACCACGGTGTTGTCCGCCCGCCGCACGATCGGCCGGGCCACCTCGACGACCCGCCCGTCGGCCGCAAGCATCCGCCGGGTCCAGCGCAGCACCGGCACTCCGGGGCCGATCCGGAGGACCTCAGCCTCCCGCTCGGTGGGCATCGCCGCAGTCAGAGACTCCTCGACCCGGACCACCGCGGTGCCCAGGGAGGCGAACTGCGCGATGGTGCCGCCGGGCCACGGCTCGTTGATCGGATCGGCGACGGGAGTCCCGGCGACATCGTCCCAGCGCAGGTAGCTGGTCGACATCTGCACCGGCTGCCCGGCACTGTGGAACACGAAGTGACGGGCCAGCAACTCACTCCCCACGGGACAGCCGAAAAGGTCGGCGAGCCCAGCATCGGCCGGAACCTTCTCAAAGCGGGTCTGGATGTGCCGCTCGGTCCACTCCGCGCCCAGATCGCTGGGAGTCTCCGCACGGCGGTACCGCTCCGCGGTGACCCGGTGCACCGGCCGCAGCTCCCGCACCCGGTGCCCGGCCCGGGTCCGGGACTCGATCAGCCCCTCGTTGCGCAGCAGGCCCAGGGCGTTGCGGACGGTCGTCAGCGAGACGCCGTACTGCTGCTCCAGCTCGGGCAGCGTGGGGAGCTGACTGCCCGGCGGATAGCGGCCGTCCAGGATGCCCGCACGCAGTTCGGCGGCGATGCGCGCGTACTCGGGCCGCTGCTCGTCCTGCGCCACGAGGCGCCCCTTTCACCGCGTTGATCGTCGTTTCTGTACTCACGAATTGTGCCGTGTCGGTTGACCCGCGCCAAGCATGCCGCCATTCTGAGTACAGATATAGCTTTCAATGCACTGAATGAGAGCTGGTGGCCATGCTGCCCGCGTCAGCACAAGCCTGGCAGGCGACCTTCCCCGGCACCCCCGAGCACGCCGCGACACTGCGCCGCTGGGCCCGGCAACGCCTCCACCCCTGGGCCGGCCCACGAGCCGCCGACGACGCCGTCCAACTCGCCCACCAGCTCTTCACCGCCGTCCTGACGACCCATCCGGACCGCATCACGGTCACCCTCGCCCGCAGCACCACCCGGATCCGCATCACCGCCGCCGGCCCGTCACCGCTGCCACCCCGTGCCCGCGCCGACTGGGGCATCACCCGTGCCCTGGCCACCGCCCACGGCCGGGGACCGCGCAGCGCCTGGGCCGAACTCGCCACCGAACCAAGGGAGCACCGATGACCCCACACCCGCCCGCAGCCCTCGCCGCAACCACCCCCGCCCGCACCTGGCACCGCGACTACCCGCTCACCCCCGCCAGTGCTCACCGGGCCCGCGCCGACGCCGCCGCCTTCCTGCACGGACACCACCTCCCGGCGGAACTGCTCGACGACACCCTCCTGGTGCTCTCCGAACTCGTCACCAACGCCATCCGCCACGCACACGCCCCCGGCCGCCGAACCCTCGTCCACCTCACCGCAAAGGAGAGCACCGTCCGTATCGAAGTCTCCGACCCGAACCCCCGACCACCCGCCCAACTGGCCCCCACTATCGACGAGGAGAACCACCGCGGCCTGTTCATCGTTCGCACTCTCGCCACGGACTGGGGCATCCAGCCCCGCCCCGTGATCGGCAAGACAATCTGGGCAGTTCAGCACGCAACGTAGATTCCGATGCGTGCTGATGTGGACCGTGCGGCTCGCCCGTCCGGACTGCACCCGCAGGCCACTCGGCTCTCCTCCTCCGGATTGCCGGAGAGTACGTCGGCGTGGACTTGTCAGAATGACCGGCCTTCCAGGCGCGCAACCTGCTTGTCGAGGTTGCGGACCGCGGTTGAGGCGGAGCCGAAGGCAGCGGCGAACAGCGGGCGCACCACCTTGAGTTCATCGAGGGCTTCGTCGCGGCGTCCTGCTGTGGCGTACATCTGGGCGATAACGAAGCGAGACTCTCGGATCTGGGCGCTTTCGTCGTCGTCCGTCCCGCTGTCGGCGTTCTGCACGTAGTAGCGCAGGTGGGCGAGAGCCTTGTCTGCTTTGCCGATTTCGGCGTACGCGTGTCCCGCGTAGTAGGAGCAGTCAAGGACGAATTGCTTGCTGGTAGGCAGATAGCGGCGGTAGTCGTGCCCGGCGGCATCGAACAGCTGGGCCGAGCGTGAGTACTCACCGGCGGTAAAGAGTGCGGCCCCGAGGAGGTGGCGGAGCCGGAGGTCGTTATACGGATCGCGGGCAGCGCGCTTCAAGCCGTCCTCCAGCAGGCTAATCGCTTGGGAGGGACGGTCGTGCTCCAGCAGTACCCGGACATTGGCCTGCAGCTCTTCGGCCTCCTCGTCTGTGAGACGTGGCCCGTCGGCTGCTCGGCTGCGGTGCTTGGGGGCAGCAAGTAGCGGCCGGCGGAATGGGTGGGTGGGGTCGCGACTCTCGTCCTCGCCTTCCGGCTTGCCCGGTGCCGACGCAAAGGGGAGGAGTGTCTCGTAGACCTGCTCCGCCGAGGGCCGGCCGGTCGGATCCTTGGCCAGCATCGCGGCTACCAGGGAATCCACGGCAGCGGGCGCGTCTGTGCGCAGCATCAAGAGGGATGGAGGAGTCGTCTGTAGATGGTGGGCGCGCAGCGGCATGCTGGTCGAGGCGTGGAAGGGGACTTCGCCAGTGAGGAGTTCGTACAGCAGGCAGCCGAGGGAGTAGAGGTCGGACGCGGAGGTGACGGACTTGCCGAGGCACTGCTCCGGCGACATATAAGCGGGGGTTCCGACAGTGCGGTCTACCTGGGTGAGTCGAGGCAGGGCTCCGGTGCCGCGGAGGATGGCGATGCCGAAGTCGAGCACCTTCACCAGGCCGCCATCGACGATCATGACATTGGCCGGCTTGATGTCGCGGTGAACGATGTCGACCCGGTGCACATCGGCAAGCACGGCGGCGATCTGCGCTGCGGTTGACACTGCCCAGGCGATGCTGGGCGGTGCCCCCTCGTAGTCGGCGCCGCTGATTGCGGCCTCCAAAGTCGAACCGCGCAGGAGCTGCATGACCAACCACAGCCGGGGGCTGCCGTCAGGAAGGGTCTCCACGCCGGTGTCGTAGACGGCGGGAGTGCCGGGGTGTTCCAGCTTGGCGGTGGTACGGATCTCTCGCAGGAACCGCTTGCGATCACGGTCCAGGGCATCGAGGATCTCGACGGCTTCCGGACTGTCGGGGGCCGCCGGAACCGAGCCCGGCGAGGGCGGCTGAAGCAGTTTGACCGCGACGCTCCGGTCTAGCCGCTCGTCGTAGCCGTAGTACACCTCGCTCATGCCGCCCTTGCCGAGCAGCCCGTCCACCCGGTAGCGCCCGGCGACCAGCCGGGCCTGGGCCGACCGCCCTGTTGCGTCGTCCATGTTCCACCCCTACCTGGCGACTGCTGCTCTTGACGCAACCCTGCCACGGCTGGTCACCGCGGGTGTGTTCATTCGGGGATCGCGCTTCGGTCGGCCGAACTGCCGCCGGTTTCCCGGCGCATCTCGGCACGCAGCCGGGCCAGGGCCTCGTCCCTGGCCGGTTCGGTGATGATGCGGTAGGCCCGATTGCGAGCGGCCTCCTTGATGGCCTTCTGGAACTCGTTGTTGTCGAAGTACAGCTTCATAAACGCGGTGTTGCGCTCGGCGTTCTCAGCGACGATATCGTCCAGCCGGTCGTCAGCGACCTGACCGAACCGGCCCTCGTCGTTCATCAGCGCGATCTGCTGCATATCGGTGTCCTGGACCAGACCGACGACCTGCTGGTAGACCAGGATCTGGTCGGCGGTGTCCAGGTCGAGGCCGAAGCGCTCGTTCAGATCCTCAATGATCTCGGAGAGGGGCTGTACCTCGGGCTCGCGGTAGCCGCCGCCGTCGGCAGCGTGACCGCGGACGGCGCGGTCGCCGACTGCTTGCAGGGAGACATTGTGCCGTCCGGTGAACTCCAGACGGAAGTGGCTCAGATCCGCGTCTCCTATGTCGACGGACGTCGTGGGCCGGCCCGGCAGTCGGATCAGCAGGACCCTGCCGAACTGGTAGAGCCGCTCCAGGTCCCGGTCGCCCCAGTCCACGATCTGCGCGATCAGACTGTAGGCGCGGACGTACTCGGTCAGGGCCTTGCGGAAGCCCTCGCGCTCATCGTCGGACTTCAGGTCGTGGGTGAACCGGTCGAGAGTCGGCTTGAGGTACTCGTGCAGCTCGGCGTGAAGCTTGCGTTCGGCGGCCTCAGGCATCCGGCCAGGGGCGGCGGTGGCCAGGACCCGGATGAACGCCTCCATCTCGGACGGCACCAGCAACTGGTAGTCCATCACCTTTCGCTGCTTGTCGTAGAGCAGGTTGGGGTCGCTCTCCTCGGTGATGGTCGTCTCGAACCAGTTGGCGAATGCCTCCTGTATGTCGGTGGCCGTATTCACGAAATCCAGGACATGGACGTCGTCCTGGGACTTCAGCGGGTGGATGCGGTTTAGCCGGGACAGTGTCTGCACGGCAGCGACTCCGGTCAGCGGCTTGTCCACGTACATCGCGCAGAGCAGGGGCTGGTCGAAGCCGGTCTGGTACTTCTCGGCGACGACCAGCAGCCGGTACTCGTCCTGGTTGCGGGAAGAGGCCTGCGGGTCGTCAGCCTTGGTGTAGCCGAACCGGTCCGGCAACTGGCTCTCGGGGAAGCCATTCAGCTGCGATTCGGTGAACTCCAGGTCGGCTTCGTCCTTCAGTTGCCCGGAGAAAGCCACCAAGGTGCCGCAGTTGGCGAAGCCGCACAGGGACACATAAGTGCGGATCGCCTGGTAGAGGTCCAGTGCGTGTCGGCGGCTGGTGGTGACCACCATGGCCTTGGCCCGCCCGCCGAGTCGACCGACGATGTTCTCCCGGAAGTCGTCGACGATGAGCTTTGCCTTCTGCTCCAGCGACTTGGGGTGCTGCTCGGCGTAGCGCACAAGTTTCGCCTTGGCCTTGGCGCGGTCGACCTCGGGGTTAGAGATCTTGGACTCGGCCTGCTCCACGGCCGCGTTGCGAAGTCGCCACTTGGTGTCGTAGGTCAGGTAGTTGGCGAGGACGTCGAGGATGTAGCCCTCGTCGATGGCCTGCCGCATGGAGTAGACATGAAAGGGCGCGTACATGCCCGGCAGGCCGGTGCGTGGGTTGACCCGCTCCGGCTCGTGTCGGCCGAAAAGCTTGAGCGTCGCCGAGGTGGGGGTGGCGGTGAAGGCGAAATAGGAGAGGTTGGGCTGCTTACCGCGGACCCGGGTCCGGTAGGTGGCCTCGTCCTCGTCTTCCTCGCGCGGGGTTGCTTTGGAACCGAGCGCCTGCTTGACCTGGATGGCGGACTCCCCGCCCTGGGAGGAGTGGGCTTCATCAATGATGACGGCGTAGCGCCTTCCGTTCAACCCCATGTTGGCGATCTTGTCCAGGACGAAGGGGTACATCTGCAGGGTGCTGATGACGATCTTCGCAGTGGAATCGTTGAGGGATGCAGCGAGCTGGGTCGAGTTGTCGTCGACCTTCTTGACCACCCCAGGGGTGTGGTCAAACTGGTAGATCGTGCGTTGGAGCTGCCGATCGAGGACGATGCGGTCGGTGATCACGACGATCTTGTGGAACACAGGCTGATTGCCGGCGTCGAAGAGATTGGAGAGCCGGTGCGCCAGCCAGGCCAGGGTATTGGACTTGCCCGAACCGGCCGAGTGCTCGACCAGATAGCTGTGGCCGGCCCCGTTCTGCTGGGCGTGCGTCACCATTTCCTGGACGGCGTGCCACTGGTGGTAGCGGGGGAAGATTCGAGGCGCGGTGTGCGGGTTCTCCTTTGCTCCCAGCTTGTCCGGTGCCTTGACGTGGACGAAGCGGTGCAGGATCTCCAACCAGTTGTCGCGCTGCCAGATCGTCTTCCAGAGGTAGTCGACGCTGTAAGAGCCCGTTTCGGCGGAGGGGTTCCCGGCTTCGCCCGAGATGCCTGGGCCGTTGGAACCGACGTTGAAGGGGAGGAACTGGGTCTCGGCACCGCGCAGGCGAGTGGCGATGAACGCCCGGTCCGGGTCCACGGCGAAGTGGACTAGTGCGCGCTTGGCGAAGAACAGCTCGTTGGCGTCGCGGCGTCGGTACTGGACGATGGCGTCGTCGGCGTTCTGGCCTGTGTTGGGATTCTTCAACTCGACGGTGGCGACTGGGAGTCCATTGAGGAACAGTGCCATGTCGAGGGACAAGCGGGGGGTGTGGGCACTGTAGTGGAGTTGCCGAGTGAGGGTGAGGCGGTTGAGGTTGTACCCCGTGAGGGCGTCGGCGGCGATGGTGTGGCCGGGGCGGAAATAGGCCAGGTCGATCTGCACGCCGCGGTCGCGTACGCCCTGACGCAGGACGTCTAGGACGCCGCGGGCGTCAATCTCGGCGGCGACGCGCTGGGCGAACTGGCGCTTGGCTGTGGGGACGTCATTGCCGTAGAAGGTGACCAGGCGGTTCCAGGCGGCTGTCTGGGTGTCGGTGATGAAGTCGAGCAGGTGAGTGGGGTCCAGGCCGAGTTCGGGGCTGAATGTGCGGGGGTCTGCCGGGGCCCAGCCGTGGTGGTCTGTGAGCTCGTGCTCGATGCGGATCTCGAAGTCGAGCTCGGAGAGCGGGGTGCGGGTCACGCGGACACACCTCCTACGGAGGGGAGGGCAGGGCGGGCGGTGGTGACGTCCAGCTGGCCGGTTACGGCGGCAGTGATGAGGGCTTGGCGGCGTTCGGCCAGGAGGACGATCTGATCCATAATTTCTTCACGAACGATTTTGCTGCCAAGCATCGCCCTATCGATTCTACGTGCCATGATCTGCTGGGCTGGCAATTCCAGACGAGGGAGACGGAGTTCTGCGATATCACCTAGCCCCAGCCCAATCTTGGTGCCGCCGTAGCTATTTCCGACAAGCTGCCCTCTTGCCGCTGGTGATTTAATTGCATATGCAAGCCAAGCAGGATCACACAGTGATAGCTCCGGTCGCACTAGTGCAATATGCTGGCTAACATTCCCATTGATTGCCAAATCATCAACAACGGCCACCGAGCCGATATCCGCCGTAATACTCACCAGGACGTCGCCGATCCGCGTTCTAGTACGCTCGCGTTCACGTCCATGGGGAGCTGTCACGTGAGCTAGATCTGTTAGCTCAAGCCGCACCCCACGGCGTGGAATATTCATGATCCTGAAGAAGGGTGTCCCTTCGTCTGAGATCAGCTCCCCCCACCCTCGGGGGCCGCTGGTAATCCGGGCCACTAGGTGCTTCAGTCGGATCTCCTCAAACGGATTTGAACTGTATGCCCGGTCAAGTAGTGACGACTCTCGGGCATCAAGGAGCGCGGCCTGGGAGCGACGATCGCATAGGACGTGATCGATCCGAGCCGTCTCGGCATCGAGGAAGTCGGCGATGCGGCGTTGTTCGTCAAGCGGTGGCAACGGAGCGGGAAGTCCCTTAACTCGCTCAGCACTGACGTGGTAGATATTGGCGCCGCTGGCGATTGAAGCAAATTGGCCGCTAGCGAATGCGGATCGCGCCCACCAGCCCAGGTAACGGCCGTCAGAGATCCCAGCCCGTGGACGAAGCCTGACCAAGGTGTTCTGAAAGCAGATCGTTCCTGGCAGCTCGTCGTGCCAGACTGCTGAAGCCCCGACAGCTCCGAGGCTCCCGCTTCCCTCGGTGACGAGGATGTCACCTGCCTGCAGCGCGAACGTCTTCTGCTCGGAAGGGCTGAAATTCATCGTCTTGACGTCAGACAAGTCGAGCCTGCCGTCTTTGACGTTCGCTGCCCGCAAATAGGGGAGCATATGGGGGCCGGATTCATGCTGGGGACTCCGCTGCCGACCAAGGCACACCTCTGCCGCGCCGAAGAGGCGGGGGCTCGACTCTGCCTTGCTCATCCGGTCACCTCGCCCAGCAGCGCCTGGATCCGTGCCTCAAGCTCGCGCAATTCAGCGTCGATCACAGCGAGCGGCCGCGGCGGCGTATACACGTAGAAGTGCCGGGTGAATGGGATCTCGTACCCCACCTTCGTCTTCTCCCGGTCGATCCAAGCGTCCGCGACATGCGGTGTTACCTCGCGGGCGAAGTAGGCGTCGATGTCCTCGTCGAGCGGGATGTTCTCGTAGTCGCGCAAGTCCGGGTCCGGCAGCGCCATCCCGTCCTTGTCCCTTTGCACCTCGCCCTCGGGGTCGGAGACGGCGACCTCGCCCCAGATCCCCTTGAGTAGAGCCGCTGTCTTCGGCCATTCCGCGCCAGCTCCGGCAACTGCGGTGTGGAGACCGTTGGTGGCCTCCTTCTTCGTCCACCACACCGAGTCGATGATTCCACGCAGCGCCTCGACCAGCCCCTTACGGCCGTCCCATTTCGCAAGCGCCTTGGCTTCCTCCAGCGCTGCCAGAGTGTCCTCGGTGATCTCGAAGCGAAGCTTCAGCGGCCGTTCCACCGTGATGCGGTGGTAACCGAAGTCGCGGGTGCGGAAGACCTTGACTCTTGCGTGGTCCGGGTGGTCGGCGTCAGCGGCAACGTCGATCGCGTCCACGTACAGCTCAGTGATGTGCTTGATCTGGCCGTCATTGACCTTCTTGCGCTTGTCGCCAAGCGACTTGCGCATCTTCTCCCACTGGTCCCGCGCATCGAGCAAGATCACCTTGTCTCGCAGCTTCGCCGCCTTCCGGTTGGAGAGGATCCAGAAGTAGGTGGAGATACCGGTGTTGTAGAACAGTTGGTCAGGGAGGGCGACGATGCCTTCGAGCAGGTCGTTCTCCAGGATCCACTGGCGGATCTTCGACTCGCCGGACTCAGCGGCGCCGGTGAACAACGGCGAGCCGTTGAAGACGATGCCCAGTCGTGAGCCCTTGCCCTGAGCCGACTCCATCTTCGAGATCATGTGCTGCAGGAAGAGGAAGGAGCCGTCGTTGATACGCGGCGTACCGGCCCCGAAGCGGCCGGCGTGGCCGAGTTCGGCTTCGTCCAGGATCTCGTCCTTGACCTTCTTCCACTCCACGCCGAAGGGCGGGTTGGCGAGCATGTAGTCGAACCTCTGCCCGGGGAAGCCGTCGTCGCTGAACGAGTTGCCGAAGTGGATGTTGCCGCGCTGGTTGAGCATCAGCATGTCGGACTGGCAGACCGCCCAGGACTCGGCATTGAGCTCCTGACCGAACAGGTACACCTTGGCTTTGGGGTTGATCGACTCGATGCGGCCCTTGGCGGCGGTCAGCATGCCGCCGGTTCCGCAGGCCGGGTCGAGGATATTGATGACCTGGCCGTCGCCGGCGACAGTGTCCGCGTCCGGGGCGATCAGGAGGTTGACCATCAGCTCGATGACTTCGCGGGGAGTGAAGTGTTCACCCGCGGTCTCGTTCGAATCCTCGGCGAACTTGCGGATCAAGTGCTCGAATACGTAGCCCATCTCATGGTTGGACAGCTTGTCCATGTCGTTCAGCGCCTTGAAGGTGCTGACGACCTGGTGGAGGATCTTCGCCCCTGCCAGCCTGGTGATCTGGTTGTCCAGGTCGAACCGGCCGAGGATCTCCCGAACGTTGGGCGAGAAACCGTTGATGTAGTCGCGCAGGTTCATCGCGGTTCTGGTGTCGTCGCCCGCGATGGTGCTGAAGTCCTGCTTGGACGTGTTGTAGAACGGCAGTCCGGCCGCGAGCTCTAGCAGCCGGTCCTTGTTCTTGACGTCCAGAGCCGCGTCCCTTGCCCAGACCGCGTCGCGGGTGGGGACCATCACCGCATCCAGTCGGCGCAACAGCGTGAACGGCAGGATCACCTGGCCGTACTCGTGGCGCTTGTAGTCGCCTCGGAGCAGGTCGGCGACCGCCCAGATTTTTCCTGCCAGCTGGCTGTGCGTGGGTCCGGATGTCACAGGTTGCTCGTCTCGTCGTCGGTCGCGAATGCGGTGCCAGTCTTGTTCACGGTGGTGGACCGGGGTGCCAGAACGCCGGTAGTCAGCCCGTACACGGTCTGCTCGATCACCCGTGCACCCACCGCCGCCAGGGAGGCCAGGATGCCGTCCAGCTCCTCCAGTTGGCGGAACGCCGCACCGTAGCGGTGCTGTTCGGTCAGCGGCATCCGGGGGATGCGGCAGCGGCGCAGGTCCTCCCGGCTAAGGGCACCCAGGGTGTTCGTCACGGGTTGGGCGTTGGCGTCGGCACGCAGGAAGGTCGCCACAAAGTGTGGATCGAGCCGGGTGGCGTCGATCTCGATGACTTGGGCCACCCCGGAGTCGTCGGAGGCGGTACCTGTCGCGATGACCGCCTGCCTACCCAGGGTGCGCATCAGCAGGTCCCCGGCGCGGGGGGTGGTGTCGCGCGGACGGATGGTCAGGGCGCCCACTCTTTCCAGTTCGCCGAAGGTGACGTAGGAGTGCCGGGGCTGCTCCCCCGGCGCGGTGAAGCGGGGCAGACCCCGGCCGATCCGGGCATGCAGCGCTTGCAGCCGGTCGGTGACCAGGGCGAGGTCGCCGGCACCGATCTCCACGCCCATGGTGACGTGCCGAGAGGGCAGCAGGTTGGCGTCGCCGTCCAGGAGCTCCAGACGGGGAACAGCGCTGACGATCGACGGATCGGCTCTTTCGAACAGCCGTTGCCAGGCTGCGAACTCTTGGGGGGCGTCGGCCGCGTCTGGGAGCCCGGAGAGGTCGACCATGCGCACCGCGGCGTGGTCGGGCGCGCCGTAGGGGCGTTGCAGCACCCAGAGGCAGACATGGGTGTCCGGGATCGAGCCGATGCCCTCCGGCAACGCGATCACGTCCCGAAGCGCTCCTGAGCGAACCAGTGCTGCCCGGATGTGCCGCCCGGATGCCTGGACGCAGGTACGGGCGGTCACAGCGACCACTGCGGTGGCGCGCGGACGCAGGTGCGCGTAGCAGTGCTGCACCCAGGCCAGTTCGCCGTCACGCGGGGCGGGGATCCCGAACTCCCAGCGCGGATCGGTGGTCAGCTCGACCGACGGCCACTGCGGCTGGTCGAAGGGCGGCTCGCAGACGACGGCCGCCGCCGAGCCGAGGAACCTGGTGAGCTGGTTGTCCAGCAGCGAGTCACCAGTGTGGATCTCATAGGGAACATGGTCGGCCTGGTAGCTCAGGTTGTAGGTGGCGACCTTGGTGACTGCTTCCAGGTTGTCCTGGCCTACGACTTTGATGCGGTCGCTAAATCGGTCGGCCGCAGCCATGAGCAGAGCCGCGCTTCCGCAGGCCGGATCAAGTACTGCGTGGGAGTCCGCGTCGGCTGCGTTGACGGGCCGCTCCGGCGCGGTCGACCAAGGCAGCAGCGACACCATCACCTCGGCCAGCAACCGGCCCGGCGTGCGGTGCTCGACGCCAGGCTCCTGAATTCTCACCCGCAACCGATGTAGCGGCTCCCGAGGAAGCGGAGGGAGCTTGCCGATGAGCTCGGTGCCGGTGTCGGTGCGGCCGGCTGTCGCCAGCTGATCTCCCTTTCCGGTGGACTGCAGCCAGGCCAGCACCTCAGCGCGGGAGAAGGTTGGGCTGGCCTCGGTGCCACCGACGGCCTGCGGGAATTCCGGGTAGCGGCGGCGCCAGTTCGACACCGCGGCGCGGCCGACACCAGCTAGCCGCGCGATGGCGGCTGCTGTCATCGCGGCGGACTCGTCGGGGTTCATGGCCGTGACCCTACCGTCCACAAGGGAGTCTCGTCGAGTCGCTGTGAACACTGATGCCTTGTGTCAACAGAGGTCAATGGGTCTTGCTTCTGGCTGGACTTGATGCTTAATCTGTCTCTCGTGCCCCAGCAGAGGCCCGTGAACGCAACAGGTTCCCAGCGTCCGAAGCATCGCAGGGCCCCCGGTGTGAACACCAAGATCCCGCCAGCTCGCGCAACACACCAGGACGAGTGCAGCCCTGGCCGCAAGAACCTCCCGCCGTCCCGTCGTGCGTCCGTATGTTCCGCGTAGGTGGGCACGGACCCCAGTGAGATACCGGTTCCCCCTGATGGCTGCACTTCCTGGCAAAACGCGTCTGACCACCCTCTTCCGCCTGCGCGGCGTCGGCGACGACGTCGAGGGCGCCTTCGACCTCTTCGATGCCACCTACCTCGCCGAGCACCACGCAGACCTGAAGTTCTGCGAGCTCGGCGATGTCCGGGCGCTCTTCATCGAGGCCGAGTTCCCTCGCACCCGCGCCACCTGGTGCTCCGACGCCCAAGCCACAACGGGCCTCGACATCCAGCACGAGGAGCTCCGCTCCGGCGGGGTGCTGCTCTTCGGGATCGACGGCTGGGTCTACGCACTGGGCTACGGCCAGGGGCACTACCTGATCCCCGAGGAGGCGAAAGACCCGCGCTTCGGCATCGCCTTCGTCGCCCGGCGCATCGACGAGGGGCGGGTGCGACAGCTGGTCCGCCGCCGCCCCGGTGCCGGGCGGATCGACAGCACCCACCTCGCCGACGGTGTGCCTCTGTGGATGGCGGGCTTCGAGGCAGGAGCGGAGATCGTCCGCAGCCTCGGCGGCGAGGCGTCCAGAGTGGACTTCGCCTACGCCAAGCACGCTGATCGCACGATGCACCTGGAGGGCGGCAAGGGCCTGCGCACCCGCTTCGGCCTAGCCGGCGCCGAGCTGGTCGCCGACGTCCGGGAGATCGCCCGAGTGCTGCGCGACGAGCCCATCACTCCCGGCCTGGAGGCGGTGGAGTACCTGCTTCCGCTCACCGACTCGTTCCTGGAGCTGCAGCTGGAGGCTGAGCTCGACGAGCGCCTCGGCAGGCGCGATGTCACCGGCATGGCCGTCGTGCCGCCAGCCGACCGGCTCCGCGACTGGGCCGAGGCCAGGTTCGTTTCCCTGCGCATCGGCAGCATCCCGAGGGCGGTGGAGGAAGTGACGCTCGGCGATGTCGTCTTCCTGTCGGCGCTCCAGAAGGACGGCAGACGTATCCATGAGCTGAAGCGCGGCAAAGTGCTGCTCCACTCGGATTCGGACCGCCGAGAGCGCACGGCCAGCCTGAGCCTCTACAAGTGCCTGGAGGCATCCGTCTCCCTGGGTCCGCGCCGGTTCTTCCTCACCGAAGGACACTGGTACGAGCTCGACGCCGCCCACCTGGCGGCCCAGCGCGCCCGGGTCGCGGGCCTGTTCCACGCATCGCCCTCCCTTGACCTTCCCGGCTGGGACCGAAAGCTGCACCGGACGGAGCGGGAGTACAACGACTGGCTGCCCAGCCAGCGTGAGGGGTACATCAACCTGGACCGGAAACTGGTGCGCAACGCCATGGCTGATCACGGCAGCATCGAGGTCTGCGACCAGCTCGCCCCCGACAACACCTTCGTCCTGGTCAAGCGGGCCAGCGGCTCCAGGGACCTCAGTCACCTCTACGCCCAGTCGGTGGTCGCGGCGAAGACACTCTACGGCGCCGCTGCCGCGCGGGCGGCCCTGGCCGGGCTCGCCGCCGAGCACGGGCGGAACCTCCCGGAGGACTTCGTCCCGAAGAAGATGGTTCTGGCGATCCTGCACGAACGCGGCCTCGCCCTCAGCCCCGCCACGATGCTGCCCTTCTCCCTGATCGCTCTGGCCCAGACCGCCGAGGCCCTGGCAGCGTTCAGCATCGACCTCGAGGTGATCGGCATCTCCCCGGCCGACTCAGCGCGGAACAGTTGGACGCCGGGGACCGCCGGAACGGCCGGGGCCCCTACTCACTGACCGGGGTGGCCCAGACGCATCGGGCGTCGCAATCCAGGCCGCTCCTACTGCAACGGAACGGTGCGCCGTCGGAGCGTCGTGTCCGTTCAGCCTCCGGACAGGTTCAGTACATTTCTGCAAGGGATCGGACGGGGTGGTGCATCGCCGATAGGCTCAGCACAGGCCGGGGGGCGGTCGGACCCCTTCGATGACGGCTCATGCGGGTATGGGGGCGGTAGATGGGCAACTCGCCAATTGATGGTCGCGGGTACACGATCGAGCAGCTGTTCGGGCATCGCTTCCGGTTGGACCCGTACCAGCGTGAGTACACCTGGTCCGCCGAAGATGTGCGCAGACTGCTGCATGATTTGAAGCGACGCTTCCTGCACAGCTGGAAGCCACAGGACACCCGCGAGGCCGTCGGCGGCTATACGCCCTACTTCCTCGGACCATACGTGTTCTACCAGTCGGACGGGATCAGCTTCCTGGTCGACGGCCAGCAGCGCGTCACCACCCTCCACCTGTTACTCATCCACATGCGCCGACTCCTGCGCGACCAGGACCTCACCATGGAGGCGGACCAGCTCGGCCGACTGATCTCTACGGTGCAGTACGGGCGCGAGACCTTCGCAGTCGACATCCAGGAACGCGCTCCGCTGCTGCAGGCGCTCTGCAACGGCCTGCCCTTCGAGCTTGCCCCCGAGTCGAATCCATCGCTGCGCAACCTCTGGGCCCGCAGCCGTGACGTTGAGGAAGAGTTTCCCTCCGAGCTCATGGGCGACGCCCTGCCATATTTCCATGACTGGCTGCTCCACCGGGTAGGCATGGTCGGCATCGAGGCCCTGGACCGCGGCAACGGCTGGGAGATCTTCGAGACCATGAACGACCGTGGGACCCGGCTCAGTCCCGTCGACCTGCTCAAGAGCTACCTGCTGGCGGAGGCTGACCCCAACCAGCGCAGCTCGCTGAACGATGCCTGGCGCGGAATGCTGACCGCGCTGGTGTCCGTCGACAACGTGATCCCTGCTGACTTCATCAAGACCCTGCTACTCGCGCGGCACGCTGATATGGCAGGAGAATCCAGCGATGTGCGCGGCATCGAGCTGTCGTTCCACGAGTGGATCCGCAGTAACCACCAGCGCATCGGACTGAACGGGCGCATAGACTTCGCGCGGTTCGTCACCCACGAGCTGAAGCCCCTCGGCTCCTGCTACGCGATGCTCCGCCGGGCGGCCAGTACACGGCAGAACGGCCTGGAGGCCGTGTACTACAACGAAGTCAACGGCATCGTCGACCAGTACCGACTGATCCTCGCCGCCGTGCGACCCCCAGACGCGACGTCCGTTCAGAAGGAGAAGGCCAGACTGGTCGCCTCGTTCCTCGACGTCTTCTTCATCCACCGGCTGATCTCCGGCTACACCCCGCAGGGCGCGGACATGAGCAGCGTAGTGGACTCGCTCGTCCCGATCGTCCGCCAGTGCTCCACCGTCGAGCACCTGAGCAGCGCACTGGCCGCGTACCTCCCTGCGGGCGACCTGTTCCCCGACTTCACCGAGTACAAGCTCCGCGCCGACAACCGCCGCCAGGTCCGCTATCTGCTGGCCCGACTGACCGCGTTCGCGGAGGTCGGGGTCGGCGAGCCGGACCGCATCGAGGAGTACCTCAACGAGGCGAAGCCATTCCAGGTCGAACACATCTGGGCGGTGCACTTCGACCGCTACCAGGACCAGGCCAAGACACGCGCGGAATTCGAAGACATCCGCAACCGGCTCGGCGGCCTGCTTTTGCTCCACCAGTCCGACAACGCGAGCTACGGCGACGATCCCTACATCGAGAAGGTGGACTACTACCAACGTCAGAACGTCCTGGCCGCAACGCTCCATCCGAAGACGCACATCCGCAACCCCCGGCTACGGAAGTTCCTGGCGGAGTATGAAATCCAGAGCCTCATGCGCGCGTACCCCAAAGACTTCGACAAGAAGGCGAACGAGGAGCGGCAGAAACTCTACAAGCGACTCAGCGAGATCGTCTGGTCGCCGGAGCGCCTCGGCCTGGACAGAGGGAAGACCACAGCCGCCAGCAGAACTGCCGCTCAGAACGCGAACCAGGGCCAGCGCACCCCAGGGGCGACCCGGGCCTACTTCGGCATCGAGGTAGCCCAACTCGTGGAGGCCGGTCTCATCAAGCCGGGAGCCAGTATCAATCCGGGCAAGAAGCACTCCGAGACGCTCGCGGTGGTCCTGGCAGACGGACGGATCCGTACAGCAGACGGTCAGGTCTTCAGCTCGCTCTCCCCGGCCGGCGCGCATGTGAAGGGCACCAAGGCCAGCCCGGGCTGGGACTTCTGGCATATCGAGCGAGACGGCGCGCTCGTCCCGCTCAAGGTTCTGCGCGACGAGTTCGTGCGATCACGCCGCTGACCTCTGATTTTCGAAGACGGTGTTCCCGACCTCGGCCGCCTTCTGTCGTCCGCGCACACCGTGCGCGACGTAGTCCTTGCCCACCATGCCGGACCTGCCCCTGGCGCGGGCTCGGAGATGGAGTAGCCCTCGGCCAGGTCGTTGTAGGAGACGGTCTCGGCCTTGATGAAGCCCTTCTGGAAGTCGGTGTGGATCAGCCTTCGGCCTCGGCAGGCGGTGGCGGCTTGCGCGCCCAGCGACAGGGGTCACCTTCGGCGGGGGTGGGAGCTGTCCCAGGTCCAGCCGGGGATGCTGTCCAGGGCGGTGCGGTGTTCGGTGGGGATGGTGCCGCGCTGGTGGGTGGCGATGCGCAGGAAGACCCATGTGCCGAGGGGGAAGCCGTCGGGGGTGGTGTAGGCGCGGACGGGTCGGGCGTGGCCGTGGTCGCGCTGGAACTGCTGCAGGGCGGCGAATCCTTCGGCCCAGCGGGTCTGCAGGGTGTCCCACTGCCATCCCGGCAGTGCTTCCAGCTGTGCTGTCTGGTCGGTTGAGAGGCGGCCCTTCTTGTGGCCGGCGCGCTGGGTGGAGACCCAGCTGCCGAGTGCGAAGCCCTCGACCCGGTAGGAGGTGGTCGGGCGGGCGTGGCCGTGGTCGGCCGCGAAGGCGCACAGGGCGCGGTAGCCCTGCGCCCAGGCTGCTTCGGCGGTGTCCCACACCCAGCCCGGCAGGGCCTCCAACTCGGCCGCCCGATCGGCGGGGAGGTGGCCGTCGCGGTACTGGTTGCGGCGGCTGTTGACCCAGCCGCCGAGCCGGTACCCGCCGGCGGTGACGTGCGCGAGCACCGGGGCGGCGTGGCCGTGCTCGGCCGCGTAGGCCCGCAGTTCGGCCATGCCCCGCTCCCACAGCGGCGCCCGCACGTCCCACTGCCACCCCGGCAGCGCGGCCAACAGCCGGGCCAGTCCGGGCTCCAGGGTGCCGTCCTTGTACTCGCGCCGGCGCCGGCCCACCCACTGGCCCAGGGCGAAGCCCTCCGCGCTGAGCGGATCGGCCAGCACCAGGTCGTGCGGCACCAGCGCACTCCCGTGCTCGTCGGTGTAACCGCGCAGCAGGTCCAGGCCGCGCACCAGCCGCCCCCGGGCGGCCGTCCAGGTCCAGCCGTCCACCGCCTCCAGCACCCGGCACTTGTCCGGGGTCAGCAGGCCCTGCAGGTACTCCTTGCGGCGTCCGCCGCACCACTCGCCGAGCCGGAAGCCGCCCTGGGTCGTGTGGGCGGCCGGGACCTGGGCGTGCCCGTAGCGGGCGCGGAACCCGGTCAGGGCGTCGAGGCCGCGCTGCCAGCGGGCCTGGTTCTCGTCCCACACCCAGCCCGCCAGCGCATCCAGTTCCGCGACCCGGTCGGCAGGCAGCCGGCCGCGGCGGTGGTCCACCCGCACCTGCCGCACCCACGCACCCAGGCGGTACCCGCAGGGGGCGGTGTAGGTGCGCGGCACCCGCAGGTGCCCGTGGGCGGCGGCGAAGGCGCCCAGCGCCGCGGTCGCGGCCTGCCAGCGGGCCTGGTTCGGATCCCACTGCCAGCCCGGCACCGCCGACAGCGCCGCGACCCGCTGCGGCGGCAGCGCGCGCAACCTGTGGTCGGTGCGGCAGCGCCCCACCCAGGCCCCCAGCCGGAACCCGGTCGCGTCCACCAGGCCGGCCGGCACCAGGGCGTGGCCCTCGCGGGCCGCGAAGGCCCGCACCTGCTCCAGCCCGTACGCGAAGCTGTCGCCGCCGGCGGTGACCGCCCGGGTGCGGAAGGCCCGCAGGAACGCCTCCCCCGCACCCGCCGGCAGCAGCGCCGTGATCTGCTCGGGCAGGCGTGCCGGGGCCTCCCCGGAGCCGGCCCACAGCAGCCGCGCCCGGCGCAGCGCCGCGTCCAGGCGTTCGTCGTGGTCGCGCAGCGCCCGGATGGTCTGCCACACGTGCCGGTAGGCGGAGTCCTCCAGCACGCCCTGCTCGCTCTCCCCCGGCGCCAGGTACACCGGCAGCACGATCACCGCCGGGGCGGTGCGCTCCGGGTGGCGCCGCAGGGCCCGCCCCACGGCCTGCACCACGTCGATCTGCGAGGTCCGCGGCTCGGCGAAGCACACCGCGTCGATCTCCGGGCAGTCCACCCCCTCCGCCAGCACCCGCACATTGCTGACCACCGTCCAACCCCCCGCCCCCACCCCCGCATCGTGGACGGCGCCCTCCCCGGTTGCTCGCAGGGCGCGCAGTGCTTCGGCGCGCAGCCAGCCCGGCAGCGAGCCGTCCACGTGCCGGCAGTCCAACGCCCCGGCCGGACGCAGGTCCGGCGGCAGGACCTCCACCACGGCAGGCAGGGTGGCGCGGAAGGACTTCGACCGGTGGACCCGGTTGTGGAACACCAGCACCCGGCGCAGGTCGAACGCCCGCGCCGCCTGCGCCAACGCGATCTGCCCCGCCGCCGCCACCGCGCTCAACCGCGCCCCGCCCAGCGCCAGGTCCGGGTTGTCCAGCACCAGCTGGTGCGCGTCGCGGTCGCTCACCCCGACGACCACCACCTGGTAGTCCGACAGCAGCCCGGCCCCGATGGCCGCGGCGAACGGCAGCGTGAACAACCGCCGACCGAACACCGCACTGTCCTCCATCCCCGACTGCCCCACCTCCCCCGCGGCCTCGGTGCTCACCCGGGGCGTTGCCGTCAGGAACAGCCGGCGCCGCGCCGGCACCGCCGCGTCGTGCAACCCGGTCGCGAACGGCGCCCCCAGGTCACCAGCCATACGGTGCGCCTCGTCGAACACCACCAGGTCCAACGGCGCCAGCGACCGACCACTGGCCGCGCCGTCGGCGTAGGCTTCCGCGATCCGGCGCACCGAGTGGTACGTGCCGAACAGCACCCGCAGCACCCCCGGCACCGTCGCTCTCAGGAACCCGGCGATCCGCACCGGACCGGTACTCACCTCCAGGCCCAGGTCCGCCACCCTCAGCCCGCTGTCGGGCCCGCGCTCGTCCGCGTCGTCCGAGCACACCCCCAGCACCGCCAACGGCACCCCCGCGTCCCGCTGCCAGGACCGCGCGGTCTGCGCCAGCAGCGACAACGACGGAACCAGCACCAGCACCGCCCCACCCACCCCGACCAGCCGCACCGCGGCACGGGCCGCCACCATCGTCTTGCCCGTCCCGCACGCCATCACCACCTGACCCCGGCCACCCTCCGCCAGCCCAGCCGCAACAGCCTCCACCGCCGCACGCTGATGCGCCCGCAACTCCCGCACTCTGCTTTTCTCCCATCCCGACTTCGCCACCACCGACCGCCGGCTGAGGACGCATCGCACGGGGCACGCGACCGAACGGTTCGGGCCACAACAGCCCCGGTCGCCACTCACCTGAGCGGCAGCATCACATGGGCGTCAGGCAGTCGATCAATCCTGACTATCCATCAGAAGCCTGCGGCCTGGGGCAACTCTGGGGCCAGAGCCACAGAGGGAAAGTCAACGAAATCGGTCGGGGTCCAAAGCTAACCGCAACCGACCGGAAGGACGCGCCCCATGGGAGGCCACTGCACACCTGCCCAGCTTCGAGGAATTCGTCAGGCGTGGCCACGCAGCAAATCAACAGATCGGAAATAATTGGCAACCATCATTCAACGGCTCAATCGAATGAGGTCGCCACCTTGCCTAATTGGCAACCTATATCATGCCAAGAATGATCTTGCATCATCAAGGCGCCCAGACAATAGTCCCGCTTCCAATATCTGCTCACGAGTCATACCATGTAGCATTGAGAGAATTTCGTGCACTCCATCGCCGTTACCCCTGTCAAGCATAGACAGGAACCATCTCACTGCCTGCACTGAATCAGCCTCGACCCCATTGCCGTCTCGGTACATCAGGGCTGCCGCAAACATGGCCGGGGCGTGCCCAGATCTCGCCGCCCTGAGGTAATAACACAGTGCTTCATCTTCTCGATGCTGATCTGCCAATTGATCACCGAGCACCGCGCAAGCCTCCGGGATTCCGCGATCGGCAGCCAGTTGAAGATATTTTGAATAATTTCTGAAGCTGCGCCCTACTCCAATCCCGTGATAATGGTTCACTGCCAAATTGAAAGCAGCATACCCATCCCCAAGCTCCGCGGCTCGCCCGTATAGGAGGTTTGCTCGCCCAAGGTCCTTGGGGGCACCAATCCCGGACGAAAGCATATAGCCAAGCTCTCGCATAGCTATAGGGGATCCGGAGTCCGCGGCCGCGGAGAAAAGTAGAATCGCGCGCTCCAAGTCCTTCCCGCGCTCCAAGAGCGTGGCTGCCAGAAGCGCACTCGCTTCCACGTCACCGCCAGCGGATGCCGATTCAAGGTACGGGACAAGCCTCTGAAGCTTTTCCCGTACCCCCTGAGCTCCGCGGCGCTTCGCATGGAAGAGCCAGTTGCCAGCAGCGATTACGTCGCCGTTTTCAGCTGCGCGCTCGGCACGATTTTCCAGATCCTCCAACGAGATTCCTTCGGGAAAAGCACGCCAGTCGCCACCATCAATTGACACGATATAAATCCTCCACAGAACTGCGTACCCCTGCTACCGCATTGGGATTATACAGCATCGCCCACACCGACACCGAGAGGGGATCTATTCTCCCTTACAGAACCGACGCCATCCGCCGATGGCGGATGGCGTCAGGTGAGCCTACTTCATCCATTCAGGGTAGTCATACGAATCCCAGCTCCCGTCGGGAGAAAAGACATGAATTGCCGTTGGATCGGAGGTGAAGATGGTTACCCCCAACTGCTGAGCGCGACCTTGGAACCAGCTAATACAGTCGTTGCACATGTCTCTGCTGACCGATATGGAGTATCCGGGATTCAAGACGGATGCCTGCCTCTCCGCATGTGAGAGATAGTAAGCGCCAGGTCCAGCCGAATTATCCATGAAAGGATGCGGGGTTCGTTCGGTCGGAAACGCCGCCAGAACTTTAGCTGGCAGGGCACGTGAATATCCATCTGGAACGTCCGATGCGTAACCACTCGCTGCTTGGATACTTCCGGCCTTCGCGACGGTCTTCTTGGTCAGGTCAACGGAAGGGTGGAAGTTCACGTTAACTGGGTGTGGCGCCGCGCCGAGAGCCGCTGAAGTGGGGCAGACGTTGTGAACGAGGATCGGCGTGGACCCTGCCATCACATAGTACGTGTGGAGTTGTAGGACGGTGAGGTTGTCGCGGTCCGCCGTGCCGGCGGTGGGTGTGACGGTCTTGACGGTGACGGTCTTGCTGGTGTCGGTGGCGAGGGTCTGGCCGGGCTTGAGTTGGCCGGCGGGGGTCCAGGTGTGGGTGTCAGGGTTCCAGAATGGGTGTTCGGCTGTGGTGTGGAGGGTTGCTGTCTGGCCGTTCGGTCCGGTGGTGACGGTGAGGTCGATCAGGTCGTGGTCGTGGTTGATCCAGGTGGCTGTGACCGGGCGGGCACCCTGGTTCTTGCCAGTGGTGGGGTCGGCCGATTCGACGTTGTCGCCGGGCTGGATGCTTCCGATGGCCTTGGTGGTGCCGTCTGCCATCAGGACCGGGGTGTCCGGGGCGAAGCTGCAGCCCTTTCCGGTGCTGCCGTGACTTCCGGTGGCGACGTTGTCGGGACTAGCGGAGCTGGCTGTGGTGGTGGCGGTCTCATCCTCGAGATGCGGGGTGACCGAAACTGAGTCGCCGGATACGGCCTTGGTGGCGTGGTCGCCGCTGGTGTCGTGGGTGGCTGCCGGGTCCTCGCCGCCCCCGGGGCCGCAGTCGCCCATGACGGCCGAACAGACGGCGCCGGCGACGGCTCCCAGTGCTGGGGCGCAGATCATGGCCGCGGCACCGAGCGTGGCTCCCGTGGCCGCCATGCAGGTTACTGCCGCGACGACCGTTATGACGACGACGACAACCACGACGACGACGGTGAGGACGGCCTCCCAGTGGCAGCTGATCCACCCCCAGATACCGCTGCAGGACTTCTGCTGGGTTGTGGTGGTCTGGGTGGTGGTGTGCTTGGTCGTTACGGTGGTAGAGCCGTTCGAATTCGTGGTTGTGGTGGTGGAGTTGTCGCCACCTCCTCCACTGCCGCAGTTCATGGGCACATGGCAGGGGGTGGTGCCGCCGGTGCCGCTGCCACCGCAGCCGGTGGTGGTGTAGTCGCAGATCGGGGGCTGGCTGCTGCCGCTGCTGCCTCCGCCGCCGCCGCCGCCGTCGCTGCTCGCCATGGCCAGGCCCGAGGGGTCGCTGCCGCTGGCGGGGTTGTCGGCGGCGTAGGTGTAGCCGCCCATCTGGCTGGGGTCGCCAGATTCGAAGATCGGGTCGGGGGTCAGGAAGCGGCCCTGGACGGGGTCGTAGTTGCGGGCGCCGAGCAGGTTCAGGCCGCTGGTGGCGTCGGCGGGCTGGCCGAGGAAGCCGTGGTTCTCGTCCGCGCTGATCCAGGGCGAGGGGCTGGTGCCGCGGGGGTTGCCGTAGGGGTCGTAGTAGCGGCGGGTCACCGTGAGGGTGCTGGCGTTGACCGCGGTCTCGGCTGTGCCTTGGGCGTTGGCGATCTGGTAGGTCACGGCGCCGGCGCTGGTGCGGGTGATGGTGGTGCCATCGGGC
Source organism: Streptomyces sp. 846.5 (assembly GCF_004365705.1). Taxonomy (NCBI): domain Bacteria; kingdom Bacillati; phylum Actinomycetota; class Actinomycetes; order Kitasatosporales; family Streptomycetaceae; genus Streptomyces; species Streptomyces sp. 846.5. The sequence continues at coordinate 2,900,775 of NZ_SOBN01000001.1, forward strand.
CCGGTGTAGTTGCGCAGTGCCGTGGTGGCCTTGTTCGGCACGGCTAGGGTCAGTTGCTCAGCGCCGCCGAACAGGTAGAGGACGCGGGAAGTGTCAGTGGTGCTGGTGGGGCCGGTGCCGGTGGCCTGCTCCAGGAGTTTCCCGCTGGCGTCATAGGTGTAGCGGCTGGTGGTGGTGCCGGTGGTGACGCTGGCAGTGCGTCCGGCTGCGTCGTAGGTCAGGGTCTGGGTCTGGCCTGCGGCGGTGGTGCCGTGGCCGGTGGCAGGGGTTGTCCAGGTGGTGCCGGTGCTGGTACAGGCGGTGATCGTCAGGGCGGTGGGCTTGGTGGCGCTGGCGGCGGGGTCGGTCAGGCACAGGGCGGTGCTGCCGCCGTTGACCAGGGTTCCAGCAGTTGTGGCGGTCCACTTCTGGGTGGCGGTGGCGCTGTTGCAGGTGTTGATCACGACCGCGGTGCCCGAGGCGGTGGCGCCGCCCGCGGTGCCCAGGCACATGCCCTGGACCCGAACGGTGCTGTCGGCGGCGATGCTCCAGGTCTGGGCGGCCGCACCGGTGCAGGTGTTGATCTGGGCCTTGGTTCCGGCCGTGACGGCTCCGCCTGCGGTTTCCACGCAGAGTTTGCCGCCGCCGCTCAGGGTGAAGGCGGTGCTCAGCGGTCCGGTGCTGGAGGCTGTGCGGGTCAGGGTGTTGCCGGCGTTCTTGCCCTGGCTGTCGGTGTATCCCGGGGTCGAGGTGGCGCTTCCGGCCCCTGGGTTGGACGTGGTGGTGGGTCCGGCCTGGTTGGGCAGGGCGGCGGTCTTGGTGGCGTCGGCGCCGGTGTAGCCCGTGGTCTGGGTGGTGTTGTTGGCGGCGTTGCCGGTGGTGTCGTGGTTGACCATGCCGGTGCGGTCGCCGAGCAGGTCGTAGGTGTAGCTCTGCCAGTAGGGGGCCGGTCCGCCGACGGTGGTGGTCGTCACCGGGGCGGTGACGGTGGTGGTCGGGGCGGCGGTGGTGCAGCCGCCGACCGCGCCGACCGGGGTGACGGTGGGATTGGTGATCCCGGCGGTGTCGGTCCAGGCCTGGGTCAGGCGCTTGAGGGAGTCGTAGGTGAAGCACTGGGTGTCGTGGGTGGTGTTGTTCTGCAGGTCGTCGACAGCGGTGATCTCGCCGACCTGGTTGTAGCGGTACGTCGTCACGTCCAGGGCCGTCGTCGAGGGCTGGAGCATGCTCTTTGTCTGGGTGACACGTCCGGTTGTCTCGTCGTACTGGGCGTAGGTGGCCAGTTCCTTGCCGCTGGGGCCGTAGTTGGTCTGCAGGACCCGGCCGAAGGCGTCGTGGACGGTGTTGTCCACGTAGGACGGCACGTTGGTGGGGCTGATCGAGCCGCCGAAGCCGTTCAGGCCGCCCTGTTGGTTGTAGCCGTAGGAGATCTGCTCGACCGGCAGACCGCCGTCGTTCTGGAACTGCGTGGTGGCCAGCAGCCCGTTCGTGTCGGTGTAGGTGGAGGTCGTCGCGAACAGTGTCTGACCGCTTGCGGCAGTCAGCCCGGTGGGAAGTTTGGGCTGGGTGAAGCCGTCCGCGCTCGGGATGCTGAGCGTGGTGCCGGTGGGCTGGTAGGCGGTGGTGTAGCCGATCACGCCCTGCGTGTAGGTCTTGCCTCCGGTGCCGGAGCCTCCGACGTACGAGCTGGTGGAGGTGGCATAGCCCTTGGCCAGGGTGTCGTACAGGGTCGAGGTCAGCTCGGTGGCCGGGTCCGGGGTAGCCGACCAGGGTGCGGCGTAGGTCGCGACCACCCGGTTGTCCCAGTCGTAGACCGAGGAGGTGGACTGACCGCGGGAGTCGGTGGACTGCAGCAGGTTGCCCAGCACGTCGTACTTGTCGAAGGTGGAGGTGCCGGTGTTCGGGTCGGTCTGCGAGGTCTTCTGGCCCAGCAGGTTGTAGTTGTAGGACCAGGTGTTCCCGGCCGTGTCCTTGACCGTGGCGACCTGCCCGGCCGCCGTGTAGGTGTAGCGGGTCGTCGAGTCGGCCTCGCTGGCCTTGCCAGCGGTGCTGCTCTGCCAGGCGGTGGTGCCGGTGCTGCTGTACAGGGCCAGGTTGGCGTCGTTCTGCAGCTTCAGCGTGCCGCCGGCCCCGGTCTGGTATGTGCCCGAGGACCACAGGGCCTTGGTGCGGCCGAGGTCGTAGATCACAAAGTTGCCGTCGGTCTGGTAAGTAGCCCAGGCGCCGGGGTTCCCGGAGGTGTTCGAGGACCACAGGGTCGCGCCGCTGGCCAGCGAGGACAGCACGAGGTTGCCGTCGGCCCCCATCGCCAGGCGGACGCTGTCGGAGGTCAGTGAGGTTCCCGAGGGTATGACCTGGCCGCCCGACAGGACGGCCTGCGCGGCGGTGTCCTTCACCGTGGTCGCGGTGGTCTGCCCCAGCGCATTGGTGAACGAAGCGGTCGTGCTGCCGCCGGCCGGAGAGGTGGTGTCGGTCTCGTCCGCGCCGGGGTAGCTGGTGGTGGACTGCCACTGCTCTATGGCCTGGTGGTACAGCTGGCTGGTCACCGGGCGGCCCAGTCCGTCGTACTGGGTGATCTGCTCGGAGGGGATCTCGTTCTCATTGGCCGCCCAGATGGTGGACGACGGCGCGTTGTTGGGATCCGAGTAGGTGGCGTAGGACACGCTCGGCCAGCCGTGCGAGTCGTAGAAGGAGTCCGCGATCAGCCGACCCGAGTTCTGGTCCCCCGCCGAGGACGTCTGGGTCTGCCGGGTCTGCAGCATCCCGTCGTAGATACTGATCGCCGTCGAATAGGTGCCGTCGTCGCGCAGGGTGTTGGTCGTCACCGTCGATGGCGCACCGCCGTGGGTGATCGTCCCGCCCGGGGCAGGAACGGCGCCGGGGTTCACCGCGTACGCGAACGTCTGGTCCGCGCTCTGACCAGCCGACTTCGAACGGCCCGGCAGCCAGACCGCGGTACGGCGCCCCAGGGCGTCATACGTACTGTCGGTGATCCGGCCGTTGGCGTCCACACTCTCGGTGACCAGGCTGCGCTGCGGGTCCAGCGTCGAGGTCGTCGACCAGCCGTTGGGGTTGGTCGACACCACCTGGGTGGCGTTGGTGTTGTTTCCCGCGTCACTCCAGGCAGGGGTGAAGCTGCTCTTGGTCAGTCGCCCGGCCGCGTCCAGGACCTGGACCGGCCGCCCGCCGTCGTCGTAGGACATCGCCGCGGTGGTCTGCCACTGCTCGGTGCTGCCGGTAATCGAGGTGGCGACCCGGGTTGCGGTGACCTGGCCGAGGGCCGGGGCCGCTACGGTGCCCTGGTCGAGCTGCCCGAAAGTGCCCAGGTTGGTCAGCGTCCCGTCGCCGTCGTAGTACATCTGCTTGTCCGACAGCAGCGTTCCGGAGCTGGGCGTGGCGCAGGGGCCGGAGACGGTGGTGACCTGGTCGGGATAGGCCAGCATCATCGCGTTCATCGCCGAGGGCGCCGCATAGGAAGTGGTGGTGCACGATTCCTGGGAGGGCACGCTGACGTCGCCCAGCGCATCCTGGGTATGGACCCGGCCCTGGCCGTCGTAAGCGGTGATCTGCTTGGTCTCACGCCACGTGGTGCCGTCGGCCAGCAGGGCGTAGTCACGGCTGCTGGCAGAGGTGACCCGGCGGGCAGTCAGATCGGGCAGGGTCGACAGAGCCGGTGCGCTCTTGCCGGGGTTGGCCGCCAGGGTCCAGTCGGTCCACGCGGTCTGCGCCGTGTGGGCTGTGGTCGTCAGGGTGGGCACATCGCTGATCGACTTGCTGACGATACTGCCGTTGGCCTGGGTGTAGGAGTCGGTCTCCAGGGCGGAACCGGCCAGCCAGTCCGAGTCGGTGACCTGGTCACCGACCGAGTCGCTGACGCTCACACTGCGCTGGCTTCCGTCGGCCTTGTAGTCGCCGTCCATACCCTGCAGGTAGGTGGTGATCTGCTGGGTGACCGGATCCGGGGCAGCCCCTGTGGTCATGGTGACGGTGCGGTAGCCGCGGAACTGGTCCCAGGTGCGGTACTGGTCGTCGGTCTGCGCCGAGTCGTCGCGGTGCCAAGCAGGGCCGTTGTAGTAGTAGGTGGCCACGTGGGCGGAGGACCCGGCCGTGATCTTCGTACTGTCGGGAGTGTACTGGGAGGCAAGGGTCAGGTCAGCGGTGACCACTGAGTGCACGGTGATCTTGTTGAACCAGTCCTGGACCGGCTGGGACTGCCCCGCCGGCGACCAGTACACCGGGTAGCAGGAGTTGGTGTTGGAGTCCGCGTTCGCGAACGAGAGGGTCAGCCCCTTACAGGGGTTCAGGTTGTAGTTGACCGCGATCGACGCGCCGGTCTCGGTCTGGATCGAGGAGATCCGCGGGTGGTAGAGCGGCGGCGCGGACGGGGAAACGTCGTTGACCCGGTTGTCGATCTCGGTCCCGGTAAAGGAGACCTGGTTCAACGTGATCGGGGAGTTGCCGTTGCCGTAGGTCCCCAGGCCGGTGTGCTTGATTGACTGCAGCCACATCACCGCCTGCAACGATCCGGCGTCCGCCCGGTCGACCGTGGTGCCGGTCACCGGGTCCACGGTGCCGCCCGCATCGGAGAACACCTGGCCCAGTTGGTAGGAGTCGACCGGCTGAAGGCCCTGGTCCACCTTGCTCACCGGATCGATCACATGGACTGCGGTGGTCACCGAGTCCAGACGTGTGGTCGACCAGAATGTCGGTCCGCTTGTCACGCACACATTCGCTGGAACTGTGGTCGCTCCGGCCGGGACGGTGGTGCTGTCGCCGGAGTCGCAGTGAATGTCGTAGGGGACGTCGGGCCAGTTCGGGGCGGTGCTGTCGTTCAGGTTCCCGGCCGAGCAGTCGGTGAACGTCGAGCTGGTCTGGCAGCGCTGCTTGGAAGCGAAGGTCACCTGCGCGCCCGGCGTGCGCCCGGCCAGTTCGTCGCTCAGCTTGTAGCCGTACGAGATCACCGACAGCGCACCGGCGCGGGTGTAGGCGCTCAGCGTCCCCGAGGTGCCGGTCGGCGCCTGGCCTCCGCCCAGGTCGTAGTAGCCGGGTTCGGTCTTGTAGTCGTAGCGCTGCACGAAACCGGTCGGCGAGACGGTGAAGTCCAGGTTCCAGCGCCAGCCCTGGGGCTTGGCGCACTTCGAGGCCGTGCCCTGGGCCGCCGTGTAGCAGGGGTCCCCGCTGACCGGGTGCAGTACCGGCACGCCCCAGGCCGAGTCCGTAGAGGCGTCCGTCGGCGTGCCGGACTGCGGCACCGCCTGCGATCCAACGCCGGCCGGGGCGTGGTCGGAACCGAAGTACGCTGCCGATCCGTCGGTCAGCAGCACCCGGTAGTAGGTGCCGTCCTGCAGCCCGTTGGCCGCGCCAGACAGCTCTTGGACCACGGTCCCGTCGTCGCCCTGGAGCTTCCATGCCTTCAGCTCGCCCGGAGCGTTCGGGTCGGTGGCCGTAGGCACCAGGACACCGGAGTGCGCACCGAAGGACAAGGTGGCGTTGTCGCCGGCCCAGCACTCGTCCGCCGACCCCTTGAGGATGGGGTTCTGGTTGGCGTCGAGCAGCGAGCCGCAGGAACGGTAGGACTGCTCCACGAAGCCAGGCGTGTATGACCAACCGTCACCCAGCCATGATGACTGTGAGTTACGGGCTGATGTCTCTCCGTCGACGGACTGCGAGTCGTAGGAGAACGTCACCGGCGGGGTGTCGCCCCCGGGGGCTGCGGGCACCGACAGGGGGTAGCTGTACTCGTACGAGCCGCTGGCGCTGGCCTGCCAGGTCCCCGACGGCTGCAGGGAGGTCGCCGAGTAGTTGCCCTGGGAGCCGGAGCTGCCCGAGGTCGCCAGCAGCGCCGTCTGCGCAGTGGCGGTCGCCAGCAGGGCGCGCGACTGCACACCGGTCGCCGTGGTCGGCGCGGACACTGTGCTGGCGGCCAGATCGACGGTCGCGGTCAGCTGCCCGGCGCCGGCACGGTTGCTGGACGCCACCGGTGTGCGGGTACGGCAGGCCGCCAACTGGGGGGTCGTCAGCGCGCAGGCAGGAACCCGGAACAGCCGCAGACGCGAACCGAAGCCGCCGCCGTATGCCTTGGCCAGCTTGCTGTAGTCCAGAACCACCTGCACCTGGCCCGAGGACTTCTGGCCGTCCGCGCGGGTCAGTCCCACCAGGAGGCCGTCACCGCCGGCCGCCAGGGTCTGTGCGTGCGAGGCGACCTGGACCTTGACCTTGGCGGGCGCAGCGGTTGTCGCCCGGCCCCGGAGCGCCTGCGGCGCAACCCAGACCGGCAGCCCTGACGCCTTCACGGGCCCGGTCACGGGCGCGGTGGACTGTCCGGTCGCGGACGGCGAAGGGGATGCCTGGCCCGCCGAGCTGGGCTTGCTCGCTGCGGCCGCGCGCACGAGCGCTACGGTGCTGGTGCCCGCCTGGGGCCAGGACGGTGCCGCCGCCTGATAGGTCTTCAGCGGCTTGGTGCCCTTGGCCTGCGGGGTGTTGGCATGCGAGGCGCTCAGGGCGTGGCCGCCGACGCCGGGGACCTGGGCCGGGCTCTGCGGGTTCCACAGTGTCCCCGTGAACCGGTACGGGCCCACTCCGACGCCTTGGGCCACGGCCATCGGCGCGGCCAGCGCCAGGACAGCGGCGCCCGCCGTGACCGCAGAAAACGTCCTACCCCACACCCGGTACCGCACGCTCGCGAACCAGCGCTGACGTCCCACCCGAACAACTCCCCGCCCGCGCGCCCGTATTCCGAGCGTGGTCTGCTCCAAAGCGGTGGCTATGGAGATCAAGTGAGGAACATATTGATGATCTGTGAACGGCGCAATACCCTGTCGAAGCATCCTGAGCTGCGCGTTCGCTAACGATGCGTCATTGTGGCCGTCGATTGACCAGCGAACCCGTCCAAGGGCATTCAAATCGGACGTACAGGTTCCAGGCGCCGACGGTCACTCCTGCCGCTTGTGGTGGACATCACATCCACCGCTTGCCTCTCACGTGCCAAGGAATCCCCATGCACCCCTCGACCCCCCGGCCGCGCCTGTCGCGGCCGGCTCGGCGTTGGATCCTGATACCCGCGCTCAGCGCCCTGCTGGCGGCCATGACCCCCGCGGTCGCGCTGGCCGACACCCCGACGGCCCCCGCACCGGTCAGCGCACCCACGCCCCCGGCGATGACGAGCACAGCAGCGGAGCAGGCCGCTCGTCTTCAGGCGGTGTCCAGCGGCCAGCCGGTCACCGTCGACTCGCTGACGACCCCGACCCACCTGGTCGTCGCCCAGGCTGACGGATCACTGACCGCCACGGACAACCCGCTGCCGGTGCGCGTCGAGCAGAACGGCACCTGGCAGGGCCTGGATGCGACCCTGGTCGCGAATCCCGGGCAGAACACGTTCTCGCCCAGGGCCACCACCGACACGGTGAGCCTCTCGGGCGGAGGAACCGGCCCGGTCGCCACGCTCACCGACGCAGCCGGCCACAGCATGGCGCTGACCATGCCGTTCGCCCTGCCCGCGCCAGTGGTCAGCGGTAGTACCGCGCTCTACGGATCCGTACTGCCCGGCGTCGACTTGTCCGTGTCCGTCACGGATCAGGGCGGTCTGAGTGACATCCTGATTGTTCATGACGCGGCTGCAGCGGCGAACTCGCTGCTCAAGAGCCTCACCCTGGCCGCATCCACCCAAGGCTTGTCGCTCACAACGACACCCTCCGGCGGCATGAACGCGACCCTGTCCGACGGCAGCATCGCCTACACGAGTCCCACCCCCACGATGTGGGACTCCAGCACCACCACCCCAGCCACAGCAACGCCATCGGCATCGGCATCGGCATCGGCATCGGCATCGGCATCCACGCTCGCAGGCACTGTCGCACAGGCAAAGCGTGTCGCCGTGCGTTCCGCTGACCAGGCGAGCACCGCCTCGGCGTCGGCCAGTGCGTCCGGTACGCCTGACACGACGGCCTCCTCGGTGGACGGTCCCGGTAGCGGAGCCCAGGTGGCACCGGTCGCGATGAACGCCACCTCCACCGGCATCGTTCTGACACCCAACACCTCGGCACTCACCTCCCCGGTCCAGTACCCGCTGTACATCGATCCGTTCGTCAACCCGGTGACCGGCAAGTCGAACGGCTACGACGAGGTGTACGGCAACAAGGCCTGTGCTGGCCAGCCCAAGTACAACACGCCCCAGGACAAGGGGGAGGGAGTCGGCTACCAAGGCGCTGGCGGCACCTGCGGGAGCGGCGCCGAGCGCTCGTTCTACCAGATCGACTCCAGCGGGCTGGACCCGAGCATGAAGATCTCCCAGTCCCTGGTCACCGCCGACACCACCTACGCCGCCAGCTGGGACTGCAGTAAGAACCAGCCGGTCACCCTGCACACCACCGGGGCCATCGGACCTGGCACCGACTGGAACAACCAGCCCGGCGTCAACGACAACAACGGCTACCCCGCCGTATCCACCCACGTGCCCAGCGGCGCCAACCCCGGCAACAGCACTTGCAGCAACCACACCGCCACCTTCACCGTCACCAGCCAAGCCCAGAAGGTCGCCAATGCCAGCATCAACGTCTGGACTGTGGCCCTGTTCGGCGACGAGAGCGACGGGGCGAACTACCTGCGCTTCTCCACCGTGATCACGCTGACCACAAACTTCGACATCGCGCCAAGCGTGACCTCGCCCACGATGTCACCCACCCCGCAGAACCCCGCCGCAGGCACCGCCTGCGGCGGTGCAGCCAGCGGCTGGATCGGCGCGACCTCAAACGACGGCACCAGCAGCAACGTCACCCTCAGCACCAAGGTCTCCTCGCCGGTGTCCGGCACCAACGTCTCGGCCCAGTTCCACATCTGGGACGACATGCTCAAGGACAGCTCCGGCAGCCCGGCAACCGTCAAATGGGACTACAGCAGTCCCCAGGCCTCGGGCAGCACCGTCAACGAGAAGGTCGGATTCCTGCTCCAGGACGGCCACCGCTACGGATTCAGCGTCCAGGGCTACGACGGCACCCCGCTCTACGGAAACACCTACTCCAACTGCCACTTCAGTGTCGACACCACTCCCCCGACGTCACCGGTGATCGCCAACAACCCGTCCTTCCCCTCCGTCGGCAACGGTGTACCGAACCCTCTAGTCTACGCGGGTGTCAAGACCGTCAGCAACTTCTCGGTAACCGCCACCGATCCGGCCCCGGCGAACAACTGCACCCTGGCAGCCTGCGCCGCCAGTGGCATTCTTTCCTTCCGCTGGAATCTGGACACCCCACCCACCTCCACCACGGGCCACGCCGTCGCACCCTCAGCGACCGGAACGGACTCAAGCGGTAACCCGACCGCCAGCGCCACCCTCTCGATCCCCGTGATCAGCTGGGGTGTCCACACCCTCTACGTCACCGCCGTGGACAAGGCCGGCAACGCCACCCAGGCGCCGTCGACCTACACCTTCGCCGCCCCCTGGGATCCGAAGACCAAGGTCGTCCCGGGCGATGTCACCGGCGACGGCATCCCCGACCTGATCACCACCACCACGGCCGGCGACCTGGTCCTGGTCCCCGGCGACACCGACCCTGCCCAGACCACCAAGACCACCGTCCCCTACACCGGCCCGGTGCGCCTGGCCGCCTCCGGCGACACCCCCGCCGGCGGCTCCGGCGGCTGGAACAACTACCTGGTGGCCCACCGCGGCAACCTCTTCAACAACTCGCTCGTCGACGACCTGTTCGCCCTCAACACAGTCGCCAGCCCCAAGACCCTGTACGTCGTCAAGAACAACCTCGACACCGGCACCGGCCAGACCACCACCGCCGGGTTCACCAGCAGCCGCAACCTCCCGATCGCTAAGCCGACCTGCTCGACCTTCACCCCCGCCGAACGTTGCGGCAGCACGGCCGGCTACACCGCTGACTGGAACGCGGTCACCCAGATCGCGGCCCCCGGCGACACCCACCACACCGGCAACGCCGACCTGATCACCGTCGAGGGCGGCAAGCTGTGGCTGTACACCGGTGTCTCAGGCGGGAGCCTGGCCAACCCGGTGCTGCTCGGTGACGGCGACTGGTCCAACCTGACCCTGGTCACCCCCGGGACGGTCTCCGGAACCCCAACACTGTGGGCCCGCGACAAGACCGGGACGCTCTACACCTACCCCATCGTCCTGGACAGCACCTCCCAGCTGCCCACCCTGCTCCACGCGCCAGCTGGCAACTCCGTACTCCAGTTGTCACTGACCAACGGCGGCACAAACCTGTGCGCAGACGACGACCACAGTTTGACCACCCCCGGTAACAAGGTCCAGGTCTGGGGCTGCAATAACAGCGCCGCCCAGAGCTGGGTCCTCGGAACCGACGGCACCGTGCGCGCCCTGGGCGGGTGCCTGGACGCGCTCCACTCCGGGCTCACCAACGGCACCTCGATCGACCTCTACACCTGCAACGGCTCCGGAGCCCAGCAGTGGCGGCCAGGAGCCAACGGCTCGCTGATCAACCCCGAATCCAACCTCTGCCTGGCAGATCCCAACGCCAACACCACCTTCGGCACCCAACTGATCCTGTGGACCTGCAACAACGGCACCGAACAGAACTGGAACAACGGCGCGAGCACCCAGCTCCCCGCCGCCACCCAAAGCCCCATAGCCTCGCTCCCGCTCGCCACCTACCCCCGCATCGCCTCCCCCGGTGACATCAACAGCCCCTCCGCCGGCCCCGACGGCATCCCGGACCTGTACGCGGTCGACACCCACGGCCAACTGGTCGAATTCCCCGGCGGCCGCACCGCACCCGGCACCCTGACCATGCAGGACCCCACCAGCCTGCCCCTGCACTGGTGGGGCCTGACCGAAGGCAGCGGCACGGCCAGCGACAACGGCCTCGCCAACCCCAACAACGGCGGTACCAACGCCCTCACCCTCACCCCCGTCGGCGCTGCCAACTGGGGAACCGACACCACACTGGCGGCAGCCGACACCAACCAGGCGTCAACCAACTCCGCCAACAGCGTCATCAACTTCACCAACACCGGCACCTCCAACAGCTACGCGGCGGCCACGGACTCCACCAACGCCTACGCCCCCGCCGTGGACACGACCAAGAGCTATACCGTCTCGGCCTGGGTCAACCTCACCACCACCAACAGCTCCACCGACCAGTGGGCCATCAGCCAGGGCACCGATCAGGGGCAGGCGTTCTACCTCGGCTACCACGGCGCCACGAACTCCTGGGACTTCGCCACCACCGACACCAACGCGGCGGTCGTCCACGCCGCCGCCGCCGACTCGGCAGCACTCAGCGCCTGGACACATCTGGTGGGCGTCTACGACGCCCCCACCGGAACCATGACCCTCTACGTCAACGGCGCCAAGAAAGCCACCGCAACCAACACCACCCCGCAGTACGACCCCGCCCACCCGCTGACGATCGGCGCCGCCGCCTCACTCGGCACCGACGCCAACAACAACCCGACGCTCAGCCCCACGTCCGGATTCAACGGCTCCATCTCCGACGTCCACGTCTACGACAGCGCAATCGGCACCACCCCGGCCATCGGCACCACACCCCTGTCCCTGGGCACCGGCGCCGACACCTCGACCAACTGGTGGAAGCTCAGCGAGAGCGCCGGAACCACCGCCGCCGACGCCATCGGCGCCCAGCCCGCCACCTTGACCACAGGCGCAGCCTTCACCAACGACACCACCCGCGGCAACGTCCTGAGCCTCAACGGCACCACGGGCTACGCCGCCACGAGCACCGCACCCATCGACACCAGTGCGAGCTATTCCGTCTCCGCGTGGGTCAAGCTCAACACCGCCGCCCCGACCACTGACAACACAGCCGTGTGCCAACGCGACGCGACCGGTTCCCGCTGCGCGTTCTACCTCCAGTACTCCTCCAGCGACAAGGGCTGGGCACTGGTCGCCCCGGACATAGACGCAGCCCAGCCCACCGCCTACTACAAGACGTCCGGGCACAGCGTCGCGACCGCCAACTGGACCCACCTGGTGGCTACCTTCGACGCCACCACCGGCACCATGAGCCTGTACGTAAACGGCCACCTCACCGGAACCGCCACCGACCCCACCCCGTGGGCGGCTAGCGGCCCGCTCCTGATCGGCGGCATCGACAACAGGGCACTCCAGAACGGAACCAGCCTGGGCTCGTTCAACGGCGAGATCAGCGACGTGCGCGTCTACAACACCGCCCTCCCCATTTCCGACGCCGCAGCCCCCGGCGACATCCCCGCCATCACCCAATTCGACTAACAACCAGACCAAAACGGCCAGGCGCTGGCCCCGCACACGCCGTGCGGGGCCAGCGCCGCCCTCCTCCACAAGAACCCGTAAAGCACGCGCGGCAACGCAGGCAACCGCGCCCACCCAGGAAGAACCACAATGATCGAGAACTTGGCCCAGGCACCGCACTACTCCGCGAACCAGGTGTACTTCTTCGCCGTCATCGCCCTTCTCGGCGCCATCACCAGCGTCACCTCTAGCCGCCGAGCGAAGTCGAACGGCAAGAAGGGCCTCTCCCTGCTCCTCAAAATTTGCGCCGGGATCCTGGTTGCCTGCGGAGCCATCCTGATCGTCGGCCAGGCCACCTTCGGGTAACAACGGCCGCCCCGGACCAGGGCCAGCGACGCGCCGACTACTCCGCGAAGCGGACCAGTTCCTCAAGCGCTGTCGTGTGTCGGCGCATCGCCGGACTGATCCAGTCCCATCTGTTGAGCGCCCCGCCGGGGGCACTCACTGCACTAAGAACGTGCAGGTCAGGCCGCACCAGGTCGCTGACTGGCAGTCAGATATTCTTGACCGCCGCAGCGGCCTTACGTGTTTTCGCAGGTCAGCGCACTGGTATCAATCTGCGTAGGTGCATGCCCGGTAGGGCACTCAGAACCCGGGACCAGCTCGCCGCTTGGAGGCGCCTACCCCTTCGTCGGTTCGGGGTCCGGCTGGTGCGCCGCCAACCACAGGACGGCCTCACGGATCGCGGCGTTCTGACGCCACCGCAACGCCTCTCCGTCCGAGCCGGTCACCACGACATAGGACACGATCACCTTCAAGGGCCGATCCACCGGGCGAACCCTCTGCGGCTTCTTCGCCCCGCTTGCTTCTCCGCCCACGCCAACCCCCCACTCCGCAAGCCCGACAGACGAACTCTCTCCGTTCATCGTGTTCCAGCAATAAGGCGGACGACAGGGCGCGCGGAAGCAGAAGGCGCGCCAGCTCGAGCCCTTGCCCTCTCGGGCCCGGCCGAACATGCCGCGTGCACTTGGGATGGATGTAAGACGCCGGGCCGGTGGCGCTTGGGGCATGACCACTACCGCTTGGGTGTTGGGCACTTGTCGGCCCTGAGGTGCGCGGCTCAGCAGGTTCTGCGGTAGGGGAGGTCGGGGATGTAGGTCTTCCAGTTCGCGGGGGACAATGGCCCGACTTGGGCGCAGAGTGCTGTCTCGATCTGGGCGGGTCCGATGAGGTGGGTGTGGAGTCGGCCCTCGCTGTCGATGCTGAGGACGGCTGATCCGTCGGCGGAGAAGGCCAGCGCCTCGACCGGAAGGCTTTCATCCGGGCCGGTGAGGGGGAGCCCGAAGGGGTGCCTGTTGGTGACGTCCCACAGCCGGATCTGGCCGTTTTCGTCCGCGGCGGCGAGCAGCTGTCCGTCCGGGGAGAATGCCATGGTGTCGCCGAGCTGTGCATCGTTGGGGATGTAGGACCGTTGCTGCAGCGTCCTCCCGTCCCAGAATGTCAGCGGTTGGCCTGTACCCACGTTTGCTGCGACGAGTCCGCCGCGGCTGACGGCCCGGGCCGCGTACAGTCCGCTGTTGGGAGCGACCCGTCTGGCGCCGGTGGCGACGTCGACGATTCCCTGGTCCATGGCGGAGATCACGGTCTTGCCGTCCGGGCTGAAGAGGATCTTCGGATTCCACACCCCGCCGAGGAGGTATTGAGGGACATCCAGATGCGCCCCGATGGAGGTGGCCCGGAGGTGGCCGGTGGCCGTGTCCCACAGTTCGAGCACGCTGGTGAGGTCGCTTTGGAAGGCGAGGAGGGCCAGGGTCCGGTCGTCGGGAGAGAAGGCTACGGACGTATCGATGTCGATCGTGTGGCGGGTCATCAGCGTGGCCTTCTTCCTTGCGCTGGCGACATCCCAGATCTCGATGTCCCCGCTGCGACGGAGGTCCGCGAGGAGCTTGCCGTCGTCGGACAGGCTGAAGTGGGATTCGCTCCCCGTGGTCCAGTCGATGGGCAGCGCCCCGCGCTTGATCCGGTGGAGGGGATCCCAGATGTCCACGGTGTTGTTCGCCTCGATGGCCAGGGTTGAGCCGTCTTCGCTGAACATGGCGAGATCTATGCGCTGATGAACTTCACGGCTCCCGGCGTCTCGTCCAACGGGGAGCCGATGGTCCACTGGCGACTCGACCAGGACGTGCTCGACAGTACGATCCAGTTGGCGATCTGCGCCTTCCGGGAGGCGTTTCGCCGGATCCAGCGCGTGATGGGTTGGGGGAAGCTGGAGAGCGACCTCTGGGAGATCAAGCTGGGCAAGATCTTCAACTGAGTTTGACGGGATGCTGCGGAAGAGGACTGCGAGCGACCTCTCCCGCGGCATCCCGGTCACTCCAGGCCAGTCGTCAGGGGAGCAGGGAATTGAGCCGCGTGAACAGCTTGGCGGCGCGGGCGGCTGTGGCGTCAGTGATGTTCGGCGCCAGGGTCGCCTGCTGTCGAAGGAGGGCCGCTGCCGGCCTGAAGTGGTTGAAGTTTCCGCCGGCGATGTTGCGCTGCCTGAAAACCGTCTCGATCTGGCGGACGATCCTCGGATCCCTGGCGTTGAGGTCTGCCGCCGCGATCGGAGTGGTCAGTTCGGTGGCATAGGCGCTGTTGACCAGGCCGAGGTAGAAGTCCCGCTCGAAGAGATCCTCGACGTCGGCGTCGGCGGTGCCGGTGAACTCGCTGATCTGCACCAGTCCGTTCGCGGCGAGCTGGTCGTTCTCGCGTAGGCGCTTGACCGCGCCGACGTCCTTGGAACTTGAGTCGACCAGTACGGCGACATGGAGTTTGTTCGCTCCGAGCAAGGTGACGAACGTTGAGAGTTTGCCGGACCCGCCGATGGGCGTCTTGACCCAGCGGGGGTCGAGACCGGTGAGGCCACGCTCCGTGGCAATGTCGGTCAGCACGTCCAGATAGATCAGGTCGCTGGGACCCTCCAGCAGCAGCGTGTGCTCGCCCACGAACAACGTCTGCGTCATCTCGATGCCCATGGCGGCGAGCAGCGGGAAGGCTGTGTCCTGGTCGGCCTGGAAGACTTCGGACGAGACCTTGGTCCCGGCTTTCTCCTGGTCAATGACGGTGCGGACCCGGTGGAGCTGGCCCGGCGAAACCATGAACGGGGAGTGCGTGGTGTAGAGGACCTGGTGCTTGGGGGCCAGCCGCTCGTCGATGAGACGGAGGAGATCTCCCTGGGCGAGGCCGTGAAGCGACAGTCCCGGCTCGTCCAGCAGCAGGATGAGGTTGTTCGTCTCGGCCTCCTCCAACTCGTTGAAGTAGGCGAGGAACGAGAAGAACCAGACGAAGCCGCGCGAGCGCTCGTCGAAAGGCACCGAGGCTCGGTGTCGCCGGTTGTGGACGCGGACCTGAAGGATCGGGCTCTGGTCGAACGGCGGTGTCGCGCCGACCTCGGGGTTGAGGGTCTTCAGCTGCACTTCGAGATCGTCGCTCTGGGACCAGTACTCGAACACCTCGTCGGAGATGACGTTCCCGGAGTTCTCCAACTCACGGATCAGCCGCTCGTGCTGATCCGTCTGCAAGAAGTCCTCCGGGGAGACTCCTGCCATGTCCAGGAGACTCAGCAGAGCCCGCTCTCCCCGGGTGAGCCTGTCCTGATCACGGCGAGCAATCAGATCCGGGATGGCGACCTTGCCCGGCATGGAGTCGTAGTCGTCGAAGTAGACGAACTTCGGCATCAGGGGCCAGGCGTACTCGTCGATCAAGTATTGCCGGACCTTCTCCTCGCGCCAGCTCCTGATTCGCTCGGCGAGGGCCCTCGCCGCCTCGGGAACTTCCGGAAGCCCGTCGAGCCCTGTCAGGAGGTCCTTGATGGTGTCGGTTTCCGCGATGAGGGCTGCCGAAGCGGCGGGGAGGTCGAGCTGCGACCGGAGATGGGCAACCACTGCGCTCTCGTCGAGGTCCAGTTGCAGGGTTCGGTTACTGTGTCGGTAGCCGATGGCGACGGTGAACTCGGGGCTGCGCAGGGCGCCGGCGCCGAGATCGGCCTCGATCGTCTTGATCTCCTGTTCGTCGAAGCGGAACGTGGCCTCAACGACCGGGATGCGCGCGTTTTCGGCGTACTCCTTGCGCTGGCGGGTCAGCCGGGCGGGGAAGTCCACGACCTCGTCGAACGTCTTTGAGGCCTCGACCGGCTTGATCCGGTAGAGCCCTTGGAGCACGGTCGTCTTTCCGGACTCGTTCTTGCCGACAAGGCAGGTCACATCCGACTCGACCGTGATGTCGCCGGAGTCCTCCACCGAACGGTAGTTTGTAATGTGCGTACTGATCAGTTGCATGTGCTGGCCGTGGTCCTTCCTCGAAGGGTCGAGGGGAACCGGAGCGTTCGTAGCGGCGAGACGGTCAACACCGTGAGGCATGCTTCAGCCTTGTCCGCGACGCGGGACGGGCCCTGAGGTCGGCCTCGGGTTCGTCGCCCGAGACGTGCCCGGGGTCCTCTGATGAACTCCCGAAAGCCTAGCCCGCAGCACTGACACAGCGCCGAGAGAATCGCCGAGCTCGGACCGCAGGGCAGTGCGCACTCGACTGGGCAAGGGCGGAGTGGGGCTTCACCCAAGGCCGGGAAGTTAGCGGGTTTCTGCTGGTGGCAAGGGGGTTGAGGTCCAGGCTGTGGCTGCGTAGAGGCCGGGTCCGAGCTTGTGGATGAGGCCGTTTTCGGCCCATCGGGACAGCTGCCGATACATGGTGTGCAGGGTGACGTCGCCGAAGTGGGCGGCGATCTCCGCGGGTCTCCACAGGCGGTTCGGGTCGGCCTGCAGCAGGGCGAGGATGCGGTGCCGTCGGCGCTGAGTTGGGGCGGTATGGCGGTCATCGCGTGAGGCCGCGGGTAAAGGCTGCTGCTCGGGGCCGGGTTCGCGGACGGTGACGGTGAGGTCGGTGATGGTGCGGCTGCGGTCGGGGCGGCCATCGTCGCGTCGCTCGCTGTAGCGGGAGATCGGGGACTTGACCTTGCGGGTGCTGGTCCGGTGACGGCGCGGCGCGAGGAGCCGGTCCAGCACCCGCTGGCCGATCAGTCCGGGGTGGCCTGGCTGCTCGGGGACGATCCCGGCGGCTTGAACGACCTGGTCGCGGGCGGTCTGCAGGGCCACGGTGAAGCTGCAGCGGTCGGGGTCGGTGCCGGGGACAAGCTCGGCGGCCTGGACCATCACGGTCCGCAGGGCCCGGTAGAGCGTGAGTAAGGCCCACATCTCCTGTTCAAGGCCGACCGGGTCATTCGAGCGGAGGTTGTGGCCGGCGAGGATCGTGTGGCGGAGCGCGTAGTACGCGCTCTCGTGTTCCCAGCGTTCGTGGTACAGATTGATCAGTGCCCCGGCCGGGTGGCGGCGGTGGTCCGTCAAGGTGGTGACCAGCCGGTAGAGGCTGGTGAAGACGGTGCCGTCGGCGCAGGTCACCGTGATCTGGGCGTCGACGATCCGGACACTCACCGTGCCGATCACCGACAGATAGGAGCCGTCGTGGAGACGGGCCAGGACCGGGGTGCGCCGGTTGCCGCGGAGCCGGCCCAGCACCTTCGCGCCGGTCGCGTCCACCTGTGCGAGGAAGTCGTTGGCGTCGAAGCCTTTGTCCCACAGCACCAGCATGTCCGACCCGAGCAGGTGGAGGAGCCGGCGGGCGTACGCGGTCTCGCCCTCGTCGGTGGGTCCGAAGACCGCGCCGATCAGCGCTCTCGTCGCTGTCTCGACTAGCGTTATCAGTTCCAGCGTGGGATAGCCGTGATGCGCCGTCCGCCCGAGCCAGGCTCGGTTGCGGGGCGAATCGGGCACCCTCAGCGAACTGCAGCCGTCGAAGGACACCGTCCGGTAGGCGCCGAAACGCACTCCCGGCGTCGTCGGGCGGGCAAGCGGACCTGCGATTACCTCGAACAGTGAGCGCACCGGCGCGGCCCCCAGTCGTCGGCGCAGGTCCCGCAGGGCCTTCGCGCTCGGCTGGGCCAACGGCATCCCGGACAAGCCGCCGGTGAGCTTGTCCCAGACCAGCCGGTAGCCGACCTCAGGGAACAGGCACATCGCGAGCAGGAAGTACACCCCGACTCTCGACGGCAGATCACGCAGCCGCCTCTGCACCGTCCATGTCTCCACCAGTACGGCGTCCACCAACTCGAACGGCACCACGACCGTCAGCTCTCCCAGATGGCCCGGCGCGAACCGGCCCGACGCCACGGTCACCGAACGGTGATGGCCGTCAGCGCGGACGGCAGGGCAGAATGAACCCGCAACGGAGCTCCTCACGTACAAGCTGTCTTGGTCGACTGCCTGTACCAACGAGTTCCGTTGTACCTTGGCCTCGGGTTCTCAACGAGCTTGCAGGACCTGCGAAAACGCTAACTCCCCGGCCTTGGGGCTTCACCCCGGATGGTGGACACGGGTTTGTGTGGTTGTGCGGCGAGTGTCAGGGTAGCTGACTGGCGTCAAGAGCAGCACCGGCCCACAGACCACAGCCGTCCGCAACGACCAGGCACGGCGGATCGTACGCGGCGGCGTACGCCCGCGCACTCGGCTTCAAGCCCGTCCAGGACTTCGCGGTGGTGGCCCCGTACCTGGGCGAGTCGGGCGTAGACGTACGCGGGATCGGCTTCGGCCGCCGAAACCAGCCGTTCTACACCAGCGGCCGCTTCGACGGCACCCGCGAAGTCCTGGGGCGCGAGCGCGGTTCCGGATGTCCGATCACCCCCTGAGCTCGACCGGTTCCAGCTCCCAGATCGCCAGATGATACCGTTTGACCTGCGGCTTTACATGGTCCCGGGTTCCGAGCGCCCCGCCGGGGGGCACTTCGCAAGATGCACAGCAAAGGCTCAGGTCAGCGGGATGATCCCGTGAACCTGGGTCTTCGTCATGTCGGTGGCGGATCGGCTCCGTGCCCCACCCGTGCCCGATGGGTTCGGCGGCTTCGAAAACGATCGGCCTCCAGGCTGCGGGGAGACCGCAATGTCGTGGGCTTCTTGGTTCCGATCAGATCCCCAATTCCGTTGCCAGGTTGCCCGTTCCTTGCTTCGGCCAGCACGGCGAACCTGTGGGCACCGGGCAGTCCTCAGTCTGCGGTGCCTGGCGCTACAACCCACTGTGTGGGTTGCCCGGTGACCTCGGTGATCATGTCGTAGTCACCGTCGTAGTGGAGCACCGTAGCGCCGTGCCGTTCGGCGACTGCGGCGATGACGAGGTCCGGGACGGACAGAGCCCGCCAGTTGCCGGCTGCAATCAGCAGGGTCTGTACCTCTATGGCCCGGTCCCAGATCTCGTCGGGGGTCGAAAGCCAGTCGAACCCGCGCAGTTCGTCCGTGATCCGTTCCGCGTCCGCCTTGGAACGCGCGCTGTGCAGGATCTCCAATTCGATTGCCCCGCACACCGCGAGGCGACCTGCAGAGGACAACCGGTCGAGGACTGTGGCAACCGCCGGCTTGGGCCAGCGGGCGAAGGCCGACTTGTCGAGCAGGTACCTCACGCTTAGGCGGCCTGATCCGGAGTGGCCGGGTTGTCGACGGGGCCCGTGAGGTCAGGAAGGCCGCCCTCCTTCAGCCAGCTGGCGAAGGATTCGCGCTTACGACGCTTGACGACGTCCTCCAGCGCGGCGTTCACCGTCGCCACCTTCGTCGTAGTGCCGAAGATCTCAGCCGCCAGGGCCAGTTTCTCGTCGTCCAGGTCGATGACGGTGCGAGCCATGGTTCCTCCAGACAGAGCAGACAGGTAAACGATACCAAATTTCGCCGATTCTGATATCGCTGCCGGAGCGCGGGGCTCACTGCTTCCGGGCGACGCCGCCGTAGAACACCACCTGTGCCATGTCCTCGGGGACCTCGCTCTCGGGACGCCAGAACGGCACCTGGACCAGGCCCGGGTCGAGGAGCGCGAAGTCGCCGAAGAAGTCGTTGATCCTCTCTCCCGTACGCAGGATCAGCGGCGAGGTGGCCCGCTGCCGGTAGACGTCGGTGACCGTGTCGACCTGGGCCCGCGCCTCGGCGGGGACGAAATCGGCGGTGGCGTGGGAGATCACCAGGTAGCTGCCTGCGGGCAACGCATCGCGCAGCAGCTTGGTGAGGGCGTCGGGGTCCTCCTCGTCGGTCACGAAGTGCAGCACCGCCACCAGCATCAGCGCCACCGGTCGGCCGAAGTCGATGGCAGCCCGAACCTTGGGGTGGGCCAGGATCTCGGCGGGGTCGCGCAGGTCGGCCTGGATGACGGTGGTGGCCCCCATCCCATGGCCGGCCATCAACGCCCGAGCGTGGGCCAGCACGATCGGATCGTTGTCGACATACACCACGCTCGCAGCCGGGTTGACGCTCTGGGCCACCTCGTGGGTGTTGCCGGCCGCGGGGATACCCGTGCCGATGTCGAGGAACTGGTCGATGCCGCGCTCCGCGAGGAACCGCACCGCACGCCCCAGGAACGCCCGATTGGCCCGGGCGAACATCCGCATCTGCGGGCCCAGCGCCAGCACCCGCTCCGCGGCCTCGCGGTCGGCCGGGAAGTTGTCCTTGCCGCCCAAGTAGTAGTCGTACATCCGCGCAGGGTGGGCGACACTCGTGTCGATGAGGGGAGGCACCCACTCCCCCGAAGCCGCGGACCCCAGTGCCTGGCCCGAGAACTCATTGCTCCCCATCGACAACTCCCGCTTCACAGCCACCGGTTGACCCATGATCGGGTCAAGGGTACGCGGGCGTGGCTCTCGTCGTGGGCGAACCGTCCTCCAGGCCCCTCAGGTTGTCGTACCCCAGGGGAGCACCCCGACTTCAGGGTCGCAGCGCGTCGCACATCAGTTGCGCGATCCGTGCTGCCGCACCTGGCCCCTTGCTCCACTGCTCTGCCGCGACGGCTCCGACGACCAGCAGGTGCAGGTCTTCGGTGCCCGCATCGGCGCGCAGGGCTCCCGCTTCCTGAGCCCGTTTCATCAGGGTCCCCAGAACCGTCTGAAGATCGCCCGCGACAGCCCGCGTCGATGCGTGGAGGTCCACGCCGACGCGGCTGAGCGCTTCGGCCATGTCCATCTTGGTGCTCGCGTCGGCGATCATCGAGGTGAAGAAGGCGAAGAACGACTCGCCCGGGTCCTCCGCCGCGAGGGCGGCCCGTGCGTCCGCCAGGAGGTCCTCCAGCCGCCCGACGATGACGGCTTCGAGCAGCGCTTCCTTGGTCGGAAAGTGCCGGTGCACCGTCCCTGCGCCGACGCCCGCGCGTCGTGCGATCTCGTCCAGCGGCACCGACGGGCCCTCTGCGGTGAAGGCCGACCGCGCGGCTTCCAGCACTTTCGCGCGATTGCGTACGGCGTCGGCACGCAGGGGTCGGTCCTCGTTCACAGAGTTCAGCCTATCCGTCTGGACAACCGGGGCGACCGCCCCGTATCGTCGGCGACGGGAAGCGGGGCGAAGGCCCCGCTTATTGAGGAGGCATGCCATGTCCCAAAACGCCCGCACCGCCCGCGAGACGGTCGACCTCATGCTCCACACGATCGTCCACGGCACCCGCGACGAGCTGGCCGACCTGTACGCGCCCGACACCGTCATCACCAACCCCTTCGCCCCGGAGGGCGTCCCCGCGTCGGTCTCCGGCAACGAGGAACTGCGCGCCCGGATGAAGGTGATGGGCGGCCTGATCAGGTACGACTCGGTGGACGACGTGACGGTCCACGAGACCCGGGCCCCCGAGACCGTCATCGTCGAGTTCGGCGTGAGCGGGACGATCGTCGCGTCGGAGACCCCGTTCAAGCTCACGTTCGTCAATGTCATCCGGATCGTGGACGGCCTGATCGCGGAGTCGCGCGACTACAGCGACGCCGTGCGGGCGGCCCAGCTGTTCGAACGTCTCGCAGTGAAGATTGACTAGCCGGTCCTCGTCGGGGACGGGTTCCCCCAGCCTGGAGCTGGGGGAACCCGCGGCTCGGGGGAGCTCGGTCAGGACGGTTCGGTGCCGTAGGCGAGGGTGCCGTTGATGTAGACGGTGACCTTGGGGGCGTCGGCGTAGGTGGTGTTGGTGCCGTAGCTGTAGTCGTTGGTCTCGGTGAAGTTGGACCAGTCGGTCTTGTTGAAGCGGTTCTGGATCTCGCCGGTGGAGGCGCCCGCGGCGAGGCTGCCGGCGCCGGTGGTGAAGCCGACCAGCAGGTAGTGGTCGGCACCGGTCTTCGCGGCGGGCATGGCGACCACCGAGTGGGTGACGTTGCCGGAGCCGATGACCGCGTAGTCGACGTTGGTGCTGAAGGTGTTCGCGCCGCCGTCGCTGGTGAACCAGTAGCGCATGGTCACCGTCGACAGGGCCAGCGGGGTGGTGCCGGTGTTGACCACCTGCAGGCCCGGCTTGATCTGGTTGTCGCCCGGCGAGGAGTCCAGGTTCTTGTACTGCGCCTTGACCGTGCCGGTGGTCACGGTGCCGGCGGAGGTGGTGCCGGTCACCGTGCTGGACGCGGCCGAGAGGTTGCCCGCGGCGTCCGTCGCCACGACCGAGTAGTTGTACGCCGTGGAGGCGCTCAACCCGGTGTCGGTGAACGTCGTCGCCGTGGTGGTGCTGCCGGCCGGCGCACTGTTCCGGTAGACGTTGTAGCCGGTCACGCCGACGTTGTCGGTCGAGGCCGTCCACGACAGCGAGACGGTGCTGCTGGTCACCCCGGTGACGGCCAGGTTGGTCGGCGCCGAGGGCGGAGTGGTGTCCCCGCCGGTGCTGCCGCCGCCCGCGACCAGCTCCCCGTACACCGCGTAGGCCATCGCGATGTCCGCCTGCGCCCAGAAGCGGTGGTACGTGAAGGACGGCGCCGCACCGCCGTTGAGGTACGCCTGGACCTTCGGGAAGGACGGGTCGTTCTTGTACCAGGAACGGATGGACAGGAAGGTGGCCCCGGGCGCGATCGGGTCGCCGTTGGGCATCTTGCCCGACCAGCCGCTGGGCACGAACACCGGGTCGTTGAAGCGGCTGTAGTCGGTACGGGTCTCCGGCACCGCGATGCCCTTGGTGTCGGCGAAGGTCGCCATCACGTCCAGCAGGCTCTTGGCGAGTGCCGTGTACGTGGTGTTGCCGGACTTGACGCCGTAGTAGGTCAGCGCTTTGACGTAGGCCGCGCAGACGCCGACGTCGTTGCCGAAGGCCGCGACGGTGACGTGCAGCGAGGCGTTGGCCCCCGGGCTGCTCGCGTTCCAGGTGTCCGGCTGACCGCTCCAGCTGAGTGTGGAGGGGATCGAGAAGGTGCTCGACGTGACCGTGGTCTTGGAGGCGGCCCAGGCCATCCACTTGTCCAGGATCGTCTTGGCGTTGGCGTTCCCGGTCACGTAGTAGTACTCCGCGAGCCGTTCCATCGCCCAGGCCTGCATGCCGAACCAGTTGTTGCTGGGCGGGTCGTGGTAGACCGGCTCCCAGTCGTAGGCCATCCCGTAGAAGGTCGGGTCGCCCGCGGGCGGCGTGGCGTACGCGCCGTTCCAGCTGTTGGTGCAGCCGCCGGCGATGGCGCCCTCGGCGGACTGGAGCCAGCGGAAGAACTCCAACTGCCGGGCCAGGCTGCTGGTCCAGTCGCCCTTGGCGGTCGGCGACATCGGGGTCAGCGCGGCCACGTTCGACATCGCCCAGGCCGCGATCGGGTTCTGGTAGCCCTGGTGGGAGGCTCCGTCCCCGATCCGCCAGGCCCAGCCGCCGCCCGGCTCCGCCCCGCCCCAGGCGTAGTACCAGGCCATCAGGTAGTGCTCGGAGCTGCGCCCGGAGCCGGCGGTGCAGCCGGTGGGGCTGGTGCAGCTGCCGATCTGCTTGAAGTACTTGTCGAACAGCGAGTAGCGCAGGTAGTCGCCCATCTTGGCGGCCTTCGCCGCCGAGGCGGCGACCTGGCTCGACGCGCCCTGGGCCGAGGCCCAGCGGTAGGCCCAGTACGCGGCCTGGACCGAACGGGCGTCGGCGTCAGGGGCGTTGGTGTACTTCCACTGGGTGGCGTAGGCGCCGCTCTGCTTCACGAACAGGTCGAGGTAGCCGTTGGTCCCGCCGTACTTCATCAGGTCGGTGCAGGGCTGCGGGATCGTCTCCCAGACCGACTCCTGGGAGCCGCGCTGGTAGCTGTTGATGTACGAGGGCCCGGTCGCGGTGGGGCCGTTCTCGGCGCCGGTGCCGGGGGTGTTGCCGTAGCCGTAGGTGTTGTCGACGTCCATCAGCCAGTGCATCCCGTAGATGTCCGAGGTGCCGTAGGTGGAGGTCAGCTCGTTGGCCAGCGGGTCCTGACCGACCGGCACCGAGGTGTCGAGCGGGCTGGGGTAGCTGCTGGGGTCCGGCCACTCGGGTGCGTAGGTGGCCGGCGAGGAGGGGTTGTAGGAGCTGTTGGTCGGCTGGTCCACGTGCTGCGGGATGATGTAGTGCTCGGCCGTCGTCCAGGCGCTGTTGAAGGCGGTCCAGTCACCGGTCACCCGGCCGTAGGTGGCCTCCAGCCAGAACCAGAAGCTGAACGCCTCCGACGTGGTCTGGTGCCCGTGGTCCGGCGCCTCGACGATCAGCGTCTCCACGGAGTGGAAGGGGATCCCCTCTGGGCTGAAGTAGCCGTTCGCCGCGTTCTTGATCTTGGCGTACTGGGTCAGGAACGCCTGGGTGTACGCGTCCGTCGAGGGGGTCACCCCGGGCAGGACGGATACGGATTGCGGGCGGTCCGCCCAGGCCTTGGCGATGACCGGCGCGCCGCTCACCGCCGCCATCGCGGTGCCGACCGCGGCGATGGCGAAACGCCTTCGGGACAGGGATTCGGACATGGCAGTCGTACTCCTTCGACGGCCGACGGGTCCGGGTCCGGGACCCGGCGGGCCGGGGTGGGGGAATGCTGAAGGGACGCGCTGTTCCGTGTGCTCACGGTGAGTTGGTGGTCACCGATGAGTGGTGGGCGCGACTGGGCGCGCTCCCATCCACAACAGGTACTGACCTCCTGTCAGGCAGGTGCGGACAGGGTGAATGTGGTGTCCCACAGGCATCGATTTCAATGCGGCTCGGTGGGAGCGCTCCCAATAGTTGGGGCTTTCCAGTGACACGTCAAGAGCTGTGACGCACGTCGCCGGCGAAGGATGGAGCCTGCGGAGGGATGTCCAGATCCGGTCTGGGTGCCGAGAGTTGACGGAAGGTCAGTGGTGCTGCAGCGACTCGGCGACGGCGGAGATCGCGTCGGGGCCGACCCGGCAGCAGCCGCCGACCAGGCGCGCGCCGGCCTTGACCCAGCCGTCGACCTGGTGGCCGTCGAAGTGGGCGGCGCCCTCCCAGGCCCGGCTCTGCGCGTTCCAGATCTCGCCGCTGTTCGGGTAGACCACCACCGGCTTGCCGGTGGTCTCGGCGGCCACCGCCACCGCCCGCTCCACGTCCTGCGGGTCGCAGCAGTTCACGCCCACCGCGATCACCGCGTCGACGCCTGCGGCCAGCGCGAAGGCCTCGGCCAGCGGCTGCCCGGCCCGGGTGCGCTCCCCGTCGACGCTGTAGCTGAGCCAGGCCTGGACGCCGAGCCCGTCGAGGGCGCGCAGCAGCGCCTCCGCCTCGCGCGCGTCCGGAACGGTTTCCAGGGCCAGCGCGTCGGCGCCCGCCTCCGCGAGCACCTCCATCCGGGGCCGGTGGAAGCGCTCCAGCTCGGCGACGCTCAGCCCGTAGTCACCGCGGTACTCCGAGCCGTCCGCGAGCATCGCCCCGTACGGGCCGACGGAGGCGGCCACCCACCTCGGGCCCTCGCCTGCGGCCTCGCTGCGGGCCCGGTCGGCCAGTTCCACGCTGCGCCGCAGCAGCGCCGCCGCCTCGGCGCGCCCGATGCCGCGCCGGGCGAAGCCCTCGAAGGTGGCCTGGTAGCTGCTGGTGATCGCGACCTGCGCGCCCGCCGCGTAGTAGGCGGCATGCGCCGCGACGATCGCCTCCGGACGGTCCGCCAGCAGCCGGGCCGACCAGAGCTCGTCGGAGAGGTCGTGGCCGGCGGCGGCCAGCTGGTTGGACATCCCCCCGTCCAGCACCAGCGGCCCCTCGGCCAGCGCGGCGGCGAGGGAGGAGGACGGCGAGGGGAGGGTCATGGTGCACCTTTTCTGTTTCTGCGTGACAACTGCTCAGTTGAGGCGGCGGAGCGGGGTTCCGGCGAGGTAGGCCTGGATGTCCTCGACGGCGTGGGTGAAGTAGGTGCGGTAGTTGTCCTCGGAGACATAGCCGAGATGGGGAGTGGCCAGCAGCCGGGGCGCCGAGCGCATCGGATGGTCGGCCGGGAGCGGCTCCTGGTCGAAGACGTCCAGTCCTGCGCCGGCGATCCGGCCTGCGCGAAGCGCGGCCAGCAGCGCGTCCTGGTCGACGATGGCGGCGCGGGAGGTGTTGACCAGGTAGGCCGTCGGCTTCATCAGGGCGAGCTCCGCCGCCCCCAGCAGGCCGCGGCTGCGGTCGCCGAGGGCGAGGTGGACCGAGACGAAGTCGCTGGTGGCGAGCAGTTCGTCGAGCCCGGTCGCGAGCTCGACGCCGACCTCGTCGGCCCGTTCCTTGGTGAGGTTGCTGCTCCAGGCGGTCACCTCCATGCCGAAGGCCAGCCCGACCCTGGCCACCAGGCTGCCGATCTTCCCCAGCCCCAGCAGCCCCAGCCGGCGGCCGGCCAGGTCCGCACCGACCGTGCTCTGCCAGGGGCCGCCGCTGCGCAGCGCGGTGCTCTCGGTGACCAGGCCGCGGGCGAGGCCCAGCAGCAGCGCCCAGGTCAGCTCCACCGGCGGGGTGGAGCTGCTGGCGGTGCCGCAGACGGTCACCCCGTGCTCGCGGGCGGCGTCCATGTCGATCGACGCATTGCGCGTCCCGGAGGCGACCAGCAGCCGGAGCCGCGGCAGCCGCGCGAACAGCGCCGCCGGGAACGGGACCCGCTCGCGCAACGTGACGACGACGTCGAACGACTCGATCGCACGGACGAGCTCGTCCTCGGTGGCGAAGTGCCCGCTGAAGCTGACGACGTCCAGCTCGTCAGTGAGCGGGGTCCAGTCGGCCATGGAGGTGGCGACGTTCTGGTAGTCGTCGAGGACGGCGCAGCGCAGCTTCATGGCCTCAGCCTAAGAGACAAGCGACTTCAGCGGGGGTGCGGCCTTGCTGGTCAGCAAGGCGTTGGTGCTGGTTTGCGGCAGCTGTGGGTGGCTTATATGGCGCCACCGTTGCCGCCCTCTGCCGCCCGTGGCTGCCGCAAACCGGCTGCGGCGGCGCCCCGCCTCCCCCGCCCGTAGCGCAAGCGCTGGTCAGGCGGCGCGACGTAGGGAGGCTCTGGTGAGGCCGGTGGTGCCGTAGAGGGCGGTGGTGCGGTCGATGACGGCTTCGATGCGGTGGTCGCGGTCGTCGGCCGGGTCCAGGCTGAGCTGGTGCGGGGCCAGGTCGGCGGGGCGGATGCCCTCGGCGCGGAGGGTGACGTAGCGGACCCTGGCCCGTTGCAGGCCCAGGGCCTCGTGGAGCCGGTAGGCAGTGGCGGTCAGGGCCGGGGTGTGTGCGGTGGGCTCGGCGAGGGTGCGGCTGCGGGTGCTGGTGGAGCGGTCGGCGTAGCGGACGGTGAGGGTGAGCGCGCCGGTGGCCTGGCCGCCGGTACGGAGCCGGGCGCCCAGGTGGTGGGTGAGGTCGAGCAGCACCCGCCGGTGTTCGACCGGGTCGAGTTCGTCGCGGTCGAAGCTGTGCTCGGCGGCCAGGGAGCGGGTGGGGGTGCCGGTGGCGACCGGGGTGGGATCGATTCCCCGGGCGCGCTGGTGGAGTTGGCGGCCTACGGACGCGCCGAGGATGCGCTGGAGGGTGGGCAGCGGGGCAGCCGCGAGCCGGCCGACGGTGTCCAGGCCGTAGCCGCCGAGGGTGCGGGCGGTGGCCTGGCCGACCCCGGGGAGGGCGAGGACCGGCAGCGGGTCGAGGAAGGCCCGCGCGGCTTCGGGGTCGGCCAGGACGTGGATCCCGCCGGTGGTGGAGGAGTTGGCGGCGAGCCGGGCCAGCAGGGGGTTGGCGGCGAGGCCGATGGTGCAGTCGACGTCCTGCCGGAGGAGAGCCTGGACCCTGATTCGCTTGGCGAGTTGGACCGCGTCGACGCCGAAGTAGCGCTGTGCGCCCCGGACATCGAGCAGGGCGGCGTCCGGGGGCATCGGTTCGACCACGGGGGTGACGCCGCGCAGCAGGTCCAGGACCCGGTCGTAGGCCTCGGCCGTGAGCGGGGCGGTGACGCCGGGCCAGCGCAGGACGACGTGCAGGATGGCGATCTGACGGTTGGTCATCCCGCGCTCCCGGGGCTGGAGTGCCAGAGGCGGCGGGTGTCGGTGACCGGGCTGCCTGGGGTCTTGAGATCGGCCCAGGGGTGGAGTTCATAGCCGGTGGACATCCGGATGCTGCGGCTGGGCTGCGCGGGGGCGCCCTGTTCGGGGCCGGGCTGCGCAGGGCCGGGCCGTTCGGGGCCGGGCTGCGCGGGATCGGCCCCGGCGGCCTCGGGCTCGGGGGCGGCTTCGGCCGCGAGGCGGGCGGCGACGGCTTCCAGGCCGCCGGTGCGGCGCAGTTCGGCCAGCTCGGTCAGGCTCCAGGCGGCATTGCCGACGACGCTGAGGCTCTGCCGCCCGCGCCGCTGGACGATGCCCCTGACCAGCAGCAGGCCGTGGTGGAAGACCACGGCGGCGCAGCGGGGGTGGCTGTCCTCGAAGAAGGCGAGGTCGACCAGGCCCGCGGTGCTGCCGTCGTCCAGGGTGGTGAAGATGACCCGGCGGCCGGAGCGGATCGGGGGTGTCTGGGTGGCCGCCCTGATGCCCGCGACCAGCACGGACGCGCCGTGGCGGGTCTGCCGCAGCCGGGCGGCCGAGGTGACGCCGAGCTCCTCCAGAAAGGCGTGATGGGTCGTCATGAGGTGTCGGGAGGCGTCGAGTCCGAGGATGTCCAGCTCGGCGCCGAGCCGTTCGTCGGCGTCGGGCTCGGGCAGGCCGGAGCGGTCGGCGGGCGCGTCCGGGTCGGCCGCGAGCAGCGGGAGCTGGCCGTCGCCGGGGCGGCCGCGGTCCTCCCGGTGCAGCTCGGCGAGCTGGAGCAGCAGGTCGCGGCGGCCCGCGCCGCGGGCGAGCGGGTCCAGCGCGCCGACCTGGACCAGCCGTTCGGCGAGCGGACGGGAGGGACGGGCCCGGCGCCAGAGGTCGGGCAGCGAGCCGTAGGGCTGTCCGACCCTGGCCGAGACGATCCGGGCGGCCTCGGCCTCGGTGATGCCCTGGACCTCGGACAGCGCCATCCGGACGCCCCAGCGGCCGCTCCGGGAGTTCCCATCAGACACCAGTTCGATTCTAAAATCCTGTTCGGACCGGTTCACATCCAGCGGCAGCACCGGCACCCCGCGCCGCCGGGCGTCCGCGAGCAGCAGCCGCTTCGGGTACATCCCCGGGTCATGGGTGAGGATCCCGGCGTAGAAGGCGGCAGCGCGATGGGTCTTGAGCCAGGCCGACTGGTACGTCGGCACGGCGAAGGCCGTGGCGTGCGCCTTGCAGAAGCCGTACGCGCCGAACGCCTCCAGAATCTCCCAGGCACGGCGGATCACCTCCGCCGAATATCCCCGCCTGCGTGCGCCCTCGCCGAACCAGGCCCTGACCCGGCCCTGGGTGTCCGGCTTGGACAGCCCGCGCCTGGCCTCGTCGGCCATGCTCCGGTCGCAGCCGGTCATGATGTGCATGATCTCGATCACCTGCTCATGGAAGATGACTACGCCGTAGGTCTCCTTCAGCGCGTCTGCCAGATGCTCATGCGGATAGGCGGGGGCTCGGCGGCCGTGCCGGGACTCGATGAAGGGCTTGACCATGTCGGCCGCCACCGGTCCCGGCCGGAACAGCGAGATGTCCACCACCAGGTGTTCGAAGGTCTCCGGCTGCAGCCGTCCGACCAGGTCGCGCTGGCCCGGCGACTCGACCTGGAAGCAGCCCAGGGTCTCGGCGGAGCGGATCAGCGCCATCGCGGCCGGGTCCTCGGGCGGGACCTGCGCCGGGTCGTCCAGGTCGATCCGCTCGCCGGTGGCGCGGGCGATCTCGGCGACGGCGTGCGCCATCGCCGACTGCATCCGGACGCCGAGGACGTCCAGCTTCAGCAGGCCGAGGTCCTCCACGTCCTCCTTGTCGAACTGCGACATGGCGAAGCCCTCGCCGGGGGTGGGCACCACCGGGGTGCGGGTGAGCAGCGAGGCGTCCGAGATGATCACGCCGCAGGGGTGCATGGCGGTGCCGCGCGACAGCCCGTCCAGGCCCTCGACCAGTTCCCACAGCGGGCCGTGGTCCTCGGCCGCGACATCGCGCAGTTCGGGCAGTTCGGCGAGGGCGGCGCGGGCGTCCCTGGCCCGGATGTGCGGGAACGCCTTGGCGAGGCGGTCGATGGTCTGCGGGTCCAGGCCCAGGGCCGCACCGGTGTCGCGGATGGCGTGGCGGACCCGGTAGGTCTCCGGCATGGCCAGGGTCGCTGTGCGTTCGACGCCGAAGCGTTCGAAGATCGCCCGGTAGACGTCCAGCCGCCGGGCCGACTCCACGTCGATGTCGATGTCGGGCATGGCCCGGCGGTGGACCGAGAGGAAGCGCTCCATCAGCAGCCCGTGTTCGACCGGGTCGGCGGTGGCGATGCCGAGCAGGTGGACCACCAGGGACCCGGCCGCCGAGCCGCGCGCGGCGACCCGGATGCCCAGCGCCCTGGTGTCGTCCACGACCTGGGCGACGGTGAGGAAGTAGCCGGCGAAGCGCAGTCGGGCGATGGTGTCCAGTTCGTCGTCCAGGCGCTTCCAGTACTTTCGCTGGTCGGGACGGCGGTGGTAGCCGCGGCGGACCATCGCGGTGACGCAGCGCGAGCGCAGCACCCGGTCGGGACCGCGACGGTCGGCGCCGACCAGCCCGGCCTCGGGGAGGTGCACCGCGCCCAGGCCCAGGTCGTCCTGCGGATCCACCAGGCAGGCCGCGGCGACCTCGCGGGTCTCCGCGAGCAGCCGGCGGGCCCCGTCGCGGCCCTGGCCTGCGGCGTCGGCGATCTGCTCGGCGAGGCGGGCCATGTCCCCGGAGTCCTTGAGCCAGCCCTCGCCGCTGTCGCGCTGCTGCGGTTTGCGGGCGTCGACGGGCACCAGCAGCCGGGCCGAGTCCAGGACGTCGGCGAGCCGCCGGCCGCCGGGGTCGGCGTAGCGGACCTGGTTGGTGAGCACGGCGGGCAGGCCCTGCTCCTCGGCGAAGGCCAGGGTGCGGGCAGCCAGCCGCAGGCTGCCGGGGCCGGTGCCCGCGGTGGCCGCGACCGGGTGGTGCACGGCCTCCAGGCGCAGGGCGCCGGGGAACAGCCGTCGCCAGGGCACGACCAGCCGGGCGGCACGGTCCGGGCGCCCGGCCGCGAGGGCGGCACCGACCTCGGAGCCGGGGCCAAGCAGCACGAAGAGGTGGCCGGCCGCTGCGTCGGCGATCTGTTCGAGATCGGGCCAGCCGAGGGCGGGCGTGCCGCTGCCGTCCGCGTGCGCGGCCGTGACCAGGGCGCACAGCGCGGCCCAGCCCGCCCGGTCGCGCGCCAGGAACACCCCGCGCGGGGCGCTCTCGTCAACGAACGCGCCCCCGCGCACGGGCGTACGGCGGCGCACGGCGGACTGGGGCTGCGCCGGAGCCTGCGCCTGGGGCCGCGCCGGGGCCGGGGCTTGGCCCGGTGTCATGTCCGCATGGCTGGGCAGCGCCAGGTCCACCCCGAACAGCGGCCGGACCCCGGCCTCCCGGCAGGCCTTGGCGAAGCGGACGGCGCCGGCGAGAGTGTCCCGGTCGGTCAGCGCGAGCGCGTCCAGACCGCGCTCGGCGGCACACTCGGCCAGCCGCTCCGGATGGCTGGCCCCGAAGCGGGCGGAGAACCCGGAGACGGCACGCAGATGCGTAAACACCACAGCCGCCTCCTGCCAGTCACCCGCTCCCCTCCCCATCCGACCCTCGGACCACAGCCTTCCCATCCATCATAGGGGCATCTCTCGAACATGCATTCGATGGAATGTGTCGGATGAGCTGGAAGGAAGGGAGGTGGGCGTGTGTGACTGTTCAGTTGGCGAGCGCGCGCAAGGCGCCCTCTGTGCGGGGCAGGTCTCGGCGTTCTTGACCACCGTGAGCGTGACCTCGTGACTTTGCAGCGTGTCACCTGCGGCGGGCTGTTGCGAGCAGACCTTCCAGTTGGGCGGCCGGACAACAAGGCGGCCCATGCCGCCTCCATCCACGAGCTTGACGTCCGGACGGTAGCGGTAGCGGGCGGCGCCTGCCTCCGTCCCGGTGTACTCCAGCAGTTGCCGGTCGGCCGGCGCTTCCAGCAGCGCGGCGGCCTCCGACTGACCGGTGCCGTAGCGCGAGGGCCCCGGCGGGCGGGGGCGATCATGGCCGCTGCGCTCAGGGCTCGAAGCGGTAGCCCATGCCCGGTTCGGTCAGCAGGTGGCGGGGGTGGGCCGGGTCGCGTTCGAGCTTGCGGCGTAGTCCGGCCAGGTAGACGCGGAGGTAGTTGGTCTTGCGCTCGTGGCCAGGTCCCCAGACGTCCAGCAGGAGTTGACGGCCGGTCACCAACCGGCCCGGGTGCTGGACCAGCAGGGTGAGGATGCGCCACTCTGTCGGGGTGAGCCGGATCGGGACCGGGCGGACGGTGCAGCTCGCCAGGTCCACGGTGTGGTCGCCGATCACCGCGCTGCCGCCGATCGGCTCGTCCGAGGCCGGGCGGCGCAGCACCGCGCGGAGCCGGGCCAGGAGTTCGTTCATCGAGAAGGGCTTGGTCACATAGTCGTCGGCGCCGGCGTCCAGGGCGATGACCTTGTCGGCCGCGCCGGAGCGCCCGGAGAGCACGATGACCGGGACCGCGCTCCAGACCCGGAGCGCACGGATCACCTCGGTCCCGTCCAGGCCGGGCAGGCCGAGGTCGAGGATGACCGCGTCCGGCGGGCTGGCGGCGGCCTCGTCCAGGGCGCGCTTGCCGTCCTGGGCGGTGGCGACGGTGTACTGGCGGGCTTCGAGGTTGATCTGCAGTGCCCGCAGCATCTGCGGTTCGTCGTCCACGATGAGGACTCGGGTCACGGGTGCGCGTCTCCGTCCGGAGCCGTCGCGTAGGGGGACGCGGATGCGGGTGAGGGGTCGGGGGCGGCGGGCGCCGCTGCGGGGGCGGGCAGGGAGAGGACCATGGTCAGGCCGCCGCCGGGGGTGTCCTCGGGGACGAGGGTGCCGCCCATGGCCTCGGTGAGCCCGCGGGAGAGGGCGAGCCCGAGTCCGACGCCGCTGCCGTTGTCGGTGTCGCCCAGGCGCTGGAACGGCAGGAACACCCGCTCCCGGTCGTCCTCGGGCAGCCCGGGTCCGTGGTCGACGACCCGGAACTCGACCTGCCCGGCCAGCGCGCTCGCGGTGACCAGGACCGGGGCGTCGCCGCCGTGGCGCAGGGCGTTGGCGACCAGGTTGGCGACCACCCGCTCCAGCAGCGGGCCGTCGGCGAGCACGGCCGGGGCCTCCTCCAGGCCCTGCACCCTGAGATTGGGCGGTCTGCCGTCCGCCAGCGAGTCCACCGCGGCCGACAGCACGTCCTCCAGGGCGGTGGGCTGCAGGTCCATCGGCAGCACGCCGGCCTGGAGCCGGCTCATGTCCAGCAGGTTGTCGACCAGGCGGTTGAGCTTGCCCAGCGACTCCTCGGCGCTGGCCAGCAGCTCCTGCTGGTCCTCGGACGAGAACTGGACGTCCTGGCTGCGCAGCGAGCTGACCGAGGCCATCGCCACCGCCAGCGGGGTCCGCAGGTCGTGGCTGACCGCGGCCAGCAGCGCGGTGCGCATCCGGTCGGCGGCCTTGACCGGCTCGACCTCGGCGGCCACCTCCGCCAGCCGGGCCCGGTCCAGCGCCGCCGCGACATGCGCGGCGAACGCCGCCAGCACCCGGCGGTCGGCGGCCGGCAGCGGCCGTCCGCGCAGCACCAGTACCGCGTCGTCGCCGACCGGGACCTCCTCCACCGCCTCGCCCTGCCGGACGGGAGCCGACCCGGAGCCGCTTCCACCCCCGGAGTCGCCTTCGCTCCCGGGGGCGCCTTCGCTCTCGGTGTCGCGCAGTTCGACGGACGCCATGCCGAAGGTCTCCCGCAGCCGGTCCAGCAGCGCCTCCACCGCGCTCGCCCCGCCCAGCACGCTGCCCGCCAGCGCCGACAGCGTCTCCGCCTCGGCCGTGGCCCGCGCGGCCCGCCGCGCCAGCCGCGCGGCCCGGTCCACCACCACCGCCACCACGATCGCCACCACCGCGAAGACCACCAGCGCCAGCAGGTTGTTGGGATCGTTGATGGTGAACCGGTGGATCGGCGGTATGAAGTAGTAGTTCAGCAGCAAGGACGCGATCAGCGACGCCACCAGCGCCGAGATCACCCCGCCCAGCAGCGACACCCCCACCACCGCGACCAGGAACACCAGGATGTCGCTGGTCAGATTGACCGTGCCCCTGGTCTGGCTGAGCAACGCGGTGAGCAGGAACGGGGTGACCAGCCCGGCCAGCGGCCCGGCGATCCGCCGCGACGGCGAGTGCAGCCGCCCCGGCACCGGCAGCCGCCGGCCGCGCCCGGACTGCTCATGGGTGACCATGTGGACGTCGATGTCGCCGGACAGCGCGACCACCGTCTCCCCGATGCCGCGCCCGGTCAGCGAACGCATCAGGGCGCTGCGCCGGCTGGTCCCCAGCACCAGCTGGGTGGCGTTCTCGGCCCGGGCGAAGTCGATCAGCGCTCTCGGCACCGAGTCGCCCACCACCGAGTGGTAGCTCCCGCCCAGGCTCTCCGCCAGCCGCCGCTGCGCGGCCAGCGCCGCCGGGTTGGCGTCGGCCAGGCCGTCGCTGCGCGCCACGTGCACCGCGAGCAGGTCGCCGCCGGCCGCCCTCGCCGCGATCCGTGCCGCCCGGCGGATCAGGGTCTCCCCCTCCGGGCCGCCGGTCAGCGCCACCACCACCCGTTCCCGGGTCTCCCACACCGCCGCTATCCCGTGCTCGGCACGGTAGTTCTGCAGCCCCTCATCCACCCGTCCGGCCAGCCAGAACAGCGCCAGCTCGCGCAGCGCCGACAGATTGCCGACCCGGAAGTAGTGCGACAGCGCCGCGTCCACCTTCTCCGGGGCGTAGATGCTGCCGTGCGCCATCCTGCGCCGCAGCCCCTCCGGTGCCACGTCCACCAGCTCGATCTGGTCCGCCCGACGCACCACCTCGTCCGGCACCGTCTCCCGCTGCGGCACCCCGGTGATCTTCTCGACCACGTCGTTCAGCGACTCCAGGTGCTGGACGTTCACCGTGGTCAGCACGTCGATCCCGGCGTCCAGCAGCTCCTGGATGTCCTGCCACCGCTTGGCGTGCCGGCCACCTGGCACATTGGTGTGCGGCAGCTCGTCCACCAGCGCCACCTCCGGGCGCCGCGCCAGCACCGCGTCCAGGTCCATCTCGGTGAACGACACGCCCCGGTACTCCCGCGTCAGCCGCGGCAGCACCTCGAGACCGGCCAGCTTCTCCTCGGTGCTGCGACGGCCGTGGCACTCCACGAAGGCCACCACGACATCGGTGCCGCGCTCGACCCGGCGCCGCGCCTCGTCCAGCATCCGGTAGGTCTTACCGACACCGGGCGCGGCACCGAGGAAGACCTTCAGCCGACCCTTGCCGCCGTACCGTGCCAACGGGCTTCCCTTTCCTGGCTTCCCCGAGCCGAGCCTTCACCGCGCAAACCGCGCCATCCGCATCCAACGTCAGGAAACAGCACGTCAGGTGGGCTGCCGCGAAGGTTGACGGTTCCCTTGCGCGGGTCCGCCGAACCTTGACGGATTCTTGACGCCGGGCCGCCCGGACGGCTGCAGGGGTATGGCCCGGACGGCCTCTTCTGACGTACCGTCAGCTAACGCTGCCCCGGGGAGGCCCGTCATGTCCCAGCACGCGAACGCCGACCGTCCGGTACCCCTCGACGAGTACCCGGTGCACCAGGTGCCGCTCTCGATGCGCCATGTCGCGACCGGGGACCGCAACGCCTACGACCGCTGCATCTTCCATGTGTTCGACCACGACGGCGGCGCGCTGCTGATCACCGGCCTGGGGGTCTACCCGAACACCGGGGTGATCGACGCCTACGCCACCCTGCGCACCGGCGACCGGCTGCACGCCGTCCGGGCGTCCGACGCGCTGGGCGAGGACCGGATGCAGCTGTCCGTCGGCCCGCTGCGGATCGAGGTGCGCAAGCCGCTGCGGACGCTGCGGCTGATCTGCGAGCCGGACCCCGGTGACCAGGACGCCGCAGCCCAGGGCGCCGGCGCTGAGGAGGGGCTCAGCTTCGACCTGACCTGGGAGGCGGAGTTCCCGGCCCTGTGGGAACCGCACCATGTGGCCCGCACCGGCGACCGGCTCACCCTGGAGGGGCGGCGCTTCGTCCAGGCGGGCGCCCCCTCCGGCACCATCCGCGCCGCCGGCGTCGAGTACACCGTCACCCCGGACGGCTGGACCGGCACCCGGGACCGCAGCTGGGGCGTCCGCCCGATCCCCGGCGAGCAGCCGGGCCGCGCCGCCGAGGAGCAGCGCACCGAGGGCTTCCACTGGGTCTGGTGCCCGATCAGGTTCCGGGACCGAATGGTGATGGTGGTGCTCCAGGAGGACCCGGACGGCTACCGCACCCTCACCGACGCGGTGGCGGTCCACCGGGACGGCAGCGGGCGCAGGGACGAGCAGTTGGGCTGGCCGTACGTCGACATCACCTACGCGCCGGGGAGCCGGGAGCCGCGCTCGGCGGTGATCCATCTCACCGACGCCGCCCGCAAGCCGCTGGAGATCCGGGCCGAGGTGCTGCTCGGCAGCCCACTGGCGGTCGGCGCCGGCTACCCGCCCGCGCAGGACTGGCAGCACGGGACCTGGCAGGGCCGGGGCTGGAGCGAACGCACGGTGTACCAGCTCGGCGAGGGGAAGGGGCTGGGCCTGGCCGCCTACGGGGTCACCGACCACGCGGCGCGGTTCACCCTGGACGGCGAGGTCGGCCACGGGATCTTCGAGCACGGCAGCTTCGGCCGGCACGACCCCAGCGGTTTCACCGGCTTCGACAGCGTTGCACAAGACGCCGTTGCACAAGACGCCGTTGCACAAGACGCCGTTGCACAAGACGCCGTTGCTCAAGACGCCGTTGCTCAAGACGCCGTTGCTCAAGACGCCGTTGCGGCCGAATCGGACGGGGGTCCGCGCTGATGCCGGACGCACCGCAGGCCCCGCGTCCCCGTACCACCACCCGCGACCCCGCCGAGCTGCAACGCCGCCTCGCGGCCTGGGTGGCCGACTGGCTGCCGGGGGCGACGGTGGGCGGGCTGACCGTGCCGCCGACGAACGGGATGTCCAGCGAGACGGTGCTGTTCGACCTGCGGCGGCCGGACGGGACCTCCCAGCCCTGCGTGCTGCGGCTGGCCGCCGACACCAATGCCTACGCGGTGTTCCCGCACTACGACATGGAGCGCCAGTACCGGGCGATCCAGCTGGTCGCCGAGCGGACCAAGGTGCCGGTGCCCCGGCTGCTGCGGCTGGAGACCGACCCGAAGCCGCTGGGTGCGACCGGATTCGTCATGGAACGGCTGGAGGGCCGGGTGCCTCCGGACGTCATGCCCTACACCTACGGCGGGAACTGGCTGTTCGACGCCTCCCGCGCCGAACGCTCGCATCTGGAGCAGGCCACCGTGGAGGTCCTGGCCGGGCTGCACACCATCTCGGCCGACGAGGCCAGGTTCCTCGCGCCCACCGGTCCGCACGGCTCGTTCCGCAGCCCGCTACGCCGGCATGTGGACGCACAGCGCGACTACTACGCCTGGGTGGTGGAGGGGCGGCCGCGCTCCCCGCTGATCGAGCGGGCCTTCGCCCGGCTGGAGCAGATCTGGCCCCAGGACGAAGGCCCGACCGTGCTGAGCTGGGGCGACGCCAGAGTCGGGAACATCGTCTACCAGGGCTTCGACCCGGTCGGGGTGCTCGACTGGGAGATGGCCTCGCTCGGCCCGCGCGAGCTCGACCTGGCCTGGCTGATCTTCCTGCACCGCTTCTTCCAGGACCTGACCGAGAGTTCGGGCCTCCCCGGGATGCCGGACTTCATGGAACCCGGCCGCATCTGCGGCCGCTACACCGAACTCACCGGGCACACCCCTCGGGACATGGAGTTCCATCTGCTGTACGCGGCGCTGCGGCACGCCGTGGTGATGCTGCGGATCGGCTACCGGCAGCTGCACTTCGGCGAGGCCGAGGCGCCGGCCGACCCGGACCGGCTGATCATGCACCGGGCCCGGCTGGAGCAGATGGTGGAAGGCTCGTAGCAGCGCACCCGCTCAGACGGCCACCGCCCGTGACGCCGTGATCTCGTAGCCCAGGGTCAGGGTGCGGCGGTCGTCGGCGGCCAGGATGAGGTCGTAGCGGACGATGCCGTCGGCGTCCGCTCCGTCCGGCTGCGGCGAGCTGCGCTCCTTGTCGAGGCGGACCTCGACCGCGGTGATCTCGGAGACCGGGATGCGCTCGCGCACCACCACCGCCAGCGGCGGGGCGTCGGCGGGCGCGAAGCGGGAGAGCGCGAGCCGGACGGTACGGGTGATGACGGTGCGTCCGGTGACGGCCGTGGTGTCGCGGGACTCCTCGACCGAGCGGGTCACCCGGAAGGTGTCCTCGCTGCCGAAGGACAGCTCGGCGGGGGCTCCCTCGGCGGTGAACCGCAGCTCGCCGCGGCCGACGAAGCCGCTGCCCCGGATCAGGTCGACGGGGCCGGAGAGCAGCACCTGGCCGGTGCTGTTGCGGAACCGGGCGACCTGGGTGACCAGCGAGGACAGTTCCGGGGCGCAGCTGTACTCGGCCGTGGCCGGCAGCGTCGCCGAGGCCAGCCCGATCCGGTGCGCCCGCCCGTCCGAGGGCAGGTCCACCGGTGCCGGCGCGACCAGCAGGCGTGCCTCGCCGCCGTCGTCCACCCCCGGGAGGGCGAGCGCGTCGGCCGAGGAGGCGGCTGCGGCCGACCCGGCGGACGACTCGGCCGAGCCGTCCTCCGCGGGGCCCACGGTCTGGATGTCGACCTCCCGCAGGTCCACCTCGATCGTCTTTCGCTCCTCCGGCGTGCGGTCCACCAGCAGCAGGACGTCCTCGCCCAGCTGCGGTGGTTCGGCGGCAAGGGTGGTCCGGGCGGTGGAGAAGGACAGGGCCGCGCCGGTCCAGTCCTCGCCGGTGCGCTGCCAGGCGACCGCGTCGCACTGGAGCGCGAGCGACGTCCCGTCGGGCGACAGTTCGGCGACGTAGGCGGGCCGCCAGAGCGCACAGGGGGTGAGGTGCACCAGCTGCAGCCTGGCTCCCTCCGGCAGCGGTTCGCCGGCCTCGATCACCACGTCGACGAACGCGGACAGCACCAGCGGCTGCTCCTCGGCCGCGTCCAACGCCTCCCGGGCGCTGCCGAGTTCGGTACGGGTCCGGTCGATGCGGCGCAGCAGCAGCCGTTGCGCGTCGGTGTGCCGGGTGTGCTCGTCGTAGGCCCGGTCCAGCTCCGTCGTCCAGCGCTCGGGGTCGGCCTCGCCGGCGCCGGCGCCCTCGGCGATGTCCCGGCGCAGTTCCCCCAGGAGTTGTTCCAGGACCGCGACCCGAGCCCCGGTGCGCTCCCGGTCGGCCTCCAACCGGCGCAGCTGCTCGCCGAGTTCGTGCACCCGGTGGCGCAGCGCCGAGGCGTCCGGGCCCGGGGCCCCCTCGGGCGGCGGGGTGTAGAGCCGGACCAGACGCACATCGCGGATCTCGGCCACCGGCCCGGCCGTTCCCGACGCCGCCGGTCCCGTCGCTACTTCCGAAACCGCCAACTCGGCACGCAGGGAGCGGTCCACCGCCAGCGGGCCGACCGGGCCGAGACGCAACCGGTGGGTGCCGGCCGGCAGTCCGGCGTCGAGCACGGCGGTGCGCGAGAGCTCGGCCCGGTCCTCCAGCAGGGTCACCGCGGTGACCGGGCAGGGGATCGCGCCGTCCTTGGTCGTCTCGCCCATGCTCCTCAGCTCCTCCTGTTCGGCCATCAGAGCCTTCGGTTGCCGTCGACGACGGCCTTCGCCGCCGGGATCCTGACCGCGTAGCCACCATTCAACTGCCGCTTGGCGTGCGGCTCCAGGGTGACCCGCCAGACCCGCATCCCGCGCTGGTGCCGCTCGTCCTGCTCGGGCGGCACCACCGTCCAGGGCGGCACTGCCTGCTGCTCCTCGACCTTGACGTCCTTGTCACCGCCGACCGGGACCCGCTCCCGGACCTCCACGGTGACCGGGCGTCCGAGCCGGTTGGCGAGTTCGATCTCGACCGAGTGCTCCAGCACGATCGTGCCGCCGCGCAGGCCCGCCGTCGACTCCCGCATCCGGGTGTGCCGGGCCACCTGCACGCTCTCGACCACCCCGATACCGACCCTGCGGTGCTGCCCGGGGGCGAGGGTCGGCAGCTGAACCGTCATCAGATAGGCGCCGTCCACGGTGACCTCGGCCGCCCCGGCCAGCAGGGCGTGCGGGCTGGTGTTGCCCAGCCGGACGGCCGCGTAGACCCGGGGGTCGACGGCCGGGACGCAGATGTGCTCGGCGGACAGCTCGACCGGGAACTCCAGCACCGGCACCGTGTGCCAGGCGCCGTCGGCGGGGACGTCCACGGGGGCCGCGGTGTCGTAGCGGTGGTCGAAGGATCCGGCGGAGCTGCGGACCGGAACGGAGCGCGGCGGCAGCGCCAGCCGCGCGACGGACTCCGCCCGCCGCCGGTGCTCGGTCACCGACGCGCCAGGGGCCGCCGTCTCGGAGCGCAGCAGTCCGCGCTGGGCCGCCGGCTCCTCCGGGCCGGCCAGGGCGAGCCGGGCGAGGTCGCGCAGGGCCTGGTCGGGGGCGGGCTGCTGAACGTCCGCCGCGAACTCCTTCTTGGCCTGGGGCGCCGCACCGCCCGCACCGCCGTAGCCGCCGGACGGACCTGCGGGCGCGCGCATGCTGCGCATCGGCTCCGCGTACACCGCCGCTCCGGGCGGCGGCGGACCTGCGGGCATCGGAGCCGCTTGCGGAGCTATGGCCTGAGGGAAGGGCACCGCCCCGCCCAAGGTGTCGGCCGATCGCGCCCGCACCGACCTCACGCTGCTCACGTCCAGGGCCGGTTCCGAGTCCGCCTCCAGCCAGGCGACGGCCGATCCCCCCGCCACCGCCGCAGGGACATCGGCGGCGGCCGGCTTCGGAGCCGCGTCGTACCCGGTGAACAGCTCGGCCAGGCCGGACGGGGGCTCCCGCCAGAGCACCGGGACCACCTCGTTCTGCCTGCGGCCCAGCCGCAGCGAGCGGAGCTCGGGCAGTTCGGTCCGGCGGCGCAGGTCGGCGGTGGACAGGCCGAGCCGGACCCCGGTCCAGTCCTCGCCGGTGCGCTGGGCGACGACGGCGCGCATGGCCAGACTGCCGTCCGGGGTGTCGCTGTGGACGCCCTCCAGCCGCAGATGGTAGGTCGGCGTCCAGGTCGCGCCCGGGACGCCGTACTCCAGCTCCAGCTCGATCTCTGATCCCTCTTCAGCTTCCACGGCTTCGGCCTGATCGAGGGTCAGCACCACGGTCGTACTGGGCCTGACCTGCTCGGTCGGCAGCGCGCCCGACGCGGCGCGCAGCCGGCGCCGGGCGATCTCCGCCTCGCGCCGGGCCTCCCGTTCGGCGTCCTCGGCCGCGAGCAGCCGCTGCTGCAGCTCCCCCAGCCGGGTGTCGACGAAGTCGGCCAGCGCCAGCAGCGCGTCCGCAGGCGCGCGCCGCGGCGGGTCGCCCCGGCGCGCGGACGGCGGGACGGCGCGCAGCGCGGCGATGTGCTCCACCTGCGCGGCCAGCGCCGCCCGGGCCGCCCCGGCCGCGTCCGCCGCCTCCTCCGCCTCGTCGCAGGCGCGCCGCAGCGGCGACAGGTCCTCGACCGAGGGCAGCGCCGCCTCGACCTCCCGCCGCACATCGAGCACCCGCAGCCGCTCCGGCCCGGAGACGACACCGGCCCGCAGGCTGTACGGGTCCAGCGCCAGCGGCAGCCCGCCGAGCGCGATCCGGAACGGACCCGGGCCGCTCCGGGCCCGGATCAGCGCACGGCGGCGGCAGACTGCACCCGAGGCGTACACCACCACGGAGACGAGTCGACTGTCCTCGGAAGAGATGTCGGACATCGTGCATGACCTCCTCGCCGGAACCTGCGTGCGAGCCACGTTAGAGGCTGCCACCGACAATGTCCGTGCTGTCCCCGAATTGCCGGGCGGATCAGAGCGCGGCCAGCTGCTCCGTCAGGTCGTCCAGCCCGAACGCGCCCTGCGACAGCGCCTTCATGTGCCAGGCCTTCAGGTCGAAGCCGGCCCCCTGCCGGACCCTCGCCTGCTCCCGGCCGGCCCGCCAGGCCCGCTCGCCGAGCTTGTAGCCGATGGCCTGGCCCGGCCAGCCCAGGTAGCGGACGATCTCGCTCTCCCGCATCTCGGCCGGGCTGCCGTTGTAGGCCGCGAAGAAGGCCGTGGCCAGCTCGGGGGTCCAGCGCTCGCCGGGGTGGAACGGGGAGTCGGCCGGGATCACCAGCTCCAGGTGCATGCCGATGTCGATGATCACCCGGATGGTGCGCAGCATCTGCTCGTCCAGGAAGCCGAGCCGGCGGCCGGGGTCGGTGAAGAAGCCGAGCTCGTCCATGAAGCGCTCGGCGTACAGCGCCCAGCCCTCGGTCTCGGCGCTGACACTGCCCAGGGTCATCTGGAACCGGGAGAGGCTGCCGGAGCAGCGCATCCGCTGGGCCAGCTGCAGGTGGTGACCCGGAACGCCCTCGTGGTACCAGGTGCTGACGAGCTGCCAGGTCGGGAAGGTCTCCCGGTCCAGGGTGGACAGCCAGGTCCGGCCCGGACGGGCGAAGTCCAGGCTGGGCCGGGTGTAGTAGGGCGCGGCCGCGCTGCCCGCGGGGGCGATCATCGCCTCGACCTGTCGCAGCGGTCCGTCCAGGTCGAAGTGGGTGCCGTCGAGCGCCGCGATGGCCTCGTCCATCAGCTGCTGGAGCCAGCTGCGGATGCCCTCGACGCCCTTGACCGCGTGCCCGTGCGCCTCCAGGTGCTCGACCGCCTCCAGCGGCGCGGCCCCGGGCCTGACCCGGTCGGCCTCGACCCGCATCTCGGCGTCCAGGCGGTGGAACTCGGTCCAGGCCCAGGCGTACGCCTCGTCCAGGTCGAGATCGGCGCCGGTGCAGTAGCGGGAGGAACGGAGGTAGTGCTCACGTCCGGCGATGTCGGGCGCGTCCGCGGCGGCCGGGGCGTAGCTGTCGCGCAGCCAGTCGCGGAAGTCCGCGGTGGCGGCGGTGGCCAGGGCCGCGGCGCGGTCGAGCTCGGGACGCAGCGCGTCGGGGCCCTTGGCCACGAAGTCGGCGAACCAGCTGCCGCCGGCGCCGCTGCCGATCCAGCCGTCGAACTGGCCGATCACCGTCTCCACCTGACGCGGCCCGGAGTACAGCCCGCGCCGCAGGCCCTCTGTCAGTGTGGCCTGGTATCCCTGGAGTGCCGCCGGGGTGTTGCGCAGCTTCCCGGCGACGACCGACCA
The DNA here is from genome assembly GCF_004365705.1 of Streptomyces sp. 846.5. NCBI lineage: Bacteria > Bacillati > Actinomycetota > Actinomycetes > Kitasatosporales > Streptomycetaceae > Streptomyces > Streptomyces sp. 846.5. The sequence continues at coordinate 2,944,429 of NZ_SOBN01000001.1, forward strand.
GTCCTGCTCGGTCGCGGTCGGGACGATGGTGAACACCTGCCGGATCTGGTGCACCGGCGAGGCGATGTTGCTCAGTGAACGGAAGTGGTCCCCGGCCGCGTGGACGGCCCGGCGCGCGCCGAGGCGTTCGGCCAGCAGCCGGGCGCAGGCGGCCTCGGCCGGGTCGGCCCGGATGTCGGCGGGGAGGGCCGCGAGCGCCTCCAGGGTGCGGCGGTCCAGCTCGTCGGCGGCCTCGAAGCCCGCCGGGGAGAGGTCGGGCTGGCGCTCGTCGTCCAGGTTGACGCCGAGGCTCGCGGCGACCCCGGGGTCGAGGGCGGCGCAGGCGTCGACATGGGCGTCGGCGATCTGACGGGGCGCACGGAGGGCGTGGGGTGCGCTGGGTGCGGATGAGTCGGCCATGCCGTCATCCTGTCGCACCACTGCGCAGTGGTGACAGTCCGTCGGCGTCCGAACGGCTGCGCGAACGCCGGTGCGGTCGCCAGTTGCCGCCGGGGACGCCCCGGGTGATCGGACAGCAGGCGACGCCGAGCAGGAAGGCGGTGAGGTGACCGAGATCGGTGAAGTCCCATTCCACGGCGAAGAGGAGCGAGAAGAAGACCGCCGTCGCGCCCAGGTACCACCAGCGCAGCGGGCGGGCGAAGAACCAGGTGAGCACGCCGACCGAGCCGGACAGACCGTAGCTGACCCCGATGTCGATGGTGTGCGTGGTGCTGTGCGGAAGCCTCCCCATACTGATCAGGACGCTCACGGTGCCCTCGCTGACCAGGGTGGCGACGATGTGCGCGATGGCGACGACGGCGAGCCAGCGCAGGGTGCCGAGCCAGCGCTCGACCGGGACGTGAAAGAGCAGGAAGAGCGGCAGCCAGTAGGCGAAGCTCGGGGTCGCGGTCCAGAAGGCACTGCTGATCAGCACCTTGATCGGGTGGTGCCGCAGTTCGACCAGATTGGTGCTGTGGCTGAACAGGAAGTACCTCCGGAACCTCGGTGACATCTGCACCAGGGCGAAGGTGTTGGCCCCGAGGATGAGGAGGTAGAGGCAGGTTCCGGGGGCGGCCCGGACGAAGCGCCAGGCCGCGCCGGACCATCGACGCGCCCATGGCGCCTGCGTCGTCGCCTCCGAAGTCATGCAGTCATTGTCGTGGCCCGTTCGAACCCGGCAGCACGGACGCGCCCGGCAACGGGGATTGACGCTCTTGCTGACATGCAGTCTCATAAGAGCAGAGGAGCCGGACCGAGGGAGGGCGTCGTCATGGCGGAGAAGAGCGGGTCTGCACTGCTGACCGACCGTGAGCGGGTGGCGGAACGCCTGCTGGAGGCGTCGGCGAAGCACTCCTACGCCCCGGAGACCGAGCTCGACTGGGACGGCGCACTCGAACCCGGCAAGTGGTTCCTGCCCGAGCGGATGGTCTCGCTGTACGGCACCCCGATCTGGAACCGGCTCTCCGAGGAGCGCCGGATCGAGCTCTCCCGGCACGAGGCGGCCAGCCTCGCCTCCGCGGGCGTCTGGTTCGAGGTCATCCTGATGCAGCTGCTGGCCCGGCACATCTACGACATGGACCCGCGCACCAGCCATGTCGCCTACGCACTCACCGAGATGGCCGACGAGTGCCGGCACTCCAGGATGTTCGCGCGCATGGTCACCAAGCTGGGCACCCCCTACTACGGCCCCGGCGGGACCACGCGCTTCCTCGGCCGAGTGCTGAAGACCACCGCGACCACCCCCGGCGCCTTCACCGCGACCCTCCTGGTGGAGGAGATCCTCGACCGGATCCAGCGGCAGACCTTCCCGGACGAGACCGTGCAGCCGCTGGTCCGCGGCATCACCCGGATCCATGTGGTGGAGGAGGCCCGGCACGTCCGCTACGCCCGCGAGGAGCTGCGGCGGCAGATGGCGACCTGCCCGGCCTGGGAACGGCAGTTCACCCGCACCGTCTCCGGCGAGGCCTCGGTCGTGGTGGCGCGGGCCCTGGTCCACCCCAAGGTGTACGCGGCGGTCGGGCTCGACGTGGAGGAGGCGATGCGCCAGGCGCGGCAGAGCGAGCACCGCCGGGAGACCATGCGCTGGTCGGCGGAGAAGCTGACCTCGTTCCTGGAGGAGATAGGCGTGATCCACAGCGCGCTGGACCGCGCCGCGTGGCGCCGGTCGGGGCTGCTGGGCTGACGGCTGCGGGGCCGGGCCGCACCGGCACATAAGGTGGGGCCATGGACGCCCCCGCCGCCGACTCCGTCGTCGAGCCCGCGCAGCCCCGTCCGCCCCGGGCGAAGCGGGCTCCGTACCGGCGAATGCCGGTGGAGCAGCGGCGGGAGCAGCTGATCGCGGTGGCGCTGGAGCTGTTCAGCCGGCACGCACCGGAGGAGGTCTCGCTGGACGACGTGGCGGCCGCCGCGGGAGCCTCCCGTCCGCTGGTCTACCGCTACTTCCCGGGCGGCAAGCAGCAGTTGTACGAGGCCGCACTGCGCACCGCCGCCGACGAGCTCTCGGCCCGCTTCGCCGCGCACACCCACGGCGGACCGGCCGAGCGGCTCGGGCACGTGCTGGACCAGTACTTCGACTTCGTCGGCGACCACGCCGCGGGCTACGGCGCGCTGCTGCGGGGCGGCTCCGCGACCGAGACCGAGCGGACCTCCGCGATCGTGGACGAGGTGCGCAGGGCCGCCTACCGCAACATCGTCGAACAGCTGAGGGTCGAGCACCCCGGTCCGAGGCTTTCCCTGCTGCTGCGCTCCTGGATCTCGGTGGTGGAGACGACGGCGCTGACCTGGCTGGACAACGGCCGTCAGGAACCGGGAGCCCCCGGCGTGGGGTCCGCAGCGGAGCTGCGGGACTGGCTGGTGGACCAGTTCATGGCCATGTTCGAGGTGTCGGCGAGGCACGATTCGCAGTGCGCGGAGGTGCTGAGGGGGATGGGGGGGTTCTGACGGACCTTGGCTGCGGACCGTAGTTGGCTTGTCGCGCAGTTCCCCGCGCCCCTAGGGGTCTGCAACTGGGCCAGTTGCACTACCTCAGGGGCGCGGGGAACTGCGCGACCAGCCCGCTACGGTCCGCAGCCAAACGATCCGCCTCACGCCGTGCCCAGCGTCTGCCGCATCGTGCCGAGGCCGTCGATGGAGAGTTCCATGACGTCGCCGGGCCGCAGGTACGCCTTGTCGGCACGGCCCATCGCCACCCCGGCCGGGGTACCGGTGTTGATCACGTCGCCGGGCTCCAGCACCATGAACTGGCTGATGTACCAGACAATGTGACGCACCGTGAAAATCATGTCTGCGGTGCTGCCCTGCTGCCGCAGCTCCCCGTTCACGGTGGTGCGCAGCACCAGCCGCTGCACGTCGGGGATCTCGTCCCGGGTGACCAGCCACGGGCCGAGCGGGTTGAAGGTCTCGCAGGACTTGCCCTTGTCCCAGGTGCCGCCGCGCTCGATCTGGAACTCGCGCTCGGAGACGTCGTTGCTGAGCGCATAGCCCGCGATCACCGAGTCGGCGTCCGCGGGCGCGTCCAGGTACCGGGCGGTGCGTCCGATCACGATCGCCAGCTCGACCTCGTAGTCGGTCTTCTCGCTGCGCCGCGGCACCAGCACCTCGTCGTCGGGGCCGACGACGGTGCTGCTCGCCTTCATGAAGAGCACCGGTTCGGCCGGGATCTCCGCCCCGGCCTCGGCCGCGTGGTCCCGGTAGTTCAGGCCGACGCAGACCACCTTGGGCGGACGGGCCACCGGCGCGCCGATCCGCTGCCCGGCGAGCTCCAGCAGCGGCAGCCCGCCCTGCTCGGCCAGCGCCGCCAGCTCCGCGGCGCCGTCGTCGAGCAGCCGTCCGAGGAAGCGGCCGTCGATGTCCGGAGTGACGCCGGAGAGGTCGTACGCCGTCGTGCCGTCGCTCCCCAGGAGGGCGGGTCGTTCCGCGCCCGAGGGTCCTACGCGCAGGAATCGCACCTGCACCACCACCTTTGCGATCAGGACGGTCCGGTCGTCCACCGTCGCCAGGAGGTCCGATCTATATCAACATCCGGAACGCCCCGTCCAGCCGGTGGCCACCATCCGGACGGAACGGTCAGGTCGGAGCCGGGCTACCGGCTCTCCCAGTCCCCCGCCAGCATCGACATCACCACCGCGTCCACCCACTGCCCGTCCCACCGCAGTGCGTCCCGCAGCACCCCCTCCGCGCGGAAGCCGGCCTTCTCGTAGGCCCTCCGGGCGCGCGGGTTGAAGGCGTAGACCTCCAGCGAGATCCGGTGCAGCCCCAGCTTCTCGAAGCCGTATCCGCAGATCAGCCGGGTCGCCTCGGTGCCCAGGCCGCGGCCGTGGGCGCCGGGGGCGAGCGCGATGCGGAAGTTGCAGCTCTCGTTGGGGCCGTCCCACTGGTTCAGCACCGCCTCGCCCACGCACAGTCCGGTGCCGCGCTCCACCACAGCGAGGTCCAGCCGGTCGTCCTGCCCGATCCGGGTCCGGTACCAGGCCTGGAGCCGCGCCTCCTCCGGCGCCCCGCTCTGGCTCCCGGTCAGCCGGGCGACCTCCGGGTCCGCCAGCATCGGCCGCAGCGCGGGCAGGTCCAGCTCGGTCACGGCCCGCAGCAGGACCAGGTCACCACTGAGGACCGGCTTGGTGAGGAAGTCGGGGCGCGGGCGGGCTTCGTGCTGATCGTCGTCCATCCCCGCATCCTGCCCACCCCGAGGGCCACTCAGTGCTTCAGCACCCGCTTCTCCCCCGCAGGCACCGCGAAGGGCAGGGTGTTGCCCGGGGGCGGGAAGGGGCAGATGAAGTGGTCGGCGAAGGCGCAGGGCGGCAGATAGGCCCGGTTGAGGTCGAGCACGGTCGCGCCCTCCCCGGCGGAGGGGGCGGCCAGGGCGACGAAGCGGAAGCGGAAGGCGCCGTCCCGGCCGCTCCCCGCGTCGGCGAAGACCGCGCTCAGTGCACCGTCCTCGGCCTGGCTGACCTGCAGCATGGTCTCGGCGGCCGTGCCGGGCGCGGTGAAGGCGACCGTCCCGGCCAGGGCGAGGCCCCGTTCGCGGCCGTCCGCGTTGCGCACGGAGACCGTGCTGACCTCCTGGTACGGGGTGAAGCGGGCCGGCAGCGACCACTCCGGCGCGTACGGGTGGGCGTCGATGCCGGCGAAGGAGGCGCGGGCCTCGGAGGCCGGATCGAAGACCCGGACCGCGTACTCCCCCTCGCGCAGGATCAGCAGCAGCCGTCGGCCGCCGTGGCTGAGCAGGGACGGCTTGGGCGCGGTGTCCGGACAGAGCCGGACCGAGCCGTCCAGCCGGGCGTTGTCGACCTCCAGGCCGTCGTGCCGGGCCGCGGTGAGGATCACGCAACTGCCCTGGAGCTCCCAACGCCCCGGCACCCCGGGCACGCCCTCGCGCAGGTCGGCCAGCCAGTACGTGCCGGTGAGGGCGAGCGGGCCGTGCGGGGCGCGGGCTTCCACCACGCGGTCGTCGCGCCAGCGCTTCCATGCGTCCAGGCTGCTGCTCACTGGTGTACCTCCGGTACAGGTCGGGACAGACAATGACGGTTGTGTCGGACGAATGTACGAAGGCCCGGCGGTCGTCCTGCATTCCCATGATCCCATCGACGGCCGGGACGGGACGGGTTCCCCCGAGTGGTACCCACCGTCCTGCACGACGCACACCTCCCGGCGCTGTGTCTGACGATCCGACTGACGCCCGCCGACGGCGGTCATACCCTGGGACGCATGGCGTCCAGTCCCGGCCCGCAGCCCCACCTGGTGACCGTCCCCGACCTGATCGGTCTGTCCCCGCAGCAGGCCCGCGACTTCGCGCGGCGCGCCCAGCTGATCGCGGTGGGCCCCGATCCCGACGCGCCGCCGTCCATGGAGGGTGTGGTCTCCGGGCAGTCTCCCGCCGCGGGATCGCTGGCGGCCCGCTGGTCGTCGGTGGTCATCTGGACGGTCCGCCGCGGCGGCGGCCCGGGCGACGCGGGCGTCCGCGAGCCGCGCAACCCCAGCCCGCCGCCGCTCGCGGTCTCGGTCCACGATCCCGAGCCGCTGCCCGAACCGCCGATGGGCCATGTCACCGTCGAGCAGCTGGAGGAGCCGGCCGGCGAGTAGCGGCCTGCCCGCCTGTGGCCTGTGCTGGACCTCACCGTTCCGGATGCCTTCCGGCAGTGAAAGACTGGAGCGATTAAGTGGTCCCGGCAGTGGCAGGCTGCCCGCAACCCGAGGTAGGACGACATGGCCGGCAAGGCTCCCGCACAGGATCCGGCGCAGGACAGCCCCGAGGTCTCGGCGCCCAAGCACGCGGCCGCCGGCATTCCCGCCCTGTTCCACACCACGAAGATCGCCAACGCCCAGATGGGCGCCACCCGCGCGGTCCGCACCCTGCTGAAGCTGAACCAGCCGGACGGCTTCGACTGTCCCGGCTGCGCCTGGCCCGAGCCCGACCACACCCATACGGCCGAGTTCTGCGAGAACGGCGCCAAGGCCGTCGCCGAGGAGGCGACGCTGCGCACGATCGGCCCGGAGTTCTTCGCCGAGCACCCGGTCGCCGACCTCGCCGAGCGCTCCGGCTACTGGCTCGGCCAGCAGGGCCGGCTGACCACGCCGATGCTGCTGGACGAGGGGGCGACGCACTACACCCCGATCGGCTGGGAGGCCGCCCTCTCGCTGGTCGCCGACGAGTTGAAGACTCTCGACACCCCCGACGGCGCCGCCTTCTACACCTCCGGCCGCACCAGCAACGAGGCCGCCTTCACCTTTCAGCTGCTGGCCCGTCAGTTCGGCACCAACAACCTGCCGGACTGCTCCAACATGTGCCATGAGTCCTCGGGTTCCGCACTCACCGAGACCATCGGCATCGGCAAGGGCAGCGTCCACCTCAAGGACCTCTACCAGGCCGACCTGATCATCGTCGCCGGGCAGAACCCGGGCACCAACCATCCGCGGATGCTCTCCGCGCTGGAGCGCGCCAAGCGTGCCGGGGCCAAGGTCGTCAGCGTCAACCCGCTGCCCGAGGCCGGCCTCGAACGCTTCAAGAACCCGCAGAACGCCCGCGGCCTGGTCGGCAACGGGACCAAGCTCACCGACCTCTTCCTGCAGATCCGCCTCGGCGGCGACCTGGCCCTGTTCCGCGCGCTCAACCTGCTGCTGCTGGAGGCCGAGGAGAAGGCCCCCGGCACCGTCCTGGACCGCGCCTTCATCGAGGAGCACTGCCACGGCTTCGAAGCGTGGGCCGAGGACGCCCGCAGCACCGACTGGGACCAGGTGCTGGCCGCGACCGGGCTGCCCGAGCAGCAGATCCGCGAGCTGGCCGAGCTGACCCTGGCGTCGGAGAAGGTCATCGTCTGCTGGGCGATGGGCCTGACCCAGCACAAGCACGCGGTGCCGACCATCCGCGAGGTCGTCAACTACCTGCTGCTGCGCGGCAACATCGGCCGTCCCGGGGCCGGGGTCTGCCCGGTGCGCGGGCACAGCAACGTCCAGGGCGACCGCACCATGGGCATCTTCGAGCGCCCCAGCGCGGCCTTCCTCGACTCCCTGGGCAAGGAGTTCCACTTCGACCCGCCCCGCGAGCACGGCCTGGACGTGGTCGACACCATCCGCGGCATGCGCGACGGCACGGTGAAGGTCTTCTTCGCGATGGGCGGCAACTTCGTCGCGGCCACCCCGGACACCGAGGTCACCGAGGAGGCGATGCGGGGCTGCCGCCTCACCGTCCACGTGTCCACCAAGCTCAACCGCTCCCATGTGGTCACCGGGGCCCGGGCGCTGATCCTGCCGACGCTGGGACGCACTGACAAGGACATCCGGGAGAGCGGCCCGCAGCAGGTCACCGTCGAGGACTCGATGGGCATGGTGCACGCCTCCCGCGGCGCGCTGAAGCCCCCCGCCGCCGACCTGCTGTCCGAGACGGCGATCATCTGCCGGCTGGCCCGACTCACCCTGGGCCCGGAGAACCCGGTCCCCTGGGAGGAGTTCGCCGCCGACTACGGCACCGTCCGGGAGCGGATCGCCCGGGTCATCCCCGGCTTCGACGACTTCAACGAGCGGATCAAGCACCCGGGCGGCTTCGCCCTGCCGCACGCCCCCCGCGACAAGCGGGCCTTCCCCACCACTACCGGCAAGGCCAACTTCACCGTCAACGCGCTGACCGCGCCCGAGGTCCCCGAGGGCCGGCTGCTGCTGCAGACGCTGCGCTCGCACGACCAGTACAACACCACGATCTACGGCCTGGACGACCGCTACCGCGGGATCAAGGACGGCCGCAGGGTGGTCCTGCTGCACCCCGACGACGCCGCCGAACACGGCCTCGCCGAAGGCGCGCTGGTCGACCTGGTGAGCGAGTGGGCGGACGGTGTGGAGCGCAGGGCGCCGCACTTCCGGGTGGTGCTCTACCCGACCGTGCGCGGCTGCGCCGCCGCCTACTACCCCGAGACCAATGTGCTGGTGCCGCTCGACAGCACCGCCGACACCAGCAACACCCCGACCTCCAAGTCCGTCGTCATCCGCTTCGCGGAGGACTCGGGGTCCGGCTCAGTTCGAGGCTGAGCCGGACGGTGTCACGACCGCGGCCGAGGCCGAGACCGACGAGGCGTTCGCCGACGGCGTGACCGAGGGCGATGCCGAGGCGCTGGCGCTCGCACTGGCCGAAGCCGAAGCCGAGGCACTGGCCGAAGCAGTCGCCGACGGGCTCGCCTTCGCGCTCGCGGAGGCCGAGGGCGAGCTCGACGACGACGGTGCGCTGCTCGCGGACGAGGTGCCGCCCGGCGCGGTCGTGGACGAACCGCCACCCGTCGTGCCGGTGACCGGGCCGGGGCTGATCGGCTGGGCACCGGTCGCGCCCGACGGGATCGTCGGCGCCGTGTAGGAGCCGAGCGAGGGGCTGTTCGGGTCCGGCCGGACCGCGCCCAGGATCGGGTTCTGCGCCATGGGCGTCACATGCACCACCGCGCCGGTGTGCGGCGCCTGGATCACCAGGCCCGCTCCGATGTAGATGGCGATATGGCTGGCGCCGCTGAAGTAGACGATGAGGTCGCCGGGGCGCAGCGCGTTCAGCGGCACATGGGTCAGCTGCGCCCACTGCATCTCGCTGGTGCGCGGGATGGCCACGCCGGCGTGCAGCCAGGCCTGCGAGGTGAGTCCGGAGCAGTCGAACCCGGCCGCGTAGGGACCGGTGCCGCCCCAGACGTACTCGGCGCCGATCTGCTGGAAGGCGTAGGCGACGGCCGCCGCCCCCGCTGCCGAGGGCTTCAGGTTGTCCTTGCCGAGCGCGCCCGAGGCCAGCAGAGCGGTCTGGGCCGCGTTGGCGTCCTTCTGCTCCAGCAGCGAGAGCTCCTGCTGCTGGGCGCCGGTGAGCGTGGCGACCCGCGTGCGGATCTGGTTGAGCTTCTTGTTGATGGTGTCGCGCTGGACGGCCTGGGCGGCGACCAGTTGCGCCGCGTGCGCCTTGGCCGCGACCGCGGCGGCCTTCGCCTGTACCAGTCCGGCCTGGTCGGTCCGGAGCTGCGCGAGGAAAGCGGCCTGGGACTTCCCGGCCATCGAGAGCAGCTCGCCGGTGTGCAGCGCCTGCTCCGGGTCCTTCGCCGTGAGCAGCTGGCCCAGCTGGGAGAGCTCGCTGTTGCGGTACTGGGCCGCGGCCAGCTGTCCGGCGATGGTGGTGCCGTTGTCCACCGAGATCTGCGCGTTGTCGACCAGGACCTGGAGTTCGGCGTCGTCGGCATTGGCCTGCTTGAGCTGCTCGGAGAGCTGGTCGTACTGCTGCGTCGCCGCCTCGGCCTGCTGGTAGGTGGCGTGCAGCTGGTCCAGGATCGGCTGCAGCGTCTTCTCGGCCTGGGTGAGCGCGTCCACCGAGCCGTTCGTCGCGGTCGCCGTCGCGGTGGCGGTCGCCGTCGAACCCGCGGCGAAGGAGGCGCCGGCCGTCGGCAGGACCACCAGCGACGCCGCCACCAGCAGCAGTCCGCAGCGGAGGACCCCGCTGAGCCAGGGCCTGGTGTCGGCGTTCAGCGAGCCCGCCCCTCCCGCCGTGCCCTGAATCCTGCCCCGAGTTGCGCCGCTGACCCTGCCCCTGCTGCCGCCACCTGTGCCCCGCACCGACATTCCCCTCGCTCCCCGTGCACTGCCCCGGAGATCCTTCCACGCCGCACCGACATACGGCAGTGGCCGTCCAGCTTTCTCACCTGGATCTCAGCCGCAACCGGTCCCAGGGCTGAAGCCGTGCCCAGCGAAGCAGCGGCAGATGAATGTGACACAGCTCTCTCCGGAAGGCCGGTTGAACGAAACCTCCTCCTACTCCCCAGACGCCCCTTGGCGGTGCGCCCCGATTCGCCCCGATTCGGTGTCCCCATCAACTTCAGATCGGCCGTCAGTTCACCTTCCGTTCACCCGATGTCCCTACGGTCAGCCACGACGATTCCGCTGAGACGATTGTTTGGTAATGGAACACATCTCGTTCCTGGTGACCGTCGTGATCATCACGGCCCTCGCCTTCGACTTCACCAATGGCTTCCACGACACCGCCAACGCGATGGCCACCTCCATCGCCACCGGCGCGCTGAGGCCGAAGGTCGCGGTCGCGATCTCCGGCGTGCTCAACCTGGCCGGCGCGTTCCTCTCGGTGGCCGTCGCCAAGACGATCTCCGGCGGACTCGTCGACGAGAAGGCGGGCATCCGGCCCGCGGTCGTCTTCGCCGCACTGATCGGCGCCATCATCTGGAACCTGGTCACCTGGCTGCGGGGCATCCCGTCCAGCTCCTCGCACGCCCTGTACGGCGGTCTGATCGGCGCAACGCTGGTGTCGGTGGGCATGCACGGCGTGCACTTCGACGTGGTGGTCACCAAGATCCTGATCCCCGCGGCCGCCTCGCCCATCGTGGCCGGGGTCGCCGCCTGGGGGGCGACGAAGATCGCCTACCGGACCACCGCCAAGGGCAGCGAGTCCGTCAACACCAAGGGCTTCAAGGCCGGGCAGATCGCCTCCGCCTCGCTGGTCTCCCTGGCCCACGGCACCAACGACGCCCAGAAGACCATGGGCGTGATCACCCTGACCCTGGTCGCCGCCGGCGCGGTCGCCCCCGGATCCAACCCTCCCACCTGGGTCATCGTCAGCTCCGGGCTGGCCATCGCGCTCGGCACCTACCTGGGCGGCTGGCGGATCATCAGGACCCTGGGCAAGGGCATCGCCGAGATCGAGGCCCCGCAGGGCTTCGCCGCGCAGACCGCCTCGGCCACCGTCATCCTCACCTCCTCCCACATGGGCTTCGGCCTGTCCACCACCCAGGTCTGCTCCGGCGGCATCATGGGCGCGGGCAAGGCCGGCCGCACCGGCCGGGTCAACTGGTCCACGGCCCGGAAGATGGCCTACGCCTGGGGCCTCACCCTTCCCGCCGCGGGGCTGCTGGGCGGCGGCGGCGCGCTGCTGGTCGACCGCGGCGCCGTCGGCGAGGTGCTGCTGGCGCTGATCGGCGTCGGGGCCAGCGTCTGGATCTACCTGCTCTCCCGGCGCCAGCGCGTCGACGCCGAGAACGTGGTGGACGCCACCACCGTCGGCGACGAGCCCACCCCGCTCACCACCGTCCCGGCCGCGACCGGCCCCATCGCGGCCTAGGAAGTCCACACCATGAAGATCCACTGGGCCGCACTCGGCAACACCTTCGGCGTCAGCCTGCTCATCACCCTCGGCGTGGTCACTGCGTTCTGCCTCGGCGTCTCGGCACTTTCGCGCCGCGAAACCGTATTGGCGGGCGGCGGCTCCGCCGCGAGGGGCGGCGGTGCGCTGGCCGTGGCCGTGCTCTGCTTCGCCGTGTGCGCGGCGGCCGTGGGGTACGGGCTGTACCTCATCGCGGGGGCCTGAGGGTTTTCGGCTGCGGACCGTAGCTGGCTTGTCGCGCAGTTCCCCGCGCCCCTATCCAGCTGCAACTGAACCGCTGTGGGTATGTTGCAGCCCCCCAGGGGCGCGGGGAACTGCGCGCTCAGCCATGCACAGCCCGCAGCCGAAAGCACCCCTCAGCCCACGCCCAACGGATCCTCAATGATCCGCCGCACCGTAACCAGCGCCGCCCCCAACAGCGCCCCGCCCCGCCCCAGGCCGGAGGCCGACAGCGCTGCGGCCTCCCACGGGCGGACCGTCACCCTCGCCGCCAGCTCCGCCCGCATCGCGGGCAGCAGCCATTCCCCCAGCTCGGCGTAGGCCCCGCCGAGCACCACCGCCTCCGGGTCGACCAGGTTCACCGCGCCCGCCAGGGCCGTGCCCAGTGCCGCCCCGGCCTGCTCCAGCGACCGCCGTACCGGCACGGAGCCTTCCGCCGCCCGCTTGGCCAGCAGGGCGACCCAGTCGCCGGAGTCCTCGGGCAGCCCCGCGGCGGCCAGCACCGCGCGCTCGCCCGCGTACTGCTCCAGACAGCCGTGCGCCCCGCAGGGGCAGAGCGGGCCGTCCGGGTGCACCGGGACATGGCCCAGCTCACCGGCGAAGCCCCGCGCGCCCCGGAACAGCCGGCCGCCGACGACCAGTGCCGCACCGATGCCGGCCTCGGCCGACACATGGACGAAGTCGACCGGGGTCGGCCCCTCCGTATCGCCGCCGGCCCGCCACAGCTCGGCCAGGGCCCCCAGATTGGCCTCGTTCTCCACCGAGAGCGGCAGCCCGAGCAGCAGGGGCGGCAGCTGCAGATCGCGCCAGCCCAGGTTGGCAGCGTGCACGACCGTCCGGGCCGCCGCGTCCACCAGGCCGGGAACGGCCAGCACCGCACCGGTCGGGCGCAGGTTCAGCGCCTCCGCCTCGCGCAGCAGCTCGGCCGCGAGCACGCCGAGGTCGGCCAGCACCTCGTCGGCCGGACGCGCCCGGTTGGCCGAGACGACCCGGCGCTGCACCCGCACCTCCCCGCTGAGGTCGACGACGCAGGCGGCCAGGTGCTCCACCCCGACCTCCAGACCGAGACCGGCCGGACCCTCGCTGCTGAGCACCAGGGCGTTGCCGGGCCGTCCGACCCGTCCGCTCGGCGCCGGGCCCAGCTCGCTGACCAGCCCCGCCTCGTGCAGCGTCACCACCAGCGTGGACACGGCGGCCCTGGTCAGCCCGGTGCGGGCGGCGACATCGGCGCGCGACAGCGGAGCGTGCGCGGCGACGGCGCCCAGCACCACGCCCAGGTTCTGCCGGCGCATGCCCTGCTGGGAGGCGGGACGGCGCGGCTCACCCCCGTTCGGGCTCGGGCTGTGGCTATGGCTCGGCATGGGACCCCTGTGCTCTCAGCGGTGCGGCGTTCGGTCGCTCATATGACGGGCTGGTCAAACAGACTTCCGGATCGGTGCAGCGTATCCGCGATCCGTTCCAGCGCCGCGTCGTCCCTCCGCAGCGGCTCCAGCAGCCGTCCCTCGGAGGTGCCCCAACGCCGCGCGACCTCGTCCGCGCGCTCGCCGGTGAGCAGCGCGGCCGCCTGCGCCGCCGCGCCCAGGGCGACCAGCTCGCCCGCCGCCGGGATCCGCACCGGCCGACCGGACAGCCGGCGCACCGTGTCCTGCCAGGCCGTGCCCTGGGCGCCGCCGCCGATGAGCAGCAGCTCGGTCCCGGCGTCGATCTGCTCCCCGCCCGCGACGAGCACCTGCTCCAGCGCCGCCAGCAGCGAGTAGGCCGCGCCGTCGTACGCCGCCTGCAGCAGCTGGCCGCCGGTGGTGTCATGGCGCAGCCCGTGGATCAGCCCGGAGGCGTAGGGCAGGTCGGGCGTGCGCTCGCCGTCGAAGTACGGCAGCACGACGGCCGTGCCGCCGGGCTCCACGGCCTGGCGGTCCAGACCGAGCAGGGCGGCGGTGCGGTCCACCGCCAGGGTGCAGTTGAGGGTGCAGGCCAGCGGCAGCCAGTGGTCCAGCGCGTCGGCGAAGCCGCAGACGGTGCCGGACGGGTCGGTCGGACGGCCCCGGGTCACCGCGTAGACCGTCCCGGAGGTGCCCAGACTGAGCACCGGCCGCCCGGGGGCGAGCCCGAGGCCCAGCGCCGCCGCCATGTTGTCGCCGGTGCCGGACGCGACCTGGGTGCCGGGCCGCAGCCCGCTGCCCGTCCCGGCGAGCACCTCACCGGCCGCCTTCCCGGCCTCCACCACGGTCGGCAGCATCCCGGCGTCGAGCCCCAGCCGGGCCAGCAGGTCCAGGTCGTAACCGGCGGGCGTCCACCAGCCGGTGCCGGAGGCATCGCCCCGGTCGGTGGCGGCCGCCCCGGTCAGACGCTCCGTCAGGAAGTCGTGCGGCAGCCGCACAGCAGCGGTGCGGGCGGCGGCCTCGGGCTCGTTCTCGCGCAGCCAGGCCCACTTCGCGGCGGTGAACGAGGCCCCGGGGACGCTCCCGGCCCGCTGCGCCCAGGTGTCCCGCCCCAGCTCGGCCACCAGCGCGGCGGCCTGTGGGGCCGAGCGCACGTCGTTCCAGAGCAGGGCGGGGCGGACCGGCTCGCCCGCTGTGTCCAAGGTCACCAGCCCGTGCTGCTGACCGCCCACCGACACCGCCGCCGCCCGCTCGGCACAGCCGGTCGCGGCCACGGCCTCGCCCAGCGCCCGCCACCACTCGCGCGGGTCGCTCTCCCGGCCCGCGCCACCGCTCACGGTGTGCCCGCCCCGGCCCTCGCCCAGCACCGCCCCCGTCGCCACATCCACCGCGACCGCCTTGGTCGACTGCGTCGAACTGTCGATCCCGATCACGATTTCGCTACTGCCGACCTGCACGGATCCTCCTTGGTGGGGGTCAGGGGGTTCCCCTCCCGACGAGCTGATACTAATTTGTTCACCGCGATGACGAATAGTCTCCCCGCCCTGCATCTTCTGGAGCCGTACACATGACCGACCTCACGCCCACCCCCGCGGACCGCTTCACCTTCGGCCTCTGGACCGTCGGCTGGCAGGGCCGGGACCCCTTCGGCGACGCCACCCGCCCCGCCCTCGACCCGGTCGAGACCGTCACCCGACTCGCCGAGCTCGGCGCCTACGGCGTGACCTTCCACGACGACGACCTGATCCCCTTCGGCTCCTCCGAGAGCGAGCGCGAGGGTCACATCAAGCGCTTCCGCCAGGCCCTGGACGCCACCGGCATGGCCGTCCCGATGGCCACCACCAACCTGTTCACCCACCCGGTGTTCAAGGACGGCGGCTTCACCACCAACGACCGGGACATCCGCCGCTACGCGCTGCGCAAGACCATGCGCAACATCGACCTCGCCGCCGAGCTGGGCGCCACCACCTACGTCGCCTGGGGCGGCCGCGAGGGCGCCGAGTCCGGCGCCGCCAAGGACGTCCGGGTCGCGCTGGACCGTCTCAAGGAGGCCTTCGACCTCCTCGGTGACTACGTTGTATCGCAGGGGTACGACATCCGCTTCGCGATCGAGCCCAAGCCCAACGAGCCCCGCGGCGACATCCTGCTCCCGACCATCGGCCACGCGCTGGCGTTCATCAACTCGCTGGAGCACGCCGACCGCGTCGGCCTCAACCCCGAGGTCGGCCACGAGCAGATGGCGGGCCTCAACTTCCCGCACGGCATCGCCCAGGCGCTGTGGCACGGCAAGCTGTTCCACATCGACCTGAACGGCCAGTCCGGCATCAAGTACGACCAGGACCTGCGCTTCGGCGCGGGCGACCTGCGCCAGGCCTTCTGGCTGGTCGACCTGCTGGAGTCGTCCGACTACGCCGGCCCGCGCCACTTCGACTTCAAGCCCCCGCGCACCGAGGACATCGACGGCGTCTGGGCCTCGGCCGCCGGCAACATGCGCAACTACCTCGCCCTCAAGGCCAAGGCCGCCGAGTTCCGCGCCGACCCCGCCGTCCAGGACGCGCTCCGCGCCTCCCGCCTGCACGAGCTGGCGCAGCCCACCCTGGCCGAGGGCGAGACCCTCGCCGACCTCCTCGCCGACGACTCCGCGTTCGAGACCTTCGACGTCGAAGCCGCCGCCGAACGCGGCATGGCCTTCGAGCAGCTCGACCAGCTGGCCCTGGACCACCTGCTCGGCATCGCGTAAGGAGCCGCAGCGGCGGTCCGCCTCCCCCGAGAACGGACCGCCGCCGCACCGCCCCGCTACCTCAGCCCGAACGCCTCCAGTACGGTCTGCGTCACCGTGTTGCCGGACGCGTCCTTGGCCGTGGCGCGGAGCGACACGAACGCCGCCGACTTCGGTGCATGGAGCTGGGCCGTCCAACTCCCCGTCCCCGCCTTGCTCAGCCTCAGCGCCTTCCAGCTGCTGCCGTCGTCGTACGACACCTCCAGCGTGCCTCCGGTGATCTTCGCCGTCCGCGACATCTCGGCCAGCTCCGAAGCCGTCAAGGTGATCGGGGTGGACCGCGAGGCCCTGCCCGTCAGGTCCGTTGCCACGCCGTAGTCCAGCTGGATCAGCGGGAGGGTGTCGATGACGGACAGGTCGGTGGTGCCCGAGGTGAAGGTCCACTCGGTCCGGGTGCCGGGGGTGTAGGGGAAGGCCCCGACCTGGTTGGTCGCTGCGACCAGCCGGTACGGCATCGGGGTCGTGCTCGCCGGGACGTCGGTGTAGATCGCCTGGTAGCTGGACTTCTTGATCAGCGTGGAGCCCTGGTAGAGCCACAGCGTCTCGTTCAACTGACCGTTGCCCTGGTCGAATCCGCTGTCGCCGGACATGGCGTCACCCCAGCCGGGGATGTTGACCGTCATCCAGTCGCCGTTGCGCTGCGGCAGCCAGGTCGAGGTGTTCAGCCTCGGATGCAGCACCGGTGAGAACCAGTTGTACGGCTGCCTGCTGCCCGCCGCGTAGCCCATCAACGGCGCGCGCTCCTGCACGACCTGGCTACTGGCCTCGTCGTACCAGGTGAAGCCGTTCCCGCCCGGGGTGACCCGGTCGGTGCGGGTGGCCGGCAGCTGCTGGTTCTGGTCGAAGCCGACCCCGTAGCTGTCGAAGTCCTGCATGTCGTAGCGGCCCTCGCTGCCCGTCTGCGTCCCCGACGGGGAGGCGAAGCGGTTGTCGATCTCCGCCAACTGCGAGGCCTTCGGCCGGTACGTCAAATTCGTCGGAACCGCGCCGTCATGACGTTCCACCAGGTCGTAGGCGTAGGACGGGACCGGCTGCGACCCCACCGCCAGCCTGGTCGTCCTCGCGCCGCGTGCGATCGCCGCCTCCAGCGCCTTGCCCTCGGTCGTGGTCACCGAGGCCACCTCGATCGGGCTGTTCGCCGAGTAGTCGGCGGCGCCGTACCAGTTGCTGACCCGGCCGGGCACGCTGGACACCACCAGCAGCAGCTTGGCCCCCGCCGCGACGGCCGCCGCAGCCTGGTCGGTGGGACTGACCGCGGTGTTGTCGTCCACGACCACGGCCTTCCCCTTGGCGTCGAGGCCCGCGTAGTCGGTGCTCGCGCCCTGCCCCGCGTACACCGCCGTCAGCCTGCTCGACCCGGCCGGGAGCTGGGTCGAGCCGACCTGCTGCAGCAGGTCGGTGAAGGACTGGCCCGCGCCGCTGACCGTCAGCATCGGCTCGGCGTCGCGCCAGCGCGCGACGAAGGAGAACGCGCCGTCGGTCACCGGGGCCGTGGTCTGCGCCCACAGGCTGGTGTACTTGACCGGGATCATGTCGCTCTCGTCGAAGCTGGTCCCGCCCGCCGAGCGGTACCACTCCAGCCTGGTCTCCTCGGCCGCGCTCCGCTTGGGCGTCGGCGCCGAGACCCGGTGCGCCTGCCGCGCGTCCAACGCGACCGTGCGGTCGGCCGTGAGCTGGATCTGCGGTGCGGACAGCATCGCCAGACCCAGGTCCGACGGGCCCGCCGCGCCGGGCAGGTCGGCCTCCATCAGCAGCGCGTACTCGCCCTTGGGCAGACGCATCGTCAGCTTCCCACTCGCCGGGACGGTGACGATCTGCGCGGACTGCGAGCCCGCCTCGAAGAGCACCGCGCTGCCGCCCAGTGGAGCACCGGCACGATCGGTGGCGGTGACCGTCAGGTTGTACATCTCCGCTTCGTTGTCGATGCCGATCAGTGTGTGCGCGACCACCGCGCCGCTGCTCGCGTCGGTGGCGACGAGCTGGCCGTCGGTGTTGCCGTAGGGCGCCTTCGCGGGGTCACCGGCGACGGTGACCTGCGCGGTCCCGTTCGCCGGGACGGTGACCGAGGACGCCGAGAGGGTGAACGTCCCGGCCGGGGCGGTCACATCGGCCGCCAGGTTCAGCGTCACCGCCGCGCTGCTGGTGTTGGTGTAGGTGACGGTCTTCACGCTCGTCTTGTCGGCCGTGTGCGGCCAGGGGTAGTAGCCGGACCAGGCACTGGCGCTGGCGTGCACCGTGCCCAGGACCGCCGCCTTGGCGTCCACCCGCCCGCTGCCGCCGTCGGAGACGGCAATCTGCGGGGTCAGCGCGGCGGTGCTGACCAGGTCGTCCTTGATCTGCTGCCCGGTCCAGTCCGGGTGCTGCTCGGCCACCAGCGCCGCCGTCCCCGCGACATGCGGGGTGGCCATGGAGGTACCGCTCATCGTCGTGTAGTAGCCGCTGCCGTCGGTCATGTACTGGGAGCGCGCAGCGAGGATGCCCACGCCGGGGGCGGTGATCTCCGGCTTGGGGTCCCCGTCGATCGCGCGCGGCCCGGTGCTGGAGAAGTACGCCAGGTTGTCGCCCGAGTCGACGGCGCCGACGGTCAGCGCCGAGCTCGCCGAGCCCGGGGAGCTGACCCCGGCCGATCCGCTGTTGCCGGCCGCGATGACGAAGAGCGCACCCGTCGACGCGCTGAGGCTGTCCACAGCCTGGCTCATCGGGTCGCTGCCGTCGCCGACCACGCTCGCGTCACCCAGGCTCATGCTGATGACCTTGGCGTGCTCGGTCTGCGCCGCCCACTGCATCCCGGCCAGCACCCAGGAGTCCTGGCCGTAGCCGGTGTCGTCGAGCACCTTGCCGACCAGCAGGTGGGCGCCGGGGGCGACGCCCTTCTCCTTGCCGCCCGAGGCCGCGCCGGTACCCGCGATGGTCGAGGCGGTGTGCGTGCCGTGGCCGACACGGTCCTCGACGGACTCGCCGGGGACGAAGCTCTGGCTGGCGTCGACCTGCCCCACCAGGTCCGGGTGCTGGGTGTCGATCCCGGTGTCGAGGATCGCGACGTCCACGCCCTTGCCGTCGGTCCCGGCCGCCCAGGCGGCGGGGGCCCCGATCTGGCCGGTGCTGTCCGCGAGGGAGGCCTTGACCCTGCCGTCCAGCCAGATGTGGGTCACCCCGTCGGCGAAGGCGAGCTTCGGAGCTGACGCCGAGCGTGTCCTGGCAGCAGCAGGTGCCAGCGCCTGCCACACCCCGGCCGCCTTCGCATGGCCGACGGTCGCCGCCGCCCCGCCGATGGACGACAGCTGCCGGGTCGCCGTCAGCCCGGGCACCACCGGGACCGCCGCCGCCGACTTCGCCGCCGCCCCGCCGTACTGGACGATCAGCGGCAGCGTGCCGGTGTGCGCGTCGTCATAGCCGTCCGCGATCAACTGGGTGACGTCGAACAGCCGCTGGTCCAGGACGCCCGCCGCCACATAGGGCAGCGCCTCGTCCGGGTAGACGTACAGCTCCTTGCCCACGGTCCGGGTCCGGACGCCGCCGGTCAGCCCGTTGGGCCGCCGCACCGTCGCGACGCTGCGCCCGTCGCTCAGGGTCTTCACGGTGACGGTGTCGCCGGTGATCAGGGTGACCGTGCGGGTGACCGTCGTACCGGCGCCGGCCGGGACCGCGGTCCCGGCCGTGCCGCTCGCGTGGGCGCCGTACGGGGTGACCGCCAGCAGCGCCAGAGCGGCGGCGGCCGATATCAGGCCGCGGCGCCGGAAGGGGGAAGGTGGCACAGGGGTGTCCTCCTGGATCTGCGAGACAGCAGAGGTTGGAGGACATCCTTGGGAGGAACATCATCGAATGCGCGGGGCGGGGATGGCGGATAACCGCCCTGGCAGCTATACGCCTGACCGCTCGCCCCGCTATCTGGCGAACTGTCAGAAATTGGGCTGCCGCCGCTCGACGAACGCCGCCAGCCCCTCCGCCACATCCGGCGCGGTGCGCGAGGCCCGCTCCCACGAGGCCACCGCGGTCTGCGGGTCCCCGCCGGCCAGCTCGGCCGCGATCACCGCCTTCACCGCGCCCTGGGTCTGCGCCGAGCGCGCCGCCAGGGTGCGGGCGAACTCCAGCGCCCTGGCCTCCACGTCCACGGCGACCTCCTCGACCAGCCCGTAGACCAGTGCCGTCGCCGCCGGGAGCAGCTCACCCGAAAAGAGCAGATAGCTCGCCCTGGCCGGCCCGACCAGCCGGGTCAGCCGCACCGTCGGCACCGCCGGGTAGACGATCCCGAGCTTGGCCGGGGTGATCCCGAGCCGGGCGTCCGGCGCGGCGAAGCGCAGGTCGCAGGCGACCGCGAGCTGGCAGCCGCCACCCACGCAGGCGCCCCGGAGCACCGCCAGCGTCGGATGCGGAAAGGCCGCCAGCGCCTCCTCGGCCCGGACGTTGACGGCGTGGTAGTCGTCCGCCGTGGCCGGGTCCGCGTAGACCTCGCGCAGCTCGGCGATGTCGGCTCCGGCGCTGAAGGTCCCGCCCGCGCCGGTCACCAGCAGCACCCGCAGCCCCGGCTCCTTCGCGAGCCGCCGCAGCAGTTCCGGCAGCGCCTCCCACATCGCCCGGGTGAGCGCGTTTCGCTTCTCCGGACGATCCAGCGTCAGCACGGCGATGCCGTCCTCGCCGAGGGCCACCCGGAGTCCGGGTACCCCGTGCGGCAGCTCCCGGCGACCTTGCAGCATGTGCCCGCACCTCCACGTTCGGGACCCCGACGGGTCCCAGGAACCCCAAGCTGACCAGGCGCCACTCTACGGTCGGCGACCCGGCGTTCACCGCGCGGGACCGATGAGCTGACCCTATTGTTCGATGGGTGACCCCACTCGACCGTCGCGGCCTGCTGCGGATCGCGGCCATCGGCGCCGCCGGCTCGCTGACCGCCGCCTGCTCCGACAACTCGGGCAGCTCCCACGCCGACGCGGCCTCCGCCCCGTCGAGCACGCGACCCTCGGCCCGCGCCACCACTCCCGCGTCCGCTACCCCGAACGCCGATGCCCTGCCGGCCCTCGCCGCCGGGCTGCCGTTCGAGATCGCCACCGGGCCGAGCACCCGCCCGCAGGCCGCGCTCACCTTCCACGGCCAGGGCGACCCGGCGATCGCCAAGGCGGTCCTGGCCGAGGCCGAACGGGCGAACGCCAGAGTCACCGTGATGGCCGTGGGCAGCTGGCTGGACGTGTACCCCGAGATGGCGACGCGGATCCTGGACGGCGGTCATGAGCTGGGCAACCACACCCAGAGCCACGGCCCCATCTCCACCATGACCGCCCAGCAGGCGTACACCGAGATCGCCCGCTGCGCCGCCCGGCTGAAGCAGCTCACCGGCAGCCCCGGACGCTGGTTCCGCCCCTCACAGGCCCAGGACTGCACCGCGACCGTCGCCGCCCAGGCCCGCCGGGCCGGCTACCAGCACTGCCTCAGCTACGACCTGGACTCCCTCGACTACACCGACCCCGGCTCGGCCGCGGTGACCCGGACCGTCCTCGACGCGGTACGCCCGGGCTCCCTGGTCAGCATGCACTTCGGGCACAGCGGCACGGTCAGCGCGATGCCCGGAATCCTCGACGGCCTGCACCGGCGCGGACTGCGCGCGGTCACAACCTCGGAGCTGCTCAGCTGATGTCCCACCCGCCACCCGCCGCCACCCCTGCTCGAGGCGCTGCGCGCCGCCCCTTCTCTCCGCTCTCCCGAACCCGGATGCTTCCGCTGTCGGCCTGCGCCGCGCTCGCCGCCGGCGGCCTCCTGCTCGCCTCGGCCTGCTCGGCCGACCATGACAACAAGACCGCCGACAACAAGACCGCCTCCGCCGTCCAGGCCAACGCGGCGGCCGGATCCGCAGCAGCCTCCGGCGCCGCGCTGCCGGGCAGCGCCGACGCCCTCCCCGGGATGCCGCTGCCGCTCTCCCCCACCGACGTCTACGCCGCGGACCGTCCCAACCAGCTCTCGCCGGTGGTCAAGAACTTCCCGTCCCGGGTCTACGTCCCCAACACCCTGTCCGACACCGTCAGCGTCATCGACCCGGCCACCTACAAGGTGATCCAGACGCTGCACGTGGGCCACCAGCCCCAGCATGTGGTCCCCTCCTGGGACCTGAAGAGGCTGTGGGTCAACAACGACCTCGGCAACAGCCTCACCCCGATCGACCCGGCCACCGGCCGGATGGGCGCCGAGGTCGACGTCCACGATCCCTACAACCTCTACTTCACCCCGGACGGAAAGCACGCGGTGGTCATGGCCTCGGCCGACCACGCCCTGGTGTTCCGGGACGCCCACACCATGAAGGTGGTCAAGTCGGTCCCGGCGGGGTGCGAAGGGGTGAACCACGCGGACTTCTCGCCGGACGGGACGTACTTCATCGTCTCCTGCGAGTTCTCCGGCGATCTGCTCAAGGTCGACACCGCGAGGATGTCGATCATCGCCAGGCAGCGGATCCCCTACGGCGGCTCCATGCCGCAGGACGTCAAGATCTCCCCGGACGGCAAGGTCTGGTACGTCGCGGACATGATGGCCAACGGCGTGTGGGAGCTGAACGGCGACACCTTCTCGGTGCCCACCCTGCTCAGGACCGGCGCCGGCGCCCACGGCCTCTACGTCAGCCGGGACTCCAAGTACCTGTACATCTCCAACCGCGGCGAGGGATCGATCTCGGTCCTGGAGTTCGCGACCGGCAAACTGGTGCACAAGTGGCAGATCCCCGGCGGAGGCAGCCCCGACATGGGCGGCGTCTCGGCCGACGGCAAGGTTCTCTGGCTCTCCGGCCGCTACAACTCCGAGGTCTACGCCATCTCCACCGCCGACGGCCACCTGATCGCCAGAATCCCCGTCGGCAACGGCCCCCACGGCCTGGCCGTCTACCCCCAGCCCGGCCGCTATTCGCTGGGCCACACGGGCGTCTTCCGCTGAGGTGCATGGCTTGTCGCGCAGTTCCCCGCGCCCCTAAGCATGTGCAACTGAGCCAGTTGCAGACCCCTAGGGGCGCGGGGAACTGCGCGACAAGCCAACTACGGTCCGCACCCAGGAGCAGACCCCCGCTACGCCGCCCCGTACTCCGCCCGCGCCGCCGCAATCTCCTCGGCCGAGATGGTGAGCGTCTCCGCCGGATCCTGCGGCACCGCCAGCTCCGCCTGCCCCGCCGCGTCGCTGAGCTTGATCAGCAGCGCCACCATGATCCAGTTGGCCACCGTCGAGGACCCGCCCTGGGCCAGGAACGGCAGGGCCTTACCGGTCTGCGGGATCAGCCCGACAACCCCGCCGGACACCACGAACACCTGCAGGATCAGCGTCGCCGCCAGCCCGGAGGCCAGCAGCTTGCCGAAGGGGTCGGTGAGCCTGATCGCGGTGTGCATCCCGCGCTGGGCCAGCAGCATGTACAGCATCAGCACCGCCATCAGCCCGGCGGTCCCCAGCTCCTCGCCGACCGTGGCCAGGATCCAGTCGCTGCGCGAGGCGAAGCCGATCAGGATGGAGTGGCCCTTGCCCAGCCCGGTGCCGGTGAACCCGCCGTTGGCCAGCGCGAACAGCGACTGGGCCAGCTGCGGCGAGCTGCCCAGCGGCGGCTGCCTGTTTACCAGGTGGGTGTAGTAGGCCATCGGGTCCAGCCAGTTGTTGACCCGGTAGGTGACGTGCGAGACCAGCGTGCCCGCCGCGACCGCGCCGGCCAGTGCCATCCCGCAGCCCAGCACCAGCCACCCGGTGCGCTCGGTGGCGATGTAGAGCATCACGATGAAGGCGCCGAAGAAGATCATCGAGGTGCCCAGGTCGGACTCGGCGACCAGAACCACCAGGCTGACCGCCCAGATCACCAGCACCGGGCCCATGTTCCGGCCGCGCGGCAGGCTTATGCCCATGATCTTCCGGCCGACCAGCGCCAGCGCGTCCCGGTTGGCCATCAGATAGCTGGCGAAGAAGACGATGATGGCGAGCTTGGTGAACTCTCCGGGCTGGAAGGACAGCGGTCCCAGCCGGATCCAGCGCCTCGCCCCGTAGGTGTCGCCGGAGAAGAAGGCCGGCGCCACCAGCATCACCAGGGACACCGCCATCACCAGGTAGGTGTAGCGCTGGAGCACCCGGTGGTGCTTGACCCAGACCACGAACCCGGCGAAGACCGCGACCGCGATCACCGTCCACATGATCTGGCCGGAGGCCATGGTCACGTTCTTGGGGTTCTGCTTGACGGTGGCCTCGTCCAGGCGGTGGATCAGGGTCAGGCCCAGCCCGGTGAGCAGCACCGAGATCGGCAGGATCAGCGGGTCGGCGTAGGCCGCCCACTGCCGGACCACCAGGTGCGCCAGTAGGGCCAGCACCGCCAGCCCGCCGACCAGGGTGGCGAAGCTGCTCGGCAGCTTGTTGTTGAGCGCCAGCTCCACGCCGGCCTCGGCGAAGCCGCAGATCGCGACCGCGAACAGGACCAGCAGCAATTCCAGGTTGCGCTTCTTCGCCGGGGGCCCGGTGAACCCGGAGGCCCTGGCAGCGGCGCCGGGGTTGCTCCCCGTTGCTCGTCGTCCGCCCATCGCGCGCACCCACCCAACCAACTCGCCGTCAGAACCGTCGCATTCTCGCAGGTCTCGTCCCGAACAGGGACGGCCCCCTCGAAGCGACGGTTCCGACGGCGGTGCATTTCGGACAGGTCGGTCAGGTTTCGTCAGGCGGAGACTGGGCTCAGGCCGCGAGCACGCTCTTGGTGAGCGTTACCGCGGGCTCCAGCGCCAGCTCCAGCACCTGGCGGACGTCCGACACCGGGTGGACGGTCAGCCGCTCCAGCACCTCGGCCGGGACGTCGTCCAGGTCGGGCTCGTTGCGGGAGGGGATGAGCACCGTGGTGATCCCGGCCCGGTCGGCGGCCAGCAGCTTCTGCTTCACCCCGCCGATCGGCAGCACCCGGCCGGTCAGCGAGACCTCACCGGTCATCGCGACCTCGGTCCTGACCTTGCGCCCGGAGAGCAGCGAGGCCAGCGCCGTGGTCATGGTGACACCCGCGCTCGGGCCGTCCTTGGGCACGGCCCCGGCCGGGACGTGGACGTGGACGCCCCGCTCGCGCAGCGAGGTGACCGGCAGTTCCAGCTCGGCCCCGTGCGAGCGCAGGAAGGACAGCGCGATCTGCGCGGACTCCTTCATCACGTCGCCCAGTTGGCCGGTGAGGGTCAGCCCGGTGGAGCCGGTCTCGGGATCGGCCAGCGACGCCTCGATGAACAGCACGTCGCCGCCGGCCCCGGTGACCGCCAGACCTGTCGCCACACCGGGCACCGCGGTACGGCGCTCGTCGGGCTCCTGGGCCGCCTCCGGGGTGTGGTGCGGACGGCCGATCAGTCCGCGCAGGTCACCGGCGGTGACCGTACGGGGCAGTTCGGCGCCCTCGGCGCCCAGCTCCTGCTGGGCCGCGACCTTGCGCAGGATCCTGGCGACGGCCCGCTCCAGGCTGCGGACGCCCGCCTCGCGGGTGTACTCGCCGGCCAGGCTGCGCAGCGCGTCCTCCGCCACGACGACCTCGTCGGTGCCCAGGCCGGCCCGCTCCAGCTGACGCGGCAGCAGGTGGTCCCTGGCGATGACGACCTTCTCGTCCTCGGTGTAGCCGTCCAGCCGGACCAGCTCCATCCGGTCCAGCAGCGCCTCCGGGATGGCCTCCAGGACGTTCGCCGTGGCCAGGAAGACCACGTCGGACAGGTCGAGCTCGACCTCCAGGTAGTGGTCCCTGAAGGTGTGGTTCTGCGCCGGGTCCAGGACCTCCAGCAGCGCCGCCGCCGGGTCGCCCCGGTAGTCCGAGCCGACCTTGTCGATCTCGTCCAGCAGCACGACCGGGTTCATCGAACCGGCCTCCTTGATGGCCCTGACGATCCGCCCGGGCAGCGCGCCGACGTAGGTGCGCCGGTGCCCGCGGATCTCCGCCTCGTCCCGGACGCCGCCCAGCGCGACCCGGACGAACGACCGGCCCATGGCCCGCGCCACCGACTCGCCCAGCGAGGTCTTGCCGACCCCGGGCGGGCCGACCAGCGCCAGCACGGCGCCGCCGCGGCGGCCGCCGACCTGGCCCAGGCCCTTGTCCGCGCGGCGCTTGCGCACCGCCAGGTACTCGACGATCCGGTCCTTGACGTCGTCCAGCCCGAAGTGGTCGGCGTCCAGCACCGCCCGTGCGCCGGTGATGTCGTAGGCGTCCTCGCTGCGCTCGTTCCAGGGCAGTTCCAGGACGGTGTCCAGCCAGGTGCGGATCCAGCTGCCCTCGGGGGAGGCGTCGGAGGAGCGCTCCAGCTTGTCGACCTCCTTGAGCGCGGCCTCACGGACCTTCTCGGGCAGGTCGGCGGCCTCCACCCGGGCCCGGTAGTCCTCCTCCTCGGAGTCCGGGTCGCCGTTGAGGTCGGAGAGCTCCTTGCGGACCGCCTCCAGCTGCCGGCGCAGCAGGAACTCCTTCTGCTGCTTCTCCATGCCCTCCTGGACGTCCTTGCGGATGGTCTCCGCGACGTCCTCCTCGGCCAGGTGGTCGCGCAGCAGCTGCAGCGACAGCTTCAGCCGGGCGACCGGGTCCAGCTCCTCCAGCACCTGGACCTTCTCGGCGCCGGTCAGGAACGGCGCGTAGCCGATGTTGTCGGCCAGGTCGGAGACGTCCTCGATGGCCGCGACCCGGTCCACGATCTGCCAGGCGCCGCGCTTCTGCAGCCAGGTGGTGGTCAGCGCCTTGTAGTCGCGCACCAGCTCGGTCACGGAGCCCGGCAGCGGCTCCGGGACGGTGGACTCGATCGGCTCGGCCTCGACCCAGAGGGCCGCGCCGGGGCCGGTGGTACCGGCGCCGATCCGCACCCGTCGCACACCGCGCACCAGCGCGGCCGGGTCGCCGTCGGCCAGCCGGCCGACCTGCTCCACCGTCGCCAGGGTGCCGATGGCGCCGTACGAGCCGTCGATCCGCGGAACCAGCAGCACCCGCGCCTTGCGGGCGCTCGCGACGGTACGGATGCCGGGGGCGTGCGCCCCACTGTCCCGCACCGCCGCCTGCGCGGCCTCGACGGCGGAACGCACGTCGGGGTCGGACAGGTCGAGCGGGACGACCATGCCGGGGAGCACCGCCTCGTCATCGAGTGGCAGGACCGGCAGGGTCAATGAAGAGGCGTTCGCCATGATCTCTCCCCAGTTATCAAAGTTGAGTTACCTGGACTAAAGGAGATTGACCCCTCTGGTGTTCCCCAACGCTGTTCGCCGTGAGCGATCGGCCTGCTGCGGCAGAATGGCCGTCGCGCCCTGACCCGAGCAACACCGGAGAGAGCCCCTGCCATGCCCGTCCCGTCCGACCTCCACTCCGACCTCCACTCCGACCTCCATCCCGACGACCTCCCCGAAGTGCTGGACCGCCGCGACGGCCCCTACGGCGAAGCCGTCCTCCGCCGCCGAGGCGAGCACTTCGAGATCATCGCCAACGGCTGCTTCCTGATGGACACCTCGGACGGCCGCTCGGAACGCCTGCTGGTCACCGCCGCACTGGACGCGCTGGCCGAGCCCTGGGGCGTCGACCTGCTGATCGGCGGCCTCGGCGTCGGCTTCTCGCTGGCCGAGGCCTCGGCCGACCCCCGCCCGGGCCGGGTCACCGTCCTGGAGCGCGAGCAGGCCGTGATCGACTGGCACACCGCGGGCGACGCCCCGCTCGCGCCCTTCGCCGGCGGCGGCCACACCGACCCGCGCACCCGGATCGTCCACGACGACCTGCTGGAGCACCTCCGGGCCACCGCGGAGCGCTATGACGCGCTCTGCCTGGACATCGACAACGGTCCCGACTGGACCGTCACCGAGTCCAACGACAGCCTCTACACCGAGTCGGGCCTGGACCTGCTCCAGCGCGTACTGGCCCCTGACGGCGTGCTGGCCTTCTGGAGCGCCGCCCCCTCCACCGCCTTCGAGCAGCGGCTGCGGGCCCGGTTCACGGCGGTCGAGGCCGTCCCGGTGGGCGTCCAAGTGGAGCGCGGTCTGCCGGATGTCGTGTACCTTGCGACTTTGCGCCCATGAACGGCAGGTAGGGTCTACGCCCATGCCGCCCCCCGAAAGCCCGGTTTGTAGAAGACTGGTTCCCGGGGGACCGCTCCGGTCCGTAGGTTTCGACCAGTGGGCGGCAGGCAACGGACAAGTACGGACCGAGACGATGCGAGCAGGAGCGCCCCACCGGCGTTCCGAGATACCCGCAAGCCCTGGGGGCGGTGGCGTGACCGTGACGGATGCACAGCAGCAGGAGACCAACGGGACCGGAGGTCAGCGACGGGTCCTGGTCGTGGAGGACGAGCCGACCATCGCCGAGTCGATCGCCGCCCGGCTGGGCGCCGAGGGCTTCCGGGTGGCGATCTCGCACGACGGGCCCACCGCCGTGGACTGCTTCCAGACCTGGCAGCCCGACCTGGTGGTGCTGGACGTGATGCTGCCCGGTTTCGACGGCCTGGAGGTGTGCCGCCGGATCCAGGCCCACCGCCCGGTCCCGGTGCTGATGCTGACAGCGCGTGACGACGAGACCGACATGCTGGTCGGGCTCGGCGTGGGCGCTGACGACTACATGACCAAGCCGTTCTCCATGCGTGAGCTGGCGGCCCGGGTCAATGTGCTGCTGCGCCGGGTGGAGCGGGCCCAGCTCGCGGCCCGCACCCCGATGGGCGGCACGCTCCGGCTCGGCGAGCTGGAGATCGACAACGTCCAGCGCCGGGTCCGGGTGGCCGGCGGCGACATCCACCTGACGCCCACCGAGTTCGACCTGCTGGCCTGCCTGGCGCAGCAGCCCCGCGCGGTGCTGACCCGCGAGCAGCTGCTCGCCGAGGTCTGGGACTGGACCGACGCCTCCGGCACCCGCACCGTGGACAGCCATGTGAAGGCGCTGCGCCGCAAGATCGGGGCCAACTGGATCCGCACCGTGCACGGGGTCGGCTACGCCCTGGAGGCCCCGACGCCATGAGCGCCAACAGGGGGGCGAGGACCAGGGCGGCCAGGAACGGCGATCAGCAGGAAGCAGCCGTGCGTCCCGGTCCGCTGCGCCGGGCGGCACAGCGGGTGTGGGCGGATCTGCGCCCGCTGGACCCGCTGCGGTCGATCAAGGCCAAGCTCGCGGTCCTGGTGATCACCTCGGTGTGCATCTCCACCCTGATGGTGGTGCTGGCACTGAACTCGGACACCCAGATCCGCATTGTGATGATCTTCTCCGTGGTCGCCTCACTGCTGATCACCCAGCTGCTGGCGCACGGGATGACCGCGCCGCTGCGGGAGATGACCGCGGCCGCCCGGGCCATGGCCGCCGGCGACTACAGCCGCGAGGTACGGGCCACCTCCCGGGACGAGGTCGGCGAGCTGGCCACCGCCTTCAACACCATGGCCGGCGACCTGGAGGCCGCCGACCGGCAGCGCCGCGAGCTGATCGCCAATGTGTCGCACGAGCTGCGCACCCCCATCGCCGCCCTGCGGGCCGTGCTGGAGAACGTGGTCGACGGGGTCGTCCGCCCGGAGCCGGCCACCATGGCCGCGGCCCTGGAGCAGACCGAGCGCCTCGGCCGGCTGGTCGCCCATCTGCTCGACCTCTCCAAGATCGCCGACGGGGTCACCTCGCTGGACACCCGGGAGTTCGGCGTCGAACCCTTCCTGTCCGGGGTGCTCCGCGGCCTGAGCATGGACGGCTCCACCTCCGGCGGGGCCAGTCGCCGCCGCCATGACGTCTCGCTGGCGCTGGACGTCTCCCCCGGCCTCACCGCCGTCGCCGACCCGGAGCGGCTGCACCAGGTCGTCGCCAATCTGGTCGACAACTCCTGCCGGCACAGCCCCAAGGACGGCACCGTCACTGTCCGCGCCCGCTCCTTCCAGGACGGCGGCCGGGCCAGCGGGCTGCTGCTGGAGGTCGCCGACCAGGGCCCGGGGATCCGCCCCGAGGACCGGCACCGGGTGTTCGAACGCTTCAGTCGCGGCAGCGGCCCCTCGGCCCAGGGCCCCGGCAGCGACGGCGGCACCGGCCTCGGCCTGGCCATCGCCCGCTGGGCGGTCGACCTGCACGGCGGAACCATCGCGGTCGCGGACTCCCCGGTGGGCTGCCTGATCCGGATCACCCTGCCGGGGCAACGGTCGCCTGTCCGTTTGGGACAGACCTGAGACAATTGCCCGAAGTGCGGTCAGCGGTTCGGGGAAATCATCCTGAATGTCAGTATTTGCCGGGCCCGCTGCGACCGAACAACCACTCGTTATCCCCGATCACGAACGACCTCACACATCGATTTCGCGCCAAATCCGACGGCCGCACTGTGATCTGCGCGACGGCCGGGCTGCGGGACCTGCGCGGACCGGTGTCGGGGGCGTAGCCTTGGCTTCCGCTGTCCACCATTCTTAAGGAAGCGGAAGAGGGCGGTTGCCGCCGTGTCGCCAGAGTCCCCCCATACCTCGAACAGCTCTACCAGCACTGACCCGGGTTTTGGCCCGAACGAGTGGCTGGTCGACGAGATCTACCAGCAGTACCTCCAGGATCCCAACTCCGTCGACCGGGCCTGGTGGGATTTCTTCGCCGACTACAAGGCCGGCGAGAAGGCGGGCCAGCCGGGTGCCCCTGCCGGAGCCGAGGTGACGGCGGCAGCACAGACCGCCGCAGCCCCCTCGACCCCGGCAGCGGCCCCCGCACCACCGCCCGTCGCGCCCGCGCCGGTACCGGCTCCCACGCCGACCGTCCCACCCGTCGCCCCGGCAGCCCCCGTCACTCCCGCAGCCCCCGCCGCACCGGCCGCCCGCCCGTCGCCCGCCACCACCCTTGATCGAGACGCTTCGCGTCAGCCCGATTCGGTGCCCCCGAAGCCCCCGGCTCCGCCCGCGCCCGCGCCCCGGTCGACCTCCACCCCGGCCGATGTGGCCGACACCCTTAAGGACAGCAAGAACGTGACGTCCCCCGTCGCCCCCGCCGGTCCCGAGCTGATCGCCCTCAAGGGCCCCTCCGCCCGGATCGTGGCGAACATGGACGCCTCGCTCTCGATGCCGACCGCGACCAGCGTGCGCGCCGTCCCCGCGAAGCTGCTGATCGACAACCGGATCGTCATCAACAACCACCTCAAGCGCGCCCGCGGTGGGAAGGTCTCCTTCACCCACATCATCGGGTACGCCATGGTGCAGGCGATCAAGGCGATGCCGGCCATGAACCAGGGCTTCCAGGAGAAGGACGGCAAGCCGTTCCTGGTGAAGCCCGAGCACGTCAACCTCGGCCTCGCCATCGACCTGACCAAGCCCAACGGCGACCGCCAGCTCGTCGTGGCCGCCATCAAGAAGGCCGAGACCCTCGACTTCTTCGGCTTCTGGCAGGCCTACGAGGACATCGTCCGCCGCGCCCGCCAGAACAAGCTGACGGTGGACGACTTCTCCGGCGTCACCGCTTCGCTGACCAACCCCGGCGGCATCGGCACGGTCCACTCCGTCCCCCGCCTGATGCCCGGTCAGGGCACCATCCTGGGCGTCGGCGCGATGGAGTACCCGGCCGAGTTCCAGGGATCGTCCCAGGAGACCCTCTCCCGGCTGGGCGTCTCCAAGGTCATGACGCTGACCTCGACCTACGACCACCGGGTCATCCAGGGCGCGCAGTCCGGCGAGTTCCTGCGCACCATGCACCAGCTGCTGCTCGGTCAGGCCGACTTCTACGACCGGATCTTCGAGTCGCTGCGGATCCCCTACGAGCCGGTCCGCTGGGCCACCGACGTGGACAACAGCCACGACAACGAGGTCAACAAGACCGCCCGGGTGATGGAGCTGATCCACAGCTACCGGGTCCGCGGCCACCTCATGGCCGACACCGACCCGCTGGAGTACAAGCAGCGCAAGCACCCCGATCTCGACGTCCAGGCGCACGACCTGACGCTGTGGGACCTGGAGCGCGAGTTCGCCGTCGGCGGCTTCGCCGGCCGGGCGACCATGAAGCTGCGCGACATCCTCGGCGTGCTGCGCGACTCGTACTGCCGCACCATCGGCATCGAGTACATGCACATCCAGGACCCCAAGCAGCGCCGCTGGATCCAGGCCCGGGTCGAGCGCGGCCACGACAAGCCCGAGCGCGAGGAGCAGCTGCGCATCCTGCGCCGCCTCAACGCCGCCGAGGCGTTCGAGACCTTCCTGCAGACCAAGTACGTCGGCCAGAAGCGGTTCTCGCTGGAGGGCGGCGAGTCCGTCATCCCGCTGCTGGACGCGGTCCTGGACTCGGCCGCCGAGGCCAGGCTGGACGAGGCCGTGATCGGCATGGCCCACCGCGGCCGCCTCAACGTGCTGGCGAACATCGTCGGCAAGTCCTACGCCCAGATCTTCCGCGAGTTCCAGGGCAACCTGGACCCCAAGTCGATGCACGGCTCCGGCGACGTCAAGTACCACCTGGGCTCCGAGGGCACCTTCACCGGTATCGACGGCGAGAGCCTCAAGGTCTCCCTCGCCGCCAACCCCTCCCACCTCGAAGCGGTGGACCCGGTCGCCGAGGGCATCGTCCGCGCCAAGCAGGACATCCTGGACAAGGCCGGCAACTCCTTCGACGTCCTCGCCGTGCAGATCCACGGGGACGCGGCCTTCGCGGGCCAGGGCGTGGTCGCCGAGACCCTGAACATGTCGCAGTTGCGCGGCTACCGAACCGGCGGCACCGTGCACGTGGTGATCAACAACCAGGTCGGCTTCACCGCCGCCCCGGCCGCCTCCCGCTCGTCCACGTACTGCACCGACGTGGCGCGCATGATCGAGGCCCCGATCTTCCACGTCAACGGCGACGACCCGGAGGCCGTGGTCCGGGTGGCCCGGCTGGCCTTCGAGTTCCGCCAGGCGTTCGGCAAGGACGTGGTCATCGACCTCATCTGCTACCGCCGCCGCGGCCACAACGAGGCCGACAACCCCTCGTTCACCCAGCCGCTGATGTACGACCTGATCGACAAGAAGCGCTCGGTGCGCAAGCTCTACACCGAGGGCCTGATCGGTCGCGGCGACATCACCGTCGAGGAGGCCGAGCAGGCGCTCAAGGACTACCAGGACCAGCTGGAGAAGGTCTTCGTGGAGGTCCGCGAGGCCAACGCCAGCCCGGCCCCGGCCACCAGCGAGCGTCCGCAGGCCACCTTCCCGGTGCGCGTGCAGACCGGAATCTCCCAGGAGACGGTCAAGCGCATCGCCGAGTCCCAGGTCGCCCTGCCGGACTGGCTCACGGTGCACCCCCGGCTGCTCCCGCAGCTGCAGCGCCGCGCCGCCAGCATCGACGACGGCACCATCGACTGGGCCATGGGCGAGACCCTCGCCATCGGCTCGCTGCTGATGGAGGGTCACCCGGTCCGGCTGGCCGGCCAGGACAGCCGCCGCGGCACCTTCGGCACCCGGCACGCGGTGCTGGTCGACCGGGTCACCGGCGAGGACTACACCCCGCTGCTCTACCTGACCGAGGACCAGGCCCGCTACACCGTCTACGACAGCCTGCTCTCCGAGTACGCCGCCATGGGCTTCGAGTACGGCTACTCGCTGGCCCGCAAGAACGCGCTGGTCGCGTGGGAGGCCCAGTTCGGCGACTTCGTCAACGGCGCCTCCACCATCGTCGACGAGTTCATCACCTCCGCCGAGGCCAAGTGGGGCCAGACCTCCGGGGTCACCCTGCTGCTGCCGCACGGCTACGAGGGCCAGGGACCGGACCACTCGTCCGCGCGCATCGAGCGCTTCCTGCAGATGTGCGCCGACAACAACATGACGGTGGCCCAGCCGACGCTGCCGTCGAACTACTTCCACCTGCTCCGGTGGCAGGTCCACAACCCGCACCACAAGCCGCTGATCGTCTTCACCCCGAAGTCGATGCTGCGACTGAAGGCCGCGGCGTCCAAGGCGGAGGAGTTCACCAGTGGCGCGTTCCGCCCGGTGATCGGCGACTCCACGGTCGACCCGGCCAACGTCCGCAAGGTCGTCATCACCGCCGGCAAGTTCTACTACGACCTGGAGGCGGCCCGCACCGAGCGCGGCATCACCGACACGGCGCTGGTCCGCGTCGAGCGCCTCTACCCGCTGCCGATCGCCGAGCTCCAGGATGAGCTCCAGCGCTACAGCGGTGACGTCCAGTACGTCTGGGCCCAGGAGGAGCCGGCCAACCAGGGCGCCTGGCCGTTCATCGCACTCAACCTGGTGGACCACCTGGACGTGGTCGTCGGCCGCAACGCCAACGGCTCCCGCCTGCGCCGCGTGGCCCGCCCGGCCTCCTCGGCCCCGGCAGTCGGCTCCGCCAAGCGCCACGCCGCCGAGCAGTCCCAGCTCGTCGAGGACGTCTTCGGCATCTGACGCCCCGACACGACGGGCCCGACACCCCAGGGGTGCCGGGCCCGTCGCCGTCTCCCCCGGCTACCATCGGACGGCCGTACACCAACAACGGGGGTGAGGATGTCCAGGATCGACCGCGCGCTCAATCCAGGGAGTTACTTTGGATTCGCGGAGAACGCCGTACTGGTCGTACCCGCCCATCTGCAGCACCCGCTACCGGATGCCGCCGAGGCGGCAAAAGCAGAGACGGTCTTCGAACTTCTGGAAGGCGCGCAAGGGCCAGTCCCGGTCGGGTTCACCTCCATCGACCTGCTGGTGCAGCGACTTGGCCCGGCTCAACCCTGGGCAGCCGTCCCCGCACGGCAGTACACCGCGCTGATGGACCGTCTGGGGCTGGGCCCTGTGGTGATCGATCCGTCGACCGACCCTTCGGCCCGGCGCTGGACGCCCGCTGATCTCGATCAGTACGAGAGGATGCGCTGATATGGGCAGCGGATACCAGGTCGTGCTCGGCGACCTGCAGAGGATGGCCGACACGTATCACAGCGAAGCTGATGCGTACCGAGGCCTCAAGCCGCAGGTGGCACCGGCCGTCGCCGATGGAGGCGACACGGGCCTCAATGACAGCATTCAACTGATCATGGCTGCGATCGACAGCATCCACACGAAGCTGGCAGACCGGATCGAGGAGCACGGCGACAAACTCGCCTACGTCCACGGTTCCTACCAGCGAAGGGACGTCGACGTGCACGGCGCCTTCGAAGACTTGATGGCTGAGTAGCGGGGACATGACCGAGAACTGGATCGGCGGAGACTTTACCGGCCTTCAGTCCATGGGCCACACCTTGGCCGGCGCCGTCACCGCACTGGAGGGCGTCGTCAAGCCACTGGACAGCGGCGCGGACTCCCTTGTCCACGACGCCGGTTGGCAGGGCGATGCCGCCACTGCCTTCCGTGCGGCTTGGACCAAGGACTCCTTGACGGCCGGCGGATTCTCGGAGCTCGTCGGAGCCGTCGGAAGCGTCCTGACGACACTCGGCGGCAATCTGTCCACCCTCAACGAGGCGCTCCATTCAGCCGCTGACACCGCTCGCGCCAAATCCGTCCCATTGGGTGCCAACGGCATTCCGGCGACGGATGTCCCAGGAGCGCCTGCCATCACTCTCTCCCCGGCGGTCGCGCAGGATCTTGCCGACTACTCCACGGTGTACCGCTCGATCCTGCACGAGGCGCAGCAGGCTCGTGTGGAGGCCGCGACTGCGCTCCAGGGGCTCTATGGCGAGCTGGACCCGGAGAAGCCGCTCGCTGCACCGGACAAGTTCACCCTCGGCATCCTCCTCCGGGACATCTTCGCGACCAAGGACGACTACAAGAGCGCACAGGCCGAGAAGGCGAACAAAGAGGTGGATGCGGCCAAGGCGAAGCGTGCCGCCGCCCGGAGCGCGCTCGCCTCGGAGCGCGCCGCGCTCGCCGCCGACGGGAAGAACCTCCCTACCGACCTCACCTCCTACACGGACTACCGGGCTTCGGTGTCCGACGTGGTGAAGAGCGAAAGGGCGTTGGCCGCGATCGAGGACAGCCGGAACGCTTTCTCCAAGGTCGTCAATTTCAAGCCCGGTGACATCAACGGTCTGTCCGAGGCGATCAGCAAGTGCAAATTGGCTCCGGACTTCCTCAAGGACATCCCGGTGGTCGATGTGGGCGCTGCACTGGTCGGCGCGGGCTTCGAGGCCACACAGGACCATGCCGAGGGCTGGTCCTGGACTCACGCCGCGCTGGTCGACGGCGGAGCGGCGCTCGGTGGAGTGGCTGCCGGCGTGGCGGTCGTCGCCCTGCTGCCCGAGGAAGCGGTCGGCGCCGCCGCTGTCGGAGTGGGAGCGGCAGCGGTCACCACCTGCCTGGTGATCGGCGTCGGGGTGGACAAACTGGTCCACGAGCACTGGAGCGAGGACATCCACGACCATGGCGTCCTGGGCGGCCTGGGCGTGGGTACCGCGAATGTCGCCAAGAACACGTACAACGGAGTCAAGGAAGACCTCAAGGGAGCGTGGCATGGCATCACCAGCATCTTCTGAGCCGCCTCTCTACCAGGCACCCGAACAACCCCAGCAGATCAAGGGCGTTGGCACCAGCTGGGTGAACCGTGGTCCCGCCTACTGGTCCATGCGGGTCGTACTTGCCGCCGGCCGCTGCCTCATCATCCTGATCATGGCGATCGCAGCAGCAGCCGGACTGAACGCGGCAACCGAGTCCGCCCCCGGGGCCTGGCGGCCCGTCATCATCATCGGCGTTGCGCTGTGCGTCGCGATCGGCTTCGTCTGGGGCATCCGCACTGCCTGGCAGGCGAACACCTCGACGCTCAGCCCGGACGAATGGAGAGGAGTACGTCGAGCCACAGAGGCCAAGCACCCACTGGTCCTGGCTCTGACACGTTCACGCCTCCTCCTCCTGCTGACGCTACCGGTATCCGCTCCTGTCGGTTTCGGGTTCGTCCTCTCCTGGCTGCCAGGTGTCTCTTTCGGCCGCGAGCTCCCTTCCGAACACGCCGCCCGGCTCGACCTGGAGGAGCAACGCCGCGCCAACGCGGAGCGGGCCGAGAAGCACGCCGCCCTACTGCACAAGCTCCACGGCGAGAACGAGTGAAGTCCGCGGCGCGGGTCGCCTTGGACGCGGCGTTCCAATTGCTGATCCTCGGAATCTTCGCAGACGCAGTCTGGGGTGTGCCGCAGGACTACACCCGCGACAACTCATCCGCGGTGCACGCCACGGTGGAAGCCGTGCTGGTAATGCTCATGGTCGGAGGCGGGGTGCTCGGGGCGCGGCGGCCGTTGCGGGACGCCGGGGTGGAGAGGCCGAAGTTTGGGCGACCGGATGTCAGCGGGCCGATGGACCGGCTGGAGTGGATGCGGCGCCACCGCGGGCTGGGCCCGGTGCTGAACGTACTCCAACTGCTCTACCCGTTGATGCTCCTCGCCGTCGGTGTTCTCCTCTGCCCGGTCTGGATACCCATGTTCCTGGGCTGGGCCATCTGCGGAGTCCTCGTCACCACAGTGCTGTCCTTCCGCCGCTAGGCAGACAGCTGTGTCCGTCTTGGCACCAACCCGAGCATGCGCCCCGTGCCAATTGCGTAGAGCGTCACCCGGGCCAGATATATCATCGCCACATGATTCAGCAGGCTAGAGCGGGGCTGAAGGAGCTTCGGCTCATCCGGTTCAAGTCCTTCCGGGGGGAGAAGCTCAGCCTGTCTGCCCTGACGGTACTGACTGGCAGAAACAGCAGCGGCAAATCCAACGCCCTGGATGCCATCGACGTGCTGTCCCGCTTGGTCGGCGGTGAGGAACTGGCCGATGCCCTGGACGGTCGCCGTCGCGAGGGCGGTCCCGTACGCGGCGGCTCACTCGGCTGCGCACCCCACGGTGAAGACCGGTTCAGCCTGGGATGTACCGTCGAGTTCGGAGAGTATGAGTTCGCCTACCAAGTCACCATTCAGGTCGACCCGGAACTGCGAATCGTCCAGGAGTCGCTCCACGGCGGTTGTCCAGCCTTGCAGTCCGGATCCTGGCACTGGGGTCCTCTGCTCAAGGCGGAGAATGCGAACGACCGGGCAGCCGCGATCTTCGGTGAGGTCCACAATGGGAAAAAGGGCGTCAATCCGTCCTACGCATTCAGGGACACACGTCTGCTGATCTCACAGCTACCGCTCCATGTGACCGCAGATGACAGTGCGGGAGCACAGGTTCTGCGGGGAGCGGCGGCGGTCACCGCTGCGCTCCGTGGAGCGTTCCACCTCGATCCGGTCCCACACCTGATGCGCGGGTACGTACCCGCTCGAGACTCCGGCCTCCGTCGCACCGCAGAGAATCTCTCTGCTGCCGTTGCCCTGCTCTCCCGAGACCATGACCGGTTCGCGCAACTCAACGAACTGACCAGGTTGGTGGCCGATCAACCAGTCCACACTCTGGCAGTGGCCGAATCCGACCTACGGGACGTGATGCTCACTCTGCGCGAGACCGACTCCCCCCATGGCACCACGCCCGCGCGGGAGATGAGCGACGGACTTCTGCGGTTCCTCGCGATCGCCACCGCACTGCTGACAGCGGACCAAGGGCTCGACGTCGACCCCGAGGCCGGCACTGGCGAGGAGATCCATGCCCGTGTGCTACTGGTGATCGAAGAGCTGGAGAACGGGCTGCACCCCTCCATGGCAGCCCGCCTTCTCGAACTGATCAGGGACACAAGTAGACAGACCGGGGCACAGGTAGTCCTCACCACACACAGCCCAGCCCTACTCAATGCGCTCTCCGGCGAAGGAAGCCAGTCGGTGGTGGTCTGCTACCGGGACGCGGGAGACCTGGGGAGCAAACTCACGCGTTTGGTCGAGTTGCCCGGCTACGCCGAAGCAATGGCAGATGGACGGATCGGAGACCTGGTCTCCCAAGGGCGACTCGTCCGCCCCGACCGACCCGCAAGCGACGCCGACGCTCTCTGGCGTCTGCTGGGAATCGAGTAAGCGTGGCTCTCGTCGTCTGGTTTGTCGACACTAGTGTCCTGGTCAACGTCCTCGACCTGGACGGGTTCAACCAGGACCGGGATTCCGTCGCGCAGGAACTCAAAAAGAAGGTCGGCTCCGGCGACACCCTCATCCTGCCGGTGACTACCGTGATCGAGACGGGCAACCATATCGCCCATCTCCACAACGGCACGCACCGTCGCGAGGTTGCTGCGAAGTTCGCGGCTCTGCTCCTGCAGATCCGCGATGGAGTCGCACCCTGGCGACTCCACTCAGTCCATTGGGACGGCGCGTTCCTCGATCACCTCGTGTCGGGAGCGTCGACCGGGGCCACCTTGATCGAACAAGCTGTGGTGGGTATGGGCTGCGGTGATTTGTGCATCCTCGCCGAGCGCGAGGCCTACCGGAGCAACTCCGGCATTGCTGACGTACGAGTATGGAGCCTCGATCAGCACCTTCAGGCGTACCAATAGCCGCCGAACGCACAGCCCTTCCCTCCTTCAGAGCCGATCCGGGGTGCTCACCTGTACTCCGGGCAGCCCCGCGAAGCCCGTTGCCTCGTCCGTCGTCACCAGGACGCGTCCGGTCGCCAGTGCCGTGGCCGCGATCATCAGATCGAAGGTCCCACGCGGGGATCCCTGGGCCCGGGTCCAAGCCAGCAGTTCCGCGTGTCTGAGCGACACCAACTCGCTGTACTGCGCGACTGCGAACGTCCTGGCGACTCGCTCCACCGCCGCCTCCCGGCGGGCCCGGTGCTCCTCGCCGGCCAGCAGGGCTCCGACCCGGAGCTCCGTCAGCGTGATGGCCGCCACCGCCGCGTCGTCGTCCGCGGCGATGAAGTCCGCCGGGCTGAGTTTCCCCCGTTCGAAGGCGATCAGTACGCAGGTGTCCAGGATCAGCCTTCGCCCCATGGGTCCCGGACCTCCTCCGGGATGTTCAGATCCCTGTGCGCTGCCTCCAGGTCGTCCGCGAACGCGGAGTCCGGATGGTGGTCGGCATAGGCGGCCACGATGGCCGCACCATTGGACCGCACCGGGGGGACGATGGTGGCGACCAGCTCGCCACCGCGGGTGATGCTGATCGTCTCGCCCTCGGAAGCCAGATCGAGGACGGCCGAGAAGCTGCGCCCGGCCTCTGTGGCAGTCATCGTTATCATGGAATCAGCTTATCCGACTCTCAGACTGTTCGGAGATCCATCCGTGTACTTCACCGACCGAGGCATCGAGGAGCTGCAGACGCGGCGCGGCGAGGAGGAGGTCAGCTTCGACTGGCTGGCCGACCGGCTGCAGGAGTTCGTGGACCTGAACCCGGAGTTCGAGGTTCCGGTCGAGCGGCTGGCCACCTGGCTGGCGCGGCTGGACGACGAAGACGACGAAGACGACGAGTGAGCAGAGCCGCTTGACTTCCCAGCAACACGATATATCGTGAATAGCAGAGGACGCGATACATAGCGCGTCCTCGCCAACCTATTCGGGGAGTCAGCATGGCCGAGCAGTGGACCGTCAGTACGCCGGAAAAGCTCACCTTCGACGCCGAGGTCACCCGCCTCCGCGTGCGCACCGTCGCCGGCACCGTGAACGTCGTCGCCGCCGACGGGCCGGCCAGGCTCGAAGTCACGGAGATCGAAGGGCCACCCCTCCAGGTCACCCTGGACGGGGGCGAGTTGGTCGTCACCTACGAGGACCTGACCTGGAAGGACTTCTCCTGGAAGTCCCTGGCCACGTTCATCGGCCAGTGGCGCGAGAGCGCCCGGCGGCGCGCCGTGGTGTCCCTCGCGGTGCCGCACGGCACCCGGATCGAGCTCGGGTCGGCCTCCTCCGACACCGTGATCTCCGGCATCACCGCCCCGGTCACCGTGCACAGCGCCAGCGGCTCGACCACCCTGGTCGGCGTCACCGGGTCGGTCGACGCCAACACCGTCTCCGGCAGCGTCCACGCCCAGTCGGTCTCCGGCGACCTCAAGGTCAACACCGTCTCCGGCGAGCTGACCGTCGTCGAGGGCGCCAGCCGCACCCTCAAGGCCAACTCGGTCAGCGGCGCGGTCACGGTCGACCTCGCCCGCGACAACACCACCGACGTCAGCCTCACCAATGTCTCCGGCGAGGTCGCCCTCCGCATCCCGGCGCCCGCCAACGCGCAGGTCCGCGCCAACACCACCAGCGGCGACGTCTCCAGCGCCTTCGACGAACTCCGCATCGGCGGCACCTGGGGCGCCAAGCAGTTGACCGGCACCCTCGGCAACGGCTCCGGCAAGGTGAAGATCACCACGGTCTCCGGCTCCGTCGCCCTGCTCCGCCGTCCCGCCCCCGAGGATGACACTCCCAAGGCCCTCGACTTCACGAAGGAGGACGAGGCATGAGCCCCGTTTTCGCCCATGGCCGTCTCCGTCTCTACCTCCTCAAGCTGCTGGACGAGTCCCCTCGCCACGGCTACGAGGTGATCCGCCTCCTGGAGGAGCGCTTCCACGGGCTCTACGCACCCTCCGCCGGCACGGTCTACCCCCGGCTGGCCAAGCTCGAACAGGAGGGGCTGGTCTCGCACACCGTCGAGGGCGGCCGCAAGGTCTACCGGATCACCGACGCCGGCAAGGCCGAACTGGCCGACCGGGCACCGGAGATCGACGCGCTGGAGGCCGAGATCCACGAGTCCGTCGCGCACCTGGCCGACCAGATCCGCGAGGACGTCCGCGACTCGGCGAAGGACCTCCGTGAGGAGATGCGCCGGGCGGCCAAGGAGTCCCGCCGCCAGACCAAGAGCGAGTCCAAGGGCTGGGGCCCGGACCCGGTCTGGGGGGACGGGCCCTGGCCCGGCATGGACAAGGAATCCTGGCAGCGCACCAAGGAGGAGTGGCGGGTCGCCAAGGAGCAGGCCAGGGAGCAGGCCCGGCAGGCCAAGGAGCAGGCCCGCAGCGCCCGCGAGGAGGCTCGCGCCACCCGCGAGCAGACCAAGGCGCTGCGCGACCAGGTCAGGGCCGAGGCGCACCGGATCGGCGAGCAGATGAAGGCTCAGGCCAGGGGTGGCGACTGGCCCTCCGGGCTGAGCGAGGGTCTGGCCGAGCTCACCCGCACGCTCACCGGGCTTGCCGATCCCTCGCGGTGGGGGCCTCCGGCGCAGGGCGGGACGGCGCAGAGTGAGTCTGTCGACCTGGGCAAGGATGCGGCTACTGACCTGCCGCCCTGGACGGTCACCAATCCGTCCAACGAGCCGCTGCGCGAACTCAGCGGGCTGCTGGACCGGTTTCGTGACGAGGTGCGTGATGCCGCGAGGGATCGCGGGTTCGCTGCGGAGGACTTGGTCAGGGCTCGGGCTGTGCTGGCTGCGGCGGCGCAGAGGTTGCGGGGGGAGTAGTCGCACCTGGGCGCGGGGTTCTCTTTGTGCAGCGGCTCGGCGCCGTTTCGCGCAGTTCCCCGCGCCCCTATTGGGGCGTCAGGACGAGTTTGCCGAAGAGGTCGCCCTTTTCCATGCGGGTGAAGGCTTCTCGTGCATCACGCAACGGGAGGACCGAGTCGATGATGGGGCGGATGCCTGTGGTGGCGCACATCGACAGGAGGCCGGCCAGCTCCTCCTTGGTGCCCATGGTGGAGCCGACGACCTTCAGTTCCAGGAAGAAGATCCGGGTCAGTTCCGCGGGTGGGTTGGGGCCGCTCGTGGCGCCCGAGATGACGATCGTGCCGCCCGGGCGCAGGGACTTGACCGAGTGTGACCAGGTCGCCGCGCCCACGGTCTCCAATACCGCGTCCACACGCTCCGGCAGTCGCGCTCCGCTGGGGAAGGCCGCGTCCGCGCCCAGTTCCAGGGCCCGGGCGCCCTTCGCCTCGTCGCGGCTGGTGACCCAGACCCGCAGGCCCGCCGCCTTGCCCAGCACCACCAGGGCGGTGGCGACCCCGCCGCCCGCGCCCTGCACCAGCACGGTGTCGCCGGGGCGGACCCCCGCGTTGGTGAACAGCATCCGATAGGCCGTCAGCCAGGCCGTCGGCAGACACGCCGCCTGCTCGAAGGACAGTTCCTTCGGCTTGGGCAGCAGGTTCCAGGTCGGCACCGCCACCTTCTCCGCGAAGGTCCCCTGGTACCGCTCCGTCAGAATCGACCGCGGCTCCCCCACCCGGACCCCGTAGCCGCTCTGGCCGATCACCGAGTGCAGCACGACCTCGTTGCCGTCCTCGTCGACGCCAGCCGCGTCGCAGCCGAGGATCATCGGCAGCCGCTCGCCCGGCAGCCCCACCCCCCGCAGCGACCACAGGTCATGGTGGTTCAGACTCGCGGCCTTGACGGTGACGACGCTCCACCCCTCCCGGGCCTCCGGCTCGGGACGCTCACCCAACTCAAGACCGCTCAGCGGGTCATCGGCATCAGTACGCGCAGCGTAGGCAGCAAACATGGCACCGACCCTAGCCCGCGCGGGCGCTCCGCCGGCGGCGCGGGGACGTGGGTTTTTTCACTCCGTTCCGCCGCGCGGGGGCCGCGAGCAGAACACCCGCCCCCTGGGGTCCACGTGGGGGTACGGGGGGTCGCCCCCCGGGAGATCGGAGCACTCACGCCCCCGCCGCAGGAGAAAGGCGGTACGGCTCAGCGCCGCGCGACGCCCTCGGCGCGCGCCGCGGCCGCCACCGCCTTGGTCACGGCCTCGGCGACCCTGGGGTCGAACGGGCTCGGGATGACCTGCTCCGCCGACAGGTCGTCACCCACCAGGTCCGCCAGGGCGTCCGCCGCCGCGATCTTCATGCCCTCGGTGATCCGGGTCGCCCGCACCTGCAGCGCGCCCGCGAAGATCCCGGGGAAGGCCAGCACATTGTTGATCTGGTTCGGGAAGTCGCTGCGCCCGGTGGCGACGACCGCCGCATAGCGGTGCGCCACCTCCGGGTGGACCTCCGGGTCGGGGTTGGCCATCGCGAAGATGAAGCAGTCCTTCGCCATGGTGGCGACGGCCTCCTCCGGCACCGTCCCGCCCGAGACCCCGATGAACACATCGGCCCCGGCCAGCACCTCTGCCAGCGATCCGCTCAGGCCGCCCCGGTTGGTCAGCTCCGCGATCTCCCGCTTAACGTCCGTCAGGTCGGAGCGCCCGACGTGGACCGCGCCCTGGCGGTCGCACAGCACCACGTCCCCGATCCCCGCGCCCACCAGGATCTTCGCGATGGCGATCCCCGCCGCACCCGCGCCGGAGATGACCGCCCGCAGATCGCCCAGCCCGCGCCCGGTGAGCTTGGCCGCGTTCCGCAGCGCCGCCAGGGTGACCACCG
Organism: Streptomyces sp. 846.5; assembly: GCF_004365705.1. Lineage (NCBI taxonomy): Bacteria > Bacillati > Actinomycetota > Actinomycetes > Kitasatosporales > Streptomycetaceae > Streptomyces > Streptomyces sp. 846.5. The sequence goes on from NZ_SOBN01000001.1 coordinate 2,988,377, forward strand.
CGGTGCCGTGCTGGTCGTCGTGGAAGATCGGGATGTCCAGGGCTTCCTGCAGCCGCCGCTCGATCTCGAAGCAGCGCGGCGCGGAGATGTCCTCCAGGTTGACCCCGCCGAAGGACGGCGCCAGCCGGATCACCGTCTCCACGATCTCGTCGGTGTCCTTGGTGGCCAGCGCGATCGGCACCGCGTCCACCCCGCCGAACTGCTTGAACAGGATCGCCTTGCCCTCCATCACCGGCAGCGACGCCTCGGGCCCGATGTCGCCGAGCCCCAGCACGGCGGTCCCGTCGGTCACCACGGCGACCACGTTGGACTTCCAGGTGTAGTCGTTGACCAGCTCGGGGTGCTCGGCGATGGCCGTGCACACCCGGGCCACCCCGGGGGTGTAGGCGAGGGACAGGTCGTCGGCGTCGCGGACCGGCACAGTGGCACTGATCTCCATCTTCCCGCCCCGATGGAGCGCGAAGGCGGGGTCGATCGGATCCTGCTCGTCCAGGGGGCGGGGGGTGATGATCTCGGCTGCCACGATGACCTCTTCGTCGTCGTACGGGGAGGTCGGTCGCCGCGCGCACGAGTGGCGGGGACTCCGGCCTCCATGAGGGTGGGGGAACGGTTCGGGGAACGGCAGAGCGTCCGGTCGGTGCCTCTCCCGACACTAGCCGGGGAGCCACCACCGCACCTCTGTCTTTTCGTCCGCGTCATCGGGCCGACAACGGCCGTCCCCTCGTTCGATCCGCCCGCACCGGCGGCATGACTGCACTCGAACGAGGGATGCGTGAACACGGATCGAGGAGCCGGCCAAGTCGACGAAGCGCTTCGGCTCCGGAGCCTGCGTCGTCGGCTTCCGGTCCTCGCGTTTCCCGGATCGGTCCCGATCCGGTGGCCTGCTCCTGCAACGGGGGTCACCCGTTATGCGATTTTGACACAGGTAGTGACCCGAATGGCAGTACAGGAGTGGCAAGATTCGATCTCATTCACTGCTCGCGGCGTCGCATAAAGGTGTGCACCCCGCTGTGACGACATGCTGTGACGACTGCAGTTACCTCTCCCCAACAGGAGGAACCCTCATGGCCAGCCCCATCGGCACCCGCTCCATCGCCAAGCGCGTCATCGCGACCGGTGCCGTAGTCGCAGCGAGCTCCCTGCTGCTGACCGCCTGCGGCAGCTCAAAGATCAGCGGCAATACCGGCGCCGCCCCCAACGCCTCCCAGAGCGTCAACGCCGAAGGCGCCGACGCCGCTCTGGTGGCACTGGTCCCTGCCGCGCTCAAGACCGCGGGCACGGTGAACATCGCCACGGACGCCTCGTACGCGCCCATGGAGTTCAAGGACGCCAGCGGCAACATCGTCGGCATGGACGTCGAGCTCGGCACCGCAATCATGAAGAAGCTGGGCCTCAAGGCGAACTTCGCCAACGCCAACTTCGACAGCATCCTCGGCGGCATCGCGGCCAAGAAGTACGACCTCAGCCTCTCCTCCTTCACCGCCACCCAGGCGCGTGAGAAGGCGGTCGACATGGTCACCTACTTCAACGCGGGCGAGGCTGTCGCCGTGCTGACCGGGAACCCGGACAACATCGACCAGAAGAACCTCTGCGGCGTCAAGATCGCCGTGCAGAGCGGCACCACCGAGGCCGACGAGATCAAGAACACCATCAACCCCGCGTGCAAGAAGGCCGGGAAGGCCGTCGCGACCGCCAGCGAGTTCACCCTGCAGACGGACGCCACCAGCGCCCTCGTCGCCAAGCGCGACCAGGCCATGATGGCCGACTCCCCGGTCGTGGACTACGCCGTCAAGCAGAGCAACGGCACGCTCCAGAAGATCGGCCAGGACTACAACACCGCCCCCTACGGCATCGTCCTGCCGAAGTCGGACGGCCAGCTGGCGCAGGCCGTCCAGGGTGCCATCAAGGACCTGATCAAGGACGGCACCTACGGACAGATCCTCACCAAGTGGGGCGTCTCCTCCGGTGCCCTCACCGACTCGCAGGTCGTCGTCAACGGCGCCACAAGCTGATCCGGGACGTAACAGAACGTGAATGCTCCTCATGATGAGGTGGCGCTGACGAAGGGACGGCCCGAAGAGATTCGGGCCGTCCCCGTCCGCCACCCCGGACGCTGGGTCGGAGTCGCCGTCATCGCGGTGCTCGTGGCCATGTTCGCCCACGCCATGCTGACGAACAAACAACTGCACTGGGACATCGTCGGCGAGATCCTGCGCGATCCGACCATCCTGCGCGGGCTCGGCACGACCCTGGAACTGACGGCGCTGTCGATGGTGATCGGCATCGTCGGCGGCATCCTGCTCGCGGTGCTGCGGCTGTCGCACAACCCCGTGCTGTCGGGGGTCGCCTGGGTCTACATCTGGGTCTTCCGCGGCACGCCCGTGCTGGTCCAGCTGCTGGTCTGGAACTTCCTCGGGGCGATCTTCCCCAAGGTCTCCATCGGGATCCCGTTCGGACCGACGTTCCACTCCTGGAACTACAACGACCTGGTCCCGCTGTTCGCCGTGGCCCTGCTGGGCCTCGGGCTCAACGAGGCCGCCTACATGTCGGAGATCGTCCGGGCCGGCATCCAGTCGGTGGACGAGGGGCAGGCCGAGGCGGCCTCCTCCCTGGGGCTGACCCACACCCAGACGCTGCGCAGGATCGTGCTGCCGCAGGCGATGCGCGTGATCATCCCCCCGGCCGGCAACGAGACGATCTCCATGCTCAAGACCACCTCGCTGGTGGTGGTGATCGCCCTCACCGACCTGACCAAGGCCGGCCAGGACATCGGCTCCCGCACCTTCCAGAACATCCCCGAGCTGATCGCAGTCAGCCTGTGGTACCTCCTGGTCACCTCGGTGCTGACCATCGGCCAGTACTACGTGGAGCGCCACTTCTCCCGGGGGAGCAACCGGCAGCTGCCGGACACCCCGTTGCAGAAGCTGCGGAAGACACTCTTCTCGCTGCGGCGGCAGCCCGTCACGGCCGCCGGAGGTGCCAAATGACCCAGCCACAGACTCAGGCCCAGACCCAGGCCCAGACCCCGATGGTCCGCGCCGAACAGGTGCACAAGTCGTTCGGCCCGGTCGAGGTGCTCAAGGGCATCGACCTGGAGGTGAAGGCCCGGGAGGTGTTCTGCATCGTCGGCCCGTCCGGCTCGGGCAAGTCCACCTTCCTGCGCTGCATCAACCACCTGGAGAAGATCAACGCCGGCCGGCTCTCGGTCGACGGCGAGCTGGTCGGCTACCGGGAGAAGAACGGGAAGCTGCACGAACTGAAGGACCGCGAGGTGGCGTTGAAGCGCCGCGACATCGGCATGGTCTTCCAGCGGTTCAACCTCTTCCCGCACCTGACGGCGCTGGAGAACGTCATGGAGGCCCCGGTCCAGGTCAAGGGCGAGGCCAAGGCCGCCGCCCGGGAACGTGCCGAGGCCCTGCTCGCCCGCGTCGGCCTGGCCGACAAGGCGCGCAACTACCCCTCCCAGCTGTCCGGCGGGCAGCAGCAGCGGGTGGCCATCGCCCGGGCGCTGGCCATGGAGCCCAAGCTGATGCTCTTCGACGAGCCCACCTCGGCGCTCGACCCGGAGCTGGTCGGCGACGTCCTGGACGTCATGCGGGGCCTGGCCGAGGACGGGATGACCATGATCGTGGTCACCCATGAGATGGGCTTCGCCCGCGAGGTCGGCGACGCCCTGGTCTTCATGGACGAGGGCGTGGTGGTCGAATCCGGTCACCCCCGTGAGGTTCTGACCAACCCCCAGCACGAGCGCACGCGAGCGTTCCTCTCGAAAGTGCTGTGAGTACGCTCTGTCGGAACCATGCGGCCCCGATGGCGGTCCCTCCACAGTGGGGACCGCCGCCGGGGCCGCAATGCTGCCATTCGTAATAGGCTGGTACCCAGCCCAGCCATTACTACTGAGGAGCGACACCGTGGAGCTCGCCTCCTACGCAGAGCTGGCCGTGCGGCTGGTCAACACCGAGGAGCCCGCCCGCGGCAAGGACGGTCTCACCACGGTGGAAGCCGTGCGGCGGCTGTTCAGCGGCAACAGCAGGGGCGGGCGGCTCGCCGACGAGGGCGATCTGCCCAGGCTCCGGTCGGTACGGGTACGGCTGCGGGCTGTCTTCGAGTCGGCGGCCGAGGGCGACGAGACCCGGGCCGTGAACCTGCTCAACGAGCTGCTCACGGAGTACCCGGTCAGCCCGGTGGTCTCCGGGCACGGCTTCCTGGGCGAGAACGGCCGCCCGCAGTGGCACATGCACCTGGCCGAGAGCGCCGGCACGGCGACGGCGCTGTTCGCGGCGGGGGCGAGCATGGGTCTGGCGGTCCATCTCACCCAGCACGGGGTGGACCGGCTCGGCATCTGCCAGGCGGCGCCGTGTCGCAACGCCTATCTGGACACCTCCACCAACCGCTCCCGGCGCTACTGCTCGGACCGCTGTGCGACTCGCGCGAACGTTGCGGCTTACCGGGCGAGGAAGCGGGAGGCTGCGGCGGGGGTCTAGGGGTCGGGTGCGGCGTGTGCCTGGCTTGTCGCGCAGTTCCCCGCGCCCCTGATAGTGCAACTTGCTCTCGGCGGTTCAGTTGCAGCCCCCAGGGGCGCGGGGAACTGCGCGACAAGCCCGCTACGGTCCGCAGCCAGAAACCCTCAGAAACCCCACTACTGGCTGACGACACGCCGGAACGCCCCGAACCGCCGGGCCAGTGCATACGGCACCCGGTCCAGCAGCCGCTCCAGCGGCCGGGGCGGGGCCAGCCAGGACGGGCGGGGGGCGATCCGCAGCAGCACCCGGCCCAGCACGAGTTCGTCCGGCACCGGCCCGAAGTCCCGGCTGTCGCCCTCGACCTGACTGTTGTCGGACAGCAGCCACCACCCGCCGCCGCGCCGCTCGACCGCCCGCTTGACCACGAACAGCTCCTGCCGCAGCGGATGCCGCGCCACCACGATCGCCCCGACCCTGACCCGCCCGCCGTAGCGGCAGAACAGCCGGTCGCCGTGGGCCAGGGTGGGCGCCATCGACGGTCCGTCAACATCGAGTACCCCGTAGCGCCCCGGGGTGACCCCGCCCTCAGGGGGTTCCTGGGGAAGCGGGGCGGGGAGCGGGTCGTGCTTCTGCTCAGCCATGCCGTTCCGCCGTTCCTCGCTCTTCGTCCCGCGCCGCGGTGCCCTACTGCTGCCTCGGCTCCATCTTCTCCCACCGCGCCGGGAAGTCCACGGCTCCTACGGCTTTTGTCCTAGGACCGGGCCCTGGACGCGATTCACCGGACGATCCGGAGTAATCTCGTGCCCGGGAAGACGATCACAGGAAAGGGACCTTTCATGCTCTCTCGGCTGTTTGCACCGCGGATCACTGTCCACGCCCACTGCGACCTGCCCTGCGGTGTCTACGACCCCGCGCAGGCCCGCATCGAGGCGGAGTCGGTCAAGGCCACCCAGGAGAAGTACCAGGCCAACGACGACCCGCACTTCCGTGCGCGCGCCATCGTCATCAAGGAGGAGCGCGCCGAGCTGGCCAAGCACCACGTCTCGGTGCTGTGGTCCGACTACTTCAAGGCCCCGCACTTCGAGAAGTACCCGGAACTGAACACCCTCGTCAACGACACCCTGAAGGCCCTCAGTGCCGCCAAGGCGTCGACCGACCCGGCGACCGGCCAGAAGGCCCTCGACCTGATCGCCGAGATCGACAAGATCTTCTGGGAGACCAAGAAGGCCTGACCTTCTTGCGCCGCCACGCGGCAGGGGTCGGACGGAACCACCGTCCGGCCCCTCGCGCGTCTCCGGCCTCAGTCCTCCGCGTGGTCCACCAGGGCCTCCTCGTAGTCGAGTTGGCGGATCAGGCGGCGGAGCAGTTCGTCGTCGATGCGGTCGCTGTTCCGCAGTTCGACGAAGACGTCGCGCTCGGCGGCGATGGTCTCCTTGCCCAGCCGGCGGTAGACCGCGTCGGCGGAGTCCCCGGTCTCGGCGTCCACCGCCGCGCCCAGGCGCTCCCAGACGGCGTTCTGGCGGCGTTCCAGCACCCGGCGCAGCCGCTGCTCCAGCGCCTCGGGGAGCCGGTTGCGGGGGTCGGTGAGGAGTTCGTCGAGCCGGGCCGTGGCGGCCAGCGAGGCGTTGTTCTGCGCCTGGGCCTGGATCAGCACCTGGCGCTGCGGGTCGACCTCGGGCAGCGGCAGGGCGTTCACCAGCTTGGGCAGGGTCAGGCCCTGCAGCAGCAGGGTGCCGATGACCACCACGAAGGTCAGATAGAGGATCAGTTCCCGCCCCGGGAAGGGCTGCCCGTCGTCCATCGTCTCCGGGATGGAGAAGGCGACCGCCAGCGAGACCACCCCGCGCATCCCGGCCCAGGCGACGACGAACGGCCTGGTCCATTCGGGGACGCCCTCCCGCTCCCGGATCCGGCGGATGAGCAGCACCGGCAGGTAGGTGGCCGGCCAGCACCAGACGAACCGCGCCACGATCACCGCTCCGAGCACCAGCAGGGCCCAGCCCAGCAGCTCCGCCGAGGAGTAGCCGCGCAGCGCCCGCAGCACCACCGGGAGCTGCAGCCCGATCAGGGCGAAGACCGCGGACTCCAGGATGAAGGCGACCATCTTCCAGACCGACTCCTCCTGGAGCCGCAGCGCGAAGTCCACGGTGTGGGCGTGGTGGCCCAGGTAGAGGCCGACCACCACTACCGCGATCACGCCGGAGGCGTGGAACGCCTCGGCCGCGGCGTACGCGGCGAACGGCACCAGCAGCGAGAAGGTGTTGAGCAGCAGCGGGTCCTTCAGCCGCACCCGGGCCCACTGCAGCGGCACCATCAGCACCAGCCCGACGGCGGTGCCGCCGATCGCGGCGAGCAGGAACTCGCCGAAGGCGGTCCCCCAGGAGAAGCCCTCGCCGAGGGCGGCGGCGACGGCCACCCGGTAGGCGGTGATCGCGGTGGCGTCGTTGACCAGGCTCTCGCCCTGCAGGATGGTGACGATCCTGGCCGGCAGGCCGACCCGGCGGGCGATGGCGGTGGCGGCGACCGCGTCGGGCGGGGCGACCACCGCGCCGAGGACGAAGGCGGCGGCGACCGGCAGCCCGGGGATCACCGCGTAGGCGACCAGGCCGACGGCGACGGTGCTGAACAGCACGAAGCCGATGGAGAGCAGCGCGACCGCGCGCAGATTGGCGCGCAGGCTCCGGTAGGAGCTGTCCAGTGCCGCCGTGTAGAGCAGCGGCGGCAGCACCAGGGGCAGCACCAGCCCGGGATCGAGGGTGTAGGTCGGCACGCCGGGGATGTAGGCGGCGGCCAGGCCGACGGCGACGAGCAGCAGCGGAGCCGAGAAGCGCAGGCGCCGGGCCACGCCGGCGACGGCGGCGCTGCCCGCGACGAGCGGCAGCAGGGCGCTGGAGGACATGGGCTGCATCTTTCGAAGGCTGGCAGGATGGGGGCGGGGAGAGGGGGCGGCAGGTGTTCGAGGGTCACCGCAGGAAACGGAAGCACAGCGAGGCTCAGGAGCGCGAACGGCGCGCGGAGAGCTCGGCGCCGCGCTCCCGTACCCTGGTCGCTATGTCTGGAATGCACGGTTGTTCGCACAGCGCCGCCCTGCCCGCCCCGGAGCCCGAGGCGCTCGCCGAGACCTGTCCGGAGTGCGTCGTGCTCGGCCAGCACCCGGTCCAGCTGCGCAAATGCCTGATCTGCGGCCATATCGCCTGCTGCGACTCCTCCCCCAGCCGGCACGCCACCGCGCACTTCCACGCCACCGGGCATCCGGTGATGCGCTCCTTCGAGCCGGGCGAGTCCTGGCGCTGGTGCTACGAGGACCGCTCACTGGTCTGATCACTGGTCTGATCACTGGTCTGACCCTCCGGATGCGGTCACGGCCCCAGTAGGCTCGACACCATGATCCGTGAAGCACGTCCCGACGACGTTCCGCAGATCCTGGCCTTCGTGCGGGAGCTGGCGGAGTACGAACGGGCCCTGGAGGACGCCAGGGCGACCGAGGAGCAACTGCACGCCGCCCTGTTCGGCCCGCATCCGGCCGCCTTCGCCCACATCGCCGAGGACGACACCACCGGGGAGCCGGTGGGCTTCGCGCTGTGGTTCCTCAACTTCTCGACCTGGAAGGGCGTCCACGGCCTCTACCTGGAGGACCTCTACGTCCGGCCGGAGGCCCGCGGCGGCGGGCACGGCAGGGCGCTGCTGGCCACCCTGGCGCAGATCTGCGTCGAGCGCGGTTACGGGCGGCTGGAATGGTCGGTTCTGGACTGGAACGAGCCCTCGATCGGCTTCTACAAGGCGCTCGGGGCCGTCCCCATGGACGAGTGGACGGTCTTCCGCCTTACCGGTGCGCCGCTGGCCGCGCTGGGCTCCGCACGGAATTGACCACTCCCGGGCGATATCCTCACCCGCACTGCCACGCTTCGCAGCTGACGACTTACCATGAGTCATCCGAAGGGCGTAACGGCCACACCGGTCCACAGTGTGGCGACATCGCACCGAGGATCGCGATAGCGTCACCTCCCGGGCGGAATACGCCCGCACGAGCTGCACTTGCTGAGAACAACCGCTCGGCGGCGGTGTCCGCCGCAGCGGCGCAACACCAACGGAGGTGAGGGTGTCCCAGATCGACGGCGAGCCCGACGCGAAGGACTTCGTCGAAGTCCGGCTGCCCGCGGCGGGTGCCTACCTCTCGGTCCTGCGAACCGCGACAGCGGGTCTCGCGGCCAGACTCGACTTCACCCTCGACGAGATCGAGGACCTGAGGATCGCGGTCGACGAGGCCTGCGCCATCCTGCTCCAGCAGGCGGTGCCGGGCAGCGTGCTCCGCTGTGTGTTCCGACTGGTCGGCGACTCGCTACGGGTGACCGTCTCGGCGCCGACCACCGACGGTCGCGCCCCCGAGCGCGACACCTTCGCCTGGACGGTGCTCTCCGCACTGGCCGGCGAGGTGGAGTCGACCGTGGAGGAGGACCGCACGGTCACCATCAGCCTGCACAAGAAGCGCGGCGCCGGGCCGGGCCAGCCTTGAGGGTCTTGAGGGTACGGACAAGTTGATCCCGGAACGGAACGGAACGGGGGATCGCCGTGAGTGATCTGGACCGCAGCAGCGGTGCCGGGCTGCAGTCCGGTACGGGTACGAGCGCTGGTAAGGCCGTGCTGCCGGCACAGTCGGTGGGCGCGGCGTCAGAGCAGGCGGAGGACAGGGTGTTGGCAGACGATCCCGACCGTCCCGACCAGGTACCGCCCCCGGTGGTCGGGGAGACGGACGGTCTGGACAAGGCCGAGGCGAAAGCGGAGGCCGACGGCGACGAGCTCGACTCGGACGCCGCCGAACTGGTCGCGGACATCGTCGGCGACCTCGCCGACACCGCGGCGGACGAGGACGCGGAGCACGCCGCCGCGCCCGAACCGCATGTCTGGGGCGGCGGCCGGCCGACCCCGCAGCGGCACGGCGCGCCGGACCGCGAGGCGGCCAGGGCGCTGTTCGTCCAGCTCGCCGCGCTGGAGAAGGACTCGCCGGAGCGGGTCGAGCTGCGCAACCAGCTGGTCCGGATGCACATCCCGCTGGTGGAGCACCTGGCCCGACGGTTCCGCAACCGCGGCGAGCCGCTGGACGACCTGACCCAGGTCGCCACCATCGGACTGATCAAGTCGGTGGACCGCTTCGACGTCGACCGGGGCGTGGAGTTCTCCACCTACGCCACGCCCACCATCGTCGGCGAGATCAAGCGGCACTTCCGCGACAAGGGCTGGGCGGTGCGGGTCCCGCGTCGGCTCCAGGAGCTGCGGCTCTCGCTCACCACGGCCACCGGCGAGCTCTCCCAGCAGCACGGCCGCTCGCCCACCGTGCACGAGCTGGCCGAGCGCCTCGGCATCACCGAGGAGGAGGTGCTGGAGGGGCTGGAGTCCGCCAACGCCTACAGCACCCTCTCCCTGGACGTCCCGGACACCGACGACGAGTCGCCGGCCGTGGCGGACACCCTGGGCGCGGAGGACGACGCGCTGGAGGGGGTGGAGTACCGCGAGTCGCTCAAGCCGCTGCTGGCCCAGCTGCCGCAGCGGGAGCAGCGGATCCTGGTGCTGCGCTTCTTCCGGAACATGACCCAGTCCCAGATCGCCTCCGAGGTGGGCATCTCCCAGATGCACGTGTCGCGGCTGCTGGCCCGGACGCTGGCCCAGCTCCGGGACAAGCTGCTGCTGGAGGAGTAGCCCGATCTCAGCTGCGGCACCTGCATGGCTCGTCGCGCGCGCTTTTGATCAAGCAGAGCCCCGCGCCCCCAGCAAGTGCAACTGGCTCAGTTGCAACACTTCAGGGGCGCGGGGACTGCTACTTGCCGTACCCCGCGGGCCACAGCGTCGCTGTGGTCCGCGGGTGCAGCAGCAGGACGATGCCGCCGATCCCGGCCAGGCCGACCGCGACGCCGACCGGGATCTGCAGGCCGCCGTTCTGGAAGGTGAAGTAGGTGACGGCCAGGCACAGGGTGTCCACCATCACCGCCGGGCTGCGCCCCCAGCGCTTCAGCCGCAGCAGCGCCCGTCCGGCGAACAGCGGCAGCAGGCCGAGCAGCAGCACGATGAACCCGCCGAACTCGGTGAGCCCGACCCCGGTGTGGGTGTGCGTCAGCAGTCCCTCGATCATCAGGTAGACGCCGTAGGCGGTGAGCAGGACGCCCTGGGCCACCGCTATGGCCGCGCCGGCGGTCAGCGTCCAGGGGCGGGCCGCCGCGGAGGCCGGGGCGGCGGAGGCGGTACGGGCATCGAGCGGGGCGTCGGCAGTCACGTCACCAGGCTAGCCGCCCCGGCGGCGGCCCCCGCAGCGGCCCCGGTCGGCCTCTCCTTCTTCCGGGTGCCCTTCTCTGTCCCATACCTGCCGGTAGGTAAGCTGACGGTATGCGTGCGCTCCTGGTCGTCAACCCGAAGGCGACCACCACCAGCGGCCGGACCAAGGACGTACTCGCCCGAGCCCTGGCCAGCGACCTGAAACTGGAGGTCGTGGCCACCGAGTACCGGGGCCACGCCCGCGATCTGGCCCGGGACGCCGCGGCCTCCGGCAACGTGGACCTGGTGGTCTCCCTGGGCGGGGACGGGACGGTGAACGAGATCGTCAACGGACTGCTCGCGGACGGACCCTCCGAACACCTGCCCAGACTCGCCGTGGTGCCCGGCGGCAGTACCAATGTCTTCGCCCGCGCCCTGGGTCTGCCCAATGACCCGGTGGAGGCGACCGGAATACTCCTGGACGCCCTCTCCTCGAAACGGGAGCGGACCGTCGGCCTCGGCCGGGCGGTTACCCCGGGCCTTCCGGAGCGCTGGTTCACCTTCACCGCCGGCTTCGGATTCGACGCCGGCGTGGTCGGCCGGGTCGAGCAGCACCGCCGCAGCGGCAAGCGATCCACTCACGCGCTTTACATCAACCAGGCGGTACGCCACTACCTCGGTGAGCGCGAACACCGCAGGGCGGGCCCGATCACTCTCCGCATCCCCGGCGCGGAACCGGTCGAGGGGCTGGTGGTGTCCATAGTGGCGAACACCTCTCCCTGGACCTTCCTGGGCAACCGCCCGGTCTACGCCTCGCCCGAGGCGACGTTCGACACGGATCTGGACCTCTTCGGGATGACGAAGATGTCGCTGTTGCAGACCCTTCGAACGATCCCCCAGCTCCTGGACGGTTCCGGGAAGGGTCCGCGGGGCAAACACGTGGTCGCTTACCACGACCTCCGGGAATTCACCTTGCATTCGCAGGAAACGATGCCATTTCAGGTCGACGGAGACCACCTTGGAGAGCGGAACCAAGTCAGCTTCTCAGGCGTACGTCGCGCACTGCGTGTGATTGTGTGATCAGAAGGGCCTTGTGCCCTTCTTCTCGAACGCGTGGCCCGCTTCACTCCATAGAAGTACAGGGTGTGACCTAGCAGACACCGACGAATCAAAAATTCCTTCTCGATAGGGGTTGTATCCGGAGTCGAGGTTTGCGAACCTTTACATGGCGATCGGGACGGACCGTTACCGGAGACCCGCCTGATTCGCCCGAATCCACTGCAACGTCGCAGGCACCCGCACGCCGACCCACCCGTTGGCCGCGCACCTGCCACAGGGTTCGTGAAAGCGTTCACATTCACAAGCCACCGATGAGCCGCGGGACATCCCCGTCGGCTGGAGGAGTTGGATCATCATGGACTGGCGCCACCGCGCTGTCTGCCGGGAAGAAGACCCCGAGCTGTTCTTCCCCATCGGCAACACGGGGCCCGCCCTGCTGCAGATCGAGGAAGCGAAGGCCGTGTGTCGTCGCTGCCCGGTCATGGAAAGCTGCCTGCAGTGGGCCCTGGAGACCGGTCAGGACGCCGGCGTCTGGGGTGGAATGAGCGAGGACGAGCGTCGTGCGATGAAGCGTCGCGCCGCCCGCAACCGAGCGCGCACCGCCTGACGCACCGTCCGGCAGAGAGCTTTCTGCCTGGGGGACGCACCACCTGCACCACCTGAATCACCCGCATTACTTCTCGATCAGCACGTGATCAAGTGCCGCAAGGCACTTTCCGAGGCGACGCACCGATCGCGGCGCTCTCCATCCCCGGCAGTTTGATACCGTCGGAGAAGAGGGCAGCCGCCCGTGCGAAGCACGCGGGCACCGTCCCGCACCCAGAGCCCCTGCTCCGGCCGACTCCCCCCGACGGCCGGAGCAGGCTTGAGAGGCCCTGTCGACCCTCCCCCCCGGTCGGCAGGGCCTCGTTCTGTCTCCGGACCAGACCCTCTACCTGCTCCTACCTGCTCAACTCCACTGGGCCACAGGGTTTCCCAGCCAGCGCGTCCCGGCCGGCAGGGCCTCGCCCCGCATCACCAGCGAGGCCGGGCCGACCACCGCGCCCTCCCCCAGCCCCGCGCCCAGCAGCACGATCGAGTGCGGTCCCACCGTCGCCCCGGCCCCGATGTCAACGCCGTCCATCCGCATCAGCCGATCGTGGAAGAGATGCGTCTGCAGCACCACACCCCGGTTGACCGAGCAGCCGTCCCCCAGACGGACCAGGTCCGTCTCCGGCAGCCAGTGGGTCTCGCACCACACCCCGCGGCCGATCCGCGCACCCAGACTGCGCAGCCAGAGGGTGAGGAACGGCGTCCCCAGCAGGGAGCTGCCGAGCCAGGGCATCGCCAGTTCCTCGACGAAGACGTCGAACAGCTCATTGCGCCAGACGAAGGAACTCCACAGCGGCTGCCGCCCGCTCCGGAACCGTCCCAGCAGCAGCCATTTGGCCGCAGTGGTGAGCAGGCAGGCGGCCAGGCCGCCGCCCAGCAACAGCACCCCGGAGCCGAGCGCACAGGCCGTCAGGCCGTCCCGGCGCAGCAGCTCCTGGAGCGCGGCCACGGTCAGGTCGCCCAGCAGCACGGTCAGCGCCAGCGGGACCAGGCGGCACAGCTCCACCGCCGCCCGGGCCAGCACCAGCCGGCGCGGCGGGTCGTAGGTGCGGGCCGCGTCCCCGGCCTCGGCGACCCGCTGGATGCCGAACCCCGGCCGGCCCAGCCAGGACGTCCCGGCGGCGACCCGGTCCGCGGGCGGGACGTCGGAGAGCACCCCGACCAGCGAGTCGGCCGGCAGCCGCCGCCCGGGACCGACGATCCCGGAGTTCCCGACGAAGGACCGCCGCCCGACCGCGGCCGGGCCGAGCCGCAGCCAGCCGTCGCGGACCTGGAACGGGGCGAGCAGGGTGTCGTCGGCCAGGAAGGCGTAGTCGTCCACCCGGGTCAGCCCGGGCAGCGCGAGCACGGTCGACGCCTCCACCCGGCGGCCGACCCGGGCGCCCAGCAGCCGCAGCCAGGCCGGCGTGGCCAGCGAGGAGTACAGCGGGAACAGCATCGACCGGGCCGAGCCCATCAGCTGGTGCACCGCCCAGGCGCTCCATCCCGCGCGGCCCAGGGCGGGATGCAGGCCCGGGGTGACGGACCGTGAGAGCAGTCGGACCAGGGCGGCCAGCAGCAGGGCGTAGAGGCCCAGGGTGAGCACGGCCAGCGGCACCGAGGTGACCAGCAGCCGGTCGAACACGCTGGTCCAGGTGGGGTCCTGGCCCATGAACAGATACAGCAGCAGCGCCCCGGGGGCGGCGGCGGCCAGCGGCAGCAGCTGGAGCAGCAGCAGCGACAGCGTGTAGACGGCCTGCCACCGGCGACGGCGCCCCCGGGAAACGGCGGGGGCCGCGACCGGCCAGGCCGGCCCGTCGGCCGCGCTCGCAGGCCGACGGTCCGGTCGGGCCGGTGAGCCGTGCCAGCGGGCGTGGGCCGGTGAGCCGTGCCAGCGGGCGTGGGCCGGGACGGCCCCGGTGACGCAGCTGCCGGGGGCGACCTCGGCGCCGGGGCCGACCACGGCGCCGGGCATCAGCGTGGACCTGGTGCCGACGCTGGCCCCGGGCCCGACCGAGACGGCGCCCAGGTGCAGCCGGTCCCCCTCCAGCCACCACCCCGCCGCGTCCACCTCGGGCTCCAGCGAACAGCCGGAGCCGAACACGGCCAGCCCGGTGACCGGCGGCATGGTGTGCAGATGGACGTCCGCGCCGACCCGGCAACCCAGCAATCTGGCGTAGCGCCCGGCCAGTGGGGTGCCCAGCACCGAGGCCACGTTGAAGACGCCGACCAGGCGCTCCGCCGTCCACAGCCGCAGGTGCGCCGGGCCGCCGCGCGGATAGGTCCCCGGCCGCAGGCCCCGGGTCAGCAGCCGGGCGCCGACCGCACCGATGACGGTCCGTCCGAGAGCGCTGGAGAGCAGCAGCCAGCCGCCCGCGATCAGCCACCAGGAGGTCCGCTGGGTCCAGGACAGCGAGGAGGGCAGCAGATTGTCGAGGGCGGCGAGGGCCAGCACCCAGCGCAGTCCGACCAGGGTGTGCAGCAGGGCCAGCACCGCGGCCTGGTAGAGGCCGACCAGTACGGGGGGAACGGCGGCGGGTGCGGACGGCCGGGCAGTACGGTCCGGGGCGGCGTCCCCGGTGCGGCCCTGGGCAAGTCCGTCCGGGCTTCCGTCCGGGCTTCGGTCCAGGTGGGCCGCAAGCTCGCCCAGCCGGGGCCGGCGGTAGAGGTCGGCCACCGAGAGGCCGGGGTGCCGCTGCCGCAGCAGTGAGACCAGCCGGGCGGCGGACAGGCTGGTGCCGCCCAGTGCGAAGAAGTCGCTGTCCGCGTCCGGGGCGACGCCGAGCAGGTCGCGCCACTGCCGGGCGAGCCTGGCGGCGGTGCCGTGCAGCGCGGCGTCCGGGTCGGCTTCCCCGGCCCGGGGCAGCGGCCAGGGCAGCGCCTTGCGGTCCACCTTGCCGGAGGTCCTGGTCGGCAGTTCGGCCAGCTCCGCCAGCACCGGCACCAGCGCCGCGGGCAGCCGCTGCCGCAGCAGCTTGCGCAGCAGCGCCAGGTCGAGCCCGCCGGTGCCTGACCGGTCGTCATTCTGCAGGGACGGCCTGGCCTCCGGGACCAGGTACCCGACCAGCACCTGGCCGCCGGCCGCGGTCTCCCGCACCGCCGCGGCCGCCGCCCGGACGCCGGGGAGGGCGGCCAGCGCGGCGTCGACCTCGCCGAGCTCGATCCGCCGACCGCCGAGCTTGACCTGCTCGTCGGCGCGGCCGACGAAGGCCAGGCCGTCCCGTTCGGCCCGGACCAGGTCCCCGCTGCGGTAGACCCGGGCCCCGGGGAGGGCAGGGTGGACCTGGAACTTCTCCGCGTCCCTGGCCCGGTCCAGATAGCGGGCCGTGCCGACCCCGGCGATCAGCAGCTCCCCGGTGCCGCCCCAGGGGACCGGCCGTCCGGCCGGGTCGACCACCGCGATCCGCCAGCCGGCCAGCGGGGTGCCGATGCGCACCGGCTGCCCGGCCCGCATCCGTGCCGCGCAGGCCACGACGGTGGTCTCGGTCGGACCGTAGGTGTTCCAGAACTCCCGCCCGGGCACGTCCAGGCGCTGGACCAGCTCGGCCGGGCAGGCCTCCCCGCCGACGATCAGCAGCCGGACCGCGTCCAGGTCCTCGGCCGGCCAGAGCGCCGCCAGGGTCGGCACGGTGGACACCACCGTGATGCCGCGCCGGACCAGCCAGGGACCGAGGTCGGCCCCGGACCGGACCAGCGCCCGGGGCGCGGGCACCAGGCAGGCGCCGTGCCGCCAGGCCAGCCACATCTCCTCGCAGGAGGCGTCGAAGGCCACCGAGAGCCCGGCCAGCACCCGGTCGCCGCGTCCCAACGGGGCGTCCCGGAGGAAGAGTTCGGCCTCGGCGTCGACGAAGGCCGCCGCCGAGCGGTGGGTGACGGCGACGCCCTTGGGACGTCCGGTGGTGCCCGAGGTGAAGATCACCCAGGCGTCGTCCGCCGGGGTCGGCGGGCGCGGCCGCGCCCTCGGTGCGGCGGCCCCGGGACCGTCCGCCAGTGCGCCGCCCGCGCCCAGGACCACCCGCACCCCGGCGTCCTGCCAGATCAGCTCGGCCCGCTCGTCCGGGTCGTCCACGTCCACCGGGACGTAGGCGGCGCCGGCCCGCAGCACCCCGAGGATCGCGATGTAGAGCTCGGCCGTCCCGGACGGCACCCGCACGCCCACCCGGTCGCCGGGGCCCACGCCCCGGGCCGCCAGCCGGGCCGCCGTCGCGTCGGCCGCGTCCCGCAGCGCCCGGTAGTCGAGGACGGTGCCGTCCGCGTCCAGAGCGGGGGCCAGCGGCTCGTTCCGCACCGTGGCGTCGAGGACGTCCAGCAGGGTGCGGGCCGGTGCGGCTGGCCGTACCGGCCAGGCGGACTTCGGGGAATAGGGGTGCGGCAGCGTCGCCGCGGGAGGTGCCACAATCTGGGGTTCCACGTGCCGCGCTCTCGTCAGGTGCCAGAGGGACCAGGCTCACAGGGACTGACGAGCAGGAACGGCTTTGGTATGGAAGAGCAGCGCAAAAAAACGGTAAATCCAGTTTTATCGTCACGAGCAAGGGTCAAACGTATGATTACGGTGCAGACGTGCCCACCGGCACCTCCAGCACCACCCGGGTCCCTCCCGACTCGGCCGGCACCATGTCGAAGCTGCCGCCCAACTCCCCCACCACCAGCGTCCTGACGATCTGCAGCCCCAGGTTCCCGGCCCGCTGCGGGTCGAAGCCCTCCGGCAGGCCGACGCCGTCGTCGGTCACCGTGATCAGCAGCTGCTCCTCGACCCGACTGCCGCCGCTCCCCCAGTTGTTGCTCCAGCCGGCGTCCGGCGGCGCCGGCATCCGGCCGCGCACCGCACGGACCGTCACCTCGCCGCCCGCCTTGGGCCCGTAGGCGTGCTCCAGCGCGTTCTGCAGGATCTCGGTCAGCACCATGGCCAGCGGGGTGGCCACATCGGCCGAGAGGATGCCGAAGCTGCCGCTGCGACGCGCGGTCACCCGGCCGTCCTGGGACAGCTCCATCACCATCGCCAGCACCCGGTCCGCGATCTCGTCGAAGGCGACGTGCTCGTCCAGGTTCTGCGACAGCGTCTCGTGGACGATGGCGATGGAGCCGACCCGGCGCACGGCCTCGTCCAGCGCGCCGCGGGCGGCGTCGTTCTCCATCCGCCGGGACTGCAGCCGCAGCAGCGCCGCGACGGTCTGCAGGTTGTTCTTCACCCGGTGGTGGATCTCCCGGATGGTGGCGTCCTTGGTCATCAGCTCGCGCTCGCGCCGCCGCAGCTCGGTGACGTCGCGCAGCAGCACCAGCGAGCCGATGTGGTCGCCCTTGGGCTTCAGCGGGATGGCCCGCAGCTGCACCACGCCGTCGCCCGACTCGACCTCGGTCTGCCGCGGCGCCCAGCCGCTGGCCAGCTTGACCAGCGCCTCGTCCACCGGGCCGCGGGAGGGCGGGGCCAGCTCGGCGGTGGTCTTGCCCAGGTGCAGGCCGACCAGGTCGGCGTTGAGGCCGAGCCGGTGGTAGGCGGAGAGGGCGTTGGGGCTGGCGTAGGTGACCACCCCGTCGGCGTCCAGGCGCATCATCCCGTCGCCGACCCGCGGCGAGGCGTCCATGTCGGTCTGCTCGCCGGGGAACGGGAACGCTCCGGCCGCGATCATCTGGGCCAGGTCGGAGGCGCTCTGCAGATAGGTGAGCTCCAGCCGGCTGGGGGTGCGCACGGTCAGCAGGTTGGTGTTGCGGGCGATCACGCCCAGCACCCGTCCCTCGCGCCGGACCGGGATCGACTCCACCCGGACCGGAACGTCCTCGCGCCACTCCGGGTCGCCCTCGCGGACGATCCGGCCCTCGTCCAGCGCCACGTCCAGCATCGGGCGGCGGCCGCGCGGCACCAGATGGCCGACCATGTCGTCCTGGTACGAGGTCGGACCGGTGTTGGGGCGCATCTGCGCCAGCGACACGTACCGGCTGCCGTCGCGGGTGGGCACCCACAGCACCAGGTCGGCGAAGGAGAGGTCGGAGAGCAGCTGCCACTCGGACACCAGCAGGTGGATCCACTCCACGTCGGCGCTGTCCAGGTTGGTGTGGTGGCGCACCAGCTCATTGAGGGAAGGCATCCTCCGAGCGTATCCGGCCTTCGGCGCACCGGTCGTCCTGGCCCGCCGCCCGCCCGCCGGACGAAGCGACTGCTCAGCGGGGATGGACAACGCAATTGGTCTAGTCCACAATGGGGAGTGCACCAAGGGGAGTCCCACCGCGCTATCTGCCCTGACTGCGCACCGGGTCTTTCCGCTTGATGAGAGTCGGACTGAACGTCCCGCGCCTCCGGGCCCGCACACCCGCCGCGCGGAGACACCAGCCACCGACCATGCCTCGGGCCGCGGTGCCGGACAGGTTGAGGGTCCTGTCCCGGCGCCACGGCCCTTGTGCGTTCAGTGCGTTCAGTGCGTCTCGGTGACCTTGGCCAGCGCCCTCGGCGCGTCCGGGTCCTGCCCGCGGGCGACGGTGATCTCGTAGGCCAGCAGCTGCAGCGGCAGGATCTCCAGGATCGGCTGTACCTCCTCGGCCACCCCGCCCGGCAGGGCGAACCCGGCCGAGGCCGTGTCCACCTGGGCCTGCGGCCCGATCACCACCAGGTCCGCCCCGCGCCCCCTGAGCCGGTCCAGCACCGGCTGCAGCGCGACCCCGCCGCGGCCGTCCGGAACGATGGCGATCACCGGTGAGGCGTTGTCCACCATCGCCAGCGGGCCGTGCAGCAGGTCGGCGCCGGAGAACGGGATGGCCGGGATGTAGGTGGTCTCCATCAGCTTCAGCGCCGCCTCCCGGGCGGTCGGATAGCCGTAACCGCGCGAGGTGACCACCAGCCGCTGTGCGAACCGGTAGCGCTCGGCGAGCTGGCGGACCTCGTCCCCCGGTCCAGGATCGACCGCGCCAGTCCCGGCAGCTCCCGGGCGGCGCCGCCCTCGCCCCCGCGCAACCCCTCGACCAGCAGGTACAGCGCCAGCAGCTCGGCCGTGTAGGTCTTGGTCGCCGGCAGGGCCTTCTCCGGGCCGGCCAGGACGTCGATGTGGAACTCGGCGACCTCGGCCAGCGGCGAGCCCGGGTTGTTGGTGACGGCCAGGGTGACCGCCCCGGCCTGCCGCGCCGCCCTGGTGGCGGCGACCAGGTCGGGCGAGCCGCCGGACTGGCTGACCGTGATCGCCAGGCAGTCGGTCAGGTCCGGCTTGGCGCCGTAGGCGGTGATGGTGGACATGGAGCTCAGCCCGGCCGGCTTCCCCAGAAGCACCTCGATCAGGTACTTGGCGTAGAGGGCCGCGTTGTCGCTGGTCCCGCGGGCGGTCAGCAGCACGAAGCGGGGCCGGCGGGCGGCGATCGCGGCCGCCACCGCGAGGATCGCCGGGGCGCCCCGGTCCAGGATCCGCTGCAGCACGTCGGGCTGCTGGGCGATCTCCCCCGCCATGATCCGCCCCGCCTGGCGGGGAGCATCCCCGGGCGGCGCCGGGGACAGGGCCGAGGGCGGCTCCGGATACGGGGCCGGTTGCGGGGCCGACTGTGGGGCCGGGGACGGGTGGGACGGTGCTGCGGACATGGCCGGAACCTCCGGGGAACGCCGACTGGGGCCGACCGGGGACGTGATCGGCGCCCCCGGTGGGCGATATCGGTGGCGACCGGTCCGCATCCGGGCCGCCAGGCTCCATCCTAGGACCCGGCGGCCCTCATGATCCGCTCAGCCCCGGGTCGGCACCCGGCCCAGGGTGCGGATCGGGCGGGCGACCAGCAGGGCGGTGGCGGTGAGGAAGGCGACCACGACGCCCACCAGGAGCACCCCGTCGGTGCCGAACACCCCGACCGCCGGGCCGGCCAGCGCGCTGCCGATCGGGTACATCCCGACGGAACCCGCGACCTCGTAGGCGTGCACCCGGTTCAGCACCTCGCCCGGCACCTGGGTCTGCACGCTGGTGGCCCACATGACGCCCCAGACGCCGATGCCGAACCCGACCACGACCTGGGCCGCGGCGAGCAGCCAGACCGGCCAGCCGAGCACGATGCCCAGCGGGTAGAGCGGGTAGGCCAGCATCGCCACCGCCCCGGCGGCCAGCGGCCGTGCGGGCTTGTAGCGGATCCCCAGCAGACCGCCCAGCACGGTGCCCCCGCCCAGCGCGCAGTTGATCAGACCGAAGGCGGTCGCGCCGTGCTCGGGCACGATGACGCCGGCGGCCACCGACAGCTGCGGCCCCCAGGAGAGCACCGCGTAGAACATCCAGATCACGATCACGCCCCAGAGCCAGCTGCGGGCGCGGAACTCCTGCCAGCCGACCGCCAGGTTGCGCCACAGGCTCTCGCCGGCCGGCGGGGCGGGCACCTTCCCGAGCCGGAGCGCGAACAGGCAGGTCGCGCTGGTCCCGTAGGCGAGGGCGGAGATCACCATCACCCAGCCGGTGGCCCCGAACCCGACCATGGCGCCGGCCAGCGCCGGGCCGCCCAGCCCGGTGACCGCCTCGGAGGTGCGCAGCACCCCGTTGGCACCCTGCACGTCCCGGGCCACCAGCGGGACGGTCGAGGAGGCGCCCGGCTGGAACATCGCGTTGGCGGTGCCGGCCACCACCAGCAGCGTGTAGAGCTGCCAGAGATGGTCGATGCCGTGGATGAACAGGAAGGCCAGCAGCGCGTGGGCGGTGAGGTTGGACAGATCGGCGATGATCATCATCCGACGGGCGGTGAACCGGTCCGCGAGCACCCCGCCGAACAGCACCAGGCCGGCGAACGGGCCGACCAGGAAGGCCATCGCGTACCCCGCGGTGCCCAGGCCGTACCCGCTGCTGAGCAGGCCGGCCGAGACCGCGACCGGCAGCATGGCCCAGCTGAGCAGCCCCGCACTGCGGGCGGTGAAGTAGTACCGGAAGTTACGGGACCAGATCGCCGGCTCGCCGTTGCCGGGCGGCTCCGTGGGCCGGTCCTGGACCTGCGCGGACGTCGCCCCCGCGGTGTGGTCGGCCACATGATCGTCCATGGCTGTTCAACCCTTCATTCGTAGCTCGTGGTCTGCATCGGTCGGGCGGCTGCCGGCCGTCGGCGCCGAGGGCGCGGACAGCTCGCCCACCGGGACCAGTTCCAGGCCGCGTTCGAGCAGGCCCTCGATGATCGACGGAAGGGCCCGTACGGTCTGGCCGCGGTCGCCGGCGCCCTCGTGCATCAGCACCACCGACCCCGGCCCGGCGGCGTCCAGGACGGTGGCGGCGATCCGCTCCGGCCCCGGCCTGGTCCAGTCGCGGGAGTCCACGTCCCACATCGTCAGCGTGGTCGGATGCCCCTCCAGGGCGGCCAGCACCTCGGGGGTCAGCGCGCCGTACGGCGGCCGGAACCAGGTCGGGGCCTCGCCGGTCAGCCGGGCCAGCGCCTCCGCGGTCCGGTCGATCTGCTCGCGCAGTTGATCGGGCGTCAGGTCGGGCAGGAACGGGTGCGACCAGGAGTGGTTGCCCAGTTCATGGCCGGCCGCGGCGATCCGGCGCACCAGGTCGGGCAGCGCCGCGACATGGTGTCCGACGCAGAAGAAGGTCGCCCGGGCTCCGTAGCGGTCCAGGATCTCCAGCACCCGGCGGGTGTGCACCGGGTCCGGGCCGTCGTCGAAGGTCAGCGCGACCCGTGGGATGTCCCGGCGGCCGTGGTCGAAGCAGCGTCCGGCCGCCGTCAGCGCCGCCCGGATCGGCTCGCCGCGCCGTACGCCGTCGAAGAACTCCTCGGCGCGGCCGGTTAGCGTGCCGCCCTCGGCGGTCACCCGGGCCAGCGCGTCGGGCGCGGTCCGGGCCTGCTCCGCCAGCCGTTCGGCCGGGACCGAGCCGAACCGCGGCCGCGGCGGCAGCAGCCAGGGATCCGCCCGGTAGACCTCCAGACCGGCCGCCGTCATCGGACCGTCGAGCAGGCCGTTGGTGCTGTCCAGGACCACGGCCGGGGCCCGCCCGTCGTCCAGCCCCCGTAGCCAGGCGATGAGTTCGGCGACCTGGGCGGCGCCCCAGCTGCTCGGCTCCACCGCCCGGCGCCCCGCGCCGTCCAGGACCTCG
The DNA here is from genome assembly GCF_004365705.1 of Streptomyces sp. 846.5. Classification (NCBI taxonomy): domain Bacteria; kingdom Bacillati; phylum Actinomycetota; class Actinomycetes; order Kitasatosporales; family Streptomycetaceae; genus Streptomyces; species Streptomyces sp. 846.5. The sequence continues at coordinate 3,010,737 of NZ_SOBN01000001.1, forward strand.
ACCCGGTAGCCCGCGCCGGTCCAGGCGATTCCCGCGTATCGCGTGGTCATCAGTCCCCCAACGCAATCGCCTCGGCGACGACCAGCCTCTCGACCCCGCGCAGGAACTGCTCCATCCCGGCGCGGTCGACGACCGCCGGGTCGGCGGTCATGGCGAGGTCCAGGGCGCCCGGCGCGGTCAGCGCGTCCACCGCCATCGAGACGTTCACCCGGGCGGGGAAGTCCGTCGGCCAGCTCAGCTCGGTCCGGGCGATCAGCTCGCTCAGCGCGGCCCGCGGCCGCTCGACGGTGTCGAACGGCCCGACGGCCGGGTCCCGGGTGTCGTTCCACCAGTACGAGTGGTCGGCCGCCTCGCCCTTCTCGACCAGCCGCGCCACCTCCCGCTCCAGCGCCCACTTGTCGTAGGCGGCGTGGCGGAACGCGTTGAACGCGACGGACCGCGTCCGCCGCACCGCGTCCCCGAAGTCCCGGTCCGCGTCCGTGAGAAGGAACAGGGCCTCCTGCGCCACCGTGCTGACCGCCGCGGCGGCGGCCGGCTGGAAGCGGTTGCCCACCACCACCTGGAACAGCACGTCGCTGCTCCCGGACATCCTGGCCAGCTGGTGCGAGACCGCCCCCAGCAGCACCGCGGCGTCGCTCACCTCCAGCTCCGCCGCCACCCGGCCGACGGCGACCGCCAGCGCGGGAGAGCGCAGCACCGCGTTGGGGAAGAGCCGGCCCGGGTCGGCCGCGAGTTCCGGCGCTGCGGGGTTCCGGAAGATCCGCCGGGGGCCGGCGGCGAGCTGCTCGCACCAGTAGCGGCGGGCCGCCTCGTCCCGGCGGCGGCCGATCGGCGAGGCCTGGAACTCCGCGGCCTCCAGCGGCTGGAGGGCGGGGCGGGCCTGGCGCAGCGTCGCGGCGGACTCGCCCGACTCGATCGACTGCAGGTCGCGGAGCATCCGCCCCTGCCCCCAGTAGTCCATCCCGGTGTGCGACCCGACCAGCACCAGCCGGTGGACCTCGCCCTCGGACTCCACCAGGCCGACCCGCAGCGGCCACTCCCGCTCGTGGTCGAAGGGACGCCCGGCCAGCTCCTTGAGCAGGTCGGCGCCGACCGCCGGGGCCTGCGCCGCCGGGCAGCTCCGGATCTCCACCGGAAGCTCGCCGTCCCCGTCCACCACCTGCCGCAGACCGTCCGCGCCGTTCGGCAGGAACCTGGTGTGCAGGCTGTCGTGGAGCCGGAGCAGCTCGGTCAGGTCCGCGAGGACGCGGGCCACCGGGCGGGGCGGGGTGACCGGGAGTTCGATCGGCACGTTGTACCTGGGGGCGTCGTCGCCCAGCCGGGTGACGACCCCCCAGATCGCCCGCTGCCCCCAGGTGGCCGGGCCGGTCCCGGCTCGCGCGGACTCCAGTCTGATGGTCTGCTCGTCGACCGTGGTCATCGTGTTCCAGCCTTCTCGTCGATTGCCTCGGCCGGCCCCTCGCCGCCGGCGAAGAGCGCCACGTGGCTGCGGCCGGAGCGCGGGTCGGTGTCGCACAGCACGATCCGCCGGTAGTCCTGCTGCCACTGCTGCCAGTGGTCGGCCAGCTCCAGCCAGAGGCTGGTGCAGTAGCTGCCCGGCGCCGTCCGGTGCACCGCGGCGCCCTCCGGGACGGACCCGGTGACCCAGGGGCCGAGCACCAGCAGCGTGCCCTCCTCCCCGAGGTCCCGGCCCAGGGCGCCTGCGCCGAGGGCCGCCGCCGCCGAACCGGCCGAGTGCGCCCGGACGAACCGCAGGCCGGGCCCGGTGGCGGCGCCGAGGACCAGCGCCGCGGCCGAGTCGACCAGCGGGGTCTCCTGGACCAGCGGGAAGGCCGTCGGCAGGGTGGTCTGTTCCAGCACCGCCAGCACCACCTCCGCGGCCCGCCCCGAACGGTGGTACGCCGAGGCGATCCGCAGTGCGGTGAAGGGTGCGGCCAGGCCCTGCTGGCCGATCGCGAAGTTGGTCGCCCGGCCGCCGAGGCGATCGGTCAGGTACGGCGCGACGGCGGTGAACGGCACCACGTCCGGCAGGGCGTTGGCGACGATCAGCAGCTCGGGACGGCTCCGGCCGACGCCGTCGTCGGCGACGAGCAGGTCCGCGAGGTCGCGGTGCTGGACATGCGGGCCCCGGCTCAGCAGCTCCTCGTCCGGGTTCTCCCCGAAGGGAGCGAGCAGGTCGCGGAAGTAGCCGAGCGCGACCGGGGTGTCGCCCGGCCCCCGGCCCTGCGGCGAGCGCACCGCGGCGGCGGCCCGGACGGCGAGACCGGTCATGACGTCTCCCCTCCTTCTCCTTCGCGGAGCGCGCCCTCGACGTAGTCGGCGAAGGAGCGCACGGTCCGCAGGTGGTCGATGTCGAGCTCCTCCGGGTCGACCGAGATCCCGGTCGCCTCCTCGACGGTCATCAGCAGGCCCAGCACGGAGGAGGAGTCGAGCCGCAGCTCGTCGAAGAGCGCAGTCTCCTCGGTGAGCCCGTCGATCGGCCGCTCCAGGATCTCCGTGAGCGCCTTCTCGATGGTGAGCAGCACTTCCTGACGCTTCATCAGGCATCACCCGCCGCACGGTGGGTGATCACCATCGCGCCGAAGGTGGCGCCCAGGCCGACCGAGACCAGCAGGTAGTGCGCACCGTCCACCAGGCGGCCGGCGTCCCGCAGGGTGGTGTAGTTGACGAAGACGTCCGAGGCGAAGGTGTGGCTGAAGCGCGGGACGTTGTCCAGGAAGACCTTCTCCGGCGCCACCCCCAGCTCCTTGATGGTCTGCCGCCAGGCAAGCTTGTTGACGTTGTGCGGGATCACCAGGTCGACCTGGTCGAGCGTCATCCCGGCCTCCGCCACGGCCTGGTGGATGACCTCCGCGATCCTGCTGCCGTACTGCTCCCCGAACACGGTGTTCTGCTCGGGGGTCAGCTCCAGCCACTGGGCGTACTCGCCCAGGGTCCGGACGGCGAAGGACCGGACCACGTCGCCGTCGCCGTCCAGGGTGATCAGGCAGGAAGCCGAGGCGTCGGCCATGATCGCGGTGTTGGGGATGTGCTGGACGATCGGCGCGTACGCCTGCTCGCCGGTGACCATCAGGGCGTACGCGCCCTCGGCGCCCTCGGCGCGGAGCAGCTCGCCGAGCACCTCGATGGCGCCCAGGCTGCTGACGCAGGCCTGGTGGCTGAAGCCGAACGCCTCGGTGTCGGCGAGACCGAGGTCGTCGCCGACCGCCCGGGCGATGTCCACGTCGGCCGGGGCCACCGCCTGGGTGGTGTGGGCGTAGGCCAGGTAGTCCACCCGGCCGCCCTCCGGCAGGGCGGCCAGGGCACCGCGCGCGGCGGGCCGCAGCAGGTCGAGCAGCGGGAGCTCGGGGTCAAAGCGGAGCGTGTCCAGGCCGTAGAACTTGCGGAACACGCCCAGTTCGGCCCGGCGCAGGCCCAGCCGCTCGCCCAGCTCCTCGATCCGCAGGCTGCGCTCGGGCAGGTACGACTCGATCCGCTCCAGGGTGATCCGGCGGTCGAGCGTCTGGTACTCGGTGGTCGGGCTGCTCATCAGGCCGTCGCGATCTCGGCGCGGATCAGCCACAGCCGGTTGGCGCCGCGACGGTTCCTCGGCTGGACCTGGTACGGCCAGCGGCCCTCGCCCGCGCCGGGCTGGCCGGGCTCGCGCAGGTCGGTGGTCTTCCAGCCGTTCGCGGTCAGGAACTCCTCGGGCTCGTCGGTGCCGAAGATCCACGGCGTGCCGTCCGCGGCCAGGGTCTCCAGGAAGGGCTTCGAGAACGGGCTGCGCAGCAGCGCGCGTCCGAGGATGTCGAAGGCCAGGTGGCTGCCGGGCGCCGAGGCCGAGGCGAGCAGGCGCAGCAGTCCGGCGGCCTGCTCCTCGGTGAGGAAGAAGGTGAGCGCCTCGGCGACCCACAGGGTCGGCCGCTCGCGGTCGAAGCCGGCGGCCTCCAGGGCCGGCAGCCACTCCTGGGTGAGGTCGGCGGAGACCTCGCGCCGGTCGGTGCGCGGCTCGGCCCCCAGGGCGTCGAGCCGGCGGCGCTTCTCGGCGATCAGCAGGGCGTGGTCGACCTCGTAGACCTCGGTGCCGTCCGGCCAGTCGAGCCGGAAGGCGCGGGTGTCCATGCCGGCCGCGATCAGCACCACCTGCTGGATCCCGCTCTCGGCGAGGACGTCCCGGATGGCGTCGTCCAGGAACCGGGTCCGGATGGAGATGAACGGCAGCAGGCCGCCGCCGGCGTAGCGCTCGATCAGCTCGAAGCCCCTGGGCGCGGCCAGGTCGCGGGCCAGCGGGTCGACGACCAGAGCGTCCTCCCGCTCGGACTCCTGCGCGCGGGCCGCGGCCATCCACTGTGCGGTGTACGAGACTGCATCCATGGTGAAGATCCCTCCTCGGGATCAGGCGAAGAACGCCTTCTCGATGGTGGCCAGGGTCTGGAAGTCCTCGATGTCGATGGACTCGAAGTCGACCTCGATGCCCGCGGCGTCCTCGATGGTGTAGACGAGTTCGACGAAGGCGAGCGAGTCGACCAGCCGGCTCTCGATGAGGTCGACGTCGGCGGCGAGTTCGGTGCGCTCGGGGTGACGGCCGAGGATCCAGTCCCGGACCTTGTCGATGCCCTTGGAGTCGATACCTGCGGAACTCATGGCATTCCCTTCAGGGTTGGTGATCGAGAGAGGTGGTGGTGGCGGCCGCGACGGCGATCGCGAAGCCGCCGTCGTGGCTGATGCTGACGTCGATCGGGCCGAGCCCGGCGTTCCGGGCCAACTCGGCGGCGTGGCCGGAGAGTCGGACCCCGGGCCGGCCGCCGGGACCGCGCAGGACCTCGATGCCCTGCCAGGGAACCTGCCTTCCGACGGCGCCGAGGAGCTTGAAGACGGCCTCCTTGGCGGCCAGCCGTCCGGCGATCCCGGCCTGGTCGGGTGCGCCGTCCGGGGTCAGCGAGACGGTCAGCTCCTCGGCCGAGAGGAACCGCGCGAGCACGGGGCCGATGCCGGGGTCCAGCAGCTCGCGGACCCGCGAGAGCGGCACCAGGTCGACACCGATCCGGGGCTGCGTCACAACGGGTCGGGTCACGACGGGTCGGCGGCGGTCCGTACTGCGGCCAGCGCGGCGTCGAGGTCCGCGTCGAAGTGCTCGGTCAGGACGGCGAGCCAGCGCTCCAGGCCGAAGGCCACACAGGAGGTGTAGGCATGCTCGCCGGACTCCAGCCGGATGCCGCACCGCTCGCCGAAGAAGTTGCGGTGGGTGTTGACCGAGGCGATCGCCAGGTCGCCGTACTGGAACTCGTACTTGACCGGGCTGAGCTTCTGCAGCAGGGCGCGGCCGTTGTCGTTGCGGAAGAACGGGTCCCCGGCCGGCACCCTGGCCAGGTCGATCCCGAGCGCGGCGGCGAAGGACTGGATCCGCTCGGTGAAGCGGGCCAGCACCTGCTGGGTGTGCTCGTAGCTGCCGAGTGCGACGATCTCGCGCATCTGGAAGCTGGCGAGCCGGCGCAGCCCGCCGTAGTGGTCCTCGTTGCGGAAGCAGCGGTTGACCAGGGTCACCAGAGCGTCGTCGGCGACCTGCTCGCCCTCGTGGAAGAGGTAGGCGCCGTAGCAGGTGGCGTGCGGCAGCCCGTAGCGGGCCTCGGTCACCGCCCCGGGGCCGAACCGGCCGTCCACCGGCTTGAACTGGTCGTCCGTCAGGTCGAGCGAGCCGGCCACCCAGGCGAGGTGGGGGAAGTTGGTGTAGACGTCGAACTTCTCCAGGTCGGTCACCGGGAACAGCGGCGGGGCGCTGATCTCCTCGGCGCCGGCCGCGAGGCCCCATGCGGCGAAGACCCGGTCGAGCTCCTTGACGAGCCGGGTGGCCCGCGGCCCGAGGATGGCCAGTGCGGGTGCACCGTCGCTCCCGGTCAGGCGGTTCATCGGATGAGTCCCGTCCTTTCGAGGTACTTGGTGGTCTTGCGGAAGGTGCGCTGCTCGGCCTCGGCCCGGGCCGGCGACTCCAGCAGGGCCCGGCGCAGCTCGTGCGGGCGCTCAAGACCGGCGTCGCGGTAGACCTGCGGGTGGTAGAGCGAGTCGAAGCTGTGCTTCAGGTAGCGGCGCAGGTAGTCGGAGATGTCGGCCAGCTCCTGCTCGGTGGCGGTCTGCTTCAGGTCCTGGTGCAGCAGGTCGACCAGCTCGCGGCCGAAGGCGATGTGCCGGGACTCGTCCTGGTGGTGGATCCGGTTGATGCCGCGGATCGTCTCGTGCAGCCGCTCGTCCTCGGCCATCGCCGAGTTGAAGTGGTCGACCAGCTCCTCGAAGATCAGGATGCGGGCGAACACCAGCAGGCTCTGGATCTTGGCCGAGGGGCCGGCCGTCTCCGCTCCGGCCGGCTGCCGGTAGATCTTCCCGCCGTAGCGGAGGCAGAATTCGGCGAAGAACCACATGTGCTCGTTCTCCTCGCCGATGAAATGGTGGAAGAACTCCGACGGCGTCTCAAAGCCGGCGGTGTGGATCCGGCCGACCACCTCGATGAGCAGTTCCCGGATACCGTGCACATTGAGGCTGTAGAAATTGATGCTCTCGTGCTTGGAAAGCGCGTGGAGCTGTTGCTGACTGAGCTTCTCGGCCCATTCCGTCCCGTACGTGGTGGTGAGCTCGGGGCTCATCCACCACATGTCTTCCGGGAGTCGGTCCGGCCACTCGAACAGCCGGTACGGGTTGTAGTAGTCATCGATCGATTTGGTGGCGAGTCGGTCCAGGATTCCCCGGAACCGGTCGTTTCGGTCGATTACATCGCTGACCATCGCGCGATGTCTCCGTTCGCCTCGGGGACTCTTTGACGGTCCCAGCGTAAGGATCGGCGCACGGATTCATCAACGCCCGGAACCGGCTGCCGAATTCGGTCAGCGGACACATCGGTTCGTCCTGGGAGCAATGCGTCAGGGATGCGCGGCGAGTTCCGCGCGCAGGGCGGCGTTCTCCTGCTCCAGCCGCGCCAGGCGGTCCTGCACCGGGGCCAGCGCGTCGGAGAGCTCGCGTTGGCTGAAGCGGGGGGTGATGTGGTTGGGACAGTTCCAGGCGGTGGCCTCGACCCGGATGGTGACGAGTTGTTCGACCGTGCCCTCGGTGCGCGGCGAGCGCAGGCGCTCGGCGAGCACGGGGTCATCGCCGGCCGGCACGGCGGTGGCATGGCCGAACAGCTTGAGGCGGGTCTGCCGGGCGTGGTCGATGAAGAAGAGCGCGACCCGGTCGTCGCCGCGCAGGTTGCCGGTGGTGATGTACTGCCGGTTGCCCCGGACGTCGAGGTAGCCGAGAGTGTGCTCGTCCAGGACGTGGACGAACCCCGGTGGGCCGCCGCGGAACTGGATGTACGGCCAGCCGGTCTCGCCCACGCTGGCGAACAGGAAGCCGTCGAGGCCGCGGATGAAGTCGATCTCGTCTCCGGTGAGCGGCTCGGGCTGCTCGCCCGGCTCCCGCAGTCGTCGGTCGCCCGCCGTGGCGCTGCCCATCTCCTGCTGGACCTGGCGCACCGCCGGGGTGAACGCGAGTCTGACGAACCGGCTCATGCGGCGCTCCTCACGGCCGGGTCGACCAGTCCGCTCCTGGCCGCCAGCACGCCGGCCTGGAAGCGGCTGGTGGCCGACAGGTCCTGCATGATCGTGGCCACATGGCGGCGGAAGGTCCGCTCGGACATGCCCACCCGGCGCGCGATCACCTCGTCCTTGGCGCCGGAGGCCAGCAGGTCGAGCAGGGTCGCCTTCAGGTCCTCCAGCGTCCCCGCGTAGCCGGCCGCGCCGGAGTCGACATCGAATGCGGACTCCCAGACCCGGGCGTGCAGTCCGGCCAGGAAGCCCGCGACCGCGCCCTCGTAGACGACGGCGATCGCGTCGCCCTCGCCGGCCGGGATGAAGGCGGTCTTCCGGTCGAAGACCAGGAAGCGGTCGCGCACCTCCTTGGTGGTGCGCACCTGCCCACCCGCGGGCAGGAGTTCGCCGATGTGCGCGCGGGTGCCGGAGTCGCCGCGGGCGGTGTGCGGGTAGAGGATCCGCCCCTTCGCGCCACGCCGCAGCGCCTCCAGCACCAGCGGACGGGCCGGCCGCAGCTCACGGGTCTCGTGCGCCACGCAGGGCTGCATCACCAGCACCTCGCTGGTGCAGCTCTGCGCGGCCTCCAGCAGCCGCAGTTCGATCTCCTCCTGGTCGTCGGTGATCACCACCGACTCGGCGCGGCTCCTGGCCTGCTTCTCGAACGCCGCCACGAAGGAGCTCAACTGCCCCTTGAATCCGACCAGTCGGCGACGGCTGTCGAGGATCTCCCGTTCCAGCGGGACCAGCAGCTCCATCTGGGCGGCCTCGGGGCTGACCGCGACCAGCCGGTCCGCGCCGCCCTCCGCCGGCTTGACCAGGCGCAGTTCGCGCAGCACGCCGATCGCGTGCTCGGCGCGCCGCAGCGGGACCCCGAGCTCCTCGGCGATCCCGGACGGGCTGAAGTCGGCACGTCCGACGGTGCGTTCGTAGAACGCGACCACGAACTCGTCCACCTCGGCGGCCGCCTCGGCGGCCCGCCGGTTCTCCTGACGCAGAGTCTGTGCCGTGTGTTCCATCGTCATCTCATTCCGATCGCACGGACGGCGGCGAAGGGCAGCGTGAGCTGTGGCAACGTGTCACCTCATGAATCGGCACGGGGAACGGCCTTGCGGTGCCACCACCGTACGGAGCCGCCCTGGTCGGGCCCCTACAGTCGGACCAGAGGACCGGCAGCTTCCGGGAGGCCGATCGTGGCCGAACGCCCCGGTGCTGACCTGTGGTTCTGCCGGTGGCCGCCGATCGGCCCGGAGGAACCGGCAGAACCGGGGCAACTGCCGGAGCAGTTGTCCTGCCGCCGCTCCTCAGCTGGACCGGCAGGGCTCGCCGAGCACCCGGACCGTCTCCCCGGGGCGCTCCAGCGCACGACAGCTGATCCCCGGCTCGGTGCCGCCGCTCTCCTGGTGCGCGGTGCCGATGCGGCGCAGCGCCAGCGCCTGCCCGTCCAGCCAGCCGGCCTGCCGCGCGAGCTGCAGCGCGCTGCCGAACAGTTCCAGGGCCTGCGCGCGGTCCGCCAGCGCCCAGTGGCACTCGGCGCGCCGCAGCTGGGCGGCGGCCTGCGCCCGCAGCTCGCCGTCGGCGACGGCGGCGAACAGGCTGGCGGTCGCGACCTTGAGGCAGTCGCCGGTGTACATCCCCGCCGAGAGGTAGCCGTGCAGACTCTCCGCCAGCCGCCAGGCGATCTCGGTGAAGCCGGCGCCGGACGCCTGCAGCACGGCGCTGGCCAGGTTCTCCCGCTCGCTGTCCAGCCACTCCGAGGCCTGACCGTGGTCCGAGAAGACCAGCGCGGCCGAGGGCGCGGTCCCGGCGGACGGGGCCGAGGCGGAGTCCGAGGACGGGTCCGCCGGGTAGAGCAGCCGGGCCGCCGCGTCGGTGTGGTAGAGGTACCAGTCGAAGAGCCGCTGCCGGGCCGCGTGCGCCTCCTCCCTGCTGACCAGCTCGCGGGCGTAGGAGCGCAGCAGGTCGTGCAGCCCGAACCGGCCGGCTGGCCGCTCCTGCACCAGATGGGTGTCGGTCAGGCTCACCAGCAGTCCGGCCGATTCGGCCGAGGTCGAGTCCGCCAGCGCCGCGGCGCCGGCCACGGTGAGGTCCGGGCCCGGCATCAGGCCCAGGAGCCGGAACATCCGCTGGGCCGCGGCCGGGAGCGCGCGGTAGGAGAGGTCGAAGGCGGCCCGCACGGTCGAGCGCCGGTCCCCGTCGACGCGCAGCCGGCTGAGCACGTCGTCACCCGCCAGCTCGGCGCAGTAGTCGGCGATGCCGGCACTGCGGGCCACCAGGTTGGCGCCGGCGATCCGGATGGCCAGCGGCAGGCCGCCGCACAGCTGCACCAGCCTGCGGGCCGCCTCCTCGTCGGCGGCGACCCCGCACTCGCCGATGATGCTGGCCAGCAGATGGCAGGCCTCGTCCGGATCGAGCACGTCCAGGGCGAGCCGGCGGGCGCCGTCGCTCGCGACCAGTCCGGCGAGCTGGCTGCGGCTGGTGATCACCACCGCGCAGCCCTGGGCGCCCGGGATGAGCGGCCTGACCTGCTCGGCGTCGCGCGCGTTGTCGAGCACGATCAGCATCTGCCGGTCGGCGAGCAGGGTGCGGTAGAGCGCCGCGGCCTCGTCCTCGTCCGCGGGCAGCCGGTCGGGCGGAACGCCCAGGGCCCGGAGGAACTGCGCGAGGACGTCGCCGGGGCGCAGCGTCGGCAGCGGGGAGTGGCCGCGCAGGTCGACGAACAACTGCCCGTCCTCGAAGTGTTCGCGCCGCGCGTGCGCCCAGTGCACCGCGAGGGCGGTCTTGCCGACCCCGGGCGCGCCGACCACCGCCACCACGTGCGAGCGCCGGGCCGGGTCGGGCGAGACCAGGTCGTCCAGTTCCCGCATCTCCCGCCGCCGCCCGACACAGGAGCCGGCCCTGGCGGGCAGCTGGGCCGGGTGCGGGCCGGTGAGCGCGGTGCGGTCGGCCGGCGGCGGATGGACCGGGCGCTGAGCCAGGGGCAGTTGCTGGCGCAGCACCTGCAGATGGGCGTCGCGGACCTCGGCGCTGGGCGCGATGCCCAGTTCCTCGTCGAGCCGGTCGCGCAGGCGGCTGAACACATTGAGCGCGGCGGCCTGCTCCCCGCAGCTGGCGAGGACCAGGATCAGCCGGGCGTGCAGACCTTCGTGCAGCGGCTCGGAGCCCACCATGTCCCACAGCACCGGGACGGCCTCCTCGGGGCGGCCCAGCAGCAGCGCCGTGTCGGCGTGCAGCAGCACCGCCTTCACCCGGCGTTCGTTGGCCGCCACCGCGGCCGGGTGCTGGCGCAGCACCGGGTCCGCGTCCGCGAGCACCGGCCCGCGCCACCACTGCAGGGCCTGCGTCAGCGACTCGTACGCGGCCCCGGGGTCCTGCGCGCGGTGCTGGCGCGTCGCCCGGTCCAGCAGCTCGTCGAAGTGGCCGAGGTCGATGTGGTTCCGGGACGCCTCCAGCTGGTAGCCGTTGGGCGTGCGGACGACGGTCGGCGGCGGGACGGTCCGCAGGCCGCCCGGTCCCAGCAGCTGGCGGACCTGGCTGACGTAGGTGTGGATCAGGCTCTGGTGGGAGCTGGGCGGCCCGGACGGCCAGAGGGTGTCGGTGATCTCCTGCTGGGTGGAGGGCTCGGGGTGCTTCAGCGCCAGCAGCCCGAGCACGCGGCGCAGCCTCGGGCTGGTGACCGCGACGGGGGTCTGGCCGCGCTGGAGCGAGAGCGTGCCGAGGATCAGCAGCCGCGGCCGGCCGGCCCCGCGCGGTGGCCCGCTGCGGGCGGCGTCCAGCAGATCCGCCAGCTCGCCGCCGGTCAGCCCCAGCGCATCGGCCAGACGTTGCAGGGTGCGCGAGTGGGGTCGCTGGACCCGGCCGCGCTCGATGTCGCGCAGCGCCCTGGTACTGATCCCGGCCCGCGCCGCGGCCACCTCCTGGCTCAGCCCGGCCCGTCTGCGGAACGACTGGAGCCGTGGGCCGAACAGGCCCTCCCCGTCCGGCCCTTCTCGGTGAAACCCCGTGACCGACATCAGCTCCGACATGGCATCCCCCTACATTGGCTTCGTCAACGATCAGTTTGGACTAGACCAATGGGCCAGGCAAGGGAAGAGCCGGTCGGCTCGCGGTCGGCTCGTGCGGTCGGCTACTGCTGGGCCTGCCAGCTCCAACGGCGCCGGATCACCCGGTAGTTCGCCGCTCCGGCCAGGGCGACGGCCGCCCGGTAGCCCTGCGGCGCGGGGACGTCGGCGACGAAGTAGTCGCGCGCCCAGGCGGCCCCGCCCGCCGCCGGCGCCGGGCGGACGTCCCGCACCGGGATCCGCAGGCCCTCGGCCAGCCGGCCGCCGTGTGCCTTGACCAGGGCCTCCTTGCGCACCCAGAGCCGGGCGAAGCGGTCGGCCCGGCTCTCGGCATCCGGTGCCGCCCGGACGAACCGGGCCTCCTCGGGCGGGTAGTAGCGGTTCGCCGCCGCGGTGGACTCCGCCGCCGGAAGCACGCGTTGGACGTCCACCCCGACCCGGCGCGACGCGCTGACCGCGACCATGCTGAGCTCGTCCGAGTGGGAGAGGTTGACCTGGACCCCGGTCCACCGCCCGGCCAGCGCGGGCTTGCCGTGCGGCCCGCGCTCCCAGCGGAGTTCCTCGGCCGGGGCGCCCAGGAGCCGGGCGACGATGTCGCGGGCGGCGCCATGGGCGACGACGAACCGGCGCCGGTCGTCGGCCGAGCGGATGGCCTCGGCGCGCCGCCGCTCCCCGGCGTCCAGCACGGCGAACAGGTCCGCCAGCACGGCCTCGGACCGCTGGTCGGGCACCAGCCAGACCCGGACGGCGTCGGCCACCCGCACTCTCAGCCCTGACCGAGCCGGGCCGCCAGTTTGGCGTCGGCCGCGGCGGCGGCCGTCTGCGGGTCCTTGCCCTGCAGGATCGGCGTGAGGAAGAGGTCGGTGATCGGGTTCGGCGTGTTCTCCACGTTCCCCCAGTTCGGGACGAGCGGGGTGAATCCGGCGTCGGCCGCCTCCTGGGACGCCGCGGCCGCGTAGGCGTTGCCCTTGAGCGCCGGGTAGAGCGTGGCCTTGTTCGGCAGGAAGCCGGACTGCTTGGCGAAGGCGCTCTCGTTGGTGTCGTTGAGCGCGATCTTCAGAAGGCCCAGGGCCAGGTCCGGATTGGCCGAGTTCTGCGCCACAGCGAGGTTGGAGCCGCCGAAGAAGGTCTTGGCCGGCTTGCCCGGGGTGTCGCCGGGGATCGGGAACCAGCCGATGTCGCCGGCCATCCCCGGATTGTCCTTCACCACCGCGTTCTCCTCGTACCCCATGGCGATCATCGAGGCGACGTCGCCCTTGGCGAAGACCGAGGACTCCAGCGGATGCCCCTCGTCCTGGTCGACCGGGGCCGTGCCGAAGCTGTTGAGCTTCTTGAACAGCTGGGCGGCCTGGAGCGCCTGCGGGCTGCCGAGGTCGCCGACCCAGCGGCCGTTCTGCTCGGTGAGCACATCCGCCCCGGCGTCCTGGAGGAAGCCGTCGAAGGCGTACCAGTTCTGGCCGGGCAGGTAGAGCGCGGACTTCACCCCGGAGGTCTGCTTCAGCTGGGCCAGGTCGGTCAGCCACTGGGCCATGGTGGTCGGCGGGGTGAGCCCGGCGCGGTTCCAGAGCTTCTTGTTGTACATCACGGCCCGGGGGCCGGCGTACCAGGGCGCGGCGAACTGCTTCCCGCCGACCAGCGTCGACTTGTTCATCGACGGGGTCCAGTCCGCGCCGCCGAGCTGGGTCCGGTACTTGTCGAGGTCCATCAGACCGCCGGTGGAGGCGTAGTACGCGGTCTGGGTGTTGCCGATGTCGAGGATGTCGGGCGGGACCATGTTGGAGAGCGCGTCGGTGACGGTCGCCTGGATGCCGGTCCACTGCTGCGTCTTGAAGTCGACCGTGGCGCCCGGGTACTGCTGCTCGAACTGCGCCTTCACCGAGGCCATCCAGCTCGGCAGGTCGTCCCCGGCCATCAGCCAGACCACCAGTTTCCTGCCCTCGAAGGACGTGGCCGAGCTCTTGGCCCCGCCCGAACCTCCCCCACTGCACGCACTGGCACCGACCATGACCACGGCCGTACCCAGCGCGGCGACCAACCGTCGACGATTCACGCCATCCCCTCCTCGGACGCCCCAGCGCTGCCCCGGACCCCGCACGCGGACAATCCCCGGGGGTCGCCCCCGCGCCCCGGACGCAACGGTGTCGGTGCCGATGAAATACACCAAAGGCCTTGCATAATGCGCGCGCCCAATTCGGCACCGAATCGCACTTGGCATAGACCAATTGCCGGAGTCTGGCGCTCTGCGCGCACTGCGGTCAAGGAAAGGCAACCCCCGTGCGGCAAGGTGTTACCGGACCGACACCTCGGCGGTGACTTGTCCCGATTCTCCGCGTTTGCAGGGGTTTTGGAGTCCTTATTGGTCCAGTCCTACCCCTGGCGTCCATCTGCGACCACCTGGCTTGTCAAGCGTTGGTAACGGCTTGGCCCAGCCTGTCGAGAACTCTTGACGCCCCACATTGGTCCATGCCAATCTCCGACCACTGGTCTACACCAATCAGGTGGCTGCGTCGGAGCGACTGCCGTGGAATTCACCATTCCGCGTGGTTTCGGGCCGGTGCGCGGAAGCCACAGCTCCACCAGCACCACGCGAAGACGGCACAACCCCCATTGAGCACCTTCCTTCAGGCACGGTCAAGCTCAGGAACACCTCCGAGACCGAACCGGTGCCCTCTCTCGCTCATCCCTCAGGAGGATGTTTTGAAGCGCAAGATCGCAGTCGCCGCGGCACTCGCCAGCGTGCTCACGGCCGCCGCCTGTTCGTCTTCTTCGAGCACCGGAAGCACCAAGCAGGCCACCCTGAGCACGGACGGCAAGGGCAAGACCATCAACGTCTGGCTGATGCAGGACGCCCAGAAGGGCTGGCCGGCGGTGGTCGACGCGGCGAAGAAGCAGTTCACCGCCGAGACCGGTGCCAACGTCAACATCCAGTGGCAGACCTGGACCAACTACAGCACCAAGCTCGACACCGCGCTGCTCTCCGGCAACGCCCCCGACGGGCTGGAGCTGGGCAACACCCAGACCGCCAAGTACATCGCGGCCAACTCCTTCGTGGACCTGACCAGCGTCAAGGACAAGTTCGACAACTCGTCCAGCTGGCTGGACTCGCTGGCCGCCTCCGGCCAGAGCGCGGACCACACCAAGACCTTCGCGATCCCGTACTACGCGGGCGCCCGCATCATGATCTACCGCAAGGACCTGTTCACGGCGGCCGGCGTCACCACCCCGCCCACCACCCTGGCCGAGCTGACCGCCGACCTGACCAAGGTCAAGGCCGCCAACTCCAAGGTGCCGAACTTCTCCGCGCTCTACCTGCCGGGCAAGAACTGGTACACCGCCGTCTCCTTCGGCGCGGGCAGCTACGGCGTCGACAACGTCATCGCCAAGTCCGACGGCTCCAAGTTCACCGGCACGCTCACCGACCCGGCGTTCATCCAGGGCATCCAGACCTGGAACACCCTGCAGAAGACCTTCTCGGTCGGCGGCACCACCGTCGACGAGACCACCCAGGACGCGCTGATGGCCAAGGGCAACATCGCCGCCATCATCGGCAACGGCTACGAGGTCGGCGCGGTCACCGACCCGAAGACCGGCGACCCGAACCTGGCGTCCAAGCTCGGCACCATCGCCGTTCCCGGCACCACCGCCGGCCAGCCGACCCCCGCCTTCCTCGGCGGCTCCGACCTGGCCGTCCCGACCCACGCCGCCAACCCGGGCCTGGGCGCCGAGTTCCTGCGCATCTACACCAACACCGCCCAGCAGACGACGCTGGCGAAGTTCGCCATCCCCAACAACAAGACCCTGCTGACCGCCTACGAGGCCGCTGCCCCGGCCAACGCGGCCTCGGGTGCCGCCGCCGCCGGCAAGACCTGGTTCATCCCGAACTCCCAGTTCTGGAGCCAGGCCTCCGACGAGGTCGCCCTGCAGACCGCCTTCAGCGCCATCGCCGCCGGCGGGGACGCCACGGCGGCCCTGACCACCGCTCAGACCACCATCACCGGTGACCTGAACGGCGGCTGACCCACCTGATCGCAGGTCCGGCCCCCTCCTCTGCCGAGCGGGCCGGGCCTGCGGCCACTGAGCGCACCTGGGCAGCCGGTGGGAGCGTCTACCGGCTGCCCGCCCCGTGCGCGCATGCTCCTGAGCAAGACCCAGATGAGCAATACCCAGCTGAGCAAGACCCAGTTCCGCAGGCTCCGGGGAAGGACCCTGATGAGTGTGATCGATTCCGACCGTCCAACGGCGAGCGCCGGTCGGCAGGACGCGTCCCCGAAGTCCGGCTGGCTCCGCAGACGAGGCGCCGCCGACAGCTACATGCCGTATGTGCTGATCGTCCCGGCCACCGTGGTGATGCTGGGAGTCATCGGCTACCCGATCTTCAAGCTGATCCAGCTGTCGTTCCAGAACGTCAACGCCTACCTCTACCTGGCCGCGCCGGCCCTGGTCCGGTACATCGGCTTCGATGGCTTCACCAAGGTCCTCAGCGACCAGGCGTTCTGGCAGTCGGTCGAGCGCAGCGTGCTGCTGACGGTCGAGGTGGTGGTCCTCTCCATCGTTCTCGGCCTGGCCTTCGCCGTGCTGCTGAACCGGGTGTCCAACTGGGCCAAGGTCACCGTGGTCACGGTGCTGATGTTCGTCTGGGCCATCCCCGCCCTGGTCTCCGGAACGGTCTTCTCCTGGCTGTTCAACAACACCGGCGGCGTCATCGACTACATCTGCTACGAGCTCGGCGGCAAGGGGATGCTGGACCACAACTGGTTCGCCAACCCCACCCAGGGCCTCTACGTGGTGGTCGCCGCCTGCATCGTCTGGGGCGCGCTGCCCTTCCTGGTGATCGGCCTGAACGCGGCGATGACCCAGGTGCCCAAGGAGCTGGTCGAGGCGTCCAAGATCGACGGCGCCTCCCCCTGGCAGAGCTTCCGGTACGTGGTCGTCCCGGTGATCCGGCCCTTCCTGCTGCTCTCCACCGCACTCAGCTTCATCTGGGACTTCCAGGTGTTCGCCCAGATCTGGGCGCTCCGCCAGAACTCGCCGGAGCCCGGCTACCAGACCATCGGCGTCTACCTCTACGCGCAGGGCGTGGCCAGCAGCCACTACAGCCGGAGCGCGGTGGTCTCCATCGCGATGATCGTGCTGATGCTCGGCGTCCTGGTGTTCTACATCCGCCAGGTCATCAAGATCGGAGAGCAGGACTGATGGCTTTCATCTCATCCCAGAAGACAGCGCCCGCCGGGCTCTCCAAGCCGCTCAAGGCATCGAAGGCGAGCCGCTCCGACCGGCCCGCCCACCAGAACCGCTGGGCGACCGGCGTCTGGAACACCGTGGCCATCGGCTTCGCCGTGGTGATGGGCTTCCCGATCTACTGGGCGGCGCTGACCACGGTCAAGTCCAACCGGGACCTGCTCTCGCGGAACCCGACCTTCTGGCCCACCCACTTCGACCTCGGCAGCTACACCACCATCTTCCACGACCACGATCTGCCGATCGCCCTGGAGAACACCGCGCTCATCACCGTCGGCGCGGTGCTGGCCGGCCTGGTGGTGGGTCTGCTGGCCGCCATCGCGGTGGCCCGGTTCCGGTTCCGCGGCCGCAACTTCTTCATCGTCACCATGCTGGTGGTGCAGATGGTGCCGCTGCTGTCGCTGATCATCCCGCTGTTCCTGATCCTCAAGAACATCGGCCTCTACAACACCCTGTTCGGCGTGATCATCGCCTACCTGGTGTTCACCATCCCCTATGTGGTGTGGACGCTGCGCTCCTTCATCGTCAACATCCCCAAGGAGCTGGACGAGGCCGCCATGGTGGACGGCTGCACCCGCTGGGGCGCCTTCTTCCGGGTGGTGCTGCCGCTGACCGTCCCCGGCCTGGTCACCACCGGCGTCTACTGCTGGATCCAGGCGTGGAACGAGTTCATCATCGCCAACACCATGCTGTCGGACAACAGCACCCACACCGGCATGGTCTGGCTGACCAGCTACTCCGCGGGGCCCACCTACGCCGCCGACTACGGGGCGCAGATGGCGGGCTCGCTGCTGATCTCGCTGCCCGTGATCATCCTCTTCGTCATCTTCCAGAAGCGCGTGGCCTCCGGGCTCACCGCCGGCGCGGTCAAGGGCTGACCCACCCGCCCGCCTCTCTACGCACCTGAGCCGTACGCAACGAAGACATGCAAGGAAGGAACCATGACGAATCCCGGCCCGGACACCGTCCAACTCCTCGCGGACGCCGGAGCGGTGCTGCAGCCGGGGTTCACCGGCCTCACCGCTCCCGACTGGGTGCGGCACCGCCTGGAGACCGGTGAGCTCGGCGGTGTCGCCCTGTTCGGGCGCAACATCGCCGACCACGCGCAGGTCGCCGCGCTCACCAGCTCGCTGTACGCGCTCAACCCGGATCTGCTCATCGCCACCGACGAGGAGGGCGGCGACGTCACCCGTCTGGAAGTGATGACCGGCTCCTCCTACCCCGGCAACCTCGCCCTGGGCGCGATCGACGACATCGCGCTCACCGAGGACGTCGCCCGCTCCATCGGCATCGACCTGGCCGCGGCCGGGATCAACCTCAACTACGCGCCGGACGCCGACGTCAACTCCAACCCGGACAACCCGGTCATCGGGGTGCGCTCGTTCGGCGGGGACGGCGAACTGGCGGCCCGTCACACCGCCGCCTACATCCGGGGCCTGCAGTCGGCCGGCGTGGCCGCCTGCGCCAAGCACTTCCCCGGCCACGGCGACACCGCCGCCGACACCCACCTCGGGCTGCCCAGGATCGACCTGCCGCTGGACGTCTTCGGCGCCCATCTGGCGCCGTTCCGCGCCGCGGTCGCCGCCGGGGTGAAGTCGATCATGACGGCGCACATCCTGTTCCCGGCCTACGACACCGACCTCCCGGCCACCATGTCCCGGGCGATCCTCACCGACCTGCTGCGCAAGGACCTCGGCTACGACGGGCTGATCGTCACCGACGGCATCGAGATGGGCGCCATCTCCGGCACCCACGGGATAGCCGAGGGCACCGTCAAGGCCATCGCCGGCGGCGCCGACGCCATCTGCGTCGGCGGCGGGCTCCAGGACGAGGCCACCTTCCTCTATCTGCGCGACGCCCTGACCTGGGCGGTCCGCGAGGGCCGGATCGCCGAGGAGCGGCTGCACGAGGCCGCCGAGCGCAACCGCGCGGTGGCCCGCTGGTCCGCCGGGGTGCGCGCCCTGCACGCGGCGACCGCGGTGCCCGACATCGGCCTGACCGCCGCCCGCCGCGCCCTGCGGGTCAGCGGCGAGCTGCGCCCGGTCGACGGCGTCCCCCATGTGGTCGAGTTCTCCCCGGCCGCCAACTTCGCGGTGGGCGACGAGACCGCTTGGGGCCTGGCCGCGCCGCTCGGCGAGCTGATCCCCGGCACCACCGTCACCCGGGTCGGCGCACCGGCCTCGACCCTGCAGAGCGCCGGCCTGCTGCGCGCCACCGTGGACGACTCCGAGGGCCGGGTGGACACCACCCCGCTGCTCGGCGCGGCCGTCGGCCGCCCGCTCGTCATCGTGGTGCGCGATCTGCACCGCTACCCGTGGATGAAGCGTGCGGCACTGGAGTTGACGGCGGCCAGGCCGGACGCGGTGGTCGTGGAGATCGGCACCGCCTACGGGCTGGAGGAGACCTTCTCGGGACGCGGAGTGACCGTGCTCACCACCTACGGCGGCGCCAGGGTGTGCGGCCTCGCCGCCGCCGAGGCCCTCGCCGGGCCGGGCACCGGCGCGGTCCGGGTCGCCTGAACACAGCGGACACCACAGCCGCGAGGACACCTCCGGCGGACCTGGCATGTCACCATGAGTGCCGCAGCCGTACGGCTGGCAGATTTCGGCTGGCAGATGACACAGCGTGGGAGTAGGAGCGGCGATGACGACCGAAGGGGGTCCGGACGTGGAGACGTCTGGGGAGGGCGCCGTCACCGCACGCGTCCCCAAGTACTACCGGCTGAAGCGGCACCTGCTGCAGATCACCCAGACCCAGGCGCCGGGCACCCCGGTGCCGCCGGAGCGCACCCTCGCGCTGGAGTTCGAGACCTCGCGCACCACGGTGCGGCAGGCGCTCCAGGAGCTGGTGGTCGAGGGGCGGCTGGAGCGGATCCAGGGGAAGGGCACCTTCGTCGCCAAGCCCAAGGTCTCCCAGGCACTGCAGCTCACCTCCTACACCGAGGACATGCGGGCCCAGGGTCTGGAGCCGACCTCCCGGCTGCTGGAGGTCGGCTATGTGACCGCCGACGACCGCCTGGCCGCGCTGCTGGACATCCGCCCCGGCGGCAGGGTGCTCCGGGTCGAGCGGCTCCGGCTGGCCAACGGCGACCCGATGGCCATCGAGGCGGCGCACCTCTCCGCCAAGCGCTTCCCGGCGCTGCGCCGCAACCTGGTGAAGTACAACTCGCTCTACTCCGCGCTCAACGAGGTGTACGGGGTGCATGTGGCCGAGGCCGAGGAGACCATCGAGACCTCGCTGGCCACCCCCGCCGAGGCCGGCCAGCTGGGCACCGACGTGGGCCTGCCGATGCTGCTGCTGTCCCGGCACTCCTTCGACGCCGACGGCGAGCCGGTGGAGTGGGTGCGCTCGGTCTACCGCGGCGACCGGTACAAGTTCACCGCCAGGCTGCGCCGCCCGGAACAGTGAGCCGGCCCGTCCGGACTGTGGGACGGGCACGTCCGTTCTGATGTGTTCCGTCCCACTGCGCGCCCTGTGCCCACCCCAACAGGCCGACAATCTGTGTATCCACCCGTGACGTGGACCGATCAACGGTCTACATTCCGTGTGGTCACCTGTCCGATTCCGGTGGCGCCCAGGGGGAGGGCCGTCCTCGCGCGCGCCGTCGGCCTGCCTCCGGAGCCGCACCCATGGCCGAGCCCGAGACACCGCCCCCAACCTCGCTGCCCCGCCCACCCCGTCCACCGCTGGTCACTCCGACCCGGGTGGTCTGCGCCTTCCTACTGGGCGCGCCCTTCGTGGCGCTGCTCTGGGTCAGCTCCTACTCCCGGCTGACCCCGGCCTTCATCGGCATCCCCTTCTTCTACTGGTACCAGCTGGCCTGGGTGATCGTCTCCGCGCTGTCCACCGCCGTGGTCTTCGTCCTGATCCGCCGTGAAGAGGCGGCCCGCAGGGCGCTGCTGACGGAGCGTGAGCCGTCATGAACGAACTGGCCGCCGGCGGCACCAACGCCGTCTCGCTGACCGTCTTCCTGATCCTGTTCGTGGCCGTCACCGGGGTCGGCTTCGTCGCCTCGCGCTGGCGCCGCGCCGAGGACTCGCTGCACCTGGACGAGTGGGGGCTGGGCGGCCGCGGCTTCGGCACGGTCGTCAGCTGGTTCCTGCTCGGCGGGGACCTCTACACGGCGTACACCTTCATCGCCGTGCCCGCCCTGGTCTACGGCGTGGGCGCGGCCGGCTTCTACGCGGTCCCGTACACCATCCTGGTCTGGCCGCTGGTGTTCCTGTTCCTGCCCCGGCTGTGGTCGGTGGCGCGCAGCAAGGGCTATGTCACCCTGGCCGACTTCGCCCGGGGCCGCTACGGCTCCCGCAGCCTCGCGCTGGCCGTGGCGCTCACCGGCATCCTGGCCACCATGCCGTACATCGCCCTGCAGCTGGTCGGCATCCAGGCGGTGCTGGACACCATGGGCATCGGCGGCTCCAGCGGCTTCGGCAAGGACCTGCCGCTGCTGATCGCCTTCGCAGTGCTGGCCGCCTACACCTACTCGTCCGGGCTGCGCGCCCCGGCGCTGATCGCCTTCGTCAAGGACACCCTGGTCTACATCGTGGTGATCGTGGCGGTGATCTACATCCCGATCCGCCTCGGCGGCTACGGCCACATCTTCCACGACGCCGCGACCTCGCTGGCGAAGACCAACCCGGCCACCGGCAAGGCCAAGGGCTCGCTGATCACCGGGCCCAAGGCGCAGTGGTCGTACGCGACGCTGGCGCTGGGCTCGGCGATGGCCCTGTTCATGTACCCGCACTCGGCGACCGGCGTGCTGGCCGCCAAGAGCCGTACCACGGTGCGCCGGAACCTGGCCGTGCTGCCGGCCTACTCGCTGATGCTGGGCCTGCTGTCGCTGCTGGGCTTCATGGCGATCTCGGCCGGCGTGGGCAAGGGCGTGAAGGGCTACAACGCCCAGCTGGCCGTCCCACAGCTGTTCCAGCAGATGTTCCCGTCCTGGTTCGCGGGGGTGGCCTTCGCCGCCGTCGGGATCGGCGCGCTGGTCCCGGCCGCGATCATGTCGATCGCCGCGGCCAACCTGTTCACCCGCAACATCTACCGCGAGTTCTTCAAGCCGGACGCCACCCCGGCGCAGGAGACCGCGGTCGCCAAGATCGTCTCGCTGGTGGTCAAGCTGGGCGCGCTGGGCTTTGTCCTCGGCATCGACAAGCAGTTCTCCATCAACCTGCAGCTGCTGGGCGGCATCTGGATCCTGCAGACCTTCCCGGCGATCGTGGCGGGGCTGTTCTCGCGCTGGTTCCACCACTGGGCGCTGCTGGCCGGCTGGGCCGCCGGGATGGCCTACGGGACCTACCAGGCCTACAACGTCGCCGCGGCCGGCAAGCCGCACTCGCACTTCGGCGGCAGCGCGGCGAACATCCCGGTGATCGGCCAGATCGGCTACATCGGTATCACCGCCTTCGTGCTGAACCTCGCCGTCGCGGTGGTGCTCACCCTCGCGATACGGGCTGCAAAACCGCGGGAGCTGCCGGACGAGACCACCCCCGGCGATTACCTGGTCGAGAGCGCGCCGCTGGTCCCGTTCACGCCGGAGATCACTCCTTCCGCGCCCTGAATTCACCCCCTTTGCGCCCCCTCCACGGGCCGCCGCTCCCGCACACTGGGACCGGCGGCCCGTGCGCATTCCCGCGCCGGGCCGGGCCGAAGAACCGCTCAGGGGGACTCGTGGAGCTCACCGACCACCACCTCAGCCCGTCCGAACCCGCGTCCGACAGACCCGCCTTCTCCGCCCCGCCCCGCCCGCTCTCGCTGACCGTCACCCGGCACGGCCAGTCCACCGCGAACGCCGCGTTCGCCGCCGCGGAGGCGGCCGGCGCCCTGGACACCGGCATCACCTGCCGCGACGCCGACCTCTCGCTCACCACGCTGGGCCGGGCCCAGGCGACCGCCCTGGGTCGCTGGCTGGCCTCGCGCGCCGACGGCCCGCTGCCGCACAGCGTGTGGGTCTCCCCGTACCTCCGGGCCCAGGAGACGGCGGAGCTGGTCCTCACCGAGCTGGACCGGGCCGGGCTGCCGCTCCCCGACGTGCGCACCGACGAGCGGCTGCGCGACCGCGAGCTGGGCATCCTGGAGATGGTCACCAAGGCGGCCATCGAACTGCACCACCCCGCCGAGGCGGCCCGGCGCCGCCGGCTCGGCGAGCTGCGCTGGCGGCCGCCCGGCGGCGAGTCCCTCGCCGACGTCGCCCTGCGGCTGCGCAGCCTGCTGCGCGACCTGTACGAGACCGAGGCCTCCCGCCGGGTGCTGCTGGTGGCCCACGACGCGGTGGTGGTGATGCTCCGTCACATCCTGGACGACCTGGACGAGGAGGGCTACCTCGCCCTGGAGCGCGAGGGCGCGGTCGGCAACGCCTCGATCACCCGCTGGTCCCGGACCTCCTCCGGCCAGCTCAAACTGGACTGCTACAACAGCATGTCGCATCTGGACCCGGGCTGATCCCTGCGGCGGCGCGCGCACCCCACCAGCGCCGCGCCGCCGCCCACCGAGAGCGCTGCCGCCCACGCGATGACCGCCGTCGCCTCCGAGCCGCCGGTGGCGGCCAGTTGCGGCCGCTCCTTGCTCACCACATGCCTGCTGACCACCTGCCCGCCGACCACCCGGAAGAAGTGCGGGTCGGTGATGCCCACCGGAAGCGGCACGGGCTCCCCCTCCAGCGGCACCGGCACATAACCCACCGCCAGGGTCACCCAGCGCCCCAGCGGCGCTCCGGCGGAGAACCGCAGCCGCAGCGGCACCGACGCCCGGCCCTTCGGGGTCACCGCCAGGCCGTCCGCCGGGCCGATCCGGCCCAGCAGCGCGCCGTCCTCCTCCAGCAGCCGGACCCGCTGCCAGGACGCCCCGGCGCCGCGCCGCCACTGCAGGCGCACCTCCCCGGCGCGCAGACCCCGCTTGTGGGCTCCCAGCACCAGCACCGGCTGGACGCCCCGGCAGGACGCCCCGGTGTGGTTGCGCACCCCCAGCCGGGCCCCCGACCAGGAGCCGCCGGCCCGGTAGACCCGGTGGAACCGGTGCAGGGCGAGCCCCAGCGGCTGCCCGGAGGCCGAACCCACACTGCACGGGGCCGCCCGAGTGCCGCTGGACGCGGCCCGGGCCGTCCCCGCCACGCCCAGCACTGCCTGCCCGGCAAGCACCGCCACTGCGATACCGCTGACCCACGCACGCCGCACTGCCGCCTCCCTCGCCGCCCGCATCCCTCCGGCCCCCACCCGAATCTGACACGGCGCCGGCCCTCCCGCCCGATGACCGCCGCCACCGGGGTGAGCGCCCCGGCCGTCGCCGGTCACTGCAGCTCAGGCAGACTTTTCCCATGACCGTCATCGTGCGCCCCGCCCTCGACTCCGAGGTGGACGCGGCAGGCCACCTCACCGCCGAGTCCTTCATCGCCGACGGCCACACCACCCGTGGCGGCCACTACGAGCCGCGGCTGCGCGACAGCCGCGACCGCGCCGCCAACGCCGAGCTGCTGGTCGCGGTGGACCCGGTCAGCGGCGCGCTGCTGGGCTCGGTGACCTTCGCACCGCCCGGTTCGCCCTACGCGGACCTGGCCGCGGGCGACAAGCAGGAGGGGGAGTTCCGGATGCTCGCGGTCTCCCCCGAGGCCCGCGGCCGGGGCGCCGGCGAGGCGCTGGTGCGGGCCTGCCTGGACCGGGCCAGGGAACTGGGTCTGTCCCGGCTGGTGATGTCCACCCAGCCGGGCATGGTGCACGCCCACCGGATCTACGAACGGCTGGGCTTCGTGCGCACCCCGGAGCGCGACTGGTCGCCGGTTCCCGGCATCGACCTGATGACCTACGCGGTCGAGCTCACTACCGAGAGCGACCCTGCGCGACACAACATGTAGGGGTGCTTCGGGAAAGCACCCCTACATGTATGCTCACTCTCGCTGACGACGCAGGGGAACCCGGTGCGATTCCGGGACTGCCCCGCAGCGGTGAGCGGCTTCTGCCGCGAGTCCGAGTACCTGCCGACAGCCCGCTCCGCGCTGCCCTACCGACGCCGCCGGAGTGCTGCACGTCCGGGCCTCGCGGGTGGGCCGGGGACGCGCTCCGCGCTGCCTTCGTGCTGCCCGGCTGCGCCTCCGCTCCTCCGTCCGCCGGCCCGCCGCCGACCGGCCGCCAACGAGGAGCGCACAGTGACAGTGATCGACACGACCGTCCCGCAGCAGACCGCCGTCCCCCTGCCCGCGCCGGGCGACGGCCCCGGAGCGGCCCTGCTGCGCGCCCTCACCGAGCGGTCCACCGACCTCACCAGCGTCGACCCGGGCCGGGTCGCCGCCGCCGCGCTGCGCGGCCGCAGCTCCGTCTCCGACTACGCCGAGCTGCGCGGTCTGGCCGTCGAGGCCTCCGCCTCGCTGATCGCCGAGGACCCGGAGTACTCCCGGCTGGCGGCCCGGCTGCTCGCCGAGGAGATCCGCGAGGAGGCCGCCGGCCAGGGCGCGACCTGCTTCGCCGCCTCCATCGCCGTCGGCCACCGCGAGGGCCTGGTCGGCGACCCCACCGCCGCCTTCGTCGCCGAGCACGCGGCCGCACTGGACGCGGTGATCGACCCCACCGCCGACGACCGCTTCGAGTACTTCGGCCTGCGCACCCTCTACTCCCGCTACCTGCTGCGCCACCCGATCACCCGCCAGGTCATCGAGACCCCGCAGCACTTCATGCTGCGAGTGGCGTCCGGGCTGCAGGTCGGGGGTGACGCCGCGTCGGTGGCCGAGGTCGCCTCGCTCTACGCGCTGATGAGCCGGCTGGAGTACCTGCCGTCCTCCCCCACCCTGTTCAACTCCGGCACGCGGCACCCGCAGATGTCCTCCTGCTACCTGCTGGACTCCCCGCTGGACGAGCTGGACTCGATCTACTCCCGCTACGCGCAGATCGCCCGGCTCAGCAAGCACGCCGGCGGCATCGGCCTCTCCTACAGCCGGATCCGCTCCCGCGGCAGCCTGATCCGCGGCACCAACGGCCAGTCCAACGGCATCGTTCCGTTCCTGCGCACCCTGGACTCCTCGGTCGCCGCGGTGAACCAGGGCGGCCGCCGCAAGGGCGCGGCCTGCGTCTACCTGGAGACCTGGCACGCGGACATCGAGGAGTTCCTGGAGCTGCGCGACAACACCGGCGAGGAGGCCAGGCGCACCCACAACCTCAACCTGGCGCACTGGATCCCGGACGAGTTCATGCGCCGGGTCGACGCCGACACCGAGTGGTCGCTGTTCTCCCCGGGCGACGTGCCCGAGCTGGTCGACCTGTGGGGCGCCGAGTTCGACGCCGCGTACGCCAAGGCCGAGGCGGCGGGCCTGGCCATCCGCACCATCCCGGCCCGCACCCTCTACGCCCGGATGATGCGCACCCTGGCGCAGACCGGCAACGGCTGGATGACCTTCAAGGACGCCTCCAACCGCGCCGCCAACCAGACCGCGCTGCCCGGCCGCACCGTCCACTCCTCCAACCTCTGCACCGAGATCCTGGAGGTGACCGACGACAGCGAGACCGCCGTCTGCAACCTCGGCTCGGTCAACCTGGGCGCCCATCTGCTCTCCAGCGGCGAAATGGACTGGGAGCGGCTGGACTCCACCGTCCGCACCGCGGTCACCTTCCTGGACCGGGTCGTCGACATCAACTTCTACCCGACCCCGGAGGCCGGGGCGTCCAACGCCCGCTGGCGCCCCGTCGGCCTGGGGGTGATGGGCCTTCAGGACGTCTTCTTCAGGCTGCGCCTGGACTTCGACTCGCCCGAGGCCAAGGCCCTGTCCACCAGGATCTCCGAGCGCATCATGCTCGCCGCCTACGAGACCAGCGCCGACCTGGCCGAGCGGCTGGGCCGCCATGTCGCCTACGAGGAGACCCGCGCGGCCCGCGGCCAGCTCCACATCGACCACTTCGCCACCGAGCCCACCTGGCCGGAGCGCTGGGACGCTCTGCGCGCCCGGATCGCCACGACCGGCCTGCGCAACTCGCTGCTGCTGGCCATCGCGCCCACGGCGACCATCGCCTCGATCGCCGGCGTCTACGAGTGCATCGAGCCGCAGGTCTCCAACCTCTTCAAGCGGGAGACCCTGAGCGGGGAGTTCCTGCAGGTCAACCCCTACCTGGTCGCCGACCTCAAGGCCCGCGGCCTGTGGAACGCGGCGACCCGCGAGTCGCTGCGCGCGTCCAACGGCAGCGCCCTGGACATCCCCGGCCTGCCCGCCGACCTGGCCTCGCTCTACCGCACCGCCTGGGAGCTGCCGCAGCGCGCCCTGATCGACCTGGCCGCGGCCCGGATGCCCTACCTGGACCAGAGCCAGTCGCTGAACCTGTTCCTGGCGTCGCCCACCATCGGCAAGCTCAGCTCGATGTACGCGTACGCCTGGAAGGTCGGCCTGAAGACCACCTACTACCTGCGCTCCCGCCCGGCGACCCGGATCGCCCGGGCCGCGGCGGCGGCGGCGCCTGTCGTCCCGGTAGCGGTCGAGGACGAAGCCGTCATCGCCTGCTCCCTCGAAAACCCCGAGTCCTGCGAGGCCTGCCAGTAATGACCACCACACCCGACAAGAACCTTCTCGACCCGGGCTTCGAACTGACCCTCCGTCCGATGCGCTACCCGGACTTCTACGAGCACTACCGCAACGCCATCAAGAACACCTGGACCGTGGAGGAGGTGGACCTGGTCTCCGACGTCACCGACCTGCCCAAGCTCAGCGCGGACGAGCGGCACCTGCTGGGCCGCCTGGTCGCCTTCTTCGCGACCGGCGACTCCATCGTGTCCAACAACCTGGTGCTGACCCTCTACAAGCACATCAACTCGCCCGAGGCCCGGCTCTACCTCTCCCGCCAGCTGTTCGAGGAGGCCGTCCACGTCCAGTTCTACCTGACCCTGCTGGACACCTACCTCCCCGACCCGGAGGACCGCAACGCGGCCTTCGCCGCCGTCGAGAACATCCCCTCCATCCGCGAGAAGGCGCAGTTCTGCTTCCGCTGGATGGACCAGGTCGAGAAGCTGGACAGCCTGCAGACCAAGGCGGACCGGCGTCGCTTCCTGCTCAACCTGATCTGCTTCGCCGCCTGCATCGAGGGGCTGTTCTTCTACGGCGCCTTCGCCTATGTGTACTGGTTCCGCTCCCGCGGCCTGCTGCACGGCCTGGCGACCGGCACCAACTGGGTCTTCCGCGACGAGTCCATGCACATGGACTTCGCCTTCCAGGTGGTCGACACCGTCCGCGCCGAGGAGCCCGACCTCTGGGACGAGGAGCTCGGCAAGCAGGTCACCGCGATGCTGGAGGAGGCCGTCGAAGCCGAGCTCCAGTTCGCCCGCGACCTCTGCGGCGACGGCCTCCCGGGCATGAACACCGAGTCCATGCGCGAATACCTGCAGTGCGTCGCCGACCAGCGCCTCACCCGCCTGGGCCTGCCGATCCGCTACGGCTCGGAGAACCCGTTCGGCTTCATGGAGCTCCAGGGCGTCCAGGAGCTCACCAACTTCTTCGAGCGCCGGGTCTCCGCCTACCAGGTCGCCGTGGAGGGCTCGGTCTCCTTCGACGACGACTTCTAGAGCGACGGCTTCTAGAGCAGCGTCCTCCAGTAGGACCAGAACCTGATCAGCACCATCCCGCCGACCACCAGGTACCACAGCAGCGGCCCGAACCAGTGCAGGGTCAGCACCGCGTCCAGCCCCTCCCGCCAGCGCTCGGGGAAGGGCAGGACGCGGTGCTTGAGGTTGTGCAGGGTGACGTACCAGAACATCGGGAAGATGATCACCCAGACCACCATGCAGTACGGGCAGAGCGCGCCGATGCTGTAGAGCGACTGGGAGATCAGCCAGCAGATCAGCACCAGGCCGAGGGTCACCCCGACCTGCAGTCCGGCCCAGAACCAGCGGCGGTAGCGCGCACCCGCGAGCAGACCCGCGGCGACGGCCAGGACCACCGCGAAGCCGGCGATGCCCATCAGCGGGTTGGGGAAGCCGAAGACCGCCGCCTGCGGCTTGGTCATCACATTTCCGCAGCTGATGATGGGGTTGATGCTGCAGCTGGGCTTGTAGCCGGGTTCGGTGAGCAGCTTGAAGCGCTCGTAGGTCAGGGTGAAGGAGGCTATGAAGCCCAGCACCCCGGTGATCACCAGGAACCAGGTCATCGCCCGGCCGGCACCGATGCCCTCACCGGCGAGGACCTCACCGTCCGTGGCCTCGGCCGAGCGGTCGAGATCCTGGTCGACGTCGTTGTTCATGCCTTCCAGGATCACCTACCGCGGCGTTCGGCGCAGATAAAGGCCTCAGTTGTTCGCGACGACCTCGTACCGCGGCGTCAGCTCCGCCATCTGCCGCAGCGCGTCCTTGCGGTCGCGCTTGGACAGCCGGTCGATGTAGAGGTAGCCGTTGAGGTGGTCGGTCTCGTGCTGGAGGCAGCGGGCGAAGAAGCCGGTGCCCTCGACCACGACGTCCTGGCCGTCCCGGTCCTGGCCGCGCACCAGCGCGTAGTCGGGGCGGGCGAGGTCGGCGTACGCGCCGGGGACGGAGAGGCAGCCCTCGGCGGACTCGTCCAGGGTGCGGCGCGAGGGGTCGAGGTCCTCCAGCACCGGGTTCACCACGACGCCGACGTGGCGCACGCCCTCGTCGTCGGGGCAGTCGTAGACGAACACCCGCTGGGCGACCCCGATCTGATTGGCCGCCAGGCCCACGCCCTCGGCCGCGTACATGGTCACGAACATGTCGTCGATCAGCGCTCCCAGTTCGGCGCCGAAGTCGCTGACGGTCGCACACGGGTGGTGCAGCACCGGATTGCCGACGACCGTGATCGGGCGCACCGAACCCCTGCTGGTGTCCGGCTCCTCGCCGACGACCGTCATGGGGGCCGGCTCCTCGCCGACCACCGTCATTGGGGCCTGCCGCTCCTCGACCTGCACTGCCTCGACCTGCTGCTCCGACATACCGCTCGCCTTCACTCCGTACCGGGATCAGCCACCAGGGTACGGGCTCGGGCCGGACGGGGCCGACCGGCCGGTTCCCGCCTCAGCAGACCTCTTCCAGATCCCGGTAGGCCCGCCCGGACCGGTTCCCGGCCGCCCAGCGGTCCAGCAGGGTGCGCACCACCCCGCTCGGCGCGGCCACCCCGCACTCGCGCTCCGGGATCCACAGCGCCCCCGCGCTGCGGTGGCTGAGGTGCCCGTCGTCGTGCGGGTCGTGGTGCTCGCTGTGGCCGTCGTCGGCCGGCATCCGGCTCTCCGAGCAGTCCCGGCAGAGCAGCCGCACCGAGGAGGTCCAGTCCTCGGCCGCGTACCCGGCCTCGGAGACCAGCCGTTCCAGGGCGTCCCGGTCGGCCTCGGTCTCGGCCTGCAGCAGCACCACGTACGTCGGCACCGGGGACGGCGCCCACAGCTCGATCTCGTCGAACACCGGGTACGGGACCCCGCCCGCGACCCGCTCGCCGTGCGGGCTGCCGTCGTGCAGCACGACCTCGCCCCAGCGCCGTCCGGAGGAGGGCAGCGGGATGGAGAGCACCTCGACCCGGGCCGGGTCCAGCCGGCGGCCCCAGACCACCTCGGACTCGCCCTCCGGGGAGAGCCGCACCGGGGTGGTGCCGAAGTCCAGGCTGACCGGCCCCTCGCCGGGCGCGAGCCGCAGCCCGTAGGCCTGCCAGCAGCGCCGGGCCAGCGCCCAGTCCTGCAGGGCGGTCGCGGCGATGCCCAGGTTCCACCAGTCGGGGGCACCGGGGTTGCGGTCGAGCAGGGCCACGGCGCGCAGGCCGGCCGCGCGCGCCTGCTCCCAGTCCCTGCGGAACTTGTGCAGCAGCGCCAGGTTGAACCAGGAGTCGGAGAGCCAGGGCTCAAGATCGGCAGCCCGGACCAGCAGGGCGCCCGCGTCCTCGAAGCGCCCGTTGCCCATGAGCGTGAAGGCCCGGTCGGTCGTCTGCCGCCAGCTGGCGGACGGCCTCTGCCGTGCCCGATTGAAGATCTTCACCTCGGCCTGCCACTTGTCCGATTCCACCCGGCGGTCCGGGCTGGGTTCCTTCGGTGCGGTGCTCGTTCCCTGCGACGGCGCAGGCAACGATGGCGCTGTGAACGGTGGGGCCCGATGACGCTGCCCCCGGATGCACGCTACGTCCCCCCGCGCCCCGACGCCATGCGCAGCCGTCCCGCCCGAAGGGCCCAACGGCTTCACCGAACTCCATGCCCACTGGGCGGCGCACCACACACCCGCTGCCCGCCCTTCTGCTGCATCCAACCACGACCGGGCCCAGCTCCACTCCTTACCTGCGCGTTCACCCCCGGAGGTGCTAGGGATCGGCCGGATTCCGCAGGCACACACGTGCCAATGCCTCCACCGCGTGCGGTTCGTACTCACGGGCGGTGTTCCGCCGCAACTGCTCCACCACTTCCTCGCGCTGCTCCCGGTCCCCGCCGTCACAGCCGAGGTCGTCGAAGGCGTTGGCGACCCGGATGATGGCGGCCGCACGCGGCAGTCCCGGGTCCCGGGTGCCGTCCTCGCGCCGGTACGGCTCCGGGATCGCCGCGACGATCTCGGCGACCTCGGGCGGGACCCCGGTCTGCCGGATCACCTCGCTGCCGAGCCTGCCGATCCGGCGCTGCTCCGGCAGCGGGAGCAGCGCGGTGGCCCCGCCGGGGACCGGGTCGACCAGCGAGAGCTGCCCGACGTCGTGCATCAGGGCCGCGCATTCCAGCAGTTCCAGTTCCTTTGCCCCGAGACCGAGTTCACGGCCGATCCCGGAGGCCAGGTCGGCGACCCGGCGGGCATGGCCGGGGAGGGTGTAGCCGGCCACCTCGGTGGAGCGGGCCAGCGAGATGACCGTCTGCCACCGGGTGGCCCTGATCGCCCGGTACCGGCGGAAGGACAGCTGGCTGACCAGCAGCGGCAGCGAGAACAGCGGAAACGCCCACCACCCCGCCTCGCGCACCGCGAGCCCGACGCAGACCACCGCCGCCACCCCATGCACCACCCGCACCACAACCAGCCCCCGAGACGCCCCCAGCACCGACCCGGCCGCACGCCCCGCTCCCGATGCCCCTGCCGGCGCCCTCCTGCCCGCCGCCTTCGCCGTTTCCACCGATCCAGCCGGCCCCGCCGCTCCGGCCGCCCCCGTTGCCCCTGTCGGCTCCGCCGACCCCGCGCCCCGCCCGCTCACCGCCGCCACCACGGCGGCGTACGCCCGCCCGCAGCCCCGAAGCCACCACCCGCGCCGCCCCCGGCCTGCCGCGCCCCCGCGGCCCCCGCGCCGGCCGGGGCCGGCATCCGGGGCAGCGGCTCGCGCGCGCCCAGCGGTACCTCGGGCGCCTGCTCGTCCGCCTCGCGCCCCAGCAGCGCCGGCTGCCAGTGGGTCCGCTCCAGGGCCCGGACCAGTGCGGTCACCATCGCCGGGTCGAACTGACTGCCCGCGCAGCGCTCCAGCTCGGCCAGCGCCTCGGGGACCGGCCGGCCGCGCCGGTAGGAGCGGGTGGAGGTCATCGAGTCGAAAGCGTCGGCGACCGCGATCACCCGGGCGAACTCGGGGATCTCCGCCCCGGCCAGGCCGTGCGGATAGCCGCGCCCGTCCATCCGCTCGTGGTGGTGCAGGATGCCGGCCCTGGCCTCGCCCAGGAAGCCGATCCCCCGGACCAGTTCATGGCCGTACTCGGGGTGCAGCACCACCTGCCGGTACTCCTCGTTGGTCAGCGGGCCGCTCTTGCGCAGCAGCCGCGTGGGCACCCCCAGCTTGCCGACGTCATGGAGGGTTCCGGCGACCCGCAGCGAGGCCACCCGCTCGGCGCCCATCCCCAGCTCACCCGCCATCAGAACGGCGGCGCGGCCCACCCGTTCGCTGTGTCCGCGGGTGTAGCCGTCCTTGATCTCGACCGCCTGCACCAGGGCGCGCACGGTCGCCTGATGCGCCGCCCGCTCGCGCTGCGACTGCGCCGCCATCCAGCTGGAGACGCCCAGCGGCAGCAGCGCCAGCACCCCTGCGAAGGCCCCGTAGGGGCCCTCCCAGAGCACCGCCATCATCAGTCCGACCAGGCCGTGGCCGAAGGCCGGGGCGGGGCAGCGCAGCAGGCCCCGGTACCACTCCCGGCGCCGCCCCCCGGGCTCCGCCGCCGCCAGGATGCCCCCCATCAGCGCACTGTTGACCAGGCAGAAGACCAGCGCGGCCACCCCGGCGGGGAGCAGCACGGCCGGCAGCCGGACCCCGGTCAGCAGCCGGTGGCCGTCCAGCGCCCGGAAGGCGCAGGACGCGGCGAAGGCGGACAGGCCCAGCTGGGACGCGTTCCAGCACCGGCGGACCGCCCGGGGCGGCGCGGCGGGCGCGAGCAGCACACCCGGGAGCGCGACCAGCGCCGCGGCGGCGGGCGGCAGCAGCACCACGCCGGCGAGCAGGACCGGGAAGTGGGCCGCAGGGGTGACGGCGGGGGTGGTCTCCTCGCCCTCGGCCGCGCTGCGGGCGGCGATGTCGCAGCCCAGGAAGAGCAGCGCCAGCACGGCGAGCCGGGACCAGGCCTCGGCGGACCGCACCTGCGGCAGCCCGGGCAGCACGCAGCCGAGCGCGGCCGCCAGCACCAGGGCGATGTACGCCCGGGCCACGGTCGGGAGCGCGCGGCGGCTCTGCTCCACTGCTGCGGTAGAGATCTCGGCCTCCGCGCTCGTCCGGTACCCGTCACGGAGGATATGTCCCCGAACCCGTCATAACCGGCCGGCAACGGTATTGCCGCGTTCGGCGGAGGCAGACTCACACGATCAGGTGACGCATCTGTGTTTCGCCCCGTCAATACCCGTGGCCCCAGGGAATCAAGCCCCGGGGCCACGAATTCATGCCTACCTTTTTTACTGACGCACCGTCAGTGATGCTCGGCCTCCGCCGACGCGGAGGACGCGGCCGCGGTGGACGCCGCGCCGGCGCCCACCGGGTCCTCGCCGACCAGGTCGCCCTGGACCGGCACCCCGGCGCGGATCTGCTCGATCCGGGCCAGCACCTTGCCGCGCAGGTCCGACGGTGCGGTGTCGCAGCCGCAGGAGCGCTTCACCAGCGCCTTGATGGCCTGTTCCAGGCCGTACTGGGCCAGGCACGGGGAGCACTCGTCGAAGTGCTCCTTCAGCTTGGCGCAGTCCCCCTCGCCCATCTCGTTGTCGAGATACTCGTACAAGTGGTCGAGCACCTCACCGCACGCGGTGTCGTGGTGGTTGCCGCAGCTCATGAGCCCGCGCCTTTCGCCAGATCCTGTGCAGCACCAGTCTGCGAGACACCGGCCCCGGCGCCGCTGCCGGCCGGGACCAGCCCACGGTCGCGGGCGTAGTCCTCCAGCAGCTCGCGCAACTGGCGGCGACCGCGGTGGAGACGGGACATCACCGTACCGATGGGTGTCCCCATGATGTCGGCAATCTCCTTGTAGGCGAAGCCCTCGACGTCCGCGAGATAGACGGCGATCCGGAACTCCTCCGGAATCGACTGCAGCGCGTCCTTCACATCGCTGTCCGGGAGGTGGTCCAGCGCCACCGTCTCGGCGGAGCGCAGCCCGGTCGACATGTGCGACTCGGCGCGCGCCAGCTGCCAGTCCTCGATCTCCTCCGCGCCGGTCCGCTGCGGCTCGCGCTGCTTCTTCCGGTAGGAGTTGATGAAGGTGTTGGTCAGGATGCGGTACAGCCACGCCTTGAGGTTGGTGCCCTCACGGAACTGGTGGAAGGAGGCGAACGCCTTGGCGAACGTCTCCTGCAGCAGGTCCTCGGCGTCGGCCGGGTTTCGGGTCATCCGCAGCGCGGCGGAGTACAGCTGGTCCAGGTAGCCCAAGGCGTCGCGCTCGAAGCGCGCCGAACGCTCGGACTCGGTCTCCTCGGCGGCAGCCCTGAAGGTGTCGCCGTCGAAGTCGTCGTCCGGCTTCGGGTCGACCACGGCCCCCGTCTCGTCCTCGGTCCCGGTGACCGGACCCACCTCCTCAGCGACAAACGGACGGTCCACAAGAGTGGACCCGCTCGCAAGGGAGACTATCGGGCCCACGCTCTTGTCGCCCGCCACCGGCCACTGCGGCCAGGACAGAACGGAGCTCGCCACGCCCTCGGACCGGGCGGGGCATGCGGCTGAAACCATGAGCACTGCCTTCCACTGACGCTTTGCTGCCGACAATGGTGTGAACCCAGGGAGCGCTGCACACATTCCCGGGTCTGTGCACATGCATCAAAAAAGTCCGTCCGGCTCCAGGCCCGGGGTCAGCTCGCGGGTCAGCTCGGGACCGTTGTTGCGGATGTTCCCGACCGCCGGCCCCACCGGACGGGCCCCCATCAGCCCCGGCGGCGGGGGCGCCAGCAGGGCGCGGGCCTCCTCCGGGTCGGTGAGGGCCGGGTCCAGCCAGTCGTTCCAGCGGTCGCGGGGCAGTGCCAGCGGCATCCGGTCGTGGATGGAGGCCAGCACGGGTTCGGCGGCGACGGTGACGATCGTGCAGGTGGTCCACCAGCCGGCGGGGTCCTCCGAGGGGATGTCGCGGTCCCGCCAGAACTCGTAGAGGCCGGCCATCGCCATCACCGAACCGTCGGCTGGGGTGATGAAGAACGGCTGCTTCTTCACCCTGGACTTCGGCGTACCTGCCGGCATCTCCGGGGTGAACCACTCGTAGTAGCCGTCGGCGGGGATCAGGCAGCGGCGGGCGGCGAAGGGGCGGCGGAAGGCGGGCTTCTCATGGAGGGTCTCGGCCCGCGCATTGATCATCTTCACGCCGGACGCGGGCGTCTTGGCCCAGGACGGAACGAGCCCCCAACGCAACGCCCGCAGCTGGCGTACCTTTTCGCTCTCCCCCTTGGGCACCCGGTCCAGCACCGCGTACACCGGGTCCGTCGGGCCGATGTTCCAGTTCTGGGCGAGGGCCTCGGTCGGGTCCCAGGCGGCCACGTCGAAGAGGCCGGCCAGGTCCTCCGGCTTCCGACTCGACGCATAGCGACCGCACATGCCCCCACCATGCCACCGGACACTGACAGCCGGGGTCCGAACCGGCGACTACCCCAACCGCGTCCCTCCGTGCGAGGCTTCCACCTCTCCCCTCCGTTCCTGTCCGTCAACGGCCCACCCGAAGGCATCTCACTCCATGCAACCGCAGAGCATCAGCCAGGTCTGGGACCAGGTCACCGGCGTCCAGGCCGCCCCCTCGGGGCCCATCGTCTGGGCGACCGCGGCCATCGCCCTGCTGGCCGTCTGGCCACGCTTCAGCTGGCACTACACCCGCAATGTCGTGACCATCGCACACGAGGGCGGCCACGGCCTGGTCGCCGTGCTGACCCGGCGCAGGCTGCACGGCATCCGGCTGCACTCGGACACCTCGGGACTCACCGTCTCCTCCGGCAAGCCGCACGGCCCCGGCATGGTGCTGACCGCAGCCGCCGGCTACTCCGCGCCCCCGCTGCTGGGCCTCGGCGGCGCCTGGCTGATCTCCGCCGGCCATATAACCGCCCTGCTGTGGGCCGTGGTCGCGCTGCTGATCGCCGTCCTGGTCATGATCAGGAACGCCTACGGGGCGCTGACCGTGGTAATCACCGGCGGCATCTGCTTCGCCGTCTCCTGGTTCGGCAGCCAGCAGGTGCAGGGCGCCTTCGCCTATCTGAGCGTCTGGTTCCTGCTGATCTCGGGCGTCCGGCCGGTGGTCGAACTCCAGCGCAAGCGCCGCCACGGCGGAGCCCCCGACTCGGACGCGGACCAGCTGGGCCGGTTGACCCGTACCCCGGCACTCCTCTGGGTGACCCTGTTCTTCCTCATCGGCCTGGCCTGCCTGGCCGCCGGAGCCCGCTGGCTGCTCACCCGCTGAGCAAGCCGATAGGCTCGGTACCCATGACCGGCACTCTGGAACCCCTGTGGCCCGCACCGACCGCGACCGACCCTGTCGACGCGGTCGTCACCGTTCCCGGATCCAAGTCGGCGACCAATCGCGCCCTGATCCTGGCGGCCCTCGCCGACCAGCCCGGCTATGTCCGCCGCCCGCTGCGCAGCCGGGACAGCCTGCTGATGGCGGACGGCCTGCGCGCCCTGGGCGTGGGCATCGAAGACACCCTCAACAGCACCAGCGGCGTGTCCGGCGGGGGTGACGCCTGGCGCGTCTTCCCCAACTCGCCTGCCTTCCCGGGCCAGTACAGCCTGGCCGGCCCGCTCGTCGGCCCGGTGCGGGTGGACGTGGGCAACGCCGGCACGGTCATGCGCTTCCTGCCGCCGGTCGCGGCCCTCGCCGACGGCGAGGTGCACTTCGACGGCGACCCCCGTTCGTACGAACGCCCGCTCGACGGTGTGATCAGCGCGCTGCGCACGCTGGGGGCGCGGATCGAGGACGAGGGCCGGGGCGCACTCCCGCTCACCGTCCACGGCACCGGCGGCCTGGTCGGCGGGACCGTCACCGTGGACGCCTCGTCCTCCTCCCAGTTCGTCAGCGCGCTGCTGCTGTCCGGGCCGCGCTTCCAGCAGGGCGTCGAGGTCAGGCACTCCGGCGACCCGGTTCCCTCGCTGCCGCACATCCGGATGACCGTGGAGATGCTGCGCGCCGCCGGCGCCCAGGTGGACGCCCCCGAGGACGGCGGCGAGCCGGACGTCTGGCGGGTCACCCCGGGCGCGCTGCTCGGCCGGGACATCGTGGTCGAGCCCGACCTCTCCAACGCCGCGCCCTTCCTGGCCGCCGCCCTGGTCACCGGGGGCACCGTCACCATCCGCGACTGGCCGGAGCGCACCAGCCAGCCCGGGGACCAGCTCCGCGGGCTGTTCACCCGGATGGGCGGCAGCTGCGAGTTGACCCCGGACGGCCTGCGGTTCACCGGCACCGGCAACATCCACGGCTTGGACGCCGACCTGCACGACGTCGGTGAGCTCGCCCCGGTGGTCGCCGCGGTCGCCGCGCTCGCCGACTCCCCGTCCCGGCTCAGCGGCATCGCCCATCTGCGCATGCACGAGACCGACCGGCTCAAGGCCCTCGCCGACGAGTTCAACGCCCTGGGCGGCGATGTCACCGAGACCGAGGACGGCCTGGTCATCAACCCCCGCCCGCTGCACGGCGGCGTGTTCCACACCTACGAGGACCACCGCCTGGCCACCGCCGCCGCGGTGATCGGGCTCGCCGTTCCCGGGATCCAGGTGGAGAACGTCGCCACCACCGCCAAGACCCTGCCGGACTTCCCGGGGCTGTGGAGCGCCATGCTGGACAGCGCGCCGATGTCGGCGAAGGGCTGAGCCGCCGCCATGCGCCGTTACGGCAAGGACGCCGACGAGGACGACATCCGCGCCCGCCCCTCCCGCAAGGGCTCCCGGCCGCGGACCCGGACCAGGCCCACCCACGAGGACGCCGCCGAGGGCGTGGTGCTCACCGTCGACCGGGGCCGGTTCACCTGCCTGGTCGAGGCCGACACCAAGCACGAGCGGGAGATCTCCGCGATGAAGGCCCGGGAGCTGGGCCGCAAGGGCGTCGTCGTCGGCGACCGGGTCGGCCTGGTCGGGGACCTGTCCGGCGAGCCGGGCGTGCTGGCCCGGATCGTCCGGGTCGAGGAGCGCGCCTCGGTGCTGCGCCGGACGGCGGACGACGACGACCCGTACGAGCGGATCGTGGTCGCCAACGCGGACCAGCTCGCCATCGTCATCGCCCTGGCCGACCCGGAGCCCCGGGCCCGGCTGATCGACCGCTGCCTGGTCGCGGCCTACGACGCGGGGCTGCGGCCGCTGCTGGTGCTCACCAAGTCCGACCTGGCGGCCCCCGAGCCGCTGCTGGACATCTACGCCCCGCTGGGCGTCGACCATGTGGTCACCCGCAGGGACGACCTGGCGGCCGAGGGCGCCGAACGGGTCCGCGAGCATCTGCGCGGGCTGTCCACCGTGTTCATCGGCCACTCAGGCGTGGGCAAGACCACCCTGGTGAACGCCCTGGTGCCGGAGCACCAGCGGTCGACCGGCCATGTCAACGCGGTCACCGGACGCGGACGACACACCACCACCTCGGCACTGGCCCTGCGGCTGCCCCCGGCCCCGGGCGCGAAGAAGGGCGACCGTCCCGGCTGGGTCATCGACACGCCCGGCTTCCGCTCCTTCGGGCTCTCCCACATCGAGCCGGGACGGGTCATCCTGGCCTTCCCCGACCTGGTCCCCGGCACCGAGGGCTGCCCCCGCGCCTGCAGCCACGACGAACCCGACTGCGCCCTGGACGCCTGGGTCGCCGAGGGCCACGCCGACCCGGCCCGCCTCTACTCCCTGCGCCGCCTGCTCTCCACCCGGGAGACCCGCGAAGGGGACTGACGACTCGCTGCGGCAGCGTCTCTGACCGACGATGGTGATCACTGTCCGACCTTGGGAGGAACCGTGGCCTGGCTGATGGTGGTCATCGCCGGATTCCTGGAGACCGGCTTCGCCGTGTGCCTCAAGCTCAGCGAGAACTTCTCCAAGCTCTGGCCCAGCGTCGGCTTCGCACTCTTCGGCATCGGCAGCTTCGGCCTGCTCTCCACCGCCCTGAAAACCCTGGACGTCGGCCCCGCGTACGCGGTCTGGACCGGAATCGGCGCGGCCGGCACAGCGATCTACGGCATGGTCTGGCTCGGCGACGTGGTCTCGGTGATGAAGATCGTCTCCATCAGCTTCGTCCTGATCGGCGTCATCGGCCTCCAACTCAGCGGCTCCACCCACTAACAGTGCAGCGTGTGCCTGGCTGGTCGCGCAGTTCCCCGCGCCCCTAGGTGTCTGCAACTGGCCCAGTTGCACTTGCCAGGGGCGCGGGGAACTGCGCGACAAGCCACCTACGGTCCGCACCCGACAATCAAACCGAACCCCGCCGCGCCTCACTCGCATCCCGCAACACCCGCATCAGTCCCGCCAACTCCCCCGCCCCCCGCACTCCCAGCGGAGCGAGAAAGTGCTCGCGCAACGCGACCACATGAAGCCGCTGCGCCTCCTCCCCCACCCGGACCCCTTGGTCCGTGAGCACAACGAAGACCACCCGCCGGTCCTCCGCCGAAACCTGCCGCTCGATCAGACCGGCCCGCACCATCCGGTCCGCCAGCTTGGTGAAGCCCCCACTGCTCAGTGCAACGTCATGGGCCAGCTGGGTCATCGTCAGCCGCTGCCCCGGCGTCCGCAGCAGCCGCAGCAGCACCTCGAACCAGGGCCCGGGAATGTCCACTCCGCCGACCGGCCCGACCTGCAGCAACGGAGCCGTCCGCGCGTAGGCCTCGACCACAAGCCCCCACCAGGTGACCAGTTCCCGGTCGTCCACTGCTGATTCCGCCGCCATGCGGCCAGCCTAGAGGTGTGGACGCTGCTGGCCCTGCCCCCTCCTGATCGTTACTGTGCAGGACATGCCCGACTACCACGACGATCTCCGCCTCGCCCATGTCCTCGCCGACCACGCCGACTCGGTGACGCTGGAGCGGTTCAAGGCGCTCGATCTGAAGATCGACACCAAGCCTGACCTGACTCCCGTCAGCGACGCCGACAAGGCCGTCGAGGACCTGCTGCGCAACGACCTCAAGCGGGCCCGCCCGCGCGACGCGGTGATGGGCGAGGAGTTCGGCAGCACCGGCCACGGCCCGCGCCGCTGGGTGATCGACCCCATCGACGGGACCAAGAACTACATCAGGGGCGTCCCGGTCTGGGCCACCCTGATCGCGCTGATGGAGCTCGGCGAGGGGGGCGAACGCCCGGTGGTCGGCATGGTCTCCGCCCCCGCCCTGAACCGGCGCTGGTGGGCCGCGAAGGGCACCGGCGCGTTCACCGGGCGCAGCCTCACCAAGGCGTCCAGGATCCAGGTGTCCGACGTGGCCGGCCTGGAGGACGCCTCCTTCGCGTACTCCTCGCTCACCGGATGGGAGGAGCGGGGCCGTCTCGACGCCTTCCTCGACCTCTCCCGCACCGTCTGGCGCACCCGCGCCTACGGGGACTTCTGGCCCTACATGATGGTGGCCGAGGGCTCCGTGGACATCTGCGCCGAGCCCGAGCTCAGCCTCTGGGACATGGCCGCGACCTGCGTCATCGTCGAGGAGGCCGGCGGCCGCTTCACCGGTCTCGACGGCGTGCCGGGCGTCCACAGCGGCAACGCCGCCGCCTCCAACGGCCTGCTGCACGGAGAGCTGCTGCAGCGCCTGGGCTGACCCCGGCGGAACCATCCGCCCGCCGCGTGACGTTGCCCAGGTACGGTTTGGAGTGTTCTTTACCTTCCACTGCCTGGAGGCTCACCGGTGTCCTGGATCAGCGACCATCTGCTGGCGCTCAACGGCACCCTGGTGCTGCTGGCGGTCTTCCTGCTGCCGGCCCTGGAGTCCTCTGTCTTCCTCGGCTTCGTGATCCCCGGCGAGACCGCCGTGGTGATCGGCGGGGTCACCGCCTACAACGGCAGGACCGCACTGTGGGCGGTGATCGCGGTCGCCATCGCCGGCGCGATCATCGGCGACAGCATCGGCTACGCGGTCGGCAAGCGCTGGGGGGACAGCCTGCTGGGCCGGATCCCGCACCGGCTGATCAAGCCGGCCCATGTCCGGCAGAGCAAGGACATGATCGCCCGGCTGGGCGGCCGGGCGGTCTTCGCCGGGCGCTTCGCCGCGGCGCTCCGCGCCCTGGTCCCGGGCCTGTGCGGGGTCTCCGACATGCGGTACCGCACCTTCGCCCTGTGGAACGTGCTCGGCGGGGCCTTCTGGGCCACCGGCTTCGTCCTGCTCGGCTACTTCGCCGGCGCGGGCTGGCACCAGGTCGAGCACTACGCCAGCCTGGCCAGCTGGATCTTCGTCGGCGTCATCGTGGTCGCCGTCGGCGCCCTGCTCTACCTCAAGCACCGCGCCGAGAAGCGCTCCGCCTCCCGCTTCGAGGAGACCGCTGAGGCCGATGAGGCACATGAGGCAGTTCTTGACGCACCGCAGCACACTAATTAGATCGAGTCCAAATCAGTACGTCCACTAACTTCAAACCTGCTCCGACCTCCTGTTATCCTTCCGGGTATGAGCGACCTGCTGGAACGACTCCGGGATCGAGGCTGGCGGCTCACCTCGCAGCGGCGAGTCGTGGCCCAGGTGCTCGACGGAGACCATGTGCACTTCACCGCTGACGAGATCCACGCCCGCGCGGTCGAGCTGCTGCCGGAGATCAGCAGGGCGACGGTCTACAACACCCTCGGCGAGCTGGTGAGCCTGGGCGAGGTGCTGGAGGTCAGCACCGACGGCCGGGCCAAGCGCTACGACCCCAACGCCCACCACGCCCACCAGCACCTGGTCTGCTCCTCCTGCGGCTCGATCCGCGACGTCCACCCCACCGACGACCCGATCGCCGCCCTCCCTCCAGCGGAACGTTTCGGCTTCACCATCTCCGCCGTAGAAGTCACCTACCGAGGCCTCTGCCCCAACTGCGCCCCGTAGGGGCGTATTCAGGGGCGCGGGGAACTGCGCGGCCAACCCCCCACCCACCAGCACGGTTGCGCAATCCCCA
This sequence comes from Streptomyces sp. 846.5, assembly GCF_004365705.1. Lineage (NCBI taxonomy): Bacteria > Bacillati > Actinomycetota > Actinomycetes > Kitasatosporales > Streptomycetaceae > Streptomyces > Streptomyces sp. 846.5. Next base: position 3,052,931 of record NZ_SOBN01000001.1, read on the forward strand.
GCCCCACCCCGCCCGGGTTAAGCCGTCAAATCCGCCCGCAACGCCTCAATCAGTCGCACCGCCCGCTCAGTAACACTCCCCGGCCCGTACTCCGCAGCCCGCTCGCACCACCGATGCGCCTGCGCCAGCTCCCCCCGCCGCGCCGCCACCAGCCCAAGCCGAAGCGCCGCCCGCCCATGCCCCGCATCGGCCGCCCGGGTGTACCAGAGCATCGCCTCCGACTCGCTCCCCTCCCGCGCCAGCAGCAGCCCCAGGTTGAACGCCGCACTGCGGCTCCCCCCTTCCGCCGCCCTGCGGTACCACTGCTCCGCCGTCACGGTGTCGCCCCGCTCCGCCGCGCGCACCCCCACCCGGACCTGCGCGCGCCCGTGCCCGGCCTCGGCCGCCATCGCGTACCAGCGGTCGACCTCCTCGTCGAACCGCTCCTCCGCGGCCCGCTCCAGCAGCACCGCCAGCCGGAAGGCCGCCTCGGCCGACCCCCGCTCCGCCGCCTGCCGGTACCTCGTGGCCGCTGCAGAAACGTCTCCGCGCCGCTCCTTGGCGACGGCGAGCTGCAGCGCGGCCTCGGCGTGCCCCTGCCCGGCCGCGCGGGCGTACCACTCCTGTGCGTCGTGCTGCTCCCCACGGCCGGCGTGCAGGATTCCCAGGTTGAAGGCCGCGTCCACGCTCCCGGCCTCGGCCGCCTTGGAGAACCACGGCTCGGCGCCGGGGGTGTCCCCCCGCTGCAGCAGCATCACCGCCAGCGCGTTGCTGGCCTCCCGGTGCCCGGCGTAGGCCGCGCGCCGGTACCACTGCTCGGCCTGGGCCTCCCGGCCCTCCGCCGCGCACAGCAGCCCCAGGTTGAAGGCGCCGTTGTGGTCCCCGGCCTCCAGCGCGGCGCGGTACCACTGCTCGGCCATGTCGGTCTCGCCCCAGGAGGCGTGCAGCGCGCCCAGCGCGTTGGCGGCGTTGCCGTCGCCGGCCTCGGCGGCCTCGCGCCACCAGTCGGCCGCGGCGACCTCGTCCCCGCCGTCGCGCAGCAGGAAGCCCAGGGCGCACGCCGCCCGGGGCTCGCCGCCCTGCGCGGACTGCCGGTACCAGCGCGCGGCCTCGTCGCGCTCGCCGCGCCGCTCCAGCTGGATGCCGAGCCGCAGCGCCGCGCGGGCGTGGCCGCGCGCCGCCGCCTGGCGGTACCACTGCTCGGCCCCCTCGCCCTCCTTGGTGGTCTCCTTGAGCCGGCCGAGACGGTACGCGGCCTCCCGGTGCCCGGTCTCCGCCGCGGCGCGGAACCAGCGCTCGGCGCGGACCGTCTCCCTGCGGTGCTCCAGCAGGTCCGCCAGGGCGTAGGCGCCACCGGTGTGGCCCTGCTCGGCGGCCTGGTGCAGCCAGTACTCGGAGCCCGGCTCGTCCCCGTGGTCGCGGAGGTGGAGGCCCAGGGCGTGCGCCGCCGGAGCGCTGCCGGCGACCGCGGCGGCACGCCACCACTGCGCGGCCTCCTCGCGGTGGCCGCGCTGGTGCAGCAGGACGCCCAGGTTGTTGGCCCCGGCCCTGATGCCGGAGGCGGCGGCGCGACGGAGGTAGGGCTCGGCGTCGTCCGGGTCCCCCCGGCGCAGCAGCATCGCGCCGAGCAGGCTGCTCGCGGCGGGGTCCTCCTCGGCGGCCAGCCGGTAGCGGGCCTCCAGCGCCGCCTCCTCCTGCGCCTCCAGGGCGGACTCGAAGGTGCGGAAGTCCGACTCGTCGTCCCCGGAAGCCGCCCCGAACCCGTTCGTGTCAGGGGCGGCGGCGTCCTGAACGGCGTCTTGAACAGCGCCGTCAGGGACGCGCTGCTCCGCTTCGGGGACGCGTTGCAGGGGCAGCCGTCCGACCTGCGGGTCGTCCTGATCGACGCCCGCTCCTCCTCCAGCGACTACCGACATGTCGACTCCTGCGTCAGCCGGATTCCTGGGCATCCCTGGTACGCATCGGAGCTGACGGCCGATTTCCGGCCACGCACCGTCCCCCATGGGGTTCATCGTCGCACCACCCGCAACCCGCGTACACCTGGTATACCCCAGCCGATGAGGTAACTTCAGCGCTTTGTCGATATCGCGACACATCAACCTCGCACAGTCGCCGCCGGGGCTCGGTGCTGACTCCGCCACAACGGCGCGGCAGCTGCCCCTCGGGGCCCAGTCTCCCCACTCGGGGCGGCAATAGACAGACCGTCAGATTCCCTACCGGATCGGACGATTGAAGCGACAACCAGATTGCCGTACGGGTCCCGTCCGGCCCACAGCGACCCCCTCGGCACCTTATTCCTTCGTCCCCTCCGCGCCGATCACCCGTAGGAGTGAGACGTACGACACACCGTCAGATATGCCGCTACGACGTGCAGGAGGCCCGGTGCGCTATGCACCGGGCCTCCTGACAAGGAGTAGCGGGGACAGGATTTGAACCTGCGACCTCTGGGTTATGAGCCCAGCGAGCTACCGAGCTGCTCCACCCCGCGTCGTTGTGCCCTCACCCTAGATCACCGGCGACCGGCACCGCAAATCACTTCGCGGCCGAGCGAAAGCGAAAGGCCCGGTGCGCTGTGCACCGGGCCTTCCGACAAGGAGTAGCGGGGACAGGATTTGAACCTGCGACCTCTGGGTTATGAGCCCAGCGAGCTACCGAGCTGCTCCACCCCGCGTCGTTGTGTCCTCACCGTAGCACGGGGTGACCCGGCCCGAAGAATCCCTGCTCACACCGCAGATGCGCTCAGCTGCCGGTGCCCAGCATGTGCTGCTGGAGCACAAAGAGTTCCTGCGGGTAGCGCAGCTCGGACCGCAGGCCGTCGACGATCGTGGCGTAGGGCCGGACTGTGCCGGGGAAGGCCCGCATCCAGGTCCGCAGCACCGGGTCCACGGTGTCCCACTGGTAGAGGGCCACCGCCCCGGTCGACACGTCGACGGTGGCCTTGACCGAGTCGCGGATGTAGTCGACCGCACCGCCGCCCATCGCAGTTCCGGCCCGCGCGGCGAAGGGATAGCTGTCGCTGGTCGTGTAGCCGTCCACCACCCACTCGGTCCGGCCGCCCACGGTGACCTGGTACGGGTCCGCGCCGGTACGGAGCCAGGGAGCGACCGCCTGCACCCGCTGCCGCGCGTCCTCGGCAGCCACCGGCACCTTCGCCGCCGTCTCCGAGGACGACGCCCCGGACGGACCGGTGGAGGGGGAGGCGGACGGGGACGCCTGCAGCAGCGCCCCGGCCCGGGGCGCGGCCGCCGCGACATAGCCGCTCATGCCGTACGCGGCTGCCGTGGCCGCGCTGTTCCGCGCCGCGTACGGCGCCTCCTTGGCCTGCTCGTCCGGCATGACCTGGAACTGCTGCACCAGGGCCGGGCAGACTGAGCCGATCAGCACCGAGGAGAAGGCCATCAGCGCCAGCCCGGCCAGCGGCAGCGCCCAGGTCCGGCGCAGCGGGGTCGCCAGGAACAGCACCGCGCAGATGACCGCGATCCCGCACATCACCGCCTTGGCCGGCAGCACCGCGTTGGCCTCGGTGTAGCCGACGCCGTTCCAGCCGCCGGCCGCCCGGTCCGCCCCGGCCTTCACCGCCAGCGAGTAGCGGTCCAGCCAGTAGGCGACCGCCTTCAGGCCCACCAGCAGGCCGAGCAGCACCCCCAGATGGCTCTGGGCCGGGTAGGACAGCAGCCGGCCGGGCCCCTGCGTCCTGATCCCGCCGTACAGGTAGTGCACCAGCGCGGCGGTGAGCGCCGAGACCGCCAGCGCGACCAGGCCGAAGTCGACCAGGAAGCGGTACCAGGGGAGTTGGAAGACGTAGAAGGAGAGGTCCCGGTGGAACTGCGGGTCGGTGCTGCCGAAGGAGGTGCTGTTGGCCGCCGCCAGCCAGGTCTTCCAGGCGGCCGCGGCCGCCGCGCCCGCGACCAGCCCGGGCAGCATGGCCACGGCCACCAGCGCCCAGGCCCGGTGCCGGGCCACCGAGGTCCGGTAGCGCTCGAGATGCCGCTGCTCGAAGGACATGGCGCTCAACGGCGGGCGCAGCCGGTACGCCAGCCAGGCGTTCAGCGCGGTCGCCAGGGCCATCAGCAGGCCGAAGGCCACGAAGAGCATGCTCTGGGTCCGCAGCCGGACCGAGTAGACGCTGGAGAAGCCGACCGACCGGTACCAGACCCGTCCGGTCCACAGGTCGAAGGCGATCAGGGCCAGCAGGAACATCAGCAGCAGCACGAACAGGGTCCCCAGCAGCAACCGGGCAGCCGAGCGCGCGCCGGTACGTCCACGAAGGACGCCCGGCGGCCGACAGCCGCCGTGGTCGGGCATCTGGAAGACCAACGCACGCACCTCACGACAGTGGTTCCAACCGGGCGCGGCGGGAGCAGCACCCCAGAAGGCAACTGAACGGACCCGCCTTCTGGTTCCCGGCCGCTGCTGCGGACGGGTCTCCGTGATGAGGTCGTTGCCTCCGGCGTGTGAGGATGGATGCCATGTCGGAAACCCTCGAGGAGAGCCTTCCTCCCGCCGCCCGCCCGATCACCCGCGCCGTCCTGGAGATCGACGAGTACGCCGCCGGTCTCGGCTGGGACCAGCCCGCGCGCCTGTTCGCGCTGGTGGACACCGCCGCGCTGCTGAAGAACGAGCCGAGTCTGGCCCGCCAGCTGGGCCTGGAGCCGGGCACCACGGACCAGTTCACCCCGATCGAGCAGGACGAGGTGCCCAAGGGCACCCCGCTGGACACCTTCCTGGGCACCATCGCCTGGCCCGACGCGGTCGCCGGCTGCGCACTGGTGGTGGAGCGGCTGATCCTGCCGCCGACCGCCGAGGCCAAGCTGCCGGAGGGCGTGTCGGAGAAGGAGCTCACCGCCTGGGTCGCCAAGCACCCGGAGCGGCAGGAGGTCCGGATGACCGTCGCGGTGCTGCGGGACGGCACCAGGGAGACGGCGCTGCGGCTGCGCCAGAAGGACTCCGCGCGCGAGGTGCTGACCGGCCCCGCCCTGGTGCCCGGGCTGGCCGAGGCGCTGCTCACCACCTTCGCCTGAGCCGCCGGCGAGCTGCCCGCCTGCCCGCGTACCCGCCTGCGCGGTGCTACTTGCTGCAGGCGGGCAGCGCCGACAGGTCGCCGGAGCGGATGTCGGCCAGGTCCGCCACCGCCTGCGACAGCTTGTCGACCTTGATCAGCCGCAGTCCTGACGGGGTGTCGGCAGCCGCCTCGGCGCAGTTGGACGACGGGGTGAAGAAGTACTGGGCGCCCGCGTTGCGCGCCGCGATGATCTTCATGGAGATGCCGCCGATCGGCCCGACGGTGCCGTCGGCGTCGATGGTGCCGGTGCCGGCGACGAACTTCCCGCCGGTCAGGTCGGTGGACTGCAGCTTGTCGACGATGCCCAGCGAGAACATCAGCCCGGCGCTGGGGCCACCGACGTCGCCCAGGTTGATGTCGATGCCGAACGGGAAGGTGTGCTCGGTGCCCGGCTGGATGCCGACCATGGCCTTGCCGGTGTCCGGGTTCTTCGCCGTGGTGATGGTGACCTGCTGCAGGTCCCTGCTGGTCTTCCCGGGCGGAATGACCGTGAAGACCACGTTCTGGCCCGGCTGGTGCTCGGTGACCAGCGCGGCCACCCGGTTCGGGTCGGTGACCTTGGTGCCGTCCACCGCGACGATCACATCACCGGCGTGCAGCTTGCCCACCGAAGGGCTGCCCTCGACCACCGCGGACACCACGACCTCGGTGCCGACCGGGATGCCCAGCTGGGTGAGCGCCGCCGCCTTGGCGCTGTCCTGGGAGGCCGAGAACTCCTCGGCGTTCTGCGCCTCGGCCTGCTTCTCGGTCTGGTTGTCCGGGTACAGGTTGCTGTGCGGAATGACCGCCTGGTCGTGCCGCAGCCAGCCGGTGAACGCCTCGACCAGGTTCAGCGTGTAGTCCGCGCTGGTCACCTCGACCGTGGTCATGTTGAGGTTCCCGGTGGTCGGGTAGGTGTTCCGGCCGCTGATGGTGATCACCTGCTTGCCGTTCTGGGTGCCCAGCGTGTTGTACGTCGGGCCCGGACTCATCTCCGAGTAGGGCACCTTGATCAGCACGGCGGCGCAGAACAGCGCTATCAGCAGCAGCGTGGAGGCGAGCATCGTCGCGGAGCGGCGTGGCATGCCCCGACCCTACGGGACGTGATCCCCGGCCCGCCCGGCGGACTGCTGCTCTCGGGTACGGCCCTCGCGGACCCCTCGCTAGGACTTGGGCGGGTTGGTGCCTCGTTCCATGGCCTCGCGGAAGCGCTGATGCCCCGCCAGCGAGTCGTGGTCGCCGGTCGACCTGGTCCGGCCGGACCAGACCACATAGAGGGCGGCGAGGATCCCGGACCCCACAGGAATGATCCACCACGCGAGAGCGCTCATGTCCTACTCCCAGCTCATCGTGCCTCAGAGCAGACTATCCGCTCATCGTCGCAACGATCGCGGGGCCGTTCGGGTCACGCCCCAGCAGTCGCTTGGACCGAACCGGTCCGGTCGACCGAGCGCATCCACCGATCGGGTGACGACGCATCACCGTTCGGTGGTTCCGCGCCGGGCGGTCCGCGATCAGCAGGAGGCGACCCACTCCTCGGTGCCGTCGTCGAAGTGCTGGTGCTTCCAGATCGGGACGGTGTGCTTGAGGTCGTCGATCAGCCGGCGGCAGGCCTCGAACGCCTCACCGCGATGGGCGCAGGACACCGCGACGATCACCGCGGCCTCCGTCACCTCCAGCCGGCCGACCCGGTGCACCGCGGCCAGGGCGACCACCGGGAAGTCGGCGACGACCTTCTCAGCGACCCGGCGCAGCTCCTGCTCGGCGCTGGGATGGGCGCTGTACTCCAGCGCCGTGACGTTCCTGCCGCCGTCGTGGTCGCGCACCGTGCCGACGAAGAGCGCCGTGCCCCCGGCATGGGTGTCCGCCACCGCGGCGTGCACCTCGTCCAGGGAGAGCGGGGTCTCCCGCAGCGCGAGCAGGCGGATCGGGTCGGCGGCAGCGGTTTCCTTCATGGCACCCATCATGACCGATCCCGGCGACGGCCTCCGCATCGATTCCGCATCGCGGACATTACATTCCACGTAAGGATTCGGATCAGATCCGCCGCCGCTTGCGCGCCCTGCGTACCAGCGCCGCCGTGCCGACCAGCGCCACCGTCGCGCCCGCGGCGCCGAGGGTGGTCGCGGCGTCCTTGCCGCCGAGCCTGCGGCCGGCCACCGCGTGGTTGCCGGAGACCTGCTTCAGCAGTTCCCCCAGCACCTCCTCATTGGTGTGCAGGGGACGCCATCCGGCCTCGTGCAGCCTGCTGCCCGACACCACCCAGGGGTACATGGTGTACGCCAGATCCCCCGCCGGGGCGGGGGTCAGGCCGAGCCGGTGCAGCCGGGCCGCGGTGCCCAGGGCCAGCGACGCCGGGAGCTCCATCCGGCGGATGCCGGTGATCTCCTCGACCTCCTCCTGCTCCAGCCAGCCGTCGCAGCCGACCGTGACCTCGCCCTCGACCAGGCCGAGCACCGCGTACTCCAGTGCGGTCGTCAGATCGTCGACGTGGCAGAACTGCCAGCAGGGCCGGGAGCCGGCGACCACCAGCAGCCGGGGCGCCTCGAAGTGGCGCGTCAGCACGGTGTCCACGCCGGGGCCCACCACGACGGCCGGGCGCAGCACGGTCACCGAGAGCCCGGGGTGCGCATGCGGCGCCCGCCGACCCAGCCGCTCGATCTCCAGCAGGTCCCCGACCAGGGATGCCTCCTCGGTCGCGCGCAGCGGCGCGTCCTCGTCCAGCGGGACCTCGTTGTCGTCCAGCGCCCCGTAGACCATGGCGGAGGTGCAGAGGACCACCCGGTGCACCCCGGCGGCCGCGGCGGCGGTGAGCACCGTCTGCGTCCCGCGCACGTTGTAGGCGCTGCGGGTCTTGGGGTCGGTGTCCATGCCCAGGTCCTGGGCCAGGTGCACCACCACGTCCACCCCGGCCAGCCGCTCGGCCACGGCGGGGTCCCGGACGTCCAGGACCCGCCACTGCACGCCGGGCACGTCGCCGCGGCGCTCGTCGATCGCCAGCACCCGCTTGACCGCGGTCGAGGCGGCGAGCCGGGCGGCCAGCCGGCTGCCGATGCCGGAGGCGGCGCCGGTGACCGCGACCACGAGCGGCGGCCCGTCGTACTCGGGCGCCACGCCCTCCGCGTCCGCGGGGCCGTACTGCTCGACGGGCAGCCCATCGGCGGTCAGCCCAGAGCGAACGTGCGAAGGTGGGGAACTCACCGGCTCTCCTTCACGGTTAATTTTGATGCGTACGTGTGATGCGTACGCGCGTGTCACGTATCGACCATCCTGCCCGAGGCAAGGGTGCGGCGGTGCACCCGGCACGGTGGAGCCCGGCAGTGACCGGAAACCACCGCCCGGTTTGCACCCGCCGCGGCCCCGGGCATACCTTTCCCCGCCGCTCGGACGCGACGGCCGACGAGATCGAGGCAGCTCGTGAACGACTTCCCCTTCGGCTTCGGGGCTTCCCATGAGGAACCCGAGGACGGCAAGGAGAGCGGCAAATCCGATCCGGGCGGCGCGGGCTCCGGCTCGGGCGGCTCGGGCTCAGGATCGGGGTCCGACTCCGGACCAGGTTCGGGATCAGGCGGTCCGGCCAACCCCTTTGGGTTCGGTTTCGGCGGTCTGCCCGGGATGCCCGGCGGCGGATCGGGCAATCCGCTGGAGGGCCTCTTCGGAGCGATGAACCCTGGAGATCTGGGCGCGGCCTTCCAGCAGCTCGGCCAGATGCTCTCGTTCGACGGCGGCCCGGTGAACTGGGAGCTCGCCAAGGACCTGGCCCGCCAGGCCGTGGTGCAGGGCGCCGAGGACGGCTCGAAGGACCGTTCGGTGGGTGAGGCCGAGCGGACCGCGGTCGCCGAGGCGATGCGGCTGGCCGATCTCTGGCTGGATTCCGCCACCTCGCTCGCCGTGGGCGCCAACAGCGCGGTCGCCTGGAGCCGGGCGGAGTGGATCGAGGCCACCCTGCCGGCCTGGAAGGAACTGGTCGACCCGGTGGCCGAGCGGGTCGCCAACGCCATGGGCGGGGTCGTGCCCGAGGAGATGCAGGCGATGGCCGGCCCGCTGCTCGGAGTGATGCGCAGCATGGGCGGCGCGATGTTCGGCTCCCAGATCGGCCAGGCGCTGGGCGCGCTGGCAGCCGAGGTGGTGGGTTCCACGGACGTGGGCCTGCCGCTCGGTCCGGCCGGCAAGGCCGCGCTGCTGCCGCAGAACATCGAGGCGTTCGGCGAGGGCCTGGAGGTGCCCGCCGACGAGGTCCGGCTCTACCTGGCCCTGCGCGAGGCCGCCCACCAGCGGCTCTTCGCCCATGTCCCGTGGTTGCGGCAGCACCTCTTCGGCGCCGTCGAGGCCTACGCCCGCGGGATCAAGGTCGACGCGAGCCGGCTGGAGGACCTGATCGGCCAGATCGACCCGAGCAACCCCGAGTCCATGCAGGAGGCGATGGCCGGCGGTCTGTTCCAGCCCGAGGACACCCCCGAGCAGAAGGCCGCGCTGGCCCGACTGGAGACCGCACTGGCCCTGGTCGAGGGCTGGGTGGACGCGGTGGTGCACGCCGCCGCCGCACCGCATCTGCCGCACGCCGCCGCCCTGCGGGAGACGCTGCGCCGCCGCCGGGCCACCGGCGGTCCGGCCGAGCAGACCTTCGCCACCCTGGTCGGCCTGGAGCTGCGGCCGCGCCGGCTGCGGGACGCCGCCCGGCTGTGGGCGTCGCTCGCCGACGCCCGGGGCACCGACGGCCGGGACGCCCTGTGGGAGCACCCGGACATGCTGCCGACCGCCAAGGACCTGGACGACCCGGACGGCTTCGTGCACCGCGAGGAGCAGTCGGCCGCCGAGGACGGCATCGACTTCAGCAAGCTGGACGAGATGCTGGGCAAGGCCGCCGCCGCCGAGGACAAGCACACCAAGGACGAGGACAAGGGCGACGACAAGGGCGAGGGGGACAAGGCGTGAGCGGTCCGCTGCACGCCGACACGGTCCGCACCCTGCGGGCCTGGACCGCTCCCGACGACGAGGAGGAGCTGCTGCGGCGCGACTACCTCGACCATCTGGAGGCCCGCCCGGAAGGGGTGTGGCGATCCTGCCGCCCGGCGCACATCACCGCGAGTGCGCTGGTGGTGGACGTCGAGCGCGGGCGCGTGCTGCTGACGCTGCATCCCAAGGTGGGGCTCTGGCTCCAGTTGGGCGGCCACTGCGAGCCCGAGGACGCCACGCTGGCCGGGGCGGCGCTGCGGGAGGCGGTCGAGGAGTCCGGCATCGCATCGGGGCTGACGCTGTATCCGGCCGGCGCCCCCGCGCCGGTGAAGCTGGACCGGCACGCGGTGCGCTGCGCCGGCAAGGACCAGCCCGAGAACACCCATCTCGACGTCCAGTACCTGGTACTGGCCCCGCCGGACGCGGTGGAGCGGATCAGCGAGGAGTCGCTGGAGCTGCGCTGGTTCGGCTACGACGAGCTGCCCGAGCTGACCGACCGGTCGGTGCGGGTGCTGGTGGCGAGGGCACGGAAGCTGCTGGGCTGAGGCTGCGGCCGCGCGGGCCTCAGCCGCAGTCGCCGAGGTCCTCCGGGCGGGATTCCTCCCGCGGCCCGGGCACATGCGGCAGCCGGGCCGCGGCCACCACGCCCTCCAGGTATCCGCGGGCCCGCTCGGTGCGCGGATACCCGGCGAGCAGCGCCCAGAACCGGGGGCCGTGGTCGGCGACCAGCAGATGGGCCAGCTCGTGCAGCAGCACGTACTCGATGACGTACTCGGGCATCCCCTGCAGCCGGTGCGACAGCCTGATGGTGCCCTCCACCGGGGTGCAGGAGCCCCAGCGGGTGTTCTGGTTGGTGACCCAGCGAACGCTCGCCGGCACCGCCCGGCCGTCCAGGTAACGGGTCGACAGGTCGGCGGCCCGGGTGACCAGGGCGTCGTCGCCGAGGACCTGGCGGCTCTCCTGGGCGGCGAGCTTGTCCAGCATCTGCGCGACCCAGCGCTTCTCCTCGGCCGCGGACATCCTGGCCGGAATCAGCACCACGGTCCGATCGCCCTCGCGGTAGGCGGACACGGTGCGACTGCGGCGCGCGCTCCGGCGCACCTCTACGTCCTGCGCCGCGGCACTCTCCCCCGAGGCTTCCGGAGCGCGCCGACGCGGCACAGGAGGACGGGAATCCGGTCCGGCTGCCACCCGCCAGACGTTACCCGGTGGCAGTGACAGAAGTCCTCCCTCCTGGCTGAATTGAGACCCTTCGTCAGGTGTCCCACTGCCCTGGATCCGGACAAATCTCGCCAGATCCGACAGACCGGATGCGGCATTCCTCCGATCATCATCCCGAGGCTGTGGATAACTTTCCGCACGATCCAGCCGCCCCGGGCATGCTCGGACCACGCAACCGATCGGTTGCCGGACCGCTCGCCGACCAACGGAGGAGAGCCATGCGCCCCTGCCTCAAACCCGCTCTGCGCCGGGCCTGGCGCGACCGCAGCACGCTGCAGTTCGGTGTCGGCCGGGCGCACACCTCGCTGCTCACGGCGGCCGAGCCGGCCGAGGCCGCCTTCCTCGACCTGCTCGACGGCACCAGGGAGCTCCCGGCCCTCGCCGACGAAGCGGCCAGGCTGGGGATCCCCCGGGAACGGGTCGACGGCCTGCTGGCCGAGCTGGGCGCCGCCAGCGTGCTGGACGACACCTCCGCCCATCGCGATCTGCTGGAACTGCCCCCGCCCGAACTGGCCCGGCTGCAGCCCGACCTCGCCGCGCTGTCGCTGGCGCACCCGGCTCCCGGCAGCGCCCCGGCGCTGCTGCTCGCCCGGCGCAGGGCCAGGGTCCAGGTCCGCGGGGCCGGTCGAATCGGCGCGGCGATCGGCGCGGTCCTGGCCGCGGCCGGGGTCGGCCGGGTGGAGGTGCTGGACGGCGGCAGGGTGCGGGAGCAGGACACCTCTCCCTGCGGCCTGCTGGTCGGCGACACCGGCCGCTACCGGGCCGCGGCCGCCCGGGCCGCGGTGCGCCGGGCGGCGCCGGGGCGCCCGGACGACCGCAGCGGCAGCGGCAGCGAGGACGGCGATCGTGCGCCCGACCTGGTGGTGGTCGCGCCACGCGGGGACTCCGCCGGGCTGCTCGCCGACCCGGAGGTCGGCCGGGAACTGCTGACCTCCGGCATCCCGCACCTCTACGCCGGAGTGCTGGAGACCCTGGGCACGGTGGGTCCCTTCGTGCTGCCCGGCAGCACCGGCTGCGGCCGCTGCCTGTCCCTGCACCGGGCCGACGAGGACCCGGCCTGGCCCCGGCTGCTGGCGCAGCACTGCTCGGGCCGGGGTTCCGGTCCCGGCAGCGGAGGCAGCGGCGGCAGCGCGCCGTGCGACACCGCTCTGGCGACGACCGTGGCCGGACTGGCCGCCCTGCACTGCCTGATGTTCCTCGACGGCGGATCACCCCCTAGCCTGGGCGGGTGGGCCGAGGTCTCCATGGTGGACGGCTCGATGCGGCGCCGACCGCTCGACCCGCATCCGGACTGCGGCTGCCGCTGGGCCGACCGATGCTCTGGGGGACAATGATGGCGACCCTCGCCCCGTCGACTGGGAGGCATGCGTGAGCGATCTTCCGCGTAAAGCCGTGACCCGCACGGCCAAGCTCGCCGCCCTCCCACTGGGGATGGCGGGTCGGGCGACGCTGGGCCTCGGCAAGCGGATCGGCGGGCGCCCCGCCGACGTCGTCGCCGCCGAACTGCAGCAGCGCACCGCCGACCAGCTGTTCCGGGTCCTGGGCGAACTGAAGGGCGGGGCGATGAAATTCGGCCAAGCCCTGTCGGTCTTCGAGGCCGCGCTCCCGGAGGAGGTCGCCGGGCCCTACCGGGCCGCGCTGACCAAGCTCCAGGAGGCAGCGCCGCCGATGCCGGCCGCCTCCGTGCACGGCGTGCTCGCCGCCCGGCTCGGCTCGGACTGGCGTGACCTCTTCCTGGAGTTCGACGACAGGCCGGCCGCGGCCGCCTCGATCGGCCAGGTGCACCACGCGATCTGGCACGACGGCCGTGAGGTCGCGGTCAAGGTGCAGTACCCCGGGGCGGGCGACGCCCTGCTCTCCGATCTGACGCAGCTCGGCCGGGTGGCCCGGCTGATCGGGCCGCTGATCCCCGGGCTCGATGTGAAACCGCTGATCAAGGAGCTGCGCAGCCGGGTCAGCGAAGAGCTGGACTACGGCCTGGAGGCCCAGTCCCAGCGGATCCACGCCGAGGAGTTCGCCGACGACTGGGACATCCGCGTCCCCGGTGTGGTGGCCCAGGGCGACCAGGTGCTGGTCACCGAGTGGATGGACGGCGTGCCGCTGTCGGAGATCATCAGCGGCGGGACCCAGGAGCAGCGCGACCGCGCCGGGCAACTGCTCGCCCGCTTCCTCTTCGCCGGCCCGGCCCGGACCGGGCTGCTGCATGCCGATCCGCACCCGGGCAACTTCCGGCTGCTGGTCGACGACGGTCCGGCCGAGGACTGGCGGCTGGGGGTGCTGGACTTCGGCACCGTGGACCGGCTGCCCGAGGGACTGCCGCTGCCGATAGGCACCGCACTGCGGATGGCGCTGGCCGGGGATGCCGCGGGAGTGCTGGAGATGCTCCGTCAGGAGGGCTTCGTCAGGGCGTCGATCGACCTGGACCCGGCGGCCGTCCTGGACTACGTACTGCCGATCATCGAGCCGGCGGCGGTGGAGGACTTCCACTTCACCCGGGGCTGGATGCGTTCGCAGGCCGCCCGGGTCGGCGACCCGCGCTCGCCCGCCTACGCCCTGGGACGCCAGCTGAACCTCCCGCCGGCCTACCTGCTGATACACAGGGTGACCCTGAGCACCATCGGGGTCCTCTGCCAGCTGGACGCCAACGCGCGGCTCCGCGACGAACTGCTGGAGTGGCTGCCCGGATTCGCCGAGGCCGAGGACTGGGCCGAGGCCGAGGCCTGAAAGCCCTGATGGCCTTCAGGCAGCCCGCAGGCTCGGAACCGCTGTGGATTCCGGGCCTGCTCGGTAGTGATGTGGTGTGTCTCGTGGGTGCCGCTGTTACTGCATGACCACGGTGGCGAGCGCCTTGCGCGCCTTCAGGGTCATCCGCTCCGCGCGCCGTCTGAGCTGGACGGCGCGCACGAGTCGTTCGTGCTCGGCCTCCTGGAGGCGTTCCTGGGTATGGACACGGGCCAGGGCTTCGGGCATGAGTTGCATGTGGAGGCTCCTACTGGGAGTGGTGGCCGGGTCGGTGCCCCGCCGGGTGTCGGTGGCGGTGCTGGTGAGCTGGGACATCAGGGCCTGCTTGTCGGACGTCGGATCGATGGACGGATGGAAGGCTGCGGGCGCGGCCAGGTCGGACTTGGATGTGGCCTCCCGCACGGACCTCCGCAGAGCGTTCGCGGGGGTGTGCCGGGCGGTCACGCGACGACCTCGTTCTTGCGCGGACGGCCACGGGGCCGCTTCCGGGCGACGACGACGCCCTGGACGAAGAGCTCGCCGCCCCAGACGCCCCACGGCTCCCGGCGCTCGAGCGCGCCCTGGAGGCAGGCGGCCTTCACCGGACAGGTCCCGCAGAGGGTCTTGGCGTACTCGACGTCGGCGGGGGTCTCGGCGAAGAAGACCTCGGGGTCGAGGGAGTGACAGGGGATGGGGGCGCCGAGGGTGTCGGCGTCGTCGAACGCGGTGAGCTGCATGAGTGGTACCTCCGGGGGGTGAGCCTGCTCGGTGGGTGAAGCGGAGGGGGCGTACGGGGCGGTCGGGCTGGTCACCGGTGACACGTTGTCCTCTTTCTCATTTCTCAAAAACAGAAGGGCCGCGGTTCCCGAGTGGGAATCCGCGGCCCTGGAAGCCGACCTGACACATGATCAGGGTCGATCTCTCCAGGGTTCAGGCCCGCGGTAGGCCTTGCTTGCGCTGTACTGCTGGTGGTTTCCGGCACCTGCTGCATAGACGTGGCCGAGATTGGCCGCGACTGCTGCTACGGGTGCCGACATCGGTCGCTCATCGCGCATCGTCATCCACGTCGCCAGTCCGCCTTCGACACCGGTGGTGTCGGAGCCGGCGCCGAAGCCACCAAAGCTGCCCAGGATCGGGGCAGGAATGGACAGCAGGGCGGCGGGCACGCCAAGGCAGGCGGCGGTCATGGGCCGACCAGTCAGTTTGATCAGGGTTGTCTTCACAATGTCCGCCTCCTCTCGGCGTGCTCGGATCCGGGCGGGCCAGGATCCTTGATGGTCAGTTGTCTTGGTGGTGCGGTGGAACTGTGCTGCTGTGATGCGGTGTTACTGGTGGTGCCAGTGGTGCTGGTGACGGCTTCGTTCTCAACCGTCTCCGGCACGCTAGTGTGCTCCGCGCTGCGGGCGCAAACTATTTTTCCGGCGAGTTCGCTCCGGTGTCTTTCTCGTCCCAGAGGTCCGGAATGTCGTCCGATTCGTCTGGTTCTTCCGGCGGCCCCTCAGCAGGCACGGAGGCGTCCGGAGACTCCCCGCGACACAACGACAGCACGGCCGCACCGTACTTGTCCAGCTTCGCCCGGCCCACTCCTGCGATTCCGGCCAGTTCGGCGACCGATCCGGGGGCGTCCTCGGCGATCGCGATCAGCGTCGCGTCGGTGAAGACGCAGTAGGCCGGGAGGCTCTGGGTCCTGGCCTGCTCGCCGCGCCAGTCGCGGAGCCGCTCGTACAGGCCCTCGTCCAGCTCGGACGGGCAGCCCTCGCAGCGGCGGAGTTTGCGCTCCACCGCCTCGGTGAGGACCCGGCCGCAGACCCGGCACTTCAGCGGGGCCCTGCTCCTGCGGACCGCGGCGGCGCCCTCGCCCGCCGTGGCCGGCCCGCGGCCGGCACCGCGGACGCCCCGCGCCGGGGTGCCGGGGCGCAGCCCGTCCAGGAAGCGGGACGGCAGGCGGCTGGCCCGGCCGCCGGGCGAGCGGGACAGCGCCCAGGACAGGCCGAGGTGCGCCCGGGCCCGGGTCACCCCGACGTAGAGCAGCCTGCGCTCCTCCTCGATCTGCTCGTCGGTCTTGGCGTAGGTGATCGGCAGCATGCCCTCGGTGAGCCCGACCAGGAACACCGCGTCCCACTCCAGGCCCTTGGCGGAGTGCAGCGAGGCGAGGGTGACCCCCTCGACGGCCGGGGCGTGCTGGGCGGCGGCCCGGGCGTCGAGCTCGGTGACATAGGCCGACAGGTCGGCCGGCAGCCCGACGGCCCGCTGCGCCGCCTCGAACTCCTCGCCGAGCCGGACCAGCGCGGCCAGCGACTCCCAGCGCTCGCGGACCGCTCCCGACCCGGTCGGCGGCTGCGAGCTGAAGCCCCGGGTGGAGAGCACGGCACGGACCTGCTCGGCCAGGCTCTCCGGGGCACCGTCGAGCAGCGGGTCGCTGCTGCCCCGGGCCGCGCCGCGGAGCAGCATCCCGGCCTCGCGGATCTCCGCGCGCTCGAAGAAGCGCTCTGCCCCGCGCAGCTGGTACGCGATGCCGAGGTCGGCGAGGGCCTGCTCGTAGACCGCGGACTGGCCGTTGATGCGGAACAGCACCGCGATCTCGCTGGCCCGCACCCCGGCGGCGAGCAGCGCCTGGACCTTCCTGGCGGTGCCCTCCGCCTCGGCGGGCTCGTCCTGGTACTCGGTGTACACGGGGTCCGGGCCGGGCTCGCGCTGCGAGACCAGCTCCAGCCGGCCGGCCGCGGCCCGGCCCCTGGCCTGGGCGAGCAGTCCGTTGGCGAGGTGCACCACCTGCGGGGTGGAGCGGTAGTCGCGGACCAGCTTCACCACCGTGGCGTCGGGGTGCTTCTCCCGGAAGCCGAGCAGGTAGGCGGGGGTCGCGCCGGTGAAGGAGTAGATCGTCTGGCTGGCGTCGCCGACCACGCAGAGGCTGGAGCGCGGGCCGAGCCAGAGGTCCAGCAGCCGCTGCTGGAGCGGCGAGACGTCCTGGTACTCGTCCACCACGAAGTGCTGGTACTGGGCCCTGACCTGCTCGGCGACCTCGGCCCGGTCCTCCAGCACGCCGACGGCGAGCAGCAGCACGTCCTCGAAGTCGATGACGCCGCGGTCCCGCTTGAGCTCCTCGTAGACCTTGTAGACCTGGCGGATCTCGGCCGGGTCCCGCGGGGCTTCCCGACCGGCCTTGCGGGCCGCGGCCGGATAGTCCTCGGGCACGGTCTGGGTGACCTTGGCCCACTCGATCTCGCTGGTCAGATCCCGCAGTTCGGTGCGCTCCAGCCGGAGCCGGCAGCGCGCCGCGGCCTCGGCGACCAGCTGGACCTTGCGCTCCAGCAGCCTCGGCAGCTCCCCGCCGACCACCCGCGGCCAGAAGTACTGGAGCTGGCGCAGCGCGGCCGAGTGGAAGGTCCTGGCCTGGACCCCCTCGGCGCCCAGCTCGCGCAGCCGCCCGCGCATCTCCCCGGCCGCGCGCGCGGTGAAGGTGACCGCCAGCACCCGCTGGGGCTGCATCACCCCGCTGCGGACGCCGTAGGCGATGCGGTGGGTGATCGCCCGGGTCTTCCCCGTCCCGGCGCCCGCGAGGACGCACACGGGACCGCTGAGGGCGGTGGCGACGGCACGCTGCTCGGGGTCGAGCCCGGCGAGCACGGCGTCGGCGTCCTGCGGGGGGAAGGGCTGCGCGCCCGTGAGCTGAACCTGCATGCGCCCATCCTCTCAAGTCCGGCCGACAGCCCCCGCCACGTTGTCCACAGGCCCGGTGTGTAGATAGGAACTGGAATGTTCCGCCCGCCGCGCGCGTTGAACGAGCGTTTGCCGAGCCGATGACGGCCGACCCAAAGACGAAGGAGCGACCTCGATGTCCGCCACGATCACCATGTACAGCACCACCTGGTGCGGTTACTGCCGTCGGCTGAAGACCCAGCTCGACCGCGAGGGCATCGGCTACACCGAGGTCAACATCGAGCACGACCCGGCGTCGGCGGCCTTCGTCGAGAAGGTCAACGACGGCAACCAGACCGTGCCGACCGTACTCTTCCCGGACGGCTCCGCGCTGACCAACCCCTCGCTGGCCCAGGTCAAGGCCAAGCTCGCGGCCTGACGCCGCGTCAACGCAGTGAACAGCCCCGCCGCGTGAATCCGCGTCCACGGCGGGGCTGTTCGCTGCCCTGCGACCGGGCCCTGCGCCTCGTCTACTCGCCCGCGCGCCGTCCGAGCGAGTAGACGAGCCGGTTGCGGTCGGCGCAGTAGCGGGTCTCGGTCACCCGGATCGGGCCGGCCTCGGTGAAGCCGGTGCGCAGCTGCACCAGCAGCGGGACGCCGGGTCCCGCCTGGAACCACTGCGCCTCCTCGGGGTTGGGCATCCGCGCGGCCAGCTCGTCCACGCAGCCGATCTCCACATGCCCCGCCGACCCCAGCGCGACCTCGTCCCCGCCCTCGACCGGGTCCGGGTCCATCAGCGCGGTGCTGGCGGCCAGGGCGACCGGGTAGTGGCTCTCCTCGATGGACCAGGGCTCGCCGTCCATGTGCCGCAGCACCCGCCGCAGAACCACGGCCTCACCGGCCTTGATCCGCAGCCGGTCGGTGATGTCAGTGGTCGCTCGTACGATCAGCATCTGGAAGTCGGCCGTCAGTTTCCGACCGGCCCGATCCGCCTCCTGCGCATACGACTGCGAGGGCGGAGTGAGCGGAGTTTCGAGCGCCGGATCGGCCGGGGCCCGATATGCGTGGTGATCCAGTACCGGATGGTCCTTCAGATAGGTGCCTTTTCCCTGCACCCGGACCAGTAGCCCCTCATTGACCAGCACATCAACTGCTAGTCGGACAGTATTACGAGCTACCCCGTATTGATTTTCCAGCTCGCTTTCCACCGGCAGCGGCTCCCCGCCCTGCCACTCGCCGGTCATGATCCGGCGACGCAGATCCGCAGCCAGACGCTGGTATTTGGGGGCCTGTCCCGGGCCACGAGAAATGTTCACTCAGCGAATGTAGCCATTTGGCTTGCGCGACATCCGAGAAACCAGCCAACATAAGTCAAGATTGGCGTAATACCACTCCATCCAACCACTTGCGTGCTATCCCTATCCATGCCCCGAATGCAGCAATCCGGGGCAGCCCCCAGCCATCAGTCACCTCGCACGGCCGGAGCAGCCACGATGACCAACCGGAGAGCCTGGGCCGCGATCGCCTCCTTCCCTCCGCACCCGCAGAACGTCGGCCACGCCCGGCGGATCACCAGGACCGCACTGGCGGCCTGGGACGCGCACGACCTCGTCGACAGCGCGGAGACGGTGGTCTCCGAGCTGGTCACCAACGCCCTGCAGTACGGGCGCGGCCCGGTCGACCTGACCCTGGCGCTGACCGGTCGGCATCTGCGGATCGCCGTCACCGACGAGGGGACGTCCCTGCCGGTGCCCAGGGAGGCCGCCGAGGACGCCCAGAGCGGCCGCGGACTGTCCATCGTCGGGATGCTCGTCGAGAGCTGGGAGGTGGTGGTCCGGCTCACCGGGAAGACGGTGACCTGCGTCCTCGCCGTCCAGCCGACCGACCTGGAGCCGGACCTGAAGCCGGACCCGGAGCCGGACCTTGAGCCGGACCTTGAGCTGGAGCCGGGGCCGGACCTCGAACCCGAACCCGCCGCCGTCGGCGGAACGCGGCAGCGCCGTGTCCGCCCTTCGGGTGAACACGGCGCCTGAAGCACACCGGGGGCGTGCGCCCCCGGCCTTCACTCCCTCACGTCCCTCACACGCGGACCGCTACCAGCGGGCGGACTCCGGCAGGGGACCGCCGTACCAGAGCTCCACCAGGCGTCGGGCGATGGAGATCCCGGAGGGCGGCAGCACGGTGCCGTCCTCCATCCCCGCCCTGAGCTCCTCCCGGCTGAACCAGCGGGCCTCGGAGAGCTCCTCGCCGTCGACGGTGATCTCGGTGCCGCCGTCGCTGTCGTCGGCGCGCCCCAGGAAGCCCAGCATCAGGCTGGACGGGAACGGCCAGGGCTGGCTGGCCACATAGCTCACCGAGTCGGGGTCCACCCGGACCCCGGCCTCCTCGGCGACCTCGCGGGCGACCGCCTGCTCCAGCGACTCCCCCGGCTCCACGAAGCCGGCCAGGGTCGAGTACCGCCCCTCCGGCCACAGCGCCTGACGGCCCAGCAGCGCCCGGTCCTGCCCGTCCGTGATCATCATGATCACCGCCGGGTCGGTGCGCGGGTAGTGCTCGTGCGCGCAGGAGGTGCAGCGCCGCACATGTCCGGCCAGCGCCGGGACGGTGGGATGCCCGCAGCGTGAGCAGAAGCGGTGCGAGCGGTGCCAGTTCTCCAGCGCCACCGCGTGCACCAGCAGCCCCGCGTCCCGGTCCGCCAGCAGCGCGCCGACCTCGCGCAGGCCCGCCGTGCGGGCGTCGCCGTCCAGCCGCCCGGGCAGGGTGCCGCCGGTGAGCGCGACCGCGAAGTAGGCCACCTGCTCCCCGTCGACGCCCAGGAAGTAGCGCTCGCCGCCCTCGGGCGCCTCGAAGCTGGGCAGCAGGACCAGTTCGGTGCCCTGCTCGGTGTCCATCACGAACGCCTGGCCCTCGGCGACCGCGAGCACCCGGGTGTCCGGGTGGCTCCAGGCCGCCGCCAGCCAGGGTTCGTCCTGGCGGTGCTCGGCGGCCCGATCGACCCCGGCCCTGGACAGCGCCAGCGGCGGATACCCGTCCAGCCGTCCCTGCTGCTCCGTTCCCGCCTGTTCCTGCACAGTCACGTGGTACCCATCTCCCCGATCATCACTGCTCACCATGGTGTGCCAATCACCGCGACTTATTCCGCCGGCGGTACAAGTCAGGAGGTCCCGGCCGCGTTCCAGTGCTCCGCCAGGTCGCCCCAGAGGTAGGCCGAGGTCTCCACGCCCTTGGCGAGGAGGTCGAGCTCGACCTTCTCGTTGACCGAGTGCCAGCCGTCCGAGGGGACCGAGATCCCGAGGAACAGCACCGGTGCGCCGAGCACGTCCTGCAAATCGGCCGCAGGTCCGGACCCACCCTCACGGGTGAACCTGATCTTCTGTTCGAATGCACGCCCCATGGATCGGACCACCGACTGCAGCGCCGGGTGGTCCAGCGGCGTCAGGCAGGGGCGGGTGGCCCCGGTGAAGGTGATCGAGTGCCGGATGCCGGCCGGCAGCCGGTCGGCCACCCAGTCGGCCACGGACTGCCGCACCTTCTCCACGTCCTGCCCGGCGACCAGCCGGAAGGACAGCTTGAGGTGCGCCTCGGCCGGGACGATGGTCTTGCCGCCGGGGCCGGTGTAGCCGCCGTAGACCCCGTTGACCTCGGCGGTCGGCCGGGCCCAGATCCGCTCCAGGGTGCTGAACCCCTTCTCCCCCAGGGTGGCCTCGGACTTGGCCACGCCCAGCCACTCCGGCTCGTCGAACGGGAGCTCGGCGAAGAGCTCGCGCTCCGCCGGGGTCAGCTCGACCACGCCGTCGTAGAAGCCGGGGACGGCCACCCGTCGGTCCTCGTCGTGCAGCCCCGCGACCAGCCGTGCGGCCTCGGTCGCCGGGTTGGGCACGGCGCCGCCGAAGGAACCCGAGTGGATGTCCTGGGCCGGGCCGAAGAGGTCGATCTGCAGCTCCACCATCCCGCGCATGCCGGTGCAGACGGTCGGGGTGGTCTCGGCCCACATCCCGGTGTCGGAGATCATCACGACGTCCGCCGCGAGGCGGTCGGCGTGCGCCCGGATCAGCGCGCCGAAGTGCGGCGAGCCCGATTCCTCCTCGCCCTCGACCAGCAGCTTGAGGTTGACCGCGGGGGCGGTGCGGCCGGTCACCGCCAGGTGCGCCCGCACCCCCAGGGTGTGGAAGAAGACCTGGCCCTTGTCGTCGGCGGCGCCGCGGGCGAACATCCGTCCGTCCTTGACCACGGGCTCGAACGGGTCGGTCGCCCAGCCGTCCTCGCGGGCGGCCGGCTGCACGTCGTGGTGCCCGTAGACCAGCACGGTCGGCGCGTCGGGGTCGCCCGAGGGCCACTCGGCGAAGACGGCCGGCAGACCGCCGTCCTCGGTCTCCCAGACCTCCGCCACCGGGAAGCCGGTCTCCCTGAGCTTCCCGGCCAGCCACTCGGCCGACTGCCGGACCGAGGCGGCCCGGCCGGGGTCCGCGGAGACGGAGGGGATGCGCAGCCAGGCCGCGAGGTCGTCGAGGAAGGCGCTGCGGTGCTCGGCGATGAACTCGCGGACCGCGCTGTCCGGGAAAGTCGTCATGGGACGACTCTAGTTCGATCTCCGACCTGGCCCTTCATCGCGCCGTCCGACCGTGGCCACCGTCACGTCCGGCGGTGGCGCTAGGTTCTATAGGCGTGAGCCCTCTCCGCATCGCGACCTTCAATCTGCTCCACGGGCAGCCACTGGACGAGGACGGCAGCCCGCTCCCCCTCCCCGAGGACCCCGCCGCACCCCTCGCCGAAGCCGTCGCCGCGCTCGACGCCGACGTCCTGGCCATGCAGGAGGTGGACCGCTACCAGGAGCGGTCCGGGCTGGTCGACCAGGCGGCCGTCGCCGCCAAGGCGCTGGGGGCGGGCGACTGGCGCTTCGCCGCCGCCCTGCACGGCAGTCCCGCGCCCGGCGCGGGCTGGATCCACGACACCGCCTCCCCCGGCCGGCTGGCCTACGGCCCCGAGGATCTCGACGCCGGCGCCGACCGGCCCGCGTACGGAACGGCGCTGATCACCCGGCTGCCGGTGCACCACTGGCGGGCCCGGCGCTTCGCCCCGGCGCCGTTCGGCCTGCCGCTCCGGGTCGCCGGGCGACGCGGGCTGATCCCGGTGCCGGACGAGCCGAGGGCCGCGCTGGCCGCGGTGCTGGAAGGCAGCCACGGCCCCTTCACCGTGGTCGCGGCGCACCTGTCCTTCGTCCCCGGCTGGAACATGGGCCAGCTCGCGGGCATCCGGCGCTGGATCTCCGACCTGCCGGCGCCCTATCTGCTGCTGGGCGACTTCAACCTGATCGGTCCAGTGCCCCGCACCGTCCTGGGCGGCGCCGCGATCGTGGACGGCCTGGGCCGCGAGCGCTGGCGCCGGGACGGGGCGCCGCGCCGCGAGCACGGACGGGAGGCCCGCGAGGCCCGGCGGATCCAGCGCAGACTGCGGGCCCGCCGGGGCGTGCACCTGCGACCGCGCCCGGCGGCAGCGCTGCCGCAGCGCGCGCTGCTGCAGGGCTGGCGCGACCTGGCCCGGACGCCGACCTATCCGGCGCACCGGCCCTCGGTGCAGTTCGACCATGTGCTCGCGGTCGGAGTGCCGCGCAGCTCCGTCCTCGGCAGCGACACCCCGGCGCTCGGGCTCTCGGACCACCGCCCGCTGCTGGTCCGGGTGGATCTCTGACGATCGGTCAGTAGGTCTGCTGGGATGCCCGACCGCGCGGGTGGCCGACGAAGCCGAACCGCCCGGGGTGTGGCGGACGCGGCACCTGTGCCTCGCCGTCGACCTGCGCCGGCACCGGGCCGATCGCTCGCGGCACCGTCGGTGCGTACTGGAGCAGCAGCATCGCGGCGTCGTCGCCGAGCTGACGGCCGACATGGCGGCGGATGTCCTCGTGCAGCTGCTCCAGCAGGTCGGCCGGGTCCTCGGCGACGGCGACCGCCGGCAGCCGGTCGACCAGGGGGTAGAAGGTGCCCCAGCGGTCGCGGGCCTCGATCACCCCGTCGGTGAACAGCAGGATCCGGTCGCCGTCGTGCAACGGGAGCTCCAGCACCGGCGGGTCGACCTCCCCCGGCTCCAGCACGCCCAGCGGCGGGACCGAGGTCACCGGGTCGAGCGCCCGCACCGGCAGACCGGTGCGCAGCAGCAGCGGCGCGGGATGGCCGCAGTTGACGATCTCGACGACCTGGTCGGGGCGCACGCTCACCAGCACCAGGGTGACGAACTCCTCCTCGGTGCCCTCGTGGTCGTTCTCGTGCAGGGCTCGGTGCAGGCTGTCGGCGAGCCAGACGGCGACCCGGTCCAGGGCCGGCTCCTGGTGCGCCGCCTCCCGGAAGGCCCCCAGCACGGCGGCGGCCGTCTCCACCGCCCCCAGGCCCTTGCCGCGCACGTCGCCGATCACCGCGCGGACGCCGTAGCGGGTCTGCACCACCTCGTAGAGGTCGCCGCCGATCCTGGCGTGGGCGGCCGCCGCCGCGTAGTGGACGGCGGTGCGCATCGGGCCGACCCGGGCCGGGATGGAGCGCAGCAGCACCCGCTGGGCGACCTCGGACACCAGCCGGGCGTCGGCGAGCGCCTTCTCCTGGCGGTTGCGCAGCAGCACGCTGGTGGAGCCGATCACCGCGATCAGGACCACTGCGAAGACGCTCGCGGAGTGCACCGACTCGCTCAGCGTGCCGTCCACCGCGGCCAGCCCGAAGGCCGCGGCGACGGTGACCCCGCCCACGGCGAGCGGGTACCAGGTGCGGCTGCTGACGACGGCGGCGAGGGCGGGGCCTGCGGTGAGCGCGGGCTCAAAAGTGACGTCGGGGTTTCCGCTGGCACGGTCGAGCGCGATCACCAGGGCGATGCCGAGGAAGGGCAGCGCCAATATGGCGCGGCTCCAATTGGTCAGACGGCGAAACCTTCCGGCAGCACTCAACGTCGTTATCTCCTGCGGGCACGGAGGATCTGAGAAAATTTCTGAAGTGGGCTGGAGTTGACCGGTTCCTGACTCCACATTAGGCACGAAAAGGACATGCTGCACAGCCTTTTCACAAATCTTCCGTGGCCCCTCCACCCATGGACAGCCCGTTTGGAGTAATGCCGCTCATCAGCGCTTCCAGTTCCGGCCTTCCCGGCAGCGAATCCGGCCGCACCACAGTGCCGCTTCGGACGTACAGGAATGCGGCGGAGACCTGTTCGAGCGGCGTGCCGGTGGACTCGGCCCAGGCCAGCCGGTAGACGGCGAGCTGGAGCGGATCGGCGGTCTCGCGCTGGTTGGTCTTCCAGTCGACCACCTCGAACCCGCCTTCCGCGGTCCGGTAGACCGCATCGATTCGGCCGCGTACCACCCGTCCCGCGAGAAGCAACTGAAACGGCGCTTCCACCCGGTACGGGGTCGAGGCCGCAAAGGGGGTGCGCAGGAATGCCTCCTTGAGCCGGGCCAGATCCCGCTCGTCCTCGATTCCGTCGTCGTCGGCGCCGGGCAGCGCGTCCTCGCCGAGCAGCATCAGCGGTTCGAACCGCGACTCCACCCAGGCGTGGAAACGGGTGCCCCGGCGCGCGGCCGGCTGCGGCGGCCGGGGCATCGGCCGGGCCAGTTCGCGGGCGAAGCCCTCCGGGTCGGCGGCCATCCGCAGCACCTGCGAGGCGGTGAGGGCGGCGGGCAGCGGGACGTCGCGGACCTGGGCGCGGGCCCGCAGCAGCTCACCGCTGAGCGCCTCCAGGTCCCGGTCCCAGGCTGCGACCAGCCGCCGGTCCTCGGGGACCAGACCGCTGTCGCGGACGGCACCGCCCTCGTCCTCGTACTCGGGCTCCCAATCGGGTTCCCAGTCGTCGAGTTCCGGCTCCGGCTCCGGCTCGGCCGCCGCAGCGGCGAGCCCGGCCAGGACCCGGAGCCCGGCCTCACGGCGGGCCGCCTGGGCGGCGCCGTCCAGCGGCAGCGGCCAGGGGTGCTCGGCGGTACGGGTCAGCGAGGGGTTCTCGGCGTCCTCCTCGGGGGCCTCCGCCCAGGCCTCGATCTCACCGCCGGTGCCGCTCTCGCAGTACCCGCGCAGCTCCTCCAGGAACGACGAGGGCCCGCGCCGCCGTTTCTGGGTCGGGCCCCACCAGTGGCCGGAGGCCAGCAGCAGGCTGCGGGGGCGGGTGAAGGCGACATAGCCGAGCCGCAGCTCCTCGGTGGCGGCGTGCTCCTTCATCTCCGCGGTGAACGTCTTCATCCCGGCGGCGGTCCACGGCGGGGTCCGCGGCAGGGTCGCGCCGTCGCCGCGCAGCTCGTGCGGCAGCGCCTCGGCCCGGCTGGTCCACCGCTCCCGCCCCTTCTCCCCCGGGAAGACCCCCTTGACCAGGCCCGGGACCGCGACGACATCCCACTCCAGGCCCTTGGACTTGTGCGCGGTCAGCACCTTCACCGTGTCGTCGCCGCCCGGAAGGGTGTTGTCGAGACCCCGGTCGTACTCCTGGGCCGCGCGCAGGAAGCCGAGGAAGGCCGAGAGCGAGGGGTCGCCGTCCAGGTCGGCGAAGCCGGCGGCGACATCCAGAAAGGCGTTCAGGGTCTCCTTGCGGCGGGCCGCCAGCGCATGCGGTGAGGCCGACAGCTCGACCTCCAGGCCGGTCACGGCCAGCACCCGGTGCAGCACGTCCATCAGCGGCTCGGACAGCGAGCGGCGCAGATCGCGTATCTCGGCGGCGATCCTGGCGAAGCGGGCCCGGGCCTCCTCGGAGAACGGCAGCTCCGGGGCGTCCCCGTGGTCGCTGCGATCCGCGCCCAGGAAAGTCTCCAGGGCGTCGGCGAGGGAGACCACCTCGGTCGGGTCGGTGCCGGCGACCGCACCCGCGAGCCGGTCCTGCTCGTCCGCGCCACCGCCGACCCGGACCAGGTCGGCGGCGAGCCGGCCCAGCAGCGCCAGGTCCCGGGGCCCGATCCGCCAGCGCGGGCCGACCAGCAGCCGGACCAGCGCCGCGTTGGCGGTCGGGTCCTGGAGCACCTCGCAGACCGAGACCAGGTCGGCGACCTCGGGCAGGTTCAGCAGCCCGGACAGGCCGACCACCTCGACCGGGACGTCCCGGGCCACCAGCGCGGCGTGGATGTCGGGGAACAGCTCACGGCCGGCCCGGCAGAGCACCGCGATCCGGCCCGGCGCCGTCCCGGTGCGCACCAGATGGGCGATGGAGTCGGCGAGCCAGGCCACCTCCTCGTCATAGGTGTCGAGCAGGGCGCAGCGCAGAAAGCCGTCCCGCTCGGCGCCGGGCGCGGGACGCAGCGCCTCGACGCCCTCGTGCATCTCGCGCAGGGGGGCGGCCAGGGTGTTGGCGAACTCCAGCAGCCGGCCGCCGCTGCGGCGGTTCTCGCTGAGCGAGTAGCGGGCGGCCGGACTCCCCTGTGCCGAGGGGAAGTGCAGCGGGAAGTCGTCCAGGTTGGCGACCGAGGCGCCGCGCCAGCCGTAGATCGCCTGGCAGGGGTCGCCGACGGCGGTGACCGGGTGACCGCCGGCGTAGTGCTCGCTCGCGCCGAAGAGCCCGGCCAGCAGCAGCCGTTGGGCCACCGAGGTGTCCTGGTACTCGTCCAGCAGCACCACCCGGAACTGCTCCCGCAGCAGCCGGCCGACCTCGGGGCGGGTCTGGGCGAGCCGGGCGCAGGCGGCGATCTGGTCGCCGAAGTCCATCAGCCCGGCCTCGGCCTTGCGGCGGCGGTAACGGACCACCAGGTCCGCCAGCTCCAGCCGGGCGGATGCGGCCCGGGGGACCTTGCGCAGCTCCTCGTTGGTGATCCTGGCCGAGGCCAGCTCGGCGAGGAGCGCGGTGTCGTACGCCCGGAGCCGTTCCGGCTCCACCAGATGCTCGGAGAGCTCCCCGTCCAGGGTCAGCAGTTCGGCGATCAGCGTGGAGAAGCTGCTGGTCAGCGCGGGATAGGGGCCGGGGGCCTGGCGCAGCACCCGGGCCGCCAGCTGGTAGCGGGTGGCGTCGGCGAGCAGCCGTACGTCCGGCTCCAGGCCGATCCGCAGCCCGTGGTCCTTGAGCAGCCGCCCGGCGAAGGAGTGGTAGGTGGAGATCTCCGGCTCGCCCAGCACGTCCTCGGCGGTCGCCGGCTCCAGGTCCACCACCCCGGCCTGCACCAGGGCCCGGCGCACCCGCTCGGCCAGCTCCCCGGCGGCTTTGTTGGTGAAGGTCAGCCCCAGCACCTGCTCGGGGCGGACCTGTCCGGTCCCGACCAGCCAGACCACCCGGGCCGCCATCACCGTGGTCTTGCCGGAGCCCGCGCCCGCGACGATCACCGCGGGGGCGAGCGGCGCCGTGACGGCGCGCAGCTGTTCCGCGGTGAAGGGGATGCCGAGCAGCTGCTTGAGCTGCTCCGGACTGGTGATGGGAGGGTCGGCGGGGTCGGTGGTGCTCGGGCTCACCCCAGGAACGCTATCCGGCCCCACTGACAGCGGCCCACCCGCTCGCGAAGCGCCTTCACTCGACCACCTGCCGACCCTCCGGGTGCCCGGTGCAGCTGCGGCGGAACGAGCAGCCGGCACAGCCGGGGCCGACCGTCGGGGTGAAGCGCTCGTTGACGATCCGGTCGGCGGCCTCGGCGAGCAGGTCCTCGACCCAGCCGGGATCGCCGGCCAGCGACGGCTGGGCCTGGACCTTGGGCCGGTCCTCCTTGCCCTTGCCGGCTGGCTGGCGCAGCTGCACCAGCTCGGCGCCGCCCGGCTCCGGGCGTTCGCCCTCGAACGCCTCTACGTCGTCCACCGCGCCCTCGGCGACGGCCAGCTGGTACACCCCCAGCTGCGGGTGGGTCAGCAGTTCGGGTCCGCTCACCACGTGCTTGCCGGTCTTGAAGTCGACGACGAAGGCCGCGCCGGTCTCGGTGTCCCGTTCGACCCGGTCCATGCTGCCGCGGATCCGGATCAGATGGTCGCCGACCTTCAGCTCCACCTCGAAAGGGTGCTCGGTGGCCACCGGGACGCGTCCGCGCTCACCGGCGTGCCAGGTCAGGAAGCGCTCCAGAGCCGCCCGGGCCTCGCCCTTCTCCTGCTCCGACTTCCACGGCGCGTCAAAGGCCAGCGCGTCCCAGACCGTGTCCAGACGCTCCATCAGCACGCCCAGATCGGCCGGGGTGCGCCCGGAGCCGACCTCCTCGGCCAGCACGTGCACCACATTGCCGAAGCCCTGCGCCCCGCTGGACGCCTGCTCGGCATGGACCTCGCGGCCGAGGAACCACTGCAGCCCGCAGGAGTTCACCTGGTCGAGCGCGCTGCCCGACAGCCGCAGTGGCTGCGCCGGATCACGGACCGGGACGGTGTTCACGGTCGGATCGGCCATCCCCCACCAGCGCTGCGGATGCGCCGAGGGGACCAGCGGATAGCCGTCCTCGTCGGTGAGCGCGGCCAGCTTCACCAGCCGCTGCGCCGCCGCCTCGCGCAGCGCCGGATCCCTGGCGGGGTCGACGGTGGTCGCCCGAAGTTCGGCGACCAGCGCCGCGACCGCCAGCGGGCGGCGCGGACGGTGGGTGACGTCCTCGACCCGCACCTCCGGGACGCGGCTGCCGTCCGGGCGCTCGCGGTAGAGCTCGCGCAGGAAGCGTGACGGTTCGTCACCGTCCTCGGCCGGGGCCTTCACCGCGGTGACCACCAGCCGCTCCCTGGCACGGGTCGCCGCGACGTAGAACAGCCGCCGCTCCTCGGCCAGCAGCGCGCCCGGGGTCAGCGGTTCGGCGATGCCACTGCGACCGATCCGGTCAGCCTCCAGCAGCGAACCGCGGCGCCGCAGGTCGGGCCAGAGTCCCTCCTGCACCCCGGCGACCACGACCAGGCCCCACTCCAGCCCCTTGGACCGGTGCGCCGTGAGCAGCCGCACCGCGTCCGGCCGCACCGTACGCCCGGAGAGGGTGTCGGCGGCGATGTCCTGCTGCTCCAGCTCGGCCAGGAAGTTGAGCGCGCCGCGCGGACCCTTCACCCGCTCCTCGGCCCGGGCGGCGGTCTCGAACAGCGCGCAGAGCGCGTCCAGGTCGCGGTCGGCGTTGCGGCCGGCCGTTCCGGGGCGCAGCGCGGCCGTCTCCAGCCGCCGACGCCAGCGCTCGGAGCCGTCCCAGAGCGCCCACAGGGCCTCCTCGGCGGAGGCACCGCCGGAGATCATCTCCCGTACCTTGCGCAGCAGCTGGCCCAGGTGCAGCGCACGGCCGGCGAAGGAGCGGTCATGGGTGACCAGCCGTTCGGGTTCGGCCAGTGCTTCCCGGACCAGCACCTCGGCGGGGCGGACGGCCCTCGGCTGGTCCGCCTCTGTGGCAGCCACTGCGGCGGCCTCCCGGCGGAGCGCGGCGCGCTCCTCCTCGCGCAGGGCCCGGCCGAGACGGCGCAGGTCGGAGCCGTCGAGGCCGCCCATCGGGCCGGTGAGCAGGGTGTGCGCGATCTCGGTGGTGAGCGGGTCGGCCGCATAGGGGCCCTCGGGGTCCGCCCGGTCGTCCTGGCCGCCCCGACCGTCCTGGTCCGCCGCGCCGGTGCGGCGCCGGTCCCGGACCGCGCCGACCGCGCACACCCGCAGCGCGGTGAGCAGCGGGGCCACCGCCGGCTCCAGGTGCAACGGAAGATCGTCCCCATCGATCTCCAGCGGCACCCCGGCGGAGCTCAGCGCCCGTCGGAAGCCGGGGATGGAGCGGCCGCCGGCCCGGACCAGCACGGCCATGTCGCTCCACGGCACGCCCTGTTCCAGATGGGCGCGGCGGAGCAGGTCGGCGATGTTGTCGATCTCGGAGCCCGGGGTCGGGTACGTGTAGACCTCGACCTGCCCGCCCGGCCGGTTGGGGATCAGCCTGCGGTGCTGCTCCAGCGCCTGCGCCGGGAGCCGGCCCATCGGCATCCGCTCGGTGAGGGTGCGGCTGGCCGCCAGCAGCACCTCGCCGGAGCGGCGGGAGACCCGGAGCACCCGGATCGCCGCGGGGCTGCCGTCCGCCTGCGGGAAGTCCTTCGGGAAGTCGAGGATGCCGTTGATGTCGGCGCCCCGGAAGGCGTAGATCGACTGGTCCGGATCGCCGACGGCGACCAGCTCCCGGCCGTCGCCCGCCAGCGCGTGCAACAGCCTGACCTGGGCCGGGTCGGTGTCCTGGTACTCGTCCACATAGACCACCCGGTACTGGCGGCGCAGCTGCTCGCGGACCTCGGGGCGCTCGGCCAGCAGCACCGCGCGGTGCACCAGCTCGGCGTAGTCCAGGACGCCGTAGCTGTCGAGGACGTCCAGGTACTGGGCCAGGAAGTCGGCGGCGGCATGCCAGTCGGGGCGGCCCACCTCGGCGGCGAAGCGCCGCAGCGCGTCCTCGCCCAGGCCCAGCTCACGGGCGCGGGCCAGCACCGCGCGGACCTCGTCGGCGAAGCCGCGGGTGGTCAGGCAGGCGCGCAGCTCGTCCGGCCAGCGGATGCCGAGGCCCTCGCGGGCGTCCTCGGCGCCGCCGGCCAGCAGGTCGCGCACCATGACGTCCTGCTCGGGTCCGGAGAGGAGTCGGATCGGGTCGGCGAAGAGGTCGGCGTCCTGGTGGGCCCGGACCAGGGCGTAGCAGAACGAGTGGAAGGTGGTGGCCTGCGGGACTCCGCCGGCGCCCGCTGCACCGGCCCGCGCGGTCATCCGGTCGCGCAGCTCGACGGCGGCCTTGCGGCTGAAGGTGAGCACCAGGATCTGCTCCGCCGGAACGCCCTCGGCGACCCGCCGGGTCACCGCCTCCACCAGGGTGGTGGTCTTGCCGGTGCCCGGTCCGGCCAGGACCAGCAGCGGCCCGCCCCGGTGGTCCACGACGGCCTGCTGGTAGGCGTCGAGGACGGGGGGTGCTGGCGTCACGAGCGGGTCGCGCACCAGGCGGTACGCGCCCCCGCGCACCGGAGGGTCGGGCAGGGAGGTCATCGGGCGGTCCAGGGGCAGTGCAGGGAGGTAGGCAGCGGAAACCAGGGGCGTCGCTCGTCCGGTCAGGCGTCCCAGACGTCGTCCGCTACCGCGAGCCTACGATCCTCCACCGTCACTCACGCCGTTGTCCCACGGTCTCAAAAATCTCAGCACGGGAACCTCAGTCCGCCGCTCCGAAATTGTCGGACCCCTGTGCTATCGGCCCTACCGCCCGTCCCACCGGGCCCGGGCGAGGTCCACCCTGGGCAGGTCCTCGGCCGCCGCGGAGCCCCGCGCCGGGCCGCGTCCGCGCACACTGCGCAACGGGGTGCCCTCGGCCCGGTACTGCTCCAGCGCCCGCAGCTCGTGCCCGGGCAGCAGCGCGCCGTCCGCCCGCACCACCCGCCACCAGGGCACGGCGGCTCCGTAGAGCGCCATCACCCGCCCGACCTGGCGCGGGCCTCCTTCTTCCAGGTACTCGGCGACGTCACCGTAGGTCAGCACCCGCCCGGCGGGGATGCGCTCGGTCAGCTCCAGCACCCGCTCGGCGAAGGGCGGCAGCTCGGCCGGCTCCACATCCGGCTCATGGTTCCCACTCACCCGCCGCATTGTGTCCTATCCCACTGACAGCCCGACACGTACGGGTGGAGCAGTCGTAGAACCTCCTCGCCCACCCGGGCGGAGGAATGTAGCATCCGCCAGGGACCCGCACCTGGGGACCTGGCACCGACGCACATCCTCCACCCATGCCACCCTTGAGGGGTCGGTGACAGGCGACCAGAAGGCACAGACATTCAGATGACCGGATCGAGCGCGAGCGCCGACCAGGCAGCGGACGCCTCCGGCACCATGCCCGACGACGCCTCCGATCCGCCCCCGCCGACCGATCCGGGGCCCGAACCCGACCCGACGGCCACCGACAAGACCCCTGTCGTGGACCTGGTCAAGATCCCCGGGCTGCAGCACCGCTCGACGCTGCCGGCCGAGACCCGCGCCAGTTCGCACGTCGCGGTGGACGAACCGCTGCTGGCCGCCCGGGTGCACCGCCCGTCCGACCTGATCCGCTTCCTGCTGGGCATCCTCGGCGTCGCCGCCGTCCTGGTGCTGGCCAGCATCGCCACCTCGACCACCACCGGGCTGCAGAGCGACATCTCGGCGGGGGTCACCAAGGTCCCCAGCTTCCTCACCACCATCACCGGGGTCATCTCCACCGCCGCGGTGCTGATCGTCCCGCTGGCCTTCGCGGTGGAGCGGCTGATCAAACGGGACGGCCTGCGGGTCGCCGACGGCGTCCTGGCGGCAGTGCTGGCGCACGGCATCTCGCTGGCCGTCGACCTGTGGGTGGTCAAGGCCGCGCCGGAGTCCATCACCGCGGCGCTGACCCAGCAGATCCCCAACACCACCACGCTGACCGACCCGGTGCACGGCTACCTCACCCCCGTCATCGCCTATATGACGGCCGTGGGCATGGCCAGCCGACCGCGCTGGCGGGTCGCGCTGTGGGGCGTGGTCCTGCTGGACGGGCTCTCCGAGCTGATCAGCGGACACACCACCCCGCTGTCCATTGCAGTAACCATCCTGCTGGGCCTGACCGTGGCCTACGGCACCCTCTACGCCGTCGGCACCCCGAACGTCCGCCCCACCGGCGAAACCCTGCTCGTGGGGCTGCGCAGGGTCGGCTTCGCCCCGCTCAGCGCCCACCGCTCCTCCGACGGCCCCGAGGGCACCCGCCGCTACCTGGTGATCCAGGACCAGGCGCTGCCGCTGGACGTCCATGTGATCGACCGTGAGCAGCAGGCCTCCGGCTTCTTCTACCGGCTCTGGCGGCGGCTGCAGCTGCGCACCGTCACCGTCCGCTCCAGCCCCCAGTCGCTGCGCCAGGCCCTGGAGCAGGAGGCGCTGATCGCCTACGCCGCCAACGCGGCCGGGGCGCACTCGCCCAAGCTGATCGCCACCTCCGAGCTCGGCCCGGACGCGGTGATCCTGGTCTACGAGCGGGTCGAGGGCCGCTCGCTGGACCTCGCGGACGACGACGAGCTCACCGACGAGGTCCTCGCCGACGCCTGGACCTCGGTCAAGGCCCTGCACGACCGCCGGATCGCGCACCGCCGGCTGACCAGTGAGTCGCTGCTGGTCACGCATCCGTCAGCGACCGCCCCGAACAGCGGGATCTGCCTGATCAACCTGGCCGGCGGCGACATCGCCTCCGGCGACCTGACGCTGCGGATGGACCTGGCCCAGCTGCTCACCACGCTGGCCCTGCGGGTCGGTCCGGAACGCGCGGTGGCCTCCGCCAACAAGGTGCTCGGCTCGAGCCGGACCGCGAGCGCCATGCCGCTGCTGCAGCCGGTCGGGCTGCACCGCTCCACCCGGATGGCGCTCAAGCACCACAACAGCGAGCACAAGGCCGCGGTGGCCGCGGCCCGCGCCGAGCAGATGAAGGCCGGGGTCAAGGTCGAGGACGCGCTCACCGACAACCCCGATCCGCAGGACTTCCTGTCGCAGATCCGCGAGCAGATCCTGGAGGTCGCGCCGCAGGCCCCGGTGGAGCCGGCCAGGCTGCAGCGGCTCAAGCCGAGGACCCTGATCACCCTGGTCGCCGGGGCGTTCGCGGCCTACCTGCTGCTGGGCCAGCTCGCGGCCGCCAACCCGACCAGCGCGTTCAGCCACGCCAAATGGGCCTGGGCGCTGGCCGCGCTGGCGGCCTCCGCGCTCAGCTACGTCGGCGCGGCGATGAGCCTGGCCGGCTTCGTGCCCGAGCAGCTGCCGTTCTGGCGGACCCTGTGGGCCCAGGTCGCGGGCAGCTTCGTGAAGCTGGTGGCCCCGGCCGCGGTCGGCGGGGTGGCCCTGAACACCCGCTTCCTGCAGCGGGCCGGGGTGCGCTCGGGACAGGCCGTGGCCAGCGTCGGTGCCTCCCAGCTGGTCGGCCTGGGGATGCACATCCTGCTGCTGCTGGGCTTCGGCTTCGTCGCCGGGACCGGCAGCGGCAAGGGCTCGGACATCCCCTCCTCGCGCACCGTGATCGCCGGGCTGCTGGTGGCGGCGGTGCTGGTACTGGTGGGCGCGGCCGTCCCGCCGGTCCGGCGCTGGACGCTGACCCGGCTGCGCACCCTGTTCATCGGCGTGATCCCGCGAATGCTGGACCTGCTGCGCTCCCCCACCAAGATCGCCACCGGCTTCGGCGGCATCATCATGGTCTCGCTGGCGTTCGTGGCCTGCCTGGACACCAGCATCCGCGCCTTCGGCCAGTCACTGCCGTTCGCCACCATCGCCGTCGTCTACCTGGCCGGCAACGCGGCCGGATCAGCCGTCCCCACCCCCGGCGGGATCGGCGCGATCGAGACCCTGCTCATCGGTGGGCTCACCGGCGCAGGGCTGCCGCTGACGGTGGCGACGCCGGCCGTGCTGCTGTTCCGGCTGCTGACCTTCTGGCTGCCGGTGCTGCCCGGCTGGATCGCCTTCAGCTATCTGCAACGCAAGGAAGCCCTGTGACCAGGGGTCACAGGGCTTCCCGGGCGAGCCGGACCTACTAGTAGACCGGCTTCTCGGGCTCGATCTGGTTGACCCAGCCGATCACGCCGCCGCCCACGTGGACCGCGTCGGCGAAGCCGGCCGAGTGCAGCACGGCCAGCACCTCGGCCGAGCGCACCCCGGTCTTGCAGTGCAGCACGATCTTCTTGTCCTGCGGCATCCGCTCCAGGGCGTTGCCCATCAGGAAGTCGCCCTTGGGGATCAGGGTGGCGCCCGGGATGCTGACGATCTCGTACTCGCCGGGCTCGCGCACATCGACCAGGAAGATGTCCTCCTTGTCGTCCTGCCATTGCTTGAGCTGCTTGGGCGTGATGGTCGAGCCGATGGCCGCCGCCTGCGCCTCGTCGCTGACGACGCCGCAGAAGGCGTCGTAGTCGATGAGGTCGGTGACGGTCGGGTGCTCGCCGCAGAGCGCGCAGTCGGGGTCCTTGCGGACCTTGACCTGGCGGTACTGCATCTCCAGGGCGTCGTAGATCATCAGTCGGCCGACCAGCGGCTCGCCGACGCCGGCCAGCAGCTTGATGGCCTCGGTGACCTGGATCGAGCCGATCGACGCGCAGAGCACGCCGAGCACGCCGCCCTCGGCGCAGGAGGGCACCATGCCGGGCGGCGGGGCCTCCGGGTAGAGGCAGCGGTAGCAGGGGCCGTGCTCGGCCCAGAACACGCTGGCCTGTCCGTCGAAGCGGTAGATCGAGCCCCAGACGTAGGGCTTGCCGAGCAGCACCGCGGCGTCGTTCACCAGGTAGCGGGTGGCGAAGTTGTCGGTGCCGTCGACGATCAGGTCGTACTGCGCGAAGATCTCCTTGACGTTGTCCACGTCCAGGCGGGTCTCGTGCAGGATGACGTTGACGTAGGGGTTGATCTCCTGGACCGAGTCACGTGCGGACTCGGCCTTGGAGCGGCCGATGTCGGACTGGCCGTGGATGATCTGGCGCTGGAGGTTGGACTCGTCGACGGTGTCGAACTCGACGATGCCGAGGGTGCCGACACCTGCCGCGGCGAGGTACATCAGCGCGGGAGATCCCAGGCCGCCGGCGCCCACACACAGCACCTTGGCGTTCTTCAACCGCTTCTGCCCGTCCATCCCGACATCCGGGATGATCAGGTGGCGGGAGTACCTGCGGACCTCGTCCACGGTGAGCTCAGCGGCCGGCTCGACCAGGGGTGGCAGCGACACGGGGGACTCCGTTAGTCGTCATTACGGGTTTTCTCCGCCAACAGTGCCACGCCGGGGGCTATTCCACGGCCCCCGGTCCGAGGTACGAGACAGCAGGTGAGACAGTTCGGCCTCCGGGCTGCGGCGTATGCATGGCTGGTCGCGCGCGCTGTTCATCAAGCAGAGCCCCGCGCCCCTGACCAATTGCAACTGGGCCAGTTGCAGACCCTTAGGGGCGCGGGGAACTGCGCGACAAGCCGACTACGGTCCGCAGCCGAAAATCCGGCAGAAACCCGCTAGACCCGGCAGGCCGTCTCCATCCAGATGTCCGCCAGCGACTCCTCCAACGGAACCCGGGGCCGCCAGCCGAGCCGCTCGCGGGCCGTGCGGATGTCGGCCTGCCGCCACAGCACCTCGCCGGGGCGGTCGGTGCCGTCCGCGCCCGGGATGGGGCTGCGGGTCTCCTCCATCAGCCGGCCCTCGAAGCCGGAGGCCCGCACCAGCAGATGGGCGGCGTCCCGCATCCGCACCCCGCTGCCGCCGCCGATGTTGATCACCCCGGTGGC
Source organism: Streptomyces sp. 846.5 (assembly GCF_004365705.1). NCBI lineage: Bacteria > Bacillati > Actinomycetota > Actinomycetes > Kitasatosporales > Streptomycetaceae > Streptomyces > Streptomyces sp. 846.5. The sequence continues at coordinate 3,089,580 of NZ_SOBN01000001.1, forward strand.
CGCCGACACCGCCGCCGCCTGCACCGCCCTGGCGACGTCGCGCACGTCGACGAAGTCCCGGAAGGCCGAGAGGTCCGCCGAGCGCACCTGCGGCTCGCTGCGCTCCAGGGCCCGGCGCAGGCCCTCGGAGAGCCGTCCGAACAGCGAGCCGGCCGGGACGCCGGGACCCACCGCGTCGAAGATCCGCAGCACCACCGCGTCCAGGCCCGAGGAGAGCGCGAGCTCGGTGCCGGCGAGTTTGGTCACCCCGTAGGGGCCGATCGGGCGCGGCTCGGCGCTCTCCGCGGTGGAGGTGCCGATCGGCACCGGGCCGTACTCGGCGGCCGAGCCGACGTGGACCAGCCGGGCCGGGTCGTGGCTGCGGCGGATCGCCTCACAGACGGTGGCGACGGCCTGGGTGTTGGCCTTCACCAGGTCGCGCGGGGTGCCGTAGGTGACGCCCGCGCAGTTCACCACCACCCGGGGCATCACCGCGTCCAGGAACCGGGCCAGCGCACCCGGGCTGCCCGCGGCGAGATCGAAGCGGATGTCCGCGGTGTCCCGCCGGCCCAGCACGGTCACCTGCAGCTCGGGGTCGGCGAAGAGACGGTCGGCGACGCGGCGGCCGATGAATCCATCGGCTCCCAACAGCAGCACCCTCATGGTGCGGTCCTTCCTTGAGCGGGCCCGTACGGGCCCGCGGTGTGCAGGTTGATGGGTGGCGGGGGCGGCCGCCGGTGCCTGACGGACACTCAGTCGTCCCCGGCCGGGGCGGTGTCCCGGTGCGACTCCGGGCGCAGCAGCACCACCCAGGCGTAGGGCAGCAGCAGAGCCGCGGTCAGGCCGAAGCCCCGGAGCAGGGCGGTGTCGAACGCGGCTGCCGTCCCGCTGCCGCCGTACCCGCCGCTGCCGCCCGGCAGCGCGGCGTGTACGGCGGCAGCGGCCACGCCCAGCGCGGAGAGTCCGCAGAGCAGGCCGGCCAGCGCGTCGGCGGTCCTTCCGCACCGCCAGAGCAGCACCACCAGCAGCAGGACGGCGCCGACGCACTCCTGGGCCGCCCAGGCCGTGCCGTCGGCCCCGTGGATCCCGGCGGCCAGGCCTCCACCGTCGGCGGTGCGGTGCCGGTGCAGGGTGAGTGCCGCGAAGGTCAGCGCGGACAGCGCGGTCAGGAAGAGCGCGACCGCCACCGGCAGCACCGGGCGCATCCGCTCGCGGAACCCGTTCCGCGAGCGCGCCGCGCCCAGGTGGCCCCAGCCGATGTGCCGGAACCAGCGCGCGCACCAGTCGGCCGCCCCGAGCCCGCAGGCCAGGGCGGTGGCCACGGCAGGGTCGCTGCCCCCGGTGACGCACAGGCCGAGCACCGCGGCCACGCCGACGGCGTAGCCGAAGCGGGCGCCGAAGGAGTGCCCGCCGCCCGCGGTCCCCGCCGCCACCAGGGCGAGCAGGACCACCACGGTCAGGTCCACCCCGACGCCGCGACCGGCCCCGCCGGTCTGCCGCGCCAGCCACAGCCCGGCGCAGGGCAGCAGGTAGAGCACGGCGGTGAGCAGGGCGGGCCCGGCCCGCCGCCGCCAGGGGCTCTCGGGCGGCGGGGCCCGGTGTGCCTCGGGCCGCCGCGGCACCCGCGCGTAGAGCTCCTCGGCCAGCGAGAAGACATCGCTGTGCCGGTAGCGGCCCGCCGTCCCCGGTCCCATCCCGGCCGCCTCCAGCTCGGCCGCGATCTCCAGCGGGTGCACCGCCGTCTCGCACAGCGCCAGATGACGGACCAGCAGATCGTGGACCGGATCGGCGGTGGCCCGGTCCGCGGACACGGCGGCCCCGGATCGCCCGCTCATCCGGCTCCCGCCTCCTCGGCGCCGGACAGCGCTCCGACCAGGCCCGCACCGGCACCGACCGGAACCGGCTCGGGCGTCCGCCGCTGCGCCTCGGCCGTAACCTCGCCCTCGGCCGCCGGCCGCGCCGCCCTGCGCCGCAGCTCGGCGAGCATCGCCCCGGCCCGCCGCGGCCGCGTCCCGGCAGCCTCCGCGACCACATGCGGTGCCAGCGCCGCAGCCGCCGCCGGACTCTCGGAGGCGACCCGGACCTCCGCGGTGCGGCCGAAGGGCCGACGCGCCGCGGGCACGCCGAAGGGCGTCTCCGCGTTCGGCAGCCGGGAGGCGAGCTCCAGGTACAGGTCGCGGAAAGCCGCGGCCGCCGGCTCCACCGCGTAGAGCTCCTGGGCCCGCAGCCGCCCGGCGTTGCCGAGCCGGGAGCGGCGTTCCTGGTCCCACAGCAGCGCCGAGCAGGCCGCGGCCAGCGCCTTCGGATCCTCAGCGGGGACCAGCAGCCCGGTGGGCCCGACCAGCTCCCTGGCCGCGCCGACATCCGTGGCGACCACCGGCCGCCCGCTGAGCATGGCCTCGGCGACCAGCATCGGACGTGGGCCCTCGGTACCGGAGAAGACGATCACCGTGCCGCCCTCATGAGCATCACGAAGCCGCCGGGCACCGCCCCCCAAGACGCCGCCCCGGAAGCTGACGGCCTCCGGTTCCCCGGGGAACAGCTGCGCGGCCAGCTCGCGGCACTGCCGGGCACCCGCTTCGGCCGCCCGTGACGCGGTCGCGGATCCGCTGTGCACCAGCAGCCTCACCCCCTCGTGCTCCGATCTCAGCCGGGCGAAGGCCCGCAGCATGGTCTCCAGACCTCCGCAGGGCTCGGCCGGGCCGCACCAGACCAGGGTGGGGGTGGCCGGCTCGGCGCCGGCCGCGGGCAGGTCCGCGCTGGGAGTGCCCTCGTAGACCACCCGCACCGACGCCGGATCGGCGCCGCAGTGGATCTGCCAGCGCTGGTCGAAGCTGCTCCCGGGCGTGATCAGCCCGGCCTGCCGGTAGGCCTCGCGGGCCAGCAGACGGAAGAAGGTCAGCATCAGCGCCCTGACCGGCCGCCGGTACGGCGCGTCACGGTAGCCCCGGGCGCGTTCGCGCAGGTGGAGGCTGTGCTCGGTGATGATCAGGGGTATTCCGTAGAAGTGCTTGGCCAGCAGCCCGGGCAGCACCGCCAGGCCGCCGCCGAGGGCGTGGCAGAGGTCCGCACCGCCCAGCCCCCCGGCCACCACCGGCCCCCCGGAACGCCGCTCGTCGTACCAGGGCGCCGAGAGCGCCCGGAGACAGTGCGCCAGCAGGTCGGCCGCGACCAGCGCGTCCCGCACCAGGGGCTCGCCCGCCGTTCCGGAGCCGCTGACGGCGACCGCGCCGGGGGCCTTCCAGGCCGCCTCGATGATCCGCAGCGCCGCCCCGGACCGGAGTAACGCCGCCAGGCCGCCGCCCCGCCCGGCCTCGGCCAGCGCGTACAGCGCGGGGCCGAAGGTCTCCGCCGCCGCGGGCTCGACCAGCGAGCGGAGCAGCTCACGGTAGGCGGCCAGCGCCCGCCGCGTGGCCCGGCCGTGCAGCACGGCGGGGCGCGGATCCGCGCGGCACAGCCCGGACAGCCCGCCCGGCAGCGGATCGGCCCCGGCTTCAACGCGCGCCGTGCCCAGGGCGTACAGCTCGAACTCGTGCTCGGCGAGCTCCCGGGTCAGCCGGTCGCACCAGCCGCCCTCGGCACTCTCGGTGCCGACGGACGCACTCTCGGTGAGCAGGGCGATGCGCATGGAGACCTCCGCGGCAAGGAAAGGGATGGAGAGGCCCGCGGGCTGCGGTGGTCAGTGACCCCGCCCCCCGACGTCTGTTCGGCCCGACGGGATGAAACTACGACCGGCCACTGGCAGCCACTCGACCATCCGGCCGCCTACCACCCGAAGGAGTGAACCCCCGAAACCCCTGGCGGTCTGCGGCGTTGTCGCACGCCACCCCGGCTGTCCCGACCGTCCCGGTAACCAGCGGCCGTCCCGGTCGTTGCGCCGGACGTGATCGGCACATCCACCCGGGGCACCCCCGGCGCACCGCTCGGACGGCTGTCCACCGCCCTGCTGGCCCTGGCGTGCACGGGCGCGCTCGCCGCCGGCTGCGCCCCCGACAACCGCCACCCCGCCGCACCGAGCCCGCCCGGGGCGCCGCCGTCGGCCGCGCCGGTGGCCGAGGCGCCCGGGGGGTCGCCTCCGGCCGGCCCCACCGCCGGCGTACCGCTCAGCGTGCTGGCCGTAGCCGATCCACCCCGCGCCGCCGTACCGGCCCCGAGCCCGGGGCCGGCGGGCCGGCCGGCCGGCTCCTCACCGCGGCGCGGGGCGGACCGCCCCTCCGCCTCCGCTCCCCCGCCACCGCGCGCCGCCCACCCAAGAGCACACCCGGCACCCGGGCGGCCGCCGCACGGCTCCCCCGGCATCTGCGCCCTCGGCGAGCAGTACGGCGGCTGGGCCGCAGGCAGCAGCCAGGACGCCAGCTGCCACGCGGTCTACGGCTGAGCCGGACTACGCCCGGGCCACCGCTGCAGCCGGGACCGCCGAGCTCCCCGCGGTCTCCGCCAGCAGCTCCCGGAACTGCCCCGCGACCAGGTCCGGGTACTCCATCATCGCCACATGCCCGGCCTCGGGCAGGACCAGCAGCCGCGAGTCCCGGAAGGCCAGCCCGGCCTTCCGGGCCATCCGGTACGACACCAGCTTGTCGCGCAGCCCGTAGACCAGCAGCACCGGCGCCGTCACCTGCTCCGCCTGCCGCCACAGCGCCTGCGGTCCGCGCTCCGTGTAGGCCCTGACGATCCCCCGGGCGGTCCTGGCCAGCACGTCCATCGAGTACGGCAGCGCCATCCGGCGCTGGTACTCGGCCACCATCTGCCTCCGCCGCTCGGCGTCGATCAGCCCGGGGTCGCCGTAGCAGAGGTCCAGCAGCGCCTCGGTCTGCTGCTCCACCGGCTGGCCCCGGGTGAGCTTGCCGAACACCGCGGGGACGCCCGGCATCGCCAGCAGCCCGGTCGGCAACGCCGTGTGCTGCGGGGGCAGCTCGGGCAGCGCCGGGGAGATCAGCGTCAGCGAGCGCACCAGGTCGGGACGGAGCGCGGCCAGCCTGGTCGCCACCGCGCCGCCCAGCGAGTTCCCGAACAGGTGGACCGGACCGCGTCCGGACAGCTCCAGGCAGTCCACGACCGCCCGCATATGGGCCGAGACCGACAGATCGGCGTCGTCCGGCGGCGGTGACTGGCCGAAGCCCGGCAGGTCCACGGCATAGCCGTCGACATCGCCGGCCAGCCGGTCCATCAGCAGCGACCAGTTCTGCGTCGACCCGCCCAGGCCATGGACAAACAGGGCGGGCGGCAGTCCCTCGCGCTCCGGCGCGACCCCCTCCACGCTCAGCGTGCACCCGGGTACGGACACCGGCCTGAGCGGCCGCAACCCCTCGCCGCCGGACTCCCCCTCGGCCGCGTCGGGAATCGCAGCCTCGGGCACGACGGGCTCTGACATCTCGCGCAGTCCACTCATGCGTCGATGCTACGAGTCGGCACCGGCCAGGTCAGCAGTGGCCGCCCCGACGGTGTGCCGGGGCGCGGTCCGGGGCAGGCACTCCTAGGCTCGACACAGCCGCACTATCGCACCGGGAGCCAGCATGACCGAGCCCGTGAACCCCGAGCCCGTCGACCCCGACCTGAGCGATGACCACCCCGAGGCGGACGACGACGGCCCGCTGGAGGAGGACGACCTCGACCTGGAGGCTCCGGAGGCCGATGTCGCCGAACAGCAGCGGGTCGTCGGCATCGACGAGGACGAGTACCGCGAGTGATTTGCCGGATACACACCAGTACGTACCCGTCTGCTCCCGGCTGTGTTGTCGACTCCTCACAACACTTGACCAAGAGTTTCTTCCAGCGACCTGGGGCGCAGAGGATTACCGACAAGTAGGATGGCGCCCTGGAACCACCACCCGCACGGCCTCGGCCGCGCACGGCCCCCGCCGCGCACCCGGAGCCCCACAACCGTGAGTGAGGAGCGCCGTGACGCCCAGCCAGGACACGGACGAGCGCCCGCGCACAGGCAAGACCAGCACCGGCCGCCTGCCGCGAAGCGCCCGACGCAACCAACTGCTCGGCGCCGCCGAGGAGGTCTTCGTCGCGCAGGGCTACCACGCCGCCGCGATGGACGACATCGCCGAGCGGGCCGGGGTCAGCAAACCGGTGCTCTACCAGCACTTCCCCGGGAAGCTGGAGCTCTACCTCGCGCTGCTGGACAAGCACTGCGACGCCCTGGTCGAGGCGATCCGCGGGGCCCTGGAGGCCACCACGGACAACAAGCTCCGGGTCCAGGCCACCACCGAGGCCTACTTCGCCTATGTCGCCGCCGAGTCCGGCGCCTTCCGGCTGGTCTTCGAGTCGGACCTGACCAACGAGGCCCCGGTGCGCGAGCGGGTCGAGGCGGTCACCAGGGCCACGGCGACGCTGGTCAGCAAGGTGATCGCGGAGGACACCGACCTCCCCGAGGAGGAGGCCATGCTGCTCGCCGTCGGCGTCTGCGGCCTGTGCCAGATCACCGCGCGCTTCTGGCTGGCCCAGGGCCGCACCATCCCCAAGGACGAGGCGGTCCGCCTGGTCTCCAGCCTGTCCTGGCGCGGCCTCAAGGGCTTCCCCATGCACGGCGGGGACGGCGTCTCGCACTGAAAGGTCCGCGCTCGGTCTAAGGTTGGCCGCGTGCGGGCAGTGTCCGCACGGCAGCGACAGAGCCACCAGAAACAACATGCGCCTTGAGGGGCCGGAGGGACGTAGCCGTGGAGGTCAAGATCGGCGTGCAGAACGCGGCTCGGGAGATCGTTCTCGAGAGTTCGCAGTCTGCTGATGATGTCGAGACCGCGGTCGCCGCGGCACTCGACGGCAGCTCCAAGCTGCTGAAGCTCACGGACGAGCACGGCCGCAAGGTCCTGGTCCCCGCCGAGCGGCTCGCCTACGTGGAGATCGGCGAGCCGACCGCGCGCAAGGTCGGCTTCGGCGCGATCTGAGACCGCAGGCCCCGGTGCCCCGTTCCCGCCTCGGCGGAGCGGGGCACCGCTGCGTCCGCCGACCGCCGACCGGCCCGACCGCCGCACGCTTGCATTACCTGATCTTGGAACCCGGCGCACCGCACGACCACCCTGGCGGGTGATTCCAGCCAGGCTGGGGTGCAGATCCCCGCATTCCGCATGCCCCGAACGCTCCCTGGGTACGTCCTGGGTGTCCCGTCCTCCACCCGGACCGGACCTGGTACCGCACGAGCTGCGAGGAGGCGCCGATGCTGCTGGAACTGCTCGCGTTCGCCCTGGTCGGACTGGCCGTCGGGGGCGGAGCGGCACTACTGCTGCCGCACTATTTCCAGGTGCACCGAGCAGTCACCGTACTGACCGGCCTGTGCTCGGCGCTGCTGATCGGCGTGCTGGCGCGGACCGTCGTCGGCGCCGACCACGCGGCACTGACCGTGCCGCTCTCGGCGGTCGGCGCCTGCCTGCTGGTCTCGCTGCTGGCGCACCCTGAGCAGCGGCGCCCGGAGCAGCGGCACCAGGACCGCCGGCGCCCCGAGCAGGGACGTGCCGAGCAGCGATCATCCACGACGGTGCCGCCGCGTCCGCACCACGCCTGATCAGGAGGCCAGGCCCAGCGCCGCCATCCGCCGGGTGTGCGCCTCGGTGATCCGGTTGAACATCTTGCCGACCTCCACCAGGTCAAAGCCGCGCACCTCCACCCCGCCGATCAGCAGGTTGGACAGCGCGTCGCGCTCCGCCACGACGCGCTGGGCCTGGCTCAGCGCCTCGCCCATCAGCCGCCGGCCCCACAGCGCCAGTCGCCCGCCGATCTTCGGGTCGGCCTCGATCGCGCCGCGCACCTTCCCCACCGCGAACTCCGCGTGCCCGGTGTCGGCCATCACCCGCAGCACCAGATCCCGGGTGTCGTCGTCCAGCCGCACCGCGACCTCGCGGTAGAAGTCCGCCGCGATGGAGTCGCCGACATAGGCCTTGACCAGGCTCTCCGGCCAGTCCGCCGGGGCGGTCATCCGGTGGAAGGAGTCCAGCGGCTCGGCGAACGGCAGCATCGCCGCGGTGGGATCGGCCCCGACCCCGACCAGCCGGTCGTGCAGCTGCTGGTAGTGGTGGAACTCGGCGGCCGCCATCCCGGCCAGGGCCGCCTTGTCCTCCAGGGTCGGGGCGAGCTTGGCGTCCTCGGCCAGCCGCTCGAAGGCGCTGAGTTCGCCGTAGGCCAGCGCGCCGAGCAGGTCGAGCACCGCGGCCCGGTACTCGGGGTCCGCCGCGCAGGTGTCCCAGTCCCCGATGGAGGGGTACGACTCGCCGGTGCCGGCTCCGGTTGTCGCTGCTGCTTCCTGAGGAGTCTCCATATCCGGAACCCTAGTGCTCCCGCGAGCAGGGATTCCGCGCTGTGCGAGGGCTTTGTCGCCCGCGTCACATGTTCGATCTTTCGCTTGACGGTATGGTGGTAGTGAGGACCGGCGTATGCGCCGCAAGGCTCGCGCCCCGGTCCTCACGTATACGGATGCCCGGTCGGTGGAACGATCGGCTCCGACCGACCCGCCCTTCCGATCCGGTGACGGACCACGAAGGGCCCGCAGTGGCTGAGCGAGGGCCGCCGCAGACCGCACCCACGCGGTCCCGCGCCGGGCCTCCCACACTGGCCGTCCCGCAGTGCCGCCCGTCCGTACGCGACCCGAGTGTCCGTGCGAACCACGGAGCCGGCGCGCGGCCCGGCCGCGAGGACGCCGGTTGCGGTACGCGCGCCCGTACGAGTCGTACGAGCGCCCGGCCGCCCCCCGCATCGGCCGCACACACCGGAAGAGGCATCGTCCTGACTACGTTCCGAGAGCTCGGGCTCCTGCCCGAGACAGCAGAGGCCCTCGAGGCCGTCGGCATCATTGAAGCCTTCCCGATCCAGGAGATGACTCTCCCGGTGGCCCTCAGCGGCCATGACGTCATCGGGCAGGCCAAGACCGGTACCGGCAAGACCCTGGGCTTCGGCCTTCCCATCATCGACCGCGTGCGCGTCCTCGCCGACGTCGACGCCGGCCGCACCACCGCCGCCGAGCTGCCCAGCTCGCCGCAGGCGCTGGTCGTGGTCCCGACCCGCGAGCTGTGCACCCAGGTCACCAACGACCTGCAGACGGCCGGCAAGGTCCGCAACGTCCGGGTCCTCGCCATCTACGGCGGCCGGGCCTACGAGCCGCAGGTCGAGGCGCTGCAGAAGGGCGTCGACGTGGTCGTCGGCACCCCCGGGCGTTTGCTCGACCTGGCCCGCCAGCGCAAGCTGGACCTCTCCGCCGTGCGCTGCCTGGTGCTCGACGAGGCGGACGAGATGCTCGACCTGGGCTTCCTGCCCGACGTCGAGAAGATCATGACCATGCTCCCGGCCAAGCGGCAGACCATGCTGTTCTCGGCCACCATGCCGGGCCAGGTCATCAGCCTGGCCCGCCGCTACATGAGCCAGCCCACCCACATCCGCGCCGCCGCCCCGGACGACACCGGCGCCACCGTGGCCTCGGTCAAGCAGCACATCTTCCGGGCGCACTCGCTGGACAAGGTGGAGCTGGTCTCCCGCATCCTCCAGTCCGAGGGCCGCGGCCTGGCGATGATCTTCTGCCGGACCAAGCGCACCGCGGCCGACGTCGCCGACCAGCTGACCCAGCGCGGCTTCGCCGCCGGCGCGGTCCACGGCGACCTGGGCCAGGGAGCGCGCGAGCAGGCGCTGCGCGCCTTCCGCAACGGCAAGGTCGACGTCCTGGTCTGCACCGACGTAGCCGCCCGCGGCATCGACGTCGAGGGCGTGACCCACGTCATGAACTACCAGTGCCCCGAGGACGAGAAGACCTACCTGCACCGCATCGGCCGCACCGGCCGCGCGGGCGCCTCCGGCACCGCCGTCACCCTGGTCGACTGGGACGACATGCCCCGCTGGGCGCTGATCAACAAGGCGCTGGACCTGGGCCTGGGCGAGCCGGAGGAGACCTACTCCACCTCGCCGCACCTGTACGAACTGCTGCACATCGCCCCCGGCACCAAGGGCGTGCTGCCGCGCGCCGACCGCACCCGTGCGGGTCTGGGCGCCGAGGCGATCGAGGACCTGGGCGAGCCGGGCGGTGGCCGCAAGTCCGCCGACCGCGGCGCGGCCGGGCGTGGTGGCCGGGACGCAGGCGGCCGTGGCCCGGCCCGCGGCGACAGCCGTCGGCCCGCCGCCGAGGCCCCGGCTCCGGCCGAGGAGCCGCGTCCGCGCCGCGAGCGCTCGCGCCGCCGTACCCGTGGCGGTGCCGCCGACGCCGTCGGGCAGGTCGTCGAGACCACCGAGAGCACTGCAGCCCCCGTCACCGCCGTGGCGGAGACCCCGGCCGAGGAGACGGCAGAGCGCCGTCGCCGCCGTCGTGGGGGCAAGGCCGCCGAGGCGCTGGAGACGGTGGAGACCCTCGCCGGGACCGCCTCCGTCGTCGAGGAGCCTGTCGCCCAGGCTCCGGTCGCCGAGCAGCCCGCCGCCGAGGCGCCCGCGCCGCGCACCCGTCGTCGCCGTACGACCGCCGCCGCAGAGACGCCGGCTGTCGACACCCTGGAGACCGTGGCGGAAGCACCCGCCGCCGTGGTCGAGGAGGCCGCCCCGCGCCGTCGCCGCAGCACCGCGAAGGCCGCCGTCGAGACGGCAGCCGAGGCACCGGCTGAGGCTCCCGCCGAGGCCGAGGCAACGGCTCCGCGCCGTCGCCGTCGCAGCGCGGTCAGCGCCGAGGTCCCGGCCGAGGCCGTCGCGACCGCCGTCGAGACCGCTCCCGAGGTCGTTGCCGAGACGCCCGCACCGCGCCGTCGTCGCAGCACCGCCAAGGCGGCCGCGACCGTGGTTGAGGCTGCGGCCGCCGCCGTCGAGGTGTCCGGCACCGTGGCCGCCGAGGCGCCCGCGCCCCGGACCCGCCGCCGGGCCGCCCGCCCCGCGGGCGCGGCCGAGGTGCCGACCCCGGCCGAGGTCCCGGCCCCGCGCCGGCGCACTCCGGCAGCCACCAGCCCGGTCCCTGCCACCGCCACGGAGGAGATCACCCCGCAGCGTCGCCGTCGTCGCAGTGAGCGGCTGGCGGACGCCGCTGCCGCCGCGGCAGCGGCCGAGGCCGCCGGACTGCGCTAGCCACAGCGACGGAGACGGGCGCGGACAGGGATCCCTGTCCGCGCCCGTCTCCGTCCGGCCACACCGCCGTCATCTCCGGCCGATAGGGTCGAGGGCGGGACAAACCCGCAGGCCGGACAGGATGGAGACCGCCATGAGCACGCCCCCGTTCCTCACCCTGCCCGCCTCCGCCCGCAGCCTCCGGCTGAAGACGGCCCGCGGGGAGTTCGCGGCCCTGCACAGCCTGCCGCCGAGCGGATCGCCCCGGGGCACCGCGCTGCTGGTTCCCGGATTCACCGGCAGCAAGGAGGACTTCATCGCGCTGCTGGAGCCGCTGACCGCGGCCGGCTTCCAGGTGGTCGCGGTGGACCAGCGCGGTCAGTACGAGACCGGCGGCCCGGCCGACCCGGCCGCCTACGGCCTCGAACCGCTGGCCCTGGACCTGCGGGCAGTGACGGAGGCCGTGGCCGGTCTGCTGCCGGGCGCGACCGGGCCGCTGCACCTGCTGGGTCACTCCTTCGGCGGCTATGTCGTCCGCGAGGCCGTCCTACTCGGCGGATCCACGGCGGACCCGCTGCCGTGGAGTTCGCTCACCCTGATGAGCACCGGTCCCGGCCCGGTCGCCGCCGAGGAGGGGAAGCGGGCCGAGCTGCTGGTCTCGGTGCTGCCGCTGATGGACCTGGAATCCATCTGGCAGGCGATGCGGGAGATGGACCGCGAGGCCGGCGCCGAACAGCAGCTGCCGCCGGAGATCGACGACTTCCTGCACCGCCGCTGGCTGGCCAACGTCCCCGAGGCGCTGGCCGTGATGGGACGCCAGCTCACCCTGGAGCCCGACCGGGTGGACGCGCTGGCAGCGGCCGCACTGCCGACGCTGGTGCTGTCCGGTGAGCAGGACTACGCCTGGCCGGTGACGGAGCAGGCCGAGATGGCCGAGCGGCTCGGCGCCCGCTGCGTACAGGTCCCCGGCGCCGGGCACTCCCCCAACGCCGAGCAGCCCGGGGCCACCGCTGCGGCCCTCGCCGATTTCTGGCAGAGCGTCACCTGATACTCCGCCAGAAAGTATTCTCCGAACGCCAGAGAGTGCTCACGGACCGATTCCGTCGCGACAGGTTCGGCGACTTTCAGTAAAGTTCTGTCGGCCGGAATATCTTTGTCCGGCATTCTCGTTTGACCAGACTGCACACCGTGCGCGCCCATCACTTCCCTCCGCCACATCCCCTGGGTACCGGAACCCGCCCGGGCCGACTCGACCCGACACCGGGGATTAACGGATGGGCAATCGTCGCGAAGCAGCTGCGCTGCAAAGTAGGCAAGGAAGGGAGAGGCCCATGCGTTTTGAGATCGTGCGTCTGAGCGACACCGACGGCAGTACACCGGAGCCCCTCATCGCGGACGCGGACACGGTCCGCGCCATGGTCGAGGACGCCGCAGCAACCGGGGAGCGGCTCTACATCCGCCCGTACGAGCAGGCGTCCTGACCGAATCGAACGGCAAGTGCCCCGCAGACCGAGCGGTGTCTGCGGGGCACTTTCGTGCCACGGCCCATCCTCATTCAGTTGACGACTGCAACCGATACTCCCCGTGCGGGTGATCGTCCTTGACGGGGTGGTCGGGAGGGAGGACCGTTGTGCAGCATGAGGGGCGAGCCCAGTTGCCCGAGGTGCGGGGGCCGTGTCCGCGCCCCAGGCCTGTTCACCGATACCTGGCAGTGCGACGCGCACGGCACCGTGCATCCGCTGCAACCCGTCGTGCCCCCCAGCGTTCAGGCCCTCACCGTCGCCGTCGCCCGGGCCGAGGTCCCCATCTGGATGCCCTGGCCGCTGCCGGTCGGCTGGCTGTTCACCGGTATCGCCCACGCCGGTGACGACCTGTCGGGTGCCCGCGCCACCGCCGTCGCCTGCTCGGGCCCGGGACCGCTCGGCGGCCCGGGTGAGCTGGTCCTGGTGGCCGAGGAGATCGGCGTCGGCCTGGGCGCCCGCTTCGCCGGGCTGCCCGGCCCCGACCCCGGCGACGCCATCGCCGTCGACAAGCCCCCGCACGCCAAGGTACTGGCGGCCGGGCGGCCCACCGCGCTCTGGCATGTCGCCGGAACGCCCGACGACCGGGCCGTGTTCGTGGGCGAGGCGCGCGGACTGTGGCTCTGGGCGGTGGCCTGGCCGGAGGGCAGCGGCCTGCTGCTGTACGACGAGCTGGTGCTGACGGACCTGCGGGACGCGGGCGCCGAGATCGAGCTGCTGCCGTGCGGTGCGATCTCACCGCGGCTGCTCGGGCCGTAGCCGTCCCGGGTCGCACAGAGCGGCGCTCTAAGCTCGGGGACGTCACCCGGATTGAGGAGTCCCGCTCGTGCGCATCGACCTGCACACCCACAGTTCCGCCTCCGACGGCACCGACACCCCCGCCGAGCTGGTGGGCAACGCGGTGGCGGCCGGCCTGGACGTCGTCGCGCTGACCGACCACGACACCGTGTCCGGCTACGCCGAGGCGGTCGCGGCGCGGGCCGGGACGGCGCTGACGCTGGTCACCGGGGCCGAGCTGTCCTGCCAGGTCGAGGGCATCTCCATGCACATGCTGGCGTACCTCTTCGACCCGGAGGACCCCGAGCTCACCCGTGAGCGCGAGCTGGTGCGCACCGACCGCTTCCGGCGGGCCGAGGCGATGACCGAGCGCTGCCGGGAGCTGGGCGCGCCGATCAGCTGGGAGCAGGTCCGGCGGATCGCCGGCAACGGCGCGGTCGGCCGTCCGCATGTTGCGAGTGCGCTGGTGGAGGCCGGGGTGGTGGCCTCGGTGGACGCGGCGTTCACCTCGGACTGGCTGGCCAACGGCGGCCGGGCGGACGTCCGCAAGCGGGAGTTCGACCCGTTCGAAGCGGTACGGCTGGTCCGGGCGGCCGGGGGGGTCACCGTGTTCGCCCACCCCGGCGCGGTGAAGCGCGGGCGCACGGTCTCCGAGCAGGTCATCGCGGATCTGGCGGCGGCCGGGATGGACGGCGTGGAGGTGGACCACCTGGACCACGACGCGGAGACCCGCGAGCGGTTGCGCGGCCTGGCAGCCGAACTCGGTCTGCTGGTCACCGGGTCCAGCGACTACCACGGTCACCGCAAGGCGGTGCGGCTCGGGGCGGAGACGACTGACCCGGAGGTCTACGAGGCAATCGTGGACCGAACCACCGGGGCCAAACCGGTTACGTCTTGAGTGCGGGCTGTGCATGGCTGGCCGCGCAGTTCCCCGCGCCCCTGGGGGGCTGCAACTTGCCCCGCAGCGGTTCAGTTGCAGCTGCATAGGGGCGCGGGGAACTGCGCGACAAGCCATGCACACGCCGCACCTCAGTCGAGAGGCACACCCCGCCGCAGCGGATCGCGGAGGTCCGTGCCGTGGCGTAGCCACCGTTCCTGGAGGTCGGCTGCGCCGTGGACGCGTTTGTGGGCGGCCTCGTTGCGGGTCATCGGGAGCAGGGGCAGAAAGCGGACCGGGTCGGCCGGGTCGGCGAGATCCAGGTCCTCGACCAGCCCGCCGGGTTCGGCGACCAGGAACGAGGTGAACGGCGCCCCCTCCCACAGCGGCGCGCCCAGGTCCAGCGAGGCGCCCGGGGCCACCACCAGGCCCTCGACCTGCGGCGAAGCCGCCAGCGTGGCGAGCGGCCGCAGCACCTCGTCCCGCCCGCCGCGTACCGTGAACACCAGCTCGGCGCGGGGGCCGGCGACCGGGTCGGCGACCATGTCGGCAGGGTCGGCCATCGGCGCCGCCGACATGCCCAGGGTGGCGTAGCGGACCAGGCCGTCCGCGTCGTGGAACCGCAGCACCTCGATCCGGTCGGCCCCCAGGAAGGTGACCGCGGCGCGGGCGTCAGGCTCGCCGAAGGTGCTGGTCAGCCGTGCTTCGACGGCGGTGAGGACTGCGTCGTGGGACATGGTCGACCACCCTACGTCCTGCGCTGTCCGCGGATCACGACCAGCAGGCCGATCAGCACCAGGCCCACCGCCGGGTAGACCGCCACCGGCGGCATCTGACCCAGCCAGACCGCGCCGATCAGGGCGGCGCCCGGGGTCTCCAGCAGGATCGCGGTGGACACCAGGGAGGGTCCGAGGGTGCGGACCACACGGTTGCTGAGGGAGTGTCCGAGGAACTGGGCGGCGCCGGTGAGCAGCACGATCTTCAGCCAGGTCGAGCCGCTGTAGCCGGTCAGCGCCTGGCCCGAGGCCAGGCAGGCGACCAGCAGCAGGAAGGCCGTGGTGGCGTAGCAGACATAGGTGTAGGCGATGGTGCTGGCCGTCCTGCGGACCTCGCTGCCGAGCAGGAAGTAGGCGGAGGCCGCCATCCCCGCGCCCAGCGCCAGCGCGTCGCCGGCCAGGGCCCGGGGGTCGGTGCTGAAGTCCACGCCGGTGAGGACCAGCACCCCGGCGAAGGCCGTGGCCGAGCCGATCCACACCGTCCCCGGGATGTGATGGCCGCGCAGTCGCAGGTAGAGGGTGGTCCACAGCGGGGTGACCGTGCACAGCGCGGTCGAGGAGGCGATCGAGGTCATCCGCAGGCTGGGCAGCCACATGGCGAAGTGCAGCGCCAGGAACGCGCCGGCGGCCAGGCAGAGCAGCACCGTCCGCCGGCTCATCGCGCGCAGTTCGGCGCGGTGCCGCAGCAGTGCTATCGGCGAGAGGACGCCGGTGGCGATGCAGTTGCGCCAGAAGGCGATGGCGACAGCGGGGGCCGCCGTCGCGGTGATCAGCGGCGCCGAGAAGGCGACCCCGCTGACGGCGAGCGCCAGCAGCAGGAAGTCGATCCTGGGCACGGTGGAGAGGTCCGGGTGCGCGGACGACGGCGGCGGTGGCGCGTCGGTGGTGACTGCGCTGGTCGTCTGCACGGCGCTCCTTGGCATCTGGCCCCTGTCCCAGTAAGGGGCATGACGATGGTATGGGACTGACGCTCCCCGGGCGAAGGGGTATCAGGGCATGGACGCCCTAAGCTCAGCGCATGACTGAGGTGCGGGTGGAGCTGCTGGACCGGGCTCTGGTGGAGGAGTCGGCCAAGAAGTCCGGGCTGCTCTGGGTGCGGCTCCCCGACGGGACGGACCGGGCGCTGTGGCAGGTGTGGCACGACGGGGCGGTGACGGTCGTCGGCGAGGGCGCGGAGCAGCCGCTGCACGGGCTCGCGGACGGGCAGTCCACGGTGCTGACCGCGCGCAGCAAGGACAAGGGCGGCCGACTGGTGGCCTGGCCGGTCCGGGTGGAGGAGCTGCAGCCGCACAGCGAGGCCTGGACCGCCGCCACTGAGGAGCTGAAGGCGAAACGGCTGAACTCCCCGGACCACGCCACCGTCACCGACCGCTGGGCGGCCGAGTCACGGGTGCTTCGGCTGGTCCCGGTCGGCGCGAGCGTGGCGGGCCCCGGCGCGATGCCCGACGGGTCGCACGCCGCCGTGCCGGTGCCGACCCCGGCGACCACCCGCGAGCCCATCCCGGCCGCGCTGCCGAAACTGCTCTTCGGGCGCCGTCGGCGGAGGGGCGGAACCTGATCGGTCATGATTGCGGTATGACTGTCCTGTCAGAGGATTGAGCAGGGCGGCAGCACCTGTTCGCCGCCGGTAACCTGTGGCATGTCCGGACCGTGCCGTCTCCAGGCACCGCACGACCTGGGCTGCAACAGCGACAGGCAGGAAAGGCAGATGACCGGAGCCTCCTCCCGCGTGTTCATCTCGCACCTCGCCGGCATGGCGGTCTTCGACCCGTCGGGCGACCAGGTGGGACGGATCCGCGATCTTGTGGTGAGCCTGCGGCTGGGCGGTCGGCCCCCGCGCGTGCTCGGCTTCGCCGTCGAGGTGGTCAGCAAACGCCGGGTCTTCCTGCCGATGAACCGGGTCACCAGCCTGGAGTCGGGCCAGGTCATCACCACCGGCGTGATAAACATGCGCCGCTTCGAACAGCGCCCCACCGAGACTCTGGTGCTGGCCGAACTGCTGGACCGCCGGGTCGCCCTGCGCACCAGCGGCCCCAACGGCGAGGCCGGGGAGACCGTCACGGTTCTGGACGTGGCCATGGTGCAGACCCGCAACCGCGAGTGGGAGATCGACAAGGTCTTCGTGGAGAAGGGCAAGGGCGGCAGGCTCAGGCGCAAGGGCGAGACGCTGACCGTGGACTGGTCGGCCGTCACCGGCTTCGCGCTGCGCGAGGAGGACCAGGGCGCGGCCAACCTGCTGGCGACCTTCGAGCAGCTGCGCCCCGCCGACCTCGCCAACGTGCTGCACCACCTCTCCGCCAAGCGCCGCTCCGAGGTGGCCGCCGCCCTGGACGACGAGCGGCTCGCCGATGTCATGGAGGAGCTGCCGGAGGACGACCAGGTGGCGATCCTCGCCGGACTGCACCAGGAGCGCGCCGCCGACGTGCTGGAGGCGATGGACCCGGACGACGCCGCCGACCTCCTCTCGGAGCTTCCGGAGGAGGACGCCGAGCGGCTGCTGCAGCTGATGGAGCCGGAGGAGGCCGCGCCGGTCCGACGGCTGCTCACCTACGCCGAGCGCACCGCGGGCGGTCTGATGACCACCGAGCCGATCGTGCTGGAGCCGGACGCCACCGTCGCCGAGGCACTGGCCCGGATCCGGGTCTCCGACCTCAAGCCGGCCCAGGCCGCGCAGGTGTACGTGTGCCGGCCCCCGACCGAGACGCCGACCGGGATCTACCTGGGCCTGGTGCACTTCCAGAAGCTGCTCAGGGAGCCCCCGTACACGCTGCTGGGCGCCATCCTCGACGGCGACCTGGACGCGCTCTCCCCCGACTCCGCCCTGGTCCGGATCACCCACTACCTGGCGACCTACAACATGGTCGCGGCCCCGGTGGTGGACGAGCACGACCACCTGCTGGGCGCGGTGACCGTGGACGACGTGCTGGACCATATGCTGCCCGACGACTGGCGCGAGTCGGCGCTGCACGACGACGAGTCCAAGCACGACCACGTTCAGGAGGAGGTGGCCACCGATGGCCGGTGACCGCCGTGACCTGAGGAACCTGCGCGAGCGCCGGGACCTGCGGCTGCGCGAGGCCGCCGGACAGCGACCGCGGGAGGCGGACGGCCGGCGCACCCAGGAGCGCAGCAGCGAGGAGCGCCGCCGCAACCGGCTGGACCAGCCGCAGCGCCGCCGTACGTTCGTCACCCTGCCCAACCCGGACTCGGACGCCTTCGGACGGCTCTCCGAGCGGATCGCCCGCTTCCTGGGGACCGGGCGCTTCCTGGTCTGGATGACGTTCCTCATCCTGCTCTGGGTGACCTGGAACATCGCCGCGCCGTCCTCCTGGCGCTTCGACCAGTACCCCTTCATCTTCCTGACCCTGGTGCTCTCGCTGCAGGCCTCCTACGCCGCCCCGCTGATCCTGCTGGCGCAGAACCGGCAGGACGACCGGGACAAGGTCAACATGGAGCAGGACCGGGCCAGGACCGAGCGCACCGTGGCCGACACCGAGTACCTGACCCGGGAGGTGGCCGCGCTGCGCCACGGCCTCGGCGAGGTGGCGACCCGCGACTTCCTCCGCTCCGAACTGCAGTCGCTGCTCAAGGAACTGGAGAACCGGACGCCGGGCGAGGCCGAGGAGGCGGCCGGCTGACGTCTTCCACCGACGTCGCTGTGACCGGCCGCACGCGCCGGGCCGGTCGGGGCCGTGTCGGCTGCGTCGTACCATCAGTGCATGGCTTCCCACACGCAGACGACCGCTCTTGAGGAGTCCGTGCGCACGGCCCTCGGGACGGTGCAGGACCCGGAGATCCACCGGCCCATCACCGAACTGGGCATGGTCAAATCGGTGGAGATCGACGCGGACGGCGCCGCCAGGGTGGCCGTCTATCTCACCGTCTCCGGCTGCCCGATGCGGGAGACCATCACCAGCCGGGTGACCGAGGCCGTGGGCGCCGTCCCCGGGATCAGCTCGGTCGCCGTCGAGCTGGACGTGATGAGCACCGAGCAGCGGCAGGAGCTGGCCTCGATGCTGCGCGGCGGCCAGGCCGAGAAGGAGATCCCCTTCGCCAAGCCGGGCTCGCTGACCCGGGTGTACGCGGTCGCGTCCGGCAAGGGCGGGGTCGGCAAGTCCTCGGTGACCGTCAACCTGGCCGCGGCGCTGGCCGCCGACGGGCTGAAGGTCGCGGTCGTGGACGCCGACATCTACGGCCACAGCATCCCCAGGATGCTGGGCGTGGGCGGCCGTCCGACCCAGGTCGAGAACATGATCATGCCGCCGTCGGCGCACGGGGTGAAGGTCATCTCGATCGGCATGTTCACGCCGGGCAACGCCCCGGTGGTGTGGCGCGGGCCGATGCTGCACCGGGCCCTGCAGCAGTTCCTCGGCGACGTCTACTGGGGCGACCTGGACGTCCTGCTGCTGGACCTGCCGCCCGGAACCGGCGACATCGCCATCTCGGTGGCACAGCTGGTCCCCAACGCGGAGATCCTGATCGTCACCACCCCGCAGCAGGCGGCGGCGGAGGTCGCCGAACGCGCCGGGACGATCGCGCTGCAGACGCACCAGACCATCGTCGGCGTCATCGAGAACATGTCCGGGATGCCGTGCCCGCACTGCGGCGAGATGGTCGACGTCTTCGGCACCGGCGGGGGCCAGACCGTCTCCGACGCCCTCACCAAGGCCACCGGCACCAAGGTGCCGGTCCTCGGCAGCATCCCCATCGACGTGCGGCTCCGCCAGGGCGGGGACGAGGGCAAGCCGGTCGTCCTCACCGACCCGGACTCCCCCGCGGGGGTCGCGCTGCGCGCGATCGCCTCAAAGCTGGGGAACCGCCAGCGAGGGCTTTCTGGCCTGTCGCTGGGGATCACCCCTCGGAACAAGTTCTGACGCGCTGAGCGGTGGCACCTCGCTGCATGGTCACTGTTCGCGCAGTTCCCCGCGCCCCTGACATGTGCAACTGGCTCAGTTGCAGATGCTTTTAGGGGCGCGGGGAACTGCGCGAACAGCAACCACCGCCAAGGTGCACCCGCTCACTCAGCCCGCGTACCCACCCAGGTCGGTAACCGTGCTGAACCCCAACGCATAAGCACTGACCCCCCGCCCGTACGCCCCCAGGTGCACCCCCGGCGCGTCCCCCGCAAGAACCCACCCGTATTCGGATTCGCGGTAGCGAAACGGCTGCGGGGTGCCGTTGACCGGCAGGGTGAGGGAGGACCAGCCCGCGCCGTCCAGGTCGTCCGCGAGGTCCCAGGCGAGCGCGGACTGCTGGTCCAGCCAGTTCTGCCGCATCTCCCGGGCCATCGGCCCCAACTCCGTCGCAGCCAGCAGGCCGGACCCGGCGAGCCACGCGGCGGAGGACACCGAGGTGGCCTCCAGTATCCCGGTGCCGTCGCCCAGACGGCGTCCGGGGCGCCGGGCCACCGTCACCACCACCGCATACCGGCGGGACTCCGCGGCGGGGTCCTGCTTGCCGTAGGCACGCGTCGGTTCGTCACCGTGGCCGATGGAGCCGTAGTCGACGGCGCCGTCCGGCGAGGTGCCGACCGGGGCCAGCCAGCGGTGCCCGGTCCAGGCCTCGTCCAGGCTGTACCAGGGGAAGTCCGCGCGCAGATAGCCGTCGACGACGGCGTCGGCCGTCCCCGTGTGGCTGGTGGTGTCCATCTCGGCCCTCTGCTTCCGCTCGGCTGTGCTGTCGCAGCAGAACAATAGCGGGGGCGGGATCGGGTTGAAGCTTCGTCAGGTCGCGTCGACGTCGTACGCGGGCCGCTCGGCCGCCGCCGCGGCGCGCTCCGGCTTGACCATGTCGACCTGCGGGGACGAGTCGTCGGCGACCTTGGCCAGCGGGTCGGCCGCGACCGACTTGACCGCTGCGGTCGCGGCGGACGCGTCCTTGCTGAAGCCGTTCTTCAGCTCCTGGAGGTCGCTCAGCCCGAACTCGTCGCCGTGCGTCGCCAGCTGCTTGCGGACGAAGGTCTTGGGGTTGAGGTCCTCGAACTCGAAGTCCTTGAACTCCGGCCCCAGCTCCTTGCGGATGTCCTCCTTGGCGCTGTCGGAGAACTCGCGGATCTTCCGGATGATCCCCATCGCGTCGGCGACCAGCTTGGGGAGCTTGTCCGGGCCGAAGATGATCACGGCGAGGACAATCAGCGCCACCAGTTTGAATGGACTTATGTCGAACACCGTGCGGCTCCCCTGGGAGGTGAAGTCACCCGCTCGTGGGCACAGAGCGGCGTACCGGCACCAGCGTAGTCGCCACTGCCTCGATATCGCTCATACGTGTGCGGTCCCACTGCCGGATCAGAGGTTGTTCGCCCCGTCGTCGCGCTCCGTCGAGTACAGCGGCATCGGGAGTTCCCTGGTCTGCCCGCCGCGCAGCACGGTGAGCACGACGGTGGCGCCGGGGCTGCGCCCGCGGACCAGCGCAGCCAGGTCGTCGCCGCTGGTCACCGGCACGCCGTCGAGGGCGATCACGACGTCCCCGGGGTGCAGCGCCGAGTCGCCGCCGGACCGGGACGCGACGGCGGTCACCGCGGCGCCGCTCTGGTAGGTGAGGTCCACGGTCGCGCCCAGCACGGTGCGGCCCGCGTGACCGGTGTTGATCAGCTGTTCAGCGACCCGCATCGCCTGGTCCACCGGGATCGCGAAGCCGAGGCCGATGCTGCCGCTCTGGTCGGTGACGCCGAAGGGGTCGCTGCTGTCGGAGTCGGCGGAGCGGATCGCGGTGTTGACGCCGACGACAGTGCCGGCGGCGTCCAGCAGCGGTCCGCCGGAGTTGCCGGGGTTGATCGGGGCGTCGGTCTGCAGCGCGTCCAGGTAGGCCAGGCCGGCTCCGGAGTTGGTGCCGCCCGAGGTCAGCGGCCGGTCCCTGGCGCTGACGATGCCCGAGGTGACGGTGCCCTGGAGGCCGAAGGGCGCGCCGATGGCGACGACCGGGTCGCCGACCTCGATCCGGTCGGCGGAGCCGAGGGCCAGCGGGTGCAGCCCGGCGACTCCCTTCACCTGGAGCACGGCCAGGTCGGAGCCGACGTCTCGGCCCACCAGCGCGGCCGGGTGGCGCTGTCCGGTGCTGAAGGTGACGGTGGTACGCCCGGCCCGGCCCAGCGGGGCGACCACATGGTTGTTGGTCAGGATGTGCCCGGCGCCGTCCAGCACGATGCCGGTACCGGTGGTGGTGGTCCCGGAGGCGTTGACGCTGAGGTAGACCACGCCGGGCAGCACGGCCCGGACGATGCTGGCGGTGGTTCCGGGCAACCGCGGCACCGGGGACTCGCTGGCCGCCTGCAGGGTGATCCGGCCGCCCTGCCGGGTGCCCTGGACCAGCGCGCCGATACAGCCGCCGAGCAGGCCGGCGCAGAGCACCGCGGCGACCGCGCCCACGGCGATCCGTACGGACTGGCGCACGGTCGAGCGCGGAGCTCCGGACGCGCGGCGCGGGGTGCGGGTCGACCCAGCAGCGGACGGCTCTGCACCGGACGCCGCCGGACGGGGCGGAGGCAGCCGGAGGCTGGGCCCGCAGGGGCCGTCCGGATGACTCCACCAGCGCGGCGCCGGAGCAGCGGTCGCCTGGGCGACCTGCCGCTCCTGACCGTCGGTCGGCATGGCAATGCCTGGTGGGAGTCCTGCCTCGACCTCCACCGCCATCCGGCGCACCGCCCTCCACTCGCCGCTGGGGAGGGACAGTCAACCAGGTCCGAACCGCGTTGTGGAGTCGGCAGGGTTACAGGCTGCCCCTCCTGGCTCCGCTAGCTCAAGACGCCACTACCTCAGGACGGAGGAGCGCAGCGCCGGGTTGTTGCTGCCCGCGGCCGGGAGCGAGGTGGCCGAGGCGGACGGTGCGACCAGCGACTGGGAGAACCCGCCGGGCAGGTTCGCCGGGACCCCGAGCGCCAGCTGCCCGCTGTTGCGGCTGCTCTCCGCGGCGCCCTGGCCGCCGGCCGTGTCGGCGACCGGTGCGACATTGCCGTAGGGGTCGTCCACGATCGGCTGCTCGGCCGAGCTCACCCCGGTGATGGCGCCGCCCAGCGCGACCGCGGCGACCGAGAAGGCCCCGGCGGCGGCGAAGGCGAAACGCCGACCGCGCGCCGCCGACGGACGGGGCGCGCTCTGCTCGCGGGTGCGCTCCTGCGGAGCGAAACTCTGCGGACGGCTGTCGCCGGGCGCGAACCCGGCCCTCAGCCGTGCGGCGATCGGCCCGACGGAACGCTGCTCGCCCTGGAACGGACGACTGCCGCGCTCGGCCCGCGGATCCACCCCGGGCACGGGGTGCTCGGCGCCGAGGGCGTTGCTGCCGAACCGGCCGCTGCCGAAGCCGCTCGCCCCGAAGGAGTCACCGCCGCCAAAGGAGTTCGTGCTGCCGAAGGCGCCGCCGCCGAAGCCCCTGCGGGCGCTCGCGCCGCCGCTCGGGGGCCGCCGGTCGGCGTCGTCGTCACCGGCGATGTTCATCAGCTTGGCGAGGAACAGGGCACTGGGGTCGGGCGGCATCGCCGCCGCGATCCGGCTCTTGATCCGGCGCTCGTCCTCGGCCCGGCTGAGGCAGGCCGAACAGGTCGCCAGATGCGCCTGGACCCGCTCCCGGCCGTCGTGGTCGAGCTCTCCGTCGATGAAGGCGGCCAGCCGGTCGCCGAGGTGCTGCTCCTCCAGGGCCTGGACCGCCGACGCGGCGGCAGAGCGGTCCACCCGCAGCTCGACCAGGACCTCGGGCCGACGGGGGCGGTGCGGCTGCTCGGTCACAGCGACCGCCTCTGTTCCGCGAACTCGTCCGGTCCGGTTCCGGTGGCTCCGTACAGGGCGGCATCGCCCGGCTCGGCGATGGCGCCGGCCCGGCGCTCGCGGCCCTCCGCCGCACCGGGGGCCCGGTGCTGCAGGGCGGCGCGCAGGTGGGCCCGGCCGCGGTGGATCCGGCTGCGGACGGTGCCGAGCTTCACGCCCAGGGTCGCGGCGATCTCCTCGTAGGAGAGGCCCTCGATGTCGCAGAGCACCACGGCGGCGCGGAACTCGGGCGCAAGGGTGTCCAGCGCCTGCTGGACGTCGGCGTCGAAGTGCGTGTCGTGGAAGTGCTGGGCCGGCGAGGGCTCACGGCTGGGGAGCCGCTCGGCGGCGTCCTCGGCCAGGGCGTCGAAGCGGATCCGCTGCTTGCGGCGGACCATGTCGAGGAAGAGGTTGGTGGTGATCCGGTGCAGCCAGCCCTCGAAGGTGCCGGGCGTGTAGGTCGACAGCGAGCGGAACACCCGGACGAAGACCTCCTGGGTGAGGTCCTCGGCGTCGTGCTGATTGCCCGTCAGGCGGTAGGCCAGCCGGTACACCCGGGCGCTGTGGGTCTGGACGATCTCCTCCCAGCTGGGCGGCGTCCAGACGGAGGCCGCGCTGCCCTCGTCGAAGGAGGCGGTCTGCGGACTCTGCGCGGGCTCGGTGGCCCCGCGCTCACTGGGTGCGGGCTTGGACTCACTCATCACGGGCTTTGGCGTCAGGGCCGACGCACGACCGCGGAAGTGCCGCGAACACGCGCCCCCCTCAGCCACACCTCCTCGATCGGCTCTTCTGCCAAGCAGGGTCACCACCATATCCGCCTCACCCGTCTGCTCCGGATAAAAGCCAATCACCATACGACCCACCTGCGGGGTCGGCCGCACTCACCACTCCCAACGGGTCGCGTCCTGCTCCGGTTCCTTCAAGACCCATTAACCTGTGGCCAGAAATCCAGAAATGCAGACACGGAACCAGGGACAGATCCGGAGAGGGAGCAGCCATCACCGGCTACGGGCCGTCGGACCCGCGCCTCGCCGATGCCTACGCCGTCGAGGACGAGGTGCTGCAGTACGCCCGCAGGCAGTCCGAGCTCGCGACGGTGCGCCCGGTGTCACCGGCCAGCGGGGCGGCACTGGCGGTGCTGACGGCCGCGGTCGGTGCCCGTTCGGTGGTCGAGATCGGCACCGGCGCGGGCGTGTCGGGCATCTGCCTGCTGCGCGGGATGCGGCCGGACGGCATCCTCACCACGGTCGACATCCAGCCGGGGCTGCAGCGGCAGGCCCGCGAGCTGTTCTCGGACGCCGGTTTCGCGCCGAGCCGGGCCCGGTGCATTCCGGGCGCCGCCCTGGAGGTGCTGCCGAGGCTCGCCGACGGCCAGTACGACCTGGTGTTCTGCGACGGCGATCCGGCCGAGTCGCCGGAGTACCTCGCTGAATCGTTGCGCCTGCTGCGACCTGGGGGAATGGTCTGCTTCGAAGGGACCGTCAGCGCCCTGGAGGACGTGGCGACCAGGGACCTGATGCGGACCGTGCGGGAGCACGACGCGCTGCTGAGTGCGCTGCTCCCGGTCGGTGACGGACTGTTGTGCGCGGTGCGGCGCTGAGGCGGCCGAGGCTGCCGGGTGCAACAGCTGTGGCCCTGGTCCCGGGCCCCCCGGAGGGGGTGCGGGGCCAGAGCCACAAGTGCTCTACTCGCTTGGAGACCAGGAGGTCGTCAGCCGCAGGCCTTCTTCAGGGCCTCGCCCAGAGCGTCGGCCTCGTCCGGCGTCAGTTCGACCACCAGCCGCCCGCCGCCCTCGAGCGGTACTCGCATGACGATGCCCCGCCCCTCCTTGGTCACCTCGAGCGGGCCGTCGCCCGTCCGCGGCTTCATGGCCGCCATGCTCGTTCCCCTTCCTGCGAACCTGCTCACCGACGCACCTACGGCCCGTCCACCGCAGGTATCGAACGCATTGATCGGAGTCCAGTATCCCGCATCGGGGCACCCGATGACCAACATCACTACTCTCTCCTGCCCCGACAGGCTCATCCGTACGCTGACCACCCGGTTCCGATCGCAAATCAGTTCCCGTGTCCCCGGCGGGTCCCCGCGCCCTCGCCCCGGTTCGGCCGACCGGGCGGGACACGTCCGAAACAGTGGCCTACGTCACATCGGCCAAGCGGCTGTCGATCCGTCATGCTGACATGGGACTACTGACGAGTAATGGGAGATCCGCATGGCCGACACCGTGCTGTACGAGCTCAGCGACGGGCTGGCGACCGTCACCATCAACCGGCCCGAGGCGATGAACGCCCTCGACACGGAGACCAAGGTCGCGCTGCGGGACGCCATGATCACCGCCAAGGAGGACCCGGCGGTACGGGCGGTGCTGCTCACCGGGGCCGGCAACCGGGCCTTCTGCGTGGGCCAGGACCTCAAGGAGCACCTGGGCAAGCTGGCTGCCGCCAAAGAAACCGGAGAGGCGCCGCTGTCCACCGTCCGGGACCACTACAACCCGCTGGTGACGGCCATCGCGACCATGGCCAAGCCGGTCGTCGCCGCGGTCAACGGGGTGGCCGCCGGGGCCGGTGCGGGGCTGGCCTGGGCCTGCGACTTCCGGATCATCGCCGACCACAGCGGGTTCAACACCTCGTTCGCCGGGGTGGCGCTGACCGCGGACTCGGGAGTGTCGTGGACCCTCCCCCGGCTGGTGGGGCAGGCCAGGGCGGTCGAGCTGCTGATGTTCCCGCGGACGGTTCCGGCGGCGGACGCGCTGGCGCTCGGGCTCGCGCATCGCGTGGTTCCGGGGGCCGAGCTGGCCGAGACGGCGAGGGCGTTCGCGGCGGAGCTGGCCGCCGGACCGACGGTCGCCTTCGGCGCGATCAAGGAGTCGCTGGCGTTCGGGGCGGGGCACACGCTGGTGGAGACGCTGGGCAAGGAGGACGAGCTGCAGACCCTTGCGGGGGCGGCGGAGGATCACTGGATTGCGGTGCAGGCCTTCGTCGCCAAGGAAGCGCCGAAGTACGTGGGGCGGTAGGCGCGGGTCTGTTTGTGGCTTGTCGCGCAGTTCCTCGCGCCCCTGGGGGTCTGCAACTGGCTCGGTTGCAGTTGCTCAGGGGCGCGGGGAACTGCGCGACCAACCATGCACAACCCGCAGCCGTCAACGGGCGAAGCAGTCCGCGAAGTGGTCGTTGACCAGCCCGCAGGCCTGCATAAGGGCATACGCGGTGGTCGGACCCACAAAGCGGAAGCCGCTGCGCTTGAGCTCCTTGGCGAGGGCCGTCGACTCCGGCGTGACCGCCGGGACGTCGCCGAAGGCGCGCGGCGCCCTGCCCGGCTTCTTCGGGGCGAAGGACCAGATCAGGGCGTCCAGCGTGGTGCCGTCCAGGTCCAGGACGGCCCGGGCGTTGGCGATGGTGGCCAGGACCTTGGCGCGGTTGCGGATGATGCCCGGGTCCGCCATCAGCCGTTCGACGTCGGCGTCGCCGAACTCGGCGACCAGCGCCGGGTCGAAGCCGGAGAACGCCTTACGGAAGGTCTCCCGTCGACGCAGGATGGTGATCCAGGACAGCCCGGACTGGAACGCCTCCAGGCTGATCCGCTCGTAGAGCGCCTGGTCGCCGTGGACCGGCTTGCCCCATTCCTGGTCGTGGTACTCGACGTAGTCCGGCGTGGACAGACCCCAGGGGCAGCGGCGCAGGCCGTCCTCGCCGAGGACCGTCGCGGTCGGGCTCACTGCCCGGACTCCTCGTCCAGGCCGGGAAGGGCGTCCTGGGGGGTCTGCTTCTCCAGGGTGGTGCCGCCCGGGGTGGCGAACCGCATCCTCAGTGCCTCGAACTCGGCCGCCCCGGGCTCGCCGGCCTGGGGGTGACCGGCCGCGAGGGCCGCGTTGAGCGCGGCCTCCAGCTCGGCGACCCGGACGTCACGGTGGGTCAGCTCGACGCCGAGACGGTCGAGGACGTCGTCCACCTCGTCCATCCGGTAGCCGCGCACGGCCATCGGGAAGCGCAGTACGTCCACGTCGGCACGGGTCAGCGGGCGGTCCAGCGGCAGCCGTGCGGCCAGCCGGTCCTGCTCCGCCTCCGGCAGCGAACCGCCGCCCCCGAGCGCGACCAGCGCCGCAGCGCCCACGACCAGCACCATGACGACGAGGATCAACCAGAACACAAGCCCACCACTCCCGGCTCCCGGTGGGGGATCATGAAGGGATGCCCCACAGTACTGAACGGTACTGGGGCCATCATGGCGTACGTACCTTGGAGGACGCATGGCGCTCGCGCTCGGCCCGCGGATTTTCGGTGACGACGAGCCGGTCATCATGGCCATCGTCAACCGCACCCCGGACTCGTTCTTCGACCGGGGGGCGACCTTCGCCGACGAGGCGGCCTTCGCGGCGGCCGACCGGGCGGTCGCCGAGGGCGCGGCGATCCTGGACATCGGCGGGGTGAAGGCGGGACCGGGCGAGGAGGTCACCACCGAGGAGGAGCTGCGCCGGATCGTGCCCTTCGTGGCCGAGCTGCGCAAGCGCCACCCCGACACGGTGATCAGCGTGGACACCTGGCGGCACGAGGTCGGCGAGGCGGTCTGCGAGGTCGGCGCCGACCTGCTGAACGACGCGTGGGGCGGGGTGGACCCGCTGCTGGCGGAGGTCGCCGGGCGGTACCGGGTGGGGATCGTCTGCACCCACGCCGGCGGCGCCGAGCCGCGGACCCGGCCGCACCGGGTGGCCTACCGGGACGTGATGGCCGACATCCTGGAGCGCACGCTGGCGCTGGCGGAGCGGGCGGTGGCACTGGGCGTGCCGCGGGAGGGGGTGCTGATCGATCCTGGGCACGACTTCGGCAAGAACACCAGGCATTCGCTGGAGGCCACCCGGCGGCTGCCGGAGATGACGGCGACGGGGTGGCCGGTGCTGGTGTCGCTGTCCAACAAGGACTTCGTGGGCGAGACGCTGGACAAGCCGGTGGGCGAGCGGCTGCTGGGCACGCTGGCGACCACGGCGGTGTCGGCGTGGCTCGGAGCGCAGGTTTACCGGGTGCACCAGGTCGCGGAGACCAAGCAGGTGCTGGACATGGTCGCCTCGATCCGGGGCAGCAGGCCCCCGGCGGTGGCCCGCCGCGGGCTGGCCTGACGGCCAGGGGGTGCCCGCCGCCGAGGGTGGGGTGTGCTGCGGGGCGGACGGGCTCTACCGCCGTAGGCGGTTTCTCGCGCAGTTCCCCGCGCCCCTAGACGTTTGCAACTGGCCCGCCTGCTCCTACCTCAGGGGCGCGGGGAACTGCGCGAACCCCAGCCATGCAACCACGTGCCACCGCTACTCCGGGTTGTGGGCCGGGGTCACTACCCCGTTGCGGAGGCGGGCCTCGTCGAGGATCTTCATGGCCTCGTCGACGGAGTCGGTGATCTGGATGAGTTCCAGGTCCGACGGGGATGCCTTGCCCTCGGCGACCAGGGTGTTGCGGACCCACTCGAACAGGCCGGACCAGTAGGAGACGCCGAAGAGGATCACCGGGAAGCGGGTGACCTTGTGGGTCTGCACCAGGGTGAGCGCCTCGAACAGCTCGTCCAGGGTGCCGAAGCCGCCCGGGAGCACGATGAAGCCCTGCGAGTACTTCACGAACATGGTCTTCCGGACGAAGAAGTAACGGAAGTTCAGGCCCAGGTCGACGTACTGGTTGAGCCCCTGCTCGAACGGCAGCTCGATGCCGAGGCCGACCGAGGTGCCGCCGGCCTCGTGCGCGCCCTTGTTGGCGGACTCCATCGCGCCCGGTCCGCCGCCGGTGATGACCGCGTAGCCGGCTTCGACCAGGGCGCGCCCGATCTGCTCCCCGGCCCGGTACTCGGCCGAGTCCGCCGCTGTCCGGGCGGAGCCGAACACGCTGACGGCGGGCCCCAGTTCGGCGAGGGCGCCGAACCCTTCGACGAACTCGGACTGGATGCGCATGACCCGCCAGGGGTCGGTGTGCAGCCAGTCCGCGTTCTGCGCCGAGTCCAGCAGCCGCTGGTCCGTGGTGCTGCTGTCGACCTGTTCGCCGCGGAGCAGCACCGGGCCGCGCCGCTTCTCCGCGGTCTTCCTGGGGCCCGTGGAAACCTTGTCCGGGCCGTCGCCGTACTGCCTGTCGCTCGTCATACCTACGCAGGGTACGACGAACCCGCTCGACCAGGTGGGATCTTTAATTGCCTGGTCAGTCCTGGAGCCAGTCGCGGATCCGCTTCTCGCACTCGTCCACCGCCGCCAGCGAGCAGTGCTCCTCGCGGGTGTGGGCCAGGTTGGGGTCGCCCGGGCCGTAGTTGACGGCGGGCACGCCGAGCGCGGAGAAGCGGGCGACATCGGTCCAGCCGAACTTGGCCTGCGGGGTGGCCCCGGTCGCGGCGATGAAGGCGGCGGCGGCCGGGTGGGACAGGCCGGGCAGCGCGCCGGGGGCGGAGTCGGTGACGACGACCTGGTAGCCGTCGAAGACCTCGCGGATGTGCGCCTCGGCCTCGGCCTCGCTGCGGTCCGGCGCGAAGCGGAAGTTGACGGTGACGGTGCAGGCGTCCGGGATGACGTTCCCGGCGACGCCGCCCTCGATGCTGACCGCGTTGAGGCCCTCGTGGTACTCCAGGCCGTCGATGTCGATCAGGCGCGGCACGTAGTCCGCCAGCCGCTGCAGGATCGGGGCGGCCTTGTGGATGGCGTTGTCGCCGAGCCAGCTGCGGGCCGAGTGGGACCGGTGCCCGGTGGTGCTGACGGTGGCCCGCATGGTGCCCTGGCAGCCGCCCTCGACCTGCGCGTTGCTCGGCTCCATCAGCACCGCGAAGTCGGCGGCCAGCCAGTCCGGGTGGATCCTGGCCAGCCGTCCCAGGCCGTTGCGGACCGCCTCGACCTCCTCGCAGTCGTAGAAGACGAAGGTGAGGTCGCGGTTGGGGTCCGGGACGGTCGCGGCGATCCGGAGCTGGACGGCGACGCCGGCCTTCATGTCGGACGTGCCGCAGCCCCAGAGCAGGTCGCCGTCGACCCGGGAGGGGAGGTTGTCCGCGATGGGTACCGTGTCCAGGTGTCCGGCCAGGACCACGCGTTCGGCGCGGCCCAGGTCGGTCCGGGCGATGACCGCGTCGCCGTCCCGGTCCACGGTGAGGTGCGGCAGTGAGCGCAGGGCGGCCTCGACGGCGTCGGCAAGCAGTCGTTCGTCGCCGCTGACCGAGGGGATGTCGACCAGGGCGGCGGTGAGTTCACCTCCGCTCGCTGTGAGATCGAGTACGGGTGCGGCGGCCGGAGCCGGGGCGTCAGCGGTATGGGAACCAGTCATGACCAGCCAGGTTACGGCCTGCCGCCCGGTGGCCGGGGTCGATGGGCCGGAGAACCGGGCTCACGGCGGGGCCGTCCCAGTCGGTAGGGTGCAGCGAACATGGCAAGGAGGAACAGCCGGGTGAGTCTGAAGTCGATGATGGACTCCGCCGAGTCCGCGCCCGCCGCGCGGCGTCGGCGGCGGTGGCTGGGCTGTCTGCCGTTCGTGCTGGTACTGGCCCTGGTGGTGGTCGGCGGCCTGTATCTGAACCGGCACCGCGACCTGCTGCCCATCCCGGTCGCCGAGGGCTGCCAGGTGGACAGCGCCGACGGCGTGATCGACCTCTCGCTGGACCAGATGAGCAATGCAGGGACGATCGCGGCGGTGGCCATATCGCGAAATCTTCCGGAACGGGCGGTGACGATCTCGCTGGCCACGGCCATGCAGGAGTCCAAGCTGCAGAACCTGACGGCCGGCGACCGCGACTCGATCGGCCTGTTCCAGCAGCGCCCCTCGCAGGGCTGGGGCACGCCGACCCAGATCGGCGACCCGGTCTACGCGACCGACAAGTTCCTCGACAAGCTGGTGCAGATCCAGGGCTACGCGCAGCTGCCGCTGACCGTCGCCGCCCAGGACGTCCAGCACAGCGGCTACCCCGACGCCTACGCCACGCACGAGACCGATGCCAAGACCCTCTCCGGGGCACTCACCGGACGCGTCCCCGCCGCGCTGAACTGCACGGTGAACAGCGTGGGTTCGGCGGTCACCGGACCGATCGGCCCGGACGGACTGCAGCAGGGCGGCCGGGCGGTCTCGGCGAAGCTGAAGAAGGAGTTCGGCAGCACGGTGACGCCCCGGGCGACGACCGCGGCCGGCTCCGCCGACGCGGCCGGGACTTCATCCTCGGCGGCGTCGTCCTCCGCCGCCGCGGACCCGCAGGGGCTGGGGCTGACCGTCCGCACCGGCAGCGGGACCGCGGGGACGGCCCGCGCCTGGGCGGTAGCGCAGTGGGCGGTGGCCAACTGCCAGGACCTGCACATCACCACCGTGTCCTACGGCGGCAAGGTGTGGCGCAGCTCCGACTCCACCAAGGGGTGGCAGGCGTCCGGCACCGCGTCCGCCTCCGGACCGGTGCAGATCACCGTGTCGGCGAAGGCCGCAACGGCCTCCCCGTCGAGTTAACGGCGACCCGCCGGGTTGACGCGCGGGGGTCTCGGACGGCCCAGCGCGCGGCCGTCCTATGAAGATTTTGTGTGCATCGGTTCCGCCCTGGCGCAGCCTCGGAGAAGCCTTTCTGCCGGAGCTTGAAGCCGGGGCAATCTGTCCAAATATGCACCGAAAAAGATAATGCGATGTTTAGGAACTCTTTGCTGGCGTCGACCGCAACCTTCTCGCTCCTCAAGCGGTAATCACCACGTCCGCCCGGCGGACTGGTTCAGTCCCCACCTCAACGAGGAGCACCATGTCTCTCCCCCTCTCGCGCCGGATCGTCACGGCCGCGTTCGTCGTCGCCGCCGGCGCCGTCCCCGCCCTGACCGCGGGTACCGCCTCCGCCGCGCCCGCGCTGCCCGGCGTCCCCGACCTGGGTGGGCTCAGCCAGCTCGACACGGGTGCCCTGGGTAGTGACGTCCAGTCCGCCAGCCACCAGGCCGGGCAGCTCACCGGCTCCAGCGCGAGCAGCGCCGTCGCCCAGTCCGTCCCCACCGTCGCGGACGCGGCGGGTAGCGCCACCGCCAAGGCCCTTCCCGAGGCCAACCGCATGCTCGGCACCTCCGCCGGCCAGCTGGCCCAGGTCGCGGGCTCGACCGCGGGCACCACCGGCTCGCTGGCCGGCGCCGCGTCCGGCGCGACCCGCGCCGTGCCGGTCGGCGCCGCCCACCAGGCCGTCCCGGCCGCCGGCACGGTCCCGTCCACCGCCTCGGACGTCGCCCCCGCCGCCAGCGGCCCGGTCGCGGCCAACATCACCCCGAGCGCGCCCAAGCCGGGCGGCCCGCTCTCCGCGCTGCCGCTGAGCAACCTGCCGGTCAACAGCCTGCCGCTGGGCGCCGCGCAGTCCACCGTCGGCCAGGTCGCCGGGGCGGCCGCGCCGGTCGCCGGCCAGCGTCTGGGCGGGCTGCCCGGTCTGGGCGACACCGCCGGTCTGGGCGGGCTCACCCAGACCCTGCCGCTGGGCAGCCTGCCGGTCGGCTGAGGTCGCGTCAGCACTCCGCATGCGCGAGGGCCCCGAAGCGACACGCTTCGGGGCCCTCGGCCGAACGGTGGGGTCAGCCGCCGAGGCGCTGGACCGCGGCGCGGACCCGCTCGTCGGTCGCGGTGAACGCCACCCGGACGAACCGCGCCCCCGCCTCTCCGTGCTCCAACCTCTCGGGGCGCGACGCCCCGGACCCCTGCGCGACCCCGCGAGCGGCATCGGCCCGTGCACGGGTTCCACTCGGTGTGCCGGAGTAGAACTCTCCCGGGGCAACGAGAATCCCCTGCTTGGCGAGATCCTGGACGGTGTCCCAGCAGGGCTCGTCGCGGGTCGCCCAGAGGTAGAGGCTGGCCTCGGAGTGCTCGATCCGGAAGCCGTTGGCTTCCAGCGCCCCGCGCAGCGCCTCGCGGCGGGCGGCGTAGCGGGCCCGCTGCTCCGTCACATGGGCGGTGTCGCCCAGCGCGGCGACCGTCGCCGCCTGCACCGGGGCCGGGACCATGAACCCGCTGTGCTTCCTGATCTCCAGCAGCTCGCCCAGCACGTCCGGGTCCCCGACCAGGAAGGCCGCCCGGTACCCGGCGAGGTTGGAGCGCTTGGACAGCGAGTGGACCGCCACCAGGCCCTGGTAGCTGCCGCCGCAGACGTCCGGGTGCAGCACCGACACCGGCTCCGCCTCCCAGCCCAGCTCCAGGTAGCACTCGTCGCTGACCAGCAGCACGCCGTGCTCCCTGGCCCAGGCCACGGTGCGGCGCAGCTCGTCGACGGTCAGCACCCGGCCGGTCGGGTTGGACGGGGAGTTGAGCCACAGCAGTTTGAGGCCGGCCGGGTCCAGCTCCCACGGGTCGTCGTAGACCACATGGTCCGCCCTGGCCAGCCGCGCGCCGACCTCGTAGGTCGGATAGGCCAGCCGCGGATAGGCCACCCGGTCACCCGGGCCCAGGCCCAGCTGCGTCGGCAGCGCGGCCACCAGCTCCTTGGAGCCGACCAGCGGCAGCACATGGCGGTGGGTCAGCCCGGCCGCGCCGAGCCGGCGCCCGCCCCAGCCGACCAGGGCGTCCCGCAGCGCGGGAGTGCCCCAGACGGTGGGATAGCCGGGGCTGTCGGCGGCCGCCGCCAGGGCGTCCTGGACCAGCTGCGGGACGGAGTCCACCGGCGTGCCGACGGACAGGTCAACGATGCCGTCCGGGTGGGCGGAGGCGGTGGCCTTGTACGGCTCCAGACGGTCCCAGGGGAACTCCGGGAGCAGGCCGGACACGCGCCGCGCCTCCCACCAGGAAGCGGTGGAAGGCGCGGTGGCGGTGCTCTTGTGCACGGCGTTCACTGGCCCCGCGTCACTGGTTCTGCGGCGGGAGGGCCGCGATGAACGGGTGGTCCTTCTCGATCAGGCCGAGCTTGGAGGCGCCACCGGGCGAACCGAGGTCGTCGAAGAAGTCGACGTTCGCCTTGTAGTAGTCCTTCCACTCGTCCGGGGTGTCGTCCTCGTAGAAGATCGCCTCGACGGGGCAGACGGGCTCACAGGCTCCGCAGTCCACGCACTCGTCGGGGTGGATGTACAAGGACCTCTTGCCCTCGTAGATGCAGTCGACGGGGCATTCTTCGATGCACGCCTTGTCCTTCACGTCGACACAAGGCTGCGCGATGACGTAGGTCACGCTGACGTTCCTCCTCGTAGGGGCTGGCATTCGCGCAGGGAAGCGCGGCGTCGTCGATGCCCGCACCTAGTATCGCCGTTTCAGGACGGCGGTTGCACCGGAGGTGGCGGGTATGGCGGACAACACTATCGGACATGGACGGCTGAAGATCCATATCACCCCCTCTGACCTGGGACGACGCATTTCGGCGCGGCGCATTTTGGGTCATACGGAGGGACGCCCGGTGTTCGGCGATGTGATCGGCGTGCTCACATCGTGGGACGGCGGGGTGCTGACGGTGCTGAACCGGGCCGGCGAGGCTGTCACGATCATGGAGGAGGCACTGGTCGCGGGCAAGGCGGTGCCGCCCGCGCAGGTCCGCAGGACGGCCCCGGCGCCGGAGGATCCCGGTCCGGTCGCGCTGCAGCGGATCGCGGCGCGCGGCTGGCCCCCGGTGGAGGCCGAGCCGCTGGGCGAGTGGGTGCTCAGGGCGTCCAGCGGCTTCACCCGCCGCGGCAACTCGGTGCAGACGCTGGGCGACCCCGGGATGCCCCTGGACGCCGCCCTCGACCTGGTCCAGGAGTGGTACGCACGGCGCGGTCTGGCCGCCCACGTCGAGGTGACCACCCCGGGCTCCCCCGAGGGCCTGGCAGAACTGCTCGCCGAACGGGGGGCGGCCGAGGCGGAGACCCTGGTCCGCACCGCGCCGCTGGCGGTCCTCGCCGGCCGCACCGCGGAGCCCTCGCAGGTACGGCTGTCCCGCCGGGCCGACGCGGCCTGGATGTCGCGCTACCGGCGGGTCGGCGGCGACCCGGCCCTGGAGCGTGCCGCCGCCCAGGTGATCCACGGGGGCCCCTCGGTCTGGTTCGCCACCCTGGACGTGCCGGGGCACGAGGGCCCGGCCGCGATCGGACGGTGCGTCATCGACGGGGAGTGGGCCGGGTTCGGGGCCATCGAGGTGGTTCCGGAGCTGCGCCGGCGCGGGCTGGCCTCCGAGCTGATGGCCGTACTGGCCAGCCGCGCCGCCGAGGAGGGCGCCCGCGGCGCGTACCTCCAGGTCGAGGCGGAGAACACCCGCGCCGCCGCCCTCTACGACAAGCTGGGCTTCACCACCTCCTACCGCTACCACTACGCCCGCCTGGAGCGCGTCGTCGCCTGATGCACGCTGATATCCGCGGCTCGGGCCGTGGGCCCAGGAAACCCGGGGCGCGGCGCCTGATATGCCCTCAGCTACACCGAGGCCGCATAGAATCCCCCGGGATGACCGAGGACAGCAGAGAGCGGTTCGCCGCCGAGGCGCGAGGCGAGACGCCGGATCTCGCTCTGCTGTGCCTGCTGATGGGCTTCGAGACGGATCTCGATCCCGCCGACGGCGGGATCGAGGCATGTCTGGCCCCTGCCCGGCGCGCGCTGGACCGGCTGGGCGCGCTGACCGCCACCGCGTTCCGCGCCGTGGACCAACCGTCGCCGGCCGAGACCGCGGCGCTGCTGGCCGGGGCGCTGGCCGGCTCTGCGGACCTGCGCGGCGGCCCCGGGGTCTACAAGCGGCTGGAGTCCTCGCTGCTGCACGAGGTGCTGCGGCGCGGGCGCGGGCTGCCGATCACCGTCTCGATCGTCTGGATCACCGTCGCCCGGATGCTCGACCTGCCCGTCTACGGCGTCGCCCTGCCGGGCCACTTCGTCGTCGGCATCGGCGACCCGGACGGCGAGTACGTGCTGGCGGACCCCTTCCACGGCGGCCGGGTGCTCACCCGCGAGGAGGCCGAGGAGATCGCCCAGGAGGGCGGCTACCCGCTGGACGAGGCGCTGCTGCGCCCGGCCGAGCCGCTGGACATAGTGCTGCGGGTGCTGGGCAACATCCGCGCCTGGGCGGCCGCGCGGCCCGAGCACGCCCGGACCCAGCTCTGGGCCACCGAGCTGTCGCTGCTGCTGCCCCGGCATCCGGCCCAGCTCCGCCTGGAGCGGGCGGAACTGCTGGTCAAGACGGGGTCGTTCCTGGCGGGGGCGGCGGAGATGGACTCCTATGCGGAGATCCTGGACGCCTTCGATCCGGAGTCGGCCAAGCGGGTCCGCCAGGAGGCGCGGGCTGCCCGCTACCGGCTGAACTGACCTACTCCCCCGAGCAGGCGTTCCTCAGGAAAGCGGCGCTTATGGCGATGGCCAGCGACGGCGCCTCCTGAGCCTGCACCAGGACATCAGCGTCCCTCCTCCAGAGCTGCCGCAAAGGCGCGCGCCGCGGCGAGGACGTGGGGGGAAGCTGTTCGGCGGGGGTTTCCGCACCGGCAAGGTCCCGCTCCATGAGCATGCGGACGTGGCCGGAGAGCATCATGCCCCGGTCGTGCGCGACGGCTTCGGCCTGCTCCGCCAGCGCGACGGGAATCCGGACCTTGAGCTTTCGGAGAGGTCGGAGCTCGCGGTGCGCGCGACGGCAGTGCCGCCGGTCCCGGACCCGGCATGACGGATGTCATGCCGGGTCCGGGGTTCCCGACGGGTCCTAGCGGGCCAGCGAGCGCTTCAGGAAGGCCACCTGGAGCAGCAGCAGGTTCTCCGCCACCTCCTCCTGCGGGGTCATATGGGTCACCCCGGACAGCGGCAGCAGTTCGTGCGGGCGCCCGGCGGCGAGCAGCGCCGAGGAGAGCCGCAGGGTGTGCGCGACCACCACGTTGTCGTCGGCGAGGCCGTGGATCAGCTGCAGCGGGCGGGTCAGCCTCGGGGCGTCGGCGGTCAGCGAGTTGGCCGCGTACACCTCGGGGCGCTCGGCGGGGTGGCCGAGGTAGCGCTCGGTGTAGTGGGTGTCGTAGAGCTCCCATTCGGTGACCGGGGCCCCGGCGACGGCGGCGTGGAAGACGTCGGGGCGGCGCAGCACGGCCAGCGCGGCCAGATAGCCGCCGTAGGACCAGCCGCGGATGCCGACCCTGGTGAGGTCCAGCGGATGCTCCACGGCAAGTGCCTGCAGGGCCTCCACCTGGTCGTCCAGGGTGGCGCCGGCGAAGTCGAAGGCGACGGCCTTCTCCCAGGCCGGGCTGCGCCCCGGGGTGCCGCGGCCGTCCGCGACCACCACCGCGAAGCCCTGGTCGGCGAACCACTGCGAGGTGAGGTGGGGGTTCTGCGCGGCGACCACCATCTGCCCGTGCGGTCCGCCGTAGGGGTTCATCAGGACCGGCAGCAGGCCGTCCCGCTCGCGGTCGTAGCCGGTCGGGAGCAGCACGGCGGCCGGGATGCGGCTCTTGCCGGCCAGCGTGAGCACCGGGCGCGCGGTGATCACCGGGGTGTCCGCACGGGACTCCACGGTGTGGACCGGGACGCCGTCACGGAGGATCCGGACCACCGTTCCCGGCCGGTCCAGCGCGGCGGACGCCAGCACGGTGACCGACTCGGCGCGGACCGCCGCGTGGTGGCCGGACTCGGCGCTGACCCGGATGGCGCCTCCTCCGGTTCCGGTGCCGACGGCGTACAGGTGCACCTCGCCGATCTCGGGGTCGGCGGCGGCCTCCCCGGCCGAGGCGGTGATCAGCACATCCTCCGAGCCGAGGTCGAGGACCGCCCGTACCTGCAGCTCAGGGCCGGTGAGCCGGGTGTCGCCGACGACCAGGGAGCGGGCCCCGCCCTGGTCCGAGATCCGGACCAGCCGTCCGTCCGGGGTCCAGGCCGGGACGCCGGGGAAGAGCTCCAGCCAGGCCTGGTCCTGCTCCTCCAGCAGCACCGTGGTCGCGCCGGTCTCCGGGTCGACGCCGAGGGTGAGCTGGCTGCGCTGGTCGCGGGCCTGGACCAGGAGCAGCGGCGGACCGCCGGCCGACCAGTGCACCCGGGCCAGGTAGGGGTGGGCCTCGCGGTCCCAGACGACCTCGGTCCGGCCGCCGTCCAGGCTCAGCACGGCCAGGGTGACCTCGGCATTGGGGCTGCCGGCCTTCGGGTAGGCGATCTCGCCCGCCGGGCGGTCCGGGTTGGCCGGGTCGGCGATCCACCAGCGCTGGACCGGGGTGGAGTCGACCCGGGCCACCAGCAGCCGGTCGCTGTCGGGCGACCACCAGAAGCCCCTGGTGCGGTCCATCTCCTCCTGCGCGATGAACTCGGCCTGGCCCCAGGCCACCTCGCCGTCCTCGGCGCCGGAGGGTCCGGCGAGCGCCCGGTCACCGCTGCCGTCGGCGCCGATCGCCCGGAGCTCGCCGGCGACGGTGGCGTAGGCGATCTGGGAGCCGTCCGGCGAAGGGCGCGGATCGAGCACCGAGCCATGGGCCGGCAGCTCCACGGCTCCTCCTGACAGCAGGTCCGCGGTGAACAGGCGTCCGGACAGGGCGAAGGCGGCCATGGTCACCGCGGCGTCGGTGGCGTAGCCGACGACGCCGGCCGAGCCCTCGCGGCTGCGTTCACGTCGGGCCCGCTCCTCCGGGCTCAGCTGTTCCTCCCCGCTGCCGAGCAGAGCCGACGGGTCGGCGACGATGCGCTCGAACGGAGTACTGCCGTCCGGAAGATCCACTACTTGGAGCAGGTTCGCCCGTTCGGCCGCACCGGCGGAGCGGAGGAAGGCGACCCTGCGCCCGTCCGGTGCGACGGTGAACGACCGCGGTGCTCCCAGCGTGAAGCGCAGGGTCCGCGAGTACTGGCGGGGGAAGGAGTTCTCCGGCGTCGTGTCCTGAGTGGTCATGTTCCGACCTTAGAGCCGCAGGCCGGGACGCAGATCGTCCCCCAGGAGGGTCAAACCCGACCCGGCTTTCGCTCGCCCGTTCGGACGCCCGGCGGGGGCGGCACGCCCGCGACGCGTGCGCCCCGGTCGTGCACCGATGCTCCGGCATATGCATGATGACGGAAAGTGACCTATCGGTCACTCTCTGGGTATCAACAAGCTGCGCTGCACAGAAGCTGCACTGCACACCCGCCCCCGACCGGTTCGGCAGTCCCCGCCGTGCCGCTGCTGAGAGGTGAGTCGCGATGGTTCTGCCGATTTCCGCCGCCGTCCTGATGCTGGTCATTGTCATCCTGCTGGTCCGGCGCTCCGGACTGAAGCTCGTGCACGCCGTGGTCTGCGCCCTGCTGGGCTTCTACCTCGCGTCCACGTCCATCGCGCAGCCGATCCACACGCTGAGCACCAATGTCGCCGGGATGATCTCCGGCATCCGACTCTGACGGCCGACCCTGACCGACCCCTGACCGGCCGTCAGCCGGCCTCCGGGGCTCCGTCGGGGCCGCTGTCAGCGCCTGCCCTTACGCTGGCTCCATGACCGACCCGACCGTCCCTCCTGCCTCCCCCTCGGCGGCGCGCCGACTCCTGCTCGTCCACGCCCATCCGGACGACGAGAGCATCGGCAACGGCGCCACCATGGCCCGCTATGCCGCCGAGGGCGCCCTGGTGACCCTGGTCACCTGCACCCTCGGCGAGGAGGGCGAGGTGATCGGCGACGATCTGCAGCACCTCGCGGCCGACCGGGACGACACCCTGGGGCAGCACCGCATCGGCGAGCTGGCCGCGGCGATGCGGGCGCTCGGAGTGACCGACCACCGCTTCCTCGGCGGCGCGGGCCGCTACCGCGACTCGGGAATGATGGGCGTGCAGAGCAACAAGCGCCCCGACTGCTTCTGGCAGGCCGACCTGGACGAGGCGGCGGGCCACCTGGTGGCGGTCATCCGCGAGACCCGGCCGCAGGTGCTGGCCACCTACGACGAGAACGGCGGCTACGGCCACCCCGACCACATCCAGGCGCACCGCACCGCGATGCGGGCCCACCAGCTGGCGGCCGACCCGGAGTTCCGCCCCGAGCTGGGCCCGGCCCACCGGATCGACAAGGTCTACTGGAACTGCGTGCCGCTCTCGGTGATCGAGGACTTCTTCGCGACGCTGCGCTCCCAGGGCCGGGAGTTCCCCTTCCCCGGCGTCGCCGGCCCCGCGGACGTCCCCGGCGTGGTCCCGGACGAGCAGGTCACCGCGACGGTGGACGGCAGCGCCTACGCGGACCGCAAGATCGAGGCGATGCGCGCCCATGCCACCCAGATCGCGGTGGACGGGCCCTTCTTCTCCCTCTCCAACGACCTCGGCCAGCCGGTGCCGACGATGGAGGCCTACCGGCTGGTGCACGGCGAGGCCGGACCGCCCGGCGCGTCCGGCCGCGAGGAGGACCTCTTCGCCGGGATCGCGGGGACCGCCGTCCAGCCCGCCCCGTCCGACGCCGTGAGGAATCCGACCCGATGAGCCGCCCCCAGGACCGCGCCCGCGCGACGGTGCCCGCGCCGCGCTCCTCCTCGCCCCACTCCGCACCGGACTCCGCCGTGCCGCTGGGGCGGGGGGCGCGGATCACCGCCTATGTGCTGCTCACCGTGCTGGGGTTGGCCATCGGCCTGGCCGGCTGCTTCGTCCAGGCGCTGTGGTTCCCGGGCGGACTGCTGCTGGCGCTGGGCGCCTCGTTCGCGCTCTTCCACGGTGGACGGGTGCTGACCGGCACCCGGCTCGGCGCGGCGCTGCCGGCCGTCGGCTGGTTCGCGATACTGCTGCTGGCCAACACGCCCCGACCCGAGGGCGATTTCCTGCTTGCGGCTAGCACCGGGTCATACGTTTTTCTGCTGGGAGGGATGGCCCTCGCTGTGATCTGCGCCACGCTCCCTTCGCGGGCCACGCTACGGGCCGTGCGGGACGCCCAGAGCCATTGAGCAGATACGGTCAACTCGCCACAAAACCTGATAATCGGTCAGCGTGTCAGAGTCACCTGCCGCCCAGTAAGGTGGTGGACCAACACACGGGGGGTGTTGCCGCCGGGGCGAAGGGGCCCGACGGCGGCAGGCCCCCAAGGCGGAGCCGACGGTCGATCCAGAGCTGGATTCCTGACGACCTGTCCGCCGGCGCGCACACGGCGCAAGACCGACGATCCACAACCGCACCCCGTCCCCACAGGCCGCGGAGCGAACCGGAGCAGACGCAGTGAGCCGAGAATCTGACAATCCGTCGACCCCGCCCCGTCCTGGTCCGGATGCCTATCCGTCGGGCACTCCCCCGTACGGTCTCTCCAGCGACCCCGCCTTCTCCCGGGCCGGGCAGCCGACGGGCCCTCCGGGCGCGGACCCGGACGAGGCTCCTCCCGAGGAACCCCGCACCGAGACGACGCTCACCACGCGCATCCGGATCAACATCCCCGGCTCCCGGCCCATCCCGCCGGTGGTCGTGCGCAGCACGGTGCCCAGCGCCGGCAAGGACCCCGCCGCGGACGGCGACACCTCGGCGGAGGCTAACGCGGCTAACGCGGCAAACGGGACGAACGGGGCGAACGCGCCCCGGCACCGGTCGGGGAGCGGCAGTTCACCCGTGCTGGGCGTGATGGAGGACCGCGGCGCGACCACCGCGCCGATGCCCGACCTTCCGCCGGAGTGGCGCACCCAGGACGGCGCGGGGACCCCGGCGCCGGGTGACCAGCCGGAGGCGCCCAGCACCTGGTTCGCCCCGCGCAAGAAGTCCCAGCCGGGGGCCGCCGAGCCCACCCCGGCGTCCCCGCCGCAGGCCGCCGCCCAGCAGGCCGCCGCCCCGCCGCCCTCGTACCAGCTGCCGGGCTTCGAGCAGCCGGTGTTCGAGCAGCCCGGGTACGTGGCCCCGGAGGAGGAGACCCAGGCCATTCCGCAGCCCGGGTACGAGCCGTCCGGCTACCAGCCGCAGCCGGGCTACCAGCAGTCCCCGTACGAACAGCAGCGGCCCGGCTTCCAGCAGTCCCCCTACGAACAGCAGCAGTCCGGCTTCGAGCAGCCGCCTGCCTTCGGTCAGGCCGACTACCCGCAGCAGGCCCTGTACGAGCAGCCGTACCAGGGCAGCCCGTACCAGCAGCAGCCCTACACCCAGCCGGCGACGCCACCGCCGGGCCCGCTGACGCCGGGCCCCCTGACCACCGGCCCCCTGACGCCGGGCCCGCTGACGACTGGCCCGCAGACGCCCGACCCGCAGAACTCCGGCCGTCCGGTCGGGCTCAACGGCGGACTGGCCGTCGGCGCCCCCGACACCCGGCAGCGCAACCGGCCGCCCCAGCAGCAGGATCCGGAGGCCACCGCCGCCCTCCCGCTGTTCCGCGAGCCCGCCACGGACGCGACAGCCACGACCCCCCGCCCCGCGCCGAAGGCGCCCCCCGCCGGACGGCAGCAGTCACAGCAGCAGGAGCAGTCGGCGCGCCAGACCGCGACGCCGCCGGTCAGCGACGGCTTCGCCGGTGGCGCCGGCGGCGTCGGCGCCCCGCCGCGCAAGCCCACCGAGGTCAGCGCCCCGGCGGCAGCGCCGTCCACCAAGAAGCGCCCCTCCGCCGCCCGACGCAGCCGAAAGCTGCTGGTCACCACCATCGGCCTGCTCGTCATGGCGGTGGGCGTGGCCTACGGCGCCGGCCTGATGCTCAATCAGTCGGACGTCCCCAAGGGCACCACCGTCCTCGGCCAGAACATCGGCGGGGACACCCGGGACGTCGCCGTGCACACCCTGGACGGCACCGTCGGCGTCCTCGCCGCCAAGTCGTTGACGCTGGTCGTCGGCTCCAAGCAGGTGAAGCTCAACCCCTCAGTGGCCGGGCTGACCATCGACACCACCGCCACCGTGCAGGGAATCGCGCACCACAGCTACAACCCGGCCTCGGTGCTGCCCTCGCTGTTCGGCGGCGAGCACCCGGTCGCACCGGTGGTGAAGATCGACGAGGACAAGCTGCGCTCAGCGCTCCAGCAGCTGGCCTCCGGCAGCGGGGCCGGCGCCAAGGAGGGCAGCGTCCACTTCGGCTCCGACGGCAGCACCCAGATCACCGCACCGCAGTCCGGCCAGA
Organism: Streptomyces sp. 846.5; assembly: GCF_004365705.1. Taxonomy (NCBI): domain Bacteria; kingdom Bacillati; phylum Actinomycetota; class Actinomycetes; order Kitasatosporales; family Streptomycetaceae; genus Streptomyces; species Streptomyces sp. 846.5. The sequence continues at coordinate 3,133,079 of NZ_SOBN01000001.1, forward strand.
GCCCGAACATCGAGGCCGCCATGGCGCTGGTGGAACAGGCCTACCGGGACCGCGCCGCCGGGCTCCCGGACAAGCCGGTGACCATCCCGGTGACCACGACCCAACCGAAGGCCTCGGCGGCCCAGTTGAGGGCCGCCGCCGACTCGATCGGCGCGTGGGCCGGGAAGCACAAGTTCACGGTGACCGTGAAGGGCATCTCCCTGCCGTTCGGCAAGACCGCCTTCAGTTCGTCCCTCAGCCTGCAGCCGGACGCGAGCGGCAAGGTCGTGCCCGTCTTCGACCTGGGCAAACTACAGAACGCGATCGGCGCCACCTTCGACGGGCTGAAGACCAAGCAGGGCTCCCTGGTCACCACCCAGGACATCGCGACCGCGCTGGCCCAGCTGATCAGCAAGCCGAACGGCGACCGGACAATCTCTCTGTAACCGACATTTCCCGCAGCCCCGGAGTGGCCGGTACCTGACCCCCAGGTGCCGGCCACTTCACTGCCATGTCGGCAGCACTATTCCATTGTGACAAGTGGGTTACACGGAGCCTGTGCGGTGGAAGAACTCTCGCGACCGAGCCCGCCGAATTGGTCTGCGGCAATGAAATCCATGCTTCAACTACCGCTTAGCTTTGTCTTGTATGTCCGCTTTGAGACTCATATCAGCATATAGATAATATCGAGGCGAAAGTTAGCTTGGTGGGCATTTCTCGTCCGCATTCCGGACAACTCTGCTGCAACTGTCGCTCTCAGCAAAACTGCATGTCACCCGCCCCAGTGGTGGCACTGTAATACCTGTAGACCAGAGCATCTATTACCGACGTTTAGAGCGTTACCAATCTTTGATCAGCGCTCTGTCGACATGACCATCTCGTCCCATCAGGATGAGTCCTCAAGCCGTTGAACAGCGGCGGATGTTAGTCCCGGACTCACTGATCCCGAAAGATTTCCTGCCCGTGCGCGACCTGCCCATCCGCACAGGTGCGCAGGACGGCGGGGTCGAGCGCGGGAAACGCACGAAGGAGCTGAACAGCGTTGGGTCGCTACATGCTGCGCCGATTGGCCAACTACCTGATTCTGGTCATCGTGGCCACATCAGTGGCCTACTTCCTGGCGGCCTTGAGCCTCAACCCGCGTGCGAATTTCGAGCAGCAGAAGCCGCGCCCGACGATGGCCCAGATCGACGCCACGCTGGAGACCTACAACCTGAACCCGGAAACCCCCGTGGTCGTCCGTTATGCCCGCTGGGTCGACGGGATCGCACACGGAAATCTGGGTCTCGACATCAAGGGCGGCTCGGTCAGCGCCGACTTCGGCCGCCGGGTCGGCGTCAGCACCCGACTGCTGGTCATCGCCACCTTCATCGGCTCCATCGGCGGTGTGCTGGTGGGCGCCTACGGAGCCATCAAGCAGTACCGGTTCTTCGACCGGTGGACCACGCTGGCCTCCTTCTTCCTGCTGGCGATGCCGGTGTTCGTGGTGGCGATCGCCCTGGAGATGTTCGCGGTGAACATCAACCAGTCGGCGGGCACCACGATCGTCCAGTACATCGGTGAGTACGACCCCACACTGAGCGGCTTCTGGCCGGTGATGATCAGTCGGCTCCAGCACCTGATCCTGCCGACCATCGCCCTGTCGCTGTTCCAGATCGCCCAGTACAGCCGCTACCAGCGCAACACCATGCTGGACGTGCTGGGCAGCGACTTCCTGCGGACCGCGCGGGCCAAGGGCCTGCGCCGCCGCACCGCGCTGATGAAGCACGGTCTGCGCACCGCGATCCTGCCGATCGTGCCGCTGCTGGTCTACAACATCGTGCTGCTGTTCACCGGGGCCACCTTCACCGAGAAGATCTTCGGCTGGCACGGCATGGGCGAGTGGCTGGTGGACTCGATCACCACCCAGGACGTCAACTCCGTCGCCGCGGTCAGCCTGTTCACCGCCGCGGTCGTCCTGGTGGCCGGCCTCCTGTCCGATCTGATCTACTCCGCGCTCGATCCGCGGGTGCGCTTCAGCTGAGCCCAAACACCCCTCGGGGCCCATCGGAACCGCAGCAGTGACCGCACGATCAGGAGAGTGAAGAGAGATGAGCATCCAGCAGAACATCGAGCACGAACCCGAGGCGGACGCCACCCCGGCACTGCTGCCGCCGCGCCGGTCCGGCCGCGGCCGGCTGACCCTGCGCCGCTTCGCCCGCAACAGACTGGCGCTGGTCGGCATCGGCATCGTGGTCCTGCTGTTCGCCTTCGCCTACCTGGGTCCGCTGGTGGACAAGTGGAGCTACAGCGACCACGACTTCAACTCCTTCCTGGAGGGCCCCACCGCCAGCCACTGGTTCGGCACCGACCAGTCCGGTACCGACATGTTCGCGCTGACCACCCGGGGTCTGCAGAAGTCGCTGATCATCGGCATCCTGGTGGGCCTGATCACCACCGGCCTCGCTGCCACCCTGGGCGCCGCGGCCGGCTACTTCGGCGGCTGGATCGACCGCGTCATCATGTGGTTCGTCGACATGCTGCTGGTGCTCCCCAGCTTCCTGATCATCGCGGTGCTCTCCCCCGCCTTCGCCAAGTCCACCTGGCTGATCTTCGTCGTCCTGCTCGCCCTGTTCAGCTGGATGATCACGGCCCGGATCGTCCGGAGCATGACGCTGACGCTGAAGGACCGTGAATTCGTCAAGGCCGCCAAGTACATGGGCGTCTCCGACATCAGGATCATCTTCCGGCACATCCTTCCCAGCATGGCCTCGCTGCTGATCATCGACGGCACCATCCAGGTCAGCCTCGCGGTCATCGGAGAGAGCTCGCTCTCCTACTTCGGCTTCGGCATCCAGCCCCCGGACGTCTCGCTGGGCACGGTCATCGCCGACGGCACCGACGCCGCCACCACCTACCAGTGGCTGTTCTGGTTCCCGGCCGGCTTCCTGGTCCTCTTCGGGCTCGCCATCGCCTTCATCGGCGACGGCCTGCGCGACGCCTACGACCCCAACTCCTCCAACGCCAAGGCCCAGGCCAAGGCGATCAAGGAGAAGGGCCGGAAGAACGGCGACGAGGCGGACGGGGTCCCCGGCCAGCGCGTCGGATCGACCGAGGTGCTGAGCCAGGCATGAGCACACCGGTCAGTGACACTCCAAAGGACAGCGGCACTTCTCAGGACAGCACCACCGAGGAAGGACTCACGCCCGTGATCGAGACGAGCAAGGAGCCGGCGGCCGACCGCCACGGCGGCGTCCCGCCGCTGCTGGAGGTCACCGACCTGCATGTCTCCTTCCCCAGCGAGGCGGGTTCGGTCAAGGCCGTGCGCGGGGTGTCCTACTCCGTGCGGCCCGGCGAGGTGCTCGGCATCGTCGGCGAGTCCGGCTCCGGAAAGTCCGTCAGCTCGATGGCGGTGCTCGGGCTGCTGCCCGACAGCGCCGACGTCCGCGGCTCGATCCGGATGGACGGCCGTGAGCTGCTGGGTCTCAACGACGCCAAGATGTCGAAGATCCGCGGCAAGGACATCGCCATGGTGTTCCAGGACCCGCTGTCGGCGCTGACCCCGGTGTACTCCATCGGGACCCAGATCATCGAGGCCGTCCAGGTCCACCAGGACATGGACAAGGTGAAGGCCCGCACCCGGGCCATCGAACTGCTCGACCTGGTCGGCATCCCGGACCCGCACCAGCGGGTGGACGCCTTCCCGCACGAGTTCTCCGGCGGTATGCGCCAGCGCGCGATGATCGCCATGGCCATCGCCAACGACCCCAAGATCATCATCGCCGACGAGCCCACCACCGCCCTGGACGTCACCATCCAGGCCCAGGTGCTGGAGGTGCTGAAGAAGGCCCAGGAGGTCACCGGCGCCGCCATTGTGATGATCACTCACGACCTGGGCGTCATCGCCGGCTTCGCCGACCGGGTCATGGTGATGTACGCGGGGCGCCCGGTCGAGAACGGCCCGGTGGAGGAGGTCTACTACCGCCCGCGGATGCCCTACACCATCGGACTGCTGGGCTCCATCCCCCGGGTGGACATCGACGAGCGCAAGGCGCTGACCCCCATCGACGGCACCCCGCCGTCCATGGTCGCGCTGCCCAAGGGCTGCCCCTTCGAGGCCCGCTGCCCGATCGCGATCGACATCTGCCGCGAGCAGGAGCCGGAGCTGGTGACCGCCCGCGGCGCCAACCACCCCTCCGCCTGCCACCGCTCCGGCGAGCTGGTCGAGGGCGGCGGCGAGGGCCTGCTCGACCCGGCGACCATCTACCCGGTCCCGCCGATCCCCGAGGCCAACGCGATCGAGCGGCTGCCGCGCGACGAGCGCACGTCCGTGCTCGAGGTGGACAACCTGGTCAAGCACTTCCCGCTGCTCAAGGGCGCGGTGTTCAAGCGCAAGGTGGGCAACGTCAAGGCCGTGGACGGGATCACCCTGGAGATCAAGGAGGGTGAGACCCTGGGCCTGGTCGGCGAGTCCGGCTGCGGCAAGACCACCACCCTGCTGGAGATCATGGACCTGACCGGCGGTCAGGCCGGCAGCATCACCGTCTTCGGCAAGGACGTCCGCAGCCTCAAGGGCAACAAGGCCCGCAAGGACCTGCGCCGGGACATGCAGATCGTCTTCCAGGACCCGATGGCCTCGTTGGACGCCCGGATGCCGATCGGCGACATCCTCGCCGAGCCGCTGAAGACCCACGGCTGGGACCGCGCCAGGACCGACGCCCGCATCCCCGAGCTGCTGGAGCTGGTCGGCCTCAACCCCGACCACGCCGACCGCTTCCCGCAGGAGTTCTCCGGCGGCCAGCGCCAGCGCATCAGCATCGCCAGGGCGCTCGCCCTGGAACCCAAGCTGGTCGTGCTGGACGAGCCGGTCTCCGCCCTGGACGTCTCCATCCAGGCGGGCGTGCTCAACCTGCTGGACGAGCTCAAGTCCCGGATGGGGCTGAGCTACCTCTTCGTCGCCCACGACCTCTCGGTGGTGCGCCACATCGCCGACCGGATCGCGGTGATGTACCTGGGCCGGATCGTGGAGCTCGGCGAGACCAGCAGCGTCTTCCACGAGCCCTCGCACCCCTACACCCAGGCGCTGCTCTCCGCCGTGCCGCTGCCGGACCCGCAGAAGGAGCGCGCCCGCGAGCGCATCCTGCTGACCGGCGACCTGCCGAGCCCGGCCAATGTGCCCAGCGGCTGCCGTTTCCGCAACCGCTGCCCCAAGTACCTCCAGCTCGACGCCGGCGATCAGCAGCGCTGCCAGTCCGAGGACCCGCAGCTGCACTCGCTGGCCCCCGACCACACCGCGGCCTGCCACTTCGCGGAGGCCCTGGCCGTGGTCTGACGCCCCGTCGGACCACAGCCGGTGGATGCAAGGCGCACTACCCGCAGACGCAGTACCTACTGACAACGCCCGCTCTCGTGAGGAGACTTCCTTGAAGCACACCAGGATCCCGGTCGCGCTGGTGGCGACTATGGCCGTGGCCGGCCTCGGCCTCTCTGCCTGCAGCAGCAGCAAGGGCACCACGGCGGCCAAGCCTTCCGCGACCTCGCTGGCTGCGAACACCATCAAGATCAATGCTCAGCCGCGGTCAGCCCTCAAGCAGGGCGGCACCCTCACCTGGGCCATCGACCAGTACTCCACGCAGTGGAACTACAACCAGATCAACGGTGCCGAGTACTCCACCGACGCCGTGATCGAGGCCGTCGAGCCGATCATCTTCCGGGTGGACCCGGCGACCCAGAAGGTCACGCCCAACCTCAACTACCTCACCGGCGAGCCCACGGTGACCACGGTGGCCGGCAAGCAGACGGTCACCTACAACATCAACCCGAAGGCCAAGTGGTCCGACGGCACCGCGATCAGCTGGAAGGACTTCGCCGCTCAGTGGCAGGCCCTGAACGGCAAGAACACCAAGTACCAGATCGGCAGCTCGACCGGTTACTCCAACATCTCCAGCGTGGTCGCCGGCACCAGCCCGCAGCAGGTCGTGGTGACCTTCGACAAGAACTTCGGCGACTGGACCTCGCTCTTCACGCCGCTGTACCCGGCGAGCGCGCAGAGCACTCCGGCGGAGTTCAACACCGGCTTCCTGAACAAGATCCCGGTCACCGCGGGTCCGTTCAAGGTCTCGGCGATGAACGCCACCACCAGCACCGTCACCGTCGTGCGTGACCCCAACTGGTGGGGCGACGCGGCCATCCTGGACAAGATCGTCTACCGGGCGATGACCACCGACGCGGCCGACGGCGCGTTCGCCAACGGCGAGGTCGACTACCTCAACATCGGTCCGAGCGCGGCCGGCGTGAAGCAGGCCCAGGGCCGCGCCGACGGCGAGATCCGCGAGGCCGCCGGCCCGCAGTTCCGCCACGTCACCTTCAACTCCAAGTCGCCGCTGCTCACCGATGTCAAGGTGCGCCAGGCCCTGATGATGTCGATCGACCGCAAGGCCATCGCCAACTCGGACCTCAAGGGTCTCGGCTGGCCGGCCCTGCTGCTCAACAACCACTTCTTCATGAACAACCAGGAGGGGTACCAGGACAACGCCGGCACGCTCGGCGTCTACAACCCCACCGCCGCCAAGGCCGCCCTGGACGCGGCCGGCTGGACGCTGAACGGCCAGTACCGCCAGAAGGCCGGCAAGACGCTTGAGCTGACCTTCGTCTACCCGGACGGCACCGCGGTCTCCAAGAACGAGAGCGTGCTGCTGCAGGCCATGTTCGCCGCCGTGGGCGTCAAGCTGGACATCAGCGCCGTGCCGTCGAACGACTTCTTCGACAAGTACGTCCAGCCGGGCAAGTTCGACCTGACCGCGTTCTCCTGGCTGGGCAACGCCTGGCCGGTCTCGTCCAACTACTCCATCTACCAGTCGCCGGTGGGCAGCAACAACTTCCAGAACTTCGCCTGGACCAACGACCCCAACGTCGATGCCCTGATGAACAAGAGCATCGCCGACACCGACCACACCCAGGCCATCGCCGACGCCAACGCCGCCGACAAGGCCATCTGGCAGGACGCCGGCGTCTTCCCGCTCTACCAGCGTGCCGACATCAACGCTGCCAAGAAGACCCTGGCCAACCTTGGTGCCCCTGCGGACCAGAACGAGATCGTCTACGAGAACATCGGCTTCACCAGCTGATCTGATCGCGTAGCTCACGGCTGAGGCCCCCACCCCCGCGCACAGGGGTGGGGGCCTCAGCGTCGCCAGGTGTCAGCCCGCGCCGACCACGTCCACGTCCTCGGCGAAGTGGCAGGCCGAGGCGTGCGCCGCCGGGGTGTCCTGTCCGCGGAAGACCTCGGGGACGGCCAGCAGCGGCACGTCGGTCGTGCACTTCTCCTGCGCCTTCCAGCAGCGGGTGCGGAAGCGGCAGCCCGACGGCGGGTTGGCCGGCGAGGGGATGTCGCCGGAGAGGATGATCCGCTCGCGGCCCTCGCGCCCGGACGGGTCCGGCACCGGCACCGCGGACAGCAGCGCCTGGGTGTACGGGTGGGTCGGGTGCTCGTAGATCTCCTCGTCGCTGCCGATCTCCACCATCTTGCCGAGGTACATCACGCCGACCCGGTCGGAGATGTGACGCACGATCGAGAGGTCGTGGGCGATGAACATGTAGGAGAGGTTGAAGTCCTCCTGCAGCTGCTCCAGCAGGTTGATCACCTGGGCCTGCACCGAGACGTCCAGCGCCGAGACCGGCTCGTCCGCGATGATGATCTCGGGCTTGAGGGCCAGGCCGCGGGCGATGCCGATGCGCTGGCGCTGACCGCCGGAGAACTGGTGCGGGTACCGGTTGATGTACTCGGGGTTGAGCCCGACCACGTCCAGCAGGTCCTGCACCGCCTTGCGGCGGTCGCCCTTGGGGGCCACCTCGGGGTGGATCTCGAACGGCTCGCCGATGATGTCGCCCACCGTCATCCGGGGGTTCAGCGAGGTGTACGGATCCTGGAAGACCATCTGGATGTTGCGGCGGATGGTCTTCAGCGCCCTGCCGGACGCCTTGGAGATGTCCTCGCCCTTGAAGAGCACCTGGCCGGCCGTGGCCCGCTCCAGGTTCATCAGCACCTTGGCGAGCGTCGACTTGCCGCAGCCCGACTCGCCGACAATGCCCAGCGTCTCGCCCTGGTACAGGTCGAAGGAGACGCCGTCGACGGCCTTGACCGCGCCGATCTGCTTCTTGATCAGGATGCCCTGGGTCAGCGGGAAGTACTTCTCCAGATCGCGGACCTGAAGGATCGGCTCACCGCGCCGGACCGGCTTCTCGACGACGGCCTCGATCGCATCCGTCCTGGAAGCGGTGCTAGCCATGGAGGGTCTCCTTCCAGAAGTGGCAGGCACTGCCGCGGCCGGGCAGTGCCCGCCCGTCCAGCTCGGTGACCGCGTGCAGCGGCGGGACCTCGGAGCGGCAGATGTCCTGCGCCCTCGGGCAGCGCGGGTTGAAGGCGCAGCCGGACGGGATGCGCAGCAGGTTCGGCGGCAGGCCCTTGATCGCGTAGAGCTCCTGGCCCTTCTGGTCCAGACGCGGGATCGAGTCCAGCAGGCCGCGGGTGTACGGGTGGGCCGGGCGCGCGTAGAGCTCGTGCACCGGCGCGGTCTCGACGATCCGCCCGGCGTACATCACCGCGATCTTGTCGGCCACGTCGGCGACCACGCCGAGGTCATGGGTGATCAGGATCAGACCCATGTTGTACTCGCGCTGGAGGTCCGCCAGCAGCTCCATCACCTGGGCCTGGACGGTGACGTCCAGGGCGGTGGTGGGCTCGTCGGCGATGATCAGGTCGGGCTCCAGGGCCAGCGCCATGGCGATCATGACGCGCTGGCGCATACCGCCGGAGAACTGGTGCGGGTACTGGTTGACCCGCTCCTTCGCCCCGGGGATGCCGACCCGCTCCATCAGCTCGACGGCCTTGAGCTTGGCGTCCTTCTTCGACGTGCCGGCGTGCACGCGGTACATCTCGCCCAACTGCGTTCCGACGGTGTGCACCGGGTTCAGCGAGGACAGCGCGTCCTGGAAGACCATGGCCATCTGCGTGCCGCGGATCCTGCGGCGCTGCTCGTTGGAGAGCTTGAGCAGATCCTGGCCCTTGAAGACGATCTCTCCGCCGGTCACAAACCCGGGCGGGCTGTCCAGGATGCCCATGACGGCCTGTGAGGAGACCGACTTGCCGGAGCCGGACTCGCCCAGGATCGCGAGGGTCTCGCCGGCGCGCACGCTGTAGTTCACGCCGTTGACGGCCTTGGCCAGGCCGTCGCGGGTGCGGAACTCCACGTGCAGGTCGCGCACCTGGAGCAGCGGGGCGTCCTCGGAGTCGGCGGTGCGGCCCCGTCCGACCTCGGCGGTGATTTCGGATGTCTGAATACCCACGGTTCGCCTCTCTCAGCGCAGCTTGGGGTCGAGAGCGTCGCGGACCGCGTCGCCGAGCATGATGAACGCCAGGATGGTGATACAGAGCGCTCCGGCCGGGAACAGCAGCATGTGCGGTGCGTTGCGGAAGGTGTCCGCGGCGCTCGAGATGTCGATGCCCCAGGAGACCGTCGGCGGCTTCAGCCCCACACCCAGGTAGGAGAGGGTGGCCTCCAGCGAGATGTACGTGCCCAGCGCGATGGTGGCCACCACGATGATCGGGGCGAGCGCGTTCGGCAGGATGTGGCGCAGCATCAGCCGCGCGTTGCCGGCGCCGAGCGCGCGAGCCGCCGTCACATAGTCCTGCTGCCGTGCGGTGATCACCGCACCGCGGGCGATGCGGGCGATCTGCGGCCAGCCGAGGACCACGATGAAGGCGACCACGATCCAGATCGACGCGCTCGGGATGACCGACAGGAAGACCAGACCTCCGAGCAGGATCGGGATGCCGAAGAAGATGTCCGCGATCCGCGAGACGACGGCATCGATCCAGCCGCCGAAGAAGCCGGCCAGGCCGCCCAGGATCGTGCCCAACAGGGCGGTGCCGAGGGTGGCGAAGACGCCGACGGTGATGGAGGCGCGGGCTCCGTAGACGGTGCGGGCGTAGACGTCGCAGCCCTGGGTGTCGAAGCCGAAGGGGTGACCGGAGGTCGGCCCCTGCTGCGAGTCGGCCAGGTTGCACTTCAGCGGACTGGTCGAGTCGAAGAGGCTCGGCCAGGCGGCGACGATCACCAGGAAGACGATCAGGACGCCCGAGATCAGGAAGATCGGGTTCCGGCGCAGCTCGCGCCACGCGTCCTGCCAGAGGCTGCGCGGCACCTCACGGTCGGTCAGGGCCACCGTCTCGGTGGGCGAGCCGGCCGTGTGGTGGAGGTCCTCCTTGTCGACCAGGCCGCCGGCTTCCAGCGCGCCCAGCGTGGGCGTCTGCGGGAAGGCGCTGGACAGCTCGGTGTTCTGGTCGTCGGGGACGCCGTTCGGCTTGTTCGGCTGCTGGTCAGGCATAACGGATCCTCGGGTCCAGGACTGCGTAGAGCAGGTCGACGAGCAGGTTGGCGAGGAGGAAGACGATGACCAGGACGGTCACGAAGCCGACGACGGTCGGCGTGTTCTGCCGGACGATGCCCTGGTAGAGCTGGTATCCCACGCCCTGGATGTTGAAGATGCGTTCGGTCACCAGCGCGCCTCCCATGAGGGCGCCGAGGTCGGTGCCGAGGAAGGTGATCACCGGGATCAGCGAGTTGCGGAGCAGGTGGTGCGTGATGACCCGGCGGCGCGGCAGACCCTTGGCGACCGCGGTGCGAACGTAGTCGGCCTTGGTGTTCTCCGCGATCGTCGTGCGGGTCAGCCGGGCGACGTAGGCGAGCGAGACCGAGGCGAGCACGAAACCGGGAAGGATCAGGTCGCCGATCGGCGCGCCGGTGGCGACGGTGGCGCTGACGAGGCCCCACTTCACACCGAAGAGGTACTGCAGCACATAGCCGATGACGAAGGTCGGGATCGAGATGACGATCAGCGTCATCACCATGACGCCGGTGTCCGCGAACCGTCCGCGGCGCATGCCGCTGATCACACCGAGGGTGATGCCGAGGACGACCTCGAAGGTGAAGGCGACCAGCGTGAGCTTGAGCGTCGTCGGATAGGCCGACTTGAGCAGCTCGGTGACCGGCTGTCCGTTGAAGGCGTTCCCGAGGTTCCCGGTGAAGATCCCCTTCATGTAGTTGCCGTACTGCACGATGAGCGGATCGTTCAGGCCGAGCTGCTGCCGGATCTGCGCGGCGACAGCGGGGTCTGGTGACTTGTCGCCGAAGAGTGCGGCAACCGGGTCACCGAGCGCGTGCACCATCGTGAAGATGATGAACGTGGTCCCGATGAAGACCGGGATCATCTGGAGCAGTCGTCGGATGACGTAGCGCCCCATGAAACCTCCAGGGATTCGTCGCGACGGCGGCCGGGAGCCTCATGGGCTCCCGGCCGCCGCCCGATCGCACGGCGGTCGGCCGCCGGCGGACGGACGACTTACTTGTTGACGGTGATGTCGGTGTAGACCGGCACGCTGAACGGGTCCAGCGCCACGTTGGAGACCTTCGAGGACCAGCCGACCAGGCCGTTCTGGTACCACAGCGGGATCGCCGGCAGGTCGGTGACCAGCAGTTTCTCGGCCGACTTGAAGTCGGAGACGGCCGTGGCCTTGTCGGACGCCGCGTTGGCCTGGTTGACCAGGCTGTCGAACTGCGGGCTGCTGTAGTGCGAGTCGTTCGACGCCGCGTTGGTGAAGTACAGCGGCTGCAGGAAGTCCTGGATCAGCGGGTAGTCCATCTGCCAGCCACTGCGGAAGGCCGAGGTCTCCTGCTTGTTCTGGATCTGGTTGCGGAAGGACGCGAACGTGCCGACCGGCTTGCCGACGCAGGCGCTGGTGTTGCCCAGCGCGTTGTTGATGCTGTTGCAGACCGCGTCGACCCACTCCTTGTGCGAGCTGTCGGCGTTGTAGCTGATGGTCAGCTGACCACCGGGGATGCCGCCGCCCTGCTGGATCAGCTGCTTGGCCTTGGTGGGGTTGTAGGTGCAGACGTCGCCGCAGAGCGTGGAGCTGAAGCCGCCCGCCTCGCCGAGGACCGGGGAGGTCCAGTCGGTGGCCGGGGTACGGGTGCTGTTGAAGATCACCTTGGTGATCGTCGCCCGGTCGATGGCCATCGAGATGCCCTGGCGGACCAGCTTGGCGTTGGCCGTGCTCCAGCCCGCGTTGTAGAGCGGGAAGGAAATGGTCTGCAGGATGCCGGCCGGCTGGTTGATGAAGCGGCCGCTGAGGTCGGACTGGGCGGTCTTCAGGGCGCTGGTGGACAGGCCGTTGTCGATGTCCAGGTTGCCGGCCTGCAGGTCGGCGTAGGCGGCGTTGGCGTCGGTGTAGACCTTGAGGTTGATGCCGCCGTTCTTCGGCTTGAAGTCGCCGGTGTAGGTCGAGCTCGGGCGCAGCTGCATGCCGGAGCCCTTGTTCCAGGAGTTGATCACGTAGGGGCCGTTGCCGATCGGCTTGGCCTCCCATGCCGCCTGGTTGCTGAAGAAGGCCTTGGGCAGCGGGTAGAAGGCCGAGTAGCCCAGGGTGTCGGGCCACAGCGAGAACTTCTGCGTCAGCGCGACGGTGAAGGTGTTGTCGTCGACGACCTTGAGGCCGGACATCGTCTTGGCCTTCGCCGAGCCGCTCGCCGGGTGGACGTCGGTGTAGCCCTGGATCGACGTGAAGAACGGGTCCGTGTTGTTCTGCGCGTTCGGCAGGTAGGCACCGTAGTTCCAGGCGTCCACGTAGGAGTTGGCGGTCACCGCGGTGCCGTCGCTGAACTTCCAGCCCGGCTTCAGCTTGATGGTGAAGTGCTGCTGGTCGGTCGTGGTGATCGACGAGGCGTTCGCCAGCTGGGCCTTGCCCGTCTTCGGGTCGTAGCTCTGCAGCCCGGCGAAGATCATGTTGAGGACGGCGCCGCCGTTCACCTCGTTGGTGTCCGTGGGGATCAGCGGGTTCTGCGGATCACCCCACCACGCGGTCACCACGCCGCTGGCATTGCTGCCCGAGGAGCTGTTGGTGCTCTTGCTGCTACTGCTGCAGGCGGTTGCCGCCAGGGCGATCGCGATCGCCCCGGCCGCGAATGTGACTCGCGTGGCTCCACGCATGGACGTGCCTCCTCAGACGTGCTGTATTCCTACTATCTGTCACCGTCAGAGATGCCTATGACCAAATGGGATTTCGGTTTGATCACACGCCTGTGACTCATATCTCGCAACCTGGGCGTGTCCAGGTGGGTGCAAGGAACCATGAAACGGACACCTGTCACCGCCCAGGAGCATCCTGTCACCGATATCCGTACCACCTGGGACTGACACTCGGCCGGAGGGCAACTACTCAGTGTGATTAGCAGCAGGCATGAAAAAGCCGCTGCCCCGCCCTGGAGGAGGGCGGGGCAGCGGCCGGCTGCTGCAGTACCGCGGGGTACCGCGGAGCGCTGCGGGGGCGTCAGGCCTTGAGGCGACCGCGCTGGCGGCCACGGGTCTGCGCGTCCAGGACGACCTTGCGGATGCGCACGGTCTCCGGGGTGACCTCGATGCACTCGTCCTCGCGGCAGAACTCCAGCGACTGCTCCAGCGAGAGCTTGCGCGGCGGCACCAGGTTCTCGGTGGTGTCGGAGGAGGAGGAGCGCATGTTGGTGAGCTTCTTCTCCTTGGTGATGTTGACGTCCATGTCGTCGGCGCGGGAGTTCTCGCCGACGATCATGCCTTCGTACACCTCGGTGGTGGGCTCCAGGAAGATCACGCCGCGCTCCTGCAGGCCCATCATCGCGAACGGCGTCACCACGCCGGCCCGGTCGGCGACCAGCGAGCCGTTGTTGCGCATCCGGATCTCGCCGAACCACGGCTCGTGGCCCTCGAAGATGCTGTGCGCGATACCGGTGCCCCGGGTGTCGGTGAGGAACTGGGTGCGGAAGCCGATCAGGCCCCGGGCCGGGACGATGAACTCCATCCGGACCCAGCCGGAGCCGTGGTTCGTCATGGTCTCCATCCGGCCCTTGCGGACCGCCATGAGCTGTGTGATCGCGCCCAGGTACTCCTCGGGGGCGTCGATGGTCATCCGCTCGACCGGCTCGTGCAGCTTGCCGTTGATGGTCTTGGTGACCACCTGCGGCTTGCCCACGGTCAGCTCGAAGAGCTCCCGGCGCATGGTCTCCACCAGGATCGCCAGCGCCAGCTCGCCACGGCCCTGGACCTCCCAGGCGTCGGGGCGCTCGGTCGGCAGGACCCGGAGCGAGACGTTGCCGACCAGCTCGCGGTCCAGGCGGTCCTTCACCATCCGGGCGGTGACCTTGTGGCCCTTGCCGCCCTTGCCGACCAGCGGCGAGGTGTTGGTACCGATGGTCATCGAGATGGCCGGCTCGTCCACCGTGATCAGCGGCAGCGCGACCGGGTTCTCCAGGTCGGCCAGGGTCTCGCCGATCATGATGTCCGGGATGCCGGCGATGGCGCAGATGTCACCGGGGCCCGCCAGCTCGGCCGGCTTGCGGGTGAGCGCCTCGGTCATCAGCAGCTCGGTGATCTTGACCTGCTTGATCGTGCCGTCCCGCTGGATCCAGGCGACCTGCTGGCCCTTGCGGAGCTCGCCCTCCTCGACCCGGCAGAGCGCGATACGGCCGAGGAAGTTGTCCGCGTCCAGGTTGGTGACGTGGGCCTGGAGCGGGGCGCCCTCGGTGTAGGTCGGGGCCGGGACCGACGCCAGGATGGTGGAGAAGAACGGCTCCAGGCTGTCGCTGTCCGCCGGGACGGTGCCGTTCTCCGGCTTGGTCAGCGAGGCCACGCCGTCACGGGCGCAGGCGTAGACGATCGGGAACTCGATCTGCTCCTCGGTCGCGTCCAGGTCCAGGAACAGGTCGTAGGTCTCGTTGATGACCTCGTCGATCCGGGAGTCCGGGCGGTCCGTCTTGTTGATGCACAGGATGACCGGCAGGTTCGCGGTCAGGGCCTTGCGCAGCACGAAGCGGGTCTGCGGCAGCGGACCCTCGGAGGCGTCGACCAGCAGGACGACCGCGTCGACCATGGACAGGCCGCGCTCGACCTCGCCACCGAAGTCGGCGTGGCCGGGGGTGTCGATGATGTTGATGGTCACCACGTCGCCGCCACCCTTGGGGTGGTACTTGACCGCGGTGTTCTTCGCGAGAATGGTGATGCCCTTCTCGCGCTCCAGGTCGTTGGAGTCCATCATGCGCTCGTCCAGGTGCTGGTGAGCGGCGAAGGCGCCCGCCTGCTTCAGCATGGCATCGACCAGCGTGGTCTTGCCGTGGTCGACGTGGGCGACGATGGCGACGTTTCGGATGTCATTACGCGTGGGCATACGGGGGTGAATCTCCCGGGTCGTGGGGCGTGGTAACCGCCGTCATTGCGCCGACCCTCCCGAGTCGTTCGCGCCACCTGCCGCCGGACCACCTGCCGGGCACCACATGCCACGGCTTACCTCCATGGTACGGGGCCGCGCGCACTGGCGGCGCCCGCCCGGCCGCTGCCGGCCCGAAAGAATGTTCTTTTCAGGGGTACCCCGCAGCTGGGAGGATCCGGGCGTGAATCAGCCTGTGACCGCCGCCACACCGGGGCCCTCGAACCCGGTACGCCGATACAACCGCTTCCTGGCAGGTCTGCCGTTCGGGATCGCGATCGTCGCCGTGCTCGTCCTGAAGGGGAGCACGGGCAGTACCGACGTCGGTGACTCCGATCTGCTGACCACCTGGTTCTGCGCCGGGTTGGGAGGGTTGATCGGCATGCAGACGCTGATCGCGGTGCAACTGCTGCTGGGCCGGCTCGGCGGCATGGCACCCACGACGGTGTTCGTCGGCGCGGCCGGCCGTCGGCTGGGCTCGACCAGGATCGGCGGTGTCGACGTGGACTTCCGGGCCGTGCCGCTCCTTCCGGTGTCCGGCTGCATGGTCGTCGTGGACACCCCCGCAGCCAGGGTGCGGCTCTGGTTGGGGCAGGCGCTCGGCACCGGGGTCACCCTGGCTCTCGGCCTGGCACTCCTGTTGCGGGACCCCGGCATGGGAGCGGTCAGCTGGATCGGTGCCGGAGTGACCATGATCGCCGCCGGTGTGGCCCTGACCGCGCCCTCCGTCCCCGGGACCCGGGCCTGGTTCCTGTGGCGGATGCCCTTCGACCGCAAGGGCGGGCTGGCCGACCTCAGCCATGACGCAGCCTCGCTCGCGGCCTCGCGGCGGCTGTTGGGCGGACACCTGGGCGACGCCCGGGCCGCACTGGCCGGCGCCGCGAGGCCGGATTCGGTGCCGGTGGTCTCGCTGCGGGCCTCGATCGCCCTGGGGCTCGGCGAGTACCGTGACGCCGCGCTGCTGGCCCGGCTGGCCCTGGAGCGGTCCCGGTCCGTCGCCCAGCGTTCGATGCTGGCCGGGATCCACTCCCGCGCGGCCGCTTACGAGCTGGAGGCCGGAACGCTGCCACCGGAGGTCGCCCGCCCGGCGATGGAATACGCGCTGACGTTGATCAAGGCCGAGTTCCCGCAGTTGTTGAGGATCGGTGACCTGCCGGCGACGGTCGAGCTGCTGAACGGCCGTGCCGCCCAGGCGCTGCCGCTGGCCAGGCGGGCGGTTCGACGGCCCACCGACGTCCAGACCACCGCCTACGGCCTGTGCACGCTGGCCGCCGCCGAGGCGGTCACCGGCGACCGGGCCGCCGCCACGACCGCCCTGGCCCGGGCCCGGCGGCTGATGCCGGAGCTGGCCAGGATCGCCGTGGTCGAGCAGCGGCTGGCCGAGCTGGGTCCGGCGGCGCCGGTGGGGTGAGCCCGATCCGGGGCAGCCTCGACCCGACGGTCAGGCCTTGGTGGTGAAGCCCAGGTCCTGGAAGTGCGGGGCGGTGAATCCGAAGGCGCCGGCGTTGGCGACACCGGTGCGCACCGCGACCAGCTCGGGCCGCTGGAAGAGCGGCAGCGAGGGGGCCTCCTGCCAGATCCGGGTGTCCGCCTCGGTGGTCAGCGCGGCGGCCGTGCCGGGGTCCAGGGCGGCGGCGGCCTTCGCCAGCAGCCGGTCCACCTCGTCCGTCCCGGTGGCGGAGAGGTTCTGACCGTTGTTCAGCGACCCGTCGGCCTGGACCGAGGGCTTCGCGTACAGCGGCAGTTCGTCGGCGACCGGGAAGCGGGCGGCCGGCCAGGAGAACAGCGCCAGGTCGAAGGAGCCCGCGGCGACATGGTCGGCGAAGAAGGAGTCGCCGGCGACGGTCACGGTCTTCAGGGGGACGCCGACCTTGGCCAGCTGGTCCGTGAGCAGCCGGGCCACCTGGGCGTCCTCGGCGGAGCCGGTGCGGGTGAGCAGGGTGAGGGCGAGCGGGTGGCCGTCCTTGGTACGAACGGGTGCGGCGGCGGGCGCGCCGTGTGCCGCGTCGCCGGCCGGCGACGGGCCGAGGTGCCAGCCGGCGGCGTCCAGATGGCGGGTGGCGTTGTCGGCGCCGGGGGCCAGCGCGGAGCTGTCGTCCTCGTAGCCGTGCTGGTCGGCCATGACCAGGTGGTTGCCGAGCGGCAGGACGGGCAGGCCGAGCGGCCTGAGGACGGCGTCGGCGATCGCCGTGCGGTCGACGGCCTGGGCGACCGCCCGGCGCAGGTCGGGGTCGGCCAGCGGGCCGCTGCCGCCGTTCAGGGCGAGCTGCAGGAAGGCGGGGGCCGACGCGCGGTGCAGGACCGTGCCCGGGACCGCCGCGGCCTGGCCGACCGGGGTGCCGTCCTCGACCGCGCGGCTGAGGTCGGCGATGTCCAGCTTTCCGGCCCGCAGGGCGGCGAGCCGGGTGTCCGGGGCCGCCGGGGTGAAGGCGATGGCGTCGAGCTTCGCCGGCGTGCCCCACCAGTGCGGATTGCGGACGGCGGTGACGGCGCCGCCCTGCAGCTGCTTCAGGTCCTTCAGGCCGCTGAGCGTGAAGGGGCCCGCGTCGGCGGCGAGCCGGGTGCGCGAACCGTCGTTGAAGGCCTCGGCGGTGCCGGTCGCCGCGGCCGGGTAGAGCGGGGTGAACAGGCCCTTCCAGGCCGCGTACGGCTTGGCGAAGACCACCTTGACGTCATGCGGTCCGGCGCCCTGGCCGACCGAGGCGATGCTGTCGTAGCCGTCGGTGCGGGCGGTCCAGTAGGCCGAGCTCCCGCCGTTCAGGGCCTGCCACTGGGCGGCGAAGTCGGCCGCCGAGAGCGGCTTGCCGTCACTCCAGACCGCCTGCGGATTGAGATGGTAGACGACGGTCTGCGGCTGCTGGGAGGTCTGCTCGACGCCGGTGAGGTAGTCCGGGTCGGGGGTGGCGTCGGCGTGCTGGTCCAGGGTGAACAGGGTCGGCAGTACGGCCTCGGCCAGCAGGGCGGTGTCCGCGGTGGCGTCGGCCTGGAAGGTGTTCAGGGTGGTCGGCGCGGCGTCCAGGGCCCAGCGCAGGGTGCCTCCGGCAGTCACCTTGGCGCGGTCGGCGGAGGACAGGTCCGAGGCCTTGGGCGCGGGGCCGCCGCCGGAGCAGGCTGCAAGGACGACGCCCAGGGCGGCGGCGCCGACGACGGCGAGGGTCCCGTACGGGCGGGGGTGGGGCTGGGGCACTGGGACCTCCGCGCGTGTGCATATTGGCACATCTCATGGCTTTTCTGACGTTCCGCCCCCTACTGAAGAGCAAACGCCGCAGTCAGCCCCTCCGACACGGCTACGGGGAGACGAACGGTCACCCGTTCGGGGCAGCGGCCGCAGTGCGCGCCCGGCGTGCAGCGGAGGGCCGCGACCAGGAATTCCCGCCAATCCCGGGTCAATCCCGTTCAAGGTCTTCCCAGCGGCCCGTGATCGGAGCCACACTCGCTTGCGCACAACTGACTGACGAAACATCAGAAACCTTGATCAGCCCAAGGCTTGATCAAACAGGGAAGTGCGGAGGTGGCTCTGCCATGCCCCCAGCCATGCCGTCGACGACCGTCGGAGCGCTGGCCGAGGCCAGCCGCTGCCTGGAGGAACTCGACCGGGCTCTCAGCGACTCCCGGCTGCGACTCGGCGGCGGACTCGACGTCCGCCGGGTCCGCACCGACCTGGTGCACCTGCGCGAGAGCCTCGCCCTGCTGACCGCCGTGGTCGCCGACGGCGCCGCAGCCGCACCGGGGTCGCCGCGCATTCCGCGGCCCGGCGTCGTGGAGGTACCGGACACGCCGTACGACCCGGCGATGTGGCGCGACGCCGACGACGAGGGCATCGGCTGCCGCCACCGCTGAACCGGGCTCCCGCCGCCCGACATACTGGAGGAAGAAACCCGCGTGACCACCGAGATCCGGCCCCCGCAGCAGCCGGGAGAACCGCAGAGCGCAGCAGCACCGTCAGGCCCGGTACCGGCAGCGGGACGGGGAGTGCACACCCCCGGGCGGGCCGCCATCGCCGCCCGCCATCTGCGCACCGACCGGTGGTGGGCCTCCCCGGCCCTCACCGGTTTCGGCCTGCTGGTCTTCATCGGCTACTCCACCTGGCGGGCCTTCTTCGGGCTGCACACCGCCTATGCGGCCCCCTATGTGTCGCCCTTCTACTCGCCCTGCCTGGCCGCCAACTGCCCGGCCATGAAGTCCGGCGCCGACTGGGCGCTGTTCGGCAGCTGGTGGCAGCTCTCCCCCGCGCTGATCGTGCTGATCTTCCCGCTGGGCTTCCGGCTGACCTGCTACTACTACCGCAAGGCCTACTACCGCGCGTTCTGGTCCTCACCGCCCGCCTGCGCGGTAGCCGAACCGCACGCCTCGTACAGCGGCGAGACCCGCTTCCCGCTGATCCTGCAGAACATCCACCGCTACTTCTTCTACTTCGCCATCGTGGTCGCCGGCATCCTGAGCTACGACGCGGTGCTGGCCTGGCGCGACCCGGCCGGGCAGTGGGGGCACGCCGGGATCGGCACTCTGGTGCTGCTCGCCAACATCGTGCTGATCTGGGCCTACACCCTCTCCTGCCACTCCTGCCGGCACATCGTCGGCGGACGGCTGCGGCACTTCTCCAAGCACCCGGTCCGCTACCGGATGTGGAACCTGGTGGGGAAGCTGAACGCCCGTCACATGCAGCTCGCCTGGGCCTCGCTGATCAGCGTCGGGGTCGCCGACCTGTACGTCTACCTGCTCGCCAGCGGTGCCTTCACCGACCCGCGCCTCTTCTAAGGGATAACGACACACATGACCGAGGTGGAGCGCCACACGTACGACGTGGTCGTGGTCGGAGCCGGGGGCGCCGGGCTCCGTGCCGCGATCGAGGCCCGCGAGCAGGGGATGCGGACGGCGATCATCTGCAAGTCGCTGTTCGGCAAGGCCCATACCGTGATGGCCGAGGGCGGCATCGCCGCCAGCATGGGCAACGTCAACTCCGACGACAACTGGCAGACGCACTTCCGCGACACCATGCGCGGCGGAAAGTTCCTGAACCACTGGCGGATGGCCGAGCTGCACGCCCAGGAGGCCCCGGACCGGGTCTGGGAGCTGGAGACCTGGGGCGCGCTGTTCGACCGCACCAAGGACGGCCGGATCTCCCAGCGCAACTTCGGCGGCCACGAGTACCCCGGCTGGCGCACGTCGGCGACCGGACCGGGCTCGAACTGATCCGCACCCTGCAGCAGAAGGTGGTCTCGCTGCAGCAGGAGGATTTCAAGGAGTACGGCGACTACGAGGCCCGGATCCGGGTCTTCCAGGAGTACACCGTCACCAGGGTGCTCAAGGGCCGCAGTGCCCGCGGCGAGGACCGGGTCAGTGGGATCTTCGGCTACCAGCGCGAGTCCGGCCGCTTCTTCACCGTCGAGGCGCCGGCGGTGGTGCTGGCCACCGGCGGCATCGGCAAGTCCTTCAAGGTGACCTCCAACTCCTGGGAGTACACCGGGGACGGCCACGCCCTGGCGCTGCTGGCCGGGGCGACCCTGGTGAACATGGAGTTCGTCCAGTTCCATCCCACCGGGATGGTCTGGCCGCCGTCGGTGAAGGGCATCCTGGTCACCGAGTCGGTCCGGGGCGACGGCGGGGTGCTGCGCAACAGCGAGGGCAAGCGCTTCATGTTCGACTACATCCCCGACGTCTTCCGGGAGAAGTACGCGGAGACCGAGGCCGAGGGCGACCGCTGGTACGCCGACCAGACCAACAACCGCCGCCCCCCGGAGCTGCTGCCCAGGGACGAGGTGGCCCGCGCCATCAACTCCGAGGTCAAGGCCGGTCGCGGCACCCCGCACGGCGGGGTCTACCTGGACGTCTCCACCCGGCTCCCGGCCGAGGAGATCCGGCGCCGGCTGCCGTCGATGCACCACCAGTTCAAGGAACTGGCGGACGTCGACATCACCGCCGAGCCGATGGAGGTCGGGCCGACCTGCCACTACGTCATGGGCGGGGTCGAGGTCGACCCGGACACGGCGGCCGCGTCGGTGCCCGGGCTCTACGCGGCCGGCGAGGTGGCCGGCGGGATGCACGGCTCCAACCGGCTGGGCGGCAACTCGCTGTCCGACCTGCTGGTCTTCGGCCGCCGGGCCGGTCTGCACGCCTCGCTGTACGCGGCGGCGCTGGCGGAACGGCCCGAGCTGGACGAGGAGCAGATCACCGCGGCGGCCGCCGAGGCGCTCAACCCCTTCGAGGGAGCGGTGACCGACGGCCCGTCGGAGAACCCGTACACCGTGCACCAGGAGCTCCAGCAGACCATGAACGACCTGGTCGGCATCATCCGCCGGGAGGCGGAGGTGGCGGAGGCCCTGCAGCGGCTGGTCGGGCTGCGGGAGCGGGCCGAGCGGGCGGTCGTCGAGGGCCACCGGCAGTTCAACCCCGGCTGGCACCTCGCCCTGGACCTGCGCAACATGCTGCTGGTCTCCGAGTGCGTCGCCCGGGCGGCCCTGGAGCGCACCGAGAGCAGGGGCGGGCACACCCGCGAGGACCACCCGGAGATGGACAGCGCCTGGCGCAAGGTCAACCTGATCTGCTCGCTGGCGGAGAAGGGCGGCTCGGACGGGCAGATCGCCCTGGTGCACAAGGACAATCCGCCGATCAGGCCGGACCTGCTGGCGCTGTTCGAGACCTCGGAGCTGAAGAAGTACCTGACCGAGGGCGAGCTGCCCTCGGTTCAGATCCCGGAGCAGCGCAGTGCTGGACAGGACGCGGACGCCGACGTGACGGACGGAGCCGAGCAGTGAGCTACCAGGCCAACTTCCGTGTGTGGCGCGGCGATTCCTCGGGCGGCGGCCTGGAGCCGTACCAGGTGGAGGTCAACGAGGGCGAGGTGGTGCTGGACATCGTGCACCGGCTCCAGGCCACCCAGGCCCCCGACCTCGCGGTCCGCTGGAACTGCAAGGCGGGCAAGTGCGGGTCCTGCAGCGCCGAGGTCAACGGGCGGCCCCGGCTGCTGTGCATGACCCGGATGTCCACGCTGCCGGCGGACGAGCCGGTCACCATCACCCCGATGCGGACCTTCCCGGTGCTGCGGGACCTGGTGACGGACGTGTCCTTCAACTACACCAAGGCGCGGGAGGTGCCGTCCTTTGTCCCGCCGGCGGAGCTGAAGCCGGGTGAGTACCGGATGCAGCAGGAGGATGTGAACCGGTCGCAGGAGTTCCGCAAGTGCATCGAGTGCTTCCTCTGCCAGAACACCTGCCATGTGGTCCGCGACCACGAGGAGAACAAGACGGCCTTCTCCGGTCCGCGGTTTCTCATGCGCGTGGCAGAGCTGGACATGCATCCGCTGGACGCTGCCGCGGAGGGTGGGCTGGACCGGAAGCGGTCGGCGCAGGAGGAGCACGGGCTGGGGATGTGCAACATCACCAAGTGCTGTACGGAGGTGTGCCCTGAGCACATCAAGATTACGGACAATGCGCTCATTCCGTTGAAGGAGCGAGCCGTGGACCGGAAGTACGATCCGTTGGTCTGGTTGGGGTCAAAGATCTCGCGACGTCGGTAAGGGGTTGGGGAACTGCAGCGAGTACGCGTTGAGCGTGGTTGGTGTTCGCGCAGTTCCCCGCGCCCCTATCGGGGCGCGTTGGGGAGGTTGAGTTCGAACCAGACGGTTTTGCCCATGGGGGTGCGGCGTGAGCCCCAGCGGTCGGCGAGGAGGCTGACCAGCTGGAGGCCGCGGCCGCCCTCGTCGGTGTCGCGGGCGCGGCGCTGGCGGGGCTGGGCGTAGCCGTTGTCCCAGACCTCGCAGACCAGGGTGCGGTCGCGGAGCAGCCGGAGCCGGATGTCCCCGCGGCCGTGCCGCAACGCGTTCGTGGCGAGTTCGCTGACCAGGAGTTCCACGGTGTCGATCAGGTCGTCCAGGCCGCGGGCGAGCAGCCAGGCGCAGGCGAGCTCGCGGGCCCGGGCGACCGAGGTGGGCTCGGAGGGCAGGGTCCAGTCGCCGACCGCGTCGTCCGGCATGGCGTGCACCCGGGCCATCAGCAGGGCGATGTCGTCCTCGCCGTGGTGCGGGTCCAGTGCGGTGAGCAGGTGGTCGCAGAGGTTCTCCAGCTCGCGGGGCGGCCCGGAGAGGGTGTCCCGCAGCGCGGACAGGCCCTCTTCCAGCTGGTGCTTGCGGGATTCGACCAGGCCGTCGGTGTAGAGCCCGAGCAGCGCGCCGTCCGGGAGCTCGACGGTGACCTCCTCGAACGGTTCGCCGCCGACGCCCAGCGGCAGTCCCGGCGGCACGTCCAGCATCAGCGCCTCCTCGCCGGGGACCCGCAGCACCGGCGGGAGGTGCCCGGCGTTGGCGAACGTACATCGGCGGGTGACCGCGTCGTAGACGGCGTAGACGCAGGTGGCGAGGTAGAGCTCGACCCGGTCGGAGTCGTCGGGCTCCGGCTCGTTGCCGTCGCCGAGGCCGCGGGCGATCTCGTCCAGGGCGGTGAGCACCTCGGCCGGGTCCAGGTCCAGCATGGCCAGCGTGCGTACCGCGGTGCGGAGTTGGCCCATGGCGACGGCGGCGCGCAGGCCGCGGCCCATGACGTCGCCGATGACCAGGGCGGTGCGGTTGCCGGGCAGCTGGATGACGTCGAACCAGTCGCCGCCGACCTCGGTGCCGCTGCTGCCGGGGCGGTAGCGGCAGGCGATCTCCAGGCCCGAGGCGGCCGGGCTGCCCGGGGGCAGCAGGCTGCGCTGCAGGATCAGGGCGCGCTCGTGCTCGCGGCGGTAGAGCCTGGCGTTGTCGATGCAGACGGCGGCGCGGGCGACCAGCTCGTTGGCGATGGCGACGTCGCGGGGGTCGAAGGGCTCGCTGCCCTTGGCCCGGGACAGCTGGACCAGGCCGAGCACGATGTCGCGGGCGACCATGGGGACGATCACGGTGCTGGCGATCATCGGGTCGGGGTCGGGGTTGCCGGGACCGGTGAGGGTGACGCTGCGTCCGGTGCGCAGTGCCTTGGCGTAGGCGGAGCCGGGCGGGTAGCAGAAGGTGCCGCCGATCTCGGCCCGCGGCCCACGGTGCTCCGGCTCGGGGTGCAGCACCGAGAAGTGCGAGACGGTGCTGGCGGAGGCGACCCGGCGCAGCTCGCCGGCGCCGTCGGGCCGGCCCAGGTGGCCGAGGCCCAGGTCGGTGTCGGCGGCCAGGACGCCCTGGTAGAGGTCGACGGCGGCGACGTCGCAGAAGCCGGGGACGGTGACGTCCAACAGCTCGCGGGCGGTGGTCTCCAGGTCCAGCGTGGAGCCGATGTGCGCCCCGGCCTCGTTCAGCAGGGCCAGGCTGCGGCGGACACTGGCGGCCTCGCGCTCGGCCCGCTGACGGCCCGTGACATCGACGACCTGTCCGGCCACGCCCATCGGCCGGTTGCCGGCGCTGAGCAGCCGGTAGAGCGAGATGGACCAGCGGCGGCGGCCGGGACGGGTCGGCACGGCGCCGTTGAAGCGCAGGTCGACGACGGGCTCGCCGGACTCCATCACCGTACGCAGCGCCTGCTCCAGCCGCTCCGCCTCGGGCCGCGGCAGCAGGTCCTTGACGGAGAGTCCGTGCAGGTCGGCGGGGGCCGTCCCGAGCCCTTCGGCGAAGCTGTCGTTGACCCGCTGGACGGTGAAGTCGCGGTCGAACAGCACGAAGCCGGTGGGCGCCTGCCCGAAGACCGCCTCGGAGGCGGCCAGGTCGGTCTCGATCCGGCGGAGTCTGCGCAGGTCGACGGCCATGCACACGGCGCCGTTGCGGCCGTCCTCGCCCTGCGCGGGCATCAGGTACAGCTCGGCGATGCTCTCGTTGCCCTCACTGTCCCGGTACGGGGCGGTGCCGACCCACTCCTGGCCGGCCAGGATCTCGGTCATCCGCTCCCGGCCGCGCCGCCACAGCTCGCGCGGGGCGAAGCTGGTGATCGGGTCGCGGCCGACGGCCTCCTCGGCCGGGATGCCGAAGAACTCGGCGGCGCGGTCGCTCCACTGGCTGATCAGGCCGTCGGGGCCGATCGCGAAGGCGGCGACCCGTATGTAGTCGTAGATCGAGCCCGGCTCGCCGTGGCCCCAGTTCTCGATCGCCTCGGCGTCGAAGCCGGCGGAGGAACCGGCGGGGGCGGCGGGGGGCGTGAAGGGTGCGGGGTCCATGGCTCCAGAGCCGATGCCGTCGGGGTCCGGGTGGTACGGGTGCTGCAGGTCCTGGGGGTGGTCGGACGGACCGTCACCGGCGGCCGGGCGCGGGATGCCGCCCCTCCGGTCGTGTTCGGCGGACCCTGGGCCCGTTCCGCTGCCCAGAGGTGCATTGCGTGTCGGCAAATCGCTCAACTGCCCGACTCCTCCAGCCTTCGGCACCTGGATGTCGCTGGTCCGAGTATTCATCATCCCGGGGCAGCGGCACACGTCCCAGGAGTACACAACATCAAATCGAGGTAAGGAATTGCCAAATCTGTCCCAGTCGGCCCAGCTCCGACTACAGGACCCATCACCGACGGACGAGACCCGCAGAGGAACGGAACCCTACGCCTCAGCCAGCATGAACGGGAGGGTCGGGGGGCAGTGCCTGCTCGAACCAGACGACCTTGCCGCTCCCCTCCGACCGGGTGCCCCAGCGGTCCGCGAGCCGGTGCACCAGCTGCAGCCCGCGCCCGCCCTCGTCGGTGCCGGCCGAGTCCCGCTCCAGCGGCGGGTCGGGCGACGGGTCGGAGACCTCCACCAGCAGCGTCCGGCCGCGGCTGAGCCGCAGCCCGATCGGCGCCTCCGTGTAGCGGACGGAATTGGTGACCAGCTCGCTGACCAGCAGCTGCGCGGTGTCCAGCAGCGGCAGCAGGCCCCAGTCGATCAGGGTGGCCCGGACCAGCCGGCGGGCCCGGGAGGCCGCGGTGGGCTCGGCGGCGAGGGTCCAGGCGAGGGTCAGCACCGACGGGTCGGAGCCGCCGACCAGCGGGCCGCTGCTGCCGAGCCGGGCCAGCAGCAGCGCCACGTCGTCCGGCTCCTGCTCGCGCTGCAGGGTGCCGATGACCCGGTCGCACAGCTCTTCGACCGAGGCGTCGCTGCCCTCCAGGACCGCGCTCAACCGCGAGGTCCCCACGTCGATGTCCTCGGTGCGCGACTCGACCAGCCCGTCGGTGTAGAGCACCAGCAGCGTCCCCTCGGCGACGGTCAGCTCCACCGAGGCGAAGGGCACCCCGCCGACGCCCAGCGGGGTGCCCGACGGCAGGTCCAGGACCTGCGCCGGCTCGCCGGCCGGGATCAGCAGCGGCGGGGTGTGCCCGGCCTTGGCCAGCACCAGCCGCCGGCTCGCGGGGTCGTACACGGCGTAGACGCAGGTCGCGATGAGGGCCTCCTCCGGCCCCTGGGCCAGGTCGTCGGCGAGGTCGTGGACGTGCTGGAGCAGCGTCGCGGGCGGCAGGTCCAGGCCGGCCAGGGTGCGGACGGCGGTGCGCAGCCGCCCCATCGTCGCCGCGGCGCGCAGGCCGTGGCCCATCACGTCGCCGACGACCAGCGCCACCCTCCCCTGCGGCAGCAGGATCACGTCGAACCAGTCGCCGCCGACCTCGGTGCCGATGCTGCCGGGGACGTAGCGATGGGCGATCTCCACTCCGGGCAGCTGCGGCACGGACTGCGGCAGCAGGCTGCGCTGCAGCATCAGCGCGGCCGCGCGCTCGCGGGCGTAGAGCCGGGCGTTGTCGATGGAGGAACCCGCGCGGTCGGCCAACTCCCCGGCGAAGGCCAGCTCGTCGCGGTCGAAGCCCTCGCGCCGGCCCGCCCGGCTGAGCACCAGCAGGCCCAGCACGATGCCGCGGGCCCGCAGCGGCACCGTCAGTATCGAGTGCACGCCCAGCTCGTAGCTGGCCCGCAGCCGGGGGTCGTCGGGGGTGGTGGCATCCTCCAGCAGCGCCGGGGCCTCCAGCTGCTCGGCGATGCCGCTGCGCAGCACCCGGGCGAACAGCGAGCCCTCGGTCATGGTGATGGCGGCCCCGGGCGTCATCATGGTGTCGGCCAGCGGGCTGGGCTCGGCGGCCGCGGTGCCGCTCATCACCAGCGGGGTGAGCCGGGTGTGCGGGTGGTGCGGCAGGTCGTCACCGTCGGCGACGGCCTGGAGCAGCACCACTCCGGAGTAGTCGGCCAGCGCCGGGACCAGGGCGGAGGCCAGCTCCTGGGCGATCCGGACCGGATCCAGCAGGTCGCCGATCCTGGTGCCCAGCTCATTGAGCAGGGCGAGGCGGCGCCGGGCGTGCTCCAGCTTGGCGACCGCGCGGTAGCGGTCGGTGACATCCATGATCATTCCGGTGACGCCCAGCACCCGTCCGGTGCGGTCGTGCAGCCGGGAGTAGGAGATGGAGCGGAACCCGGGCTTGCGCGGGTCGGGCCCGGCCACGGTCAGGTCGACCACCGGCTCGCCGGTGGCCAGCACCTGCCGCTGGATCGCGCTGACCTCGTCGGCGGCCCGCTCCGGCAGGGTCTCGCCGGCCGTCCGGCCCAGGTGGTCGGCGATCGGCACACCGTTCATCCTGGCCAGGGTCTCGTTGACGCGGACATAGCGCAGCTGCCGGTCGAACACGGCGATGCCCAGCGGCGACTGCTCGAACAGGGCGTCCTGCAGGGCGAGGTCGCGCTCGACCGCGCCGAGCTTGGCCGCGTCGGCGAGCCGAGCCAGGACGAAGGGGACCCCGTCCCCGTCCACCAGCAGCGACAGCCGGGCGTCCAGGGCCACCTCCTCGTCGTCCCGGTTGCGGAGCACGGCCGGGCCGCGCCAGCCGCCGCCGCGCAGCACCGCCGCGATCACCTCCCGGCCGCGCCGCAGCAGTTCGGGGTCGTCACCGAGCAGGGCCTCCAGGCCGCGGCCGACCAGGGTCTCGCTGGGCCAGCCGAGCAGCTCCTCGGCGGCGGGGCTCCACAGCACGAACCGGCCGGAGGTGTCCATCATCACGATGGCCACCCGGACCGCGTCCAGCACGCCGCCGCTGCGCGGGCCGTTCGGGACCGCGGGATCGTCGGCGACGGGGTACGGGGCGGCCGGACGGGCGCGCTGCTGGGTGGGGGTGGCCGGCTGGTCCGTACGGGTCGACCGAGGGGGCGTGTGCGGGGCCTCCGCCCGTGCGGCGGCTGCGCCGCGGCGCAGCCGGGCATGGGCGGCTGCGCTGCTGGGCCTGCGGCGTGGCTCCCTCACGTAGTCCCCGTCCGGGTAGGCTCGTGGGCCACTCGTCGGCGGTGGCCAAATACGGGCATACCCTTTCAAACCTTTACGTACCCCGCCGTTCGGGTCACATGGCGCCAACCAGGTCACAGATCCGCTGTCAGCCTCCGGGCCACCTCGGGCAGGGCGAAGCGGTCCTGGTCCAGCCAGTCGACCTGGTGCAGCTCGGCGGCGGAGAGCCAGCGGACCTCGGAGTGGTCCTGCAGCGGGGCGGCGGTGCCGGACAGCAGCTCGGCCGTCCAGATGTGCAGCTCCAGGCCGGCCCGGACCGGCCAGGCGCCGGGAATCCGCTCCAGCGCCCTGGCCTCGATCCCGAGCTCCTCGCGCAGCTCACGCACCAGCGCCTGCGGCGGAGTCTCCCCCGGCTCGGCCTTGCCGCCGGGGAACTCCCAGCGCCCGACGGTCTCGGCCGGCGCGCTGCGCCGGGCGGCGAGCACCCGGCCCCGGTGCAGCAGCGCCCCGCCGACGACGATCCGCATCTCGCTCATGGGGCAGAACTCTATGACTCCATGACTGACCCGCCATGACTGACGCCGGCTCAGTCCCTCGGGGCGAAGCAGCAGAACTCGTTGCCCTCGGGGTCGGCCAGGACGTCCCAGTCGATGTCGCCGCCGATCGGGCGGACCAGGGTGGCGCCGAGGGCGAGCAGCTCCTCGGTGCTGCCGACGACGTCCAGATGCATCCGGTTCTTCAGCGACTTGGCCTCGGGCACCGGATTGACCCAGATCAGCGGCCCGGCGCCGGACGGGTCCTCGATCGGGATGGAGCCCCCGTCGTCCGGACCGTCGTCACGGCGCCGGTACCCCATCGCCGTGCACCACCAGTCGGCCAGCGCAGGAGCGTCGTTGGCGTCCAGGCACAGGTCCTTGAAACGCGCTGTGGGCATGGCTCACCTCCGGATCGAGGGTAGCGACGGACCGGCCGGAGGGCACGGCATTATTGCGGGCGCCGCGGTGCCGGAGCCGTTGAAGATGCGGACTGCGCGCGGGGCGCTGATGCTGGTGGGGTCAGTAACCCGTGAGGAGGACCGTCATGTCCGTGCTCGACAAGATCAAGGGTGCGCTCAAGGGCCACGAGGCCCAGGCCAGTCAGGCCGTCGACAAGGCCGGTGACATGGTCGACGAGAAGACCGGCAACAAGTTCGCCAGCCAGGTCGACATGGTCCAGGACCAGGCCAAGAAGCAGATCGGCGAGACGCCGACCGACCCCTCCTGATCACGCCCGTCGCTGATCACTCCCGTCCGTCCCGCCCGCCCGGAGAACCCTCCGGGCGGGCGTAGGCGTGGGTACCGCCATTGCGGTCAACTGCCCATCGGGCGCCGGATCTTGTTGCCCGCCAGCTGACCGCCGTCGATCGGGATCAAGGCGCCGGTGATGAACGAGGCCTGCGCGGAGCAGAGCCAGACCACGGCCGCCGCCACCTCGTCGACGTGGCCGACGCGGCCCATCGGCACCGCCATCGCCGCGCCGCGGCGGGCCTCGGGGCCGGCCGCCTCCAGGTGGTGGGTCAGGATCGGGCCGGGCGCGACCGCGTTGACGCGGACGCCCTGGTCCGCGTAGTCGAGCGCGGCGACCTTGGTCAGCCCGATGATCCCGGCCTTGCCCGCGCTGTACGCGGCCAGCCCGGAGACGCCGTGCGTACCGGCCGTCGACGCCATGTTGACCACCGCGCCGCCGCCCGACGCGAGCATGGCCGGGATCTGGTACTTCATGCCCAGGAACGTGCCGCGGATGTTGGTCCTGATGCCGCGGTCGAAGTCGTCCGGGTCGATCTCGGCGAGCGGCGCCGGACGCGGGCCGTCGGTGGCGTTGTTGAAGGCGGCGTCGAGCCTCCCGTACGCGTCCGTCGCCTGCCGCACCAGGTTCGCGCTCGACCCGGCGTCGCCGACGTCGGTCCGCACGGCGAGCGCCTGGCCGCCCGCGGCGCGGATCTCCTTGGCCACCGCCTCGACCGCGTCCCCGTCCCGGGCCCCGAGCACGACGGCGGCCCCTGCCCGCGCGAACGCCAGCGCGGTGGCCGCGCCGATGCCTCTGCTCGCCCCGGCGACCAGCGCGACCGCGCCCGCGAGCGGCTGATAGGTCGAGTCGGTACTGGTACTGGTCATCCCGCTACCCCGCCTCTTCGCTCAATCCCTTCGATGTCTCATCATTAGATATCGAACGCTTAGAAGTCAATGCTAAAATCGACCCCATGACCGATCCGTCGATCCCCTTCCGTCCTCCCGTCGGACTGCGACTCGCGGCTGCCGCAAAGGCGATCAGCCGCGCCTTCGACGAGGAGATGGCAGCCGCCGGGGGCTCCATGGCGATCTGGCAGGTGCTGATCGCGGTCAAGAGCCGTCAGACCGGCAACCAGCGCGAACTCGCCGCCGCCATGGGCATCCAGGGCGCGACGCTCACCCACCACCTCAACGGCATGGAGAAGTCCGGCCTGGTCACCCGCGCCCGCAATCCCGAGAACCGGCGCGTCCACGCGGTCGAACTCACCCCCGCCGGCGAGGAGCTGTTCCTCCGCCTCCGCAAGGTCGCGTTCGACTTCAACCACCGCCTCCGGGCCGGCCTCGCCGACGAGGACCTGGACCGGTTCGAGCACACCCTCGACCGCCTCGCGGCGAACGCCACCGAGGAGAGCTGAGAACCCCTGGCGTCAGAGGACCGGGCTGGTCGCCCAGAAGGAGGCGTCGGAGCGGAAGGACGAAGAGCCGTCGTCCTGGTCCAGCCACAGTTCGTCGCCGCGGTGGTGCAGGTAGTAGCCCGGGTAGTTGACCGACTCGAAGGCGAAGGAGCCCGTGGCGGACCCCGCGCGCGGGCAGAAGGTCGCGTCGTGCTGGAACAGCGGGGAGCCGTCGTCGGGCGCCTGCTTGAGACGGAAGTTCTGGTGCCGCAGGTAGTCACCGTCCGCCGCCTGGAAGGAGAAGCAGCTCGGATCGGCCAGTCCGGACACCAGCCTGAACGCCGTCTGGTTCCAGGTCCCGGGCCCCGGGCCGGGACCTCGCTGGGCGTGGGCCGACCCCAGGTAGACCAGATAGTGCGTGACATACCAGTACTGGCCGGGCGCGTCCACCGACTCGATCGAGTAGGTGGTCCCCGCGGTCAGTCCCGTTCCGCCCGTGGCAGCGGTCGGTGTGGGAGTCGGCGTGGCGGTGCGCGTGCTCGCCGGGGTGGTCGGGGCGTAGGAGGCCCCGCCCCCCGAGCGGTTGAGCGCGGTGGGGTTGCCGGTCGACGCGGATCGGCTGGTGACGGCGACCGGCTGGGCCGCTGCGGACGAGGGCGCGGCCGACGGAGTCGACTCCGAAGCCGTGGCGGAGGGAGTCATGGCGTCCGTCGGGGCGGGTGTCGGCAGTGCCCCGGCCGCCGGCCTGGTCCCGGTGTCGCCCCGGGTCGCCTCGTAGATGACGAAGACGGCCGTGGCCAGCGAGAAGACCGCGGCGGTGCTGAGGACCAGTGTCATCACCCGGCGCGGGTCACGCAGCCGGGGCAGGGCGGACGGCACCACGGCCCGACGTTCGGGGCGGTGAACCGGCCTGAGCACCAGCTCGGCACCGGTCGCCGCCGCGCCCGGTCCGTCGGGGCCCGGCGGGGCCGCCTGGGGCGCCGCCTCGGGTACGGCCACCACCGGAAGCACCGCCGTGGTCTCCGACGCGGACGAGTCCCCGCCCCCGGCGCCCGGCTTCGCGGGCGCGGTCCCGGCGGGCATCGCTCCGGGAACCGCACCGGGAATCGCGGCAGGGTCCGACGAACCGTCAACCACCGGCCCCAGATACGGCGGTATTCGCATCGAGGGGCGTGGGTTGGGCACCTGAGAGTCGGTGTTCGGCTCGTCGGCCGTCATTCGCAGTCCCCTTCGACTGATTCCGCGCATGCGATGGCGGTCGGCCGAGGTGTTGTGAAGACTTCGTGTCGGCCTGCCGGCAGGCGTCACGGTATCCAACGTTTGCCCGAAAGGTGACTGAATCCTCTGAAATCACAGTGACTGGTGTGCCCCGTGCGGCTCCGGAGCAACTGAGCGACTACGAACGAGAGTTCGCCGTACGCGAGCCATCGGGCGGATCAGGAGGGCGGCGCTGTAGGCGGCGGTGGCGGCGGCCATGATGGCGAAGCTCGGCGGCAGGCTGGGTATCAGCGCACTGGCGGCGAGTCCCGCCCACATCTCGCCCACGGCGAGCCCCGCGGACAGGGCCAGCCCCAGGAAGGGCCGGTCCGTGAGCCGGACCGCGGTCCCTGCGGGGGCGGCGAGCAGGCCGAGCAGCAGCAGTGAGCCGACCGCCTGGGTGGCCTCCCCGGCGCAGGCGCCGACCAGGGCCAGGAACCCGAACCCCAGGACCCGGACCGGGACGCCCCGGGCGGCGGCCACGGCCTCGTCCAGGGTGGCGAACAGCAGCGGCCGGGCGATCAGCAGCACCACCGCGCTGATCGCGGCGGCGACCAGGACCGCGACCAGGGTCTGACTGCTGTTCAGTCCGAAGATCGAGCCGAACAGGACGGTGGTGCCCGCGCCGCCCATCGCACCGCTGCGGGAGGTGGTGTAGAGGGTGAGGAAGAAGGAGCCCAGGCCCAGGGTCCAGGCGAAGGCGCTGCCGATGACCACGTCGTCGGCGCGTCCGGCCCGGCCGATCCCGGCCAGCAGCAGTCCGGCGCCGATGCAGCCGACGAACAGGCCGAGGCGCAGGTCGTAGCCGCCGGCCAGGGCGGCCATGGCGCCGGTGAAGGCGACGTGGCTGAGCGCGTCGCCGGTGAAGACCTGGGCGCGCAGCACCAGGAAGTAGCCCACCAGCCCGGCCGCCAGAGCGATGAAGGTCCCGGCGAGGACGGCATGGTGGAAGAAGGGCTGGGACCAGGCCGAGACGGCGAGCTGGTTCATACGGCGCCTCCCAGCAGGACCGGACGGCCGGATCGGGCGCGGACGCCCGCCAGGGCGCGCACGGCGTGGGCGGCGAGGAAGGCGGCGAAGGCAAAGGTGCTGACGAAGAATCCCAGCGGGTAGGGCCAGTAGAAGGCGGCGAGCAGCCCGAGCCAGGTCACCGCCAGGCCGATCACCACGCTCAGCAGCAGGCTCGGGCCCGGCCGGGCGGTGAGCTGCTGGGCGGTGGCGGCGGGGAGCACCATCAGCGCGAACACCAGCAGCGCGCCGGTGATTTGGGCGGCCTCGGCGGTGGCCGCGCCGAGCAGGACCAGGAACAGTGTGGAGAGCAGCCGCACCCGCACGCCGCGTCCGGCGGCGACCTGCGGGTCGACGGAGGCGAACAGCAGCGGACGCCCGATCACCGCCAGCACCGCGAGGACGGCCACGGCCACGATGCCCAGGGTCAGCACCTGGCCGGTGGTGATGCCCAGGAAGCTGCCGAACAGCAGCGCCTGCGGGCTCTCCAGCAGGCCCTTGTAGAGGGCCATGAAGAGGTAGCCGCAGGCCAGCAGGAACGCCTGGACCACACCGGTGGCCGCCGACTCCCCCGCGCCGCCGGGTTGTCCTTCACGTCGCAGCGCGGCGATGGCCAGGGCGGCGGCCACGCAGAACCCGAAGTAGCCGAGGCTCAGGCTGATCCCGACCAGGGTCGCGAATGCCGCGCCGGGGAAGGCGACCACCGACAGGGAATGTCCGGCGAAGGTCTGCCGCCGCAGCACCATGAACCAGCCCGCCACCGCGGCGACCACGGCCACGATCGCGCCGGCGCGGAAGGCGTTGACCATGAACGGGTAGGACCACATCTGCTGGAAGTCGGTCAGCAGGTTCCACGAGAACGGGGTCGCCGCGTCAGCGAGCAGCATGGTGACCCCCGTGCGTGGAGGGGGCTTCGGGCTGGCCGACGACGACCAGGCGGCCGTCGCCGGTGCGCAGTACCTCGACCGGAGTGCGGTAGAGCCGGGTAAGGGTCTCGGAGGTGATGACCTCGGCCGGGGTGCCGGCCACGGCACCGCCCTCGGCCAGGTACACCACCCGGTCCAGGTGGTGCAGGATCGGGTTCACGTCGTGGGCGACCATGACCACCGCCACGCCCTGCTCATGGCATATCCGTCCGATCAGCGCCGCCACCGCGCTCTGGTTGGGCAGGTCCAGGCTGTCCAACGGCTCGTCCAGCAGCAGGACTTCGGGACGGCGCACCAGCGCCTGGGCGATCAGCAGCCGCTGCTGCTCGCCCCCGGAGCACTGCCCGATCGGACGGTGCGCGTACGCGCTCGCGCCGACCAGCTCGACGACCTCCGCGACGCGCTCCCGGTCGCGGCGGCGGGCGCTGCCGAACGGCAGCGGCACTCCCCAGCGGTCACCGTCCAGACCGAGCCGGACCACGTCCAGACCGCGGATCCGCAGACTCGGGTCGAAGCTGCGCCGCTGCGGCAGGTAGCCGATCCGGGCCCCGGCCGTCTGACCCGGCCGGCCGCCCAGCACCCGGACCTCGCCGGCCGCCGCGGGCAGCAGCCCCAGCAGGACCTTCACCATGGTGGACTTGCCGACCCCGTTGGGGCCCAGCACCGCGACGAACTCCCCCGCACGGACCGTGAGGTCGACGCCCGACCACAGGGTCCGTCCGCCGACGTGCGCGGCCGCGCCGCGCAGCTCCAGCACCGGCTGCGGTGTCGCTGTCGCCGTGGCCGTGTCCTGGGCGGCGGCTCTGGTGCCGGTTCCTGTGATCGGGTTCATCGGTCCTACTTCCCGGTGGCCTTGGCGAGCGCGGCTTCGATGCCCTGCAGTTCGGCGACCTGCCACTGCTGGAAGGTGTCGCCGGCCGGGGCGAGCGTCTCGGTGACGGTGGCCACCGGGATGCCCTCGGACTTGGCCAGGTTCACCTGGGCGACCACGTCCGGGGTGGAGTTCTGGCTGTTGTAGACGTAGACCTTGATCTGCTTGGTCCTGATCTGCTGGTCGATGGTGGCCTTGTCGGCGGCGGTGGGGTCGGTGCCCTCGCTCATCGCGTCCAGGAAGCTCTCCGGGGTGAGCATCTTCAGTCCCAGGCCCTCGGCCAGCGGGGTGACGATCGACTCGGACGCACCGATCGGGGTGCCCGCGTACTTGCTCTTGATGTCGGAGATCAACTGGTTGTACTGCGCCAGGGCCTGGGTCTCGAACGTGGTCTTCTGCTGGTCGAAGTAGGCGGCGTCGGCCGGGTCGATCTTCTTGTAGCCGGCCGTGATCGCCTCGATGACCTGGTGCACGTTGTCCGGTGAGTACCAGCGGTGCGGATTGCCGCCGGGCTTGATCCCGACCAGGTCGCCGACCTTCAGCTCGGTGCGCCCGCTGCCAGGGTTGGTGGACAGCAGCTTGTCGGCCCAGGCGTCGTAGCCGATGCCGTTGACGATCGTGAACTGCGCGGTGGTCACCGTCCGCGCGTCGGCCGCGGTGGGCTCGTAGGAGTGCGGGTCGGTGTCCGGGTTCGTGATGATGCTGTGCACCTGGACGCGGCTGCCGCCGAGTTGGCCGGCGATGCTGCCCCAGAAGTTCTCCGCCGCCACCACCTGGATCACCTTGCCGCTGCTGCCGGATGCCGTGGCAGTGGACGCGGCAGGCGAGTTGGTGGAGCAGGCGCTGGTAGCCGCAAGTGCCACGACGCCTGCGGCACCAAGCATCAGCCTGTGAGCCCTGCGGCTGACGGTGCGGGACGGTATGGCAATCATGGCGCGGATCTCCTAGAGCAGGGCAGGCAGGACAGGCCTGCGGGCTAGGAGCAAGGTTAGATGGAAACGGTTTTCACCACCACCTCATCCAGCCTAGAGATGAAAACCATTACCAAATCTTGACCTGCTCGCCGAAGGGACCTCAGCAGTCGCGGAACTCGGGCGACTGGTTCAACAGCTGGGAGCGCAGCGAGGTGAACTTCCGGTAGGGCTGACCCTGCTCGCTGCCCGGGCGGAAGACGGCGACGCGGTGGCAGTTCATGAAGGCCAGCCGCACGCCGAAGTGGCGTTCCAGCGAGCCACGGATGGCATCGCTGGCCAGCGCGCGCAGCAGCTGGCCCCGCTCTGCCTCCGAGGGCGGCGGAGTGGTGTTGTCGGCGAACGGCGCCGTGGTCGCGGCCAGCCGCGCGGTCAGCTCCTCGACCATGCGGTAGGCGTAGGGCAGCGAGGTGCGCACGGTCTGGACGAACTCGGCCTCGTCGACCTCGTCGCGCTCGGCCTTGGCCAGGAGCTGGGGGGAAACATCGAGAGACATGGCTCATCCTTCGCCGCTAACGAACATGAAATTCATTACGGTGATCACTCTGTCCGGGCCGTAATCCGCTGTCAAGTTCAGTCACCCGTACGGCGGTTGGGGCATGCCAAAGGGCCGCGTGGCCGCTTCGAAGCGCGGTCCGCGGCCACCTGGCCCCTGACTAGCCCTGCGTTGTTCCGCCCTCGACAAGCCCTTTGAACTGCTTGAGGTCTTCCTCGACCGTCCGCTGGATCGCGTTGACGAGCGCGAATCCCTTGGAGCCGTGGAAGTGCTGCCTCACGAGCTCGGGGTCGTACTCAAGCCGGATCTGCAGCCTCGTGTGCTCCGGGTCCAGCGGGAGGAGCGTGAACTCCCCCTTGAGGTGCGGTCCGTCGACCGACTGCAGGACCATGCGCCGGTCCTGGTCGCGATCGTCCATCTCGATGTCGAGGCTCTGCTCGTTCCCGCCGGCCTTGATGTCGAGGCGGGCATGGTGCGTGTCGTCCGCGTGCGAGTGCAGTACGCCGCCGACGAACCGCGGAAACTCATCGACGCGGTGCAGTTGCAGCCAGGCCGTATGAGCCGGGACCGCAACGTCAATCTGTTCTTCGAGTGTTGGCATCTGAAACCAGGCCTCCTCGGCTGGTCATTCCTCTGCCTCGTACGGCTCGCCCTCGGCCCGGGACTCGTCCTGCGCGTGCAGCGTCTGCTCGGACGTCTGGCCCTCCACCGGACCCTCGTCCTCGTCCTCGACCCGCTCATCGGCCCCGTGCGGGACCTCCACCGTCGGCATGACTTCCTCCTTCACGGCATGAGAGCGACCGGGCCAGACCGAAACGCTCGCCGCCACTGCGGCTCCCGGCCCGGTCCACCGCCCCTTCCAGGGTCCTCCTCCCCAGCCCCGACGGCCATCCAGGCGTGGATCCAGCGCGCCCAGGGACAGGATTCTGCAGGGCGCGTTCGGGCCCTGGGCCGCGAGTCCGTACAGCTCGCCCTCCGCCTCCGCGGCCGGCGCGGAAGAGGTCCCAGTCGCACCCCAGTCGTTCAGTAGTGGTATCGGGCCATGAGGATCACGATCTCCTTGTCCGTGACCAGATGGACGAGGCGGTGCTCGTCGTCGATCCGCCTCGACCACGCCCCGGGCAGGTGGTACTTCAGCGGCTCGGGCTTGCCGATTCCCGTGAAGGGATCACGCTTGACGTCGTCGATGAGCTTGTTGATCCGGGCGAGCATCTTGCGGTCGTTCTTGAGCCAGGACGTGTAGTCCTCCCAGCCCTGGTCCTCGAAGACAAGCCTCATGCGCCACCCGCAGCAGCATCCGCCGCATCCGGATAGATCAGTTCGCGCTCAGACACATTGATGCTGCCCAGGGCGTTCTCGTACGCCTTGAGCAGTCGCCGTGCGTTCGCCGGTGAGCGCAGCAAGTAAGAGCCCTCGCGCAGCGCAGCGTAATCCTCGGCCGAGACGAGCACGGCATTGCCATGCTTGGAGACGATCTCGATTGCCTCGTGATCGTCGTTGACCTTCTTGATCAGCGGAAAGAGAGCCTTGCGGGCTTCGCTCGCAGTTATGGACACGCGTCGACTCCTGACCTCAAGTGGTACTAAATAACGTACCGCTCCGGGTCGGCCCAACCGGATCCTGAACCGACTTCCGCACAGAGAAACGGCCCGGAGCTCTATGCAGAGCATCCGGACCGCACACACTCCGACCTGCTGGTTTGACACTACCTACCGGACGTGGCCGAAGGCCCTGATGTTGCCGTCAGACGTTGAAGCGGAACTCGACCACGTCGCCGTCCTGCATGACGTAGTCCTTGCCCTCGATGCGGGACTTGCCCTTGGCGCGGGCCTCGGGGATGGAGCCGCAGGCGACCAGGTCGTCGTAGGAGACGATCTCGGCCTTGATGAAGCCCTTCTGGAAGTCGGTGTGGATCACGCCTGCGGCCTCCGGGGCGGTGGCGCCCTTCTTGATGGTCCAGGCGCGGACCTCCTTGGGGCCGGCGGTGAGGTAGGTCTGCAGGCCCAGGGTCTCGAAGCCGACGCGGCCGAGGGTGGCCATGCCGGCCTCCTCCTGGCCCATGGACTGGAGCAGTTCCAGGGCCTCGTCCTCGTCCATGCCGATCAGCTCGGACTCGATCTTGGCGTTGAGGAAGATGGCCTCGGCGGGGGCCACCAGGGCGCGCTGGGCCTCCTTGAAGTCCTCGTCCGTCAGCTCGTCCTCGTCCACGTTGAAGACGTAGAGGAAGGGCTTGACGGTCAGCAGGTGCAGCTCGCGGACCGAGTCGCGGTCGAAGCCGGACTCGAAGAGGGTCTTGCCGGAGTTCAGCACCGCCTGGGCCGCCTCGGCGGCCTTGAGCAGGGTCGCCGACTCCTTCTTGAGGCGGGACTCCTTCTGCAGGCGCGGCAGCACCTTCTCGATGGACTGGAGGTCCGCCAGGATCAGCTCGGTGTTGATGGTCTCGATGTCGTCCTTGGGCGAGACCTTGCCGTCGACGTGGACCACGTCCGGGTCCTCGAAGGCGCGGATGACCTGGCAGATCGCGTCGGACTCACGGATGTTCGCCAGGAACTTGTTGCCCAGGCCCTCACCGACGCTGGCGCCGCGGACGATGCCGGCGATGTCCACGAAGTCCACCGTCGCCGGGAGGATGCGCTGCGAGCCGAAGATCTTCGCCAGTACGGCGAGACGGGCGTCCGGGACGCCGACGACGCCGACATTGGGCTCGATCGTCGCGAACGGGTAGTTGGCCGCCAGCACGTCGTTCTTGGTCAGGGCGTTGAAGAGCGTGGACTTGCCGACGTTCGGCAGGCCCACGATTCCGATCGAAAGCGACATGTGGCGAGATCCTGGTGGAGGAGGCAGCCCGGAGGCGACGAGAAGGACAAGGGGTCGGTGCCCCAGTCTACGGAGGTTCGGGGGGACGTTAGGCACAGTGGGTGACGGAGACGCGGCACCGGCGTGTCCGTCACAGGGAGTGGCGTTCATCCGACCGTACGTTGGACCCGTGGAGTACCGACGCACGTCTGACGCACGCACCACCGACCGCCCCGGGGCCGCCGCAGTGCCCGGGCGGGCCGCAGCCGTGCCCGGACCGGCACGCTCCCACGACCCCGACGCCGGCCCCGGGCCGCGCACCCCCGAGCAGCGCGGGGGCGGCGCCCGGCGACCGGCCGCGCGGCCGGCCCAGCGGGCGGGTGCGGGTACGGGTGCGGGGCCGAGGACCCCGCACCGGCTCACCGCGGTGGGCGGCGCCGTGGTCACCCTCGGCGCGACCTTTCTGGGCGGGGCACTGGACTTCTGGCTGTTCGGCGGCTCCGGCATCGTCATGGGGCTGGCCTATGTCGCCGCCTGCTTCCAGGTCGCGGTGCGGCTGCGCGCTGCGGACCTGGCGGTCGCCCCGATCAGCGGGCCGATCGCCTTCGCGATCACCCTGCTGGTGCTGGGGGGAGGGCCTGGCGGCGGCGTTGTCGGACGGATCGTCAGCCTGGCCACGGGGCTGGCGTTGCAGGCGGGGTGGCTGTTCACCGGCACGGCGCTGTCCGCGGTGATCGTGTTGGCTCGGCACATCGCGCTGACTCGGGCTCGGCGTCGGGGCTGAGGGGTGTTCTTTTGCTGCG
The DNA here is from genome assembly GCF_004365705.1 of Streptomyces sp. 846.5. Classification (NCBI taxonomy): domain Bacteria; kingdom Bacillati; phylum Actinomycetota; class Actinomycetes; order Kitasatosporales; family Streptomycetaceae; genus Streptomyces; species Streptomyces sp. 846.5. The sequence continues at coordinate 3,173,224 of NZ_SOBN01000001.1, forward strand.
GACCGTAGCTGGCTGGTCGCGCAGTTCCCCGCGCCCCTGGATAGTGCAACGCACCCGCAGTGGGTCAGTTGCAGCCCCTCAGGGGCGCCGGGAACTGCGCGACCAGCCCCTCACGGTCCGCAGCCGAAAACAGACAGAACCACTAACCCAGCTTCGCCGCAGCCATCGCCGCACCCACGATGCCCGCATCGTTCTGCAGCTGCGCCGGCACGATCTCCGCGCGCAGCGGCTTGAGCAGCGGCAGGAACTTGTCGGCCTTGCGGCTCACCCCGCCGCCGATGATGATCAGCTGCGGTGAGAACAGCTGCTCCACCATGCCGAAGTAGTCGTCGAGCCGCTCGGCCCACTGCGCCCAGGTCCAGTCGTGCTCCTCCTTGGCCGCCGAGGAGGCGTGCTTCTCCGCGTCCTTGCCGTGCAGCTCCAGATGGCCCAGCTCGGTGTTGGGCACCAGCACGCCATCGATGAACAGCGCGCTGCCGATCCCGGTGCCCAGGGTGAGCAGCAGCACCACGCCCTTGCGGTCCTTGCCCGCGCCGTAGGCGACCTCGGCCAGACCCGCCGCGTCGGCGTCGTTGACCAGAGCCACCGGCAGCCCCAGCGCCTCGGAGAACAGCGCCCTGGCGTCCAGGTCGATCCAGCCCTTGTCGACGTTGGCGGCGGTACGGGTGTGCCCGTCCACCACCACGCCGGGGAAGGTCAGGCCGACCGGGCCGCGCCAGTCGAAGTGGCGGACCACTTCCTGGACCGCCCCGACCACCGCCTTCGGCTCGGACGGCTGCGGGGTGAGCACCTTGTGCCGTTCCTGGGCGAGTGCGCCCCGATCCAGGTCGGCGGGCGCGCCCTTGATGCCCGAGCCGCCGATGTCCACGCCGAAGACGTTCACGTCGAGAATCCCCTGTTCGTCGTTGAACCGAATAACGCCAACGTAGGACCTACCCCGCCGGACCGCCTCATGTACCGGCAGGACGTACTTCGTACAGGTGTACTACTTCCCGTGCACTACTTCCCGGCGGCCTCGGCGCGCAGGTCCCGGCGCAGTTCCTTGGGCAGCGAGAACTGGATGTGCTCGTCCGCGGTGCGGACCACCTCGACGTCGCCGAAGCCCCGCGCGGCCAGCCACTCCAGCACGCCGTCGACCAGGATCTCCGGGACGGAGGCCCCGCTGGTGACGCCGATCGTGGTGACGCCCTCCAGCCAGGCCTCCTCGATCTCGTCGGCGAAGTCGACCAGATGGGCGGCCCTGGCGCCGGCCTCCAGGGAGACCTCGACCAGCCGCACCGAGTTGGAGGAGTTGCGCGAGCCGACCACGATGACCAGGTCCGAGTCGGCCGCGATCTGCTTGATCACGACCTGCCGGTTCTGCGTGGCGTAGCAGATGTCGTCGCTGGGGGGGCTGGTCATCAGCGGGAAGCGGGTCTTCAGCGCGCCGACGGTAGCCATCGCCTCGTCCACCGAGAGGGTGGTCTGCGACAGCCACACCACCTTGGACTCGTCCCGGACCTGCACCTTGTCGACATCGCCCGGGCCGTCCACCAGGTGGGTCCGCTCGGGCGCCTCGCCCATCGTCCCGATGACCTCCTCGTGGCCCTCGTGGCCGATCAGCAGGATGTCGTAGTCCTCCTCGGCGTAGCGGAGGGCCTCCTTGTGCACCTTGGTGACCAGCGGGCAGGTGGCGTCGATGGTGGCCAGCTTGCCGCGCTGGGCCTCGTCGTGGACCTCGGGAGCCACGCCGTGGGCCGAGAAGACCACGATGTTGCCCTCGGGGACCTCTTCGGTGGCGCCGACGAAGATGACGCCCTTCTTCTCCAGCGTCTGCACGACGTACTTGTTGTGGACGATCTCGTTGCGGACGTAGATGGGGGCCCCGTACTGCTCCAGAGCCTTCTCCACGGCGATGACGGCACGGTCGACACCGGCGCAGTAACCGCGCGGGGCGGCGAGCAGGACACGGCGGGATGCGGTAGCAGGCATGGTCCCAGCCTACCGGCAGGGGACGGCGGCTCCCCGGGCTGACCGGTCGTGGCTCTCGGCGCTGTCATACCCTGCCGATAGTCTCGACGCATGGCCTTGGACACTTCGGCGGACACCCCCATCCCGGTGGCGAAGGTGTCCCAGCTCATCGGCGGCTGGATCAGCCGTCTCGGCGCGGTCTGGGTGGAGGGGCAGATCACCCAGCTGAGCCGGCGACCCGGCGCCGGCGTGGTCTTTCTGACGCTCCGTGACCCCTCCGAGGACGTCTCGCTCTCGGTGACCTGCTACCGCGCCGTCTTCGAACCGGTCGCGGAGCTGGTGACCGAGGGGTCGCGGATCGTCGTGCACGCCAAGCCCGAGTGGTACGGGCCGCGCGGCACGCTGTCGCTGCGCGCCGCCGAGATCCGGCTGGTCGGCCTGGGCGACCTGCTGGCGCGGCTGGAGCTGCTGAAGCGCACCCTGGGCGCGGAGGGGCTGTTCGCCGCTGAGCGCAAGAAGCCGCTGCCGTTCCTGCCGCAGTGCATCGGCCTGGTGACCGGGCGCGCGTCCGCCGCCGAGCGCGACGTGCTGCAGAACGCGCGCCGCCGCTGGCCAGCCGTCCGCTTCGAGGTCCGCAACGTCCCGGTGCAGGGGGTGCACGCGGTCCCCGAGGTGATCGCGGCCGTCAAGGAGCTGGACGACCACCCGGACGTGGACGTGATCATCGTCGCCCGGGGCGGCGGCAGCGTGGAGGACCTGCTGCCGTTCTCCGACGAGCAGCTGGTCCGCGCCGTCGCGGCGGCCCGCACACCGGTGGTCAGCGCCATCGGCCACGAGCCGGACCAGCCGCTGCTGGACTACGTCGCCGACCTGCGCGCCTCCACCCCCACCGACGCCGCCAAACGGGTCGTCCCCGACGTCCGGGAGGAGCTCGCCCGGGTGCACGGGCTGCGCGACCGCGCCAGGTACGGCATCCAGTCCCGGCTGGAGCGGGAGCGCACCGGGCTCGCCTCGGTGCGCAGCAGGCCGGTGCTGGCCGCGCCGTACCGGATGGTGGACGAGCGGGCCGTCGAGCTCGGCGCCCTGCTGGAGCGCTCCCGGCGGACCCTGGACCACCGGCTGGCCCGGGCCGCCTCGGAGCTGGAGCACACCCTGGCCCGGGTGGTCGCCCTCTCCCCCGCGGCGACCCTGCAGCGCGGGTACGCGGTGCTGCAGCGGGAGGACGGCGCGGTGGTGCGCGACCCGGCGCAGGTCACCCCCGGCGAGCGGCTGCGGGCGCGGGTCGCGGAGGGCGGGTTCGCGGTGACGGTGGATCAGGACTGAGCCTCCGCGGACGTCGGGCCGAATTGTCAGAGCAGGCCCCTACGCTGGGGTCATGGCAAAGAAGTCGGCGGGTGAGGCAGCGGTGGACGACACCCTGGGCTACGAGCAGGCGCGGGACGCCCTGCTGGAGGTCGTCCGGACGCTGGAGACCGGAGGGACGTCGCTGGAGGAGTCGCTGGCCCTGTGGGAGCGCGGGGAGCAGCTGGCGAAGGTGTGCGAGCGCTGGCTGGACGGCGCCAGGGCCCGGCTGGACGCCGCCCTGGCGGAGGGCGAGGCGGAGGGCGAGGCGGAGGCCGAGGAGGCCTGACGGCGGCCGGCCCTGGAGTGATCCACATCACCTGCCCAGGGATCGCCTTGGGAAATAGTTGAAACTTCACCTATGTTGTGACCCGTGACAGCGGCGACCCTGCCGTCCGTCCACACACAGGTACACATTCAAAAGGTGAATCATGTCTGACGCTCTGGTACTCGACGCCGCCGCCCAGGATCTGCTGTTCCGTGAGGCCCGCACCGCCAACACCTTCACCGACGAGCCGGTCAGCGACGAGCAGATCCAGGCGATCTACGACCTGGTGAAGTTCGGCCCGACCGCGTTCAACCAGCAGCCGCTGCGCATCGTCCTGGTCCGCTCGGCCGAGGCCCGCGAGCGCCTGGTCGGCCACATGTCCGACGGCAACAAGGCCAAGACCGGCTCCGCCCCGCTGGTCGCCATCGTCGCCGCCGACCACGAGTTCCACGAGGAGCTGCCGACCCAGTTCCCGGTCTTCCCGCAGGCCAAGGACCTCTTCTTCGCGGAGCGCCCGGCCCGTGAGGCCTCCAGCTCCTTCAACGCCGCCCTGCAGGTCGGCTACTTCGTCGTCGGCATCCGCGCCGCCGGCCTGGCCGCGGGCCCGATGACCGGCTTCGACGCCGCGGGCATCAACAAGGAGTTCTTCCCGGACGGCGACCACTCCGTGCTGGCCGTCATCAACATCGGCAAGCCCGGCGCCGACGCCTGGTACCCGCGCAACCCGCGGCTGGCCTTCGACGAGGCCGTCACCACCGTCTGACCCTGACGCGCAGATGCGAATGCCCCGGCCATGGTGATGGCCGGGGCATTCGCGTCTACTGGCTACTTGAGCGCCGCCGCGAACTTCTCCAGGTTGGCGAAGGACTCGGTGCCGGTCACCACCGTGGTCACCTTGCCGGTCTCCAGCACCAGGGCCCGGTAGCGGTCGCCCTGGTAGTGGCTCCAGACCTTGCCGTCGACGGTGCTGGTGGCGGTCTGCTTCACGCCGTTGGTCGTCGCGTCCGCGAGGAACGCGGCGGCCGGGCCGTTGCTCTGGCGCACCGCGACGTACTGCTTGGCCGGGTCGATGAAGCCGAGGGTCCACTGGGAGTTCTGTGGGTCGGCGCCGTCGTACTCGACGGCCGTGGCGTTCCATCCGGTCGGCAGGCCGGCCGGTGCCAGCACCTGGTACGGGGCCGCGCGCTGGGCCGAGGTCAGGGCCGCCTGGTACTCGACCGGGTGCACCCCGCTGCCGCCGCTGTGCGGGATGAAGTAGTAGATCACGAAGCCCGCCGCCATCACCGCGAGCAGCGACAGGATCATGTCGCGCACGGACTTCCCGGCCATGCCCGGCCGCTTCTGGGTCTTGGTCGGTGCTGTCCCGGTCTGCGCCGGCGCGCTCTCTGTTGCCACGCCTCCATGGTGGCCCATGCCCCGCGGGGCCGGCCGCACCGGGGTGCCGAACCGCCGCAATCCGGGCCCCGATGCGGGCTCCGAGCCGGGCCCCGCAGGCCGGAGGTGCCCCAGGCCACAGACACCTGCGCAGGTCACGGATAGGCTCAAGGCACCCTCATCCGGCCGTCGTCGTACAGAGAGGTACGCAACCGATGACCGAACGCCAGTCCCAGAACCATCACCTTCCCTCCTCGCTGGAGGTCTCCCCGGAGGCACCCGACCGCAACCTCGCCCTGGAACTCGTCCGCGTGACCGAAGCCGCCGCGATGGCGGCAGGCCGCTGGGTCGGCCGCGGCGACAAGAACGGCGCCGACGGCGCGGCCGTACGCGCCATGCGCACCCTCGTCCAGACCGTCTCGATGAACGGCGTCGTCGTCATCGGCGAGGGCGAGAAGGACGACGCGCCCATGCTCTACAACGGCGAGCGGATCGGCGACGGGACCGGCGCGGAGTGCGACGTCGCCGTCGACCCGGTGGACGGCACCACCCTCACCGCCAAGGGCATGTCCAATGCGGTCGCGGTGCTCGCCGTCGCCGACCGAGGCACCATGTTCGACCCCAGCGCCGTCTTCTACATGGACAAGCTGGTCGCGGGCCCGGACGCGGCCGGACTCGTCGACATCACCGCCCCGGTCGAGCACAACGTACGCGCGGTGGCCAGGGCCAAGGGCTCCGCGCCCGAGGACGTCACCGTGGTGCTGCTGGACCGTCCGCGCCACGAGCAGCTGGCGGCGGAGATCCGGGCCACCGGCGCCCGGATCAAGTTCATCTCGGACGGCGACGTGGCCGGCGCCGTCATGGCCGTGCGCGAAGGCACCGGCGTCGACCTGCTGCTGGGCATCGGCGGGACGCCCGAGGGCATCATCGCGGCCTGCGCCATAAAGTGCCTCGGCGGTGTCATCCAGGGCCGGCTGTGGCCCAAGGACGAGGCGGAACGCCGCAAGGCGCTGGACGCCGGGCACGACCTGGGCCGGGTGCTGCACACCGACGACCTGGTCAGCGGCGAGAACGTGTTCTTTGTCGCCACCGGCATCACCGACGGCGAGCTGCTGCGCGGCGTGCACTACAAGTCGGAGACGGCGACCACCAGTTCACTGGTGATGCGGTCCAAGAGCGGGACCATCCGGCAGATCGACAGCACCCACAAGCTGTCCAAGCTGCGTGCCTACAGCGCGATCGACTTCGATCGTGCCCGCTAGCCGGTAGCCGGTAGCTCGGAACTGACGGACGCTCAGCCCGCGGCCGCGATCTGGCTGCCGACCCGCGCCGCCTCCCGGAGCTCCTGCTCCCGGCGGCGGCGCCGGGCGAGCACCACCCGGCGCTCGGCGGCGGTCAGACCGCCCCAGACGCCGTACGGCTCGGGCTGCAGCAGCGCGTGCTCCCGGCACTCCAGCAGCACCGGGCAGCGGGCGCAGACCCGCTTCGCCTGCTCCTCGCGCGCCAACCGGGCCGCCGTCGGCTCCTTCGACGGGGCGAAGAACAGGCCCGCCTCGTCACGGCGGCAGGCCGCGTTGGAATGCCATGGACTGTCATCCGCCGGTCCGCGTTGTGCCGGGACGTGTGCGACGTGCGCACGGGAGTCGTCCATACGGGCCTGTATCGGATGAAGCACGACGCACTCCTGACGACAGTGGCGAATGCTCGGTCGCCCTGCCTGCTGTGCGAGCTGCTCTGCGCGTCTCGGCTCGGCCAGGCTGGGCATTGCGGTGTGAGGCCAGAACTACCCCGCCACCGACCGATTCATGCATTGCGCACACAATCCGACCAAGGGTTCGTCAGCCCTCGCCGGCGTCCAGGAACTTGCGCGCCTTCTCCCGTGCTTTCGCTGCGAGCTTGCTCGGCTTGCGACGCTTCGCCTCGACCCCGCCGAACACCGCAGCGCCCTTGATGGTGACCACCGGACCGTCCGGATCGGGGCTCTCCTGCTGCTTCACGTCGAATCCGCCGAAGATCCCGGCACCGCCACCGCGCAGGGTGACGTGATCCGGGACCTTGATCTCCACCCCGCCGAAGACCGCGGTGCAGTGGATCACCAGCTCCGGGGCGTCGAACACGGCCTCAGTCAGGTCGATCTCCACCCCGCCGAAGACGGCGACGGCCTTGAGCATCCGCCCGGCCCGGAAGCGGCCCTTGCGCTCGGCCCCGCCGAAGATCGCCACCATGGACTCGGGCTCGGAACGGGACGGCAGCGCGGACTGCCGCAGCCCCGGCTGCGCGACGGCGCCCGGAGCGGCGGCGGCCGTGGGCATCGACTGCTGCGTGGCATGGTGCGAGGGCAGGTCCCGGGTCAGCGGCACCAGCTCACCCAGGGTCTTCGCGGCGTACACCGCGTCCACCCGCTCGCCGTGCTCCTCCGCGGTCAGCCGCCCCTCGGCGTACGCCTCACGCAGGGCCTCGGCGACGCGCTCACGGTCGGCGTCGGAAGCACGCAGATCGGCTTCCGCCGGGTCGGCGTAGGGCTTCTTCAACGGATCCGGAACGGGCTTCGGCACGGGTGAGTTGTCCACAGGGTGAGGATAGTCACCCGGCCACCCTCCATGACAGCCCCGATCAGTACCCTGGGGAGGGCTCCGCCACGGCTGCCGGAGCTCGGAGCCCGCCGCCGAGCTCCGATCGCCGAAGAATGAGGACCACACCATGCCGGACTTCGCCTACACCGACCTGCTGCCGCTCGGCACGGACCCCACCCCGTACCGACTGCTCACCAGCGAGGGCGTCTCCACCTTCGAGGCGAACGGACGGCGCTTCCTGCAGGTCGAGCCCGAGGCGCTGCGCCTGCTCGCGGCCGAGGCGATGCACGACATCTCGCACATGCTGCGCCCGGCGCACCTGGCCCAGCTGCGCCGCATCCTGGACGACCCCGAGGCCAGCCCCAACGACCGCTTCGTCGCCCTGGACCTGCTGAAGAACGCCAACATCGCGGCCGGCGGCGTGCTGCCGATGTGCCAGGACACCGGCACCGCGATCGTCATGGGCAAGCGCGGCCAGAACGTCCTCACCGAGGGCGGCGACGAGGCGGCGCTCTCCCGCGGCATCTACGACGCCTACACCAAGCTCAACCTGCGCTACTCGCAGATGGCCCCGCTGACCATGTGGGACGAGAAGAACACCGGCAGCAACCTCCCCGCGCAGGTCGAGCTGTACGCGACCGACGGCGACGCCTACAAGTTCCTCTTCATGGCGAAGGGCGGCGGCAGCGCCAACAAGTCGTACCTCTACCAGGAGACCAAGGCGATCCTCAACGAGTCGTCGATGATGGCCTTCCTGGAGCAGAAGATCCGCTCCCTGGGGACGGCGGCCTGCCCGCCGTACCACCTGGCGATCGTGGTCGGCGGCACCAGCGCCGAGTTCGCGCTGAAGACGGCGAAGTACGCCTCGGCCCACTACCTGGACAGCCTCCCCACCGAGGGCTCCCCCACCGGCCACGGCTTCCGCGACCTGGAGCTGGAGGCTCGGGTGCAGGAGCTGACGCAGAAGATCGGCATCGGCGCCCAGTTCGGCGGCAAGTACTTCTGCCACGACGTCCGCGTCATCCGGCTGCCCCGGCACGGCGCCTCGCTGCCGGTCGCCATGGCCGTCTCCTGCTCGGCCGACCGCCAGGCCCTGGGCAAGATCACGGCGGAGGGCGTCTTCCTGGAGCAGCTGGAGACCGACCCGGCCAAGTACCTCCCGGAGACCACCGACGAGCACCTGGACGATGCCGTCGTCCGGATCGACCTCAACCAGCCGATGAGCGAGATCCGCAGCGAGCTCAGCAAGCACCCGGTCAAGACCCGGCTGTCGCTGACGGGCACGCTGGTCGTCGCGCGCGACATCGCCCACGCCAAGATCAAGGAGCGCCTGGACGCGGGCGAGGGCATGCCGCAGTACCTCAAGGACCACCCGGTCTACTACGCCGGCCCGGCCAAGACCCCCGAGGGCTACGCCTCCGGCTCCTTCGGCCCCACCACGGCCGGCCGGATGGACTCCTACGTCGACCAGTTCCAGGCGGCGGGCGGCTCCATGGTCATGCTCGCCAAGGGCAACCGCTCCCAGCAGGTCACCGACGCCTGCGCCAAGCACGGCGGCTTCTACCTCGGCTCCATCGGCGGCCCCGCCGCCAGGCTCGCCCTGGACTGCATCAAGAAGGTCGAGGTCCTGGAGTACGCCGAGCTCGGCATGGAGGCGGTCTGGCGCATCGAGGTCGTCGACTTCCCCGCGTTCGTCGTCGTGGACGACAAGGGCAACGACTTCTTTGAGCCACAGCAACCGGCTGCCGTCTTCACCAGCATCCCCGTCCGCTCGGCGCAGTAGTTCAGCCAGCACATAGCCCAGGGCCCTTACTTCGGTCGGGGCCTTTGGCGTCTCCCCAACTACCGCTGCCAGGGCGATTGCGCGTTGTCGCAACGCGTCCCCCTTGCACCTCTCGTGGCGCTCCCGGGAGCATCGAACGAGACGACCAAACAGGACGGGGAGCAGCAGTGAAGCTTGTCGGCCAACAGATCAGACCTGACCCCCACCACAAACGACTGCAACCTCATGCGATCACTTTCGGTCCCTGGCTGACGTGGAGCAATCGTCAAGACTTGTGGATTGGGTCAGCCAGGGTGGTGCCGCGTCAGGACCGCTCCCGGCCATGTGGGGCAGTGCCAGGAACTGCCGGTCCACTCGATGAGGAACGGTTGCGCATGGGGCAGGGGTGTTCCCCAGACGGCGGCGCCGAGCTCGCAGAGGCGGCCGAGTCCGGCCGTGAGGCTGGCCACGTGGCCGACAACGGTGACGGTCTCTCCCGGGTGCTGCTCGGCGATGTGATGGAAGGCCGTGGTCACGCGGGTGACGACGTCGTGCCCGGTCTCGCCGTCCGCGACCCGTTGCTCCAGGTCCTTGTCGACGACCCAGGCGCGCAGCACGTCCGCCGTCTGCCGTCGGACGGTCGGATCGCCGCTTCCTTCGTGCCTGCCGATGCCGACCTCCATCAGCTCAGGCATCGCCTGGACCGACATGCCGGCCGCGGCAGCGAGCGGCTGCGCGGTCTGTCGTGCGCGCAGGGCCGTGCTGGCATAGATCCCGCTGATCGGCTCGTCCGCCAGGGTTCGGGCCGCGAGCACCGCCTGGCGCTGTCCCAGTTCGGTCAAGGGTGCGCTGGGAACCGCCCCGGCGATCGCGAAGGTGACGTTCTCCGACTCGCCGTGCCGAAGGCACCACACCCGGACGCGGTTGCTCATGCTGCCTGTTCCTCACGCTCGACCCAACACCTCCTACAGCGAAGCCATCGCCTTCCCCGCCCCTTGGGCCGAACCAGTCCTCGAGGCAATCGCACCGGCATCCACCTGCAGCGAAGCCGCAACCATGATGCCGATGCTGAACACCGCATAACGGCCACGCCGACGTTGACACCACTCCGACATACCCCGTGGCTCACGTCGCCGCCAAATCGTGGGCCAACCTTCCCACCGTGTTATCCCTCTGCCCCCAGATCTTCCGTGTCACGCCTGGCCGGGAAGTCCGTGTAGTTCGCTGATTCGAAGCAGGCGGCCCAGGAGCAGGAACAGGGCGAGCATCGCGCCGCCGCCCGCCCCCAGAGCCAGCAGGGATTCAGCTGCCGGAGCCGCGACCAGGCCGGTGCAGGCGTGGGCCGCGGCCCAGCCGACGATGCCGGCGGTCGTGGCGGCAGTGCCGAGCTTGGCGTACGTGCGCAGGAGGCGCTTGCCGTCCAGGCGCCCTTCGAGTCGGCGGCGCAGGCGTGCCCCTGTGATCAGCAGGCCGATCGTGTAGGAGAGAGCGTAGGCGGCGGCCATGCCGGTGACCGCCCAGCGCGCGGGGAGGAGGAGATGGCAGCCGGTGGCCAGGGCGATGTCGATGGCGGAGATCCATACCGCCATCCGGAACGGGGTGCGGGTGTCCTCGAAGGCGTAGAAGCCGCGTAGGAGCAGGTACTGGGCGGAGAACGGGATCAGGCCCAGGGCGAACGCCTGGAGCATGTGGCCCAGCGGCTGTTCGGAGGCCGGGCCGCTGCTGCTGTAGGAGAACATCAGGGTCGCGATCTGCGGGCCGAAGGCCAGGAAGAAGATCGAGGCAGGAACGATAACCGCGCCGGTGACGCGCAGGCCCCGGGACAGGTCCTCACGCATGTCGTGCAGCCGGTGCTCGGCCGCAGCCCGGCTCATCCGCGGCAGCAGCGCTGTCACCAGGGAGACCGTGACGATGGCCTGCGGCAGGATCCAGATGTTCTGCGCGAAGAAGTAGGCGCTGTTGCCCGCCCCGGCCGTGGGCAGCAGCGCGTCGACAGCGTTGGCGTAGCGCGTCACCACGGCCAGGGCGACCTGGTTGACCAGGACGAACAGCAAAGTCCAGCGAGCCGCGCCCACGCTCTTGCGCAACCCCGTGCCGCGCCAGTCGAACCGCGGCCTCCACCGGAAGCCCGAACCCGCGAGGAAGGGGATCAGGCACAGCGCCTGCAGGACGATGCCGATCGTGGTGCCGATCCCCAGCAGCCGCACCTGCGCCGGCGTCACCGCCGCGGCGTCGGCCGGCGCGGGCACCAGCCACATGTACAGCCCGAACAGGGCGATCAGGACGACGTTGTTCAGTACCGGAGTCCACATCATCGCGCCGAACCTGCCCCGGGCGTTGAGGGCCTGTCCCAGCATGAAGTACAGGCCGTAGAAGAAGACCTGCGGCAGCAGGAAGCGGGCGAAGGCCACCGTCAGCTCGAAGAGCTGGTGGTTGCCGGCCGAGTCGGGCATGTACAGCCCGACGATCTGCGGCGCCAACACCACCATCAGCACCGTGCCCACCGCGAGTACGCTCAGCACCAGCGTGAACAACCGCTGCTCGTGCGCCACCCCGCCGTCGGGATGCTCGACCCGGGCACGAATCAACTGCGGCACCAGCACCGAGTTCAACGCCCCACCGATCAGCAGGACATACAGGCTGGTCGGCAGGGTGTTCGCGGTGTTGTAGGAACCACCCACCGCCAACGTGCCCAGCGCGGCCGCCTGCAGCATCAACCGGACCATCCCGGTAGCCCGCGATGCCACCGTGCCCACCGCCATCAACGCCGACGACCTCATCAACCCACCCGACGCCGCCCCCGCGCCCCGCCTGGCATGACGCCCCCGCCCGCGCCGCCCCGACTCGGTACCCACCCCTGCCTGCTCAACCATGCACCCAATCTAGGCCCAAAAGATCACCAGACCCGCCCGCGCAATGGAGCGGGTGCGGTCCCACCCGGCCGGACATCTGGGCCTGGTCCTCGGCTTCGTCGCCGTCCAGCACTTCGTCTTCACCGCTGTCCTGCTGTTCCCGGTCTTCCATGGCCACCAGCATCTCGCGCCCCCGCCGACACCAGCCCGGGATTTTCGGGCCCCCTGAGCCCAGTGCGGGCCGGGTCTCGCCATCTCGGGGGCCGCCGTGCAGCTGCACGGTCATCCAGCGTCAGGACCGTGGATACAAGGCGCGCTCCCGAGGGTCGCGATGCGGGCAGTAATGCCTTCGCGGGGGCAGGGTCAGTCGGTTGCATAGTCCAGCGGGTGTTCGCCCGGTTCGGCCGGCTAGTGGCGGCTGCAGAAGCGCGGTGCGGGGCTACGACCTGCGCGCCTTGAGGTGCGGATCTACGGTGGATAGGGCATGTCGTTCGGCTCGGGGGGAACCTCGGAGGGCGATTATCCATGCGCAGAATCGTGCTCGGCGCCATGCTGCTCATGCCGCTGGCGGTGACGGCTTGCAGCTCCTCTCCTTCAAGCAACTCGGTCACGGCGCCGACGACGTCCTCGACCGTGACTTCCACGCCGACCACCACGACGCCGATAGCGGCTGCACCGTCGAGCAGCGCCCCTACTTCGTCTTCGTCCGCTGTCCTGAGTGTCGGGCAGAGCGTCACCGTCCTGGCCGACCAGACCAAGTACGGGGCCCCACTGACGCAGGTCCAGGTCACTCTGCTTGGCTCCCGGTCGGCAATGTCAGTGATTACGAGTTACGGCACTGTCGACCGACCCCACCCTGGCATGAAGTTCGTGTGTGAGAGCTTCCGGGTCCGGAACACTGGGACCGGCACGCCAGACCTTCCCAGCATCCGGGGTCAGTGGGTCGGGGCCAACGGCCAGACCCAGGCGCCGCAGGTCGCTCTGGAGGATTGCAGCGACCTGGGCGTCGGCAAGCAGGGCCAGGCCCTCGTGTCGCAGCCGAACCCGGCAGCAGGGCAGTACATCGAGGGATGGATCGCGAGCGAGGTACCAGCCGGGCCAGGGGTGCTTGTGTGGTCGCGGAATCTGGACAACACGGAGCTGTTCAGGACACCCGGCTGACCAGGACCGCACCGAGGTAGACGCAGCCGTCGGCCACCAGGGCAACACCGGGGTTCGACGTCGACGGGGATGGTCTCGCCGTCCAGCGGGCCGACGTGCAACTGCACCGGCAGGGTGGGGTCAGCTCCAGTCGAAGGCCAGCAGGGCCAGTCGTTCGACGGGCTCGAAGAAGAGCAGGATCCAGTCGGCGCCCCTGCGGCGGTAGTGGTAGCCCGGTACTGCCGCCACGAAGCGGAACCGGTGTCCGGCCGGGCTGATCGGCCGCGCCTCGTCGTCGGCGTACTCCAGCGGGAAGAACCCGGTCTCGGACCAGTTGCCGCCCTCGTCGGTGCCTCCGAGCTGTTCCAGCAGCGCCACCGCCTCGTCGGACCCGTAGAGCGGGGCGCCGTCGGCGTCGGGCATGAGCAGCCTGCCCTCGCGGCGGAATGAGTCCCGGTGCAGGCGATAGCTGTGTTCCTCGCTGCGGCAGTGCTCCTCCAGCTGGGCGCGGAAGCCCTCGCGCGGATCCGGCAGCTCGTCGTGGGTGGTCGCCCGGGCGAAGAAGCGCGTGTCGCCGAGCAGGCGGTAGCGATCGCCCTCCAGCGCGAAACCGATCCAGTTGGTTGTCTGCAGCGGCGAGTGGAAGGCCCCGGTGTGGTCGCCGAGGTAGCCCTCCGCCGGCTCCAGCGGGCTGAGCAGGTGGATCCACCCGTGCCAGGCCGGGTCGACCCGGGCGAGCTCGATCGAGATCAACGGGTGCAGGTGCTCAACCAGTTCGACCTGGTCGGCGACGAACATATCCACAGGCTCGGGGTAGACCCGCAGGCCCGGCCCGGCCGTCATCACATCTTGTGGATAGTGGGTGGCCCGGAGTGGCGGGTGCCGGTGTCCTGGGGGCGTTTGACGCGGTAGCTGCTGCGGCGCAGGCGTTTGAGAGCCCGGGGGTAACTGCGGTGGCGGCGTGGCGGGTTGAGGTTCCCCGGGCGGGTGATGTCGCGCATGGTCTCGCGGATCAGGGCATCCAGGCGGTCAGGGGAAAAGGCCGCGGGATCGTCGATCCGGCGGCGCACGATGCGGACGGCGCGGGTGGCCTTGACCCGGTCGGGGTCGATGTCGGTCTCGGTGGCGCCCCGGCAGATCAGCGCGGCCAGTGCGCAGTGGGTGAGCAGGTAGCCGTAGATCTCCTGGCGGACCAGGTCGGGGCTCTTGGAGCGCAGGATCCGGCCCGCGCAGTACGGTCTTGAGCTGGCCGTTGGCCAGTTCGTGTTCCCAGCGCCGGTGGTAGGCCCGGGCCAGGTCCTCGGCGGGGGCCCGGGTGAAGTCGGTGAGCATGCGGGCCAGGCAGATCAGTTCCCGTTCGGCCTGTGTGCCGCGGTCGGGGACCTCGTATTCGACCACCCGGATTCTGCGGGCCAGGACCGGGTCAAGCGGTTCACCGTCTGCCGCAGCCCGCAGCAGGCGTGCGCGGGCGCCCCCCTGACCTTGCCGTCGAGCACGACCGACAGGTAGGAGCCGTCCGGCAGTGCCTGCAGGAGGGCAGGCGCAGGTCCGAGTCCATGCGCCACAGCAGCTCGGCCCCGGTGCCTGTGGCCGCGCACCAGTCGCCGAAGGAGTAGAAGTTGCGGTCTGCCAGCAGCAGCATGTCCGGCTCCAGCAGCGGGTACAGCTCACGGGCCAGGGACTGCTCGCCGCTGCCGGCCCCGCGCACCGCCCCGATCCGGGCAGCCCAGAACGCCCGGGACCCGCACTCCACCAGGCCCACAAGGCGGGCCTGGGGGAACGCGCCGCCCGCACCGCCGCCGGGATAGCCGAACTCGGCCGCGTTGGCCTGGTTGTCGGGGACAGCCCACTCGCAGCCGTCGACGCTCACCAGCCGCAGCCCGCCCAGCCAGGCACCGCGGGTCAGCGGATCGGCGACCGGGCGCGCCACCCGCTCGAAGGCCTCAAAAGGCCGTCAGACGGCCTCCAGGGGCGTTCCCTTGCCTCGTTCGCGCTGAGGGAGGACGTCTACCTTGAACGTCTGGCTCAGGATTCCAGCGGTCGGCATTCCTCCCAAGCCCTCTGCCTTTCCGATCCCCGGGATGTTCGGCATGCTGAGCCAAACCGTTGCTCCCTTCTGGGTACCGGTCAGAAGGCTCACCTTCACTTCGATGTCGTGGCGCTGAAGGAAGACGCGCTTCTGTTCCGCGTCCTTCCCCACCCACTCCTGTCGGTACGTCTTCCCTGTGGCTACCCACTCAGCTCCGCCCGGCTGCTCAGCAATGGTCTTCGTCAGTCCGGTCACCTTGGCGGACAGGTGCTTGTTCATGCGCCAGTACGAGTCTTCCTGTCCTTCCCCGTCATAGCGTCCAGCCAGGTAGTCAGCCTCCAGGCGTGCCAATCGGGTCTTGGCTGCTTCAAGGCCAGTACGGAGTCCGGCCGTTGTGTCCTGGACCTTCTCCATAACCGGCTTGTTGCCCAAGACCTCATCGATGAACGCCTCTACTGCGCCGTCCAGGTCTTCCGCCCGGCATCGTGCAGGAGCCGAACACGTCCCACTCTGAAGGGAGTTGCAGGCGTAGTACGAGTATTTGGCTGTGCCTGCCTTGCGGTGCTTCGTCTTCTTCGAAGAGGACATGCGGGCACCACAGGAGTCACAGACGGCAACGCCACCCAGCATGGAACGGGAAGGCGTGGCACGGGTCGTAGGACGGTCGGACATGAGTTCGGCTACCAGCTCCGACCACTCCGCACAGGGAAGGATCGGGTCATCTGTGATCGGGACAGGGTTGCCTTCGTCGTCCTCGACCACTTGGCCCTTGTAGGTGTAGACGCCTCCGACCGTCGGATTCCTCAGGACTGCCAGGATCGTTCCCGTCACCCACTTGGTTCCCCTGGACTCATTGCCCTGAAGGGTGCGCTGGTAGTCCTTCCAGGTCAGCACCCCCCGCTCATTCAGGTCTAGTGCGATCTTGTAAGGACTCCAATCCCCCTTGACCTTCTCCGCGATGTCACGGAGCAGCGCGGCATACGTGGGCTCCTGGACAAGCCTCTTCCCGCCGTCCGGCTGCTTGTCGAAGAGGTAGCCGAATGGGAGCACTCCCCCGACCCATACGCCCTTCGACAGACGCGTCTGTGCGCCTCCAAGAGCACGTGCCCGGATGGTGTCCAGCTCCCCTTCGGCGAAGGCAGCGATGATCTGAGCGAACATCTTCCCCATCGGGGTGCTCATGTCGATGCCCTCAGTCACGGAGACGATCGTCTTCCCGTGCTCCTGGCACCACTCGAAGACCTCAGCGAAGTGACCGGCCTTCCGGCTCAGCCGGTCCAGCTTCCAAACGGCAAGCACATCCCACTCGTCGGCACGCTCGTTGAACCAGGGTCCGAGCCCAGGGCGCTTGAACGGGTGCATTGCGCCGGACACGTCCACGTCCTCAGCCCAACCGACGATCGTCCGGCTCTCCCCAGGGCTGAACACCCAGTGCTCTACAGCAGCCTTCTGCTTCTCCGGACTGGTCGTTTCTTCCCTGAGCACGGACAGTCGGACGTTCCCCAGGACCCGTGTAGTCATGGGCTCATCATAGTTGCTGTGAACCAAAGAAGATGAATGACTTCTTCACCGGCCCGGGGCAGTGGCGCAGCCGCTGATCACGAGCATTCCGGTGCGGTAGCCCTTCGGGGTGGGGTGCGGGTTCGGGATTCGGGGAGGCGGGGCGTCTCCGCAGGTCGCGGCAGCTGTAGGTGGCTTACATGGCGCCACCGTTGCCGCCCACAGCTGCCGCAAACAGCTGGCTACGCCGTCCCGGCTCCCCCGCCGCACCCCACCCCCATCCAGGGGAACACCCGCTCGCCTCCCGTCGCTGTGGGTAGACGGAGGTCATGGACATGGGTGCGAGTGAGCAGCAGCAACACGAACAGCAGCGCGGCTACCGGATCGAGCACGACTCGATGGGTGAGGTGCGCGTCCCCAGGGACGCCAAGTGGGGGGCGCAGACGCAGCGGGCGGTGGAGAACTTTCCCGTGTCGGGGCTGCGGCTGGAGCGGGCGCACATCGGGGCGCTGGCGCGGATCAAGGCGGCGGCGGCTCGGGTGAATGCCGAGCTCGGGGTGCTGGACGGGGACGTGGCCAAGGCCGTCGCCGAGGCGGCCGACGAGGTGGCGGAGGGGCGCTGGGACGGGGAGTTCCCCATCGACGTGTTCCAGACCGGTTCCGGGACCTCGTCCAACATGAACGCCAACGAGGTGATCGCCACGCTGGCCGCCGAGCGGCTGGGGGCGCCGGTCCACCCGAACGACCACGTCAACGCCAGCCAGTCGTCCAATGACGTCTTCCCCAGCTCGATCCATATCGCGGCCACCGCCGCCGTCACCCACGACCTGGTCCCCGCGCTGGAGCACCTCGCCGAGGCGCTGGAGCGCAAGGCGGCGGAGTTCGCCGGTGCGGTGAAGTCGGGCCGGACGCACCTGATGGATGCGACGCCGGTGACTCTGGGGCAGGAGTTCGGCGGGTACGCCGCGCAGGTCAGGTACGGCGTCGAGCGGCTGCGGGCGACGCTGCCCCGGGTGGCCGAGCTGCCGCTGGGCGGGACGGCCGTCGGCACCGGCATCAACACCCCGCCCGGGTTCTCGGCCGCCGTGATCGCCGAGGTGGCCCGGGCGACCGGGCTGCCGCTGACCGAGGCGCGGAACCACTTCGAGGCGCAGGGCGCGCGGGACGGCCTGGTGGAGCTCAGCGGTCAGCTCCGCACCGTCGCCGTCGGGTTCACGAAGATCGCGAACGATCTGCGCTGGATGGGGTCCGGGCCGCGTACCGGGCTGGGCGAGATCAATCTCCCCGACCTCCAGCCGGGGTCGTCGATCATGCCGGGCAAGGTCAACCCGGTGATCCCCGAGGCCGTGGTGATGGTCGCCGCGCAGGTGATCGGCAATGACGCGACCGTGGCGACGGCCGGCGCCGCAGGCAACTTCGAGCTCAATGTGATGCTGCCGGTGATCGCCAGGAACCTGCTGGAGTCGGTCCGGCTGCTCGCCAATGTCGCCCGGCTGCTGGCCGACCGCACGGTGGACGGCATCACCGCGAACGTGGCACGGATGCGGGAGCTGGCCGAGTCCTCGCCGTCCGTCGTCACCCCGCTGAACCGGTACATCGGCTACGAGGAGGCGGCGAAGGTCGCCAAGCAGTCGCTGGCGGAGCGGAAGACGATCCGTCAGGTGGTGCTGGAGCGCGGCTACGTCGAGCGCGGCGAGCTGACGGAGCAGCAGCTGGACGCCGCGCTGGACGTGCTGGGCATGACCCGGCCCTGATCGCTCGTGGGGGAAGCGGTCAGGACCGGGCGGTCAGGTGTCGGCTGACAGCATCTGGTATCTGTCAGCCGACACCCGACGGCTCAACTCAGGCGACGCTGATGTCGTCGGCCGAGTAGGCGCTCTGGCCGTACCACCCGTGGATGTAGAGGGTCACCGAGGTGGACGAGCCGGTGGTGAAGGTGACCGTCAGCTTCTGCCAGGTGGAGCCCGGGCTGGCCCAGGTGCTGGCCGTGGCTCCGCCGCTGACGCCCAGGTAGACGTAGTTGCCCTGGATCCACCCGGTGAGGGTGTAGGCCGTGTTGGCCTTCAGCGTCAGCGTCTGCTGGCACTGGGCGGTGTCTGCGGACGTCGGCGTCGCCGTGAGGGCGTGGCTGCCGCTGTGGACGGTGCTGCTCTCGATGGTCGCGGCGCCGGCTGCGGAGCAGGTCCAGGGAGAGAGCGAGCCCGTCTCGAAGCCGCCGTTGACGACCGCGCCGCCGCCGGGCGGTGCAGTGGTCGGCGGTGCCGTGGTGGGCGGTGCGGTGGTGGGCGGGGCCGTCGTCGGCGGGGCGGTGGTCGGCGGGGCGGTGGTGGGCGGGGCCGTCGTCGGCGGTGCTGTCGTCGGGGCCGGGCAGCTGGTCGCTGAGCCGTTGGTGTCGGCCACCGTGGTGTTGAACAGCGTCGCCGCCGGGTCCAGGTCGTACATCGAGAACATCATCGTTCCCGCCAGGCCGTTGCAGTGCAGGTAGTTGGCGGTGGCCTGGATCGACTGGGCGTCCTCACCGCTCCAGAAGTTGGTGCCGTCGTAGAAGTACGCGGCCTGGGCCGCCGGGTCCCAGAAGGTGTCGGCCGCGTTGTCGACGACCCCGGTCAGCTCCTTGTACATCCGTACGCCCGCGACGTTGCCGGAGTCGGTCGCGCCGGCCGCCGGACCGGTCGCGGGCTGGAACAGGCCGTGGTTGCTGCCCGCGGTGACTCCGGTCCAGCCGCGGTAGTAGAAGGGGATGCCCAGGGTGAGCTTGCCCGGTGGGAAGCCGCCGGTGATGCCGTACTGGGAGTCGCCGACGGTGTACGCCTTCACCGCCTCGTCCACCGAGTACTTGGCGGTGCCGGGGGCGATCGCGGTCATCGGGTCGTTCGGCCCGGAGTACAGCGGCGCCTGGTGGTTGGTCGGCCCGGTGGGCTCCCAACCGCCGTGCATGTCGTAGGTCATGGCGTCGCCGAAGGTCAGGTACTGGCCGATCTTGCTGGTCTCGATGCTCTGGATCTTGTCCTGACCGGACGGCAGCGCGGCGCTGAGGGCGTAGGTCTTGCCGTCGGCCGTGCCCTGGGTGTTGAGCTCGCTGCGGAACTCCGCCAGCAGCGCGGTGAAGTTGGCCTTGTCGGCGGTGCTGGAGTGGTTGCCGGTGTGACCGCCGCCGCCCGGGTACTCCCAGTCGAGGTCGAAGCCGTCGAAGATGCCCTTGCCGGTGCCGGTCCCGCCGTAGCCGTTCTGGGAGGGCAGGTTGCCCTTGATGAACATGCCGATGCAGGACGACACCAGGGCCTTGCGGGAGGCGTCGGTCGCCGCCGCGTCGGAGAAGTACTTGGAGTAGGTCCAGCCGCCGATCGACAGCAGGATCTTGAGGTTGGGGTTCTTCGCCTTGAGTTCCTGGAGCTGGTGGAAGTTGCCCACGATCGGCATGTTGAAGGCGTCCGAGGTGCCGTCGACGCTGATGCTGGAGTCGTAGGACTTGCCGTAGTCGGCGAAGGAGTCGCCCGCGCCGTCGCCGGCGTTGGGGTTGGTCTCGTCCTGCGAGGCGGCCGAGTTGGCCTCGAAGCAGGTGTGCGAGGTCGGGTCGATGTTCTCGAAGTCGTAGATCAGGTAGTCGAGCTTGGGCGCGATGCCCTCGGTCTGCAGGTTCTTGGGATAGAAGGCGTTCTGGTAGATCGACCACTGGTCGAAGTACCCGATCTTCAGCCCGCCGCTGGTGGCGGCCGCGCCGGTGGTGTTGGCCGCCGGGGTCACCGTGGCGGCCCCGGCCGAGGTGCCCAGCAGCGACGCGGACAGCCCGACGAGGGCCGCCGCGACGGTGGCGACGGTCATACCGAGCCGTCGCGAACGGCGCATGGATGGGTGCATGGTGCGTCCTCCCGAAGTGGGGGATGAGGGGGACGTGAGCGCATGCGCATGCGTTGGGCAGGTACCTGCCACTCAATGTGGTACAGACCAATCACTTCGTCAAGGGTCTGGACCAATAAGGGAAATGAGGGTACCGACTGCCAGATATGATCGGAGCGACTGCGAAGCGGCCGAAGGCGGTCACGGACGGACAAGGGTGGTCGGCAATGACCGATAGCACGTCGGGCTGGATGAGCACAGCCGTACGTCTCGAACCGATCCGCCCGGTGGACCTGCGGACGGACCGTCCACAGTCCGCACGGATGTACGACTACCTGCTCGGCGGAAAGACCAACTTCCCGGTGGACCGCGAGGTCGCCGAGCAGGCGCTGGCGGCCTACCCCGGGCTGCGCACGGTGACCCGGATGAACCGGGCCTTCATGCGGATCGCGGTGGAGTTCCTGGCCAAGCAGGGGGTCAACCAGTTCCTCGACATCGGCACCGGCATCCCGACCACGCCCAATGTGCACGAGATCGCCCAGGGCATCCGGCCGGACGCCCGGATCGTCTACACCGACAACGACCCGATCGTGCTCGCCCACGCCCGGGCGCTGCTCACCGGGACCACCGCCGAGGGCCGGGTGGACTACATCGAGGCGGACCTGCGACAGCCGAAGCAGATCCTCAGCCATACCTGCCTGACCGGCGAGCGGCCGGCGCTCGACCTGGAACGCCCGGTGGCGCTGCAGCTGATCTCGGTCCTGCACTTCGTCCCCAACGACGACGAACCGTACGCCCTGGTCCGGGAGTTGCTGAAGCCACTGGCCTCCGGCAGCTACCTGGTGCTGTCGCACGCCACCGCGGACAGCAGCCCGGAGGCGGTCAACCGCGGCGCGGACACCTACCGCGGGGCGGGCGTCCGGATCCAGCCGCGCAACCGGGCCGAGGTCGAGGCCTTCGCGGACGGGCTGGAGCTGCTGGCCCCCGGCGTCGCCACGCCCACCGCCTGGTGGCCCGCCTTCGCCGGGGACGCCGAACTCCCCTACGCCGACGACCCGGCCGTCAACGACGCCTACCTACTGATCGCCCGCAAGCCCTGACACCGACCATGGCACCAACCCTGACGCCGAAAAGGCATGGCCGGGACAGCGCTCGGGCTGGTAGCTTTCCGGTCGACCGTGACATCGCCCGAGGAGGTGAGACCCATGAACGCTGTAGCTGTGTGGGTGCTCCCCCTCTCCGTACCGGTCGGCGACTGACGTAGGTGTCGCCGGGAGCGCCGTATCGACAAGGCACTCCCGAAAGGCAACACCCTATGCACTCAATGCAGTTCACCTCCGAGTCGTCGTCGAACGGCATGGTCGAGCGCGACTTCACCGTCGGCGGGGTTCCCGGCGTGCTCTGGTCGCCGGCCTCCGGCGCGGCCGGTCGCGCACCCCTGGTCCTGCTGGGGCACGGCGGCGGCAACCACAAGAAGCATCCGGCGATGGCGGGCCGGGCCCAGCGCCTGGTGACCGGCTGCGGCTTCCATGTCGCCGTCATCGACGCGCCCGGCCACGGCGACCGGCCGCGCACCGCGCACGACGAGGAAGAGATCGCCGAGCTCTACCGGGCGAGGGCGGCGGGCGAACCGGAAGGCCCGATCGTCGTCCGCTACAACGCGTACCTGGCGGAGCTCGCCGTGCCCGAGTGGCGGGCCACCCTGGACGCCCTGCAGCGACTCCCCGAGATCGGGACCGACGGGCCGGTCGGCTACTTCGGCATCAACATGGGGACCGCGATCGGCGTACCGCTGGTGGCGGTGGAACCCAGGATCACCGCCGCGGTCTTCGGTCAGCACTGGCCCGACGTCCTGGCCGAGCAGGCGAAGCAGATCACCGTCCCGATCGAGTTCGACCTGCAGTGGGACGACGAGCACATCCCGCGCGAGGCCGGTCTCGCGCTGTTCGACGCCTTCGCCTCGAAGGAGAAGACCTTGCACGCCAACGCGGGCCGGCACAAGGACCTGCCCAGGTTCGAGGCCGACAGCGCGGTCCGGTTCTTCGCCCGGCACTTCGGCCGGACGGTCGCCCCGACGGCCTGACCCGCGCGAAGGAGGGGCCGAGCCGCTTCAGGCTCGGCCCCTCCCCGCACGCGCGTTCAGCTCTCCGTGGCCGACAGGACGGTGGGCATGGCGAGCGGGACCGGCCCGCCGCCGCCCGTGGTCTTGCAGGAGTCGTGGCAGTCCTTCTCCAGGCTGCAGCACAGGGAGCAGATGGCGCCCTGGTGGAAGGGGCAGCCGGCGATGTCGGGGCGCTCGAAGTCCTCGGCGCAGACCTTGCAGGTGAGGGTGGCGGCGGAGAGCAGGCCGTCGTCGGTGAACAGGGGCTCGGGAAGGTCGTCGGTGCGGGCGATGTAGTACTTGCCCTTGGTGAGCCACGCCAGCAGCGGGGACAGCGCCATGGCGATGACCAGGGCGATGAAGGGCGAGAACGCCTTGCCGTAGGAGCCGAAGGCGTTGAAGTAGGCGATGATGCTGACCGCGGAGGCGATGAGCATCGAGCCGAAGCCGACCGGGTTGAAGTTGTACAGGTGGGCCCGCTTGAACTCGATGTAGGACGGGCTGAGCTTGAGCGGCTTGTTGATCACCAGGTCGGCGACGACCGCACCGATCCACGCGATGGCGACATTGGAGTAGAAGCCCAGGATGGTGTTGAGGACGCCGAAGACACCGCCCTCCATCAGCGCGAGCGCGATGCCGACGTTGAGGAAGATGTAGACGACGCGGCCGGGGTGACGGTGGGTCAGCCGGGAGAAGAAGTTGGACCAGGACAGCGAACCGGAGTAGGCGTTCGTCGTGTTGATCTTTATCTGGGAGAGGATGACGAAGAAGGTGGCCAGCCCGAGCGCGACGGGCGCGGCGAAGGTGTGGAACCCGGCGAGGTACTGCTGGATGGGCTGGTCGGCCTTGGACAGGCCGATGCTGCCGGCGATGTAGAAGGCGAGGAAGGCCCCGCCGATCTGCTTGAGCGCGCCGAGCACCACCCAGCCGGGTCCGGCGCTGAGGACCGCACCCCACCACTTCCTGGCGTTCTCGGGCGTCTTGTCCGGCATGAAGCGCAGGTAGTCGACCTGCTCGCCGATCTGGGCGATGAGCGACAGCGCCACGCCGGCGCCCGCGCCGACACCGATCAGGCTGATCGAGGAACCGGTGGGCGAGTTGCCGGCGAAGTGGGTGAACTGCGAGAACTTGTGCGGGTCCTGGACGGCGATGGAGACGAAGGGGGCGACCATCAGGACCAGCCAGACCGGCTGCGTCCACACCTGCATCTTCGACAGCGCGGTCATCCCGTAGACCACCAGCGGGAGGATGATCAGCGAGGCGATCAGATAGCCGACGGCCAGCGGGACGTGCAGGCCCAGTTGCAGGGCCTGCGCCATGATCGAGCCTTCGAGGGCGAAGAAGATGAAGGTGAAGCTGGCGTAGATGACCGAGGTCAGGGTCGAGCCGAGATAGCCGAATCCTGCGCCGCGGGTCAGTAGGTCCATGTCGATGGAGTACTTCGCCGAGTAGTACGAGATCGGAATGCCGGTCAGGAAGATGGTCACGGCCGCGGCCAGGATCGCCACCATGGCGCTGGCGAAGCCGTTGGTGATCGCGATGGAGCCGCCGATGGCGAAGTCCGCGAGGTAGGCGATGCCGCCCAGGGCCGTGGTCGCCACCACGTAGGGGGTCCAGCGGCGGAAGGACTTCGGCGCGTAGCGCAGCGAATAGTCCTCCAGGGTGCTGTTCTTCGTCCAGCCGTTGTACTGCCTGGCGGTGTCGCCGGACGGCCCTCCGCTCGATTCAGCGGATCCGGGAGGGGGTGTCGGCGCCTGGTTGTCGAGCGTGTCCGTCACGGGTCTTCCCTCATTCTGCACGCGGGGTCACACCCCCGGAGGCTCCGGGGCGGTGAGGGAAGATTCCCGCCCTGTTGTTTCTCGTTCGTTTCGCGTCGTTTAAATGGGAGGGCAATAGGAATTTGCATTTCGACGCGCGTAGAATTCCGGGAACAATAAACGCTTCATTCCGACAATTAATTGCGCGGCGCTGCGCGTGGCGCGAGCCGGGCCCGGCTGGGCCGACGGCGCTGTCGGGTCCAGGACAACCATCCCATGAAACCATTCCCCTGGAAAGTATTTCTGTAACCAGGTAACGTCAACGCCTGGGCCACAGGGCCGGATCGGTCAGGTCAGGTCAGGTCAGGTCGGCGGCAGGGACGGGGGGTCAGAGTTGGGCGACGATGTCAAAGTCGAAGACGTCCGCCCGGGCCAGGTAGACCCGCTGGTGCAGGTGGTTCCCCTGCAGCCGCAGCGTGCCGCGCGGCCCCTCGTAGGCGACGGTCTCGCTCACCGTGCGCATGGCGCCGACATCCAGCGACCGGGCCCGCTCGGCCAGCGCCGCGAGCAGCCGCAGGCCCTCGAAGCAGGACTCCCCCAGGCTGCCCATCGGCGGCGCCTCCACCCCGAAGCGCAGGGCGTAGCGGCGGCTGAAGTCCAGGCTCTCCTCGGTCGCCAGGGTCTCGAAGAACCCGGACGTGGCCCACAGTCCGCTGGTGGCGTCCGCCCCGGTGGCCAGCAGCATGTTCTCGTCCATGTGCGTGCTCAGCCGCAGGCACCGCTGGTGCAGGCCGCAGTGGGCGAAGGCCCGGTTGAAGCGCACCGCGTCGTCCCCGATCAGCAGCATCAGCACCGCGTCCGCCTCGCAGCGCTCCACCCGGCGCAGGGCCGGGCCGAAGTCGTGCGCGCCCAGGGGGACGAAGACCTCGTCGCGGACCCGGCCCCCGCAGGCCCGCGCGTAGCGCCGGGCGGCGCGGGCCGTCACGCGCGGCCAGACGTAGTCGTTGCCCACCGTGCACCAGCGCCGCACCCCGGTCGCCTCGGCCAGCAGCCGCATCGCGGGCAGGAGTTGCCGGGCCGGGGTCTCGCCGGTGAGGAACACGCCGGGGGTCCGCTCGCCGCCCTCGTACTGGGCGGTGTAGATGTAGGGGACCCGGTGGGCGACGCGCGGCGCCAGTGCCTTGCGCACTGCCGAGATGTGCCAGCCGGCCACCGCGTCCACCGCGCCGAGCGACACCAGCGCCTCGACCTCGGCCGCCACCCGCTCCGGTGCGGCCCCGCCGTCCACCACGACCAGCCGTACCTCGCGGTCCAGCACACCGCCCGCAGCGTTGATCTCCTCCGCGGCGAGCCGCGCGGACAGCTCGCAGGACGGGCCGAAGATCCCCGCCGGTCCCTGCAGCGGCACCACCAGGGCCACGACCACCGCATCGCCGCCGTGCCGTCGCAGCGGCCCCAGCTGCATGTGACTACCTCCGTGCGGGTCGCGCGGGGGCGGGGATCTTGATCCGGGCCCCGATCCCGCCACAGAAGCCCTACTTTGGTTGAACCGTAGACGGTTGAACAGTAGACCTACCGGAAGGACGCCGGCGCTCATGACCACCGAGCCGCCACCCGATCTCGCCCACCTCCTCAGCCATGCCGAGCGCCGTCTGGTGAACCGGCTCGCCGCCGTGCTGGCCGACGAGGGCTGCTCGGTGGAGCAGTGGCGGGTGCTGTCGGTCATCGCCGACGACCAGGGCCATCCGATGGCCGAGATCGCCGAGTACGCGCTGCTGCCGGCGCCCAGTCTGACCAAGCTCGTCGACCGCATGGTCGCCGACAACCTGGTCTACCGCCGGGCCGACCCCCACGACCGCCGCCGGGTACTGCTCCACCTCTCCGCCCGCGGCCGGATCCTGCACCAGCGCGCCGCCCACAAGGTCCAGGCGGACCAGACCCGCCTCCTCACCGCGATCGGCGACGACGGCGAGCTCGCCCACGCCCTCGACCTGCTCACCGGAACCCTGGCCGGACGGCAGACCGACCGCGCCCGGCCGACGACTACCTGACGCGCCCCCGCGGCTTCAGCGGTACCGGGGGCAGCTCGGGGGCCGGGATCGCGGGGCCGTCATAGCCGTGGACCTGACCGAAGCGGTCGCCGGTCATCCAGTCCTTGCGGGCCTCGGCGATCTCCTCCCCGGTCCGGGCCACGAAGTTCCACCACATCTTCGTTGATCAACGTTTCCGCAGGTGAGAGCGTTGTGATCTGGCTCAGGTCAGCATAAGTCAGCATTCAAGCCTCCATGAGACGTCTGATCCCTTGGCGAACCATGCCACGATCAGTGCCGCCGCAGCGGGCGAGGATGTCCGGCAGGGGCCGTTTGACCTCCCCCAGCCCGCCGAAGCCAACCAGTGGTCTGTTGCACCCGGGCCGGGTGGCCGCGCGCCCCGCGAGCAGGGCCCTCACACCCCCGTTCGGAGCGGGATGCGCAAGGGCCGACATCGGACGCCCACGCCCCCAGGGGGGAGGCGGTGAGCTTCCACGCCCAAGCTAGCAGCTAGCAGTCACACCATGACGCTTTGTCATCATCTTCCGCAGGGCATCGCCCCCCGTTTGGCCCGGCGGGAGTCGGTACGATCCAAATGCAGCCTCACCCCGTGGGTAGGGCCCCGTCGGGATCCGATCTGTCAGCAGGTCAGCCGTTGGGACTGCTGCCCGACATGCCTCCGACTGCTGCGCGCCGTCCGGTCCTGCGCTGCTCAAGGGCCGCGATTTCCCGGTCCGTAAAGCCAGCGCGCTCGCACACCTCACGGTTGAACGCCAACCGTGGACTTCCGTTCACGGTTTCACCGAACTCAAGCCTGCGCTGGAGTGCGGCCTCCTGAATCTCCAGTACCCGGGCCTCACTTCCTGCGATCCGGTGCACCCACTTGTTGCCGACGGCCACATGAGTGATCTCGTCGGCGGTGATGAAGTCGTAGAGCTGGGCAGTGGCGTGGTCTCCGTAATCGCGGAGCCGGGCGGCGTTGGCAATGGCGCCGTCCACACCGAGCCACTCACCGGTCCGCTGGTGCACAGCGAGTCGCAGCTCCAGGGGCAGGTCATCCGTCATCTCCCAGATCTGCAAATCGACGGGATCCATTCCGGGACGGCCGCCGAGTTGTATCATGCGCTCGTACAGCATCTGCGCGTGCCGGGATTCGTCCCATGCCTGGCGTGCCATGTCGAGAATGAATTCCCAAGGCATGGCCGGAAAATCCGCGATGGCTCGGCCGCACGCCTCGATGGTCGGGATCTCGGTGGCCATCAGCACGCCGTGGACACAGGCCGCTGTGGCGTCGGCATCGTGGACGGCGGTTGGCGGCGGTGCGTCAGGGAGCACACGGAACCTATGGTCGCGCCGAGGCACCTTGGGATAGTGGTGGCGGTAACCCGGCTCGCCGACCGACCTAGTGCGCTCCCAGGCGGCGGCAGCGTCGTCCATCGGCGTCAGCTCGGGGAAGAGCACTTGTAGCTGATCCATCACCTCGACCACCGCCGTGATCTGCGCATCCAGATCACTGGCTGAATCGAGCAGAAGGCGCACGGTCGGCTCGTCCGCCACAGGGAGCGCCTTGACCGCGTGCAGTCTCATGCGACGGGCCAGGTCGCTCTTGAACGCGAAGTACATGCCGTGCAGTCGCGGCATCGTGGCGTCGACACGGGAGAGCGCGTCGATGTCCGCCGATGAGGAGGTCGACTGCTCCGGATTTATCTGGGGCGACGGGTCCTTGGCGAGCTCCCCGATCCGGCCCCGCAGCGCGGACACCATACGGGCATCCCGGTACAGGTGGTCCGCCAGGACCGTCTTCACCTCGATCTCGGGGATGTCACAGGTCCACGATGCCAGAAGGAGCACAGAGAAGTTCAGTGCGATCGCGAACTCGTCAAGGCTCTGCGCCGTCTCATCGACGGACATGCCGAGCCGGGGGTTGATGTTTGTCAGCATGGGGCTCCGCTCGTGGATTGTGGTGGTTCCGCCATAGGTGCACGGTCGGTTCCTCCACGTACTTGATGACTGGCCGTGTCAAAGGTGCCGAACGGTCCGGGCGCAGAGAACACCTGCGTTGATGATCCCGGTCGTTCGGGAGCGCGTCGAGAGCCGACTCGGTGTCAGGAAGGTGCCTGTCAGTAGATGGCGTGCTGTCGCTGCCCATTGGGTGACGGCCCGCCGGGGGCGGTGTCGCGGCTGGACCGGCTGAGGGCATCGGAGAACTGGGTGACGACGCGGATGAGTTTCTCTTCGGTGGCCGGTTCGACCGTGACACCGCCGCCCCGGTCGACAGAGACATGCTGGTCAAGGACGAACCTGCCTGGCACGATGTGCCCGGCTCCCATCGAGGACAGTACGGGGCGAAGCGCGTAGTCGATAGCCAGCGTGTGTGCGGTGGAACCGCCAACGGCCAGCGGTAGGACGGTCTTTCCGGCCAAGGCGTGCTGCGGGAGCAGGTCGAGGAGGGACTTGAGCACACCGGTGTAGGCAGCCTTGTAGACGGGCGTGCCGATAACCACTCCGTCGGCGCGGGCAAAGAGCTCGGCTACCCGGACCATCGCTGGGTGTGCGTAGTCGGCATGCATCAGAGCGTCCGCTGGGAGTGTACATACGTCCAGCGGGACGACGGTGTGGCCGTGCCCGACGAGCTGTCCGTCCAGGTGGCGCAGTAGCCGAGTGGTCCGTGCAACCGCAAAGGGACTTCCGGAGACGGACAAAATGGTGCTCATGCTCCCTCACGATGCGAAGGCTCCGCCGCGCAGTCGTCAGCACTGCGGTGCCGCCGGCTACACCGTGGACAGCACCTGGCGGGGCCGGTCACCGGCAGGACGACGGGGGCCTCAGGCAAAGCTGACCTCTGGGTCCAGCAGGGCCAGCGTTCCGTCTACCAAGTTGAGCCGGTCATTGTGGTAATTGAGCGCGGCCGACCGAAGATCCCGCAGCGCCTGCTCCAGTCGGGTGGGAGACTCCTTGAGGTAGCCGTGCCGCAGGCCCACCGCCTCAACCAGGCCGTCCACCGCCCGGTAGCACTCCTCTGCAGCAGTGATCTTGAGTGCGTTGAGGAGGAGTTGGACCCGCGGGGTACTCAAATCGTCCGCCGTTTCGACGATGTGGAGGCTGCGCGTGAGCAGTGCGTGCACAGTGTCCAGTCGTCGGCGTGCGACCGACAGCCTGGTGAGCAGCAGCTCGGAGTTGAGAGCTCTTGCTCCCAAGCCCGTTCCCCTGGTGGTGCGCAGCAGTCCGAGAGTTCGCGACAGCGCTCCGGCAGCGGTGCCCAGCCAGCACGCGGACCAACCGATATGTGCCGTCGGTCCGAAGACACTGGTTACCACGGCACGGAAGTCACCGTGCCTGCCGACCACTTGATCGCCGGGGATGCTGCCTCTGAGCCGCAGTGCGACGCTGTGACTGGCACGCATTCCCAGCGATTGCCATTCGCCCGACGCCTCGACCTCCACCTGCGTGCGGGCCGCGTACACCAGGGAAGTTTGCTGGGGCGAGACTGCCCCTGGGCTTCGCATGGTCACCAGGAATGCGTCAGCCCGGTCACCACCGGTGACGATCGGCGCCGTGCGGTCCAGCAGCAGGCGTCCGTTCCTGGCCTTGAGCTCCGCTGTGGTGCTGAGCAACGCTCCTCCGGTGCTCTCCTCGGTAGTGATCGAGGCCAGGTACAGGTGACCTGCGGCAACTGCCGGGAGTACTTCCTCGCGCAGCCGCCCGTTGCTGTAGCCCACCAGCGCGGCCACCTGCTGGCAGTGCATGACGAAGATCATCGCAGTCGAGAGGTCGACCCTGCCGAGTCGAATACCGGCCTCGGCGATATCACCGAGACTGCCGCCAAGGCCACCGTACTCGGTGGGCACGATCAGCCCGAGCAACCCGGTGCGACGCATCGCCTCGAGTGCCGCGTCCGGAAAAGCGGCCTCCGTGTCGCAGGACCTGAGGTGCTCGGCGGTCACGGAGGCGACCTCGTCGAGAGCCGCCGTAACCGCCTGACGCCGGAGCCCGGCATCAACCTCGGAATGGGAGGCGCTCATAGGGAGACCTGGGTTCCGCGCGCGACCGTCACTGCTTCCTGGACGACGGCCCAGAGACTGCCTGCAGTCGCGAAGGTCCTATCCGTCATTGCCTCGTCGGGTAGCGACACATCGAAGGCGTCCTCAACGGCAAAGAGGAGCTCAACCGCCTGCATGGAGTCGAGCCCGAGCTCGCGCAACGGGGAATCGCGCGTGATTTCGCCCCCTCCGAGAAACTTCAGAAGCGGTGCGAGGAGTTCAGTGAATCTCGGGTCCATGTGCGGTCTCCTTGGGTGCTGGCAGGACGGGGAAAGGGGCAGGGATGCGGACCAGCTCGATACGGGTGACCGCGGCCGGCACGTCGGGGCGCTCGCTGTCCGTGATCACTTCAGCGGGCAGCGGATGCCCCAGGAAGGCGACAAGACTGGCCGTCAATCCGTAGGCGCCGACGTTGGGAACAGCCAGGACGTCGCCTGGCCGGAGTCGGGGAAGCACGACATTGCGGGCCCAGGTGTCGAGCGGGGTACACAAAGGACCCGCCACCAGCGTCTCGACTGCGTCACCGGCCGCTTGCCGTGTGACTAGGCATGGGCGCAGCTGGGGCAGTCGACGCAGGCCGGACATGCCTCCGAGGTGATTGATGCCTGACTCCAGCAGGACTATCGCGCGTCGGTGGGACTCCTTTACATCGACCACGGCGGTGAACAGGGTGCCCGCCGTGGCGACGAGATAGCGTCCGGACTCGAACACCACTTCGGGACTCCGCGCCCGCCACCCTGGTACATGCTCGTCGAGCAATCCGCCCAGCACCGGTGCCAGCGGGCCCAGCTCAAGGGCGGAGCCCGCCTGGGCGAACGGCGCTCCGAAACCGCCGCCGAGATCCAAGAGACTGATCTGCACACCGCAGCGGGAAAGCCGCTCGGAAATTCGGTTGGCCGTGCGAAGGGACTGCTGAAACTGCCCGGCCAGATCCTCGATCCGCGTGATATTGGAACCCATGTAGAGATGCAGCCCGATCACGGTGGCGTGGGGCCGCCCGGAAAATAGTTCGGGCTCATGGAGGATCCAGCTCGTGTCAGCGCCGAACTGCGACGCCACTCCTGTCATTGTCAGTCCTTGACCAGGGACCGGCTGATCGTCGTTGACGCGGAGAATGCACTTGGCCACGACACCGTGAGCGGCTGCCAGTCGGTGCAGCTGCTCGATCGCTACCGGCGAGTCCACAGAGAAGAGGCGTACCCCCAGGTTGAGCGCCCGCCGTACCTCGTCGTCACTTTTGGCCGGCCCGGTGTAGAGGATCTCGTCCGCAGTCCAGCCCGCGTCCAGCGCCGCAGTCAGCTCCCCTGACGAACATGCCTCCGCGCGCGTTCCGAGCCCTGCGAGGGTCTGTAGCAGCGCTGGGTGCGGGTTGGCCTTCAGCGAGTAGAAGAGCCCGGAACCGGGCGGAAGCGTACTGACGAGTCTGCCATGGTTCCGGCGCACTTCCGCGAGGTCGTAAACATAGGCAGGAGTCGACACTCCGGGCGGACAGACGGGCGGGCCCGGCGGGAACGGGTCCTCCGGCTCTTCAACAGGCGGCATGACTGGCCCTTTTCGCGTGCTCGTTCAACGCGGCCCGGTCGACCTTGCCGTGGAAGGTTAGCGGGAGTTCGGGCAGGACAACGCAGTACCGCGGGACTTTGAAATCCTCGAGGTCTCGACGCATCAGGGCCAGGACGGCGGAAGCGGTGATGTCGCCGGTCACGAACAGCACGGCGGAGCCGATTGCGGCCGGTCCCAGCACGGCGGCGCTGCGCACACCGGGGACGGCACGGGCACTTGCCTCGACTTCCAAGGCGCTGATCCGGTATCCGTCCTCCTTGTACAGGTCGTCCCGCCGGCCCGTGAAGTAGAGGTAGCCCGCGTCGTCGATCCAGCCGTAGTCCCCCGTGCGCAACTCGGGGAAGAGCCCGTCCGCGCGATGGAAGCGTGCCGCGGTCAAGACGGGGTCGTTCCAGTAGCCGGTCATCACATGCGGACCGCGAACGACGATCTCGCCGGTTCGTCCCGGCTGCAGGCGCTGCCCCTCCTCTCCGACGGCGAACACCTCCGTGCCGGGCAGCGGGAGGCCGCAGGACCCTGGTCGCTCGAGGTCCCCGTCCACGGGCATCACTGTCGCCCTCTTGCACTCGGTAAGGCCGAACATCAGCTGGATCCGCAGCGCAGGAACAGCTTCTCGAAGGGCGTCCAGGATCTCTCCAGGCATCGCCGCGCCAGTATTGGTGAGCAGGCGGAGCGCCGGCTTGCGGCGACTCCCCCGATTCAGCAACCGGACCAGCATCTCGGCCGTCGAAGGCACGCTTGCGAGCACCGTGGCTCCGGAGCTGTTCACCGTCTCCAGAAGACGGGGTCCGGTCTCGCCCGGGACGCAGAGCCGGACCTGCGCACCTGCTGCGGCTGCCAGGAACAGCTGGTAGAGGCCGTAGTCGAACGACAGCGGCAGCGGGTTGAGGACGACGTCCTCGGACCGGTAGCACAGCACCGACTGGATCGCCTGGACGGCGAAGAGCAACTGGGCGTGCGTGGTGACCACGGCCTTGGGCCGTGCTGTCGTACCAGACGTGTAGATGAGGCAGACCGGGT
This sequence comes from Streptomyces sp. 846.5, assembly GCF_004365705.1. Lineage (NCBI taxonomy): Bacteria > Bacillati > Actinomycetota > Actinomycetes > Kitasatosporales > Streptomycetaceae > Streptomyces > Streptomyces sp. 846.5. Next base: position 3,206,361 of record NZ_SOBN01000001.1, read on the forward strand.
CGACACTCAAGGGCGGCTCGGAGGACAGCAGGGGCGGAGCGTCAGCAAGGTCGGCCATGCCCTGGACGAACGCAGAGGAAACCGCCGCGATGCCTCTCGCAGCGGCGGCCTCGCGGGCCTCGGCCGCGTCGCTGATCAGCAGGATCGGAGTGCAGTCGGACAGGACATAGTCGAGTTGCCCACCGCGGACCTGGTCGTGTAGGACGCAGAAGACCGCCCCGATTCTCGAGGCGGCGTGGACCAGCGACGGAATCAGCGCTGCAGCGCCCGAACCCACGACGAACCGGCTGCCTCGGGACATGCCTGCGTCGGCCATCCATCCGGCGAGCCGGAAGCTGGCCGCTTGCAGCTCGGTGTAGGTACGGACGACGCTGCCGGCAGTCACGGCGACCTGGCCGGGCCACTGCTCGGCCGCACGGTCGAGCAGGTCATGCAACAGGACGGCGTCAGCCTTCATGATGCCTCCTCATTCTCGTGGACGTGTCAGTCAGCGTCACAGGCTCGGGTGCCCCTCCAAGTACTCCACTGCCACGAGCGCCCACGTATGCGGGCTGGTCGCCAGCAGCAACAGGCGGTCGCCCTCGGCGAGAGCTCCCTCGCGCGCCAGACCGTCGAGGCCGATCATCAGGTCTGCGGAGAAGCAGTGTCCGATCTCCGCGACGCGGGGAGCATAGGTGTCGGTGAGGTCGAAACCGCAGATTGCCGAGAAGATCTTCCTCGTGCTTTCCGCGTAGTTTCCGGTGAGCAGGAAACGAAAGCCTCGGCGCGCGTCGGGAAGCTCGTCCTCGAGTCGGGCCCTGGCCAGGTTGATTCCGGCTTTGAGCGCCCGTACACCGAGAAGCGGTGACGCACTCGGCTCCAGGGCCTGGCTGTGCGTCCCGATTCCCAGAACACGGAAGCTCGGACCGATCGGTGCCGCGGTGACGAGGCAGGAGGCGGCACCATCGCTCATGACGATCCCCCCCGCTGTTTCAAAACGCGTTCCTCCGACCACGCAGTCGCTGGTCACCAGGAGCACTGTTGAGAGCCGCTCCGCCCGGAGCGCGTTGCGGGCCGTCCGGAGCGCGGCGGCGAAGTTCCCGCAGCCGCTGCCGCCGACCAGCACTGGCGAGGTCGTGGGCAGGGATACTGCGCGAAGTATCGCCAACGCGTCCCGGCTAGGCGTTGGTTCGGCGCTGGGCGTGTCGGTGGCATGGACGACGAGATCGACGTGCGGATGGCCCGCCGAAGCCAGCGAGTCGACGGAACTCGCTGCGGCGAGCCGCGAGGCAGGCCCGTCGGCGACTCTGCAGTACCGGAAGCCGCCTTGCTGCAGGGCAGCCAGATTGTCCTGGACCAGCGGGTCGTCGAGATCCGAGAGTGGCTTCTTCGCGCCCAGACGGTAGGCCGTCGAGGAGAGGTAGACGTCGTCGAGGCATGGGGTCCGGCTGCCGCGGTTCACCCAGTCCTCCGGAGCCCCGCTCGGCGATCCAGTCCTGCGAGGGCCTCGGCGTCGTGCAGATCCAAGGCTCCGACGGCGGCTTCGACCAGCAGTCTCTCCACGCCTCTCAGCAGCAGTTCGATGTCCTGCTGCGGGATGAACGCCGTGTCGGCGAGTAGATGCAGGTGGCAGCGGTCCGGGGCGAAGCTGGTGTGGGCGAAGAACCTGGTGTCCTGACGTTCCCATGCGCCGACCAGGACCACCTCGGTCTGCTCCATGAGTTTCCGCAGGGCGCCGGCCGACCCGTCGGTCTGCGGCAAGTCGTCCCAGTGGTCCTGAAGCCGGGCATCGTTGAAGTACACCGTGAGATCCGGGTCCGTGCCGCCGAAGTCGTGGGTCACCTCCGCGATCACGGTGTCCAGGGCGAGCGGATCGTACTGGGAGAAGCGGTAGGAGTTAAGCGCGCTGTGGAAAGCCGCACGAACTGCTGCGTCGAATGAACCCTCGTGGACGTCCAGTACGACGATCGAATTCTGGATCATCGCGCCGACCATCCTTCGGGAGCGGTCATCAGGGCGGTTCCGCGCGATGAGCTGCAAGCCCACCGTTCGCTGGCCGGTGTAGCGGCCCAGGAGAACCGATGTCGCCGCGAGCAGGACCGCGCCTGTGCTGACCTCGCAGCGCCTGGACAGGACCGTCGCTGCGACGGCCGCGGCGGTGGATTCGAGCCGCAACCGCACGAAGCGCTGCCCGGCAGGCTCGTGGGCCGGCGCCGCAAACAGTGACAACGGCATCTTCCGCAGGGTCCTCCGCCAGTAGTCAAGCGCCCTCCTCCCCCGTGCCGCACCCGGCCCGTCGCTCTCATAACGTGCCTGGTCCTGGGGGTGCCATGTCGGCGCGGCCGCCTCAGTACCGGCGAACAGGGCCCGCAGATCCTGTTCGACCTCGTTGACCGCCCAGAAGTCGACCGCGAGATGTGAGAACACCAGCGCGAGGTGGGTCGGCCGCTCCCCGTCCAGGACCAGCGCGCATCGGACCGGCCATTCCTGATCGTGCTGAAACGGCTCGGACGCCAATGCCAGGGCAAGTCGCTCAGCGACGCCTTGCCCCCCTCCCGGTTCGGAGCGGTAGTGGGGGACTGCCAGTGAGCCCTCTGCGGCGATGTCCTGCCGCGGGCCTGCGGACGACATCGAGAAATGCGTCCGCAGCGCCTCGTGCCTGGAAAGCAGCTGACCGATCGCGTCGACCACTGCTGCCGCTGTCAGCCCTGACGGCAGGGAGAGGACCCGGCTGAGGTTGAAGTAGTGGGCCTCTTCGCCGAGCCATTGGATCGGCTTCCAGATGGCGCGCTGGCCCCAGGTCATGGCCTCGGCCCCAGCTCGGCCACCATGAAAATGAGATCTTCCGGAACGGTACGGGTTCACAATCAGATTCCTGTCGGGTGCTCCAGTCGAGGGACCGGCCGCTCGGCCCGCTCAAGGGCGGACAGTGCTTCGGCAAACTCCTGGAAATTCCTTGCATCGAGGAGCAGGGGAAGATCGATTTGAAAGCCGAGGTCCTGCTCCAGGCGAAAGACCAGTTCGACCGCGGTCAGCGAGTCCCCTCCCAGGGAGAAGAAGTCGTCCATAGGGCCGACCCGCCGTTGGAATACTCCTCCGGCCGCTTCCGCGACCGTGGGAAACATTGATTCCGCAGTCACCGCGACTCCTCGGGCGGTAGGGAGACCAGTAGCTTGCACACGAGGTCGTGCACATCGGCCTTGGATGCGGTCCGAATTTTGACAAATTCACTGTGCTTCACGAGCGTTCCTGTCACGGCATGGATCCCGCCTCTATCAATCGCAACCGCCGCACAGGAAATCTGCAGGCCAGGCGAATTTCCGATCCTGATGAGAAAGAGCCGCCCGAACCCATCGGTGGTCCGTGCCATCCATGCGTGCATTCGATCACTGCCGGCGTCGACAAATGATATCGATGTCCGGCCCTGCAGAAATTCTTCGCGTGACATGGACCGAAGGCCCGCGCCACCCTTCCCGACTACGCCTAGAAGTACCCTGATTGTCATTCCTGTTTTCGCGTCCCGTCCATGCCAGGCGCCATAAATCGCACTCTTCGCCCGATGGTTCCGATGCCTGCCCCGGAGGGGCGTTCGAAATTCAGTCCCAGATCCAGCTCGCCGTCTCGGCTACGGCCCCCGCCGCGGACACACGGGCGTGAGCAGGCTGGTCCGAGTTCTGGAGCCCATTTAGTGCGAGTGCGAGCAAGGCAACTACAGCCAGTGCGCACCCGGCGAGAGCCGCCCTGGATCCAGCCAGGATGTTCGAGGCAGTCGTGTCGGTTGATGCGGAGATGCCACTCATTGAGTTTCCTTAACCATTCCGTGACTATGAATTGTTCGCAGCCGTTGTGCTGCCCTTGCTCCCCAAGACTGACTGAAGTCGGCAGGCGACGTCGAGCAGGGGACCGGTGTCCACAAGCTGCACGTCCACAGGTGCTGCAGGCCGGGGAGGCAATCCATCGGAAATCGCCGCGCTATACCGCACATATCAGGCGCATCCATTTCAATCGGCATGACGGGCGCAGCGGGCTCTCATCCCGGCCCCCGACCGAGACCTGTTGACGTGCAGGTTGTGGACACCGACTGGATACTGTTGCAGCTTTGGCAGCATGGCGAGGCTTACCAGACCGACGCGGTACGGCCGTGAATCCCCAGCGAAAGCCGTCGAGCTGTCGATGGATCGGTCAGATGAAGGAGGACATTCTCTTGAACCCCTACGCCTGGTCCCCATGGCGAACAGCCGCCGTCGATCCTCGGCGCCCGGCCGTAGTGGTGCGTGACCGGTCCTGCAGCTTCGGCGAACTCACCGACAGAGCCGACGAGTTCTCCCGCACACTGCTGGAGTACGGGGTGCGCGACGGTGAGCTCATCTGCTCGACACTCCCACCCGGACCGGACTTCTTCGCCCTCGCACTGGCCTGCCTGCGCTCCGGCTTCGGGCTACTGCCAGTCGACAGGGAGTTCCTGGAGGGGCCCGACGGACTTTCAACGGTGCAGGAGGCGGCTCCCTGCCTGCAGGTTCACGAAAACTTCGGAGCCTCTGACTGTCCGATATTCGTGCGCTCGCAGGGCCTCGGGCCAGCAGCAGCCGATGACCGGCCACACCCACGCCTCGGAGTCCGCAGCGGCTACCTGGCCTTTGTCACATCTGGGACCACAGGTGCACCGAAGGTGGTCGTACGCAACCGTCCCTGGTACCCCTACAACGGCGTCGCCGTCATGGAGAAGTACGCCGCGGGCCTGGGATTCGGCCCCCATGTCATGGCGAATCCCGCCTTCCATCTCGGCACGCTGGGTCCGGCCCTGTACGCCCTGCAGGCCGGCAGCCCCGTCGTCGTCCTCGACCGCTGGAGCGTTCCCCGTCTGATCGAAGTCGTCGATCGCTACCGGGCAGCGAGCCTCTTCCTCTCGCCGGATCTCCTCCTGGACGTCACCGCATCGGGGCAGTGGCCGAGCCACCGTCCGAACGTCGTCTTCCACGCGGGGGCGGCATGTCCACCGGGCGTCAAGCGCGAGGCCATCCGGCTGATGGGGCCGGTTCTCCACGAGTACTACGGGACTTCCGAGGGGATCGTGAGCGAGATCACCACCTCCGAATGGCTAGAGCACCCCGGATCCGTCGGCCGCCCGCTTCCGGGAGTCGAGGTCCGGATCCAGACCGACGGACAGGAAGTCCACGTGGGGGAGCCCGGGAGCATCATGGTGCGCCGACGCTCCGTCGACCAGGGGAATGGGGCGGAGCACCTGGCCGACACCGGGGACCTGGGGTACCTGGACACGGGCGGGTACCTGCACGTCCTCGGCAGGGCCGGGGAACAGGGCAGCATCGAACGCGCCCAACTGGAGCACCAGATACGCGCACTCCAGGGAGTGGCCGACGCAGTACTGCTCCATTCACACGAGCAGGAGCAACGAGGATTCTCCTGCTACGTGGAAACGGCAGGAGACCGTTCCGCCCTAGCTCAGGCCATCGAATCGCTGGTCGCCGGGACATCGAAGGCTGTGCGGACGCACATCGGGCCGATCGGCAGCTTCGCCCGCACTCCCAGCGGAAAGCTCCATCTGTCACAGATCGCAGGCCAGGACAAGGAAAGGGTAGGGACAGGGCAGTGACGGACCAACTTCACCAGCCTGCCGTGACATATAGGACCGCAGCGGCAGAACCCGTCCAAGACCGCACCTCGGCTGCTAACGCCTTCGACTGGCTACTCAAGCATGCCCGCGAGCGGCCCGACAGCCCCGCCATCCGACTGTGGACCGCGGGAGCGGTCCGCGAGGAGCTCAGCTACGCCGGCCTCCTCGACCAGGTGACGGTGCTCGCTGGCGCGCTGCACTCGCGAGGCATTCGCGCCGGCCACCGTGTGGTGGTCTCCCTTCCCAACGGCCCGAGCTTCACCAGCACGGTACTGGCTGCCATCCGGCTGGGCGCCATCGCCGTTCCCGCCCCAGTTCCCACCGTGTCCCGGTGGAACGCCTTCGCTGAACGCCTGGTTGGCATAATCGACGACTCCGGAGCCGTCGCCTGCGTCACGACGCAGCAGTTCGCAGACGGGGCATCAGCTCTTGTCGGCCAGCCGGGCCGTCATCTCCGCATCCTCGAACTAGAGACTCTGCTCACCCCGGAGACCCACGTAGCCCTGCCAGCGCCGGACCGACGCTTTCCGGCGATCATCCAGTACACCTCCGGCTCCACCAAGCGCCCGCGCGGCGTGGTGATCACGCATCAGAACCTGGCTGCCGTCTGCCGACAAGCAGCGGCGGCGTACCAGGAGGGCCCGAAGGACTCCGCCGTCACATGGGTTCCGCTTTACCACGACATGGGAATGGTCAGCGGGGTCATGCGTCCGCTGTACTCGGGGTACTGCACCACCCTGCTCACCCCGGAGGAATTCATCCGGGACCCGCGATCGTGGTTCGCCGCGCTCAGTCATTGCGGCGGGACCCTCTCCAGTGCTCCGAACTTTGCCTACGCCTACGCGGTCCGCAAGATCGCTCCCAGCGAAGTCCAGGACTTCGACCTCCGTACCTGGCGAGTGGCGCGGAACGCGGGAGAGGGAGTGCGCGCGTCCACGGTCCGTGAGTTCACGGCGCACTTCGCCGCAGCTGGCTTCCCCGCCCGCGGTATGTGCCCGTCCTATGGACTCGCCGAGGCCACACTCGCCATGACCACGTGCTCGGACGCGGTGCTCCCCATGGAGTTGACGGTGGATGCCGCTGCTCTGGCGTCGGGACGGGTGGTGCCCTGCCCTGACCCGCCTGTGGTCGAGCAGGACACCCAGGTTCTGATCTCCTCCGGGACGGCCTCGCCCGAGAGCGGCCTGCACATTGACAGCGGTGCCCGGGACGTCGGAGAGATCCATATCAGCGGACCGCAGGTGTCCCCTGGGTACTGGTCGCAGTTCTCCGGCCCCGGGGCCATTCCGGAACGGCTGGACGGGTGGTATCCCACCGGAGACACTGGCTTCGTCAAGGACGGGCACCTCTTCGTTCTCGGCCGGATGGACGACACTCTGATCGTCAACGGCTGCAACTACTTCATGGCCGACCTCACGGCCGCGTGCGAGCGTGTCGAGGGGATCCGACGGGGACGGCTCGCCGTCTTCAGGGGCTCCGACGAACAGCGCGGATCCATTCGGGTGGTCGCCGAGACCGCGGACGGCGCGGGCGGGGATCCAGACCTCGCCGGGATGCGGAGCCGGATCAGGAAAGCGCTGGCCGAGCGCACAGGACTTTACGCGGCTTCGGTCGAGTTCGTCCGTGCCGGCAACCTCCCAGTCACCACGAGCGGGAAGGTGCAGGTCTCGCGCGTCCGCCGTGAGTTCGAGGCCGGGGTCCTCCCGCTCATCACCGGTCCAGTAGCGGCCCTGGTCTCATTGGGGGACGACAGTGTGCCGGGAGGGTGAACCGGTCATGCCTGCCCTGGTCCCTGATCAGTCCGAGAAGCAGTTCAGCCACCCGCGAGCATCCATGGCCGTCCACAGCGGCGGGTCCTCGTGCGGCGATTGCTTCACGGACGTCCGAAGAGGCGATCAGGCGGTGCAGCAGCGCAGAGGCGCGGGCGAGGGCCGACGGGTCCTCGCGGAGCGGTCCGAGCCCGCCCAACCCGACCACGAGACCTTGAACCGTCAGGGCATCGTACAAGTATCGCTGGCTGTCCACCACAGTGAGCACGGCAGCTGCCGTGCCGAGGCAGAGCGCCTCCAGGACCGAACTGCCGGCCGCGGTCACGACCAGATCGGCGGCAGCGACTCGTTCCAGCAGGCGCTCGGTCGGAGCGACGAGCAATACGCTCTGCTCCGGTGCCACCGCGATCGCCTCCAATTCCTCTCGGAGCTCCTCACGCGCGACCACGACCACAACGGACAGCGGAAGCCCTGTGTCCAGCACGGCGCGAAGGGCAGTCGGAGCTGCCCCAGTCGGATCCGTGGCGCCGAAGTGGCAGACGACACGGGGCGGGGACACCCGCTGGACCTGGGAACGCGATGCGTGGAGGGAAACAGCCTCCCTGAGCAGGGCATGACGCATGCCGCCGACTCGGATCGCACCCGTTTGGAGAACCTCCACCTCCTCGCCCCCACCAGGATCCTGGTCGATGTACAGATCGGCGAGCTGACCACGCGTGGCACCGTCGACGATGACGGCCGCCGGAATACCCGCACCCTGCAGCGCCAGCGTGCAGCCCGGATCGAGGGTGTGGGAATCGATGACCACCGCGTCCAGCCGCAGAGCGCGTGCGGCCTCCACGATCCCGTCCGGGGAGTCGGGGCCGGGGAGCAGCGGAACACCAAGGCCGGCAATAACCGTCCGCAGCCAGTCCACTCCGTCCACGCGCCCCAGCAGCACCACATCGACTCCACGTCGGCGCAGCGCCTGGGCCAGGGCCATCGAGCGCATCACATGGCCGCCACCGATGGCGACCGACGCGTCGGCCCGCATGCCGATGCGCGGGACACGCGCCGGTGAGGCGGGCAGCGCCGTTCCCTGGTCCGCCCCCGTTCGTTGTCCACTGCCGGTTCCCACCATCTGGTCATGACTCTCTAGGGAGGTTCGGGTGCGCGTACTGGTGACCGGGGCGTCCGGCTATATCGGGCGCGCAGTGGTGCGAAGACTTCTGGACGATGGTTCTAGGGTCGTCGCACTCAGGCATCGCACGGAGGGGGCCTGGCCAGAATCTGTGGATGTCCGTCGCAGCGATATTCTCTGCCCAGCCGATCTGTCGGCGGCGCTCCGAGACGTTGATGCGGTGTGCCACCTCGCCGCCCTCACCACGGTGCGCCAGTCCTCCGCTGCTGCCGCTGCGGTCCAGCGGCAAATTATCACAGGGGGAACAAACAACCTCCTCCACGCCATGCGGCGTGAATCCCGGCGCCGGGGCACCCCGTTGAAGCTGCTGAACGTCTCGAGTTCAGCAGTGTTCGGCACCGCCGCCGACTCACCTCTCGGAGCTGGAATCGCCCCTGCGCCGCTCAGTCCTTACGGGGAGGCCAAATGGATCGCAGAGCAAGCAGTCACCGCTGCGGTCGCTTCGGCCGCCCTGGGGGCGACCACACTCCGGGTTTTCAACGTCGCCGGGCGCACCATGTGCGGAAGGACTCCTGCTCCGGCCGGCCTGATCCCGCGCGCGGTCCTGGCAGCGGAGACGTCGGCTGAACTGACGGTGAACGGGGACGGGTCCGCCATGCGTGACTTCATCCATGTCCGCGATGTCGCCGAGGCAGTGACGAAAGGCATCACCGGGACGGTGAGCGGTGTGCACCGTATCCACAACCTGGGTGCTGTCCCGGCCAGTGTGCTCGAGGTCATCCGCCTGGCCGAGAAGGTGTGCGGCCGACGGATCAATGTGGTCCACAGGGCGCCGTCCGCGCTCGACGCCCCCTATCTCGTCGCGGACACGACCGAACTCCGGAGGGCCTGGGACTGGGAACCGCGGCATTCCGTACTGACCACCATGCTCATGGAGCAGCGGCACGCCCCTGCTCCAGACGCATCCCCACCCTGACCGGGGCCGCCGGATCTCCGGCGCCGCATCGTGCGGCTGCTCCCAATCCGTTCCCATCCCGCGCCGCTACGGGGAGTCCCTTGGGCGCACCACTTTGGAGGCTAGAAGGAAATGGGCGTTCTCAAGGATTCGTCGATCCTGGTCACCGGTTCCACCGGGACCTTCGGCAAAGCGTTCATCCAACAGGTCCTCGATCGTCACGACCCTGCACGACTGGTCCTCTACTCGCGCGACGAGCTGAAGCAATTCGAGGCCCGGCAGTTGTTCCGGAACGATCCGCGTCTGCAGTGGGTGCTGGGGGACGTGCGTGACCGCGAACGCCTCGCCTATGCCATGCGCGGTGTCGACATCGTGGTGCACGCTGCCGCGTTGAAGCAGGTGGACACGGCGGAGAGCAATCCGTACGAGTTCGTCAAGACGAACATACTGGGCTCGCAGAATGTCATCGACGCCGCCTTCGCGACCGGGGTGCGGAAGGTTCTGGCGCTCTCCACAGACAAGGCGTGCCGACCAATCAACCTGTACGGCGGAACGAAGCTCGTGGCCGACAAGCTCTTCATCTCCGCAAACCACGGCTCCGCATCCCAGGGGACAGCGTTCTCCGTCGTGAGGTACGGGAATGTCCTTGGCAGCCGCGGATCGGTCGTCCCGTACTTTCGTGCCCTTGCACGTCAGGGGATGAGCCTGCCTATCACGGACAAGCGGATGACGCGCTTCTGGATCACATTGGAACAGGCGGTCAGATTCGTCGTGGAGTCCTTGGACCCCATGCAGGGCGGCGAACTATACGTTCCGAGGATTCCGAGTATGCGGATCGTCGATCTCGCGGAGGCGGTCGCTCCGGGCGCACTCATGCACGAGGTCGGTATCCGCCCGGGGGAGAAACTGCATGAGGAGATGATCTGCGCGGACGACTCCGAGCGGGTGATCCGGCTCGACGACCGCTATGTCATCGAGCCGATCGCGCCCAGCTGGGACTACCGGCGCCCCGAAGCGGCAGTGACGGTGCCGGGAGGTTTCTCGTACCGCTCCGAGGAAAACGATCAGTGGCTCGGCGTCGAACAGTTGCAGTCCCTGCTCTCCGAGAGCCCGGTCAAGGAGCCGGTGACCGCGTGATCGTTGCGCCCGCCACCGCCTTGGCCCGTCGTCTGGTCGACTTCGTGATTCTGGCCAATGATCCGGCAGTGCCAGCGGCGACTGCCGGCTACTGGGAGCTGAGCCGCGCGGTGTTCGCCCATCTGGACGCGGACGTGCGCGATCTTCTGGCTTGCGATACGGCCGGCAACCGGGCGTATGCCAGCCTGATCGATGCGTTCGCCGACCCCGACCGCCACGACGCCCTCACCCGGCGGCTGGCCGCGCTGCTCGCAGCAGACCCGCGCGCGACGTCCCGGCTCACGGAAGCCGTGAACGCGGGCCCATCGCAGACCTGGCTCGACTACCACCTGGGGGCCGAGTACGTCCGGGAGGTGCCACCCGTCGGCCTCGACGACGTGCTCGCCCTGGCCCGGGAGAGGTTGTCCCCAGCGCCGCGCCGCGCGCCCGACGGGCCTGGTGTGCACGTGGTCATCCCCTTCCGTGACCCGGCCACCGGAGCACGCACCAGGAACCTGGTGGCCTGTCTCCTGGCGCTGCGCGATCAGGACCACGCGCACGGGAAGTGCCAAGTCACCGTCGTCGAGGCCGACACCCGCCCGCGGCACCGCGATCTACTCGAGGGGCTCGTCGACTCCTATCTGTTCGCGCCCCACGACGGCCGCTTCAACAAGTCCTGGACGGTCAACGTCGGTGTGGCCGCTGACGACCGCAGGGCGCGGTTCACCTGTGTGCTCGACGGGGACTTCCTGATCGACCGGTCCTTCATCAGCCGCAATAGCGAAAGGCTGGCCGCTGGCGGCCATACGGCGCACGTCTGTTGCCGACGCGCGCTCTTCCTCGACGAAGCATCGACCGCCGCAGCCATCCGCCTTCGCTGCCAGGAGCGAGCGGCCTCGACCCCTGAGCGGATACTCCGCGGCGTGGTCCTCCGGGATCCGCCCGGAGGGGCGCTATGGGTGCGGACGGATGCCTTCCACTGCATCGGCGGCTTCGATGAACGCTTCGAGGGTTGGGGCGGCGAGGACGAGGACATCACCCGCAGACTCGGCCGCGACGGTGAGTTCCGTCGCTACGACGACCAGCTCCTCCATATGGACCATCCGCGTCCGCCCATGCGCACCGAGGAGAACCAGTCCTTCAACGGCCATGTCGAGATGATGACGTGGACCGGGGGCAACGGCTTCGGCGACGTCGCCAAATATTCCGTTCGGGCGTGACGCCTGTGCTGTGCTGGGGGGTGCCCCCAGACATGGGCACCTCCCAACTCCCGTACGCCGCTCCGTGCAACTCGCAGGTTCGATCAGCGGACCCGCGTCAGCTGTAGGCGCCCGCCTGCAGACTGAACAGCTCCTGGTAGATCCCACCGACAGCCATCAAAGCGTCGTGCGCACCGCTCTCGACGATCCTCCCGTTGTCGAGCACCGCGATGCGGTGCGCCGAACGCACCGTAGAGAACCGGTGGGAAACGAAGACCGTGATGGCGCCGTGGACCGCTCCGACGCTTGTGGCGGAATGGACGAACCGCTCGAAGAGGTCGTGCTCGGCACTCGCGTCAAGTGCCGCTGCGGGTTCGTCCAGCGCCAGGAGCAAGGAGCCGGGACGCATGTGCATCCGGGCCAGCCCCAAGGACTGCCACTGTCCCCCGGAGAGTTCGGCACCGTCCCCGTAGGAGTGCCCCAGGAGGCCGTCGAACCCACCCGGGACGGACGTCACCACCGCGGTCGCCCTGGCTGATTGCAGGGCTGCCCGGATCCGCTCGTCGTCGTCCACATCCTCAAGCCGGCCCGTCCCGACGTTCTCCCTCAGCTTCAGCTCGAAGCATGCGAAGTCCTGGAAGAGCGTCGCTATTCGGGACCGCCATTCCTCCGGATCGCAGTCCCACAGGTTCACTCCGTCGACCAGGATCCGCCCCGATGTCGGCTGGTACAGGCCGCAGATGAGCTTGACGAGCGTGCTCTTGCCCGCACCGTTCTCCCCCACCAATGCCAACGTCGAGCCGGCCGGAATGTCCAGCGAAACATCGTCGAGGATCAGGCGGTCCGTTCCGGGATAGGCGAAGGAGACCCGTTCGAGTCGGATCCCCGTGTGCAGCACATCGGGTACACGGACGAGTTCTCGCCCCGGTGCGCCGAGGAACGGGGAGGCGAGTTCACGCAGGCGTGCCATCTGCCCGACCAGTCTGCCGGCGGTCTGCAGGGTACCCAGCAGCCCCAAGGTGCTGGCTACTTGAACGCTCACCTGCACAGCCAAGGTGATGATCAGGACGACCTCGCCGACGCTCGCTCGGCCGCTGGCGGCACGGCTCAGCACCAGGAGGATCGCCGAACCGTAGGCGGCGGTGAACAACAGTTGCCCGCAGGAGCGCAGCAGTGCGCTCCGCCGATGGGCTGCCCATAGTCGGACGGTGACGGCCGCCCAGGCGGCCCGCTGGCGTTCGACGATTACATTCTGGGCACCGAACAGCCTGATCTCCTTGGCCGAGGCCGCGGTCGTGCTGATGGCGACCAGGTGCCTCGACAGTTGCACGTCAGGCGCCGTGGCCTCCCGCGCAGCCTCGACGAGGCGTTGGGCGCGATTGCTGACAAGCACCGAAGGCAGAGCGAGCAGGGGCAGCAGCACCAGCCAGGGATCTACCCCGGCCAGGATCACTGTGGTCAGGATGGCCTGCACAAGGACCCCGCCGAGTTGCAGGGTCGCTTCCAGGGCCATGCGCACCTGGTAGAGCTTCTCCGTCACCAGCGTGAGCGTCTCGGAGAACTCGTGGTTGTCGAACTGTTCGATCCCGACTCCGCCATTGGCGATGGACGCGACCTCCTCGGTCAGCTCGAGCTGCTGGAGCTGACCCAGCTCGTAGTAGGACAGATGCGCGAAGTGGGTCATCATGACATCGAAGATCAGGAGCAGTCCGGCCGCTATCGCGAAGCTGACCGCGGCAGCCGCCCTCCCGGCCACAGCCGCGTCGGTGAAGGCCGCCAGCACGACGGACACCAGGGGCCCCGACAGGTATCCCACGCCCATGAGCGCGACCGAGCTGAGGAGCCTGTGTCTGTCGAGCCGGTAGCCCAGGCGCAGAATGAATATCGCCGATTGCCACAGGGACCTCACGGATGCACGCTCACATTCTGCTCGTCGTGATGGAATCGCTCGGCCTGGAGCCGGAACAGCTCGGCGTAGCGGCCGTTGTCCCGGATCAGGGATGCGTGTGTTCCGCGCTCGAGTACCCGGCCGTGCTCCACGACGACGATCTGGTCCGCATGCCGAACCGTCGAGAAGCGATGGGAGATGATCACGCTGGTCAGGCCCTGGGCGGTGGCAAGGAACCGCTCGAAGAACTCCACCTCGGCGCGAACGTCCAGTTGAGCCGTCGGTTCGTCCAGGACGAGTAGCCCGGCACCACCGCGTACGGCCAACAGCGCTCGTGCCAGCGCGACCCGCTGCCACTGGCCGCCTGAAAGGTCTCGTCCTCCGGGGTAGTTGCGGGACAGCGGAGTGTGCAGGCCCTCGGGTAGGTCGGCCAAGGCCCGCGCGGCGCCGGCACGCTCGGCGGCGTCACGCACCGCGGAATCGTGGTCGAGCAGTCCCGGAGCTCCCAGCCCGATGTTGTCCATGGCCGACAGCTCGTATCGGACGTAGTCCTGGAAAAGGACGGCGAGCCAGCGCTGCCATACTGCAGGTGCGTACCGGCACAGGTTCACGCCGTCAATCAGCACCCGTCCTTCGGTCGGGTCGTAGAGTCGCGCCAGCAGCTTGACGAGTGTGGTCTTTCCGGCGCCGTTGAGTCCGACGATCGCTGTGCACTTTCCGACCGGAATCCGCAGGCTGAGTCCGTCCAGCACGCGGGGCCCGTCTTCCGTGTAGGCGAAGGAGACGTCCTCGAACTCGATCTCCCGCTGCGGCGGCACGAACTCGTCGACACCAGGCTCCATCAGCAGCCCAGCTCCGGTGCGGGCCACCAGTACCAGGCGGTCGAACGCGTGGAAGGAATGCAGGCCGAATTGGATCGGCACATCGCACTCGGGGAAGGCCACGCCGAATCGGAGTGTCACCAGAACCGCCTGGAGCACCACTGCCAGTCCCAGCAGACTGGTCCGGCCGTCAGCCGCCGACACGGCGAGCAGGACGAGTACCACCGATCCAACCGCGAAACCGAGTGCGGAGAAGACGATGAAGGGCCAGAACTGGAGACGCCGGCTTCCCTTCCAGAGCGGGAGGAGCCCAGCGATGGTCTCCTGGTGCAGCCGGTCCCTGAGCCAGGGCATCAGGTTCAGCACCCTGATCTCCTTCGCGGCAACCGTGCCCGTGGCGAGCTCCGACACGTACCCCACCTGCCGACGCGAACGGGTGAGGGAGTCCCACAATGCGGCGTACCGGCCAAGCGTTCCACGGACACCGAATCTGACGGCGAGCGCCGTGGCAGCCAGAAGCAGGGCAGCGAACGGCGTCAGCACGGCCCCCACCAGCACGACGGCGGCTGCGAGCCCGCAGTAGCGCGCAACGAGCAGGGGCAGGGCGGCGGCTGCATCCCCAGGAGTGGCCGCCGCGTGTGCGAACGCCGCACGGGCGTCGGCGATCAGATCCGCATGCTCCGGATCCTCCAGTACAGCGAACGCCGCCGTTCGCAGTGTGAGGTCAAGCAGGTCCCCGATACACCGCTCGTCAACCTGCCGGGCGACGATCTCAGTCACAGCGGTCTGGAACGGAGCCAGTAGCTGCTGGAGTCCAAAGGCACCGATCGCCGCGCAGAACACCCCGATGATGTTCCCCCACGACGCACCGGCCGAGTGCTGTGCCAAGGAGGGAATCCGGTCGAGAAGTGCACTCGTCGAAAGCATGAATGCCGCAGGAAGCAGGCCCAGGGCGATGCTGAGGAGAAGCGACGTCAGAACGAGCGGTGCGCCTGCCCGCCCTAGTAGTCGGTAAATGTCGGTCCAGCGGTTCCCCCGCCCCCTCAGCCTCTCCACCATCATTGATCGCAACGGATTCGACAGCACGAGGAGCCCTCCAGGAGATCCGCGGGTCAGCGGCCCAAAGGGGCACAGGAACCGACCTCATGGTGACCGGTGCGGCCGGCCGTGCTGTTCAGCCTGTCTAACACCCGTCGGGTTCGTCGAGAGGCGCATCGGTGTCAACAAGCTGCCGTTCGGATGCGAAGACAGCGGTGGGGCCGGGAGCACCGATCCCCACCGCAACTGGGGACTGTCCTTAGGGAGCCAGGCGGTGCAGGTCCCTGGGGAAGAGAGTGGCTTGGCGAATGTTGGAAGCCCCGGTCAGTTTACCCACCCAGCGCTCGAGGCCGATGGCCCAGCCGCCGTGCGGAGGCATGCCGTGCTTGAAGGCGTCGAGGTAGGTGCTGTACGGCTCGGTGCTCTCGCCCCGGGCCGCCAGCGCGGCGAGGTAGTCCGAGTAGCGGTGCAGCCGCTGCCCGCCAGTGACCAGCTCCTGTCCCCGGAAGAGCAGGTCGAAGCCGTTGGAGTAGCCGGGCCGGTTCGGGTCTGGGTGCGTGTAGAAGGGCCGCTTCGCCATCGGGTAGCCGACCACGAAGAGGAAGTCGGAACCGAACTCCCGCTTTGCCCAGTCGCACAACCAGCGCTCATGGGCCGGGGCCAGGTCGGGTTCGCCCCGGGGGTCGTCATCCGTGTACTTGGCGATCAGTTCCTGCGCCTCGACGAAGTGAACCTCGGGGATCTGGACTGGCACCACGGGCAGGTCCAATGCGAGCAGGGCAACCGCGCCCGCCGCGCGCTCAGCCACTGCAGCCACCATCCCGGCCAGCGTGTCGCGAAGGGCTGCCATGACGTCTGTGTGGTCCTTGATGAACCCGAATTCCGCGTCCAGGCTGGTGTACTGCGCCAAGTGCCTAGCAGTGTCGTGCGGCTCTGCCCGGAAGACCGGTGCTACCTCGTACACTCGCTCGAACACGCCGACCAACGTCTGCTTGAAGAACTGGGGTGACTGGGCAAGATAGGCCCGCCGACCAAAGTAGTCGATCCCGAAGACGTTCGCCCCCGACTCGGTGGCCGAACTGACGATCTTCGGTGTCTGCACCTCGGTGAATCCGGCGGCGTCCAAGGAGTTTCGGAAACCTGCCATCGAGGCAGC
Source organism: Streptomyces sp. 846.5 (assembly GCF_004365705.1). Classification (NCBI taxonomy): domain Bacteria; kingdom Bacillati; phylum Actinomycetota; class Actinomycetes; order Kitasatosporales; family Streptomycetaceae; genus Streptomyces; species Streptomyces sp. 846.5. Next base: position 3,223,034 of record NZ_SOBN01000001.1, read on the forward strand.
CGCGATCTCGAAGGGCGCACGCAACTGCGGATGCCGCAGTGCGACACCGGCATGGTCGAGCACGGTGGGCAGCGTAGCGGGCACGCTGGGGCGGAAGAGATCGAACGGCGGCGACGCGGCGTACTCGGACAGCAGCCCCAGCTCGGGTTCGACAATCTCGACTCCACCGGCTGCCTTGGGGTTTGCCACGACCTTACCGGTTACCTCAAGGACGGTCTCTTCCGGCACCTCGGCCAGCTTGACCATCACTGTGGGGTCGGTGAAGACGATCTGAGAGAGGCCACTGCGGTCGCGGAGAATGGCGAACGAGACGGACTTGAGCTGTCGGCGCCGGTGCAGCCAACCAGCCACGGTCACCCGCTGGTCGATGTGGGACGGCAGGTCAGCGGCAAGAATCCGGGTAGTCATCACATTCCTTGTCGGAAGTACGGCCCCTCAGGGGTGCGGGCGAGAAGGGAACTCGCGCTGCCACCGCACCTTCGTTGCCACCGATGGTGAGCAACCTCATTGAGCCCGATCACGGGGGCTGACCGGCAGGGCATTGGACAGGCTGCCGCCTGCCGTTCCTCCCTGCACTCAGGAGGGTCTTCACCGACGGGTCGTGAGATCGCCTTCTCAGCTACCGGCGACTCTCTGAAACACACGAGATCCGAGGCTACTTGTCTCCATCAACGCATTGCCATCAATCTATCAAACGTGCCGACCTGCGCAGTAGTCACTTCTCGCTCCCCGGCCCGCACCCGGTCAGGAAACGACCGCTTCCGCGAGCCGGGCCTTGACGGGGGCACCGCTCTGCTCCTGATAGGCCCGCCAGGACGAGCGCATCAGCCGTTCCGCAGCGGCCGCCACCGGGTTCAACTCACAACGCGGTTCATCCGGGCGCGTCTCCCATGCTTCCTGCTCAATCCGGCCGATCCAAGCGTCCTGCTTCTGGATCCGGCTCAGGACCAGCCGCCGGAAAGCCGGCTCGAAGACCTTCCGCACCTGCCTCTGCCACCCGTGTGCCTTCACGTACATCGTGATGAACACGGCCACCCGCTCCCGCGATTCCGGCCGGAACGACACAATCACGCGCATGCCGTCACCGAGTTCGGCGACATGGTGCGGGTAGTGGTAGTGCACCTTGAGTGTATTGACCACTTCCTCGGCGGACGAGTCGCTGCCGAGAAGTTGCCGAAGCACCCGCTCGGGTCGGCTCTTCCCCGTGGCCACCTCATAGGTGCCGCACACCCTACCCTCCTCGGCTTCCAGGTCCTTCAACTGGATGTCCGACCAGGGCTGGTACTCACGGTGCAAGTGGAAGTGGAAGTAGTCCATCCCGTTGATGAGACCTATGCCGTAGTGGTTGTCGAATGCCTGGTCCAGTTCGAACGAGAACCACTCGGGGGTCTCCCACTCCTCGGTGCCCTGTGGAAGCGGTGGGAGGGTCTCGCCGGGTTCGGGCAGGAACCAGACGATCCCGCCGCGGACCAGGGTGGGATACGTCTTGATCCGGACCTTCGGGATGGGGCGGTCGGCAGGCCAGTACGGCACCTTGGCCAGGGAGCCGTCCGGGTCGAATTCCCAGCCGTGGTAGGGGCAGACCAGGCGGCAGCCGCTCACCGTTCCCTCGCTGAGCGCGACTTGGCGGTGCGCGCACGCATTCTCCGCACAGTGGATACCGCCGTCCGGGTCCTTGTAGACCACGAAGGACCGTTCTTGGAACTTGACCTCCTGACTGGTTCCGACCTTGAGGCTGGACGTCCGGACCGCCGGGTACCAGGTCCTGGGGTCCACGCCAACGTCACACAGGTTGCTCATTTTTCCCTCTCAGTGAATTGCATGCCTGGTCGAGGAGCCGTGCACGGGCCACCAGCTCCAGTCCCCCGGGATCGGACACCTCGCCGACCCGAACTGCTCGGATGAAGGCGTCCAGTTGATAGTGATAGGAAGTCTTCGAGTCGGTCCCCAGGGGCAGTTCCATGCCGTTGACCGACATGGAGAAATCCATCCGCCGGTGTTCCGTAGGAAGCACCGGGAGGCATGGTCGCTCCAGCACTGCGCGGCCGCCACTCCCGACGACCTCCGCCCGGCAGACCAATTCGGCGCTGGCTAGGCTCGCCCGTACTACTCCCGTCAGCCCGACACCGGCCAGTTCGACCGAACTGCTGCTGTCGACACCGGAGGGAGACCTCTTACAGCTGGACTCAATCACCCTCAACGGCCCTCCTGCGATCCAGTGCAGGATGTCCAAGCCGTAGCAACCGACATCCATGAGGGCACCACCGTCGAGCCCAGATGCCCAGCGGATGTCCTGCCCCCGGTCGAGCAGCCACCCGTAGTCCACTTCGATCCTGCGCAGGCGGCCGACCACGCCGGATCGCAGCGCCCGAACCGCCGCCTGCAGGGGCGGGTAGTACCGGTGATGCATGCCCTCGGCCAGAACGAGTCCCTGCGACGCCGCCAGTTCGGCTAGGCGTGCCGCGATGTCCCCCGACCGGGTCAACGGCTTCTCGCAGAGCACGTGCTTGCCCGCGAGCAGAGCCTCCTCGACGAACAGTGCATGAGCGGAGTTGGGGACCGCGACATAGACGCATTCCACTTCCTCACAGGCCAGCAGGCTCCCCCATGAGCCGGACTGGGGAATGACGTGACTGTCGGCATAGTCGGCCGCGAAAGCCGGCGCGCGGGAGGCAGCGAAGACCACCTCGGCGAGCGACCCGTTTCTGATCGGATCATGCACAGCCCACTCCGCCGCCCATCCGGTGCAGGCAAGACCGATCCTCAGCCGCTCGGCAGGGCGGCCCTCCGCTGTCGGCACCGTCACCGGACTTCCTCATCCGCCCCGTTGCCGCCGCGGACCAGGCAGCGTTGCAGCCATCGGTCGGATCCGTCGTAGCGCGGAGCGTACGCTGTCCTCCCGTGGATCATGTGCATGTTGTCGACCACGAGCAACTCGCCTGTGCGCAACGTCACTTCAAAACACTGTGTCGCGATGGCACGGTTGAGCCGCCGGAGCACCTGTGCATACTCGACCCGGGTGCCGACGAGAGCCTCCGCGTAATTGAACCTCGTGCCCCTCCCGTCCTCGGCGACAACCGGCTTCGCCGGTGTCAGCTCGCCCGTGGACATCCGGAAGGCGTAACCGGGCTCGCGGAGCAAAACGCGGTCCGGCGCGCTCATCCCCTCCCATACACCCCGGAGATCACAGAAGAGGGTGCTGGCGTCAGGGTCCTCCCGCAGGCAGAGCAGGAGGACCGCGTCTGGAGTGTCCGGCCGGAACGCTGTCTCAGTGTGGAGTTCCAGCAGTACGGCGTTCGACGCGTTCTGCCGCTCCGCCTCGCCCGGCACCGGGTACATATTCTGCACCTGGTCGCCGCCGTGCCAGTCTGCGAATCCGATGGTTCGGCCCAACAGCATCGCGAACGCGAGTAGGGCCGCTTCCGTGCCCACCGCACGGCGTACCCCCGGGGAGGGAACCGTGGGCGTCGGCTGCAAGCGCTCCGGGATCGGCAGCCCGCTGATGCGGAGCACGCCGGCATTGCCCAGCCGCTCCCGGAAATCCGCTGCGGCGCGTCGGTACCAGATCGGCATGTCGCCGATCCGAGAGTACACGTCGCGCTGGAAGTCAGAGAGGCCCTCCCCATAAGGGGCTCCCCTGACGGAGCGACCCCAGAATGCCAGATGCTCCCGCCCCTCGGGTGTGGCGTCGCGCTCAACCACCCGGGTCCGCGCCACCGTCTCAGGCAAGGCTGAAGACACCGGAGAAGACCGGGAGGTCATGCTTCGCGATGATCTCGTTGAACCCGACGTGGACGTCGATGAGCGTGTCCAAGTCGTACTGGAACTCGATGTCGTGCTGCTTCACCACGAATGGGGTCAGCACCGTCGGGGAGGGAACGACACCGAGGTCGGAGATCACGTCAAGGCCGCGCAGCGTGTCCTCGGCCGGCTCGATGCCGGCCAGCAGGCAACTGCCAACGTTGCCCTTGCCGAACACCTCGACAGCATCCGAGAAGACGGCCACGTAGTCATCGAAGGTGAGTGTGCCCTTGTAGCCGTGCACGTAGCGCTGCCGGTACTCGTTGTTGACGATCTCCACCCCGCTGTTGAAGCGGGACACCCCGGAGTCCTTGAGCTTCTGCAGATAGGCCATGCGCTTCGGACGGTCACTCAGAATGCCGGCCGGGATGACCTGGGAGACGTAGATTCCCTCCTTGTAGCCGGCATCGCGAAGCGCCGTTGCCATTTCGCAGTGCCGATCCAGCTCGAGCTTCTCATTGAGGATGCTGCCCGTGCAGAGCCAGACGATGTCGTACTTGGTGCGGAAGTCCTCAGCGTGGCTTCGTACGTACTCCAGGCACTTCTGGAAATTCTCCTTGTACTTCGCGGCAGGCCGCTCCTCGATTGCTAGGATCTCCCACTCGCTCTCCTTGAAGCAGAAATCACAGGAGTAGCTGCAGTAGGTGTGGTAATCGAAGACGAAGCTGCGCATCCCGTTCTCGCGCAGGAGTCCGAAGTTGTACATGCCCGTTGGGGCGCGGCCATCGTCGACGAACTGACGGCAGGTGACTGAGCGCTCCTGTCCGTTGAGGCTGGCCTTGATCGTCTCGCCGTTGAATACGAACAGCGAGCTCTGGTTGATTCTGACGGTCACCTTCTTGTAGAAGTCAGGACCGCTGATCTCGATCTCGATCCGCGGCACCACCTGACCGAGGATCGGAAACTGGATCGAGGTCGTCGAAAGCTGTACCCCGTCGCGCAGCACACCGAGACGGAAGACTTCCTCGATCGAGACCTTGTCTATGTTCACAAGCTCGGTGTCGGGCTTGCCGGGAATTTTGACGGTCACGCGGAAACAGCTCCTAGGCTCATCATGTGGTCGGCGTTTCCACCGAGGAGTCGTGTGCGGAAGATCGGTGAAGTCTCGGCGAGGATCTCGGACCACTCCTGCTGGGGGTTCTTCGGGGTCCCCGGATGCGGATAGTCGGTCGCCATGAGTAGCCGGGCGCGCAGGTCCTCAGGCATCGCGTCGACCGACTCCCCGGTGCCGATCGAGAAGAAGAAGGTCTCCCGTTCGTAGAGGTAGTGGGCAGGCGGCTGCTCCAGGCAGTTGCTCCCGTTGCGGTCCAGGGTCTCGAAGGTCTCCTGGGCCCGGTCCAGCCAGGAAGGAACCCATCCGGCGTTGAACTCGTGGAAGGCGAACCGCAGCCCTGGGAACAGGTCCGGCACACGGGCGTCGAACAAGGCAGCCAAGCACAACTGGCCGGGCAGGATCTCGTTCACGTGGTTGTAGAAGGACCCCATGCCCGGCGAACGGACCGAACTGGGCGTCGGAGTCGGAAGGAAGTGCGGAGTGGCCACCTTGTGCAGGTGGACCACGAAGCCGTGCTCTTGGGCAGAGGCCCAGAAGCCGTGCTGCTCCTCGCCGAAGGATGATCCGATACCCCATGGGAGTGAGATGTGCGCGAAGCCGGCGGCGGCCAATTCCCGCAGTTCCCGCTCGATGTCGGTGTCCGGCCCCAGCGCCAACTGGGCAACCGCGAGCAGGCGCTGCGGTGCTGCGGCCGCGAAATCGGCGATCCAACGGTTGTAAGCCCGATGGTGCGCCACGGCGTACGCCGAGGCCGGATCGACCTCTCGCGGCCAGATGAGCCCCAGTGACGGGAACAGCAGCGTCGCGTCGATGCCCTGCCGGTTCAACCACTCCACTCGGGCGGACCCGCTCCAGGACTCGCGGAGGCAGGAGTCACGGTAGGAGACGAAGGGAGTGCCGGCCGGAAGCGAGTTCCAATCCACGACCTCGCCATCCGTCGATGCGGCGACTCCCCCCAGCCGCCGTACGAGCGAGGAGGGTCGGCCATCGATGATGAGCTTGTCGCCGTCCCGGGGGTCGCGCAGTACCTGGAGGCAGCTGTCCCGGAGGGCTGGATCGATGTACTCACGCCAGAGCCAGAGCGGTTCCATGACGTGGCCGTCAGCATCGACGACCCTATTTCCATGCCACATGGTTGTCTCCGTTGGTTGACTGCGAATCAGACCGATGCCTTCAGGACTTGCTGGTAGGCGGTCGGATAGTTCGCATAGCGGCTGTCCGCGACCAGCCGGCCCGCCGAGGCCCGACCGTCTGTGAACCGTCGGGTCGTGATGAGCATGCGCTGAAGCCAGCGGTCGGTACCGTCGTAGGACGGCTGGAAGGCGTTCCGGCCGTGGACAACCCTCAGGTTGTCCAGGATCAGCAGGTCGCCGGCCCTTAGGTCGACATCTGTGTGGCATTCCGCGATCCGGGAGCGAATGGCTGCGAGCGCCTCCGCGCCCGGGGCGTCGACCGCTACAAGGTCCTCCACGTACTCGATCACGGTCCTGCCTGTCCGCTCGGTCAGCAGCGGGTGCGGCTGGGTGAGGCCCCGTCCGCCCACCTCCACGACCGGGTTGTCGGTCTCGAAGGCGTACAGCGGTTGACGCAACCGCTCACGCAGCTCCGCGGGGAGTTCGGCCACGATGCGTGCGATCGGAGCCACCCGGGTCTTCGCCCGGTGCTGCGGGTCGCCACGCAGACAGAGCAGAGCAAGGTAGTCGGGTGACAGTTCGCGGAACGGCGTCTCGGTGTGGACCAGGAACTCGACGGCGTTCGATCCGAACTGAACGTCTCGGTGCGCCCGGATGGGGTACTTGTTGTGGACCAGCACGCCCCCGTCCCACTCCTGATAGCTGAACGGCTCTCCCAGGTGGGTGACGACGGAGGCCAGGACCCGTTCGGTACCCAGCGGCTGCTCATCGGCCGGCCCAAACGAGCCCGTCGGGGTCGCCGGGACGGTCGTCGTCAGCGGCAGCCCCCGGACCAGGAGCGCTCCGGGGCCGTCGCCTCGGCGCAGTTCAGCCAAGGCCCCCAACAGCCCACTCGGGAGGTCCTGACGCGCCTTGGTGACCTGTTCGTAGAACAACTCGAAGTCGCGGTAGGGATTCGCAGAGATTGAATCCACCGCCAGACCAAAGGACTGACTCTCGACCGGGTCGATTTCATACACGCCGACGATGCCTTGGGCGTCCTGCATTGGTCACGACCTTCCTTAAGGGGATTGGGGTACAGGCCACGGGACTTGAGCCCCATCACATGCCATGACTTCCGTACCTTCGACAATGATTTCCGCCGCCTGCTCGGGGTGTCGAGCTTCCCTGCGGTGTCAGCAAGTTGACTGGCAGTAGCTCCGTCCTTGGAGCTGCCGTTCCGTGGGCTACGGTGGCAACCGCAGCCGTGTCCACCGCGGATTCCTTGAACTCCCATACGCACTGAACAGCCCGAATAGCAAAGGGACTAGATGACGGAGCGAAGCCTCGCCGTTTCAGCGAGAGGCGTCACACGCAGGCACGGTGACAAGCAAGCGGTTTCCGGGGTCGACCTGGATGTACCCAGCGCCTCTTGTTTCGGCATCGTCGGGCAGAATGGCGCGGGCAAGACCACACTGATGCGGATGCTGTCCTGCACACTCGTGCCGGACTCCGGAACAATGGAGATCCTCGGAGTTCAATCGAACCGCGACCCCAGGGCCATCAAAGCCCGGATCGGCGTCGTCCCCCAGGGAATGACGCTCGACCCCGAACTGCGCGTCCGGGAGAACCTCACGGCCTTCGCTCGCTACCACGGGCTCGACCGGGCCGAGGCGAACCGGAGGTCGGAGGAGGGACTTGAATCGGTGGGCCTTGCAGACCATGCCGCCAATGGGATCGAAGAGCTCTCCGGCGGCATGCAGCGGCGGCTACTGATAGCGCGTGCCATGATCAGCCGACCTGCGCTGCTCCTGCTGGACGAACCGACGACCGGACTGGACCCGGAGAGCCGAGTGGTGATCTGGGACCAGCTGAGCCGACTGCGGCAGGCCGGGACCACCGTGGTCATCACCTCCCACTACCTCGACGAGATTGAACGCCTCTGCGACCTCGTGGCAGTCATGCACGACGGTCTTATTCGACAGAGCATCACTCCAGGGGCCCTGCTCAACAGCACGATGACGGAGCGAGTCGTGGAGTTCGCCGGGGCCGGGCTCACCGCCGAAGCGGTCGCCTCAGCCTGCATCGAACTTCCCCATCGCCTGCACCGCGTCGGGGACCGCTTCCTGCTGCTCACCGACCAGCCGGAGGAAGCAGCTCGAATGATCAGGGAGCGAGGACTGAGCGGCGAGACACGCGTCAGGCAAAGCCGCTTGGAGGACTCGCTGCTGACGTTCGATCACTCCGACACCGGTGCACCGTCCAGCACCGCGGAGCCCGCCTGCGGCTCCCCCCGCTTGCCCTCCGCTCCGCGTCCGACCCTGGCCCGCCATGTCTGGAACCGCAATGCCGCAATGTTCCGCCGCGCCTATCGCACGAGTTTCATCCCCAACTTCTTCGAACCCGTGCTCTACCTGCTCGCCTTCGGTGCCGGCTTGGGCAACTACATCGATCCGAGCCGCGTAGGCGGTAGCTACGCCCAGTACGTGGCCCCGGGGTTGCTCGCCATCTCCGCCATGAACGGGGCGGTCTTCGAGGTGACCTACAACATCTTCGTGAGACTGCGGCATTCACGCATTTACGACGCGGTGATCACCACCCCGATGGAGCCGAGGGATATCGCCCTGGGGGAGCTCCTATGGTCGCTGACCCGTTGCACTGCCTACGGTGCGGTCTTTCTCGCCCTCATCGCGGTCGCCGGTCTGGCCACGGCACCCACTGCGCCCCTCGCGCTACTCGCCTTCCCGCTCATCGGTCTGACCTTCGCCGGGATGGGCATGCTGTTCACGGCCAGAGCGCACGCGATCAATGCCTACTCCTACTTCTACACACTGGCCCTGACACCACTCACCATGTGCAGCGGCGCCTTCTTCCCGCTCGACAGCCTTCCCGAGCCGCTGCGCATCGCCACGTGGTTCAATCCGCTCCACCACGGAGTGGAGCTGATCCGTGCCCTCGTCCGCTCGGGAGACCTCGGGCAGGCAGCGGCACAGGGATCATGGCTCGCGGTCACGGGACTCCTCCTGCTCGTGCCCGCGCTGCGCAGCCTCGACCGTCATCTCGTGGGGTGAACCGCTCCGGAACCGTGACGACGGCTTGGGGCTACCCCGTCGGCGAGGAGAAGCCCCCGCTCTGGGCGGTGAGAAAGCCAGCTTGAAACCTACTGGAGGCACTGATGTCGTTCATCAGGTCGGCGATGTGCCGTCGGCAGGTACGCACGCTGACGCCCATCCGGTGGGCGATGGCTTCATCCTTGTAGCCGTTGGCAAGCAGCTGGACGATCGTCTGGCGCAGATCATCAGGGATGACAGCCTGGGGAACGTTGTCCGCCACCTCGAAGGGCGTTCCCGCCGTCCAGAGCGTCTCGAACGTCGCAGCCATGAAGGAGACGACGGCGGGGTCGCGCACGATCGTGGCACCGGCTCTGGATGCGCGCCAGGCGACCGGAACCACTGCCATCTTGCCGTCGATGATCAGCATTCGGTCGGGCAGGTCGGCCACGCTGCGCACTTCGGCACCGGCCTGGGAGATCTCCCTGACGTGAGACACGGTGGGGAGATGCGCCCGGGCCGTGTGATGGAAGATGACACGCTGCCGCACGCCGCGCGCCAGGGTTTCCATCGTCAGGCGGCCGGCCTGCTCAAGTGCCTCCGCGCTCGCGCCGCTTCCGGGCTGGAGGCTCAGCAGTTCGTTCTCGCAGGTTCGGGACAGGTCGGCCAGCAGGCTTCGAACCGTCTCCAGGCCCTCGACAACGCTGATTTCGGAGGGCGCCTTCCAAGTCCTCTGGGCCTCACGGTAGACCTCGTCCAAAGCGAGAAGATTCGACCTGACCCGGTCGATCTGCTGCTGGGCCTCAGTGACGTGCGATTGTGCTCCACCGAGAATGCATGCGGCGGCGGCCTCCGGAGTGACCGAGGTGAACTGCCTGCTCCCGGGCGCTGTGGGACGTATCAGTCCGAATGCGAGAAGATGTTCAAAATGCTCACTAACAATAGCAATTGGCCATCGGAGGGCGGCTGCCGCGCTGTCGGTATCAGAGGCCGGGACGGAAGCGATGTGCTGGTAGAGCCTTACAACGTCGTCGGCCAGCGTGTCGGGGAGACTCCAGATCTGGCCCCCTGAACTGCTTTGGCCCATGTCGTCACGCGATGGTCCGATGACCATGACACCCCTCCTACGCCCGGCCCGCTCGTGATCGCCGAGGCTACAGCAATGGTCTGTACCATTGCCATAGGGTGTCGTGACGGGCCGGTTCGGGGACGGTGATCCGGTGCCTGGCGGACTCAGGTCCGCCTGGCACCTCGTCTACAAACGCCTACTTCGGCTTCTCCACTTCCAGGAGGGGGAGTGTAGAACTAACGGCCCTGTCTCACTTTCGGTGGTGACGGAGAGACTTCGACACTGCCGCTACCGCGGCCTGACCAAGACGCACGTCCAACACGTCCTCACCGCAGCCGGAGCCAACCTCATCCGCCTCAGTTCATGGGACAGCCCACACGGCACCCACGGCCACACACGCCGAAAACGAACCCCATTCTCGGGCGCCTGCCAGCAACCCAAACCCTAAAGATCAGCAACAGCATCCCGAAAGTGAGCCAGGGCCATTAGGTTGACACTCCCTGTCCAAAATATGACCGAGAGCGCAACCGGTTGGGAGGCACGCGGAAGGGGCAGCCGTTGTGCGGCACCGGCGTGTGGCAGAATCCCCGCGCCCTGCGCTGCTCGGCAACTGAGAGTCCGCCATCTTCGAACGTGCTGCTCGGAGGTTCTGACGTGAGACTCGGTCGGGGTGCTCGTGCTGGTGGCGGGCGGGAGCCTGCGGTCTTGATCGTCTGACGCGGCGGGCTGGTGCGGTTTCTCTGGTTTCGGCGTGCTCCGGCCTGAGCCCCGCCTACGATCCGGTTCTTGGTGGAGTCCGAGATCGCGGCGCGGATCGCCGCGCGGCGTACGGAGCTGGACGAACTCGGACCGCACCTGATCAAGCAGCTTGACCAGGTGCGGTCCGAGCGTGACGAACTCGCCGTCGCCGAACGGGTCTGGCGCCGGATGGCCGAGCAGTTCGCCGACGGGCACACGGCAGCGGCTGGGGGCGGCCGGGTCGGTGACGGTGGTCGCGGGCCGCTCGGTGCTGCTGGTCCCGCACCGGGAGCGCGGCATGAGCGAGAGTGCGCTGCCGCCGGAGTACCAGCGGATCTTGGCCGCGGTCCGCCAGGGCGGCGCGCCGCTGGCGACCCGCACGGTCGGCGAAGCGCTCGGACTGGACACCGGGATGCGAGGCAAACTGGAGCCGCTGCAGGGAAAATTGACCAAGCTGGCCGAACGCGGCTGGCTCCACAAGCTGCCCGACGGCCGCTTCACCGCACGCCTGTGACCAGCGCCTGAGCCGGCCCTGGTCGAGCGTGGCACGGCGGCCCGTAACCGGGGCGCCACGGCGGCTGTTGAGATTGTGTGACGAAAGCCCGCCGAGGGCGTCTCCCTTGTCTACCAGCGCCTCCTGGACCTGGCTGGCGGAAACAGCGTGCCCGAGCCCACCCTGCGGCGCTGGCGTGACGAGATGATCGGCCTGCTCGCCAGCAAGGCCCCGCGCTTGGACCGGGCGCTGCGCAAGACAGCCAAGCGGGGCGGGGAGGTCGTGCTGATCGACGGCACCCTGATCCCCACGCAGCGCCGCACCGGAAGCGAGGACCGGCCCAACTTCTCGGACAAGCACCACCGCCGGGACCCGGCGTTGGTGCTAGACCGCCCGTCCAGGCACCGCTTTCCGTGCAGGGCAGACGCACCCGGAGACATTCGGATTACCTCAGGTCCTTTGAACCAGAGCACACGCTCCGATGCACGAACTGACTGACGATCAGTCAGGAAAGTCAGCAAGAGGTCAGCATCCGTACTGGCAGACCTGCCCGCAGCCAGTCACACATGGGACCGGCCGACCGCCAGCAGCATGTCGCGGCAACAGGCTTCGAGCGAAGCTCACTGAGGTCTTCGCGCGGCCGTCATGAGGCAGCGCACACGAGGAGCTGACGCCCGCTTCACAGCAGGTCAGCGTGCCCGTCCCCTAGGTTTCAGGCGCATTCCGGGCAGCTCCGGCGCAGGGATCGACGGGCCGTCGTAGCCGTGCACCGTGCCGAACCTGTCGCCGTTCATCCACTGCTCCCGAGCCTGGCTGATATCCTCGTGGGTCCTGGCCACGAAGTTCCACCACATCTTCATTGGCCGACATTTCCGCTGGTCAGAGGCATACCAAGCTACTCAAGTCAGCAAAAGTCAGCATCCCGTCGGATCTGTCAGGGCAGGGAATCTCTACGTTTGGGCCGTTAGGTCCGTCTGCATTCTGACGACGAGTAGCAGCCGTACGGCTGTAACCCGCCAGTTGGACGATCCCGCAACGCAACTGGGCTTCCTCGATCGGGAACTGGTCCGAACCTGCAGCGGGGACAATGACCGTCGCTTGCGCTGTGCCGCGCCGCCCGCCCAGCAGCGCCCCACATTGGGGACGGGACTTGTCCGTCTCAGCGCCTGCGCAACTCGGAGGAGTGGCGTGATGTTGCCGGTGATGTACAAGATTCGCCTGTCTGCGTCCTGTGTGCACCTGTTTGACAGGGTTTCCGAACTGAACGTGCTGCTCGACGAGATTTCTGTGCCCGCAGAGAGGGTGTCACGCTCTCCGCGGTATCTCTCGATTGCGCTGACGAATGCCCCCTCCGCGAGAAGGCGACGATCTCCCTCATGGCCTGCGCCTGGTGCGCCTGGACCAGCCAGCCCGAGTTCGGCCGCGACACCCGTCCCGTCTGCGAGCCGCCATTCGAGGTCCGCCGTGATGGCCCCGTGCTCCATACCCGGGCTCGGACCGGTGGTCATCACGGAGGCACGTCCTAACTGCGGAAGGTGGGGCAGACGGCCGGTTGCCGGTCGTCGGCGCGGCCGAGGCTAGCAGGCGGCCGTGAACCCCCAACGCCGCGCGCTGCGGCTCAGCGCTCGCGCTCCCGGAGTTCGTCACGCACACCGCCCCGATCCGCCTCCGGCAAATCCCGTCGAACGTGTCTGCTCGCGCTCCCGCCGGGGGCACACTGGTCACCAAGCGGACTCGAACCGGGGGGCACATGTCGGCCATGGAGGCGCAACTCGACCGCGCGATCGACTACTTCTGCTGCTCTCCCCGCACAGCTGTGTACGGGCCCTACGAATCGCCCGAGGGCCCGGGCATCCCACCGCGCGGCGAGGCGCTGATCCCTGGCTGCCTCTACCGCTACCGCCTGGTGGACTCCAACCGGCTGCCGGTCGACATCCAGGTGTACGCGGGGGTCTCCGAGCTTGGCGGTGTGTTGTGGGAGCAGGAGGTCCGGGTCCTGCTCCGGGTCGGGATGTCGGGCCGTCCGGGCCTTCCGGAAATCCTCGGGGGCGGCTTCCGGGACGAGCAGCAGGTGACCCACGCCATCGGCTCCAATGAACTCCTGGGGGTCGCGGTCGCGGTGACCCGGGGCTCGAACCTGACCATGTCCGACGAGTCCGCCGTCCCCTACATGCACGAACGGCCGGTCGAGGCGCTGCGCCAGTTCGTGATCCTGGCGGAGGCGCTCGCGGCCCTCCACGACCTCGGCGTGTGCCACCGCAACCTGTGGCCGGGGAGCATCGACGCCACGACGTCGGATCCACCGGAACTGTGGATCGCGCGCTTCGAGATGAGCGCGCTGATGGCCAACCTCTTCCAGAACTCGGTCATGGACCGGCAGCAGGAGGGAAGCGGGCTGCGCGGCCTCTACCTGTCCCAGCCGGAGCGGTCGGTGCAGTTCTGCCCGCCCGAGCGGCTGGCCTTCCTCCATCCGGGCAGCGGCCCCGTCCCCCTGCTCGAGGACGAGTACGCGGACGTCTTCAGTCTGGCCGCCATCGTCTGGGAGTGGTTCTGCGGGCCGGTTCCGGGGGGCCTCACGATTCCGCCGGCCACCGGTCCGGCGGAGATCGCCGACCGTCTGGCAAGGCTGAACGCCCACCGGCTGGCACGGCTGGCCCCCGGCTCTCGGGACATCCCGGAGCCGCTGGCCGAACTGCTCCGCACCATGCTCGACTGGAGCGTCCCGAGGTCACGACCCAGTGCAGCCGAGGTCGTGGAGACACTGAGCCGGCTCTACGAGCGGATCCTGGCGTTCTGGGAGCCGCACGAGACCGACAAGCCCTACCTCATCGGCTACATGCCGGAGGAATCCAAGCGCACGATCTACGCCTGGGGGTGGCTGGAGCACTCCCCCGATACCGACCCCGGCCGGCGGGAGCTGGGCGAGCTGATCCAGGACGACCTGCGCCGCGCCGTCCTGCTGCACTCCCCGCACGGCGCCGCCCCGTTCGTCGGGGGTGACTCCCGGGACATCACCCAACGGCGCGAGGCCCGGCACCTCCTGCTGGGCGCGAACGCGGCCTGGTTCTGCACCAACTACCGCCCGTCCGCCGGGTTCGGCCAACTGGGCAAGGCGATGGACAACGTGTTGCTGGTCAAGTACGTGGTCCGGCGGGACCTGCCCGCGGTGCGCACCAGACTGGCTCCGTTGACCAGCACCCTGTTCCGCCGGGAGATGCCCGAACTCCTGGCCGTCCCGACCGACATGGACGCGGTACGGTTCGCCGCCACCGCGGTCGGCCACCCATCCTGGAAGCCGCTCACCGACGCGGTACGGCCGACCCGGAACTCCTCGGAGCAGGAACTGGTGTACGAGGAGGCGATTGACTGGCTGCTGGAGTACCAGGGCATGGAGCTGCTGGCCAGGACGTACGCCTTCGAGAACAGCGGGGACAGCCAGGGCGGCCTGACCGTGCAGCTCGACCCCGACCGGGACGAGCAGTGGGTCCGGCAGTCCTCACTGCTGGCCAAGTACCGTGACAGCGGGCTCCGCTCCCCGCTGGGGGACTTCTTCGGATCCCTCGACAGCCCGGACGGGCTGCTGCCGGAGGTGGAGATCCTGGCGGACGACCGCGGCAGGCCCTCCCGCGCAGGACCGGGGGTGCGCGCGCTGGTCAAGCGCAAGGCAGGAGCGGACCGAGTCGACCTGGAACTCGTCCACCGCTGGGACCGGCTGCCGACGTTCGGCTGGATCCGCCCCCTGGACGACAGGGGGTCTCGATCGGCCCTGCAACGCCAACTGGACGAACGCTGGGAGCTGCTAGGGAACCGACCGCTGCTGAGCCAGCTGCGCAGCCCGAGGTCGATCAGGATGCTGCCGCACCGGTGGGCCAGGGCCGGCGAGCACCTGAGCGGCAAGGACGGCAAGCGCGCCGTCCGGGAGATCCTCACCCAGGAGCCCTTCTTCGCGGTGCAGGGGCCCCCGGGCACCGGGAAGACGACAGTGACCGCCGAAGCGGTGGCGCGCTACCTCACGGTGTACCCGGGGAACCGGGTCCTGCTCTCGGCCCAGTCCAACTTCGCCCTGGACAATCTGGCCCAACGGGTGATGCAGCGGCTGGGTGCGATCGACGAGGACGGCAGGCCGACCGACCGCTGGGACGGCGTGGCCCTGCGGGTCGTGTCCCGGACCGCCATGGTCGACGAGGCGATCAAGCCCTGGATGGGCGGTCGTCTCGCGGAACGCCGCGCCGAGTGGATCCGCACCGCCGCGAGGCCCGCGGCCCACCAGGTCGGTGAGCACACAGCGGCGGCCCTGGAGCAGTGGCGGCGCGCACTGGACGACGGCACGGGCGACAGCATCCTGCCGGAGCTGGGAGACCGCCTGCGCCGGGCGGCGAACCTGGTCTTCGCCACCTGCGCGATGGCCACCTCGGCCAATGTCACCCCCATGGGACTGCGCAGCACCGTGGACTGGGTGGTGGTCGAGGAGGCCGCCAAGGCATGGCCGACGGAGCTGGCCGTGCCCCTGTGCCGGGGCACCCGCTGGACGCTCATCGGCGACCACAAGCAGCTTCCCGCCCACCGGCGGAACGACATCATCCGCTTCCTGGACAGCTGTGCCGACGATCCGGACGAGGACATCCGGCACCTGGCCGAGCGCCGGGACGACTACGTCCGGGCCTTCGACCTGTTCCGCTCCCTCTTCGACGACGAGGCGGACAGGTCCAGGACGGCGGGGGGGCCCGCCGTCCTCAAGGCCAACCTCGAACGACCGCTGCTGACCCTGGGCACCCAGTACCGTATGCGGGTCCCCATCAAGGAAGTGGTCAGCCGGGTGTTCTACCCGGTGCGCAGCGGCCGGATCCAGGACGATGGACTCCCTCTCGGCATCCTCCACGGCGGAGAGGAGGTCCCGGTGTCCCCGTTGACCACGCCGCGCTGGCTCGCCGGGCAGTCGCTCGTCTGGATCAACACCGGCGACTCCCCCGACTGCGCGGACGAGCCCCAGTGGTCCAACGAGGGCGAGGCGCGGATCGTCCGCTCGGTCGTCGACCTGCTCGCCCCGCGCCCGGTGCCGCCCGGCGCAGCCTCCGGCGGCCCGAGCCTTGCCGTGCTGAGCCCCTATCGCAAGCAGAACCAGCTCCTGGAGCACCGAGGTCTGGGACCGTACCTGTCGACGGTCCACGCCTTCCAGGGCCGGGAAGCGGACATCGTGGTGGTCTCGCTGGTGCGGGACCGGGTCAGGGCCGACACACGCGGTCGCCCCTGGGCGAGCCTCGGACATCTCGGAAGCCCGGATCTGATCAATGTGATGTTCTCCCGGGCACGCCAACTCCTGGTAATCGTCGGCAACTTCGAGCACTTCTCCAGGTTCGGACCGACACCCGGGGCGGCGGTGGCCCGGGACGGCAGCTCCGAACTCCCCGCACCGGGATTCGACGTGGCCGACCGGACGAGGCCCCACCCCGCCCCGCGCCCGGGGCCCCCGCCGCGCGTCGGCACGGCCCCGGCGGGGTCGAAGCCCCGGCCGGCCGACTCCGACCCGGTCGACGGCCGGTTCTGGAGCCAGGTCTGCCGCGCGGTCGAACTGAACGGCAGTCTCGTGTCGGCCGCCGACCTTCTCCCCGGGGATGGGACATGAGCACGACCCAGGGCACCCCGGTGACCGTCCACATCCCCTGCGACAGCTTCTCGGTGCAGGTCAGGGTCGGCTACGGCGAGGTCCTGTCACCGATCGAGCAGACCGCCCTGCGGGTGATCGACGCCATGGAGAAGGACCGGGACGGCCATCCAGGGGTCACCTCGGCGGACGACCTGGCCGAGCTGCTCGGCCTGGGCCGCCGGGTCACACTCGACTTGCTGCACGACATCTGGCGGAAGGGCTACGCCCGTATCGACTTCGGCAGCGGCGGGGTGGTCGTCACCGAGGAAGTCCATCGCCGGATCGCGGAGGACACCCTGCACCTGCTGCCGGGCGCGGAGATGTCCGACGCCCGGGGCGACCTGATGATCGACCGACTGACCGGCCTCGTCATGCCGCGCCGCGGCCGCCGGGCCCCCGCCGATCCGCAGCTGGCGATGAGCCCCGAGTGCGACACCACGGATCTGCAGCGGGCGCCCCGGGCCGACCTGGTGAGCGCCCTGGAGAGCGACCTCAGGCGACGCCAGACCGACTCCGGCCGTACCTTCGACGACAGTGGTGAGGGCGCCGGCAGCGGTCCTCCGGCCCCCTCGGGACGCGACGCCGGGCGCCCGCCCCGGGTGCTGTCCTTCCGGCTGACGGCCCGCGAGTTCCAACCTCCGGCCCAGCGATGGTGGATTCCTCTCGACCTGCTCACCCACGAGGACCCGGACACCGGCCTGGTGCAGATCACCGTCGTCGACCGGGACTACCCCACCGACCGGCACCAGCTTGCCGGTGAGCGGCTGACCCAGCTGGTCGCGGACTTCCCCGCCGGGCGCTTCGCCCGCAATCTGAGGGCGACCGCCGCCAGCCGGGCCGTCGATCCGCCGCCGCTGGACGCCCTGCTCCGCAGGCTGGCCGCCCATGCCGAGGGTGCGGCCGGAATCCCCGCAGGTCAGCGCGCCAACCGACATCTGGAACTTTGCGACGAGGCACGGGCGGTGTCCACAGCCCTGGACAGCCGGATCGCGGCCGAGATCCAGGTCAGGACGGTCCCGGCGGAGGACCACCTGGCCCATGCCGTCGACCTGGTGCGGCAGGCGAAGCGGCAGGTGGTGCTCGCCTGCCCCAGCATTCTCGACAGCGTCTGGAACAAGCTGGAACCCGAGCTGGGACGGGCGCTGGAACGGCAGGTCCAGGTTGTGCTGCTGTGGGGCGACAAGCCGGGATCCGGCCTGTCGAAGCCGCTCTCCATCGCCCTGAGCACCCTGGCCCGGCAGCACGGCCAGAGCCTGCTGCTTTACCCGGCCGCGTCCGCCCGGCTGGGAGCCAGTGTCGTGGTGTCGGACGACCGTGCCGCCCTGGTCAGCAACCGAGCCGTCCTCGGGCACACCACCGCTCACGGGCTCGGGGTGCTGCTGGGCAATCCCGGGGCCGACTCCGGGAGCGGCAGCGCGACCGTGCGGCGGCTACTCGACTGGGCGGCCTCCACGGTGCCCGAGGGCAGGATGAGCAGGCGGCTGTGCACGTCGGAGGCGGACTTCGGGCATCCTCCGGCCACCGCCCATGCCCAGGACCTCATGCTCCCCGAGGCTCCCCCCGACGACGAGCACGCTCCCCCCGCCGCCCTGCGCGCCTGGGGGGACGCCTGGCGGGCTCGTGTCGCGGGGCTCACGTCCTCGTCCAGTTCCCGGGAACTCCCCTCGGTGCGCTGCGTCGAAGGAGGCGCACACCTCGATTTGCTCTGGCGTGCGCTGCGGTCGGCCCAGCACCGACTGGTGATCGCCACGGACCGGTCCGGGCTCGACGCCGTGGACGAGCGGTTCCGCAGCCTTCTGCAGTCCCGCCTCAGCAACGGGGTGCAGATCACGCTCGCCTTCGGCGCGCCGGACCCGGCCGCCGCCGCGCCCCGCAAGCGGTTCGAGTCCCTGCGCGAACTCGCCCGCGACCATCCGGGGCAGCTGCACTTCGGCCCGGCCTCGGGGCGGATCCTGGTCTGCGACGACGTCGTAGTCCTCGGCAGCTTCGACTTCCTGACCGACGGCAGCAGGGGGGCGGCCTTCGGACGGCACCGGCGCCGGGCCGAACTGGGCGTCGAACTCATCGGGGAGCAGATCGCCGCGGAGGTCGCCGCCGCCGTCGGCGAGCCCGCGGAGGTGCGCGTCAGCGCGCCGACCGCCACGGCCGACCACAGCGCCCCCTACGCCGACCCGGTCGTCGTCAACATCCGCCAGCGGATCGTCAACCGCTACCTCCCCGGTGCGGCGGGCGCCGAGATCATCCGCACCGAGCTGCTTCTCGCACCCGACCCCTGGGCCGTCCTAGAGGACCTCGCGGACACGGCCGACCCGGCGATCGTGGCCGCCACGGCGGCCCGCTGCCTCCTGGACCACCGCGGCGACGGGCCCCCTGCCCGCACCCAGCACTGGCAGCAGCGCCTGGTCCAGCTGCGCTGGGAGCAGGGCGACTTCTTCGGCGCCGCGGCGCTCCGCCGCTCCGTGGCGGACCCCGGCCTCCGCCCGAGGGCGGCCCTCGCAGCCGTCGGCGCGGCCCTGCGCTCCCCGGGGATCGGCTCCGCGCTGTTCGAGGTCGTCGCCGACACCGACCCGGTGCCGGACGAACATGCCGCACTACTGGTGGTGGCCGCCGCCGAGCTGCTCCGCTCGGGGGACGGCTCGGCGGCCGACGTGGTGGCTGACCTGACGGCCCGGCTGGACCACCCCTGGAACTCCCTGGGCCAGGCAGTGCACCGCTGCTGGGAGGAGCTCTACGGCCAGCCCGCCGTCCCGGCGGTCAGGAGCGCCCTCGCCGTGGACCGGCGCCGTGAGGACGACGACGCCCGATGGCGGCGCCTGGAGTACGCGCTGCTCATGGGCGCCCAGCTGCCGGTCGACATCGGAGTCGCGGTGCGCATGCACCGCAACCTCTTCGGCCCCGGCGGAGTGTTCACCCGGCTCCAGTCGGCGGCGGAGCACCGCGACAGGGCCGCGCTGGACCAGCTGCTGGCCGTGGAGCTGCCGGTCGGCCACAAGGACTCCAGGACGCAGGTCGGCGTGCTGATCGACGAGACCTGGCGCGCCTACGCCCAGCCACGGGCGGAACTGCTCACCGGCAGGCCGAGGGACAAGTACCAGACCCGCTTGGCCGAGGTCCTGGACGCGGCCAGGGAGGCGGCCGCCGACCCGGTGGAGGCGGGCCGGGCGGCGCACGGATTCGACCGGGCGGGCGACGCTGCGGCGGTGCGCGTGCTCGCCCGGACGCTGGCCCCCCTGCGCGGAGTCCTGGGCGAGGCCGTCGACGCCCTGGCGGCAGCCGAGCGCCGCCTGGCCCGGACCGCGTTCGGCGACTTCGACGACGTGATCACGCTGGGCGGCCGAGGGGGCACCGATGACTGAACCCGGAGACCTGCCGCCGTCGGGGGTGCACGCGGAGCTGACGGACCGCGTCCTCGCCGAGGCGCTGCCGAGCTGGCCGGACCGCTGGTCGTACCCGGGGCTGGTCTCACGGCTGGCCGCCGGGCAGCCGGTCACCGCAGAGCAGCTCGCGGAACTGGTGCTGGAGGGACTGGCCCGGCCGAGGACCGTCCTCGAAGCGGTGGAGCACCTGCTGCGCCAGGAGGACTTCCGAGCGGTGCAGTTGGTCGCCGACGAGGCGGGTCTGCCCACGGCGGAGCTCCGGCAAGTCCTCGACCGGTTGGAGGCCGCCCGCCGGAGCAGCGGCGAAGCCCTGACCAGGTCGCTCCACCTGCTGCAGCGCCGGGCCCACGAACTCGACGTCCAGAGCTGGCCGGAGCGTGAAGCGGGCTACTCCGACGAGGTGCTGGCCGGCCTCGCCGCCGAAGACACCGAAACCCTCCACGACCTCCTACGCGGCTGGGAGAAGGAGGCCGCCGCCGAGGAGAGGGCGCACCGGGCCGAACTGCTCGAACGCCTGGCCCAGCAGGGCGAGGTCTCGGAATCGGTGCGCGCCACCGTCCACGAGTGCCTGGACGCGGGGGAGTTCCGGGTCGCCGAAGGACTGCTGGGCGCTGAACCGCTGACCGTGCCCCCGGAGGCCGGCCCCCGGGGGTGGCCCAGGAACGGCCGCCCTTGGAGCTGGAGCCGCTACCCCCTGGACGAGGTGCTCGGGTGGTACCGGGAAGCCTCGGCAGTAGGATCCTCCGCCCCGGCACTGGACGGCTGGAGGCCGTCGGCCGACGACGCGGCGGGCTGGGAGCTCATCGACGCGCTGTCCGAACTGAGCAGGCTCTCGGAGCCGGGGGCCGCGCCCGCCCTCTCCTCCGCCCGGCGCCTGGTGCACGCCCTGCACCGGTGCATCGGCAGCGCCGAGGCCACCGCCGAGGCCAGGCCGGAGGGTCAGGGCGTGGTCAGCCGCCTGTACTGGCCCGGCGACCACCGGCTGCCGCCGCTGGGACTGCTGGAACGCACAGGGGTGGCCCTGTGGATCGCTCCCTCGACCGTGCCGCCGCCGGACACCGAGCTGCCCCGCCCGTTCGTATGGCTGGTCCCCGAGTCGGTGGCCTCAGGACCCGTTCCCACCGGCTGCGCGCTCGTCACCGGCACCGACCTGCTCCGCCTGGCCGCTCCCGGACCGTCCGCCGCGACCTCCGAGGCCGCCCCGGCACGGCAGATCGCACTGCTGCGGATGCTGGGCCCGCAGCTCGGCCTGCGCGGGCTGCTGGACGGCGAGTCAGGCGGGGGGCGCGGCGTGGAACTGTCCAGCGGTCGCAAGCCGGCGCTGCTGCTGTCCTGGCTCCTCGACCTGCTCGGCTTCCGGACCGGCAACGCCACGCTGGAGGCGCTGCTCTACGAGACCGGAGGCCACCGGAGGGTGCTGCGCGAACTGCTGGAGGTGCTGTGTGCCCGCCCGGGCGGCACGGTGGCCCCGGTCGAACTCCGTCTGACGGCGCTCGAACGCTTTCGGCAGGACCCCGACTGGCGGCGGCACACCTTCAAACGGCTGATGGAGCAACTGGCCGAGGACGAGGACGCGGTGGCCCTGCTGTTCACCGTGGTCTGGCTGTACGCCGCGGGGGACCGGACCAGCAACAGCCTGGCCGTGCTGACCGGCGACGCCGAGTCCCTCGCGGACGACGGCGGGCTGCCGACGTCACTGGACTTCGAGGGCGCCGCGGAACGGCTGGTCGCCGCACACCTCCTGAGCCGGAGCGACGAGGAGTACGCCCTGCCTGCCAACGGTCTGCGCGACCTGCTCTCCGACGGCAGCGACACGCCGCCGGAGGCCCGTGTGGCCGATGCCCTGAACACGCTGCGGGAGAGGTCGGCGGCAACGGACGCGCAGGCCATCGTCGCCATCAACATGACCATCTCCGAGATGATCGATCACTATAACGGCAATCTGACCAGGGACATCCAGAGCGCCCTGGAGATCATGCTCACCTCCGACGACGAGGAGCAGCGCCGGCGCCAGTTCGAGGAGGTGACCCGGCTCCAGCAGCAGCAGCAGCCGCTGACCGAACTCCAGGAGCAGGCGTTCCGACCACCGGAGCCCCAGGAACTGCGCCCCCTCCTGACGGGCCTGGCGAACAAGGAGGTGGTCCACTCACGAGGACGGGACCACACCACCATCGACTGCCCGGAGCGGCTCCGGGTCCGGGCGAACCGGTGGCTGCTCCAACACCTGCTCTGGATCCTGCTGGACAATGCCCGCCGTGCGATCGACCAGACCGGGGCGGCTCACGGCTTCATCGAGATCAGGGCCGCGGAGGAGACCACTCCGGACGGTCGGCGGTGGTGCAGGATCGAGGTCGGGGACTCCGGCTGCGGGCTCGCCGAGGGGGTGGCGGCCCGGCTCAACGCAGGGGAACAGCTGAGCACCCGGGGCAGCCGCGGAAAGGGCCTGGCCTACGCCCGGGCACTGATCCAGGAGTACCGGGGGACGCTCCAGGTCCTGGACCAGCCAGCGGAGCTCGGCGGCGCCCTGGTCCGGATCAGGATGCCGCTGGTACCGGCCCCGGGGTCATAGCGGCAGGCGGGGGCCGGGGCGGTTGGTCCAGCGCCGGCAGAAGGCGTCCACCAGGCGGACGGCCTCGCTGAGCCGCCCCTGGTCGACCGCCTCCTTCGCGCGTCGGTGCTCCCCGCTCCAGAGCCGGGCCACCGGCCGGCCTCCGGGGCGCTGCTCCTTCGCCGCCTGCACCTCCAGGTTGTAGGCGGCGTAGTTCAGCCATGCCTCCAGGCGGCAGAGCTGGTGCCGGGGCTCGGCTCCGACCAACTGCTCCGCCAGGTCGCCCAGATGGCTGGTGAGGTGTTCGTCGTCCCTGCCCTTCGAGAGCAGCCGAACCAGCCGGTAGCGTGACAGGAAGACGCTGCCCTGGCGGTCGCCCAGGTCCGGCGGCGGATTGACGGAGATGAGCGCCGTGGGTATCTCGGTGCTCCTGCACAGGTCGTTGATGATGGCGATCCCCTCATGGCCGGGCCCCTCACCGGACTTGCTGAGGTGGAGGTCCACCAGGGCGCCGTCCACTCCCTTGAGCCCGCCAGCCTCCACGAACGGCGCCCACTCGGTCCAGTCTGTCATGACGACGAACTTGTAGCCGGTGCCGAGCAGGTGGACGATCCTGTCGGAGCTGGTGTCGTCCACCACGAGCAGTCGCTTCTGCTTCGGCAGCAGAGCCGCGGGAAGCAGCGGTGCCAGGGCGGGGTCGTCGGGGAAGTACGCGGCCAGCTTCGCCGCCGAGGCCGGGCGGTTCTCCTCCGGAAGCTCCGCGAGCCGCCGGACCAGTTCGTTGCGGGCGTTCAGCAACGGTGCCCAGAGGCCTGCGGGCACTGTGCCCTGCCGGTACCGGGAGAAGGGGTCACCGCGCCACTGGGCTGCCAGTCGGCCCAGGACGTCCGCCGGGGCGTCGACGGGCAGCGCCTCCACAGCCGCGATGAAGTCCCGGGCGTCGACGGACACGGCGGAGGGAGCAAGCAGGTAGCCGCTGTCGCTGAGTTCCACCGGGACGAACTCAGCGGCCAAGCGGGACTTCCGGCGGTGGAGGGCAACCTTGTTCACTCCGAGCAGGGAGCAGATCCGGCCGGTCGGCATCGGGTCGGCCGCGAGTGCAAGCAACAACAGCAGATCCTTGAGTACCGGGGGCGGCACCCCGTCCACGGGGACTCCCCCCTTCGTGATCCGGAGGGGGCCCAGGATCTGGACCCGGTAAGGGGTCGAATTGTCTCCTCGCGCATCCGTCTGCACCGTCATCCACCCATGCTAGAGAATATGAGCTACCGTCAGAAGCGTTACGGAAAAGTCGAATACAGGTCCGAAATGCAGGACTGACACCACTCTGACAGCCTGCTGACACGGTGTGCGGAACCCGCCGGCCTGTCAGGTCCCCAGCCCGTATCGGTGTCGGCGCGCTGTCCCAGAAGATGCGGTCACGACCCCGCAGGGGGGTCGCTCCACCGCAAGGGAAGCAGGACAGAGCCATGGTGCAGAACAGCAGGTTGATGAGGGACGAGCGCCCGGAGGCCGGAACCGTCTTCACCGCGATGGCGTACGGCGAGCGGCCGGACGCCCAGGGCAACCCCTTCGACTACGACCAGATGTACAAGAACGCGCTGGTGCCGACCATCGAGAGCCTCGGGATGACCCCCACCCGCGCGGACGCCATGTACGGCGGCGACTCCGTGCTCTCGGCGGTCTGGCACGGGATCCAGACCGCCGAGATCGTGCTCGTGGTGTTCTCCAACGAGTCGGTGAACGTGGCGATGGAGTTCATGCTCTCGTACATCATCGGCAAGAAGATGATCTACCTGACCCAGGACCCCAAGGAGATCCCCAGCGACGTCAAGGACCTGCGGACGATCACCTACTCCTCGGACTGGCGCCACATGGACCGGATGAAGGTGGAGCTGCGGCTGGCCCTGGAGGCGGTCCACGCCGAGTCGGCGACCGAGATGGCGCTCGTGCCGCTCATCGGCGGCGGGAGCCTCCCGGTCCCCGCGCGCGTCGTCTCCACGACGCGGGAGCTGGCCGTCGTCGAGACCGACGACGGGCGGCACGGCGTCCTGTCCGCGCACGACGTCGACTACAGCCGGGTGATCCCCGACATGTCGGCCAAGTTCGCGATCGGGGCCCGGCTGAACGGGGCGTTCGACGTCGACACCAAGGGTGACATGCGGTACACGCTCCAAGCCGGTGTCAGCAACCCGTGGCCCGTCCTCGCGGCGGAGTATCCGGTCGGCCGCACCTTCACTGGGACGGTCCACAACGTCCACCCCACCCTGGGTGCGTTCGTCGCGGTCGCCGGAGGCGTCAACGGCCTGCTCCCGCACGACCCGTCGATGCCCTTCGACCAGCTCCGCCCCGGTGACCGGGTCGAGGTCTCGGTGGCCCGGATGGACGTGGAGCGCCGCCGCGTCCTGCTGCGTGCTGCCCTCCCGCCCCGATTCACGTCCGTCGGGCGCTCCCGTCCCCCGGCTCCCCCCTCCGACCCCACCGGCCCCGCCGTCGGCGACCGGCTGGACGGCGAGGTGATCAAAGCCAGCCCTGAGGGCCAGGGCGGCTACGCCCTGCTCAAGCTGCCCGGTCGGACGCGCCCGGCGATCCTCCACTGCACCGCCATGAGCGCGGAGCTGCGCGAGGACCTGAACGCGGGGCTGCTCACCCCCGGTGACCTGCTCTGGGTCGAAGTCACGTCGGTGGACTCCGCCCGGGACCGTCTTCTGCTCAAGGACCTGCCCGAGGCCGAGGACGAGGACGAGGCCGCGGCGGCCTGACCTCGGACGGACAGTCCCCGTCGGCCCCCGGAACATCAGTTCCGGGGGCCGACGGCCGCCCTGGCAGATCTGCGGCTCAGCGCTCGCGGCCCCGCGGCTTCAGCGTCACGGGCGGCAGCTCCGGCGCAGGGATCGACGGGCTGCCTTAGCCATGTACCGTGCCGAACCAGTCGCCCGCCATCCAGTCGGCCCGGGCCGCGGCGATCTCCTCGCCGGTGCGGGCCACGAAGTTCCACTACATCTGCATCAGCCGCGTTTTCGTAGGTCAGCGGCTTGCCTCGGTGACCAAGTCAGTAAAAGTCAGCATCCAGTTGGTCTGTCGGATTCATGAATCACCGAAAAATCCCGTTCCGTCCCTGCGGGCCAACTCCACGGCCGGCATCTCGCTTGCAGCCGGCTGCGCGAAATGCCCACAAATCCGGATCCAGCTGGCCGGTATCTCAACTTGGACTGGGCGGCGCTGACGCATCGTCATACTCACTTCAGCGATGCGGACGCGAGTCCGCCGGTCAAAGATCAAGTCACAGCAAGCCTCAGGTTGGTTGCTGTGCCTGTGGTTGGTCCAGGTCGTGGAGTGCGGTGCGTATGTGGTGGGCCTCGCTGTGGTGCAGTGCGTCCAGGATGGTCAGAGCGCGGCTCCAGTGCTCTCGGGCTGCGGTGCGGTCTCCTGAGGTCTTGTAGATGTCGGCCAGGCGGTCGTGGATTTTGGCGGCGTAGAAGTGGTCGCCGAGTCTGCTGAAGATGGCAAGGGCTTCTTGGTAGCAGCGGATGGCTTCGGTCTGGTTTCCGAGTTGCTGGTGGGCGTGGCCGATGCTTTCCAGTGTGTAGGCCTCGTCGTGGGGGACGTCGAGGACGCGGAGGAGGGGGAGGGCGTCCTTGAAGTTCCCCCTCTGACCTGGACAGGTTGATACTGGGACGGATGGTCCCGGAGGAAGCAGTCCAAAGCAGTGAGCGGTAAGAGCAACATGAGCAAGCGGTACACGGCTGAGTTCAAGCGGGACGCGGTGGCGCTGGCGTGCTCGCCGGGGCGGAATGTGACCGAGGTCGCGCGGGAGCTGGGCATCAGCTCCGAGGGCCTGCGCGGCTGGGTCAAGCAGGCCCGGATCGACAGCGGCCAGGGTCCGGCCGGGGCGGCGACCACCGACGAGAAGGCGGAGCTGGCCCGGGTGAAGCGGGAGCTGGCCGAGGTGAAGAAGGCGAACGCGATCTTGCTAAAAGCGGCGGCCTTCTTCGCGAAGGAGCTGGTGGAGTAGGCACTGTGTGCCGCTTCATCGACGCGGAGAAGGCCACCGAGGACAACCCCGGGGGCTACAGCGTGTCCCTGCTGTGCCGGACGTTGGCGCTGCCGCGCTCCACCTACTACGCCCACTGCGCGGCCGCCCCGGTCCGCCGGGTCCGCGATCGGGAGCAGGAGCGGCTGGTGGGCGAGATCCGGGTGCTGCACGCCGGCTCGCGCGGGGCCTATGGGTCCCCGCGTGTGCATGCCGCGCTGGCCCGGGCCGGGCGGCCGGTGAATCGCAAGCGGATCGAGCGGCTGATGCGGGAGAACGGCATCGAGGGCGTCACCCGACGTCGTCGGCGTGGGCTGACTCGGCAGGCCAAGCGGGCGGTGTTCGCTGCCGATCTGATCGGGCGGGACTTCACCGCGCCGCGTCCGGGGATGCGCATGGTTGGCGATATGACTGAACTGGTCACCGGGGAAGGGAAGTTGTATCTGGCGACCTGCATCGACCTGGCCACGCGCGAGGTGACCGGGTGGGCGATGGCCGACCATCACCGTGCCGAGCTTCCGGTGGCCGCGCTGGAGATGGCTGCGGGACGCGGAGTTCTGGAGCAGGGCTGCATCATGCACACGGACCGCGGCAGCGAGTACACCGGTGCCGAATTCCGTTCGGCGATAGAGAAGTTGGACATGAGGCAGAGCAGGGGCTGAGTGGGCTCGTGTTACGATAACGCCGCAGCGGAAAGTTGGTTTGCCCTGCTAAAGGCTGAAATCGGCACCAGTGTATGGGCCACCCGCGCAGAGGCCCGGGCCGACGTCTTTCGCTTCATCGAAGTCGAGTACAACCGCACCAGGCTCCGCAAGCACCCCGAGTTTGGGTACCTCACCCCACTCGAAACCCGGGCCAGACTGCGACACGACTTCACCCCTGCAGCATAAACACCCGCTG
The DNA here is from genome assembly GCF_004365705.1 of Streptomyces sp. 846.5. Lineage (NCBI taxonomy): Bacteria > Bacillati > Actinomycetota > Actinomycetes > Kitasatosporales > Streptomycetaceae > Streptomyces > Streptomyces sp. 846.5. Next base: position 3,250,853 of record NZ_SOBN01000001.1, read on the forward strand.
TCCAAGATCAGGGGGGAACTTCAGTCCTCGGTTCACCAGCCCGTGCTACAGAAACAAGCAGTCAGCCTGGTCATCCGCCGGAATATCGCGGTGCCGAACTCCCGGCCCAAACGGGAACGGTTCTCGGCCGCATCCCATGCCTTGCTGTCAGTGACGACGACGTCGCAGTAAGGGATGGCGGTGGCAAGGGCCGCAATGTCCCGCAGGTCGTTGATCTTCCACTCGCGCCGGACGTCCTGCACGCAGTGGAACTGCATCATCGAGACGACCCGTCTGGTCGGCAGCGCCATGAGGAACGCGATGAATTCTCCCTTGCTGTGGAAAGGCATTCGATTGCGGGTGAACCCGCGCTAATCACCGCGCGGTTGTAGTAGTTGTCGGCGATGTCAATGATCAGCTGTCGCGTGCAGATCGCGCCCAGGGAGCGCGACCCGATGTCAGGGTCGGTGCGCAGCGTATTCATCATGACCTCGAAGTTGGCGAGTTCGGCGTCAGGTACCGTCGGGCCGCGTTGGGGTCGTATCCGGGCAGCTGTGCGCACAGAGGAGCGGCCCGTTCCTTCAGCAACTCGTACTCGACCGCTGCCCTGGCGGAATCTTCCACTTCGGCAATCGAGCAACCGAGGCAGGCGTCAACGCCGACGCGGTTCTCGGCGGTGACGCTGCGCAGCGTGAACCTTGGTGAGGGAGAAATCCACTGAGGCTCGCCCACAGACCGCTTGCCACATCGGATCACGTGACTCTCCGAATAGGCCAGCCAACCCGGCTCATCCCAGACGTCGACTCAGGGCCTTCCCTCGATAGGCCTGACTATCAGTCAGATTAATCTGACTGATAGTCAGGGAAGTCAGCATTGGGTCAGCATTCGTTCTGGCATACAAGGGAACAGCCGGGCACAGTTGAGAACGCCCACCCGTCGAACCATCCTGTCCAAGAGTGCCCTTCAGTCGCACTCACCACCAGGCCGCTGAACGCACAGCGCAGCATGGCTACAGGCTCCCCGAAACCCAAGAATCCGCAGCTCAGTGCACACGTCCCCGGGGCTTCAGGGGCACGTCGGGTAGCGCAGGGGCCGGGATTGGAGAACCGTCGTAACCGTGAACGGTGCCGAACCGATCACCAGCCATCCAGTCCCCGCGAGCTTGTGCGATATCCTCAGACGATCGCCCGATGAAGTTCCACCACATCACCAGCTTCTCCTCGAACGGCTCGCCGCCGAGCAGCAGCAGGCCGCTGTCCGCGGCGGCGCGCAGCGGCAGTTCGCTGCGGCCGCAGCCGAGGTAGAGCATCGAACCGCGTTCCACCGGCACCCCGTCCACCTGGGCGTCGCCGTCCATCACCAGCACCGCGTACTCGAAGTCGGGCTGCAGCGGCAGCCGTGCCGAGGCGCCGGCGGCCAGCGTGAGGTCGGCGCCGACCAGCGGCGAGTAGGTCCGGCCCGGTGAGCGGGCGCCGTCCAGCTCGCCCATGATCACGGTGGCGTGCAGTCCCGGCGCGGTGACCTCGGGCAGGACCGGGTGGTGGTCGAAGCTCGGCTCGGTGTGCCGGTGCGCGTCCGGGAGGGCGACCCAGAGCTGCGCGCCGTGCAGCAGTGGGGAGTGCGGGGACGGGGACTGCTCGGAGTGGGCGATGGCCCGGCCCGCCGTCATCAGCCCCAGCTCGCGCGGCCGCACCATGGCCAGGCTGCCGAGGCTGTCGCGGTGCTGCACCTCGCCGTCGTGCAGCCAGCTGACGGTCTGCAGGCCGATGTGCGGATGCGGGGCGACCTGCATCCCCGGCTCGGAGGCGATGTCGTCGGGGCCGTAGTGGTCCACGAAGCACCAGGCCCCGACCATCCGCCGACCCAGGTTCGGCAGCAGCCGCCGTACCACGGTGCTGCCGCCGAGCGACACCTGCTTGCCCGTCAGCAGCTCATGCACCGGCTCGGCGGAGACGTCCTCACGTCCGCCGCACACGCGCGCTTGCGGCGCGGTCTCCAAGTTGCTCATGGTGTCCAGGGTAGGGCGGCGCGGAGGCCTTACGTCTGCTTTGGCTGGTCGCGCAGTTCCTCGCGCCCCTGGTGGTGGTCCGCCTCAGCTGCCAGGAGCGCGGCGCGGACGTCTTCGTCGACGTGTTGGCGGGTCTTGAGGTAGCCGACGGTGGTGTTGGTGACGGCGACCAGGGGGACGGCGACCACTGCGCCGCCGATGCCGCCGACGATGGAGCCGATGGTCACCGACAGCACCACCGCGATCGGGTGCACCCGGACCGCGCGGCCCAGGATCAGCGGCTGCAGCAGATGGCCCTCGATCTGCTGCACGGCCAGCAGCACCGCCAGCACCATCGCCGCCGTGAACACCCCGTTGGTCACCAGCCCGATCAGCACCGCGATCGTGCCGGTGACCAGCGCGCCGACCAGCGGGACGAAGGCGCCGAGGAAGATCAGCACCGAGATCGGCAGCGCCAGCGGCACCCCGAGCAGATAGATGCCGATACCGATCGACACCGAGTCGATGAACGCCACCAGCACCGTGCCCCGGACGTAGGCGGTCAGCGTGGACCAGGCCCGCGGCCCGGCCCCCGCCATCCCGCGCCGGGCGCTCGGTGGGAACAGCCGCAGCAGCCAGCCCCAGATCCGCTCGCCGTCGTAGATCAGGAAGAAGGTGCAGAACGCCGCGAGGAAGACCCCGGTCAGGATCTCGATCACGATGCCGACCGTCGAGAAGCCGAACGAGGTGATCTGGTCGCTGTTGGTGCCGATCGCCTTGGACAACTGCCCGGCGAACCCGTTGATCTGCTTGTCGGTCAGATGCATCGGCCCGTGGGTGAGCCAGGTGCGGATCTGCGAGATGCCGTTCTGGACCTTGCCGGTGACCTCGTTCAGGTTGGTGGTCACCTGCCAGCCGACGAACCAGCCGACCAGGCCGATGCCGATCAGGCCACCGATGAAGGTCATCGCGGCGGCCAGCCCCCTGGGCACCCCGTGCCGCCGCAGCCAGGCCACGGTCGGCTGAAGCAGCGCGCTGATCAGCATCGCCGCGACGAAGGCCAGGGCGACCACGCGCAGCGTCTGGACCACCCGGAACAGCACGTAGACGCCGGCGCCGACGATCAGCAGCCGCCACATCAGCTCGGCGGTGACCCTGAGCGACCAGGGCACGGCCTCGGTCGGGCTGGTGGGCCGGGCCGGGTAGCTCGCCAGGCCGTTCTCCACCGCGGGCAGGACCGGCACCGGCGGCGGGTCGTTGCGGTGCTCGGCGACCTTCACCTCGGCCTCGACGGCCTCGACCTCGCGACGCCGGTGCTCCAGCCGCGCGGTGAGCCGTGAGAGCAGGGACGCTCCCCACCCCACCGGTCCCCTCTGCTGCTCGCCTGGCATCGCCGCCCCGCCCCTTCGCACCCGATGAGGGCCCCATGAAGCCGATGGAGTCCGTGATCCGAACGGTACCCGGTGCCCTCAACCGACACGGGGGCGGCCCACCGGAAGGCTGAGCCGGTCATCCTTCGACAGCTGGTCCGAAAATAGCGTTTGACCGCAAGCGGGACCGTTGGGTTCAGGCAGCCTCGATGGGTTCGAAGCGGACGGTCATACCGAGGGCGTTGGCCTGTCGGGTGATGCGTCGGAGGGCGCGTTCGGGGTCGTGCTTGATGTAGTAGTCACCGCCTAGATCGTGGAAGGCGGTGTCCTGGGTGAGGATGTGCCAGACGGCGGTCAGCATCGAGTGTTCGAGGGCGACCAGGGCTTTCTTCTTGCCGAGTCGGGGCATCAGGCGCATGTAGCGGGCGCCGAGGTAGGTGCGGTCGCGGGTGCGGGAGGCGGCCATCGCGGCGGTACCCAGGGCCGCGCCGAGCCATCGGTTGCCGTGGCGTCTGCGCCCGGACTTGTGCTTGCCGGCCGACTCGTGGTGCCCGGGGCAGACCCCGGCCCACGAGGCCAGGTGGCCGGCGGTGCGGAAGCGGGACATGTCTCCGCCGGTCTCGGCGATGAGGACTTCCGCGGTGATGCGGCCGACGCCGGGGATCGTCTCCAGGAGATCAAGCTGGCGGGCGAAAGGGCGCATCTCCTCCTCGATCCGCTCCGACAGCTCGGCGATCGTGGCCTTGAGGTGATCGATGCGCTCCAGGTGCAGGCGGCACAGGAAGGCATGGTGCTCGCCGAAGTTGCCGGTCAGCGCCTGCACGAGGTCGGGTATCTTGGGGCGCATCCGGGCCTTGGCCATCTGGGCCAGTGCCTGCGCATCGCGTTCCCCCTCGATGAGCGCGGCGAGCATGGACCGGCCGGAGACGCCGAGGATGTCGGTGGCCACCGCAGAGAGCTTGATCCCGGCATCCTCCAGCTCCTTCTCCAGCCGCTGGGCCTCGCGACTGACCTCGCTGGCGAGCGTGGAGCGGTAGCGGGTCAGGTCACGCAGGTGCCGGATCGGCTCCGGGGGCACGAACGAGGCCTTGAGCAGGCCGCACTCGCCCAGCTGGCACAGCCAGGCCGCATCCGCGACGTCCGTCTTGCGCCCGGGCAGGCCCTTGGCGTGCGCGGCGTTGACCAGAATCACGTTCAGGCAGTCCTCCAGCACGTAGAACGCCCCGCGCCAGTAGTCGCCAGTGGCTTCCATGACCACCAGGGCGACCTGTTCGGCGACCAGCCAGTCCCGCAACTCCAGCAGCGCATTGGTCGTGGTGGCGAAAGTACGGATCTCCTGCCGCCGCGAGCGTCGCCCGCTCGGGCTGGGGGCCCGAACGCATGCCTTCAGATCCTTCTTGCCGATGTCCAGCGCGGCACACCGCTCGTGCAGCACGTCCATGTAACCCTCCCCGACCACGACCGAGTTGACCGATACGCGCCGTCCGGAGGAGCCACAGGGCTGAAGAGTCTGGTCCGCGTGCTACTGCAACAATTGACGGTCCCTGTCAGCGGCCCCCAACGCCATACTGAACGACGAGCTCACAGGCATCACAGATACATCGGCGTCCCGGACAGCACCGCCCCATTTTCCCGCCTCCACGGCGGCCAGCGAAGCGGCCTGGGTTACTGATAGGAAAATCCGGTCATTCTTGGCTTTATGGGTTTAGCCGGACACGGATCGGGGGACGACCAGCATCGAGGCCGCTCCGCACACGGCGGCCGTTCCGTGGGAGATGTATGGAAGCCCCCGATCGGACAGGGATCGGGGGCTTCAACATGCCTGCTACTCGTCAGTACGAGTGGTGGACCTGCCAGTAGGCCCAGGCGTCGCAGGGGCTCCCATAGCGCGAGTCCATATAGCTCAGGCCCCACTTCACCTGCGTCGCAGGATTGGTACGCCAGTCCGCGCCGGCCGAGGCCATCTTGCTCCCCGGCAGGGCCTGGACCAGGCCGTACGCGCCCGAGCTGGCGTTGGTGGCGGTGTAGTCCCAGCCGCTCTCGCGCTCGACGATGTTGCTGAAGCAGGTGAACTGCGAGGCCGGGACTATCGACTGGGCTATCGCCTGGGCCGAACCGACGGTGTAGGTCTGGGTGACGGCCGCGCGGGCAGCGGCGCGGCTGGCGGCGGCCTGCGCGTCGGCGCGGGCCTTGGCGGCCCTCGCGGCGGCGGCGGCCTTGTCCGCGTCGGACTTGGCCTTGGCGACCTGGGCGGCCTTGATCCGTGCTGCCTCGGCGGCGGCCTTCTGCGCGGTGGCGGTGGCGGACGCCTGCTGGGCGTCGGCCTGCAGGGCGATGTTCTCGCTCACCGTCTGGGCCTGCTCGCCCGACGGGATGTCGGCGAGAAGAGTGGATCCTGCGACATCGGCTGTCTGCACGGTGGGCTTGGTGTCGCCATTGGCGACGCCAACCACGGCTCCGACGGCAGTGACGGCGGTGGCGGAGGCCACGGCCACACCCCGAACCGAAATCCGGTTCACACGGTTTCCTTCCAGCGTCGCCCGATTGGTGACCGCACGGACGATCTCCACCCCTGACGCTGGCCTCCCCCCTGCAGTGGTCACGGGAGACACGGGCCCGGAGCGCCTCGGGTGGGAACAAGACGCCATGGAACTCGGGCGGCGCACGACCGGACCTTTCACTCTGACGAGTGGTCAGTCTTGTCCTACGCGGGGCCTGACAGGACCCATACCTTGCCCGACCCGGACGGCCCGTGGCAATTCCCGGTTACGTGGCGAAGCTCACATGGCGGATGAGGCAGGAAGTTCTGCCGAACCCCTGTGGGACACCTGATGCCATGGTTACGATCGGACAACTTTGCCTACGGCGAGAACGCAAACAGGGGCGCGGGGAACTGCGCGCCCAGCCATGCACTCCCGTGCACCGCCCGGCGAACAGCTCCCCGCGCCCCGGTACGAAGCGCTCAGCTGTGATTGTCCTCCAGCAACTCCGTGACCAGCGCCGCGATCGGCGACCGCTCCGACCGGTTCAGCGTCACATGCGCGAACAGCGGATGCCCCTTCAGCTTCTCCACCACCGCGACGACCCCGTCGTACCGCCCCACCCGCAGGTTGTCCCGCTGCGCCACGTCGTGGGTGAGCACCACCCGCGACCCCTGGCCGATCCGGGACAGCACCGTGAGCAGCACGTTCCGCTCCAGCGACTGCGCCTCGTCCACAATCACGAAGGCGTCGTGCAGCGAGCGCCCGCGGATGTGGGTGAGCGGGAGGACCTCCAGCATCCCCCGGGACAGCACCTCCTCGATCACGTCCGGCGTGGTCACCGCGGAGAGGGTGTCGAAGACCGCCTGGGCCCAGGGGCTCATCTTCTCCGACTCGGAGCCGGGCAGGTAGCCCAACTCCTGCCCGCCCACCGCGTACAGCGGCCGGAAGACCATCACCTTGCGGTGCTGCCGGCGCTCCAGCACGGCGTCGAGCCCGGCGCACAGCGCCAGCGCCGACTTGCCGGTGCCGGCCCGGCCGCCCATCGAGACGATGCCGATATCCGGGTCCTGCAGCAGATCCAGCGCGATCCGCTGCTCGGCGCTTCGGCCGCGCAGGCCGAAGACGTCCCGGTCGCCGCGCACCAGGCGCACCCTGCCGTCCGCGGTGACCCGTCCCAGGGCCTTGCCGCGCTCCGAGGTGATGACCAGGCCGGTGTGCACCGGCAGCTCGCGCACCTCGGGGATGTCGACGGTCTCGGCGTGCCCGGCCTCGAAGAGCGAGTCCACCTGCTCGCCGGAGACGGTGAGCTCGTGCATACCGGTCCAGCCGGAGGTGATCGCCAGTTCGGCGCGGTACTCCTCCGCGAGCAGGCCGACCGAGCTGGCCTTGACCCGCATCGGCAGGTCCTTGGAGACGACGGTGACGTCGTAGCCCTCGGCCTGGAGATTGCGGGCGACCGCCAGAATGCGGCTGTCGCTGTCCCCGAGCCGGTAGCCGGCCGGGAGGACGGACGGATCGGTGTGGTTCAGCTCGACCCGGATCGTTCCGCCGACGTCGCCCACGGGGATGGGGGCGTCGAGCCGTCCGTACCGGACCCGGAAGTCGTCCAGCAGGCGCAGCGCCTGGCGGGCGAAGTAGCCGAGTTCGGGGTGGTGCCGCTTGGCCTCCAACTCCGTGACCACGACCACGGGGAGCACGACCTCGTGCTCCTCGAATCGCGTCATCGCGTTCGGGTCGGCCAGCAGAACGCTGGTGTCGAGGACGTACGTGCGCCGGTCTTGCTCACTCCGGCGGCTCTTGGAGCTGACCACAGGGCCTCCCGGGCGGACAACCTGCTGTCATCCGCGGTTCGCCGGACCTTCGGGCCCCGATGGCCGAGGTCACGGTCTGACCCGGTTATTCCCCAGGTCGCCCGAACCCATGCCGACCGAAACGAACTGACGCATCATCGTCATCAGCCGTTCTTCGAATGTTGGACAACTGATCGAACCGCGGGTCAGCCGCCGAAGCGGCGCTGGCGGTTGGCGTAGTCGCGCAGGGCCCGGAGGAAGTCGACCTTGCGGAAGGCCGGCCAGTACGCCTCGCAGAAGTAGAACTCGGAGTGCGCGCTCTGCCAGAGCAGGAAACCGGACAGGCGCTGCTCGCCCGAGGTGCGGATGACCAGGTCGGGGTCGGGCTGGCCGCTGGTGTAGAGGTGGCGGGCGATGTGCTCGACGTCGATGATTTCGGCCAGCTGTTCGACCGAGGTGCCCAGTGCGGCCTGCTCCTGCAGCAGCTTGCGGACCGCGTCGGCGATCTCGTGGCGGCCGCCGTAGCCGACGGCGACATTGACGAGTATCCCGGTGTGGTGGGCGGTGGCCTGCTCGGCCTCCTTGAGCACCGCGGAGGTGCTCGCGGGCAGCAGGTCCAGGGCGCCGACCGGGTGGACCCGCCAGTGCCCGGTGGCGGCGAGGTCGCGCACCGCCTGCTCGATGATGCCGAGCAGCGGGACGAGCTCCTCCTTGGGGCGGCTGAGGTTGTCGGTGGACAGCATCCACAGGGTGACCACCTCGACGCCGACCTCCTCGCACCAGCTGAGGAAGTCCGGGATCTTGTCGGCGCCGCTCTGGTGTCCGTCCACGGTGGACATTCCGGCGGCCCGGGCCCAGCGGCGGTTGCCGTCCAGCATCACCCCGACGTGGCGCGGCACCGCGGTCCGGTCCAGATGCGCCTCGACCCGGCGGCCGTAGAGCCCGTAGGTCAACTGTCGGAGCACCGGTGTGCGGCGGATGACCCTGCCGAGGTCCATGGTTGTTGCGCCCCTCTGCTGCGACCCTTCGGTCTGCTGCGACCTTCCGGGCAGGCGAGCGTCAGCACCAGCCCGCCCCCGGGGGATCACCCTACTCCCGGCTGCTGAGGGGAGGTGAATCGCGCCGGGCTGCCGGTGCCCGCGGGCCCGGAGGGCGACCGTCCACAGCTCGGACTATTGTTCACTCGTCTGACAAAATGCGCCCTCCGGAGAGGCACCCACTCATGATCCCAGCTCCTTACCAGCCGGCCGAGACCCGCTACCAGGGTTCGATGAACTACCGCAGGACCGGCCGCAGCGGGCTGAAGCTGCCGGAGATCTCACTCGGGCTGTGGCACAACTTCGGCGACGACAAGCCCCTGGAGACCCAGCGGGCGATCCTGCGCCGCGCCTTCGACCTCGGCGTCACCCACTTCGACCTGGCCAACAACTACGGCCCGCCGTACGGGGCCGCGGAGGCCAACTTTGGCCGGCACCTGGCCGCGGACTTCCGCCCGTTCCGGGACGAGCTGGTGATCTCCACCAAGGCCGGCTACGACATGTGGCCGGGCCCGTACGGCGAGTGGGGCTCGCGCAAGTACCTCACCGCCAGCCTGGACCAGTCGCTGCGGCGGATGGGCCTGGACTACGTCGACATCTTCTACTCGCACCGCTTCGACCCGGAGACCCCGCTGGAGGAGACGATGGGCGCGCTGGCGTCCGCCGTCCAGCAGGGCAAGGCGCTGTACGTCGGGATCTCCTCCTACAACTCGGAGAACACCCGGAAGGCCGCGGCCATCCTGCGCGACCTGGGCGTTCCGCTGCTGATCCACCAGCCCTCCTACTCCATGCTGAACCGCTGGACCGAGGAGGACGGACTGCTCGACGTCCTGGAGCAGGAGGGCGCTGGCTGCATCGGCTTCGCACCGCTGGCGCAGGGCCTGCTCACCGACCGCTACCTGCACGGCATCCCGGCGGACTCGCGGGCCGCGCAGGGCAAGTCGCTGGACCCGGGGGCGCTCAACGAACAGACCCTGTTCAAGCTGCGCGCGCTCAACGACATCGCCGCCAAGCGCGGCCAGTCCCTGGCCCAGCTGGCGCTCAGCTGGCTGCTGCGGGACCCGCGGATGACCTCGGCGCTGATCGGGGCCTCCTCGGTGGCACAGCTGGAGACCAACATCGCCGCGGTGCAGGGCCCGGCCCTGACCGCGGAGGAGCTGACCGAGATCGACCGCTACGCGACCGACGCGGACATCAATATCTGGTCGGCCTCCAGCGAGGGCTGAAACCGCCAGTAGTTGGTACAGACCGCATGCGGGGGCTTCCCCTCCGGATGCGGTCTGTACCTTTTTGCTCCCTCAACCGCCTGCTGGGAGTTGCCTCAACGGAGCCTTAAGCAGCAGTTGGGGGTCTTGACACGCCAACTGGTCTAGTCCAACTTGTGGGTCAAGCTTCACTTCCTGTCTTCCCTCCCCCACACCCCCTGCCGCAACGCGCGTGTACGTCAGCGACCGGCATGAATTGAGGACAGATCCATGGCTTCCCCTCGCCGCGCCTTCGGCGCAGTAACCGCCTGTGCAACGGCCGTCGGACTCGGTCTGACCGGCCTCGTCGCCTTCAGCGCCGGCGCCGGCGCCGCCACCACCAATCTGGTGGCCAACCCCGGCTTCGAGACCGGCACCCTCTCCAACTGGACCTGCAGCGGCGGTGCGGTCACCACCTCCACCGTCCACTCCGGCACCCACGCCCTCGTCGCGACCCCCACCAGCAGCGACGACGCGCAGTGCACCCAGACCATCAGCGTCCAGCCCAACTCCTCGTACTCACTCAGCTCCTGGGTCCAGGGCCCCTACGTCTACCTGGGCACCAGCGGTGACGGGACGACGGATGTCAGCACCTGGTCCACCAGCAGTTCCTGGAACCAGCTGAGCACCAGCTTCACCACCGGCGCCTCGACCACCAGCGTCACCATCTACCTGCACGGCTGGTACGGGCAGGCTGCGTACTACGCCGACGACGTGGTGCTGAGCGGCGCGGCGGGCGCGACCACCTCGGCCAGCGCTTCGGCGTCGGCCTCGGCGAGCCCGACGGCTTCCGCCAGCGCCAGCGCCTCGGCCTCCCCCACGCCGACCGCCACCACGGCCTCGCCGACCCCGACCGCCACCTCGACCGGCAGCACCGGCACCGGGAAGCACCTGGTCACCGGCTACTGGCAGGACTTCGACAACGGGGCCACCGACCAGAAGATCAGCGACGTCAGCTCGCAGTACGACATCATCGCGGTCTCCTTCGCCACCGCCGACGCCAGCAACACCGGCGGCATCACCTTCTCGCTGGACTCGACCCTGCAGAGCAAGCTCGGCGGCTACACCGACGCCCAGTTCAAGGCCGACATCGCGGCCAAGCATGCGGCCGGCAAGAAGGTCGTGCTCTCGGTCGGCGGCCAGAACGGCACCATCTCCGTCGCCAGCTCCACCGCCGCCACCAACTTCGCCAACAGCGCCTACTCGCTGATGCAGCAGTACGGCTTCGACGGGGTCGACATCGACCTGGAGAACGGCCTCAACTCCACCTACATGGCGCAGGCGCTGCACTCGCTGGCGAGCAAGGCCGGCTCCGGCTTCGTGCTCACCATGGCCCCGCAGACCATCGACATGCTGACCGCGAGCTCGGACTACCTGGCGACGGCGGTGGCGGTCAAGGACATCCTCACCATCGTCAACACCCAGTACTACAACTCGGGTTCGATGAACGGCTGTGACGGCGGGGTCTACTCCGAGGGCACGGTGGACTTCATCACCTCGATGGCCTGCACCGCCATCCAGGCCGGGCTCAGCCCCAGCCAGGTCGGCATCGGCGTCCCGGCCTCGACCAGCGCGGCCGGCAGCGGCTACGTCGCCCCCAGCGTGGTCGAGAACGCCCTCAACTGCCTGGCCAAGGGCACCGGTTGCGGCACCTTCAAGCCCAGCACCACCTGGCCGACCATCGGCGGGGTGATGACCTGGTCGACCAACTGGGACGCCAGCAACGGCAACCAGTTCGCCAACAACGAGGGCGTCTTCGTCCACGCCATGGCGTAGTCCGCTCAGTGGCTGAGCGCTATCGCCAGTAGCGTGCCCAGCAGCAGGAACGGTCCGAAGGGAAGCTCGTCGCGACGCCCCGCACGGCGCGCGGCGAGCTTCGCCGTGCCGTAGCCGGCGGCCAGCAGGAAGCCGAGCAGCACGCCCGCGAAGACGGCCCCGAAGCCGTACCAGCCGAGCGCGGCGCCGACGGTCAGCCCGAGCGCGGCGTCGCCGAGGCCGAACGGCAGCGCCAGCGCCATCAGCCAGAACACCGCGCCCAGCGCGGCGGCCCCGTAGAGGGCGTGCAGCGCGGAGCCGGTGCGGTCCCCGGCGAGACCGGCGGCGCCGAGCAGCAGCAGGGTCCCGGCCGCCGAGGGGTAGGTGAGCCGGTGCGGCAGCCGGTGCTCGGCGACGTCGACCAGGGCCAGCGGCACGGCGCAGGCGGCAGCCCAGAGCAGCGCCAGGACGTGCCAGTGGTAGCCGGCCGCCGCCGCGGTGGCCCCCAGGGCAACCACGCACAGGCCCGTCAGCCGGACCGGAGAGGGCAGCCGCTCGGTGTACCGGGCGGCCTCACGCCGCGCCGGGGCAGAGATTCCGGCCCCGGCCGCGCAGCCGGCGACCACGGTGAACACAAACGGACCCAGCACGGCCGCCCCCTCTCCCCCTGGAGGACCTCAGACTAACCTCAGCCGGTGACAGCGAGGGCGTCGATCTCGACCAGCAGTCCGGCCGGGAGGCCCACGTAGACCGTGGTGCGCGCCGGGAAGCCGCCCTCGGGGAGGGCCTTGGCGAACCAGGCGTCGTAGGCGACGTTCAGCTCGGCGAAGTGCGCGGTGTCGGTGAGGTAGACCCGCATCATGACCACGTCGTTCCAGCCGGCGCCGCCCGCCTCCAGCACGGCCTGGACATTGCGGAGGGTCTGCTCGATCTGCTCGGTCAGGCCGGGGCCGACCGGGCTCCCGGTGGCCGGGTCGAAGCCGACCTGGCCCGCGACCTGGAGCAGCCCGCCCTTGGCGACGCCCTGGGAGAAGCCGGCGATCGGGGTCGGTGCCTGGTCGGTGCGGACGACGCTCTTGCTCATGGCGGTGGTGCTCCTCGACGCTGGGACGGATCTGTACGGGCGATCTGCTGTGCGGCAGGATATGCAACCAGCATTGCGTCTGCCGCAACACCCCGTCAGGAGCTTCGTGAACCACCTCGCGCTGGAGCAGCTCGGCAGCACCGTCCTCGACTGGCGGTTCAAGGGCATGCCGCCCGCCCGTGCGGACAGCACCGTCGCCGAGCTGGTGGCGGCCAAGCCCAACCTCTTCGACGACGGCTTCACCACCCCGCTGCTCACCCTGGACGCGGACGCGCTGCGCCACAACCTCGCCCTGATGGCCCGTTGGACGGCGGCCCACGGGCTGGCCTTCGCCCCGCACGGCAAGACCCCGCTGGCCCCGCAGCTCTACCGGCGCCAGCTGGAGCTGGGCGCCTGGGGGATCACCGCGGCCATGCCCTCCCACCTGCGGATGTACCGGGCCTTCGGGGTGCGGCGGGTGTTCCTGGCCAATGAGCTGGTCGACCCGGCCGCACTGGCCTGGCTGGCCGCGGAGCTGGACGCCGATCCGGAGTTCCGCTTCGTCTGCTACGTCGACTCGGTGCGCGGCATCGAGCTCATGGAGGCGGCGCTGCCGGCCGGCACCCGTCCGGTGGACGTGGTCGTGGAGCTGGGCGCGGACGGCGCCCGCACCGGTGTGCGCGGCGTCCCGGACGCCGTCGAGCTCGCCCGCCGCGCCGCGGCGAGCCGGCGGCTGCGGCTGGTCGGAGTCGCCGGGTACGAGGGCACCATCACCACCGTCGACGACCGCGCCCAGGTCCGGACCTGGCTGGCCGACCTGGTCGAGCTGGCCCACCGGATCGACGACACCGGTCTGTTCGCCGGTGCCGAGGAGATCGTGGTCAGCGCCGGCGGCAGCGAGCACTTCGACCTGGTCGCCGAGGCGCTCACGGAGCCGGCCCTGCGGCTCTCCCGGCCGGTCCTGCGGTTGCTCCGCAGCGGCGCCTACGTCACCCATGACGCGCTGCACTACGCCGCGATCTCGCCGCTGCGCGACGCGGCCGAGACCGAGCGGCTCCGGCCCGCGCTGCGGCTGTGGGCCCAGGTCGTCTCCCGTCCCGAACCCGGACTGGCCCTGCTCAACGCGGGCAAGCGCGACCTCCCCTACGACCTCGGCCTGCCGCTGCCCGAGCTGGTCCGCGACCCCGCCACCGGCGCGCAGCGCCCGGCCACCGGACTGACCGTCAGCAAGCTCGCCGACCAGCACGCCTTCGTGGCCGTGGACCCGGGGACCGAGGTCCAGGTCGGCGACTGGATCGGGCTCGGCCTCTCGCACCCCTGCACGGCCTTCGAGAAGTGGCAGCTGATCCCCGAGGTCGAGGCGGACGGCACGGTGGTCGACCTGATCCGGACCTTCTTCTGATGGCTGCCCCGACCCCTCCGCCCGCGCATCAGGACCTCCTGCTCCGCGGCGCGCTGGTGGTGGACGGCTCCGGCGGGGCCCCGTACCGCGCCGACACGCTCGTCCGGGACGGACGGATCGCACTGATCCACCGCGAGACCGACCCCGGCCCGCGGCCCAGCACCACCGGCCGTACCGTCGACGCCGACGGCCTGGCGCTCACCCCCGGCTTCATCGACATGCACGCCCACTCCGACCTGGCCCTGCTCACCGACCCGGCGCACGAGGCCAAGGCCGCCCAGGGCGTCACCCTGGAGGTCCTCGGCCAGGACGGCCTCTCCTACGCCCCGGTCGACGACGCCACCCTCGCCGGACTGCGGGTCCAGCTCGCGGGCTGGAACGGCGACCCCGAGGGCCTGGACTGGTCCTGGCGCAGCGTCGGCGAGTACCTGGACCGGCTGGACGCCGGACCCCACGGCGACGGGCTGGCCGTCAACGCCGCCTACCTGGTCCCGCACGGCACCCTGCGCGCCCTGGTGCTGGGCTGGGAGGACCGCGCCGCCACCGCGGCCGAGCTGGAGCTGATGAACCGTCGGCTGGACCAGGCCCTGGCCGAGGGCGCCATGGGCCTGTCCGCCGGGCTCAGCTACTCCCCCGGCATGTACGCCGGCACCGCCGAACTGGTCTCGCTGTGCCGGACCGCGGCCGCCCGCGGCGGCTACTTCTGCCCGCACCACCGCTCCTACGGCGCCCACGCCCTGACCGCATACGCAGAGATGACCGAGGTCGCCAAGCAGTCGGGCTGCGCCCTGCACCTGGCCCACGCCACGATGAACTTCCAGATCAACGCGGGCCGGGCGGGCGAGCTGCTGCAGCTGCTGGACGCCGCCCTGGCCGACGGCGTGGACCTGACCCTGGACAGCTACCCCTACCTCCCCGGGTCCACCACCCTGGCCGCGCTGCTGCCGGGCTGGGCCACGGCCGGCGGCCCCGAGGAGACCCTGCGCCGGCTGGCGTCGCCGGCCGCGCTCGCCGAGATCCGCGCCGCGCTGGAGCAGCACGGCTCGGACGGCTGCCACGGCGTGGTCGCCGACTGGGACACGGTGCAGGTCAGCGGGGTGCGCACGGCCGAGCTGCGGTCCGCGGTCGGCCTGACCATCAGCCAGCTCGCGGCCCGGGACGGCGTCGACCCCTTCACCGCCTATGTCGGCCTGCTGCGCGCGGACGGGCTGGGGACCACCGTCCTGCAGCACGTCGGCCACGAGGGGAACGTCCGGGCGATCATGCGCCATCCCGCGCACACCGGCGGCAGCGACGGACTGCTGGTCGGCGACCGCCCGCACCCCCGGGCCTGGGGCACCTTCCCGCGCTACCTCGGCCACTACGTCCGCGCCGAGGGCGTCCTCGGCCTGGCCGAGTGCGTACGGCACCTCAGCGCAGGCCCGGCCCGGCGGCTGGGCCTGACCGACCGCGGCCTGGTCTGCGAGGGCCACCGGGCCGACCTGGTGCTGCTGGACCCGCAGACGGTGGCGGCCGGGGCGACCTACGAGCAGCCGCGCGCCGCGCCGTCCGGCATCCCCTACGTCCTGGTCGACGGCGTACCGGTGGTCGACGACCACCGGCGCACCGCCGCCACCCCCGGACGCAGCGTCCGACGAGCCGCCGGGCCGGACACCGGACGGGGCGTCAGCCGATCGAGCTCTGGCCGGAGTCGGGCGCCGTCGGCGTGATCAGCAGGTGGTGCGTCACACCCGGCGTCGCCTTCACCGTCAGCGACAGGATGTGCCGCTTGGCGTCCCACTTCTGCGTGAAGTCCCCGTTGAGCTGGACGTCGCCGCCGTACGGGAAGTCCCCCGGCGGCAGGTAGACGTCGGTGCTGCCGGTGACGCCCGCCTTGTCGTTCCAGTCGACGGTCAGCTCCAGCGTGGACTTGTCGTAGCCGAAGTCCACCGGCTGCCCGGCGATGGCCCGCGGGTAGGCGGTGGCCAGCACGCTCGCGATGTCGGAGGGTTTGCCGGGCGTCTTCCACGGCGACCAGCTGCCCGGATCGCTGGACCAGTAGGACGATCCGATCATCATGGTGTCAAGCAGCGCCTGGACATGGTCGACATAGAGGTGCGCCCCGTCCTGGGTCGCGTCCAGACCCCATTCGCCCATCAGCACCGGCGCGTCCATCCGCGCGGCCGTGCGCTGCACCTGTTTCTGCCAGGAGGCGAGGGTACGGTCCGTCAGATAGGCGTTGGTGCCGTTGTAGGTGCCCCCGGCGTCGATGGGCGCCGGGTAGAGGTGCGGCGCGTAGCCGATCCTGGCCTCGGCGCCCGGGGTGACCGTCCTCGGGTCGTTCAGTTTGGGCAGTGCGCTGGGGAGGCCGTAGTCGGCGGTGGCCGCCGCGGGCTCGACGAAGACCCAGTGGTTCGGGTCCACGGCCCTGATAGCGTCGATGGCCTTCTGGTAGAGGTGCGCCAGCGGCCCCGTCTCGAACGCCGGCCCCTGCACCGAGCCGCCCCAGGGCTCGTTCATCAGGTCGTATCCGAGCACGGTGTTGTTCTTGGCGAAGTACGAGGCGACATGGGCCCAGGCCGCGACATAGTGCTGCTGGTACTCGGGGTGGCCGGACCGGGTGCCCCAGAACTCGTCGAAGGCGTGGGTCACCCCGGGCTGGACGTAGCTCAGCTGCGACGTGCTCTGCGCCGTCGCGGCCAGGCCGCCGCTGTCGGTGGCCCAGGCGGGGGCCCCGTCACCGCCGACGGCGGATCCGTACACGTCCTGGTGCATGTCCAGCAGCACCTGGTAGCCCTGCGCCTGGTACCAGCTGATGCGCTGTCGGACCTCGGCCAGGTAGCGGTCGTCGTAGACCCCGGGCTCGGGCTCGATCCGGCTCCACTGGATCAGGTAGCGCACGAAATCAGTGCCCAGCGTGTTGTATTCCTTGGCCACATCGGCCTGTTTGATCCAGGGCATTCCGTCGGCGGACTTCTTGGCGCTGCTGGAGGTGTTCAGTCCGTAGAGGATCAGAGCACGGCCCTGCGAATCCGTGATGAATCGCTCATGCCATGTCCCGTTGCCGGAGGGCTTGGACCCCACCGCCCCCAGTAGTCCTATCGCGCAGGCCAGAACCACCAGGTTCACCAGCCATCGCCGCAGCCGCGCCACTCGCCCCACACCCCGCCCGCCCCGTAGTACCGATCCGGTGATCCTAGATCGCCGGAACCATACATCCCACTCTGGCAATGTCCTGATTCAGTACCAAGATGTCACGGCAAATTCGCAGCTTGGGATTGTCTGGGAACGGGTGTCCAGACGGATCGTCCGGCACTAGAGTCCGGCTCATGGCCATGATCGAGCAGCGCCCCTCCCCTCTGCGGGCGGCCGTGTCGCGCGCGCTGACGGGACGGAAGGTCGCCTACGCGGGCGGCCTGGTGACGCTGCTGCTGGTGCTGGTGTTCGGGACGGACTCGCTGCTCTTCTGGTTCACCCAGAACTACGGCGAGCTGCTGGTACCCAGCTCCCTCGGCGTGCCGGTGCTGCTGCCCGGACTGCGCTTCACCCGCTTCGCCCAGGAGAGCTGGACCGCGCTGGGCTGCGAGGACTTCGCCGCGCTGCTGCTGGTCGGCACGGTGGTCCGGCTGCTCGCCCGGCACCGTCGGCTCTACCCCAGCTCGGGGCGGCTGCACCGGTTCCTGGTCGGCTGGGGTGCGCTGATGGCCGGCGGGGTGCTCTCCGGCCTGTTCCGCGGGCTGGTGGTGGCCCGGGAGGTCGCGGGCGGACCGCTGGCCTACTTCGGCTACCCGTTCCTGGGCGCGGTGGTCAGCCTGGTCTGGTGCGTGGCGTTGGGCTGGATACCCGGCCTGGCCGCGGTGTTCGCCGTGGTCCCGGCCGCGGCCGTGGTGCGCGCCCGCGAGTGGTGGGCGGAGAGCGGACGGCTGGTCCTGGTCTACCTGGTCGAGCCGACCAAGGACCTCGGCGCCCGGGCCGCGAGCACCTGGCGGGCCATGGGCGGACCCTCGCTCGCATCACTCCAGCTTCCCGGGGAGCGACCCCCCGCACCCCCGCGGGATGCGGACGCCCTGCCTGCGGACACCGCGAGGCGAGGCGCGGTGAGGCTCCCGGCCGGCCTCAAGCTGCCGGCGGGCCTGAAACTGCCGACAGGTCTCAAGCTGCCGACGAAGTTGAACCTGCCCGGCAAGGTTCGGTTGCCTGCGAAGGTGAAACTCCCCTCGAAGCTGCGGCTCCCCGCGAAGGTGAAGCTGCCCTCCGGGGTGAAACTCCCGGTGAAGTTCCCACGTCAGCGCACCGGCAGCGGCGGCGACACCGCCCCGCATGACGAAAACCACAAGGCATCCAGCACTCCGGCCCCGTAGAGTACCGAGCCATGCAGGTGATCCAGTCCAGCAAGCTCGCCAATGTCTGCTACGACATCCGCGGACCGATCCTCGATGAGGCCATGCGCCTGGAGGAGCAGGGTCACCGGATCCTCAAGCTGAACACCGGGAACCCGGCACCCTTCGGCTTCGAGGCACCGCCCGAGATCCTGCAGGACATCCTGCGCAACCTCGCCTCCGCACACGGCTACGGCGACTCCAAGGGGCTGCTCGCAGCCCGCCGCGCCGTGGTGATGCACTACGAGGACCTGGGCTTCCAGGATCTGACGGTCGATGACGTCTACATCGGCAACGGCGTCTCCGAGCTGATCCAGATGGCCATGCAGGCGCTGCTGGACGACGGCGACGAGGTGCTCGTCCCCGCGCCGGACTACCCGCTGTGGACCGCCTCGGTGAGCCTGTCCGGCGGCACCGCCGTGCACTACCGCTGCGACGAGGAGTCGGACTGGTACCCGGACCTCGCCGACATCGAGGCGAAGATCACCGACCGCACCCGCGGCATCGTGATCATCAACCCGAACAACCCCACCGGCGCCGTCTACGACGACGAGCTGCTGCGCGGCCTCACCGAGATCGCCCGCCGCAACAACCTGATCATCTACTCGGACGAGATCTACGACAAGATCCTCTACGACGGCGTCACCCACACGCCCACCGCGCTGCTCGCCCCCGACCTGCTGTGCTTCACCTTCAACGGCCTGTCCAAGGCCTACCGGGTGGCCGGCTTCCGCTCCGGCTGGATGACCATCTCCGGCCCCAAGGAGCACGCCCGCAGCTACATCGAGGGCCTGGGCGTGCTGGCCACCATGCGGCTGTGCGCCAATATGCCGGCCCAGCACGCGATCGCCGCCGCCCTCGGCGGCCGGCAGTCGATCAAGGACCTGATCCTCCCCGGCGGCCGCCTGCTGGAGCAGCGGGACGTGGCCTGGAAGCTGCTCAACGACATCCCCGGCGTCTCCTGCGTCAAGCCCAAGGGCGCGCTCTACGCCTTCCCCAAGCTGGACCCCAAGGTCTACCGGATCAAGGACGACGCCCAGATGGTGCTGGACCTGCTGAAGCAGGAGCACATCTACGTGGTCCAGGGCACCGGCTTCAACTGGCCCGAGCCGGACCACTTCCGCCTGGTCACGCTCCCCCGCTCCGAGGACCTGGCCGAGGCGGTCACCCGCATCGGCACCTTCCTGGACGGCTACAGCCAGCCGTAACGAACAGGACCCGGGTGCGGGATGCCGTCCAGTTTGGACTCAGTCCAAGTTAGGATGGTGTCCCGCACTTCGTCGTCGCATGCCCAGAGGGCGCCCCATGTACGAGCAGCCCAAGACCCTTCCCGCCTACCGGCGCGCGCCGATCCGGCTCCAGCCCGGATCTCCGGCGCCGGTCCACAACAGCAGCGCGCACAGCAGCACAGCTCCGGCCTCGCAGCGCGACTCCCGGCTGGTCGGACATCTCGCCGCGCTGTACTCCGCCACCGAGGCGGTCCGGCGCGCCACCGAGGACAGCGCGGAGCAGGCCGAGCTGGACGCTGCGCTGCAGCGGATCGACGCCCGGATCAGCGAGGTCTCGGCCGTGTCGGCCCCGGCCGCATCCGTCGTCCGGTCAGCACCGGCCGGTGTCGGCAGCAGGCAGTTGCACCAGCAGGCCCATGCGCTGGCCGGGCGGCTGCTGGTGGTCGCCGCCGCACTGCAGGACACCACCACCGCGATGCTGGCGTGCCGCCGCATGGATGCCCATGCGGCGGCACTGGCGGTACCGACGGCGGGCTAGCCCAGCCGCTCGACCAGCCGCTCGTACTCGGACCACAGCTCCTTCGGCGTGTGCTCGCCGAAGAGCTCCAGGTGCCCGGGGATCAGTGCGGCCTCCTGCCGCCAGATCTCCGGGTCCACGCTCAGCAGCAGGTCCAGGTCGGCCTCGTCGATGTCGAGTCCGTCCAGGTCCAGCGCCGCGCGGGTGGGCAGCACGCCGATCGGGGTGGTCACCCCGTCCGCGCCGCCCTGCAGCCGTTCGACGATCCACTTGAGCACGCGGCTGTTCTCGCCGAAGCCCGGCCAGACGAACTTGCCGTCGGCGTTCTTGCGGAACCAGTTCACGTAGTAGATCTTCGGCAGCTTGGCGGCGTCCGCCTGCTTGCCCAGCTTCACCCAGTGGGCGAAGTAGTCGCCCATGTTGTAGCCGCAGAACGGCAGCATCGCGAAGGGGTCGCGACGCAGCTCGCCGACCGTTCCCTCGGCCGCCGCGGTCTTCTCGCTGGCGACGTTGGCGCCGAGGAAGACGCCGTGCTGCCAGTCGAAGGACTCGGTGACCAGCGGGACCGCGCTGGCGCGGCGTCCGCCGAAGAGGATCGCCGAGATCGGCACCCCGGCGGGGTCCTCCCACTCGGGGGCGATGATCGGGCACTGCGAGGCCGGGACGGTGAACCGCGCGTTGGGGTGCGCGGCCGGGGTCGGGCTCTCCGGCGTCCAGCTGTTGCCGCGCCAGTCGGTGAGGTGCGCCGGGGGTTCCTCGGTGAGGCCCTCCCACCACACGTCGCCGTCGTCGGTCAGCGCGACATTGGTGAAGACGGTGTTGCCCCACATCGACTCCACCGCGTTGGCGTTGGTGTCCGCGCCGGTGCCCGGGGCGACGCCGAAGAAGCCGAACTCGGGGTTGATCGCGTAGAGCCGGCCGTCGGCGCCGAAGCGCATCCAGGCGATGTCGTCGCCGATGGTCTCGACCTTCCAGCCCGGGATCGTGGGCTGGAGCATCGCCAGGTTGGTCTTGCCGCAGGCGCTCGGGAACGCCGCGGTGAGGTACACCGGCTGGCCCTGGTCGGGCGGCGTCAGCTTGAGGATCAGCATGTGCTCGGCCAGCCAGCCCTCGTCGCGCGCCATGGTCGACGCGATCCGCAGCGCGTAGCACTTCTTGCCGAGCAGGGCGTTGCCGCCGTAGCCGGAGCCGTACGACCAGATCTCGCGGGTCTCCGGGAAGTGCGAGATGTACTTGGTCGTGTTGCAGGGCCAGGCGACGTCCGCCTGCCCCTCGGCGAGCGGTGCGCCCAGGCTGTGCACGGCCTTGACGAACTCGCCGTCCTCACCGAGGAAGTCCAGGACGGCCTGTCCCATCCGGGTCATGGTGCGCATGGAGACGGCGACGTACGCGGAGTCCGTGATCTCGACGCCGCACGCGGCGAGAGGGGATCCGACCGGGCCCATGCTGAAGGGCACGACATACATCGTCCGTCCGCGCATCGAACCCTCGAACAGTCCACCGAAGACGGCCCGCATCTCGGCGGGGGCCTTCCAGTTGTTGGTGGGTCCGGCGTCCTGCTCCAGCTCGGAGCAGATGAAGGTACGGTCCTCGACGCGCGCGACATCGCTCGGGTCGGAGGCGGCGTAGTAGGAGTTGGGGCGCTTCTCGGGATTCAGCCTGGTGAATGTCCCCTTGTCGACCAGGAGGTCACACAGGCGCTGGTACTCGGCTTCAGAGCCGTCGCACCACTCGATTCGGTCGGGCTGGGTGAGCTCTGCGATCTCCTGGACCCAGGCGAGCAGCGGTTTGTGCTGCGTGGGCGCGGAGGTGGCCAGGGCAGAGTTCTCGTAAGGCACGATCGCTCCGTTTCGCACCGAATCGTCCTTGATTCGATGACGGGGTTGAGGGTTCTGGCAGCGTAACGCCGATATTCCGAATGCGACATACCGCCCCTGTCCCCTCAATGTGACCCAGCGCACAAGGATCTCGCTCCTATGGGCGACGAATCCGGAAATCCGTCGCATCCACGGCACCAAAACAGGACTTCTGGAAACCTATGAGTGAGGATTCACACCCTCTACTGACAAGTAACCTACGGTTCCGTAGGTAGTCTGAGCCCATGACCGACAAGCCCAAACTGCGCGGCTGGCTGCACGCCGGGATGTTCCCCGCCTCGATCGCCGCCGGGATCGTCCTCATCTGCCTGGCCGACTCGACCCAGGCGAGGATCGCCTGCGCCGTCTACTCGGCCTCGGCCTGGATGCTCTTCGGCATCAGCGCGCTCTACCACCGCTTCACCTGGGGCCCGCGCGGCGAGGCGGTGCTGCGTCGGCTCGACCACAGCAACATCTTCCTGATCATCGCCGGGAGCTACACCCCCTTCACCATCCTGCTGCTGAGCGGCGGCCGCCGGGAGCTGCTGCTCTGGCTGGTCTGGGCCGGCGCCCTGGCCGGGATCGCCTTCCGGGTCTTCTGGGTCGGCGCGCCGCGCTGGCTCTACACCCCCTGCTACATCGCCCTGGGCTGGGCGGCGGTGTTCTTCCTGCCGGACTTCCTGCGCACCGGCGGCATCGCGGTGGTCGTACTGCTGGTGATCGGCGGGCTGCTCTACAGCGCCGGCGGCGTCGTCTACGGCCTGAAGCGGCCAAACCCCTCACCGCGCTGGTTCGGCTTCCACGAGGTGTTCCACCTCTGCACGCTGGCAGCTTTCATCGTCCAGTACGTCGGGGTCTCCCTGGTGGCCTACTCGGCCGTGGCCTGAAACCGCCCCTCCTCCACAACCACATATTGACTGCTCCATTCTTTTGAGAGTTACTGTCATAAGACAGAATCACTCAACTGATGGAGCCTGCCATGTCGACCTCCGAACCCCGGGCCTCCGAACCACCGACCACCGTTCCGCGCCGCTGGTGGGCGCTGGCCGCCATCTGCCTCAGCGTCCTGGTCCTCGGCTTCGACAGCACCATCCTGAACGTCGCCCTGCCCGACCTGGCCGTCCAGCTGCATGCCAACACCGGCCAGCTGCAGTGGATCGTCGATGCCTACCTGGTGGTCTTCGCCGCAGCGATGCTCCCGGCCGGGCTGCTCGGCGACCGCTTCGGACGGCGGAAGATGCTGATCAGCGGCCTGGTGCTGTTCGGCGCCGCCTCACTGGTCGGCACCTTCGCCGACTCCCCCGGCACCCTCATCGCGGTCCGCGCGGTGATGGGCCTCGGCGGCGCGCTGATCATGCCGCTGGGCATGGCGATCATCCCCAGCCTGTTCCCGGCGAACGAGCGTGCCCGTGCCGTCGCGGTGATGACCACCGGCGCGGCCGTGGGCATGCCGCTCGGGCCGATCCTCGGCGGGGTGCTGCTCAACCACTTCTGGTGGGGCTCCATCTTCCTGATCAACGTCCCGCTGATCGCCGTCGGGATCGCGGCACTGGTCCTGCTGGTCCCCGAGTCCCGCAACCCCGCCGTCCCCCGGGTGGACCTGCTCAGCGCCGCCCTCGGCGTCACCGGGCTGGCCGCGCTCACCTTCGGCTTCATCCAGGCCCCCACCGACAGCTGGGGCAGCCCGCTGATCATCGGTACCCTGGTCGCCTCGGTACTGCTGCTGGCCGGGCTGGTGCTGCGGGAGCGCTCGCAGCCGCACCCGATGCTCGACCTCAGCCTGTTCGCCGACCGCGCCTTCCGCTGGAACACCCTGGCCACGGTGCTGGTCACCTTCGTCCTGATGGGCGCGCTGTTCGTGCTGCCGCAGTACCTGCAACCGGTGCTCGGCAACGACGCCCTCGGCACCGGGGTGCGGCTGATGCCGCTGATGGGCGGACTGCTGGTGGCCGCACGGCTGGCCGAGCGGCTGGTCGCCAAGGTGTCCGTGCGCTGGGTGGTCACCGGCGGACTGCTGCTGGTCGCCGCCGCACTGTTCCTCGGCAGCGGCACCACCCTCGCCGACGGCTACGGCTGGACCGCGATCTGGCTGAGCGTCCTCGGCCTGGGGATGGGCCTCACCATGGTCCCGGCGATGGGCGCGGCGATGGCCGCGCTGCCCGAGGACCGGGCCGGGGTCGGCTCCGGACTGCTGCAGACGCTCCGTCAGTCGGCCAGCGCGATCGGCGTCGCCCTGCTCGGCAGCCTGCTGGCCGGGATCTACACCGACCGCCTGGACACCACCGGTCTGCCGGCCCCTCTCGCCCATGCGGCGCGCGGCTCGGTCTCCGCCGCCCAGGCCGTCGCCGACCAGCTGCACTCCACGGCCCTGGCCGCGTCGGCGCACAGCGCCTTCCTGCACGGGATGACCACTGTCCTGCTGATCTGCGGCATCACCGCCGTCCTCTCCGCCGTGGTGGTCGCCCTGCGGATGCCGGGCCGGGTGGCGGGCGAGGGCGCGGCCATCGCCAACGCCGCGCCCGATCAAGCACAATCGGTGTCATGACCCCCGCACCGCCGAAGTCCCTGAGCAGCTCCTCCGTCCCCGCCGCCGCGTCCGCGGCAGGGCTGGAGGAACTCCTCGCCGCCCCGCTGGGGCTGCGGGAGCGCAAGAAGCTGAAGACCCGCCGCGCGATCCGCGCGGCGGCCTTCCGCCTCTTCAGCACCCAGGGCTACGACGCCACCACCGTCGACCAGATCGCGGCCGACGCCGATGTCTCGCCCAGCACCTTCTTCCGGTACTTCCCCACCAAGGAAGACCTGGTCATCACCGACGACTACGACCCGGTGATGGAGGCGGCGCTGCGCGCCAGGCCACTGGGCGAGCCGGTGATGGAGTCCGTGCGCCAGGCGATCCTCCCGCCCCTGCGCCGGATCATGGAGGCGGAGAGCGAGGACATGCTGCTGCGGATGCGGCTGCTCAACGAGGTCCCCGCGATCCGCAGCCGCAGCGTCCTGGAGATGCTCCGCTCCCGGGACGTCATCGTCGCCGTCCTCGCCGAGCGAACCGGCCGCCCGGAAGACGACCTCGGGCTGCGCGCCCTGGTCTCCGCCACCCTCTCCGCGTGCAGCGAGGCGGTGGAGTACTGGTTCCGCAACGACGGTGCGGGGAACGTCGCCGACCTCTGCGAGCAGGCGCTGAAGGCGGTGGCGGAGGGCCTCAGCGGCTGACCGTCAGTCGTGCCCCCTCAGTCGTGCAGGTCCAGCACGGTGACGTCCTCCACCGGGCGGTAGCCGAGGCGCTGGTACAAGGCGTTGCTGGTGGGGTTGGCCAGGTCGGTGTAGAGCAGCACCTCCTCGGCGCCCGCGGCGATCAGCGCGCGGGTCGCGGCGACCGTCGCCATCCCGGCGTAGCCGCGTCCGCGCAGCTCCGCCGGGGTGTACACGGGGGCGACCCGGCCCTGCCCGGCGATCACCGGAGAGAAGCCGGCCATGCTCACCGGCGTCCCGTCCAGCACCCAGAGCACCAGCCGCCCCGCCGCGACCCGGTTCTGCGCCTGGGTGGGGGTGTTCCCGCTGCCCTCACCGATCGCCTCGGAGAAGTCCTCGAACCAGCGCACCACCAGCGGGATATCCGCCGCGTCCGCCAGCCGCGCGGAGCCGGGCGGCTCGGGCTGAGGCAGCGTCAATTCGCCCAGCCGGAACAGCCGCTGGTCGCGGAACACGGTCCAGCCCCCGCCGGTGGCCGCCCACTCCCCGCCGACCACGCGCACCAGCGCGGCACCACCCGACACACCGGGGACCGCGGCCCCGCTCGCGCGCCACTTCCGCACCAGGGCCCGTGCCGTCTCCTCGGCCATCGGCCCCAGCGTCGGCCGGTACGGTGGCGTGTGCACGTACGCCCCCTCCACCGCGCCGCTCGGCGACCGCCACCACCCGAACCGGGCCGGCAGGTCCCCGCCGTAGGCGTACGGCCCCCGCGAGCGCACCGTGTCGGCGACGGTCAGCAGCACGGTGTTCCGCACCGGATCCGCCGTCAGATAGGCGTCTGCGGCGCTGAAGAAGGCATCGACGTCGTGCGTGATCTCCCAAGCCATGCGCTCGATTTTCTTACAGCTTTTCCGCCAGCGCCACGGGATTGGTGACCGGGGCGTCGCAGCTGAAGTGGCGGCAGACATACGCCGTGGGCAGCCCGTCCCGCAGCGGTCGGTCGGCCAGCAACGGCACCGCCGTCGCACCCGGCTCACCCACCGCGAGCACCGCGCCCGGGGCCGTGGCGAGCAGCGCCGCGCGGCGCAGGGCCGCCGTCCCCGGGTGGTCGGCCGGGCCCACCACGGCGATCTCGCGCGGGCCGTCCACCAGCGCCTCGGCCACGGCCAGGCCCCAGCCGATGAAGCGCGGGGCGCGCGGGCCCAGCGCGGTGACGACGCCGAGCGCCCGCTCCGCCGCGGTGCGATGGCGATCGGAGCCGGTGAGCGCCGCGTAGCCGAGCAGCGCGCCGGCCGCGGCGGTCCAGCCGGAGGGGACGGCGTTGTCGGTCGGGTCCTGCGGACGGCGGATCAGCTGCTCGGCGTCGGAGGCCGTGTCGTAGAGCGCACCCGACTCCTCGTCGACGAACCGGGTGAGCACGGTCTCCAGCAGCACGCCGCTGAGCGTCAGCCAACTGTCGTCCCCGGTCACGGAGTAGAGCGCGAGGAAGCCCTCGGCGGTGTCGGCGCAGTCCTCCAGTACACCGGCGTTGGCGCCGGGGCGGCCGTCGCGCGAGGTACGCAGCAGCCGTGCCTCCGGCTCCGGCGTGAGGTGGACGGCGACCAGCAGGTCGGCGGCGGCGAGAGCGGCCTCCAGGTACTCGGGGCGCTCCAGCAGCGCGCCGGTCTCGGCGAGGGCGGCGATCGCCAGGCCGTTCCAGGCGGCGACGACCTTGTCGTCGCGGGCCGGCCGGGGGCGCCGGGCGCGAGCCGCGAGCAGCCGGGCCCGCACCGAGGCGAACCACTCGGCGTCGTCGGGGTCCTCCGCGAGCTGGAGCACCGACGCCCCGCCCTCGAAGGTCCCGGCGGCCGTGACGGTGAACAGCGCGGCGGCCCGCGCCGCGTCCTCCGGGCCGAGCGCCTCGGTGAGCTGGGCCGGCGTCCAGGCGTAGAAGGCGCCCTCGTGGTTGTGGCCGTCCGGGCCGGCGCTGTCGGCGTCTAGGGCGGAGGCGAACCCGCCCTCCGGGGTGCGGAGTTCGGCGAGCAGGAAGTCGGCGGTCTCCAGCGCGACCCGGCGCGCGAGCCCGGAGCCGGTGGCCCGCCACAGGTGCAGGTAGACCCGCAGCAGCAGGGCGTTGTCATAGAGCATCTTCTCGAAGTGCGGTACCACCCACTCCGCATCGACCGCGTAGCGGGCGAACCCGCCGCCCAACTGGTCGTAGATCCCGCCGCGCGCCATCGCCGCGCAGCTGCCCTCGACCATCCGCAGCGCCTCGGCGGAGCCGGTCGCCGCATGGTGCCGCAGCAGGAACTCCAGCGCCATCGACGGCGGGAACTTCGGCGCGCCACCGAAGCCGCCGCGCTTGTCGTCGTACTCCCGCGCGAGCGCGACGGCGGCCTCATGCAGGTCCGCCTCCGTCGGCGGGCGCTGCCCGGCGGCACCGTACACATCGCTCCGGCCGGCCAGGTCGGCGACGATCCGCGTCGACACCTCGGCGACCTCGTCGCGCCGCTCCCGCCACGCCGCCTCGACTCCCTCCAGCACCTGCCGGAACGACGGCATCCCGTGCCGGGGCTGCGGCGGGAAGTACGTCCCGAAGTAGAACGGCTCCCCGCCGGGCGTCAGAAACACCGTCATCGGCCACCCGCCCTGCCCGGTCGCCGCCTGCACCGCCTCCATGTACACGGCATCGACATCGGGCCGCTCCTCCCGGTCCACCTTCACCGGCAGGAAGTGCCCGTTGAGGTACGCGGCCAGCTCGGCGTCCTCAAAACTCTCGTGCGCCATGACATGGCACCAGTGGCACGCGGCATACCCGACGGACAGCAGAACGGGCACGTCCCGGCGCCGCGCCTCCGCGAAGGCGTCCGGTCCCCAGGGCCACCAGTCGACCGGATTGTCCGCGTGCTGAAGCAGATAAGGCGAGGTCACACCAGCCAGCCGGTTCACACCGCCCAGCCTCTCACATCCACAGCCGCGACCATCAGCCACAGACCTGACCTTCCTAGGTCACATGACGGATGCCACCGCAAAAGCGCTGCTCCTAGCATCAGTGCGCACCGCCAGGCCCGGTTCCCCAACCCCAATCCGTGAGGAGTCCCATGCGTACAGAGGTTTCCCGCCGTCAGGTACTGACCGCCGGAGCGGCGCTGGCCGGGTCGGCGGCGCTGACAGCCGTCACCGAAGGGACGGCCACCGCGGCGGCCCCAACCGGTGCCGGCGAGGAGAGCCCGAAGGCGAAACCCACCATCGTGCTGGTGCACGGCGGCTACGCCGATTCGTCCTGCTGGAACGCCACCATCCAGGAGTTGCAGCACAAGGGCTACACCACAGTCTGCGGGTCGAACCCGCTGCGGGGCATTCCGACCGACGCCCCGTACATCGGGAGTCTGCTGGACTCCATCAGCGGACCCGTGGTCCTGGTCGCGCACTCCATGGGTGGAACAGTCATCACGAATGCCGCAGCCGGGAAGGCCAACGTCAAGGCGTTGGTCTACATCGCGGCGTTCGTGCCCGACGTGGGCGAGACACAGGGGGAGCTCATCGCCAAGTTCCCCGGCAGCGAGGTCCAGCCAGTGAGCGTGCCGGTGCCGTACACCAAGGCCGACGGCACCACCGGAACCGACCTGTACCTGAGCAAGGACGGCCAGGCGGCCTTCGCCGCCGACATACCCACAGCTGCCTTCCAGGTCCTGCAGGCCACCCAGCGGCCGTTCGACGCCGACTCCTTCATCTACCCGACCACGGCCGCAGCCTGGAGGACGATCCCGGTGTGGGGGTTGGTCGCCGGCCGGGACAAGGCGATCCCGCCGGCCTGCGAGCGCTGGATGTACAGCCGTGCGAACGCGCGCAAAGTCGTCGAAGTGCCGCACTCGTCCCACGTCGCGATGATCAGCCACCCCAGGATCGTCGCCGACCTCATCCAGGACGCCGCCGAGGCGATCAGCTGACGCTCGCGACAAGCGCCCCGGTCCACCACCGCGGACCGGGGCGTCGTTGCATGCCCAGTGGCGGGAGTTCGCCCGGTGTCAGGCCGCGCGGTGATTGAGGGTTTCGCGGGCGCGGCGTTCGACCAGGACGGGGATGAAGTCCCGGATCGGCGCGCCTCGGAAGTGGTCGCGGGCGGTTGCCACCGTGGCGTCGACGGCGTCGGGGCTGTACTGGTTCCGGTAGGCGCTCTTGAGCCGGTCGGCGACCTTGCCGACGGCTTCGTCCTCATGCAGGTCCAGGGCCACAGCGCTCTCCTAGGTCGGGCATGTGCGTGCCTTCTCCTGACATCTGCTTCGTTGGGGTGATCGAAATGCGGCCCGGCTCGAACAACCCGGCCCCACGCCGATACTGGCGGGCGGTGTTGCCGGTGCGGTCGCGGAGCAGGATCCGCAGGGTGTTGGCGTTCTCGTAGCCGACGCGGCGGGCGATGGCCTCGATCGAGTGGTCGGTGCTGCGCAGCAGATGGGTCGCCTGCTCCACGCGCAGGTCCTGGACGAAGCGCACCGGCGAGGTGCCGAGCACCGCCCGGGTGGTGCGCTGCAGGGTGCGCTCGCTGACGCCGAGGGCCCGCGCCGCATCCCGGACGCTGAATGGTTCGTGCAGATGGGAGCGGGCCCAGCGTTCGAACGCGGCCACCGTCGGGTCGCTGGCGGCGAGTGCGCCGATCATGGTGTGGGCGGCCTGGGACGGCCGCTCGTCGATCACCAGGTAGTTCGCCACCAGGTCGCTCAGCGCCGGGCTGCTGCGACGCACCAGCGCCAGCGCCAGGTCGACGTGCCCGAAGGCGGCTCCGGCGGTGGTGACGCCGTCGCTGCTGGTCACCATACGGCTCTGGTCGAGTGTCACCTGCGGGTAGCGCCGCCGGAACAGCGGCGCCAGCCACCAGGTGGTGGTGGCGCTCAGGCCGTCCAGCACCCCCGACTCGGCGAGCAGGAAGGTTCCGGCGCAGGCCGAGGCGATCGGCGTGCGCCCGGCCCGGGCCCGGACGATCAGCTCGCGGGCCGGGGCCGAGTCCGGTCCCGACAGATGGGCGACCAGTCGCTCGGGCCGCCGTTCGGCCACGGCGGGGACCAGCAGCAGGTCGCAGTCCTCGGCGTGGGAGACGGGTTCGGTGGTGACCGCCAGTCCCGCGCCGGTGCGGACCGTCGTGCTGAAGCCGACCAGGGTCACCTCCCAGGCGGGCGGCGGCTGGGGCAGCCTCCCGCGCAGGTCGTTGGCGCAGCGCAGGATGTCCAGGACCGCGGCCAGCCCCGAGTCGAAGACACCGTCGAGGACGAGCACACAGACACGCATGACGGGAACCGTATCGGATGCGCCGGATACGCCACTGATCGTCCGGGCGGGCGGCCCCTAGCGTCAGTGGTGGTCGGCCGGAAGCCGACCGTGGACGACAAGGACGGAGCACAACATGTCGCAGGTGGGTTTCCTGGTCCGGATCCAGGCCGTGCCCGAGTACGCCGAGCAGGTGGCGGACGTACTGCGGGACGCCCTGGAGCTGGCCCGCGCCGAGGAGGGCACCATCACCTGGTTCGCCTTCAGGGACGGCCCGACCTCCTTCGGGGTCTTCGACACCTTCGACGACGAGGACGGCCGCAACGCGCACCTCCACGGGAAGATCGCCGACGCGCTGAGGGCGATGGCGCCGACCATGTTCGCCGCCGCCCCCGAGATCAGCCCGCACGACCTGCTGGCGATCAAGCTCCCCTGAGCAGGGCCCGCATCGCTCAGACGTCCCCGGCCGGGACCGGGACCCGCCCCGGCTCGTCGGCCGCGGCCGCGGGCGTCAGGCGCAGCAGGCGGGTGGCCCAGTCGGGCAGCCACCAGTTCGCCCTGCCGAACAGCGACACCAGCGCCGGGAGCAGCAGCATCCGTACCACCACCGCGTCCAGCAGAACGCCGGCGGCCAGTCCCGCCGCGATCTGACGGACGGTGATGTCGTTGGCCGTCGACAGGGAGGCGAGGGCGAAGAACAGGATCAGTGCGGCGCTGGTGACCAGCCGGCCGGTACGGGAGATCCCCTCCACGATGCCGTCGTGGGTCGAGCCGGTGCGGTCGTAGCCCTCGCGGACCCGGGACAGGATGAACACCTCGTAGTCCATCGACACTCCGAACAGGAATCCGAAGATCAGCACGGGTGCGAAGCTGTCGACCACCCCGTAGGAGTTGGTTCCCCACAGGGCCTGCATCCCCCAGCCGTGCTGGAAGACGAGCACCAGGATTCCGTAGGACGCCGCCACCGACAGGGCGTTGAGGAGCACCGCCTTCGCCGGCAGCAGGATCGACTTCAGTCCTCGGGCCAGCAGGAGGAAGGTCACGATCGCCACGATCGCGAACAGCAACGGGAACGCGCCGTAGGTGGAGTCGACCTGGTCGATGCTCAGCGCCCCTTCGCCGCCCACCAGGGCGCCCTTGGGCACGGTGTTCCGGATGTCGCCGAGCGAGGTGCCGCCCTGGGAGCTGCCGACCTCGTGCTGCGGGATCGCGATCACGATCGCGCTGCCGTCGACCCGCCAGACCGGGTCGGTCGGGGTGACCGCGCCGTGCAGGCTGGACACCGTGTCCAGCGAGGTGACGATCGGGGCCGCGTCGGCCGCCTTGGGCACCCAGACGGGGACGGCGGTCAGGGTGCCGCTGGGGAACCCACCGGCCTCCAGGGCCTTCAGGCCGTCGGTGTAACTGCCGCTGCTGGCCAGCGCGCTGCTGGTGGGCTGGGAGATGTTGATCGTCGCAGCGACCCCGGCCAGCCCGCACAGGATGCCCAGGCCGACCACGGCCGCGGCCACCCGGTGCCTGACGACCCCGACCGACCACCTGGTCCAGAAACGGCTGGCGCCGCGGGTGGAGCTGCGGCGCGGCCGGTCGACCGTCGGGCCGATCTTGGACAGCACCACCGGCAGCAGGGTCAGCGCGACCAGCGTGGCGGTCGAGGGGATGAACAGACCCGAGATGCCGATGCCGCGCACCACCGAGCTCGGGACGACGATCAGTGCGAACAGACCCAGCGAGGCGACCAGGCCGGAGAACCACACCGAGTGCCCGGCGCGCTTCATGGCCTCGCGCACCGCCTCGTCGTTGGACCGTCCCGCCGCCCGCTCCTCGCGCCAACGCGTCACGATCAGCAGCGAGTAGTCGATGGAGAGCCCCAGCCCGAGCAGAGCCACGATGTACTGCACCGAGGGGCCGATCGGCGAGGAGGACGGCATCACGAAGGTCAACCCGTAGATCAGCAGCTGCATCGTCAGCACCGAGACCAGCGCCATGATCAGCGGCAGGAACGCCAGGAACGACCCGAACACCCAGGCCAGCACCAGCAGCGCGCCCAGCGCGCCGACCAGCAGCTCGCCCAGCACGCTGGAGTTGCCCGAGGTGGTGTTCCCGGCCGCCAGCGACTTCAGGCTGGTGCCGTGGACGGTCAGGTTCGGCGCCGCCGCCTTCGCCGCGCCGGTCAGTGCGTCGACGGCGGTGGTGTCCATGTCGTCGCCGTCGTGCGGCGGGTAGGCCAGCACGATCGTGCTGGTGCCACCCGTCCCCACCAGCGTCCGACTGCCCGTCGTGGCGTAGGACACGGTCCGCAGGGTGGGCGCCGCCTTGGCGACCGCCGCATCCACGGCCCTGAGCTCGGCCTGCACTCCGGGCGACTGCACGGTCTGACCGGACGGCAGGTTCAGCACCAGCACACCGGGGTCCGAGGTGGCTCCCCCGTACTGCTTGGCGATCTGCTGGTCGGCGGTGTACGCGGCACCACTGAGGTGGTTGCCGGACACCAGCCGGCCCGACACCGACGGCGCCAGCACGACTCCGACCACTGTGACCACCAGCCACAGCAACCCCACCAGCAGTCGATGTCGGGTCACCCACGCGCTCAGCGTGTCCATACGGTCCTCCAGGTAGCTCATGGCCGGACGGCCCCGTCAACTTCAGGGCGGAAGCTATCCGGGGCTACCTTTCAGAACGCTTTCAGCGCGAGGGGCCCGCCGGTTGACGGCGGGCCCCTCGGGGGTGGTCAGTTGCGGTAGCTGCCGCTGCGGAACTCCTCGACCAGGGACGGGCGCGACGGGGACCAGCCCAGCTCGGTCCGGGCCCTGGTCGCGACGGCGGTCTGGTCGAGCAGGAGGACCTCGGCGAAGTAGTCGCCCAGCCGCGCCCGCGCCTCGTCGTCGGAACCGGGAACCGCTCCCGGGGCGCCGGCGGCGACGGCGGCGGCCTCGGTCAGCTCGGCCACCGTCTGGTTCCGACCGTTGCCGATCACGTAGTAGCCACGTGCCGACTCGTCCTCCAGGACGCGCCGGAAGACCTCCGCCAGGTCGGCCACGTGCACGGTTGACCAGTGCTGCCGCCCGGTGCCGACCATGACCAGTTTCCCGGCCTCGTCGCGGGGCGAGCCGAGCAGCAGGCCGGGGATCCCTCCGCCGCCGTCGCCGTAGGCGACGCTGGAGACGATGACGGCCGTGCGCACGTCCTTCGCCTCCAGTGCCCGCCGCTCGATCGGCTCCTTCCAGGCCACCAGCGCGGGCGCGTCGAAGGCCGAGTCCTCGTCGATCGAGGAATTGGCGCCGTAGACCCACAGACCGCTGATCTGTAGGTAGGGCTTGCCGGTTCCGGCGTAGGCGTCGATCACGGCGTCGACGACGGCGGAGTCCAGGTCCGCGCTGGTGGCGTCCCCGGGACTGGCGGTGTGGACGGCCCCGTCCGCGTCGCCCAGGAGGCGTACGAGCGTCGGCCGGTCGTGGAGGTCGACCACGGCCGGGGTGGCGCCGCGCGCGGCGACCGCGTCCGCCTGGGCGGCGTCACGGACGAGCGCGGTCACCCGGTGGCCGTGATCGAGCAGTTCGGTGAGGACGTGGGATCCGACGAAGCCTGTTGCTCCGGTGAGTGCGATGTTCATGGCCGCTGGTCTCCTGTCTTGACGGCGACGAGGTTCCAACTTGCTTGTTCAAGTCGACCCTAGACCAGCACACAGGATCTGCCAAGCCAAGGCCACTCCATGACTTGAATATTCATGTTAATATGGCTCACATGAAGACCACGCAGACACCCCTGGTCGACGTGCGCCGCGCCGGCGACCGGTCGGAGACCAGGCTCTCCTGGCTGCACGGCCGGCACTCCTTCTGGGTGGGCGGCCGGCCCTACGATCCGGACAACACCCACCACGGCCTGCTGCTGGTCCACAACGAGGACGTCATCCGGCCGGGCACCGGCTTCGAGACCCATCCGCACCAGAACATGGAGATCGTCACCTGGGTGCTGGAGGGGTCGCTGGTGCACCAGGACTCGACCGGCAACTCCGGGGTCATCTACCCGGGCCTGGCCCAGCGCATGAGCGCCGGCACCGGCATCCAGCACTCGGAGAAGAACGACTCCTGGCGGCTCGGCGGTGCGCCGCACACCGACCCGGTCCATCTGGTCCAGATGTGGGTCCTGCCCGACGAGCCCGGCATCACGCCGGGCTACGAGCAACTGGAGATCCACGGCGAACTCCTCTCCGGCGGCCTGGTCACCGTCGCCTCCGGGATGGCCAAGCACGACGGCGCCGCCGCCATCCGCATCAGGAACCGTCATGCGGCCATGTACGCGGCCCGGCTGAACCCCGGACAGCCCGTGCAGCTGCCCGAGGCGCCGTACCTGCACCTGTTCGTCAGCCGCGGTTCGGTCGACCTGGAAGGCGCGGGACCGCTCGCCGCGGGCGACGCCGTGCGGTTCACGGCGACCGGCGGACAGCGGGTCAGCGCCTCCGAGCCCGCCGAAATCCTGGTCTGGGAGATGCATGCCGATCTCGCCGTCTGAGCGTCAGGTCCGACCGGACACCTTGAAGAGTCAAGCGACAAAAAGGGATTGGTACTCTCGCAGAATGACCACGACCGAGCACGCGTCACCGACCGATGAGCAGGCAGACCTGTGGCTCACGCCGGGCGAGCTGACCTCGTGGCTGTCGGTGGTCCGCCTGATCACCAGGCTGCCCTGGGCCATCGACGGCCAGCTGCAGCGCGACGCCGACCTGAGCATGATCGAATACATGGCCATGGCGATGCTCGCCGAGGCGCCGGAGTGGACCATGCGGATGAGCGAGCTGGCCGAGCGGACCAGCGCGTCGCTGTCGCGCCTGTCCCATCTGGCCAAGCGCCTGGAGTCGCGCGGTTACGTGCGGCGCGAGCCGGACCCGACCGACGGGCGCTTCACCAACGCCATCCTGCTTCCGCCCGGGATGCACAAGCTGGAGGAGGCAGCCCCGGGACATGTGGCGTTCGTGCGCCACCTGGTGATCGACAGCCTCTCCGCCGAGCGGCTGCGCCGGCTCGGCCAGGACGCCGAGCGGATCGTGCAGCGGATCGACTCGCCGGCACGCTGACCCGACCCCCGAGGACCCCGCCGCAGATCGTGCGGCGGGGTCCTTTCGCAAAGTCAGGCTCTCCAAGCATTGACAGGTATAGACCATTACGGTTGAGTCTTCACCACGCCCCCCCGTTGAGAGCGCTTCCATGGGGGCGAACCCGTCCCCCATGACGTGCGGCCCCACCCGCACGAAGGAGTGACCCATGCCCCGACAGCGCCGCTTACTCGCGCTGCTTTCCGCCCTCGCCATCGCGTTCGGCGTCGCCGCCGTACTCCCCACGGCCTCCGCCGCCACGGTGAGCTGCGCGGCAGGCTGGAGCTCGACGACCGTCTACACCAACGGAAACGTCGCCTCGTACAACAGCCACAACTGGCTGGCCCAGTGGTGGACCCAGAACGACACGCCCGGCGGATCCGCGGGCGTGTGGAAGGACCAGGGAGCCTGCGGCAGCGGGGGCACGACCACGCCGCCGCCGGCCAGTGGCTGCTCCTACCCCGCCTGGGTGGCCGGCACCTCGTACACGGCGGGGACGATCGTCCAGTACAGCAACGGCCTCTACTACCAGGCCACCCATGACAACCCGGGCTACGACCCGACCATCAGCACCTGGTACTGGTCCCCGTACAGCTGCACCTCCGGCGGCGGCACCACCACACCGCCCGCCAGCACCGGATTCCCGGTCAGCGAAGCCCAGTTCAACCAGATGTTCCCGAGCCGGAACTCCTTCTACACCTACAGCGGCCTGGTCACCGCGCTCAGCGCGTACCCCGCGTTCGCGGCCACCGGCAGCAGCACCGTCCGGGCCCAGGAGGCCGCCGCGTTCCTGGCCAATGTCAGCCATGAGACCGGCGGGTTGGTCTACATCAACGAGGTCGACCAGTCGGGCAACTACTGCGCCGCCGAGTCCTACGGCTGCCCGGCCGGCACGTACGCCTACTACGGGCGCGGCCCGATGCAGATCAGCTGGAACTTCAACTACAAGGCGGCCGGTGACGCCATCGGCGTCGACCTGCTCGACAACCCGGGCCTGATCGCGAGCGACGCCGCGATCTCCTGGAAGACCGCCCTCTGGTACTGGGACACCCAGAACGGCCCCGGCACCATGACCGCGCACAACGCCATGGTCAACGGCGCGGGCTTCGGCCAGACCATCTGGGCCATCAACGGCAGCGTGGAGTGCAACGGCGGAAACACCGCCGAGATGCAGGACCGGGTCACCAAGTACCAGTCCTACGCGGCGATTCTCGGAGTCTCGCCGGGCTCCAATCTCACCTGCTGAAGCCGACCGGAGCGACGCCGTTCCCGCCCCCTCCGGGGCGGGGGCGGCGTCGTCCCGCGCGCAGGGGTGGATGCTCGCTACGGTGAGGGGGACACAGCAGACCAACAGCTGACATTTCCCCTCGACGTGAGGATCGGCCCCCCATGAGCCTCAGTATCCGCAACCAGATCCCCGGCACCGTCACCTCGGTCACCCCCGGCGAGGTGATGGCCACGGTGCGGACCAGACTGACCGGCGGTCAGGACATCACCGCGGCCATCACCCTGGAAGCCGTCAAGGAACTCGGGCTGGCCGAGGGCACCGCGGTGCGCACCATGGTGAAGTCCACCGAGGTCTCGCTGGCCACCGGGCCGGTCACCGGCCTGAGCATCCGCAACCAGATCCCCGGCACCGTCTCCGACGTCGCCACCGGTGGCGCGATGGCCACCGTCAAGATCGCGGTCGAGGGTGCCGAGCTCACCGCGGCGATCACCAAGGACGCCGTCGCCGACCTCGGCCTCACCGTGGGAACTCGGGTCACCGCGCTGATCAAGTCCACCGAGGTCTCGCTGGCCACCGTCTGACGCACCGACATGTCCCGGCTGTGCGGCATCTGCCAGAGCGGATGCCGCACAGCCCTTGCATCTGCCAGGCCATGGCTCCCTGGAGTGCCGTACCCGCGATTCGACGCACCCGACGGCGGGTACCGACCTCTCAGCCGTACGGCGCGCCTCGACGAGGGGACCCCAGCCATGAGCCGCCCCGACCCCGCTGTTGCCGCTGTCCGCCTGCACGGACACCTTGCCCAGCCCCGGGAACTGACAGTGCAGCAGTTGCGGGAGCTGCCCGCGCACCGGGCCGAGGTCAGCTTCGACTGCCGCACCAGCGGACCGCAGCACCATGCCTTCGAGGGGCCGAAGCTCTGGGACGTGCTGCGGGCGGCCGGTCTGCAGCTGGCATCCGCGACCCGGAAGGGCCGGCTGGGGCATCTGATCACCATCACCGGCGCCGACGGGCACTTCGTGCTGCTGTCCTGGGCCGAGATCGACCCCGAGTTCAGTGGCCAGCAGATCCTGCTGGCCACCAGCATCGACTCCCGTCCGCTGGACGACGCCGGACCGCAGCTCGTCGTCCCCACCGATGTGTGCGGCGCCCGCTACATCAGCGGCATCACCGCCGTGTGGGTCGGCCCGCTCCAGGCCTGGGGTCCCCGTCAGCGGGCCAGGACGCAGTCCCCGCACAGCGCGCCGGCCCTGCCGGGGGCGGCGCGGTAGATCAGGCAGCAGCTGCGGCGGCGGAATCCGGTGCCGACGCCGGCATCGGTCGCGTGGGCGCCACGCAGTTCGGGGTGCGCCAGCAGCAGGCCGGCCGCGGCGCGGGTCTCGGCGGCCAGGTCGGGACGCCCGCCGGCCAGGACGGTCGCGGCGCCGTTGACCGCGGAGGCGACGTTGCCCCAGAGCACCTTGGGCGAGACCGACAGCGCGGCTGCGGCCTCGACCAGGGCACGCACCGGACCGTCGATGAGGTCGCCGGGCGTGCCGGGGGCGAAGGCGGCGGTGTCGAAGGAGAGCGCGAAGGTTCCGCCCGGGACCGGCTGCCAGCGGATCAGCTCCAGGTCCGGCCGCGGCCAGGCGCCGGACAGCACGGCGACGGCCAGGGCCGGGGAGACCAGCCTGGCGGTCAGCCCCAGCTGGGTCACCGAGGCGGCCACCCGCAGTTCGACGGCGGCGGGGCGCTGTCCTCCGGTTGCGGCGAGGCGGGTCCGTACGTCGTCCACGCGTTCGCGCAGCAGCCGCGGGTCCTCGACCAGGGTGCGCAGCTCCTGCCACGGCGGGCGGGCGGATGCGTCCCCGTGGTGGGTGCGCAGGGCGAAGAACGGGCCGAGGGCTGCGACCTGGTCGAGCATCGCGAACATGGACACAGTCTCCCTGGCTGGAATGACGCGGAAAGGTAAGCTTTCGGAATTTGCCGGGCCGTTCCCTGCACTATGGGGGCACAGGTTCGAAATTCCCAGGGAGTGTTTTATGGCAGGCCGACCCGAGCGCCGACCGCAGCAGACCCACCGCGGCCGGGTGGAGCGCGTCGAGCGGCTCACCCCGCACATGATCCGGGTCGTCCTCGGCGGCGAGGGCCTCGCGGCCTTCGCCACCAGGGGGCTCACCGACCACTACATCAAGATCCAGTTCCCGCGCCCGGGCGTGGTCTATCCCGAGCCCTTCGACCCGGCCGTGATCCGTGCCGAACTGCCGCGCGAGGACTGGCCGATGACCCGTACCTACACCGTGCGGCGCTGGGACGCGGAGACCGGCGAGCTGACGGTGGACTTCGTCCACCACGGCGACGAGGGCGTGGCCGGGCCCTGGGCCGCGCAGGCACAGCCCGGCGACGAGATCCACTTCGGCGGGCCCGGCGGCGGCTACGCCCCCTCCCCCGACGCCGACTGGCACCTGCTCGTCGGCGACGAGAGCGCGCTTCCTGCCATCGCCGCCGCCCTGGAGCAGCTGCCCGAGGGGGCCAGGGCCCATGTCTTCGTCGAGGTGGCCGGTCCCGAGGAGGAGCAGAAGCTGCCCACCCCGGCCGAGGCCGAGATCACCTGGCTGCACCGGGGCGAGGGACGGATCGGCGAGGCCCTGGTCGGCGCCGTCTCCGGGCTCGACTTCCCGGCCGGCCTGCCCGAGGCGTTCGTGCACGGCGAGGCCGGCTTTGTGAAGGAGCTCCGCCGGCTGCTGCGGGTCGAGCGCGGCATCCCGATGGACCGGCTGTCCATCTCCGGCTACTGGCGCACCGGCCAGGACGAGGACGGCTGGCAGTCGACGAAGCGGGAGTGGAACCGCAGCGTCGAGGAGGAGCAGGGGAACTGAGGCTCAGCCGTGGACGCCGGCCGACTCGGCTCCGACACCTGCCGTGTCGACGGCGGCTGACCCGAGCGAGTCGAGCAGCGCGGCCATCCGGGCGTCGGTGAGCCGGTAGCGGACGACGCGGCCGTCCTTGTCCGGGGTGACCGTGCCGGAGGCGCGCAGCAGCCGCAGCATCTGCGAGACCGCGGTGTCGGAGATGCCGGTGGCGATGGCCAGGTCGGTGACGGCGATCGGGCCGCCGTGGTGGACCGCCAGCAGCAGGGTGAGCCGGCCGGGCTCGCCCAGCAGCGCGAACCTGGCC
The DNA here is from genome assembly GCF_004365705.1 of Streptomyces sp. 846.5. Classification (NCBI taxonomy): domain Bacteria; kingdom Bacillati; phylum Actinomycetota; class Actinomycetes; order Kitasatosporales; family Streptomycetaceae; genus Streptomyces; species Streptomyces sp. 846.5. Next base: position 3,290,829 of record NZ_SOBN01000001.1, read on the forward strand.
GACCATTCGGCGACCCGGGCGGCGTCGCCGATGCCCTCGATGGCGTCGCAGACGGTGTGCTCGTCGATGGTGCGCCGGTGCGCGCGCTCCTCGGGAACCAGATGCATGCGCCCACTTCACACCGGAGTCCGAGTGAGATGCAACACCTGCACAGCTGTGCAGGCTTGTTGATGTGGCCCCCGCACCCCTACGGTGGTTCAGCCGTGGTGTTCGGGAAGACCGGTGAAGGACCCTCAGGGGTCCCAGACCGGAGCGGCCCTCGCCACTGTGATCGGGAAATCTCCGCACCGCGCCTGTTCCTCCACCGAGGAGCAGGCGGGCCACTGGGCGCGCTCGCGCGCCTGGGAAGGCCGGGTACGGGGGTGTCATACCCGTCAGCCAGGAGACCGGCCACGGCACCGCACGACTTACTGTCCACGAGGTGCTGGAGAGGCTGCCCTGCTATGACCTTGCCCGAAAACCCCGTCGTACCCCTGACCCCCGTCATACCCGTGCTCCGCTGGGAGCGCAGGGACTGGATCCGCACCGGCGGGCTGATGGCGGTGATCGCCGCACTGCACGTGGTCGCCTTCGGCATCCTGGCCGTCATGGTCGCCCCGCACCACTACACCGTCGGCAAGCAGGTCTTCGGTCTCGGTCTCGGCGTCACCGCCTACACCCTGGGCATGCGGCACGCCTTCGACGCCGACCACATCGCCGCCATCGACAACACCACCCGCAAGCTGATGGCCGACGGCAAGCGCCCCATCTCGGTCGGCTTCTGGTTCGCGCTGGGCCACTCCACCATCGTGGTGGTGCTGGCCGCGGGCATCGCCGCCGGAGCCCGGTTCGCCGGCACGCTGACCAATGACTCCTCCAGCACCCACCAGGCCCTGGGCGTGGTCAGCACCAGCGTCTCCGGCGGCTTCCTCTACCTGATCGCCGCGCTCAACCTGGTCTCGCTGTCCGGTATCCACCGGGTGTTCCGGGCGATGCGCCAGGGCCAGTTCGACGAGCACGAGTTGGAGAAGCACCTGGACAGCCGCGGTTTCATGAACCGCATCCTGGGCCGGCTCACCAAATCCATCACCCGCCCCGGCCAGATGTACCCGGTCGGCCTGCTGTTCGGCATCGGCTTCGACACCGCCACCGAGGTCACCCTGATGGTGATGGCCGGATCCGGCGCCGCGGCCGGCCTCCCCTGGTACGCCATCCTGTGCCTGCCGCTGCTGTTCGCCGCCGGGATGAGCCTGTTCGACACCCTCGACGGCACCTTCATGAACTTCGCCTACCACTGGGCGTTCTCCAACCCGGTGCGCAAGGTCTACTACAACCTCACCATCACCGGCCTCTCGGTCGCCGTGGCGTTCCTGATCGGCACGATCGAGCTGGTCGGGGTGCTCCACGACCAGCTCGGTCTCGACGACCCGGTCAGCAACTGGATCTCCGGCGTCAACCTCAACAACGTCGGCTTCGTCATCGTCGGACTGTTCGTGGCGGTCTGGGCCTGCGCCCTGGCCTACTGGCGGCTGGCCGGGGTGGAGCGCCGCTGGGGGAACCAGGCCTGAGCCACCGTCGCCGCAGCGCACGGCGTCCGGGACCGACCGATGTGACCGGGTTCGGTACTGCCCGGACCACCCCTGACTCACAGGTACGCCTTCTTGACGTCGCGCCCGCGGCACGCTGGGATTCGTGGCAGTCATTGCAGACTATGTCAGGTCCATGGCGTGACAGCGCGCGGCGGGGGTACTCAGGAGGACGGACGGTTCCATGCAACCAGCACCGAGCGGCAGCACACCCCCGATCGGCCGCGGCCTGCTCCTCACCGAGGCCCGTGGCGCGCTGCGGCCCGACCGGGGGCTGCTGCTCACCGGTCCGGCGGGCATCGGCAAGAGCGCGGTCCTGGACGTCCTCGCCGCGGAGGCCGCCGCGGCGGGAACGCTGGTCCTGCGCAGCGCGCCGATCCCGGAGGAGTCGGTGCTCCCCTATGCCGCCCTGTCCGACCTGCTGTCCTGCGTGCCCGCCGACCTGCTGGCCCAGTACCCGCCGTTGCTGCTCCGCACCCAGCCCGCCACCGCCCAGGAGCGACTGGCACTGCACACGGCCGCGGTCCGGCTGCTGCGCACCCTGGCCGGGGACGCGTCCGTGCTGCTCGTCCTGGACGGGCTCCAGGACCTCGACCTGCCCAGCGCCGCCCTGCTCTCCTTCCTGACCCGCCGGGCCGGCACCCTGGCCGTCACCGTGGCCGCCGCCGAACGGACCGGCTCCGGCGAATCGGCCCTGCGCAACCGGCTCTGCCCGCCGACCGTGGTCGAACTGGCCGTCCCCCCGCTCCCCGACGACGCGATCGAGGAGCTGATCGCCCGTCAGGGAACGCTGCCGCCGGTCCGCGAGCTGCGCCGGATCCAGCAGCTCAGCGCCGGGAACCCGTTCTACGCCCGGGAGTTGGCCCTGGCCGCGGGCAACCGCCCACAGCCCGGCGGCCGGTGGGCCGAGGAGGAGCCGCCGGTCCCGCGGCGGCTGCGCAACCTGCTGCTCGCGCCGACCCGCGCCCTGCCGCCGCAGTCCCGGTCCGCTCTGCTGCTGGTCGCCTGCTCGCCGCAGCCCACGCTCGGCCTGCTGCACGCCGCCGGCGTCGCCGACCCGGTCGCCGCACTGGCCGAGGCCGAACGCCTGGGCCTGGTCTCGCTCTCGGCCCACGGCCGGGTACGGCTGCGGCACCCGCTGCTCGGCGCGGCGCTGCAGGCCGAGGCGCTGCTCCGGGAGCGGATCGCGGTCCACACCGCCCTCGCCGAAGCCACCGCGGAACCCGTCGCCCGGGCCCGGCACCTGGCGCTGGCCCACCCCCGGGAGGACGCCCAGGTCGCCGCCGCCCTCGCCGCGGCCGCCGACGTGGCCCGGCACCGCGGCGAGCCCGACACCGCGTACGAACTCACCGCCCTGGCCGCCGAGCACACCCCCGCCGCCGACCCGCGGCGGCGCACCGCGCGCCTGCTCGCCGCAGCGGCCCACGCCGCCGACGCGGGGCTGCACGAGGACGCCCGCAGATCCGCCGCCGAGGTGCTCACCGACTCCGCCGACCCGGCCCAGCGGGTCCGGGCCCGGATGATCCTGCTGGAGACGGTCGGCCAGGCGCTGGACGAGGCCGGCGGCCTGATCCAGGGCGGTCTCGCCGACGCCGGGGACGACCCGTCGCTGCTGGCCCCGCTCTACTTCTGGTCCGCCGTCCGGGAGTTGCTCGGCGGCCGGACCGGCACCGCGGCGGCGGAGGCCCAGCGGGCCGCCACCCTCGCCTTCGCCGCGGAGGACCGGGCCACCCGGGTGGAGGCCCTGGGCCTGGTCGCGACCGTGCAGGGGCTGCGCGGAAACCCGGTCGCCGCCGACGCCGCGCTGGAACTGGCGCTGAAGCTGGCCGCGGCCGAGCAGAGCGCCAGCCTGCTGCGCCGGCTGGCGCTGGCCCAACTGGACGCCGACCAGGTGCCGCAGGCCCGGCGCCGGGTCACCGCGCTGCTGGACCCCGGGGCCGGGGCCGAGGGCGTGGAGGACACCCTGGCCACCCTGGTCGCGCTGGTCCGGATCCAGACCCGGGCCGGGGAGTGCCGGCAGGCCCTGGCCACCGCCGAGCGCTGCACCGCGCTGGTCGCCGACGCCGGCCAGCCCTCCCCGCTCGCCGCCTACGCGGCCGCGCTGGCCGAGACCGCCGGCGGCAGCACCACCCGGGCGGCCGAGCTGGCCCAGCGCGCCGTCGACGGCTGCGCGGCCGCCAGCGACCGGCTCTACCAGGTCCGCGCGCTGGGAGCGCTGGGCTCGGCGCTGCTGCTGCCCGGCGGCGCCGAGGGCTCCGCCCGGGCCGGCGAGGCGCTGCAGCGGGCCCGGGAGCTGAGCGAGGCCATGGAGCTGGCCGACCCCGACACCGTCCGCCGCCTCGCCGACCTGGTGGAGGCGCTGCTGCAGTCCGGCGAGACCGCGGAGGCCCACGCCGTGCTCGCGGAGGCCCGCCGGCTCACCGACGCCTGGCCCGCGCCCTGGGGCGCGGGCGCGGTGGCGGCGCTGGACCGCGCCGAGGGCCTGGCGCTGGCCGCGCTGGGCCGCACCGAGCAGGCCATCGCCGCGCTGCGGGTCTCCGCCTCCCGACTGCAGGACCTCCCGCTCCCGCTCGAACTGGCCCGCACCCTGATCGCCTGGGGAGCCGTCGAACGCCGGGCCCGGCACCGCGCGGCGGCCCGCGCCGTCCTGGACCAGGCCGGCGCGATCTGCCGGACGCTGCGCGCCGAGCCGCTGCTGCTGCGGATCCAGCAGGAGCGCGAACGCCTGGAACCGGGCGACCGGGCCTGCGCGGTGGACGACCTGACGGCCAGTGAGCACCGCGTCGCCGAGCTGGTGGCCGGCGGCGCCACCAACCGCGAGGTCGCCGCGGCGCTCTTCGTCAGCATCAAGACCGTCGAGGGCACCCTCTCCCGCGTCTACCGCAAACTCGGCGTCCGCTCCCGCACCGCCCTCGCCCGCGCCGTCGTCGCCGTAAGCCCCACCGGCCCCCCACAGGCAGAACCGTTCACCCAACGAGCCCGGGTCGTCCCACTGATGTGAGGGGTCCGGGCCGCGTGAACACAATGCGCAAAACTGCTGCTTAAGAACTTAATGGCGAGTTAAACACGAAACATGGATGTCATCTGCGGGTCGTCCTAACTTCAGAGTCCTCAACGGCGAGGACGAAAGGAGACGGACGTGACGGCAGCACGCAGTGACCAGGCGGTCGGCCCGGCGCCCGTTCCGGGCGCCAAGGCGCCGGGACGCGAGGATGCCCGCATTGAACTGTCCGGTGTGACAAGGAGATTCACCTCACCGGCGGGGAAGGTGTTCACCGCGCTCCGCGAGGTGAACTTCACCGTCGAACCGGGACAGTTCTGTGCGGTGGTAGGACCGACCGGCTGTGGCAAGTCGACGACCCTGGGCATGGTGGCCGGGCTGGACCGGCCCAGCGCCGGGACCGTCCGGGTCGGCGGCCGGGAGGTCGACGGGATCACCGACGGCGTCAGCTTCATGTTCCAGCAGGACGCCCTGCTGCCCTGGAAGACGGTGCTCGCCAATGTGGCGCTCGGCCCGGTGTTCCGCGGGGTCGGCAAGAAGCAGGCCCAGGCCAAGGCCAGGGACTGGCTCGGCCGAGTGGGCCTGCGCGGCTTCGAGGACCACCACCCGCACCAGCTCTCCGGCGGTATGCGCAAGCGCGTCGCCATGGCGGCCGCGCTCATCAACGAACCCTCGATCCTGCTGATGGACGAGCCCTTCGGCGCCCTGGACGTGCAGACCAAGGCGATCATGTCGAACGAGCTGCTCGGCCTGTGGGAGGAGACCAAGCCCTCGGTCCTGTTCATCACCCACGACCTGGAGGAGGCAGTCGCCCTCTCCGACCGCGTGGTCGTGATGACCTCGGGACCCGGCACGATCAAGGGCGTCTACGACATCGACCTGCCGCGCCCGCGCGGCGCGGTGCAGGAGATCCGCTTCGACCCGCGCTTCCTCGAACTCCACCACCAGATCTGGGAGTCGCTCAAGGACGAGGTGCAGCGCGCCTACGCGCTCACCGGCGGCACCTCGGCCGCCTCCGACCCGGAGGGAGACCACTGATGTCCACCACATCCGAGCCCCGGGAGCGGGAGATGCAGACCCCCGACCAAGTTCGCTCCGTCCTGCAGTCCGAGATCGCAGCCGACGAGGCCACCGTCAAGGCCAGGGCGCTGCGGCAGGCCCGCACCCGCAAGATCCAGGTCAACGTCAGCCGGGTGCTGCTCGGCGTCGTCATCATCGGCGGCTGGCAGCTGTTCGCCCAGTGGAAGATCATCGACCCCTTCTTCTTCGGCCAGCCCTCCGGCATCGTCAGGCAGCTGGTCGACTGGTTCCAGCACGGCACCTCGTTCGGCTCCATCTGGACCCAGATCGGCGTCACCATGGAGGAGGCCCTGCTGGGCTTCGTCTACGGCGTCGGCGGCGGCGTGGTGCTGGGCGTGCTGCTCGGCCAGGTCCGCTTCCTGGCCGATGTGATCGGGCCGTACATCAAGATCGTGAACGCGGTGCCGCGCATCGTGCTCGGCTCGATCTTCTTCGTCTGGCTCGGCCTGGGCACCCCCGCGAAGGTCCTCCTTGCTTCGGTCCTGGTGTTCTTCGTGGTCTTCTTCAACGCCTTCCAGGGCGTCCGCGAGGTCGACCGGGTCTTCGTCAACAACGCCCGGGTGCTGGGCGCCTCGCGGCTGCAGATCACCCGACACGTGGTGCTGCCCTCGGCGCTCACCTGGATCACCGCCAGCCTCCATGTCGCCTTCGGTTTCGCCGTCATCGGCGCGATCGTCGGTGAGTTCCTCGGCGCCCAGCAGGGCCTGGGCCTGGTCATCTCCGACGCCCAGAACCACTTCAACCCCAACGGCGTGTTCGCGGCCATGGTGATCATCGCCATCATCGCGCTCACCGCCGAGAGCGGCATCACCTTCCTGGAGAAGAAGCTGCTGGCCTGGCGCCCGCCGTCCTCGAACGAGGTCGCCGGCCTCTGACCCCGGCCGGCCCGGCTCTCGATCCGGGCCTGCCGGTTCCCATCCGCACCGTGCTTTGCCCCACCCTCAGCGCACAAGGGAGTGTCTGTCATGTTCACTACCAAGATCAGCAAGAGATCCCGCCGCACCCTGGCCCTCGCGATGACGGGCGGCCTGCTCGCCACCGTCGGACTGACTGCCTGCGGCTCCTCCAGCAGCTCCAGCGGCGGCGGCAGCCTGCCGAAGGTCACCATGATGGTCGGCGGCATCGACAAGCAGATCTACCTGCCGTACGAGCTGGCCCAGCAGCTCGGCTTCTACAAGAAGTACGGCGTCGACATGCAGCTGAGCACCGAGTCCAATGGCGGCGTCGGCGCCGAGGACGCGATGGCCTCGGGCCAGGTGGACATGGCCGGCGCCTGGTACATCCACACCTGGGACTTCCAGGCCAAGGGCAAGGACGTCATCAACCTCGCCCAGCTCAGCGGCGCCCCCGGCGAGCGCGTGATGTGTTCGAAGACCTCGGGCGTCACCACCCCCGCGGACTTCAAGGGCAAGAGCATCGGCGTCACCGACCTCGGCTCCGGCACCGACGACCTGATCCAGCAGCTGGCCGCCCACTACAACCTCTCCACCAGCCAGTTCCACCGCGTCGGCGTGGGCCAGGGCTCCACCCTGCTCGCCGCCCTGCAGCAGCACCGGGTCGACTGCGCCATCACCACCCAGCCCACCGTCAGCGCGGTCGAGAAGGCCGGGGCCGGCGTCTCCGTCTTCGACCTCTCCAGCTCCGAGGGCGCGACCAAGTGGCTCGGCGGCACCTGGCCGGCCGCCGGCGTGCTGACCCTGAACAGCTGGGTCCAGTCGCACCAGGACACCGCGCAGAAGGTGGTCGACGCGCTGGTCGCGACGATGCACTGGATCAACACCCACTCCGCCGCGGACATCGCCAACGCGCTGCCGGCGTCCTACACCAACAACGGTCTGATCACCAAGGACGTCTACACCGCCGCGCTCGCCCAGGACAAGGGCCAGTTCCTCCCGGACGGGATGATGCCCGCCACCGGCCCGGCGACCGTGGAGACCACCGCCAAGCTCTCCGGCGTCGACGTCAGCAAGGTCAACGTGGCCAACACCTACACCAACAAGTACGTCATCGCGGCGAACAAGCTGGAGGGCTTCACGGTCAGCGGCTGACCCCCACCACGTGACCGGTGCCGGATCCAGCCCTGGACAGCCTGGACCCGGCACCGGTCGCCACCACTCCGACCGCCGCCCGGCATCTCGAGCCCGGGCGGCGGTCGGTGCACGTGGCCAGGGCACGCGATCGCCGCGTTCTGCGCGTTCTGCTCGTTCTGCTCAGCGGTCGGGGGCTGGGCAAATCATCCCTGACCAGTAACAATCGGTCCACGAGCGCGGCAACGGTGCCGGTCGAGATCCAAGTGGTGAGAGACCATGTTCCCAAGGAGACCCAGACGGGGCCCAGGCCGCAGGCTGTCCACCCGGATCCTGGCCAGCCAGGTCGCCATCCTGGCCGTGACCAGCGTGATCGGTTTCGTCCTGTTCGCCTGGGCGCAGCGGGCCCAGCTCGACAACGAGTACGAGCAGCGCGCGCTGTCCATCGCCCAGGTCGCCGCCTCGGACCCGCAGATCGTCGCCGGCATGACCGTCCCGGGCAGCGGGTCCCTGGTGCAGGCGGCCGCCGAGCGGATCGCCCACTCCTCCCGGGCCTCCTACGTCGTGGTGATCGACCTGCACGGCGTCCGGCACTCCCACCCGTACCCCGAACTCATCGGGCAGCGGGTCAGCGAGCCGATCGTGGTGCTCGACGGGCAGGGACACACCGGCATCGACCCGGGCGCCACCGGACGGTCGGCCAACGGCAAGGCACCCCTCTTCGGCCCCTCGGGCAGCATCATCGGCGAGGTCTCGGTCGGCATCCCGGAGCACCACGTCGCAGGTCAGCTGTGGCGGGAGCTGCCCACCTTCGCGCTGTACGCGGGCATCGCCCTCGGCGTCGGCTGCGCCGCCTCGTACGCCCTGGCCCGGCGGCTCAAGCGGTCCACCTTCGGTCTTGAGCTGGAGGAGATCGCCGGCCTGCTGCAGGACCGGGAGGCCATGCTGCACGGGATCAGGGAGGGCGTGATCGCCTTCGACCCGCGCGGCAACATCACCGTGGTCAACGACGAGGCCCGGCGGCTGCTGCAGATCGACACCGCGCTCGGCCTGAAGCCCGCGGACGTCTTCCCGGAGGGTCGGCTGCGCGACGCCCTGGACGGCACCCTCACCGGCACCGACCTCACCGTGCTCACCGACCGCTACTGCCTGGTCGTCAACCGGATGCCGGTGGGCCTGCGCGGGCACCAGCTCGGGGCCGTGGTGACCGTGCGCGACCGCACCGAGATGGTCGGCCTGCTGCGCGAGCTGGACTCGGTGCGCGGGCTCACCGACGCGCTCCGCGCCCAGCAGCACGAGTTCGCCAACCGGATGCACATCCTGGCCGGGCTGCTGGACCTGGGCGAGCACGAGGCGGCCTTCGAGTTCGCGGTGGAGTCGGCCGGGGCCGAACCCGCGCTGACCGAGTCGGTGCGGCAGCGCATCGGCAGCCCGCTGATGGTCGGGCTGATCGTGGCGAAGTCCACCGTCGCCGCGGAGCGCGGGGTGCGGATCACCCTCACCGAGGACTCCCAGCTCGGCGACCAGCCGACGCATCTGCGCGGGCTGCTCACCATCGTCGGCAACCTGCTGGACAACGCGGTGGACGCGGCGGTGTCCGGGACCCCCGCGCCGGGCGGCGCACAGGTCCGGCTCTCGCTGGTGGAGACGCCGTCGGCGATCACACTCCAGGTCGCCGACTCGGGCCCGGGGGTGCCCCCCGAGGCCGTCGAATCGATCTTTGAGGACGGCTGGTCCACCCGGCCGGACCGGGGCACAGCACGGCGCGGCCTCGGACTGGCCCTGGTGCACCGACTGGTGCGGCACCACGGCGGGACGATCACGGTGGGCAAGGAGGTCGGTGCGGTGTTCACCGTCACGCTTCCGCTGTCCGGCACCACCCCGGCCGGCGCCGTCGGCAGCTCCCCCGCCGTCCCCGCCGCCCGGACGACCCCGCTCCAACTCGCGGCCTCGGGAGGCGATCGCTGGTGATCGGCGTGCTGGTGGTGGACGACGACTTCCGGGTCAGCGGCATCCATGCCCGCTATGTGGAGCGCACCGAGGGTTTTGAGGTCGTCGGGCAGGCCTCGACGGTCGAGACGGCCGTCCGGGCGGCCCGCGAACTGCAGCCCGAGCTGCTGCTGCTGGACATCCATCTGCCCGACGGCAGCGGCCTGGACGTGCTGCACCGGCTGACCGGCGAGTCCGGCGGCGCCCGGCCCGACGCCGTGGTGATCACCGGAGCCAGGGACGTGGCCACGGTGCGCTCGGCGATGAAGCTCGGCGCGGTGGGCTACCTGGTCAAGCCGTTCGGATTCGCCGAGTTCAGCGAGCGGCTGACGGCCTTTCGGGAACTGCACCACCGCGTCCACGCCCTGGGACCGGCCACCGAGACCGACCAGGCCCAGGTCGACGCCCTGTTCGGCGTCGCCCGCCCGGCGCCGGTGCTGCAGCCGCCGGCCAAGGGGCTCTCCGCCCCCACCCTCGCGCTGGTCCGCGAGGCGCTGCGGGAGCGCGACCTGTCGGCGGCGGAGGTGGCCGAGGTGACCGGGATCTCCCGGCCGACCGCGCAGCGCTATCTCTCCTACCTGGTCCGCGACGGCCGGGCCCGGCTGGAGTTCCGCTACGGGGCGGCGGGCCGGCCCGAGCACCGCTACAGCACGACGGCCTGACGCGCCGGCAGCGTCCGGAGCATACAGAGAGCACAGCAGGCACACAGGGCGCAACAAACACGGGTAGTACGGACACCGACGGATACGCGGCGTTCACGCGAGGGGCAAGGGTTATCCCGCTTATGCGAGGGACAGCGCGCTCCTAGCGTGAGACCCGACCGCTTCCGGCGCCGCAGTGACCAAATCCCCACCGGGCCAAGGGCACTGCGCGCTCTCTCGTCCCAGGAGGACACCCGTGAAGATGCCCCTCCGCGCCGCCATCGGACTGCTGGCCGCCCCCCTGCCCATCATCGCGCTGGCCGTCGCCCCCGCAGCCCACGCGTCGGTCCAGCCGAACGTCGCCCTGCGCAGCGACGTCCTGCCCGTGATCGCTCACGCCACCCGCACCGGCCAGGTCGCCGCGAACAAGGGCATATCCGTCACGGTCAGCCTCGCCCAGCGCGACCCGGCCGGTCTGCAGACGTTCCTGAAGCAGGTCACCGACGCCAAGTCGAGCCAGTACAAGCACTATCTGACGGTCAAGCAGTTCGCGGACCGCTTCGGCGCCTCGAACGCCTCCATCAGCCAGGTCACCGCCTACCTGCGGGCGCAGGGCCTGACCGTCGGCGCGGTCACCGGGAACCACCTGACCCTGCAGGCCAGCGGCACCGCCGCGCAGATCCAGACGGCCTTCGGCACCACCCTGGCGACCTACCACGACGCCTCCACCAAGCGGGACTTCTACGCCAACGCGTCGGCCCCGGTGCTCCCCGCCGCGATCGCCTCCGCCGTCACCGACATCTCGGGCCTCTCCGACTACTCGAAGTACTCGCACTACAGCACCAAGAAGGTGGTCCCGCAGGCCACGTCGAAGGCGGTCAGCGGGCTCACCCCGACCAAGGCCCGCTCCGCGTACAACGTCACCTCGGCCATCAGCGCCGGCTACACCGGCTCCGGCGTGACCGTGGGCCTGCTGGAGTTCTCCGGCTTCCAGCAGTCCAACATCACCACCTACGACAACTACTTCTCGCTGAGCCCGTCCACCCCGGTGGTCCGCAGCGCGGGCGGCGGCACCACCGACCTGTCCGGCCAGGACGAGGTCGAGCTGGACATCGAGGTGGTCCAGGCGCTGGCGCCGAAGGCCGCGATCAAGGTCTACGAGGCGCCCAACAGCGACGCCGGCGAGGTCGCCGTCTACGCGGCCCTGGTCAGCGACGACGTCCCGGTCGTCTCCATCAGCTGGGGCATCTACGAGTCGGGTGAGACCGCCAGCAACCGGGTGGCGCTGGACACCGACTTCCAGGAGGCCGCCGCCCAGGGGCAGTCGGTCTACGCCGCCTCCGGCGACAGCGGCTCCGACGACGCGGGCACCGGCGGCACCTCCGTCGACTTCCCGGCCTCCGACACCTACGTCACCGGCACCGGCGGCACCACCCTCACCCTCACCTCGGCCGGCGCCTGGAGCAAGGAGACCGCCTGGTCCGGCAGCGGCGGCGGCATCTCCTCGTACTTCAAGACGCCGTCCTTCCAGAGCTCGGTGAACACCGGCACCTACCGTGACGTCCCGGACGTGGCGGCCGACGCCAACCCGAGCAGCGGCTGGGCCATCTACACCCAGGGCGCCTGGTACGAGTTCGGCGGCACCAGCGCCGCGGCGCCCAACTGGGCCGCGTTCACCGCGATCTACGACAGCGAGGCGGCGGCCAAGTCCAAGTCGGTCCTGGGCTACGCCAACTCCTCCATCTACACCCTGGCCTCCTCGTCCAGCTACAGCACCGCCTTCCACGACGTGAAGAGCGGCAGCAACGGCGCGTACAGCGCCGGCACCGGCTACGACAAGGTGACCGGCTGGGGCAGCTACAACGGCGCGGGCTTCCTCTCCGCCGAACTGGGCTGACGCCCTAGGGGGACGCGACGGCGGGGCTGGGTTCCTCCCCGGTCCCGCCGTCGCGCACTGTTCCGGGTGCGGACCGTAGATGGCTTGTCGCGCAGTTCCTCGCGCCCCTAGCAATTGCAACGAAGGGTCAGTTGCAACACCTCAGGGGCGCGGGGAACTGCGCGAACAACCAGCTACGGTCCGCACTATGCGGCGTCGCGCAACCCTTCGGACCACTTCTCCTCGACCCGCCCGTAACGCCAGATCAGCAGCGCAGCAACCCACGTGGCGACGAAGAGGCCGACGATCAGGAACCCGACGTTGTTGAGGTCCAGCCCGGCCACCCAGCCGATGGGCCCCCCGCTGACGCCCAGTTCCTCGGAGACCAGCGAGGTGATCTCGATGCCGCCGATGATCACCGCGACCACCACGCTCAGGCCGGTGATGGTGATGTTGTAGTAGACCTTGCGGACCGGCTTGGAGAAGGCCCAGTCGTAGGCGAAGTTCATGAACGAGCCGTCGATGGTGTCCAGCAGCGACATCCCGGCGGCGAAGAGGACCGGCAGCACCAGGATCGCGTACCAGGGCAGGGCGAACGCCGAGGCCCCGCCGGCCAGCACCAGCAGCGAGACCTCGGTCGCGGTGTCGAAGCCGAGGCCGAAGAGCAGCCCGACCAGGTACATCTGCCAGGGCTTGGTGACGGTTCGCATGATCGGGGCCAGGATGCGGTTCATCAGGCCGCGCTTGGCGAGGTGCTCCTCCAGCTCGACCTCGCTGTAGGCGCCGGTGCGCATCTGCCGGAAGACCTTGATGATCCCCCACAGCACCACCGCGTTCAGCACCGCGATGATCATCAGAAAGGTGCCGGAGACGGTGGTGCCGATCAGGCTGGTCCAGTGCTGCAGCCCGCTCGACCTGTTCTCGACCTGGCCGGCCAGGGCCCGGACGCCCAGCGACAGCAGTGCGCACAGCCCGAAGACCACCGAGGAGTGGCCGAGCGAGAACCAGAAGCCCACCGAGAGCGGCCGCTGGCCGTCGGCCATCAGCTTGCGGGTGGTGTTGTCGATGGCGGCGATGTGGTCGGCGTCGAAGGCGTGCCGCATACCCAGGGTGTAGGCGGTGACGCCCATCCCGGCGCCGAAGAGCTGGGTGCCGACGGTGTAGTGGGCCGGAGCCACGACGGCCAGCAGCGTGAACCAACCGATGAGGTGCAGCCCGAGGACGAAGGCGGCCATACCGGCCATCCGGGCCCACTCCCGCGGGGTCAGCGACCTGCGGATCCGCGCCAGCACTCCGGCGCGCACATCTGTACCAGCCACGGCACACCCCTCCTGGTCGGTGACGACTCGACCACGTTAGGGGCTGCGGATGTGTAGTTGCAACTAATGTGCAATAGCGAGGTAGCTGCGACTACTGCTTCGGGGTCGTCTTCGGCTGCGGCTGAGCCTCCGGCTCCTCGACGAAGTCGACCTTCCCGAGGGAGCGGTTCATCGCCTTGAGGATCCACCAGGTGCCGATACCCAGGGCGGCGAAGACGACGAAGCCCAGGATTCCCGGGGTGACCTTGTTGTTGTCCAGGGCCAGCAGGACGGTGGCGGTGCCGTGTGCGGCTTCGAGGGAACTCATGCACCCATGGTCCCCCCACGGCGTTTCCGTGAGGGGACCGGGGGTGGTGTCGGGTGTGTCAGACTGCGCCGGGTCAGACCTGGACCACGTTGGCGGTGATCCCGGCGAACAGGTCGTCCTCCGGCAGCGAGGTGTCCACCAGCGAACGGGCCAGCTCGTAGTCCTCGGTCGGCCAGACCTCCCGCTGGATCTCCAGCGGGATGCGGAACCACGGCCCGTCCGGGTCGATCTGGGTCGCGTGGGCCAGCAGCGCCCGGTCCCGGACCTCGAAGTACTCGCCGCAGGGCACCTTGGTGGTGATCTCCCGGGGCTTGCGGTCGCTCTCGTCCCAGCGCGCGATCCACTCCGCGTAGGGGGACTCCAGGCCGCGCTCCTTCATGGCCGCGTCCAGGCCCTTGATGCGTTCCAGCGAGATGCCCTGGTTGTAGTAGAGCTTCAGCGGCTGCCAGGGCTCCCCGGCGTCGGGGAAGGCGTCCGGGTCGCCGGCCGCCTCGAAGGCCGCCATGGAGATCCGGTGGGTCATGATGTGGTCCGGGTGCGGGTAGCCGCCGTTCTCGTCGTACGTGGTCACCACATGCGGCCGGAACGAGCGGATCAGCCGCACCAGCGGCTCCGTCGCCACGTCCAGCGGCTGCAGCGCGAAGCAGCCCTCCGGCAGTGGCGGCAGCGGGTCGCCCTCGGGCAGCCCCGAGTCGACGAAGCCCAGCCAGGCCTGCTTGACCCCGAGGATCTCGCGCGCGGCCTCCATCTCCTTCGCCCGCACCTCGTGGATGTTCTCCTCGATCCAGGGGTCGCCCTGGAGCTTGGGATTGAGGATGGACCCGCGCTCACCCCCGGTACACGTCGCCACCAGTACGTCGACGCCGCGCGCCACGTACGAGGCCATGGTCGCGGCGCCCTTGCTGGACTCGTCGTCCGGGTGCGCGTGTACCGCCATCAGTCGCAGCTGCTCAGTCAACGCCCCAAAGCCCTTCGTCGTTATTGCGTCCTTCTATAGTGACGGAACAGGAGGCGCGGACATTCCGCGTTTCCGGGCCGGGCCGTGCAATGGAGGCAAAAGTCCTATGGAGACTCCGACCAAGGTCGCAGCCGGGACCCAGCTTCCGGCCGGGCGCTACGGCGTCGACCCCGAGCAGCGGGAACGGCGGATGCGGCGGGTCTACTACGGCTGCGTCGCGCTGGCGATCGCGGTGGTGGCGCTGGTCGGCTACGGCTACCTCGGCAAGGACTCGTTCAGCGGCCAGGTGGTGTCCTTCCAGGTGGACTCCGCCGCGCAGGTGCAGATTCACCTGGAAGTGTCCAAGCCGGGCGGCACCGCGGGCAGCTGCACGGTGCGCTCGCGCGACGTCAACGGCAACGAGGTGGGCCGGGTGACCGTGCCGGTGCCCGCCGCGCCGAGCACGTACGACACCGTGGTCACGCTGCGGACCTCCGCCCGCGGTACCACGGGCGAGCTGGTCAGCTGTTCCTGAGCCGTCTTTGGGTTGGAGTCCTCCCGGTCGGCGGCGGAAATTGTTAGGCTTCTGGTTTCGCCCCTTCCGGGGTAGATGTACCTACCCATCACCCGGAAGCGGGCGTTGTCTGTTATCCAAGCCGGACCACACATGTACCTACGAGGAGCACCCGTGACCCAGACCAGCGAGAACGTGACCTGGCTCACCCAGGATGCGTACGACCAGCTGCGCGCCGAGCTGGAGCACCTGTCGGGTCCTGCACGCGCCGAGATCACCCAGAAGATCGAGGCGGCCCGCGAGGAGGGCGATCTCAAGGAGAACGCCGGGTACCACGCGGCCCGCGAGGAGCAGGGCAAGATGGAGCTGCGGATCCGCCAGCTCAACCAGCTCCTGGAGCGCGCCCAGGTCGGGGCGGCCCCGGCCGACAACGGGGTGGTCGGCCCCGGCATGGTCGTCGTGATCGCCTGGGACGGCGACGAGGACGACACCACCACCTTCCTGCTGGGCTCCCGCGAGGCGTCCTCCGACGATCTGGAGACCTACTCCCCGCAGTCGCCGCTGGGGCGGGCGATCGACGGGCGCAAGGTCGGCGAGACGGCGACGTACGAGCTGCCCAACGGGCGCAAGACGAGTGTCAAGGTTCTGTCGGCCAAGCCGTACCAGGGCTGACGTTCTTTGCGGCTGCGGACCGTAGATGGCTTGTCGCGCAGTTCCCCGCGCCCCTAGCAATTGCAACGAAGGGTCAGTTGCAACACCTCAGGGGCGCGGGGAACTGCGCGACAAGCCCGGCACACGCCGCAGCAAGAGTCCCGCCTCAGCCGACCGCCGAGCGGTACTTCCGCACGGAGAGCCACGAGAACAGCGCCATGATCAGCAGCGACCAGCCCACCGACACCCACACGGCGTGCACCATCGGCCATGCCGTGGCCTGCGGCGCCGGCGGCGGGAGCAGGTTGCCGAAGAGCTGGCGGGCGGCCTGGACCGAGGCGCTGAAGGGGTTCCAGTAGGCGACCGGCTGCAGCCAGCCCGGCATGCTGCTGACCGGCACGAACGCGTTGGAGACGAAGGTCAGCGGGAACAGCCAGACCAGCCCGGCCGAGGTGGCCGCCTCCGGGCTGCGGACCGAGAGCCCGATCAGCGCGCCGATCCAGGAGAAGGCGTAGCCGAGCAGGAGCAGCAGCCCGAACGCGCCCAGCGCCTTCAGCACCCCGTTGTGGATCCGCCAGCCGATGATGAACGCGACCAGCCCCAGCACCACCAGCGTCAGCGCGCTCTGCACCAGGTCGGCGATGGTCCGGCCGACCAGCACCGCCGAGCGGGCCATCGGCAGCGAGCGGAACCGGTCGACCAGGCCCTTGTTCATGTCCTCGGCGATCCCGGCCGACGCGCCGGCCACCGCGAAGGTCACCGTCTGCGCGAAGATGCCGGCCATCAGGTACTGCTTGTAGGTGTCGGCGTTGCTCGGCGCGCCCGGGATGGTGATCGCGCCGCCCATCACATACGTGAAGAGCAGCACGAACATCACCGGCTGCAGCATCCCGAAGACCACGATCTCGGGGATACGGGTCATCCGGCGCAGATTCCGCTTGGCGACGACCCAGGAGTCGCGCAGGGCCTGCACGGCGCCGCCGCGCTGGACCGGCACGACACGGCCTATCGCGCCCGTCGTCGTAGTGGCTGACATCAGGAGTCCTTCCCTTCAGCGTCGGCGCTCTCGCCGTTGGCCTCGTCGCCGAAGGTCGCGTGCCCGGTGAGCGAGAGGAAGACGTCGTCCAGGGTGGGGCGGCGCAGGCCGATGTCCTGGATCACGATGGTCCGCGCGTCCAGCTCCCTGATGACGTCGGCGAGGACGCTGGCGCCGCCGCTGACCGGGACGGTGATCCTGCGGGTGTGCCGCTCGACCGCGGGCTCGCCCTTGGCGTACGGGGCCAGCGCCTCCACGGCCTGGCCGAGGTGGGCCGGGTCCTCGACGACGATCTCGATGCGCTCGCCGCCGATCTCCGCCTTGAGCTCGTCGGCGCTGCCCCTGGCGATGACCTTGCCGTGGTCGACCACGGCGATGTCGTGCGCGAGGCGGTCCGCCTCCTCCAGGTACTGGGTGGTGAGCAGCAGCGTGGTGCCCTCCCCCACCAGGGTCTCGATGACCTCCCACAGCGCCATCCGGTTGCGCGGGTCCAGCCCGGTGGTGGGCTCGTCCAGGAACATCACCGGGGGGCGGACCACCAGCGCGGCGGCGAGGTCGAGCCGGCGGCGCATGCCGCCGGAGTAGGTCTTGGCGGTGCGGTTGGCGGCCTCGGAGAGGTTGAACCACTCCAGCAGCTCCAGCGCCCTGGCCTTGGAGTCGCGGGGGCTCATCTGGTACAGCTCGCCGACCATCTGCAGGTTCTCACGCCCCGTCAGGTACTCGTCCACCGCGGCGTACTGGCCGGAGAGGCCGATCAGGCCGCGCACCTGGTTGGGATGCTTGAGCACGTCGAGACCGGCCACCACGGCGCGTCCGGAGTCGGGCCTGAGCAGGGTGGTGAGCACCCGCACCATGGTGGTCTTGCCCGCCCCGTTGGGGCCGAGCAGCCCGAGGACGGTGCCCTCCGGGACTTCCAGGCTGACTCCGTCCAGGGCGTGCACGTCCCCGAAGGTCTTCACCAGATCCTCTGCCTCAATGGCCGCCGCCATCGCTCACTCCCTCGTCAGCCGCACGCCTGATGAACAGCCTGGCCGGGATCGGAGCGGTGCGCGACCCGGCGTCAGCTCTGCCGCAGGATCGTGTAACCCGACCGCCGCAGCTCCGACACTACGGTCTCGCAGTGCTCGGGGCCCTTGGTTTCCAGATGGAGGTCGACTTCGGCCTCGCCCAGGTCCAGCTTGGGGTCGGTGCGCACATGCGCGATGTCCACGACGTTGGCGTCCACCCGGGTCAGCGCTCCCAGCAGGGTGGCCAGCGCGCCGGGACGGTCGGTGATCCGCAGCCGCAGCGAGAGGTAGCGGCCGGCGGCGACCATGCCGTGCCGCAGCACCCGCTGCAGCAGCAGCGGGTCGACATTGCCGCCGGAGAGCACCGCGACGACCGGGCCCTCCAGCTCGCCGGCGTGCTCCAGCAGGGCGGCGACGGTGCTGGCCCCGGCCGGTTCGACGACCAGCTTGCAGCGCTCCAGGCAGATCAGCTGGGCGCGGGCGAGCGCGTCCTCGGTGACCGTCAGCACCCCGTCCGCCAGCCGTTGCACGATCTCGAACGGGATGTCACCCGGACGGCCCACCTGGATGCCGTCCGCCATGGTGGAGAAGCCGTCCAGGGAGACCGGGTGGCCGGCCGCCAGCGAGGGCGGGTAGGCCGCCGCGCCGGCCGCCTGCACACCGACCACCTTCACGTCCGGGCGCAGCTGCTTGACCGCGGTGGCGATCCCGGCCAGCAGTCCGCCGCCGCCGACGCCGACCAGGATGGTGCGGACCTCGGGGCACTGCTCCAGGATCTCCAGCCCGACGGTGCCCTGCCCGGCGACCACGTCCTGGTGGTCGAAGGGGTGGATGACGACGGCGCCGGTGCTCTCGGCGTACTCCAGTGCGGCGGCGAGCGTCTCGTCGAAGTTCTCACCGAACAGCCGCACCTCGGCGCCGTACTCACGGGTGGCGGCGACCTTGGGCAGTGGAGCGGCCACCGGCATGAACACGGTCGAGTGCACTCCGAGCGTGGTCGCGGCCAGCGCCACGCCCTGCGCGTGGTTGCCGGCGCTGGCGGCCACCACCCCGGCGGCCCTCTCGACCGGGCTCAGCCCGGCGATCCTGACGTAGGCGCCGCGCAGCTTGAACGACCCGGTGCGCTGCAGGTTCTCGCACTTCAGGTGCACCGGGGCGCCGAACAGCCGGGAGAGGTGCCGGCTGCCCTCCATCGGGGTGACCCTGGCCACCCCGGACAGCACCTTGTGGGCGCCGCGGATGTCGTCGATCGTGATGGGCCAAGTGTTCATAGGGTTCAGCGTAGGGCTTTGCACCGATACGCTCTGGATGGCTCTCGGAGCAGCTCAGCGGAACGGCTCAGCGGAACGACAGATCGTGACAACCATGAACACAGATGCCTCGGCGGCAGCCGACGACGTGCTCTACGACCGGCTCCAGTACCAGGTCGCGATCTTCGCGCGCCGGGTGGAGCAGGTGCGCATGGGCGGTGTGGGCGAGCAGCGCAACTCCATGGACCGGGCGGCGTTCCTGCTGCTCAACCGGCTGGACTGGACCGGAGCCGTCGGCGTGAAGGCGCTGGCCCAGGCGATGGGGATCGACTCGTCCACGGTGACCAGGCAGGTCGCCCCGCTGGTGGACTGCGGCCTGGTGGAACGGGTGCCGAACCCGGACGACGGCCGCGCGGTCCTCCTGGAACTGTCCCCGCTCGGCCAGGAGCGGCTCCAGGAGGTGCGCGAGTCACGACAGTTGATGATGCATCAGCTCCTGGACGGCTGGTCCTCGGGGGAGCGTGAGCAGTTCTGCGAGCTGCTCACACGCTTCAACGCCTCGATGCAGACCTTCAAGCCGTGACCGGACGGTCCGGTGCCCGGGGGCGCGGTGCTACTTCAGCGCCTCCGCCAGGTCCGCCAGCAGGTCGTTGACCGACTCGATGCCCACCGAGAGCCGCACCAGGTCGGCCGGCACCTCCAGCGCGGAGCCGGCCGCCGAGGCGTGCGTCATCCGTCCGGGGTGCTCGATCAGCGACTCCACGCCCCCGAGGGACTCCCCCAGGGTGAACAGCCGGGCCCGGTTGCAGACCTCGACCGCGGCCTCCTCGCCGTCCTTGTGACGGAACGACACCATGCCGCCGAAGGCCTTCATCTGCTTCACCGCGACGTCGTGGCCCGGGTGCGAGGGCAGCCCCGGGTAGAGCACCTGCGACACCTTGGGGTGGCCGGTCAGGAAGTCGGCCACCCGGGCGGCGTTCTCGCTGTGCCGGTCCATCCTGATGCCCAGGGTCTTGATGCCGCGCATGACCAGCCAGGCGTCGAAGGGCCCGGCGACGGCGCCCATCGCGTTCTGGTGGTACGCCAGCTCCTCGCCCAGGGTGGCGTCGTCGGTCACCAGCGCGCCGCCGACCACGTCCGAGTGGCCGCCCATGTACTTGGTGGTGGAGTAGACGACCACGTCCGCGCCCAGCGCCAGCGGCTGCTGGAGGTAGGGGCTGGCGAAGGTGTTGTCCACGACCAGGGTCGCGCCGGCGTCGTGGGCGATGTGCGCCAGCGCGGGCACGTCGGTGATGCCCAGCAGCGGGTTGCTCGGCGTCTCCACCCAGATGACCTTGGTGTTGGGCCGTACGGCCGCCCGCACCGCCTCGGGGTGGTGGGTGTCCGCGACCGACCACTCCACGCCCCAGCGGGACAGCACCTTGGCGAACAGCCGGAAGGTGCCGCCGTAGGCGTCGTTGGGGATGACGATGTGGTCACCGGGCTTGGTGACCGTCCGCAGCAGGCAGTCCTCGGCAGCCAGCCCCGACGCGAAGGCGAGCCCGCGGCGGCCGCCGTCCAGCGCGGCGAGGTTGGTCTCCAGGGCGGTACGGGTCGGATTGGCGGAACGGCTGTACTCGTAGCCGCCGCGCAGCCCGCCGACGCCGTCCTGCTTGTAGGTGGAGACCTGGTAGATGGGGGTGACCACGGCCCCGGTCAATGGATCGGCCTCCTGCCCGGCATGGATGGCCAGGGTCTCGAAGGCGTGGTTGTGCTCGTGAGAGTGCGAGGTGCTCATGGGATCCGAGGGTAGTCCGAAACCACGCCGTTCAAGCAGCGGAGCCCCGGCGGCACGAGATCCCCTCGGCCCGCGTGCTCAGGCGTGCGGGGGGAGCCAGCCCAGCTGGGCCGCGCGGACTCCGGCCTGGAAGCGGCTGCGTGCGTCGAGGCGCTCGATGAGATCGGTGGCTATGCGGCGGGCGGTGCGGGGGGAGACGCCGAGGCGTTTGGCGATGTTGTCGTCGGTGTGACCGTCGGCCAGGAGCCGCAGGGTGGTCGCCTCCTGGGGAGTCAGCCCGTGAGCGTCGGGGACTGCCGCCTGGCCCAGGCGCTGGGCCCCGGCCCAGATGCTCTCGAAGAGGGCGCACAGGGCGGTGATGGTGCCCTGTCCGGTCAGGACGACCGCGCCGGCCGCGGTGTCGTCGCTGGTCACCGGGATGACCGCGGTCGAGCGGTCGATGATGATCATTCGGGTCGGCAGGGTGGCCGTGGTGCGGACCCGGCCACCGTGCTCGGCAAGCCAGTTGACGTAGGCCAGGGTGCGGGCGTTGTTGCGGAGGCTGTCCAGATAGACGGTGCGCATCAGCACACCACGCTCCAGCACGTCCCGTGGCCTCCTGCGCCGCCCGCACGCTCTCCTCGGTGTGTGCGCCGTCGGGGGCCAGCGTCATCACCTCGGTGGTGACCTGTCGCGACAGGGCGGCGAGTCGGTCGCGGATCTGATCGATGCCCACGAGCTGCTCCACGCCGGGGCTGGTGGCGACCGGGCGGAGGTCGGCGTATTCGGCGATGAGCTGCGCCGCCGTGGCCCGGGACGCCTCCAGCCGCTGTTGCTGGGCGGCGAGTTCGGCGCTCTGGCGGGCCAGCAGGATCTCCATGCCGAGGTCGGGCGAGACCGCCCGCAGGCGGCCGTCGCAGGCCTCGGAGTGGCGGCGGACCAGGGCGAGTTCGCTCAGGGCGTCCAGGGCGGCTCGACAAGGAATCTGTCATGCTCACGTCGCCATACGCCCGCAAGTTCCTCGCCGCTTCTGTCGCCCTGGCCGCAGCGGCCGGTATCGCGGCCACTGCCAACACCGCCTCCTACGCCGCCGACAACGCGGGCGTGAACACCGACACACCCGTCTTCACCACCACCGGCGATGCGCCGGCCGGGACCTCCGGGACCTTCACGACGAGCATCTCCAATCCGGAGACGGCGCGGCGGCCCAGGTCGCGGCGGACTCCTCCTCATCGGTCACCCAGGCCACGACCACCACCGGGACCTACTCCGCCAACGTCGTGGCGGCCTTCAACGCCAAGGGTGGTTCCATCACCCAGAACCAGGTGATGACCAGGGCCCAGTCCTGGGTCAACGAGGGCGTCCCCTACAACCAGGGCGGCTACAAGACCGACGCCAACGGCACCTGCCGCGAGGACTGCTCCGGCTTTGTCTCCATGACGTGGAACCTGCCCTACAGCCGCACCACGTGGACGCTCGACGACAGCTCCATCACCAGCCACATCAGCCGCTCGGATCTGCAGCCCGGTGACGCGCTGGACTACGACGCCGAACACGTCATCCTCTTCGCGGGCTGGAAGGACAAGTCGGCAGGCACCTTCTACTACTACGCTGAGTCCAACCCCAGCGTGCTGACCAACGAGTACGTCGGCAACTTCAACAGCAGCACCATCGCGGCCTGGCCGGTCGGCGAGTACGTCTACCTGCGCTTCAACAACATCGCCGCCCCCACGCCGCCGGTCACAGCGCCGCAGGAGACCGCCGCCCGCATCGCGGCGGGTGACTTCAACGGCGACGGCAAGCAGGACATCGCAGGCATCGACGCCAACAACAACATGAAGCTCTATACCGGCAACGGTGCAGGGCACCTCACCGACAGCGGCATCTACATGCTCGGCACCACCGGCCTCTGGTCCGGCTTCCAGTCCTGAGCCAGGCCCGCTCTGTGGCTCCGGTCGACCTGGGTATAGTCGCTGTGAATCCTGTCTCCCACCTGTGAGAGCCACTCCCTGATGCAGCTTGCCCTCTCCCCTCGTGACCGGTTGCATCCCACCGAGCCGGCTGCGGCAACCGCTGCTGCGAAGCAGGACCCGAAGCCGATGCCCGGCGGCGGTCGGCGCCCGCGCCTCTACGTGCTCGACGGGCTGCGCCTGATCGCCGCGCTGGGTGTGGTCGCCTTTCACTGGACCGGGGTGGACCGCCACCCCTATGTGTGGGGTACGACACCGCGGCAGCTCTTTCCGACGCTGCACAGATTCGGGTCCTACGGCTGGCTGGGCGTTCAACTCTTCTTCCTGATCAGCGGCTTCGTCATATGCATGTCCTGCTGGGGGAAGTCGCCGAGAGAATATTTCACCTCCCGCGTGGTCCGGCTCTATCCGGCCTACTGGGTCGGGGTCCTGGTGACGACCCTGGTGGTGAACTTCTCCGTCGGCGTGCGTCCGGACCGGAGGCCGATGAGCCTCAGTGAGATATTCACCAACCTGACCATGCTCGAGCGACCGATGGGCATAACCGAGGCCGACGGCGTCTACTGGACGCTGTGGATCGAGATGCGCTTCTACCTGCTGTTCGCGATACTCGCGGTGATGGGACTGACCTACCGCCGGGTGGTCGCCTTCTGCGGCATCTGGACGATTCTCGCGGTATTCGCGGGCTACACCCGCGACAACACCCTGGAGCTCATCTTCCAGCCGCAGGACGCTCCTTATTTCATAGCGGGCGTCGCGATGTATCTGATCTACCGCTTCGGCGTCAATCCACTGCTGTTGGGCATCGTCGGATTCTCCTGGCTGATCGCGCAGGACCGGATACGTGAGACGGTGGGGGGTTATGAGTACGAGGTCCGGCACAGCCTGTCCTGGCCCGTCCTGGCGACGGTCACGGCGGTCGTGTTCGCCGTCATGCTCGCCGTCGCGCTGGGGTGGTTCGACTGGGTCAGGTGGAAGCGGCTCACGGTCGCCGGCGCCCTGACCTATCCCCTCTACCTGCTCCACCAGGAGATCGGCTGGGTGCTCATCCACCTCGGCCGCCAGCTGCACATCAGGCCGAAGCCCTTGCTGCTGATCTGCCTGGCCGTTCTGCTGACACTCGCATGGCTGGTGCATCGATTCGCGGAACAACCGCTGTCGCGCATGGTGAAGCAACTCCTTGACCGTCCGTCCATGAAGCTGCCCAAGGCCGATCCCCCGATGCACAGCCGGTTCTCCGTGGACTCCGAACCCCTCGCCGGGGTCGGCTCGGGAGCCGGTGACGACCGCTCAGGCCATTGACCTTCCCGAAGCGGCGCCGTCGCCCCGGCCCTGGATGCGGAACACCGTGTGCCCGAAGGCCACCCGGTCCCCGGCGCGCACCACGACCTGGCCGATGATGCGGCAGCCGTTCACCAGGGTGCCGTTGGTGGAGGCGAGGTCGCGCAGCATCCAGTCCTCGCCGACCCGGCGCAGCTCGGCATGGGTGCGTGAGACCGATTCATGGGTGAGCCTGAGCTCCGACCCCGGCAGCCGGCCGATCCGCAGGACCGGGGTCTCCGGGCCCGGCAGTACCAGGGGCTGCAGCCGGGGCGTCTGCCAGGCGCCGTGCAGCCGAAGCCCGAACCGGGAGACGGCCGCGACGGCGCGCAGCGACAGCCGGGTCAGCCGCCCCTGGTCGGGCAGGTCCGCGGTGAGTTCGTCCAACTCGGCGCGGCGCTGGGCGGTGAGCGCCAGCTCGATCCTGCGGATGAAGGTGTCGGGGGACAGCCGGCCCTGCACCGAGTGCTCACGGAGCAGTCGGATCGCCCGGTCGCGCTCGGCGTCCGAGATCCGTGCCACCTGGGTCGGGGACTCGGGGGTCGTCATGGTTGCGATTGTCCGGCCTGGCACCGGGTCCGTCCATACCGGTTCACGCGGGGGCCGGACCGCCGGGGTCACACGGCGCTGCCGGCCTTCCAGGTGGCCCAGTCCATGTTCCAGCCGTTCAGCCCGTTCGCCGGATCGACGGTCTTGTCACCGGAGTTGACGACCTCGACGACGTCGCCGGTGATGGAGCTGTTGTAGAACTTCGCCGCGGGGGTGCTGGAGTCGCTCGCCCCCTTGGTGTCGTGCATGGCCACGCAGCCGTGGCTGGTGTTCTGACTGCCGAAGACCGAGGTGCTGGCCCAGTAGTTGCCGTGGATGAAGGTGCCCGAGGTGGTCAGCCGCTGGGCGTGCGGGACGTCCGAGATATCGTACTCGCCGCCGAGGCCGACCGTGGTGGAGTTCATCCGGGTCTGCAGGAACTTCTCCGATATGACCATCTTTCCGGCCCAGGTGGTGTGCGCAGAACTTCCGCCGGTGATGGGGTACGTCTGGGTGACCTTGCCGTCCCGGGTGACCGTCAGCGTCTTCGCGCTGAGGTCGGCGACGCTGGTCTGGCTGCGGCCGACGGTGAAGCTGACGGACTTGGCCTGGGTGCCGTAGACGCCGCTGGAGCCCTCGACGTCCTTGAGGGCCAGGGTGAGGGTGACCTTGGTGCCGGCGGCCCAGTAGTTCTCCGGTCGGAAGTCCAGCCTGGTGCTGCTGAACCAGTGGCCGACGATCTCCACCGCGGGCGACGCGGTGACGGTGATCGCCTTCTGGACGGCGGCCCGGTCGGTGACGGCCTTGTTGAAGTTGATCGAGACCGGCATGCCCACCCCGACGGTGGTGCCGTTGTCGGGGGTGAAGTAGCCGATGAAGGTCTTCGCGGGGGCGCCGGTGCTGAACGAGACGTTCTTGGTGGTCTGCACCTGGTCGGAGTCGGTGCCGACGGCCGCGAGGGTGTAGCCGGTGCCCGAGCTGAGCTTGCCGGTGCTGGTCCAGCTGAGCTTGTCGGCGGCCAGTGCGCCGGCCACCTGCTTGCCGTCCGCACCGGTGAGGGTGACCGAGCTGAGTGTGCCGTTGCTGACCGCGACCTTCACCGGCTGGGTGAACACCACGGTTTTGGACCCGGGGGCGGGGGTGGTGGTGATGGCGGCCTTGGAGACCGCGGCGGCCGTGCTGCCGCTGTCACTGCCACTGCCCTTGCCCGAGCTCCCCGAGGAGCTGCACCCGGCGACCAGGGCCACCGGCGTCGCCACCAGCCCCGCCACGACCGTCCGCCTGGCCCAGGGGCCGCCCTTGCCCTTGCCTGACGTCGTCGTGTCGTCCACTGCTGCTCCTCTGCGTCGGCGGTGCACCGGTCGGCCCTGTCCCAGGAGAGTTCACCCAAGCTGTCTGATAGTCATATGAACATAGACCGAAACAACAGTTACATCCCAATCGGGAGCAAATCAGACAGAGAAGACACAGAAAGGGCGGCCCCGGAGGTCCGGGGCCGCCCATGAGGGCGTCACTCCGCGTCGTACAGGTCCCAGTCCTCGTTCTCGGGGTCGTAGTCGACCGGCTGGGACTCCCAGGTGGCCTCGGCCAGCTCCACCCCGGGCACGCCCTCCAGCATCGCCACCGGGTCGACGAAGTGCGCGATCGCCCCCGCCGGGTCGATCTCGATGGCCGCGACGGCCTCGGCGCGCTCCTCGTCCTCCAGGAACTCGTCGGCCCGCACCTGCTCCAACGCGGCGACCTGGAGCGCCTTCTCGTCCGCGATCTCCACGATCAGTTCGATCTGAAGTCGGACATAGCGCCGATCGGTGTTCTCAAACCCGCTGGTGTCACTAGTCATGAAGCGAGGCTATCCAACACGGCCCTGACTCATTAGCATCGTGCGGACCACGACACTCCGCTGGGAGCGACATTGACCACCCGCCGCCCGCTCACGATCACGGCAGTCGCCGCCGGACTCGGCACCGCCGCCGCACTGGCCCTCGGTCCGATGGCCTCGGCCGCCACCACCGAGGCGAGCCGGCAGGACCTGCAGAAGGCCGCCGCGCAGAGCAGCAGCAGTGGCAGCACCAGGCAGCTGGCCGACACCGGGGTCGACACCACGCCGTACGCGCTGGGCGGGGCGGGCTTCCTGGTCGCCGGGGTCGGCATGATCTTCGTGAGCCGCCGCTTCGCGGGCTGAGCCCGCGCGGAGCGCCCCCGCGGCTCCGGCTGTGAGGCCGTGAACGGCGGTGCCGCACGAAGCCGCCGAAACGGGTGCCGCCGAACGGGTGTTCCGGGCCCGGACACACCAGTAGGGCCGGTCCGTGAGGACCGGCCCTACTGTCTCCGCTGAGTTCCCCCACCCGGGAACGCGGAGCCTGGTGCCGCGGGGAGCGCCGCACCCTGTTGATCGGTCGGGACCGACAGGGGCGGGACGACGGCGTTCCCCGCGGGCGGGGACGCGGCCGGCCGGGTCAGGGCCGTCCGACGCGTCCTGAGGTGACTGCGGGTCCGGGAGCCGCTCCGGACTTTCACTGTCACCACGTTCGGCTTCTTGCCGTGGTGACAACATTGCCCGGGGGTTGTTAAGCGCGTGCTGCCGGTACGTGTCGTAGGTGTACCAGTTGAAGGCGATTCAGTGAACGCCGCCGCTGTGGGCGCTCAGGAATGCCAGCAGGTCCTGCCGGGTGACGATGCCCTGGGGCTTCCCGTCCACCAGCACCACCGCGGCGTCGGCCTTCTCCAGCACGCCCATCAGCCGGGTCACCGATTCACCGGAGCCCACGACCGGGAGCGGGGGCGACATATGAGGGCCGATCAGGTCCCCGAGTTCGAACCGCTTGGCAAAAAGCCCGTCAAGGAGGTCGCGCTCGACCACCGAGCCGATAACCTCACCGGCCATCACATCCGGGTGCCCGGCTCCCGGGGAGACCACCGGCATCTGCGACACGCCGTACTCACGCAGAATGTGCACGGCCTCACCCACTGACTCGTTCGGGTGAATGTGCACGAACTGGGGAATCCCCTCGTGCTCCAGGCCGTCCTTCCTGGCGAGGACGTCACCGGCCACCGCCTCCGGGCCGCCCTCGTCCAGGAAGCCGTAGTCCTGCATCCAGTCGTCGTTGAAGATCTTGGAGAGGTAGCCGCGGCCGGAGTCCGGCAGCAGCACCACCACCACGTCGTCCGGGCCCAGCCGCTCGGCCACCCTCAGCGCCGCCACGACCGCCATCCCGCAGGAGCCGCCGACCAGCAGGCCCTCCTCCTTGGCCAGCCGGCGGGTCATCTGGAAGGAGTCCTTGTCGGAGACCGGGACGATCTCGTCCGCCACCGTGCGGTCGTAGGCGGTCGGCCAGAAGTCCTCGCCCACGCCCTCCACCAGGTAGGGGCGCCCGGTGCCGCCGGAGTAGACCGAGCCCTCCGGGTCCGCGCCGATCACCTGCACCGCACCGTCCGAGACGTCCTTGAGGTAGCGGCCGGTGCCGGAGATCGTCCCGCCGGTGCCCACGCCCGCCACGAAGTGGGTGATCCTGCCGCCGGTCTGCTCCCACAGCTCGGGGCCGGTGGAGTGGTAGTGGCTGGCCGGGTTCTCCGGGTTGGAGTACTGGTCGGGCTTCCAGGCGCCGGGGGTCTCCCGGACCAGCCGGTCGCTGACGTTGTAGTAGGAGTCCGGGTGCTCCGGCGCGACGGCGGTCGGGCAGACCACCACGTCGGCGCCGTAGGCCCGGAGCACATTGATCTTGTCGGTGGAGACCTTGTCCGGGCAGACGAAGATGCAGCGGTAGCCCTTCTGCTGCGCCACGATGGCCAGCCCGACCCCGGTGTTCCCCGAGGTCGGCTCGACGATGGTGCCGCCGGGCTTGAGCGCGCCCGACTTCTCCGCCGCCTCGATCATCCGCATCGCGATGCGGTCCTTGACCGACCCGCCCGGGTTGAAGTACTCGACCTTGGCGAGCACGGTCGCGCTGATGCCCTCAGCGACCTTGTTCAGCCGGACCAGGGGGGTGTTGCCGACCAGATCGATGATCGACTCGTGGTACCGCACGGGTTCTCCTCCGCGGTTTTTTGTATCGGACGCACGGTTTGTCGCCCTGTTGGGATCAGACTAGTGGGGCACACTGCCAGGGTAAGGACAGGTGGAGAGAGCTTGGGGGTCGCTCATGTCGAGAGCGAGGGTGGCACGGCGGATCGCCGCCGCTGCGGCCTACGGAGGCGGCGGGATCGGACTGGTCGGGGTCGGCTTCGCCGGGGTCCTGCTGACCGAGGCGAAGCTCGCCGAGCACACGCTCAACACCCTGCAGGGCGAGCCGCCGCAGGCCGACGGCGTCTACGGGCGCGCCTTCGCCAGCGACGCCGAGGCCGAACCGCTGGTCCTCGCGGTGCTCGGCGACTCCACCGCGGCCGGCTTCGGGGTGAACCGCGGCCGGGACACCCCGGGCGCGCTGCTCGCCGGGGGCATCGCCTCCATCGCCGAGCGGCCGGTGCGGCTGTCCGTCGCCGCCGCCAACGGCGCCACCTCGGAGGACCTGGAGCGCCAGGTCGACCTCGCGCTGCAGGCCGGTCCGGACGTGGCGCTGATCATGATCGGCGCCAATGACGTCACCCAGCGGGTCAAGCTGACCGCCTCGGTGCGGATGCTCGGCTCCGCCATCCGCCGGCTGAGCGCGGCCGGGGCCCAGGTCGTCGTCGGCACCTGCCCCGACCTCGGCACCATCGAGCCGGTACGGCCGCCGCTGCGCTGGCTGGCCCGGCGCGCCAGCCGCCAGCTCGCCGCCGCCCAGACCATCGCCGTGGTCGAGGCCGGCGCCCGCAGCGTGTCGCTCGGCGACCTGCTCGGCCCCGAGTTCAGCGGACGTCCGGAGATGTTCGCCGCGGACCGCTACCACCCCTCGGCCCAGGGCTACGCCACCGCGGCGATGGCCATGCTCCCCTCCCTCTGCGCCTCACTGGACCTGTGGCCCGGCGGCGCCGCCGAGGAGCGCCCCGACGCCTTCCGCGGCGAGGGCGTGCTGCCGGTGGCCCAGGCCGCCGCCGAGGCGGCCGGACGCGGCGGCACCGAGGTGGCCGGCGCGGCGGTGCTGGGCGCCGAGTCCGGGCCCCGGGGCCGCTGGGCGCTGCTCAAGCACCGCCGCAGGCGGCACCTGCCGGAGCAGAGCTCGGCCGAGGCGGCAGAGCCGACGGACCCCACAGGCCCTGCAGATGCTGCGGGGCCCGCTCCGGCCGATGACGCAAGGTCAGGTAATTCACACGCCGTCGGCGCTGACGCGGGATCTACCTGAGGGTAACTTGTCCTCCGAGCGCCCTCCCCACCCTTGGAGACCCCCATGCCCGAAGCCGTCATCGTCAGCACCGCCCGCTCGCCGATCGGCCGGGCGTTCAAGGGCTCGCTGAAGGACGTCCGCCCGGACGACCTGACCGCGACGATCATCCAGGCCGCGCTGGCCAAGGTCCCCGAGCTGGACCCGCGCGACATCGACGACCTGATGCTGGGCTGCGGCCTGCCCGGCGGCGAGCAGGGCTACAACCTGGGCCGGGTGGTCGCCGTGCAGATGGGCATGGACCACCTGCCCGGCTGCACCATCACCCGCTACTGCTCCTCCTCGCTGCAGACCAGCCGGATGGCGCTGCACGCGATCAAGGCCGGCGAGGGCGACGTCTTCATCTCGGCCGGCGTCGAGATGGTCTCGCGCAGCATCAAGGGCTCCTCGGACGGCCTGCCGGACACCAAGAACCCGCTGTTCGCCGACGCCGAGGCGCGCACCGTCGCCACCGCCGCCCTCACCGGCGCCCCGGTGTGGGAGGACCCCCGGCAGAGCGGCCTGGTCCCCGACGTCTACATCGCCATGGGCCAGACCGCGGAGAACCTCGCCAAGCTCAAGGGCATCAGCCGCCGGGAGCAGGACGAGTTCGGCGTCCGCTCGCAGAACCTGGCCGAGAAGGCCATCGCGGACGGCTTCTGGGAGCGTGAGGTCACCCCGGTGACCACCCCGGACGGCACCGTGGTCAGCAAGGACGACGGCCCGCGGGCGGGGGTCACCCTGGAGGCGGTCTCCGGCCTCAAGCCGGTGTTCCGCCCGGACGGCTCCGTCAACGCGGGCAACTGCTGCCCGCTGAACGACGGCGCGGCCGCGCTGGTGATCATGTCCGACTCCAAGGCCCGCGGGCTCGGGCTGACCCCGCTGGCCCGGATCGTCTCCACCGGCGTCTCCGGCCTCTCCCCCGAGATCATGGGCTACGGCCCGGTCGAGGCCTCCAAGCAGGCGCTGAAGCGGGCCGGGATGGCCATCGGCGACATCGACCTGGTCGAGATCAACGAGGCCTTCGCCGCCCAGGTCATCCCGTCCTACCAGGACCTGGGCGTCGACCTGGACCGCCTCAACGTCAACGGCGGCGCCATCGCCGTCGGCCACCCCTTCGGCATGACCGGCGCGCGCATCACCGGCACGCTGATCAATTCGCTCCAGTGGCACGACAAGCAGTTCGGCCTGGAGACGATGTGCGTGGGCGGCGGACAGGGCATGGCCATGGTCCTCGAACGGCTCTCATAAGATTCTCAGAATAACCCGTTTGGCCCCACATCGGATGGGTAAGGTCCAGGTCACGCTACGGCGCGGCTTGGACCTTTTTCTTCGCCGAAAACCGGCGAATTGTCGACGCAACGTATTCGACCGATTGCGCAGCGTGTAAATTTCCGGCCGGATCAATTCGGTTGATGTCGGACGTCACAAATGAAAAGGACATTACGCACTGCCGCAATCCGCCGCGGTGGGGCACTGTGGGGTTGACCGCCAGTTCAACCCTCCGCAAGGGGTGCCCTCTGTGAACGTCCTCGTCTTTGTCCTCACCGCCCTGCTGGTCTTCACCGCAGCCACCGCGACAGCCTGTCTGATCGCCCTGCGCGCGCTCACCCGGCGCTTCGACTCGGCCGTACGCGAATCCGTCGCCGTCGCGCTCGCCGACGACCGGGAGCGGGAGATGGCGGAGGCGCGCTCGTTCTGGGCCGAACAGGAGGCGCGGATGGCCGAGGACTCACTCGGCGACGGCGGCCCGCTCTTCGACAGCGAGAGCGTGGTCCTGCTGCCCGCACCGCGCGGCTATGTGGACGAGCAGGGCGAGATGGACCCGGAGTTCTCCGACGCGCTGCGCTCCGCACTGGAGGAGATGATCTCCGAGACCAGCAGCGGCTCGGCCGGCCACCCGGTCGCACCGGCCGGGGACCTCCCCGAGCGGACCGACCTCCCTGAGCGCACCGAGCGCACCGAGCGCCCGGCGCACCCCTCCCGCCCCGGATCTTTGAATCGGCACAGCGTGCCGCGGCCGACGCCCACCCCCGAGTGGACCGACCTGCGGCTGGACGAGCTGGTCGCGGTCGGCGTCACGCTGCGGGACGTTCGTCCCGGCCCGATGGGCACGCTGGACGTCTACGTCTTCGAGGACGAGACCACGCTGTGCATCGCCCCCGGCGACCCCGCCGCCGGCGCCAGGCTCCGCAAGGCCGTCGACGCCGGCGCCCAGGTCCGGCTGCTCGGCAACTCCCGCCTCCCCGGCGGGCACGCGCTGACCTTCGCGCTGGGCGCCGAGGACGGCGAGAACGACGGTGCCGACGGTACCGACGGCGAGACCGTCTACATCCTCGCCGACCGGGTCGTCGCCAGCCTGTAGGCGTCCTCCACCTCGGCCAGCGCCTGCGCCAGCACCGCCTCCGCCTCCTCGCGGTTGGCGTCGCGCAGGGCCTCGGCCAGGTCATGCGCGGCCAGGGCGATCTGGTCGCCGACCGCGAAGATGCCCGCGTCCGGGAGTTCGGAGCGGGCCGGACCGCCGGCCACCGCCTCCTCCTGCCGGGCCAGCCGACGGGCCAGACTCAGTCCCTCCGGTGCCAGTCGGGTGAGGCTGCGCTGCGGCATCGAGCGGAAACGGTCCGCCAGCCGGTCAGCCGCGAAGAGGAGTGGGGTCGGATCGGACATGGCGTCAGCGTATCCTCCGGCGAGTGTTGCCAAGGGGTCTGCCCTCGGGCAGAGTCGAAAGAGTCGGCCACACCCACACAGGGTCGACCCAGCACCGGCCCACCTCTGGAGGCGCCCAGTGTCCCTCATGTACTCCACGGAAACCCACCAGAACCTGCTCTCCCGCATTCCCGCCGTCACCGGCCGCCCGCTCGGCGACTGGCTCAAGGCGGTCGACGAGGGTCCCAGCCTGCTCCGCTGCGAGGAGAAGATCGCCTGGCTCCGCCGCGAGTACGGCATCTCCTACGGCTACGCCAAGGCCCTCGTGCACGAGTACGGTCTGCGCCGCGCCGCCGCGCGCATGTCAATGTAGCGAGGGGACGGGTGCCCGGAGCCGGATTTGAACCGGCACGGCCTGGCGGCCAGCGAGGTTTAAGCTCGCCGTGTCTGCGTTCCACCATCCGGGCCCTTCCGCACTCTGAGCCTAACCGCAGCGGACCCCTCAGATGTGCACACCTGTGGGGAAGTTGTCTTATTTCACCGTTACTTGACGCATCGTCGGTGCAGCGCGACCGCTCTCGGCCCGCGGTTGACCCTCTCAGGGGTGCCCTCATACCTGGGGAGGAGAGCGGGCTGCATCCCCTACGTCGACAGGCAGTACCCGCAACCGTCCGGTCGGGCGACTACGCGGCGTGACCAGGCCGGGAGGATGGGTTCACACCCCATCCTCTCTGACTGGAGTAGTCCTGTGACGACAACCCTGCTCACTGCCGCGGCCCGCGCCGTCGGCCTCAGCAAGGTCTACGGCGAGGGAGACACCCGCGTCACCGCTCTGGACCAGGTCTCCGTCGAGTTCGGACGGGGTCAGTTCACCGCCATCATGGGTCCCTCGGGCTCCGGCAAGTCCACGCTGATGCACTGCATGGCCGGCCTGGACTCGGTCAGCTCCGGCTCCGCCACCATCGGCGACACCGAGCTCGGCGGGCTGAAGGACAAGCAGCTCACCAAGCTCCGCCGGGACCAGATCGGCTTCGTCTTCCAGGCCTTCAACCTGCTGCCGACGCTGACCGCGCTGGAGAACATCACCCTGCCGATGGACATAGCCGGGCGCAAGCCCGACCAGGCCTGGCTGGACCAGGTGGTGGCCGCCGTCGGCCTGGCCGACCGGCTCGGGCACCGCCCCTCCCAGCTGTCCGGCGGACAGCAGCAACGGGTGGCCTGCGCCCGCGCCCTGGCCTCCCGGCCGGAGATCATCTTCGCCGACGAGCCCACCGGCAACCTGGACTCCCGCTCCGGCGCGGAGATCCTCGGCTTCCTCCGCAACTCGGTGCGCGAGCTCGGCCAGACCGTGGTGATGGTCACCCACGACCCGGTCGCCGCCTCCTACGCGGACCGGGTGGTCTTCCTCGCCGACGGCAGGATCGTCGACGAGATGGACGGCCCCACCGCCGACAGCGTCCTGGACCGCATGCGTCGTTTTGACGCCAAGGGCCGCACCAGCTGAGAGGGGGTCAGGCGTTATGTACCGCACCGCACTGCGCAATGTGCTGGCCCACAAGGGCCGGCTGCTGATGACCATGCTGGCCGTGCTGCTGGGCACCGCCTTCGTGGCCGGAACCATGGTCTTCTCCGACTCGGTCGGGCAGGCCTTCAAGGACAGCCAGTCCTCCAGCTACGACAACATCTCGGTCCAGGTCCACAACGACGCCGCCGGGACCGACATCAAGGCCTCGGACAACAACAGCTCGGCGCTGCCGCTCACCGAGGACACCGTGCGGAAAATCGCCGCGCTGCCGGGGACGCAGTCGGCGCGTGGCACGGTGACCGGCTTCGCCGGCCTGTCCGACCCGCAGGGCAACCTGATCGGCCAGCGCGGCGACACCCAGGGCTCCAACTGGGTCGCCGGCGCCGGCGGCAAGGACAGCACCTACCCGATCACGGAGGGCGCCGGGCCGGTGAACTCCCGTCAGATCGCCGTCGACCAGCGGACCGCGGCGAAGAACGGCTTCAAGGTCGGCGACACGGTCCGGCTCGCCGTCAACGGCCCGGTCATGCAGATGACCGTCACCGGGATCTTCACCACGGTCGACCCGCAGGTGAAGGCCGGCGGCTCGCTGGTGCTGTTCGACACCGCCACCGCGCAGCGGCTCTACCTCAAGCCGGGCCAGTTCACCAGCATCCAGGCCGTCGCCAAGCCCGGCACCAGCGAGGACCAACTGCTGGCCGAGGTCAGACCGGTGCTGCCGCACAGCGACAGCATCAGCGCCAAGACCGGGGCGCAGCTCAGCGCCGACTCCTCCGCCGCGGTGCAGGCGGCCACCTCGGGGATGCGCACCGCGCTGCTGGCCTTCGCCGGGATCGCGCTGTTCGTCGGGATCTTCCTGATCTCCAACACCTTCACCATGCTGATCGCCCAGCGCACCCGCGAGTTGGCGCTGATGCGCGCCATCGGGGCGAGCCGCCGCCAGATCACCAACTCGGTGCTGCTGGAGGCCCTGTTCGTGGGCGTCTTCGCCTCGCTGGGCGGGCTGCTGGCCGGAATCGGGATCGGCGCCGCACTCAAGGCGTTCCTCGGGTCCGGCGGGAACCTGCCCTCCGGCGGCCTGGTGGTCTCCCCGATCACCGTCGTGGCCACGGTGCTCACCGGGGTCGTGGTCACCGTGGTGGCCGCGCTGCTGCCCAGCATCCGCGCCTCCCGGGTCGCCCCGGTCGCCGCGATGCGCAGCAACGACCAGCCGCCGACCCAGAAGTCGCTGGTGGTCCGCAACTCCATCGGCGCCGCCTTCTTCGGCACCGGTCTGGCCGCCGTGCTCTACGGCGCACACCTGGGCGGCTCCTCCGGGCGGCTGCCGGTGGGCGCGGGCGCCGGACTGATCCTGATCGGCGCGTTCGTGCTGACCCCGCTGCTGTCCCGTCCGCTGATCGCCCTGGTCGGGCCGCTGTTCGCGCGGCTCTACGGGGTCTCCGGAAAGCTGGCCAAGCAGAACGCGCTGCGCAACCCGCGGCGCACCGCGGCCACGGCGTCCGCGCTCACCATCGGGCTGACCCTGATCAGCGCGCTGACGGTGATCGGCGCTTCGGTGACCGAGGCGGTCACCAAGCAGGTCACCTCCGGCATGAAGGCCGACTACGCGATCAGCGTGATGCTGGGCGAGCCCGTCTCGCCCAGCCTGCTGCCGGCCATCAAGGGCACCGCGGGCGTCAGCGCCACCAGCGTCATCGACTCCCAGTACGTCACGGCCGACGGCCGGGACCTGTCGGTGAGCGGCTTCGACACCGCCGGCTTCGGCCGACTGGTCGACCCGACCATGCTGGACGGGACGGCCGACTCGATCCGCGGGGGCGCGTTGCTGGTGTCCAAGTCCACTGCGGCCTCGCACCACTGGACCGTGGGCGACAGCGCCCGGTTCAGCTACCCCGACGGCAGCACGGGCACGGTCCGGATCGGCGGGATCTACCAGAACAACGACCTGTTCGGCTCGGTGATGATGAGTGAGGCGGTGCTCGCCCCGCACACCACCGCGCCCTACTACAGCGATGTGCTGGTGGCGGGCGCGAGCGGGGCCACCCCGGCGCTGGAGCAGGCGCTGAAGGACTCCACCGGGCGCAACCCGCTGGTCAAGGTGCAGTCGCAGTCGCAGATGGTGAAGGAGTTCAGCTCGCAGATCAGTCTGCTGCTGAACGTGATGTACGGGCTGCTGGGCATGGCCGTGCTGATCGCGGTCCTGGGGGTGGTCAACACCCTGGCGATGTCGGTCTTCGAGCGCAGGCGCGAGATCGGGATGCTGCGGGCGATCGGCCTGGACCGGCGCGGGATCAAGCGGATGGTCCGGCTGGAGTCGGTGGTGATCGCGGCCTTCGGCGCGGTACTGGGCGTGGCCATCGGCGGCTTCCTCGCCTGGGCGGCGGTGCAGCTGCTGAAGTCCTCCCTGGCCGGGCTCACCACGACGTTCCCACTGGGCCAGCTCACCGCCTACGTCCTGGCGGCAGCCCTGGTCGGGCTGGCAGCCGCACTGTGGCCGGCCCGCAGAGCGGCCAGGATGGACATCCTGGCCTCCATCAAGACCGACTGACGCCCCGCGACTGACGGTTCGTCCCGAACGCGCCAGTGCCCCGGTCCCTCCACTGAGGAGGAGCCGGGGCACTTACTTGCGGCAGCGGTGCCGGTCATACTGCGATCCCCCGGGGCGCGACGCCCCGTACCCCTGCGCAAAGCCGCGACGGTGACCGCAGGAGCCCTCGCAAACGCCAGTGCCCCGACCCCTCCACGGCGGAGGGTTCGGGGCACTTACTTGCGGCAGCGGTGCCGGTTATGAGCACCACGGGTGTGGTCCGGCGACGCTGCCGGGCAGGAGGGCGTGCGGTGGAACGATCAGGCGGGGACCTTCTCGGACTTCGCGGCCTCGGCCGCGACCGCGGGCTTCGGCTTCGGAGCGGGCGAGGCCGCCTCGATGAACACCTCGCGCGGCGTCTCCATCTCCACCAGGGAGACGGTCTCGCGCTTGAGGAACATGGCCAGGGTCCAGTCGGCGAACACCCGGACCTTGCGGTTCATGGTCGGGACCCGGCTGCCGTGGTACAGGCGGTGGAACCACCAGGCCGGACGGCCCTTCAGCTTGTACTTGCCGAAGAGGATCGCCACACCCTTGTGGAGGCCCAGGCCGGCAACCGCGCCGAGGTTCTTGTGCTTGTACTCCTTCTGCGGGAAGCCCCGCATCCCGGAGACCACGTTGTCGCCGAGCACGATGGCCTGGCGGACCGCGTGCTGCGCGTTCGGCGGGCACCAGGCGCCCTCGCCGACGGCGAGGTCCGGCACCTGGGCGTTGTCGCCGGCGGCCCAGACGTTGTCGAAGCCCTGGACCTGGAGGGTCGGGGCGGTGTCGACGTGGCCGCGCGGGCCCAGCGGCAGGCCGAAGTTGGCGAGCACCGGGTTGGGCTTGACGCCGGCCGTCCACACGATGGTGGAGGCGTCGACCTCGATGCCGTTCTTCAGCACCACGTGCTTGTCGACGCAGGAGTCCATCGAGGTCTCGATGTAGATCTCGATCCCCCGCTCCTCCAGCTTCTCCTTGGTCCACAGACCGAGGTCCGGACCCATCTCGGGGAGAATGCGGTTGGCCGCCTCGACCACGATGAAGCGCATGTCCTCGCGCTTCACGTTGCGGTAGTTCTTGGCCGCGTCGCGGACCATGTCCTCCAGCTCGGCCACGGTCTCGATGCCCGCGAAGCCGCCGCCGATGACCACGAAGGTCAGCGCCTGCTTGCGGATCGCCTCGTCCGTGGTGGACTCGGCCTTGTCCAGCTGGCCGATCACGTGGTTGCGGAGGCTGATGGCCTCCTCGACCGACTTGATGCCGATGCCGTTCTCGGCCAGGCCGGGGATCGGGAAGGTGCGGGAGACCGAGCCCAGCGCGACGACGAGGTACTCGAACGGCAGCTCGTACGAGTCGCCCGCGGCCGGGGAGATGGTCGCGATCTTGCGCTCCTGGTCCACCGCGGTCACATGACCGGTGAGGACCTCCGCACCCTTGAGGGTGCTGCGCAGCGGCGCGACGAGGTTGCGAGGCGCGACGTTGCCGGCCGCCGCCTCGGGAAGGAAGGGCAGGTACGTCATGTAGGACCGCGGGTCGACGACCGTGACGGTCGCTTCTCCGTAGCGCATCTTCTTGAGGATGCGCATCGCGGCATACATGCCGACGTATCCACCGCCGACGATGAGAATGCGAGGACGCTCCGTGGTGCTCATATCCGAAAGTATCCAGCACCCTTCGGAGCACCCTGTGTGGCCCTCCTCACAGGCCCCTGGACAGCACCTGCTACACTACGCGGCCCACGTCTCCCCCTGGACCCCGTGCGTCAGCCCCGCAGCCGGGGTGCGGGGCATTGCCGCAGCTCGTCGCCCTGATTGCGATTATGCGTGCGATTCGGGCCGCTGGCCTTGGATGCCCGTACCGACAGCCGCCAGGGGCCTTGGGTCCACCTGTGGTCTCGCAATTCGGACGAACCGGCCTTTTGGGTGGCCCCAATGCCGGGAACTCCATGTGAAGAAATTCACGAAGTTTCTGGAGCGCCCTCGCGAGCCGTGTCCCGGGCCGCGCTCCAGGCGATGCCATCGAGGATGTCGTGCTCGCTGACGACCAGCTCAGAAGCCCCGCAGCGCTCCATGACGGCGAGCAGAACAAGGGCCCCCGCGGCGATGACGTCGACGCGTCCGGGGTGCATCACCGGGATGGCGGCGCGCTCCTCCGCGGTGGACGACAGCAGCATCGCGGTGACCTCGTGGACCTTGGCCAGCGGGATGCGCGAGTGGTGGATCGCGGTGGAGTCGTAGGCCGGCAGGCCGAGCGCGATCCCGGCCACGGTGGTGACCGTCCCGGCCAGGCCGACCAGGGTCGCCGCGGAGGTCAGCGGGACGGTGGCGGCGGCCAGGTCCAGCGCGGTCTTGATGTCGGCCCGCATGGCGATGGTGTCGCTGCCATGACGTTCCGTCATCCGGACGCAGCCGATGTCGACCGAGCGGGCGGCCTCGACCCGGTCGCTGCCCAGCACGAACTCGGTGGAGCCGCCGCCCAGGTCGAACACCAGGTACGGAGGCGTCAGGCCGTCCTCCTGCTTGAGCTCCCGGGTCGCGCCGGTGAAGGAGAGCTCGGCCTCCTCGTCGCCGCTGATCACCTCCGGGTCGACGCCCAGGCTCGCGCGGACGCCGCTGACGAACTCGTCGCGGTTCTCGGCGTCGCGGGATGCGCTGGTCGCCACGAAGCGCAGGCGCTCCGCACCCAGCCCGGCGATGACCGCCGCGTACTCACGGCAGGCGGCGAAGGTGCGCTCCAGCGCCTCGGGCGCGAGCCGCCCGGTACGGTCCACGCCCTGCCCCAGCCGGACGATGGTCATCCGCCGGTCCAGGTCGTGCAGCTCGCCGGTCTCCGGGTCGAGGTCGGCGACCAGCAGCCGGATGGAGTTGGTGCCGCAGTCGATCGCGGCAACGCGCTGCAGACTCATTTGTCGCACCCTTCAGCGCTGTCGGCGCACACGCAGGGGCCCTTGCGCCACCACTCGGGCAGCATCGCCAGGGCCTCGTCGCCGAGCGGGTTGACGCCCGGTCCGGCCGCCAGGCTGTGGCCGACCAGGACGTGCAGGCACTTCACCCGGTCCGGCATCCCGCCGGCGCTGGGGAAGCCCTCCAACACCTCGATGGCGTCGCGCCGAGCGATGTAGTCCTCGTGGGCCCGCTGGTAGGCCGCGGCCAGCTCCGGGTCCTCGGCCAGCCGGGCGGTCTGCTCCTTCATCACACCGTCGGCCTCCAGGGTGCCGATCGCGGACGCGGCCCTGGGGCAGGTCAGGTAGAACAGCGTGGGGAAGGGGCTGCCGTCCTCCAGCCGCGGCGACGTCTCCACCACGTCGGGCAGGCCGCAGGGGCAGCGGTGGGCGACGGCGCGCAGCCCGCGCGGCACCCGGCCGAGCTGGGCGGCGATGGCGGCTACGTCCTCTTGGAGAACGGCGTCTTGAGGAACGCCGTCTTGAGGAACGGCGTCTTGAGGAACGGCGTCTTGAAGCACGCCGTCCGGGGCGACGCCTTTGGGGGCGTCAGGGGTCTGCGTCATTGCCTTGCTTTCTGGATTCCTGGACAGATCTAGTTCGAGGGTGCGGCCGCGCCCGCCGCGCCGCTCCGGTCGGACGTCTCCAGCGACTGGAACAGGCTGTCGTACCAGGGCTGCTGCGCCTGGGCCGCGGCGGGAGTCCCCGAGGCGGCGCTGCCCGTACCGGTGGTGGGGGCGACCGAGATGAACGGGGTCTCGCCGGGGTAGCCGTAGTGCAGCCGCTCCCTGGCCTGGGCGGCCACGTACGCCGGGTCCTGCCAGCGGGCCTTCTCCCGGCGCAGCTCGTCCACCTGGGCCTGCGCCTGGGCCGCCGCGGCGCGCTGCTGGGCGATCTGCGAGCGCTGGGCGATGAACTGCCGGGTCGGATAGGCCAGCGCGGCGACCAGCGAGCACAGCACCAGGGCCAGCACGGCGGCCCGGCCGGTCAGCCGCGGCCTGCGGGGGCCGGTGCCCTTGGCTGTGCTGCCGCT
Organism: Streptomyces sp. 846.5; assembly: GCF_004365705.1. NCBI lineage: Bacteria > Bacillati > Actinomycetota > Actinomycetes > Kitasatosporales > Streptomycetaceae > Streptomyces > Streptomyces sp. 846.5. Next base: position 3,331,593 of record NZ_SOBN01000001.1, read on the forward strand.
CACGTACTCGCCCTCCCTGACCTGACCCGGCCTGACCTGTCCTGGCACGACCTGACCGGTTGATGTGCCGGTGCCCCGCCGCCCACCCTAGAGGGTGAACGCGGCGGGGCACCGGTCCGGCGCGGTGTTCCGACGGAAGGTCAGGCCTCGCTGGGCTGGAAGCGCGGGAACGCGCCGCGGCCCGCGTACTCGGCGGCGTCGTCGAGGATCTCCTCGATGCGCAGCAGCTGGTTGTACTTGGCGACGCGCTCGGAGCGGGCCGGGGCGCCGGTCTTGATCTGGCCGCAGTTGGTGGCGACGGCGAGGTCGGCGATGGTGACGTCCTCGGTCTCACCGGAGCGGTGCGACATCATGCAGCGGAAGCCGTTGCGCTGGGCCAGCTCCACGGCGTCCAGGGTCTCGGTCAGCGAGCCGATCTGGTTGACCTTCACCAGCAGGGCGTTGGCGGTGCCCTCCTTGATGCCGCGGGCCAGCCGGGTCGGGTTGGTGACGAACAGGTCGTCGCCGACGATCTGCACCTTGTCGCCGATCCTGCCGGTGAGCACGGTCCAGCCGGCCCAGTCGTCCTCGAACAGCGGGTCCTCGATGGAGACCAGCGGGTACGCGGCGACGAGCTCCTCGTAGTACTCGGTCATCTCGGCGGCCGAGCGGGACTTGCCCTCGAACTCGTACTTGCCGTCCTTGTAGAACTCGGACGCGGCGCAGTCCAGGGCCAGGGCGACGTCCTTGCCCGGGGTGTAGCCGGCCAGCTGGATGGCCTCGACGATGAGGTCCAGCGCCTCGCGGTTGCTGTCCAGGTTCGGGGCGAAGCCGCCCTCGTCGCCCAGGCCGGTGGAGAGGCCGCGCTTCTTCAGCACGCTCTTGAGGGTGTGGTACACCTCGACGCCCCAGCGGACGGCCTCGGAGAAGGACTCCGCGCCGATCGGGGCGATCATGAACTCCTGGATGTCGACGTTGGAGTCCGCGTGCGAGCCGCCGTTGAGGATGTTCATCATCGGGACCGGCAGGACGTGGGCGTTGGGGCCGCCCAGGTAGCGGAACAGCGGCAGGTCACTGGCCTCGGAGGCGGCGTGCGCCACGGCGAGGGAGACGCCGAGGATCGCGTTGGCGCCGAGGGAGGACTTGTCCGGGGTGGCGTCGAGGTCCAGCATGGCCTGGTCGATCAGGCGCTGCTCGGTGGCGTCGTAGCCGATCAGCTCCGGGCCGATCTGCTCGATGACCGCGAGCACGGCCTTCTCCACGCCCTTGCCGAAGTAGCGCGACTGGTCGCCGTCGCGCAGCTCCAGGGCCTCGAACGCGCCGGTCGAGGCGCCGGACGGAACAGCGGCACGACCGGTGCTGCCGTCGTCGAGGCCGACCTCGACCTCGACCGTGGGGTTGCCTCGTGAGTCGAGGATCTCCCGGGCTACGACGACGTCGATGGACGGCACAGGCATCTCCTAGGGGGGAATACAGGGGTGCTTACGACAAGAGCCTAGCCGCAGCCGGGGGCGGGGCCACCCGGACCTTCTGCCTGTCTCACCGGACGGAGCCCCTACTCACCAGTAGTTCACCTGGCGGGCAGGGGCTCCGTCCTCGGCAGTCCGGTCAGACGACCACGAGCTTCTGGCCGGGGCTCCAATCATCCGGGGCACGACGCCCCGGACCCCTGCGAACCGCACGCCCGCCCGGGAGACGGCAGTCGTGTCAGACCACGACGAGCTTCTGGCCGGGGAAGATCAGGTTCGGGTTCGCGCCGACCGTGGACTTGTTGTCCTTGTACAGCTCGGTCCAGCCGCCGCTGAGGTGCGCGGCGGCGGCGATGGCGGAGAGGGAGTCGCCCGACTTGACGGTGTAGTTGCCGTGACCGACCTTCGGCGCGGCCGTGGTCGCGGTCGTGGTGCGCGTAGCGGGCTTGACGACCTTCGAGGCGGAGTCCGTGGCGGCGGTCGACCGGTGCTTGCCGGTGCTGCTGCTCTGCGTGGTCGTGCTCGTCGTCGAGTCCGAGCTCGACGAGGACGAACTGGTACTGGAAGAGGAGGAGGACGAGCCCGCGGTGCTGACCGAGGCGGCGGCGCCGCCCTGGGTGAGTCCGGCCTTCGGCCCGCAGACCGGCCAGGCGCCGGGCCCCTGCGAGGCCAGGACCTTCTCGGCTATCGATATCTGCTGGCCCTTGGTGGCGTGGTCCGCGGTGGACGCGTACTGGCCGCCGCCGTAAGCACTCCAAGTGGAGGCGGAGAACTGCAGCCCGCCGTAGTACCCGTTGCCGGTGTTGATGGACCAGTCGCCGCCGCTCTCGCAGCTGGCGACCTTGTCCCAGGTGGAGACGGAGGCGGCGGAGGCGCTGGTCGCGCCGATCAGCGGCAGGGCGATGCCGGCGGTGCCGAGGCTCGCGGTCGCGACCAGGCGCTTGGTCTGACTGGTGCGCGGCTTGCGATGGCGTCCGGGCGTGTTGCTCCGACTGTTCACGAAAGGCATGGCAGGTACCCTCTCCGACGCCTGCGAGGTGAGCTGTCGGGTTCGGGCCGTGAGGTAGCCCGGGCGCTGACGCGCCTTCACCCCGAGCCGCAGCCTTGCGAACTGCGGCAACTTACCTGGGTCCCCCGCTCCTGCCCAATCCTGAAGTTCGAGTTCCGCCCCCCGGCTGGACAGGACTCGGCGTCCCGCGGAGCGGTGCCCACGCGTGCAGGCGTTCCCGGCAGGCTAGACATATGAGCTACATAATCACAAGCCCGTAACGGTCACGTGCGCGGCGTCACACCCACCACCAGGCACTCCAGCGAACCCAACTGACGCTCCTCCGGCACCTGCCACTCCTGCATCCGCTCCCGCCGGTGGTGCACCCCGCCGTGGTAGCCGAAGAACGTCATCCCGGCCGCTTCGGCCGCCTTCACATCGGCCTCGCTGTCCCCCAGGAAGACGCACTGACCTGGCGTCATGCCCAGCTCTGCCATCGCCTTGTCCAACATATGGCGATTCGGCTTCATCAGAGCCGGTTTGTCCGGTCGCCCGAAAATCAGCCCCTCCGGGACGAGCTCCGGGCCCCGGCCGGCGGCGCGCCGCAGATAGTCCACCACCGCGGCCTTGGCATTGTTGCTGACGATCGCCACGGCAATGCCCCTCCGGGGCAGCTCTCGGATCAGCTCGATCGCGTGCGACGTCTGCCTCGCGGTCGGCACCGCATCCACCTCGGCCTTGCCGAGCAGTACATGGACCATCTTCCGCGCCTGAGCCACCGCCTCAGCGGGACGTCTGTCGGCCTCCAGCAGGTCGCCGACGACGCGCAGCAGCGCGTGCGGATCCTGCCAGGCCTCACCTCCACGCTCGGAGAAGTCGGCCGGCAGCAGTTCCTCGGCTTCCAGGCGCTCGCAGATCAACATGGCGATCTTGTCGGCGTTGTGGCCCGCGAACAGATCGCAGACAGGGCCGTCGAAATCCAGCAGCACGGCTCGAACGGGCGACGGCAGATCCCGGGCGACAGTGGCCACGGCGGCGCCGCGCGCGGCCACGTGGCCGACCCGCGTGCCCGGTTCGAGCACGCAGCGCGCCCGGTTGACGATGCGGACCAGGTCGGCCGCGGCCTGGTCGACCGTGACGGTCCAGGGCTCCTGACGCAGCCGCTCGACCGTGCGCACCACGTCCGTGTACACCGAGCGCACCGCCTGGAAGAGCCGGTACCAGCGCAGATCCCGCTCCAGCCCGTTGACCGCCGCCGGGGCGACCGCCGCGACGCTGGTACGCCATGCCTCGATGAAGCGGTCCTCCTCGCCGAGGTTCGGGTAGCGGGACCGTTCAAGATGGATGGCGAGGTCATGAAGGGGGTCGCCCATCATGGCGAGTTCCCAGTCGATGACATCGAGCGAGCCGTCCGCGCCCACGATGATGTTGCCCGGGTGGAGATCGCCGTGCAGCAGGGAGAAGGGTCGTGGCTTCAGCTGCGGGACCAGTTTCGCGAACCGTTCCAGTGCGTCCTCGGGGAAGTTCAGAGCTTCAAGCACCGCACCGTACTGCTTCCACGCCAGCGGCTCGACGCACTCGGCGGTGTACCGGATCTGCCAGCGGAGGAAGCCACTGCTGTTGCCGTCCGCAGGCCAGCCCGAGGGCAACCGCGCCAGCGCACCCCCGTCGGACCTTCGAACCAGCGCCAGGGCGGCGAAGAAGTCGGCGAGCTGGGAGATCCTGCCGTCGGACAGGTTGCTCAGACTCGGCCACTCCTCGGAGAGGACAGAGCCTTCACTGAAGGTGTGCACCGAGCCCTGATCGAGGCGGACGACCACACGTGGAAGCCGTTGCTTCCCCTGGAACCTGTTCGCCAGCAACTGCAGCGTCCGGTCCTCGTCGTCCCAGACGATCGGGTCGAAGGGAATCCCCGAACGGTCCGGGATCCGCAGCTTGAGCCTGCTTCCGTCCGGGACCGAGAGCTCCCCCGCGATGTCGGCCTCGATCCGCAGCGGGATGTTGCGGTGGCTGAATCCCTGATTCATGCCCACCGCCGACCGTGAGGCCTCCCTCGCCTGCTCCTCGAGGGCCGCGAGAACAGCCTCGTTGATGGCGACCTCCGGGGAAAATGACCTTGGATCCTTCTGTTTCAGTCAACCCTACTCCGGGAAGGCGGACCTGACTGACCGTGGAAACGAAGATGTAACCCGGTTGACTGAACTTCACTCAGATGCCTGTTCGCACAGCGAATGCGGCGAGCACAGCACTGAGGTCACGCACCACGACATCGGCCCCTGCCCTCCGCAACCGCCACACATTGCGCCACCGCCGCAGCTTCCGTAGCCGACCGAGATCCGCCGGGTGGACGCAGCCGATGAAGGCGACGCCTGCGCGCCAGGCGGCCTCGGCGTCACTCACGGAGTCGCCCAGCAGGACCGTGGCGCCGACGGGTCGGACAAGAGCGACTGCGGTGGTCAGGGTGTGCGCATTTGGCTTCATCAGACCGGGGTCCTCGCCCCGCGCATAGATCCGGTCCCCGAAGTAGTCCGTGAGCCCGTTCCGCTCCAGGTACACGCGTATCGCCACCGCCGAGTTGTTGCTCGTGATGGCCATCGTGATCCCGGCGGCGGCGAGCAGTTCCATCAGCTCCCTGGCGTGCGGGGTCGGCAGGGCGCTCCCGGCGGCGAAGGACTCCTGGTCGGTGAGGTCCTTGTTCGCCCGCTCCACGTGTTCGGATCCCTGCTGCCACATGGTGCGCAGCAGGGTGTGCGCATTGCGTTCGCGGAGCAGCCGTCTGGGCACGGAGCCGTCCGCGTTCAGCGCGTCCAGCACGGCGTCCCGCACCGCGTCCGACTCGTACCTGTGGAAGAGGCTGCACATCGGGCCGTCGAAGTCGAAGAGGACCAAGCCGACCGTGGCGATGCAGTCCTGGGGGACGACTCTGTCAGTGAGCCACGGCAGGAGGAGGCGGCGAACTGCTGTCACCTCGTCAAAGCGGGTGGGGGAGGTGGACTTGGTCACTCGGACAGTTTGTAGTCCACAGCGATGGTCGACCAGACGGAGTCGAACCAGGCCCGGGAGCGGGCCGCGGCCAGCGGGGGCTGCAGGCTCAACGGTGCGCTCAGGCCGGTGAGGTCGTAGATCTCCAGATCCTCGGGGTCGACACCATTCCGTTCCGGAACCTGGACCGTGACCGCGTCCACCTCGTACCAGCCGCGCAACGCCAGTCCCTCATTGATCAGGTACAGCTTCACCTGCGGAGTCATCCGAACCGTCCGGATCTCGATGGTGCTCTCGAGCCCGACCTGCCGGAAGCGCGGCTCGTTCACGGCCTCCGTCAACGCGCCGACGGAGCGCTCGGCGATCACCCGCAGGCGCTCCAGGGGACGACGGTCCTGCGGATCGGCGCGAGCATACGGCACCGCCAGGTGATCCATCTCGGGCAGCAGCAGCCGGACTCGCAGGCTTTCGGGTCTTGGAGCACCCGGCAGCCACATGCGGACCAGCTTCGGCGTCAACTCCTTGGCCAGGGTCTCAGCAGTGAAGCCGAAGAAGTCAATGGTGACGTGCGGGGACAGGAGTGCCCGGTCCAGATGGTGCCCCAGGGCCACGATGGCCGGCTCCAACTCGTCCTCGTCAGCCCTGGGGGCGTTTTCGGCCCCGGCGACAAAGGTTCCGCTTCCCCGGACGGACTCGACGAGCCCCTCCTCCTGGAGAACCTTCAGGGCCTTCTGGACCGTGTCACGGGAGACGCTGAACTGTTCCGCGAGTTCCCCCTGGGACGGAAGGGGCGCTCCCCCGCCCAACCGTCCACACCAGTAACGCACGGCGTCGGCTACCCGCTGCACCTCGGTCTTCGGGGAATCGTTCATGCCTGCCTCCCTGGCTGCAGAGTCGACCCTACAACTATCAGTCAGATTTAGTGAAGGTCAGGAGAGTTGAATGATAGTTGAGTTAGAAGCAGGCATGGACCGGGCATCCCATCCGTAAGAGCAGTCAAATCCATCAGTCTCATCATGATCTGACTGAACCTGACTGCCGGGGGACCGCGTGGCCACAAGTCGATGATGCCTCGTTTCCGCGCTTCCCAATCCCCCACCCCTTGAGGGGATGCTGGAGGTGGTCGACATGAAACTGAGGTCCGGCTGGCAAATGGTGTACGTGGCGCTGCTGATGCTGCTCAACTACCGGCTCCAGCAGCACAACAGCGGGTTGTGGTGGTTGTTCGCGGCCCCCAACATCCTGCTCTGCAGTGAGATGGGAAGCGGTGGTGAGGTCGGCCTCAAGAGCTTCCTCACGGTGGTGGCGGTGTGCTTCGTCGCCAGCAGCATCCATCTCCACTTCTGAGCGTGAGCAACATGCTCCATGTCTGCCTAGGCTCCGCCCTCCTGACTGAAGTTGACTGGGAGGTGGCGGAGCCCTCGCATGATCAGGCCGCCGCGCCAGGGAGCCGCATCGTGACGGTCAGAGAGGGCAGGTTAGGGCGTCGATAGGCCGGCACTCCCCGCCGGTCGGCGCCGAGAATCGCCATCATCTGCGGCCAGGCCCCCTTCTTCCACCAAGAGAGCTGACGTTCGCGCACACGGTTCTGCGGCCCCCACATGTCTGACATGTCCGCCCAGGACACCCCACACCGTAGACGATGGAGACAACCGTTGAAGATGGTGCGGAGCTCGGACGGTCCGACGAAATGCCGTCGGGTGAAGACCGTCCTGAGGTACGCCTCGACCTGTCCCCACTCCTCGTCAGTGGGGTCGAAAGGTACCAACGTTCCTATCTCGAAGTGCCACTCCATCACAGCACAGCGGACACCACTTCGACGGATGAGGTGGCCTTCACCAGCGCGTACCTGAACATTGAACATGTCACAGATCTCCTTGCGCTCGGAGATCGACAGACCCGCCGACTGCGCACCCGCCGGCTCGGCGAGGGACGCGAGGATGTCCGCCTGACGCTCGTACTCGGCGTGCCCGCCCAACCAGTACCGCGCTGTGGCCAGCTGGTTCTCAAGGAGCTGCAGTTCCTGCCGGAGTTGTCGTACTGCAGCAGCCATGATGGTCCCGTCCACCTTCTGCCGCAGGGATGCAGGGACTTGGACTTCGATGAGCCGGTTCTGTTCAGCGATCCTGGCTGTGAAGTCTCGGACCCGCTCCTCGTAACTCTGCTTGTCACCGTTGAGGCCACCGAGCAAGGTCACAGCCCGGTGTTTGAGGTGCGGCTCACGCTGGAGAAGCCTCGCGAACTCTTTCCAAACGGCCTCCTCCACCTCGTCGGCCCGGAAGACCATGTCCCCACACGCTTCTGACCGACTCAGGTTTCCCTTGCAGCGGTACGCCCGTTCCCCAAGCTGTGACATGCCGGTGTACTGCAGCCCGCAGGTACCCACGATCCTCCCGGAGAGCGGATAGACCCTCTCCTTCGACCGGGGAATCCTGAAGCCGCCAGCTTTGAGGGCGGCTTCCAACTGAAGGGCTCGCTCCCGAGCAAAGATGGGCGGGACGCCAATTCTCATTCCCAATCCCTGGGAGCCGCCGCGGGCTTCGTCACAGAGCGTAGTTTCGTCTCCGCCATCGCCGCGGCTGGACTTTCCGTAGCGGACGAAGCCCTCGTGGATGGTCTCCGCGTGCAGTCTGTTCCGCAGGTTGGCCGTCGACCACCGGACACCACTCCGTGTGAAGAGTGCGCGGTTGTTCAGTTCTTCAGCGGCCTGCGTGAGGTTGAGGCCGCCATCGATGATCAGGTCCGCTGCAACGTGGAGGATCCGGGACTCCAGTTCGTCGGTGACGAGTACCGAGAAGCGCCTCTTGCCCCATGGGTTGTTCTGGTCGACGGCGATCCTGTAGCCGTAGGGTGCGGGGCCGCCGGGCCATCCGCCGAGCTTGACCTTCATCTCCCGGCCTGCGCGGGTGCGTTCACGGATGCCACCACTCCATTTCTGAGGCTGTGACATACCGCATGAACGCGTTCCAGCCCTCAGCTGTGCTGGTGTCGATACCCTCTTGGACCGAAATGAAGTGAACGCCAATGTCTGCCATGTTCCAAGCCCACTGGTATGCAGCACGACCGGTGCGCCCAACGCGGTCAACCCTCGCTACAAGGATTCTGTCGAAGCGCCCGCTGCGGGCATCCGCAGTCAGGCGGTCCATGGCTGGGCGCCTGTCCAGGGCCCCGGAGACAGCGTCATCCTGATAGTTGCCCTGAACCACGACGTTCGGGTTGCGCCGCAACCAGCCACCGTTGATCCCGTTCTGCACTTCCAGGCCGAAGCCCTCGAGTTGTTCAAGGGTGGAGACGCGGGTGTAGCTGGCAACCACCAGGGCTGCTTCCGTCACCGTGCCAGGGCGTGCAAGAGTAGACATGCCAGTCCTCCAAGACTGTCCAGACCCCGGAGCGTGACAGCGCTGCCGGGGTCATCCATGTAGCGGACACGATACGCTCCGTAGTCTTCGGTGAACGAAAGTGTCGAGGAATCGGCTTCCATCCTTTCTGGCTCATTCACCTCACCGGATACGGTCGGCACATGCTGAACCAGACCGATGCCGCTACACCCCCGGATCTGTTCACCTGGGAGTTCGCCGCCGACCCGTACCACGCATATGCGTGGCTGCGCCGGCATGAGCCGGTCCGGTGGACGCGACTGCCCAGTGGAGTGGAGGCGTGGTTGGTCACCCAGTACGGAGACGCCAAGCAAGCGCTCGCAGACCAGCGACTCAGCAAGAACCCGGTACACCATGCCGAGTCCGTCCACGCCAAGGGGAAGACTGGAATTCCGGGCGAGCGCAGTGCGAACCTGATGACCCATCTCCTGAATATCGACCCCCCCGACCACACCCGACTCCGGAGGCTGGTTTCCCGTGCATTCACTCCGCGCACAGTTGCTGCCTTTGCTCCCCGCGTGCAGGAACTGACGGACCAGCTCATCGACGACATTGCCGACAAGGGAACCGCAGACCTCATCCACGACTTCGCCTTCCCACTGCCCATCTACACCATCTGCGACCTGCTCGGAGTTCCCACCGAGGATCAGGACGACTTTCGCGACTGGGCCGGAATGATGATTCGTCATGGCGGAGGACCTCGGGGAGGCGTAGCCCGGTCTGTCAAGAAGATCCGCAACTATCTCGCCGAACTGATCCATCGGAAGCGCCAGGAGCCCGGAAACGATCTGATCTCGGGACTCATCAGCGCCTCCGATCACGGCGAACATCTCACCGAGAACGAGGCTGCTGCCATGTGCTTCGTGCTTCTCTTCGCCGGTTTCGAGACCACCATCAACCTCATCGGCAATGGCATGTATGCGCTCATCCGGCACCCCCGACAGCGGGCACTGCTCTCAGACGCCATCAGGCGTGGCGACAGCGCCGTTCTGTCCGCTGCTGTCGAGGAACTCCTGCGCTACGACGGCCCAGTGGAAATTGCCACCTGGCGCTACGCCACAAGCACCTTGACCCTCGGCGGCCAGAGGATCGCGACCGGAGACCCGGTCCTGGTCGTCCTTGCCGCCGCCGACCGCGACCCTGCCCGTTTCGACCAGCCCGACCTGCTCGACCTCACCCGCCGGGACAACCCCCACCTCGGCTTCGGCCATGGCATCCACTACTGCATCGGCGCCCCGCTCGCACGCATGGAGGGACAGATCGCGCTGGCAACACTTTTGACCCGGCTACCTGACCTGGAGTTGGCCGCTGCACCAGAGGACCTGCGCTGGCGTGGTGGCCTGATCATGCGGGGGCTCCGCGAGCTTCCTGTCTCCTTCACCCGCGTCTGAGCCAAAGCGCAGACTGTGGCGGTTTGTGCACTCCTTGACGTTGGCTGGCGGTTGGCTTGCATCGTGGACGGGCACTGTTGCGGTGGCGGGCCGGGTGCCTACGATCACCGGCACAGTGCGCGGGCCCGTGCGGCCGCCCTGGAAATGTAAGAGTCGGTGGGAGGAAGGCAGAAGAGATGCAGGTACGCGGAGCCGTCGTGGTGGTGACCGGTGCGGCCGGAGGCATAGGGTCCGCGCTGGCGCGGCGCTTCGCTGCCGAGGGTGCGCGCGGGCTGCTGCTCGCCGACCTGGACGCGGGTCGGGTCGAGGACCTGGCGCTGGCGCTGGACCGTGAGGGTTGTCACACCGTGGGCGTCGGCAGCGACGTCTCCCGTGAGAGCGATGTGCAGGCCCTGGTGGAGACGGCCGAGAAGCACCTGGGCCCGGTGGACCTGTTCTGCAGCAACGCCGGCATCGGCTCCGGCGCGGGCATCGAGGCGCCCAACGAGCTGTGGCAGGCCTGCTGGGAGATCAACGTCATGGCGCACGTCTACGCGGCGCGCGCGGTGCTGCCGGGGATGCTGAAGCGCGGAAAGGGCTACCTGCTGCACACCGCCTCCGCCGCCGGCCTGCTGCAGATGCCGGGCGACGCCGCCTACACGGCGACCAAGCACGCGGCGGTGGCCTTCGCCGAGTCGCTGGCGGTGGCCTACGGCAGCCAGGGCATCAAGGTCAGCGCACTGTGCCCGCAGGGGGTGCACACGGCGATGACCGAGGACCCGGCGGTGGCGGCGGTACTCGGCGCCTTCGGCCGGATGCTGACGCCGGAGCAGGTCGCCGACGCGGTGATCGAGGGCCTGGCCGACGAGCGCTTCCTGATCCTGCCGCACCCCGAGGTGGCCCAGTACGAGCAGGGCCGGGCCGCCGACCGCGACGGCTGGCTGGACGGCCTGCGCCACGCGGTCGGCAAGCTCGGCGCCGTGGACCCGGCGACCGGCAGTCTCAGCCGGGGCTGACGGCGAGCACCGCCGCCGCGACCGCCTGCCGGCGGTCGCGCGCCGTGGCGGTGCCGTCCAGCATCTCCGGCGTCGGCAGGATCGCCGGAACCGGGACCGTCACGCCGTTGGCGGCGTAGCGGCGGATCTGCTCGCGCACCTGCTCGGGGGCGCCGTGGACGATCAGCGCGTCCACCACCTCGTCGGGCACGGACGCGGCCGCGCCCTTGCGGTCGCCCGCCGCCCAGGCGTCCCACATCGGCTTGAGCTGGTCCTCACGGCCCAGCCAGCGGTGGAAGGCCGCATACGCGGGGACGGTGAGGTAGCCCGCGATCAGCCGGCGGCCCAGCGCCCTGGCGTGGTCGGCGTCGGTGGTCGGGCAGGTGAAGATCCTGGCCGCGACCGTCTTGCCGGCCCCGCCCGCCCGGTTGAACTCGTCGACGGCGGTGGTCACGTCCTCGGCGGAGAGCCAGTTGAGGATGGTGCCGTCGGCCTCCTGCGCGGCCAGCCGCAGCATGCCCGGGCGCAGCGCGGCGAGCAGTACCGGCGGGGTCTGCGCGGGGACGCGCTCCAGCTTGAAGCGGCGTACCGCGAAGGTCTCGTAGGCGGCGTCGACCTTCTCCCCCGCCAGCGCGGACTTCAGGAAGCGGACCATGTCGCGGCTGCGCTGGAACGGCTGCTCGAAGGGGACGGCGTTCCAGTCGTTGACGATGACCGGCGAGGAGGCGCCGAGCCCGAGGCTGAACCTGCCGGGGGCCGCCTCGGCCAGTGCGGCGGCCTGCATGGCCAGCAGCGCCGGGCCGCGGGTGTGCACCGGGACGATGGCGGTGCCCAGGTTGAGCTGCGGCGCCCAGACGGAGGCCAGCGCGAGCGGCGTGAAGGCGTCGGCGCCGGCCGTCTCCATCGACCAGAGGTCGGTGAAGCCCAGGTCGGGCAGCGCCTCGACCAGACGGCGCTGATCGGCGAGCGGGATGCCGTCGAGCGGGAAGGTCAGGCCCCAGCGGGGGCCGGCCGGCGGGGTGTCGGTGGTGGCGACAGAGGGGGTGGTCATGGGCTCGATGCCACCATGGCCTGCGGCTCAAGACAAGGGGACACCACTTCAGCCGGCGGCGGCGAGCGCGTCGCGGCAGAGGCGGTCGGCGAGGCGGGTGGTCTCCGGGAGGCGGTAGCGCGGGGCGGCGGCGAGGACCTGGGCGCAGGCGTCGTCCAGGGTGATCAGATGACCGGTGGACACGGTCAGCGGTTTGACGCCGTCTTGGGTGCGGAGCATCCGGGCCACCACCTCGCCGCCGTCCCGGACGTCGGCGCTGTCGCCGCGGGCCGGTCCCGGTTCGTCCCAGCTGCCGAGCAGCGGGGTCTTGGCGACGCCGAGGGTGGGAAGCCCGGTGAGCACGCCGAGGTGGCAGGCCAGGCCGAAGCGGCGCGGGTGGGCCAGGCCCTGGCCGTCGCAGAGCAGCAGGTCCGGCGTGGTCCCGAGCTGCTCCAACGCGGCCACCAGCAGCGGCAGTTCGCGGAAGGCGAAGAGTCCGGGGATGTAGGGGAAGCCGGCCGTGCCGACGGCGGTGGCCCGGTCGACGACCTCCAGCGTCCGGGCATCCAGGACGACCACGGCCGCCGCCACCCGGTCCGCGGCGCTGCCGTGGCTGCCGCCGTAGGCGACGTCGAGCCCGGCCAGGGTGCGTGGCGGGGCCGGCAGCGGCAGGGTGCGGACGAGTGGACGCAGCCGCTCCTGGACCCGGTGCGCCCCGGCTTCGTCCGACGGCCAGTCAGGGGTGAGCTGAAGCCGCATCAGCTGCCCTGCTCCGCCTGCCTGATGGCCTCGCGGTAGCGGCGCGCGGCGGCGCGCAGCTCGGCCTCGGGGTCCAGGCCCTGCTGCTGGGCCTCGACGGCCAGGTCGAGCAGCCGGTCGCCGATGGCCCCGTCGGTGCCGGGACGGGTCACGTCGAGTCCGGCCTTGGCCGCGCGGGAGTGCAGCTTGGCGACCAGGGCGAGCGCGGGCTGCGCCAGCGGCACGCCGTCCACCACGGAGTCGCGCTGCTTCTCGGCGGCCTTCAGCTGTTCCCAGTTGGCCTCGACATGCTCGGCCGTGGGCGCGTGCACATCGGCGAAGACATGGGGATGGCGATACATCAGCTTGTCGACGATGCCGCCCGCCACCTCGTCGATGCCGAAGGGCTCGTCCGGGTGCTCCGCGGCGATCCTGGCGTGGAACATCACCTGGAGCAGCACGTCCCCGAGCTCCTCGCGGAGCATCTCGCGGTCGCCCTCCTCGATCGCCTCGACCAGCTCGTAGGCCTCCTCCACCAGGTACTTCACCAGGGACTCGGAGGTCTGCTGGGCGTCCCAGGGGCAGCCGCCGGGCGAGCGCAGCCGGTCCATCACCGCGACCAGGTCAAGCAGCCGGGCCCCGGGCAGGTCGTAGGAGCCCGGCAGCAGCTCGATCTCGGGGACGGGGCCTGCGGCCAGGCCGCCCTCGACGGCGATCCGGGCGAGCGAGTCGGTCAGTCCGGGGTCGCCGTCCGCGCCGCCGATCCACACCACGGTGCGGCCGGACGCGGCCTCGGCCAGGGTGCGGGCCAGGGCGTGGCCGGGTACGTCCAGCAGCACCTCGACGGCGACACCGGCCTCGCGCACCGGCGGCAGCTGCGGGTGCGCGGGGTCGCCGGCCAGCACCCGGTCGGCACTGCGGAGCGCCTCCCAGGCGGGCCAGGAGAGCAGGCCGGGGGCGACGCGGTGGGTGCTGGAAAGGAGGACGAGCCGTCCGGCGGGGGTGTTGTCTTGATCTGCCACAGCACGAACTTACCGGTTGGGCGTTTCATCTTGGCTGCGGCATCTGCCTGGCTGGTCGCGCAGTTCCCCGCGCCCCTATGTAGGTGCAGCTGACCCACGGCGGTTCAGTTGCAGACCCCCAGGGGCGCGGGGAACTGCGCGACCAGCCAACTACGGTCCGCAGCCGAGAACCCTGCTACGCCGTCGCCTTGAGCCAGGGCTGGTTCGCTGCGGCCAGGGTGAGGGCTTTGGCGTCCCAGCTGCCGTAGCGGGGGTTGACGCTCACGCCGATCTCGCCGCTCGCCCTGGAGACGATCTGCTGCAGCGCGCTGTCCGCGGTGCTGGAGCTCGGGTCCACCCCGGCCGCCTGCAGCAGCAGCACCTGCCCGGCCTGGAGGTGGGCGTAGAGCTCGAGGTCGGCCGGGGCCAGCAGCAGCTTGTCCACCACGGCCTGCTCCAGCGCCTGGGCGCTGCCGGCCTGCTGCAGATAGGCCGCCTCGACCTGCTGGATCTGGCCCTCGGTGACCGACTTGCCCTCCTTGGCCAGTGCCTGGTCCACCAGCTGGTCCGACACCAGCAGGGACAGCGTCTTCTGGGACACCCCGGTCTGCTGCAGCGCGGTGCTGTCGCCGGCGGCCGCGTTCTGGAAGGCGGAGACGTGTGACTGCAGGGTGGCGACGGTGATCCGGTCGTTCCCGACCACGGCCGCCGCCCCGGGGTGGGCCGGCCCGGAGGAGCAGGCCGTGAGGGCACCGGCGGCGCACAGGGCGAGGACGGCGGCGGCGGTGCGACGGCGGTTCACGGGGCCTCCCGGCGGTGGCGCCAAAAGGCGGCGCGCTGCGAATGCATGTCACGTACGGGTCTGACGATACGTCTGCTACTGCTCCGAGCACCGAGGATAGGCAGCGCACCAGGCCGATGTCACCAGGTCGGCGTCACCGTGTCGGCCGGCCCGGTCGGGGCGGTCAGCTGACGGGGGTGGCCCGGCCCGCGGGCTTCGCCGTGTGGGCCGGATCGTCGGTCTCCTCGACCGGGGCGACCTCGCCGAAGCGGGCCAGCGCGAGGGCGCCTGCGACGGCGACGGCGAACCCGGCGACGGCCAGCGGCATCAGCCCGTGCCGGGTTCCGTCGCCGAGCAGGACGACGCCCAGGATCGCGGGCAGCGCGGTCTCGCCGAGCACCATCGCGGCGGTGGCGGTGGTGACCTTGCCGCCGCGGACCCCTTCGGTCATGTACGCGAAGGAGACGGCGCCGCCGGCCAGCAGGGCGTAGGTCGCCGGTTCCTTGAGCAGCGGGACCAGGTCCATTCCGTGCACGGAGGGCAGGACCCGGACGGCCAGGCCGACCACGCCGAAGCCCAGCCCGCACAGGGCGCCCATGACGGCGGCGCGGCGCGGCTCACTCAGCTTCCAGGCGAGCCCGCCGACCGCCGCGAGGGCCGCGACGGCGGCGAGGAGGGCCCAGTGGAAGGCCTGGGAGGGGTGCCGGTGCCCCTCGGCGCCGGCCGTCGCACCGAGGACGGCGAGGCCGACGCAGACGCCGACGACGCCGGTCCATTCGGCGCGGCCCAGGCGGATCTTGAGCATCGCCGCACCCAGCACGGCGGTGACGGCGAGGGCGCCGGCGAGGGCCGCTTGCACGACGTACAGGGGGAGCGAGCGCAGGGCGATCAGCTGGGCGACGAAGCCGAAGCAGTCCAGGAGGAGGCCTGCGGCGAAGGGGAGGTTGAGCATGGCCTTGGCCGTGCCGAGGAGGCCCTCGCCGGGGGTGGACTTGTGGCGCTGGGCGCCGAGGGCTTGCAGCACCATGGCCACGCCGAAGCACAAGGCGGCGGCGAGGGCCATTGTCAGACCTAGGAGCATGGTGCTCGTCCTTGCATCGGTGCGGGTTGTGGGTGGTTGCTGTTCGCGCAGTTCCCCGCGCCCCTAAAGACTAGGAAAGCACCGTTGTCAGGAATTCGGTGCACCAGGTGAGGAGTTCTCGGCCGACGACTGGTTTGCCGCCGATCTTGCCGGTGCTGGGGCGGGGGACGAGGAGGAGCTTGGTGGAGGCCTTGATCTGGCTACGGGGGTAGATCCGCTGGAGGCGGAGTTCCTGGGACTCCCGCAGTTCGACCGGGCCGAAACGGATGTTCTGGCCCTGCAGGGTGATGTCGGAGATCCCGCAGCGCCTGGCGAACAGCCGCAGGCCGGCGACCAGGAGCAGGTTCTCCACCGGTTCGGGGAGCTTGCCGTACCGGTCGACGAGTTCGGCGCGGACCGCGGCGATGTCGTCCTCGGAGTTCACCGAGGCGATGGAGCGGTAGGCCTGCAGGCGCAGGCGCTCGCCCGGAGCGTAGTCGTGCGGGACGTGGGCGTCGACCGGGAGCTCGATCTTGACGTCCAGCGGCTCCTCCTCCGGCTCCCCCGACCCGTCGACGTTCTCGCGGTACTCGGCGACGGCCTCGCCGACCATGCGGATGTAGAGGTCGAAGCCGACCCCGGCGATGTGGCCCGACTGCTCGCCGCCGAGCAGGTTGCCCGCGCCGCGGATCTCCAGGTCCTTCATCGCGACGTACATGCCCGCGCCCATCTCGGTGTGCTGGGCGATGGTGGCCAGCCGCTCGTGCGCGGTCTCCGTGAGCGGCTTCTCCGGCGGGTACAGCATGTAGGCGTAGCCGCGCTCGCGGCCGCGGCCGACGCGTCCGCGCAGCTGGTGCAGCTGGGACAGGCCGAAGGTGTCGCCGCGCTCGACGATCAGGGTGTTGGCGTTGGAGATGTCGATGCCGGACTCCACGATGGTGGTGGAGACCAGGACGTCGAACTCCTTCTCCCAGAAGTCGACCACGACCTGCTCCAGCGCCGTCTCCCCCATCTGCCCGTGCGCCGTGGCGATCCGGGCCTCCGGGACCAGCTCCTTGAGCTTGGCCGCGGCCTTGTCGATCGACTCGACCCGGTTGTGGATGTAGAAGACCTGGCCCTCGCGCAGCAGCTCGCGCCGGATCGCGGCGGAGATCTGCTTCTCCTCGTAGGCGCCGACGAAGGTCAGCACCGGGTGCCGCTCCTCGGGCGGCGTGGTGATGGTGGACATCTCGCGGATGCCGGTGACCGCCATCTCCAGGGTGCGCGGGATCGGGGTGGCGGACATGGTCAGCACGTCGACGTTGGCGCGCAGCTTCTTCAGCTGCTCCTTGTGCTCGACGCCGAAGCGCTGCTCCTCGTCCACGATGACCAGGCCCAGGTCCTTGAAGCGGGTGTCGGCGGAGAACAGCCGGTGGGTTCCGATGACGATGTCCACGCTGCCCTCGCGCAGGCCCTCCAGTACGGCCTTGGCCTCACTGTCGCTCTGGAACCGGGAGAGGGCCTTCACCACGACCGGGAAGTTGGCGTAGCGCTCGGAGAAGGTGGAGAAGTGCTGCTGCACCAGCAGGGTGGTCGGCACCAGGACGGCGACCTGCTTGCCGTCCTGGACCGCCTTGAAGGCGGCGCGGACCGCGATCTCGGTCTTGCCGTAGCCGACGTCGCCGCAGATCAGACGGTCCATCGGGACGGTCTTCTCCATGTCGGACTTGACCTCGGCGATGGTGCTGAGCTGGTCCGGGGTCTCCGCGTAGGGGAAGGCGTCCTCCAGCTCGCGCTGCCAGGGGGTGTCCGGGCCGAAGGCGTGGCCGGGGGCGGCCATCCGCGCGGAGTAGAGCCGGATCAGGTCCCCGGCGATCTCCTTGACGGCCTTCTTGGCGCGGGACTTGGTCTTGGTCCAGTCGGCGCCGCCGAGCCGGTGCAGCGAGGGGGCCTCGCCGCCGACGTACTTGGTGACCTGCTCCAGCTGGTCGGTGGGGACAAACAGCCGGTCGCCGGGCTGGCCCTTCTTGGCGGGGGCGTACTCAAGCACCAGGTACTCGCGGGTCGCGCCCTGGACGGTGCGCTGCACCATCTCCACGTAGCGGCCGACGCCGTGGGCCTCGTGCACGACGTAGTCGCCGGCCTGCAGGGCCAGCGGGTCGATGGCGTTGCGGCGGGCCGAGGGCATCCGGCGCATGTCCTTGGTGGAGGACTTCTGGCCGGCCAGGTCGGTCTCGGTGACCAGGTGCAGCTTGAGGCCCTCGGAGTACAGGCCGTACTCGATGGAGCCGCAGGCCACGTGCACCACGTCCGGGTCGGGGACGCCGACCAGGTCGGGGGTGAGCCGGGCGCCGATGCCCTCGCCTGCCAGCATCTCGGCGATCCGGGAGGCCGGGCCCTTGCCCTCGGTGACCAGGACCACGTGCCAGCCGTCGGCCAGCCGGCCCTTGGCGTCGGCGATGGCGCGGGCGGTGTCGCCGCGGTAGGCCTCGGCCGGGTGCAGGTCGAGGTGGAGCACGTCGGGGCCGGTCAGCACCTCCTCGTCGGCGGCGAAGGGGCTGACGGACCACCAGGGCAGGCCGATCTCGGCGGCGTGCCCGCGGACGTCGGCGATGGACCACAGCGAGGCGGCGCCCACGTCCAGCGGGCGGTCCCCGCCGGAGGCGGCGGCGACCCAGGAGGCGTGCAGGAACTCCTCGCTGGTGGCGACCAGGTCGGCGGCCCTGGTGCGGACCCGCTCGGGGTCGCAGACCACCGCGACGCTGCCCTGCGGCAGCACGTCGACCAGCAGTTCCATGTCGTCCACCAGCACCGGGGCCAGCGACTCCATGCCCTCGACCGCGATGCCCTGGGCGATCCGGTCCAGGATGTCGGCGAGCTCCGGGTGGTCGGCCGCGAGCTCCGCGGCGCGGGCCCGGACCGGTTCGGTGAGCAGCAGCTCACGGCAGGGCGGCGCCCACAGGCCGTGCTGGGCGACCTCCAGCGAGCGCTGGTCGGCGACCTTGAAGTAACGAATCTCCTCGACCTCGTCGCCCCAGAACTCCACCCGCAGCGGATGCTCCTCGGTGGGCGGGAAGACGTCCAGGATGCCGCCGCGCACGGCGAACTCGCCGCGCTTCTCGACCAGCTCGACGCGCTGGTACGCGGCGGCGGCCAGCCGTCGGGTGAGGTCTTCGAGGTCCACCTCCTGACGGACCCCCAGGCGCACCGGCTCCAGCTCGGCCAGCCCCTTGACCTGCGGCTGGAGCACACTGCGGATCGGCGCGACGATCACCTGCAGCGGTCCGGCGGACGGGTCGTCGGCGCTGGGGTGGACGATCCGGCGCAGCACCGCGAGGCGGCGGCCGACGGTGTCCGAGCGCGGCGAGAGCCGCTCGTGCGGCAACGTCTCCCAGGCCGGGAACTCTGCGACGCTGTCCGGGGGCAGCAGCGAGGCCAGCGCCGCCGCCAGGTCCTCGGCCTCCCGGCCGGTGGCGGTGACGGCCAGGACGGGGCGCCCGTGGCCGCCGTTCGCTCCCTCGGCGAGGGCGCGCGCGAGCGCCGCCACCGCGAACGGGCGGGCGGCGGGGGGACCGACCAGGTCCAGGTGGTGGCGGTCCCCGGCGAGGGCGGACCGCGCCGCCTCCGCCAGGGCGGGGTCGGCGACGACGACGTCAAGCAGGCCGGTCAGGCTCATGGACTTCTCTCAGCGGGTCTCAGCCGTGGGCAACGCGAAGCACCCGGAACGCATCGCGCACCGGGGGGTCTCCAATGTAACGCCGGTCAGCCGTCGATCAGCGAGTCGTCGAAGACCTCGATGACAGCAACAACCATGCTCGCAACATTGAACGGCGTATTGGAGACGAAATACTCGACCAGCATCCCGGGGGTGACCTGGGCCTTGCGGTCGGCCTCGTTGACGCCGACATAGGTACTGGCCTTGTGGTAGGGGTTCTCGGCCAGGACCGCGAGGCCCCGGTCCAGCTGTTCCTGCCGCCGGACCGGCATCGCGTCGCGGGTGGCCTTGGCCTCGATGGTGTAGGTGAGGCGGTACATGCATGCCATTGTGCCGCAGGGGACTGACAACCGGGGCCGGTCAGCTCTCCTCGGAGGGCGGCAGCGGGATCTCTGCGGTTACTCCCTCGCTGCCGTCTGGGTCGACCGGGGCCGGGTCCGCAGCCTCGGCGGTGTCCGCAGCCGGGTCCTCGGTCGGTTCCGGGGGGTCGGTTGCGCCGGTGAGGGTGGTGAGGGTGGTGCGGATGTGGTCGAGGTGGGCCTGGAGCTCGTCGCGGTGCTCGGCGAAGGCCGCCTGGTCGCGCCCGGCCGCCGCGGCGATCCGCTCGGCCTCGCGCTGGGCGGCCTCGACGATCTGCCCGGCCCGGGTGGCGGCCTCGGTCTCGATCTCCTTCGCCATGGCCTGCATGGCGTTGCGGTGCCGCTCGGCCTCGCCCTGCTTGCGCTCAGCCCCGGAGGTGAGCTGTTCCTCCTGCGCGACGGCGGCGACTTCCGTCTCGGCGTGCTCCTGGTCGGCCCGCTGCTGCAGCGCCGCCAGCCGGGCCCGGGTCGACTCGGCGATCTCCTCGGCCCGGCCGCGGACCCCGGCCGCGTAGCCGGCGGCCTCCTCGCGCAGGGTGCGGGCCTCGCGGTCGGCGTCGGCGCGCTCGGCCTCGGCCCGGGAGCGGGCCCGCTCCAGCTCGCGGCGGTGTCCCTCCTCCGCCGAGGCACGCAGACGGAGGGCGTGGTCGTCCGCATCGGCCCGTAGCCGCTGGCCGTCGGCGCGGGCCTCGGCGTCGACCACGTCGGTCCAGTCCTCGGCCTCGGCACGGATCGCCAGGGCCTCCTCCTCGGCGATCACCAGCAGCCGGCCGGCCCGCTCGCTGAGCTGCGCGAAGGACGGCGGCTCGGCCTCCTCCGCGGCCTTGGCCGCCGCCGCGGCGTCGATCAGCTGCTGCTCCAGGGCGCGCATCCGGTTGCCGAGACCGGAGAGCCGCTCCCAGGCCCGGTCCCGCTCCCCGGTGAGTGCGGCGATCGCCTGTTCGACCTGGGCCGGGTCGTAGCCTCGCCTGGTCGGGGTGAAGCCGTGCTGCGGAGAGACGGCGTCGCTCATCGGCTGGTCCTCTCATCCGGGACAGTGGAACCGTGGAAGCAAAATGATCAGATTTCGATCCATTTTGCACACGTCCCCTACCCGGACCGAGCCACCGACACCCGGCGACGCCGCCTTCCTGTCAGAGCAGTCCGTCCCACAGCTGTTCAAGCAGCACCGCCCACCAGGTCTCCGGCGAACCCAGCGCCGCCGGGTCGAGGGCGGCCAGCTGCGCCTGGAAGTCGGTGGTCCAGTGGCCCGCCTGCTCCGGGGTCAGCCCGTACCGGAACCGCCACATCCGGCCCAGCAGCGCCATGCAGCGCAGGAACTCGGGCAGGCCGGTGTTGACGAAGCGCGGCTGCTGGGCCTCGACCCCGGCCGGCTGCGTCGCGGTGCCCAGGTCGACGGCGACGATCGCCGCCGTCCCGTACTGCACGCACAGCTGGCGGCCGTAGTCGTTGCCCAGCACCAGGTAGGTGCCCGCGTCCGGCTGGGCCGCGATGCCGCGCTCGGCGGCCAGCTCGGCCAGCGTCGGCATCGGACGGCCCGGCTGGGCCTGCGCCCAGAAGAACGGGCCGAACTCGACCGGCAGCCCGGCCCAGGTCAGCGAGCCGGACACGACCTCGGGGATGCCCTGCCTGGACACCGCCTGCGGCTCGTAGCGGAACACGTTCTGCGGGCCGAACGCCTGCTGCAGCTCGTCCGCCAGCGCCTGCGGCGGCACCGGCGGCGCGGGCTGCACCGAACCGGGCGCGGGCAGCGGCACCCGGAACGGGCGCTGCGGGGCCGGCCCGGCGGCATGGGTGTGCAGCTCGCCGTGGTGCTCGAACAGGTGCTGGACGCCGCGCTGCCGGGCCGCGTGGTCCCGGCCGTACGGGGCGATGCTGCTGACCCGGACGTTCGGCCAGGCCTCCTTGACCATCCGCTGGCAGTAGCCGCCGGGCAGGTCGCAGCTCTCCAGCTCGGTGTGCAGCTCCAGCACCTGCTCCGGCGGCACGTTCAGCCGCCGGACCTCCTGCAGGACCTGCCACTCGGGGTGCGGCAGGCCGAGCGTGGAGCGCTGGATGATCTGCTGCTCCGAACCGTCCGGACCGCGGTAGCGGAGCACCGCCATGTAGCCGGGCCCGACCGTGGGCACACCGGGGACGGCCTGCGGCGGCGGTGCCTGCTGCGGCTGGGGCGCGGGCGGCGGCGGGGGGACGGCCGGGCCGCCGGGGCCACCCGGGTTGCGTGGCGGCAGGTTCAGCGCCTGGGCGAACTGGGTCGGCACGTAGCTGTCCCCTCCGGCGGACGGCGGCGCCGGTACGCCACGGGGCGGGGTGCCGCCGTGCAGCGCGGCCGGGGGCGGCGGCGGAGGCATCCCGGGAACGCCTGGGGGCGGACCCGGCGGCGGAGGCGGCGTACCAGGACCAGCACCGGGACCGACCAGCCCCGGCGGAGGCGGCGGAGGCAGACCCGGACCACCAGCAGCCGGACCCGACGGCGGCGGAGGCGGCACCGCGGGACCGGAGCCCGGCCGCGCCAGCATCGTCGGGGCGTAGTCCAGCGACCCGCCCTGCGGACTGCCCGGGGGCGGAGGAGGCGGACCGGCGGGGCCGCCACCGATCACACCGGGCGGGGGCGGCGGGGGCATCCCGGGGACGCCGGCGGGCGGACCCGACGGCGGAGGCGGCGTACCAGGACCAGCACCGGGACCGACCAGCCCCGGCGGAGGCGGCGGAGGCAGACCCGGACCACCGGCGGGCGGACCCGACGGCGGCGGAGGCGGAGGACCTGCGGGGCCGCCCTGGAACGCGCCCGGCGGGGGCGGCGGACCGCCCTGCGACGGCACCGATCCGGGGCCGGGTCCGGAGGGCGCGGCGCCGGGCCGCGCCAGCATCGTCGGCGCGTAGTCCAGCGACCCGCTCTGCTGCCCCTGGCCACCGGGGCCCGCGGACCGCTCCGGCGGCGGCGCCAGCATCGTCGGGACCTCTCCCGGCGGACCCGCCGAGATCGGCGGCGCGACCAGCAGCGACGGCTCGTCGGGCTCGGCGCCCGCGGCCCGGGCGTTCTCCGCGGCCATCGCCGCCGCCCCGGCCTCCTCCAGCCACTGCGGCGGGCTGAGCAGGAACGACGTCGCCTCGGCCAGGCCGCGCTCCGGCGGCGACTGGGTGCCGGCCGGGGTCGCCCCGACCGGACGCCCGTACGCCTCCTCGTAGCGGCGCACCACGTCGTTGATCGGCAGCGCGGGCCACAGCGTGGTCACCCCGCTGTCCCTGGCGATCACCATCCGCACCGCGCCGCCGTCCGAGGACGGACCGTCCGCGCGGTCCACCGCCCAGGCGACGAAGCCCAGGTCGAACTCGCGCACCCGCACCTCACGGCGCTGGTAGGCGGGCACACCCTCGTTGATCCACTCCTCGGCGCGCTGCTGCGCCTCCGCATACGTCACCACGCGGCTGCTCACCCCTCCACCGGGACCGCGCGGGCGAAGCCGCCGTCCACCATCAGCTCGGCCACCGTCTGCAGTTCGGGCGGATTGCCGGCGAGCCGCAGCAGGAACGCGTCGAAGTCCTCGCCGCAGGGCAGCAGCAGCTGCTCGCAGCGCTGCTGGGGCGTCAGCTGCGCCGTGCCGTCGTCCCGGGCGTCGTCGTAGGGAAGGAACCAGACGGTGCCGGCGGAGCCGCCGCGCACCTTCAGCGCGACCAGTCCGCCCTGGACGTAGCCGACGCCCAGGTAGTCCTTGGTCAGATGGTCGCGCAGGCACTTGTTGACGTACACCAGGTCGTCCAGCGTGCGTTCCTCACGCAGCGTCAGGAACGGCTGGTCGACCAGGACGCCGAGCTCGGTGTCCAGCGCCACGCCCTTGGGTCCGCGGCCGCCGGCCGCCTTCAGGAAGGTCCGGTACGCACCCGGCAGCCCGTAGCCGAGGCCCTCCTCCGCGGCCTGCACCCGCTGCTCGCTCACACCCGCGTCCGACTCCTCGGGGGCCGCACCGAGCGGGCCCTCGCCGAGCGCGCTCCAACCATTCAAAGCAAAATGGACCGGGCGGCGCTCCTGCAGCGGCCTGGTGCCGCGCTTGCCGTGGTCGGCGGTGGACACTGCCAGGCCCGCGTGGTGCCGCAGCAGCGCCTTCACCTCGACCGGGACCAGTTCCATCCGGCGGTGGCCCGGCCGCGCCCCGGCCACCGCGTGGTGCCAGGTCCAGCCGGGGGGCGTGGACACCGGGGTGTCGACGTCCGCCCACAGATCGTGGCCCTGCGCGTACAGCGCCGCGTTGGCCGAGACGTAGTCGGTGAGACGCAGTTCGTCCACACCGAATCCCTCCGGCGGGTCGGCCACCTCGGCAGCGGCGCGGACATACGGGCCAAAATCCGGGTGCCCCCGCCCGTCGACCCTGACCCCGTCGGGGTACAAGCGGGCTCGCAGCGGATCGGGGAAGTGCACGACCTGCCCGGCATAGGCGGCGTTGGGCCGACCTGTCGTCATCGAGTTTGCCCCCTGCTGGAACTGAATGCCGACCCCCAGCCTAGGGGGTGCACCACTCGAACGGATCTCCAGAGTCCGCACAGGCTTCGGCGCACTTTCCGCGTACCGCGCCGACGGCCCCTCCGGGACCCCGACTTCCCCATCCGCACCGCTATTTGGCAGGCTGTACCCAACTCTCCGGGAAGCGACGGAGGGAAACGAGCAGCGGCGGGCCGCCTCCCGCCGACGGGGGGTGCGACACGGCAGGTACCCTGCCCCGCCGTGCGCGGCTGCGGCCGCGGCTGCTTCAACAGCAGGGAAGGAACGACCGTACGTGGACACCACCGAGGACCGCCGCCCGGCGGCCGCCGCACCGCTTCTGAGGAACCGTCGGGACAGCCTGATGCCGATCGTCGCCTCCGCACTGTCGGTGCGCGGCGACACCTACACCTGTGCCGGCGACAAGGGCGACCAGCCACCGCACTTGCACCCGCTGGTCGCCGCGTTCCTGGCCGAGCTGCCGACGGCGGAGCGCGAGCGCTTCACCGGGCGCTGTCCGGAGGCCGTCCTGCTGTCGCAGTTCTTCACCGCAGCGGAGGACAACCGCTCCAAGCGCGCCGCACGCAAGCCGTTCAGCGACAGCGAGGCACGCAAGGCGCTGCGCGGCGCCCGGATGACCTCGGTGCGGATACGCGAGGAGGGCGACCCCGCGCACGGCACCCACCAGCCCCCCTGCCGCTCGTGCGTGCCGCTGCTGGCCCACTTCGGGGTGCAGACCGTCTCCCTCGCACCGAAGGGGGCGTGACCGCGATGCCCGAGGACTGGTCCCCGCCGACCCCCGCCCCCGTCCCCGCCGCGCGCTTCCAGGCCGAGGTCGCCTCCGTACTGACCAAGGCGGGATGGCATCCGGGGCGCAGGCAGCTGACCCGCGCCGAGCAGTGGGCCGACACCCTGTCGGGACACTTCTCCGACGAGGGCCAGCGGCACTCGGTGTTCCCCGCCGCGATCGAGGCCTGGGCCGAGTTCGGCGGCATCGAGGTGACCCTGGAGGGCGCGGGCGTCGAGCAGGCCCGCACCGCCTTCACCATCGACCCGCTGCTCGGCCTCCACCAGCCGCGCACCCTCGCCGACCTGGGCCGCTGCCTGGAGCTGCCGCTGGCCCCGCTGGGCGAGGAGCGGAACGGCCAGGCCCTGCTGGTCATCGACGCCCTGGGCCGGGTGCACAGCCTGGACCACAGCGGCGAGTGGTTCCTCGGCCAGACCGTCGACCAGGCCCTGAGCCTCCTCATCACCGGCCGCACACCGGAGCGCCTGCGCTTTGTCGCTGACGCGATGTGACGGAGTTCTGAGGGATCTTCGACTGCGGACCGTAGCTGGTTTGTCGCGCAGTTCCCCGCGCCCCCAGGGGTCTGCAACCGGCTCAGTTGCACATGTCAGGGGCGCGGGGAACTGCGCGAACGGCAACCAGGCACACGCCGCACGGGCGCTACCCGCCGTACGCAACGTCCAACGCCGCCACCACCACGGCCCGCGCCTGCTCAGCCGGGATCCCCAAGCCATGAACCCGTTCCGCGTAGGCGGCAGCCGCTTCCGCCGCCAGCGCGAGCGACCTATCGCCCGACGCCGCGATCACCGTCCCGTGCCGCCCCCGGGTCTGCACCACCCCGGCGGATTCCAGCTCCCGGTAGGCCTTGGCCACGGTGTTCGCCGCCAGGCCCAACTGCTCCGCCAGCCCCCGCACCGTCGGCAGCTTCGTCCCCACCGGCGCCTCCCCGCTGCGCGCCATCTCGGCGATCTGCGCCCGCACCTGCTCGAACGGCGGGACGGCGGACTCGGGGTCAAGGGTGATCAGCACGGTGTGGTCTCCGAGGTGGGCGGAAGCAGCGGTGGTGCGCTGCGACCACGGTAGTACCGACGTACATGCGGCAGGGTCAGCACGATGCCGAGGACGAACACCAGCAAGCCCGGCGCCAACCACAGATCCCTGGCACGCAGGGCCGCGCCCTGGTTCCGGTGCGCGGCATCGGACAGCACCGGCTGCAGCAAGGCCGAGGCACCCAGAAAGATCAGCACCGGGAGCACCGCGACCAGGTCGAGCACCGTCTGGACCCGGAAAGCGTCGTCAAAGGCCAGGGCCTGCGCCGACCCCGGTGCCTGGCGGCCGTTCAGCACGGCCAACTGTCGGTTCTCCGCAGCGCGCAGCCACATCAGGGCGAAGACCAGCAGCGCGCCGAACATGACAGGGCTGATCGAGCCTGCGAGTCCCTTCTGATGGAGATCCCACACCAGCCCGGCAGCGATCACCGGCGGGGCGAGCGTGAGCACCCGGGCCGACCACATCACCCACGAGGGCACCACGTCACGAAGACCGATTTGCACCGGCCGGTTGCCGCTCAGTGCGTCCGCACGGCGCTGCCGCGACAGCTCCCACAGTCCCGCCGCGGCACTTGCGAGCAGCGCCGGGGCCATCAGTACCAGCGCGAGCAACGGCCCCTGCAGTAGCGAAACGGGGCTCGTCGTCCCGTACAGGAGCTCGGGAACGAGCAGCCTGCCCTTCAGTCCGAGGGCCAGCACCACCATGACCGTGGAGAACAGCAGTACCGCTCCGGTCCGTCGTCGCAAGCGAGCCGCCAGAGGGTCCACCAGCTCCGGCGGCAGTGACAGGTCGACCGCCTTCGCCCAGCGGTGGGCCCGCCGCAACCGCAGTCGCTGGTCGTCCCGCCGCCAGTACAGCCCGGACATCCCCAGCGCCACCAGCACCAGTCCGACCAGGACCAGCCCGCCCAGTACGCCACCGTTCACAACGCACACCCCCCAACACTCCGCAGCGCGGATCAAGGCGCGCATCATCGCACCCCTCCCCCCGCCACCGTCCCCCGGCCCCAGCGACGCCCGGAAGGGCTACCGCGCCCCCGCGCCCATCGCCGTCAGCCGGCACTCGACCCGGAAGCCGCCCTCACCCGTCGGCTCCGCCGCGAACGTCCCGCCCAGCGCGGTCACCCGCTCGCGCATGCCGACCAGGCCGTTCCCGCCGCTGGGCAGCGACCGCCGACTGCCCTCGCCGCCGCCCTCGCCAACACCGTCCGGGCAGCTGTTGGACACCGCCAGCGCCACCCCGCCCGGGACATACGCGAGGACCACCTCGGCGTCGGCCCCCGGCGCATGCTTCAGCACATTGGTCAGCGCCTCCTGCACCACCCGGTAGGCCGTCCGCTCGGTCTCCTCGCTCAGCCCGCGCCGCGCCCCGCCGACCGTCAGCCGCACCCGCAGCCCCGCCGCCCTGGACTCGTCCACCAGCCTCGGCACGTCCGCCAGCCCCGGACCGTCCGACGAGGGCACCGCCAGCACCGCCGCCGCGACGTCGCCGCTGACCGCGTCGGTCTCCACGGTCCGCAGCACCCCCAGGATCTGCCGCAGTTCGTCCAGCGCCTGCCGGCCGATGTCGCCCATCAGCCTGGCGCTCTCCGCCGCCTTGGCCGCGTCCTTGTGCACCACCCGCTCCAGCGCGCCGGCGTGCACCACCAGCAGGCTCACCCGGTGCGCCACCACGTCGTGCATCTCCCGGGCGATCCGGGTCCGCTCCTCCATCCGCGCCCGGCGGGCCCGCTCGGTGGCCTGCTCGGCCAGCAGCGCCAGCTCCGTCTCCAGGCCCTCGGCCCGCTCGCGCAGCGTCTCCCACAGCCGCCGTCGCGCCCCGATGTACAGGCCCAGCATCGTCGGCGCCACCGTGATCCCCACCGCGACCAGCACCGAGATGATCACCAGCGCGTAGCTGGGCACCCCGCGCCGGATCGCGTCCGCCTGCTGCGTGCCGATGGTCAGCGCCGACACCACCGTGGTCTCCGCGATCGCGACCGCGCACAGCAGCGACATCGCCCGCCGCTCGGAGAACTTCCTGGCCGCCCCCTCCGCCCGGTACGCGCCCAGCGTGTACAGGCCCACCATCAGCAGCAGATAGCCGGCCTGCAGCGGAATCATCGCCAGCGCCGCCAGCACCGGCAGCAGCGGCCAGCGCCGCCGCACCAGCAGCGTGCTCGCCGCCAGCGCCCCGAACACGCCCAGCAGTACCGCGCCGGCCAGCCCCACCCCCTGCTTCGTCGCAAAACTCGCCGCGCTGCCCGCACACTCGGCCGAAGCCAGCGCCATGACCCCCAGGTCGAACCACATACTGCGGCGCCGCGCCCAGAACTTCGTCCACCACTCGGTCCGCATCCCCGTCACGCCCACACCGGGCGTCGCCACGCTCATGGGGTCAGCCTATGCGGACCCCGCGCCGCTGTGTCCGGCATACGGCCGCCACCTCTTGCGGAGGCACCCGCGCACCTATGCTGGTCGGGTCGGACAGCGCCGTCCGGGAGCCCGCCACCACCGGTTCACCACCCAACCGGTACCAACCACCCGCACCAGGGAGCACCAGCGTGAGCGACGCAATCCAGGCCGCCGCAACGGCAGCAGCGCCGTCGGCCGAGCCCGACAACAGCGCCCTGCGCGCCGACATCCGCCGACTCGGCGAACTCCTCGGCGCCACCCTGGTCAGGCAGGAGAGCCAGGAACTCCTCGATCTGGTCGAACAGGTCCGCGCACTGACCCGCAGCGACGGCGAGGCCGCCGCCGCACTGCTGGAGGAGACCGACCTGGAGACCGCCGCCAAGCTGGTCCGGGCCTTCTCCACCTACTTCCACCTCGCCAACGTCACCGAGCAGGTGCACCGCGGCCGCGAACTCGGCGTCCACCGCGCCCAGGAGGGCTCGCTGCTCTCCCGCACCGCCGACAAGCTCGCCGACGCCGACCCGCAGCAGGTCAGCGACGCACTCGCGCACCTCGCCGTCCGCCCGGTGTTCACCGCCCACCCCACCGAGGCCGCCCGCCGCAGCGTCCTCACCAAGCTCCGCCGGATCGCCGAACTGCTGGAGCAGACCGACACCCCGACCCGCCCCAGCGGCCGCCGCCAGGCCGACCGCCGCCTCGCCGAGGTCATCGACCTGCTCTGGCAGACCGACGAGCTGCGCATCGCCCGCCCCGAGCCCGCCGACGAGGCCCGCAACGCCGTCTACTACCTCGACGAGCTCTACAAGCGCGCCGTCCCCGACGTGCTGGAGGAGCTCAACGAGGAGCTGGCCCGGGTCGGCATCGACATCCCCGAAGGCGTCCGCCCGCTCACCTTCGGCACCTGGATCGGCGGCGACCGCGACGGCAACCCCAACGTCACCCCCGCCGTCACCCTCGAAGTCCTGCTGCTCCAGCACGAGTACGGCATCAAGGACGCCCTCGACGTCGTCAACGAGCTGCGCGACCAGCTCTCCTCCTCGGTCCGGCTCTCCGGCGCCAGCGAGGAACTGCTCGCCTCGCTGGCCGCCGACCTGGAGGCGCTGCCCGAGATCAGCCCCCGCTACAAGCGCATGAACGCCGAGGAGCCCTACCGGCTCAAGGCCACCGCGATCCGGCAGAAGCTCATCAACACCCGCGAACGCCTCGCCAACGGCACCCCGCACGTCGACGGCCGCGACTACCTCGGCACCGCCCCGCTGCTCGCCGACCTCCAGGTGATCCAGGACTCGCTGCGCGAACACCGCGGCCAACTCATCGCCGACGGCCGGCTCTCCCGCTCCATCCGCACCATCTCCGCGTTCGGCCTGCAGCTCGCCACCATGGACGTCCGCGAACACGCCGACGCCCACCACCACGCGCTCGGCCAGCTCTTCGACCGGCTCGGCGAGGAGGCCTGGCGCTACACCGACATGCCCCGCGAGTACCGGCAGCGGCTGCTCGCCAAGGAGCTCAAGTCCCGCCGCCCGCTGGCCCCCACCCCGGCCCCGCTGGACGCCGCCGGAGCCAAGACCCTCGGCGTCTTCGAGACCATCCGCGACAGCTTCGAGCGCTTCGGCGACGAGATCGTGGAGAGCTACATCATCTCCATGTGCCAGGGCGCCGACGACGTCTTCGCCGCCACCGTCCTGGCCCGCGAGGCCGGACTGATCGACCTGCACGGCGGCGTCGCCAAGGTCGGCATCGTGCCGCTGCTGGAGACCACCGACGAACTCAAGGCCGCCGACACCATCCTCGACGAGATGCTGCGCGACCCCTCCTACCGCCGACTGGTCTCGCTGCGCGGCGACGTCCAGGAGGTCATGCTCGGCTACTCCGACTCCTCCAAGTTCGGCGGCATCACCACCTCCCAGTGGGAGATCCACCGCGCCCAGCGCCGACTGCGCGACGTCGCCCACCGCTACGGCATCCGGCTGCGGCTCTTCCACGGCCGCGGCGGCACCGTCGGCCGCGGCGGCGGCCCCTCCCACGAGGCCATCCTCGCCCAGCCCTACGGGACCCTGGAAGGCGAGATCAAGGTCACCGAGCAGGGCGAGGTCATCTCCGACAAGTACCTCATCCCCGCCCTGGCCAGGGAGAACCTGGAACTCACGGTCTCCGCCACGCTGGAGGCCAGCGCCCTGCACACCGCACCGCGCCAGTCCCCCGAGGCCCTGGCCCGCTGGGACGCCACCATGGACACCGTCTCCGACGGCGCCCACACCGCCTACCGCCGCCTGGTCGAGGACCCGGACCTGTCGGCCTACTTCTTCGCCGCCACCCCCGTCGACCAGCTCGCCTCGCTGCACCTCGGCTCCCGCCCCAGCCGCCGCCCCGACAGCGGCGCCGGACTGGACGGACTGCGCGCCATCCCCTGGGTCTTCGGCTGGACCCAGTCCCGGCAGATCGTCCCCGGCTGGTACGGCGTCGGCTCCGGCCTCGCCGCCGCACGGGACGCCGGACTCGGCGACATCCTCGACGAGATGCAGAGCGAGTGGCACTTCTTCCGCAACTTCCTCTCCAACGTCGCCATGACGCTGGCCAAGACCGACCTGCGGATCGCCCGCCACTACGTCGACCAGCTCGTCCCCGGCAACCTCAAGCACATCTTCGACCTCATCGAGGCCGAGCACGCGATCACCCTCAAGGAGGTCCTGCGGATCACCGGCGAGGGCGAACTCCTGGAGCACACCCCGGTACTGAAGCAGACCTTCAGCATCCGCGACGCCTACCTGGACCCCATCTCCTACCTCCAGGTCGCCCTGCTGCGCCGCCAGCGCGAGGACGCCGCCCAGGGCCTCCCGGAGGACCCGCTGCGCTCCCGCGCCCTGCTGCTGACCGTCAACGGCATCGCAGCCGGACTGCGCAACACCGGCTGACCGGGAGTCAGTCCTCCTGAACGGAAAGGCCCGCACCC
The DNA here is from genome assembly GCF_004365705.1 of Streptomyces sp. 846.5. Classification (NCBI taxonomy): domain Bacteria; kingdom Bacillati; phylum Actinomycetota; class Actinomycetes; order Kitasatosporales; family Streptomycetaceae; genus Streptomyces; species Streptomyces sp. 846.5. The sequence goes on from NZ_SOBN01000001.1 coordinate 3,363,076, forward strand.
CCGTCCTGGGGTGCGGGCCTTTCCATCGCGTCAGGGGTACTGACTACCTATCAGGCGTGGTTGCCCGCAGCCCGACGGCGGAGGAAGAACACCGTGGCGCCACCGGCGGCGATCAGCACAGCGCCGATCCCGGCGAACAGGCCGGCGTCGCTGCCACCACCGGTGCTCGCCAGCGAGGTGCCGCTCGGCGAGGGGGAGGCGGTCGCCTCGACCGAAGTGGACGCGGAAGCCGACGCGGAGGTGCTCGCCTTGACGCTGCTGGACGCGGAGGCCGAGGGCGTCGTCGGGACGACGACCGGCGCAGAGCTACTGGGCGCCGCGCTGGTGGGGGGCGTAGTGGTCGGCGGAGCCGTGGTGGGCGGCGCGGTGGTCGGGGGAGCCGTAGTAGGCGGAGCAGTGGTCGGCGGAGCCGTGGTGGGCGGCGTGCTCGGGGTCGAGCAGTCACCACCCGGCACGGGGATGGTGCTCTCCCGCTGGCGGCTCAAATCGCGGCCACTGGCCTGGGCCTTCAGGCTCCAATGGCCCGAGGTCTCCCAGGGGACCACAACGGTCTGTGTGTCCGTGTCCTGCTGGTTCCGGTAGAAGTCGACGCTGCCGACCTTCTGGCCGTTGTAGTCGATCTCAACCGTCGCGGAGGTACGGCTGCTGTCGCTGTCGCTGATGGTCAGCAGCGCGTTCCCGGAGGACTGCTGGCACTGCGCGGTACCGGTGAAATCGGCGGCCGTGCAAGCGAAAGCGCTGCCTGCGACACCGAGCGCGAGAGCGCCTGCAGCGGAGGCCACGCCGAGAGAACGCACTGCAAAGGCGGTGCGGCGGGATATGGACACGTCTTCCCCTAACTGGAAAAAACCAGAGCGGTTACAGCCACATGGGGCTCACCGGCGCCACCCGCGCAACGGGCGTCGAGCCAGGAGACGTGGACATGACATGCACGCCTTCCCCATGAGCATCACACATCGTCTTTTCACAGCGCAGTCTTGTCAATTCACTCCAATCCCGACAATGCACCTACCCACCAGGGGTTTTGACGGACCAAAAGGTCACGAGAGCGGCAAAACGCCCAAACCCGCGCCAGATAACGATTCGATCACTGCACCCGTGCGCCCCCGAAGTGAGCGTGAAATCGACAAAGCAACCTATTGGCTTAGGAGTTGTACGTTCCCTGCGCCCGTTCCAGGCCCTCGGAAATCAGCGCCTCCACCGCGTCGGCGGTACGGTCGACGAACCAGTCGAGTTCCTTGCGCTCGGCCGAGGAGAAGTCCTTGAGGACAAAATCCGCGACCTCCATCCGGCCCGGCGGGCGGCCGATGCCGGCCCGCACCCGGTAGTAGTCCGGGCCCATCGCCTTGGTCAGCGACTTCAGCCCGTTGTGGCCGTTGTCGCCGCCGCCCAGCTTCAGCCGCAGCGTCGCGTAGTCGATGTCCAGCTCGTCGTGGACGACCACGATCCGGTCCAGCGGCGCCTTGTAGAAGTCCCGCAGCGCCGTCACCGGACCGCCGGACACGTTCATGTACGAGTTCGGCCTGGCCAGCACCACCCGCTGCCCCGCGAGCCGGCCCTCGACCACCTGGTTGCGGCTCTTGTGCGCCTTGAACCTCGCCCCGATCCGCGAGGCGAGCAGTTCCACCACCATCGCCCCGATGTTGTGGCGGTTGCCCGCGTACTCGGGACCGGGATTGCCGAGGCCCACCACGAGCCACGGACCCGTGTACTCATCGCTCGCACTCGCGCCCACCGTGACACTCCTTCGGGTATGCCGCTGCCCCGGTCAGAGAGGACCGGGGCAGCGGAGAAGTACGACAGCGAGGGCTCAGACCTCGGCGGCGTCGCCCTCGGCAGCGTCCTCGGACGGGGCCTCGGCCTGGGCGGAGACGACGTGCAGCACGACGGTCTCCGGCTCGACGGCCAGGGTCGAACCCTGGGGCAGGGTGATGTCCTTGGCGAGCACCGAGTCGCCGGCGGACAGGCCCTCGATGGAGATGGTGACCGACTCGGGCAGGTGAGTGGCCTCGGCCTCCAGCGGGAGGGTGTTGAGGACGTGCTCCAGCAGGTTGCCGCCGGGGGCCAGCTCGCCCTCGGTGTTGATCTGGATCTCGACGGTGACCTTCTCGCCGCGCTTCACGAGGATCAGGTCGATGTGCTTGACGCTGCGCTTGATCGGGTCGCGCTGCACGGCCTTCGGCAGCACGAACTCGTCCTTGCCGTCGATCGGCAGGGTGAACAGGGCGTTCGGGGTCTTCAGCGCCAGCATCAGGGCGTGCCCCGGAAGGTTGATGTGGACCGGCTGCGTGCCGTGGCCGTAGACGACCGCGGGGACCAGGCCCTCACGGCGGGCGCGACGGGCCGCACCCTTGCCGAACTCGTTGCGGGGCTGGGCTTCCAGGCGGATCTCGGACATGCCGGCACTCCTTGCGCGGGGGCGGGTGCCATCCGGCGCAGCTCACAGAAAAGCCGCCGGCAGAACCTCACCCGAAGAATCAGGGATGAGTCGCCCGGCGGCACCTCACACGGCCACACCAGAAGTGGAGCAGCGCGTCGATAACGGAGTGGGAACTCCCTCGCCGAGCAATTTCAGCAGTCTAGCCGATACCCGGCGAGGGCCCCAAAACGATCAGTTCGGACGTGCTCAGTGCGCGCCGTCGAACAGGCTGGTCACCGAACCGTCGTCGAAGACCTCACGGATCGCCCGGGCGATCAGCGGGGCGATCGACAGCGTCGTCACCTTGTCCATCTGCAGCTCACCCGGCGTCGGCAGGGTGTTGGTGAACACGAACTCGCTGGCCCGCGAGTTCTTCAGCCGGTCCGCGGCCGGACCCGACAGCACACCGTGCGTCGCCGCCACGATCACGTCCGCCGCACCCTGCTCGAAGAGCGCGTCGGCAGCGGCGCAGATCGTGCCACCGGTGTCGATCATGTCGTCGACCAGCACGCACACCCGGTCCTTGACGTCACCGACGACCTCGGCCGACATCACCTTGTTGGCGACGTTCGGGTCCCGGCGCTTGTGGATGATCGCCAGCGGCGCACCCAGACGGTCCGACCACTGGTCCGCCACCCGCACCCGGCCCGCGTCCGGCGACACGATGGTCAGCCGCTCACGGTCGACCTTGCCGCCCACGTAGTCCGCCAGCAGCGGCAGCGCGAACAGATGGTCCACCGGGCCGTCGAAGAAGCCCTGGATCTGGGCCGTGTGCAGATCCACCGACATCAGCCGGTGCGCGCCCGCCTGCTTCAGCAGGTCCGCGACCAGCCGCGCCGAGATGGGCTCGCGGCCCAGGTGCTTCTTGTCCTGCCGGGCATAGCCGTAGAAGGGCATGATCACGGTGATGCTCTTGACCGACGCCCGCTTCAGGGCGTCGATCATGATGAGCTGCTCCATGATCCACTGGTTGATCGGCGCCGTGTGGCTCTGCAGCACGAACGCGTCCGCGCCGCGCACCGACTCCTCGTAGCGGATGTAGATCTCACCGTTGGCAAAGTCCAGCGCCTTGGTGGGAACGAGGTCCACGCCCAGCTGCTCTGCCACCTCCCGGGCCAACTCGGGGTGTGCGCGGCCGGAGAAGAGCATCAAGTTCTTCTCACCGGACGTTTTGATCCCGGTCACTGCACCGTCTCCTCATGCGTAGCTGACGCGCGCCTCAGCTCGCCGCCTGGCGCGGCACAGCTGCTGGGGGGTTGGCTGGAGCGCCGACGACGACACAGGCTCGCGGCGCTTGGATGTCCCCCAGGTTACGCGGACGCGGCGGCTCCCGTCGCCTCCGGGGCAGCCCGTAAGACGCCTTCCGGGGCAGTTCGAGGCTGTTCGGGCCCGCGAGGGGGCGCGTCAGGGAGCGCTCGGAGCATCCTCCGAGCGCGCGGCCTCCGCCGCACGCGCCGCCGCCGTACCCGGCCGCTTCCGCTCCACCCACCCCTCGACATTGCGCTGCTGCGGACGGGTGACACCGAGGGCTCCGGCCGGAACGTCCTTGTAGATGACGGAACCTGCCGCCGTGTAAGCACCGTCCCCGACCGTCACCGGAGCGACGAACATGTTGTCCGAACCGGTCCGGCAGTGGCTGCCGATGGTGGTGTGGTGCTTCGCCACGCCGTCGTAGTTCACGAAGACCGAGGCCGCCCCGATGTTCGTCCCCTCGCCGATTGTGGCGTCGCCCACATAGCTGAGATGGGGGACCTTCGACCCCTCCCCGATCACCGCGTTCTTGGTCTCCACATAGGTGCCGATCTTGCCCTTGGCACCCAGCACCGTCCCCGGCCGCAGATAGGCGTACGGGCCCACGTTCGCGCCCTCGCCGACCACCGCGCGCTGCGCTGTGGCATTGATCACAACAGCCCCGGCGCCCACACTGGTGTCCCTCAGCGTGCAGTTCGGCCCCACCTCGGCACCCGCACCGATCGACGTGGAACCCTGCAGCTGGGTGTTGGGCAGGATGATCGCGTCCTGCTCGTAGGTCACCTGAACGTCCAGCCAGGTCGAGGCCGGATCGATCACGGTGACCCCGGCCCGCATCGCGCTCTCCAGCAGCCGGTCGTTCATGATCCGCCGGGCCTCCGCGAGCTGCACCCGGTCATTGATCCCCAGGATGTCCCGGTAGTCCCCCGCCACCAGCGCACCCACCCGGTGCCCCGCCTCACGCAGGATGCCGAGGACGTCGGTCAGGTACTCCTCACCCTGACTGTTGTCCGTCCGCACCTGCCCCAGCCCCTCGGCCAGGAGCTTCCCATCGAAGGCGTACACGGCGGAGTTGATCTCCCGGATGGTGAGCTGCGCCTCGCTGGCGTCCTTGTGCTCGACGATCGCCCGCACCTCATGGCTCGGCCCCCGCACGATCCGGCCGTACCCCGTCGCGTCCGGCACCTCCGCCGTCAGAACGGTGACGGCGTTGCCGTCAGCCGCATGCGCCTCGACCAGCCGCCGCAGGGTCTCCCCGGTCAGCAACGGGGTGTCCCCGGTGCTGACCACGACGGTCCCGTCCAGCGTCACCCCGTCGGCGGCCAACGCCTCCAACGCCACCCGCACGGCGTGGCCGGTGCCGTTCTGCCGCTCCTGCACCACGGTCCGGGCCTCGGGGTCGACCTCGGCGAGATGCTCGGCGACCTTGTCCTTCATATGCCCGATGACCACGATCACCTGCTCCGGCGTCAGCTCCCGCGCGGCCGCCAGCGCATGCCCCACGAGCGTCCGCCCGCACAACGGATGCAACACCTTCGGCAACACCGCCGACTTCATCCGGGTGCCCCCGCCAGCGGCGAGAACGACAACAGCGGCCGGCGGTTTGAAGCTCACAGCAGGAGGCTCCTCGGCATCACAGGGTGGAGGGTCCGCCGGGGACACCAGAAGGCTCCGCACAGGCGCGCCCGGACTCGACCGAGGATACCGGGCTGGGCTGGGAGGGGGATCCTTCGCGCTGGGGAGAGGATCCGGACTAGCGCTCCGCTGCTAGGACTCGAACCTAGACCGAACACCTCCAAAGGGTGTCGTGCTGCCAATTACACTACAGCGGAATATTTGTCAAGCGATTCTCAAACCGGCCTTGACGCTCCCCTAGAGTACGGGTTTCGACGCCCCACCTCCACTACCAATCCCGACCACCACCCTTCGATCCGGCGGTAGAGGTCCGCGCCACCGAGCACCTTGATGACCAAGCAGCCCTTGTAGTCCGCTCCGATGTTGCGACGCACCGTCCTGGGGTTGTGCTTCTTCAAGGTCGTCCGCTGCAGGCAATCAACAGAGACGCCAACCAACTGCGCCCAGAACCCCTCCGCCGCCTCGACATCAGCGGACTCGTGGATCTGCACCCGAAAGCGCAATTGCGAACGGTCAACAGCGAGCAAGTCCAGCCAGGCCAGGTAGACAGTGATCAAACCGGGATCACTGTTGACGAGGGTCACACACTCACGGCGGGAGTACTCCTTGTCCTTCGCCCCCTCCGACCAGTACAGCGCCACGCCGATGATGAAGAGTTCCCGCTCCGTCAACCGCCCGATCTCGTCCGCCGCCAACGACTTGGCGTCTCGACGCTCCTGATCGCGCAGCTCGCGCCTCGGACCCCAGCACACACGCTCCATGTACGCCTGCCGATCGCCGGACGGCTTTCGGTGTGGAGGCCTCGCCAAATCGCGCACCCAGAGCGAGACCGAGCTACGCGCGACCCCCAGCGCCTCCTCGATCTCGTCGTACGTCCGGCCCTCGATCCGCATCTCGCGGGCCTTGGCCCGGAGCTCGTCCTTCGCGCGCGGGCGTTTCGTCCATTCGGGCGGGGGCTCGCCCTTGAGCAGGCGGTTCAGTTTGTCGTTGTTCCAGATCTTGAGCTCGTCCCTGATCTGACGGCGGCTCATCCCAGCACGCCGCAGTGCGACCACCTGCACGCGCAGGCCCTGTTCGTCGTCCATGGCCAGAGCCTCGCCTCGCCGGCCGGAGACCCGCAGGAAAACTCGTTCGGATCACACGTTCGAGCGATTCTCGCCATGATCGGGAACCCGGTTTACGAATATCGACTTGTCGGTGGACGGCGTGCGGTAGGGCGGCAACGAACCCGCCATGTAAGCCACCCACGGCTGCCGTAAACCAGCGGCGGCGTTCCGCCTCCCCCACTCCCCGCCACGCGGGTCCCCGCCACGCCCGGCGCGGTTGGGAGTGCGTATGCGGGGGCAATCAACCTACGATGCCGTAAGTTACGCAACCGTAGGAACGGTCGACTTTCGGTTTCCGTCTCCGCATCCCTGAACCAGCCATGAGGTAGCCGCTATGACGATCCAGCCCGCCGAGGAGACCGTCGCCGATGCGGCGGCAGCCGTACTGGCTGAGCAAGAGGAACAGCAACCGTCACGACAACGACCGGCGAGCATGATCTCGGCCACCCGGGGCGGGGAGAAGCAGGGGGCGGCGGAGCGGTTCGCGCTGGCCTCGTTCATCGCGGTGCCGTTCCTCTCGGTGCTGGCGGCAGTCCCGTTCGCCTGGGGGTGGGGGCTCGGCTGGCACGATGTCGTGATCATGGTGGTGATGTACTTCACCGCCTGTCACGGGATCACCGTCGGCTTCCACCGCTTCTTCACGCACGGCTCGTTCAAGGCCACCCGCGCCCTGAAGATCGCCATGGCCGTGGCCGGCAGTCTGGCCATCGAAGGGCCGATCGTGCGCTGGGTGGCGGACCACCGCAAGCACCACAAGTTCTCCGACAAGGACGGCGACCCGCACTCCCCCTGGCGCTACGGCGAGTCCGTCCCGGCGCTGCTGAAGGGCCTGTGGTGGGCGCACATGGGGTGGCTGTTCGACGAGGAGCAGACCCCGCAGCAGACCTACGCCCCGGATCTGGTGAAGGACCGGGACATCTCCTGGATCTCCCGCCAGTTCGCCTTCTTCACGCTCACCTCGATCCTACTTCCGCCGCTGGTGGGCGGCCTGTGGTCGTGGTCCTGGGAGGGCGCGCTGACGGCGTTCTTCTGGGGTTCCCTGGTCCGCGTCGCGCTGCTGCACCATGTGACCTGGTCGATCAACTCCATCTGCCATGCGATGGGCAAGCACCCGTTCAAGTCGCGGGACCGTTCCGGGAACGTGGCGTGGCTGGCGGTGCTGTCCTGCGGCGAGTCCTGGCACAACCTGCACCACGCAGACCCGACCTCGGCGCGGCACGGGGTGCTGCGCGGGCAGGTGGACTCCTCGGCGCGGCTGATCCGCTGGTTCGAACTGGCCGGATGGGCGCGGGACGTCCGCTGGCCCAGCCCCGAGCGGATCGAGGCCCGGCGCGCGGCATGATGGTCCTGTGAACGAGAGCAGCAGTGGGTCGGACGGGGCAGGGGATCCAGCTGTGCCCGTGCGCGCCGGCCGGGGGGCAGCGCGTACCAGGAAGGCGCCGGCGGCGCGGGCCGCCAGGGTTCGGATGAGCGGGAAGCAGCGGCGGGAGCAGCTGCTGGACGTGGGCCGCGCCCTGTTCGCGGAGCGTGGTTACGAGGCGACGTCGGTGGAGGAGATCGCGGCGAAGGCCGGGGTGTCCAAGCCGGTGGTGTACGAGCACTTCGGCGGCAAGGAGGGGCTGTACGCGGTTGTGGTGGACCGTGAGATGCAGTTGCTGCTGGACATGGTCACCGGTTCGCTGACGGGTGGCCATCCGCGTGAGCTGTGCGAGGAGGCGGCGTTCGCGCTGCTGGACTACATCGAGACGTCGACGGACGGGTTCCGGATACTGGTGCGCGATTCCCCGGTGGCGCAGTCGACGGGGACGTTCGCGTCGTTGATCAATGACATCGCGACGCAGGTCGAGGACATCCTGGGCCATGAGTTCAAGTCGCGGGGTTATGACGCGAAGCTGGCGCCGATGTACGCGCAGATGCTGGTAGGGATGGTGGCGCTGACGGGTCAGTGGTGGCTGGATGTGCGGAAGCCGAAGAAGGCCGAAGTGGTCGCGCATCTGGTGAATCTGGCCTGGCACGGCCTGGAGGGGATGGAGCGGCGGCCTCAGCTGGTGGGTCGGCGCAAGAACTAGAAGAACTAGCCAGCCTGTGCGGGTTCCAGGAACTCGATGCGGTTGCCGACCGGGTCGCTGGAGTAGAAGCGGTGGTGGCCGGGGAGGTCGTGGTCCCAGGTGACGGGTGCGCCGAGGGCGGCGATGTGCTCGGCGTAGGCGTGGATGCCCTGGACGCGGAGGGCGGGGTGGGCCTTGCGGGCGGGCACGAAGGGGGTTTCCACGCCGAGGTGGAGTTGGACGCCGCCGGGTGTCCGGAACCAGCAGCCGCCCCGGGCGGCGAGTACCGGCGGCTTGGGGATCTCCTCCAGGCCGAGGATCCCGGCGTAGTAGCGGCGCAGCGCGTCCTCGCTGCCGGGCGGTGCTGCGAGCTGGACGTGGTCGATGGCGATGATCACGGCTGCACGGTCCTCACTTCTTGGTGGCGATGACGAAGATGCGCCGGTACGGGAGGACCGTGCCGTAGCGGGTGGTGGGGTAGGCCCGGTCGAGGAGGGTGCTGTACTCGGCGAGGAAGTCGGTGCGTTCGTCCGGGTCGGTGAGGGCGGCGAGGGCGGGGCGTAGGCCGGTGCCGAGCATCCAGTCGAGGACGGGGTGGGCGCCGTGCAGGGTCTGGTAGTAGGTGGTCTCCCAGGTGTCGACGGCGCAGCCCAGGACGCTGAGGCGGGCGAGGTAGTCGACGGGTTCCAGGACGGCGGGTTGTTCAGCCGCGGCGAGGCGTCCGTTCCAGCGGGCACTGGTGCGGAGTTCCGCGAGCAGGGTGTGGCTGGGTGCGCCGAAGTTGCCGGGGACCTGGAAGGCGATGATGCCGCCGGCGGGCGATGCGTGGACCCAGTCGGGGAACAGGTCGGCGTGGCCGGGGACCCACTGCAGGGCGGCGTTGGAGAGAATCAGGTCGGGGTTGCCGTCCTGCTCCGGCTTCCAGCTGGTGATGTCGCCGACGCGGAAGGCGATCTCGGGGTGGTCCGCCTGGGCCTTCTCGATCATCTGCAGTGAGCTGTCGATGCCGGTGAGGGCGGCGTCGGGCCAGCGGTCGGGGAGGGTGACCGTGGTGTTCCCCGGGCCGCAGCCGAGGTCGACGATGTTCGACGGGGTGCCGGGGATGCGGTCGACGAGGTCGTGGAAGGGCCGGCTGCGGTGGTCGGCGTGGCGGAGGTACTGGGCGGGATCCCAGGTGGTGTCGGTCATCGGCGAGGTCTCCGTCTCCATATATCTTGACATCAAGATACTTCAGTCTGACCGATACCTTTTCTTGATGTCAAGAGACTTCATGTCGACACACCGCCCACTACACTGATCAACCATGGAGGACGAGGTCGACCGGCTGGTCGCTGCGTGGCGCCGAGAGCGCCCGGACCTCGACGTGGAACCGCTCGAAGTGCTGAGCCGGATCAGCAGGCTCGCCCGCCACCTCGACCGGGCCAGGCGCACCGCCTTCGCCGAGCACAGCCTGGAGCCGTGGGAGTTCGACGTCCTCACCGCGCTGCGCCGGGCCGGCTCCCCGTACCAGCTCTCCCCCGGGCAGTTGCTGACGCAGACTCTGGTCACCTCCGGGACGATGACCAACCGGATCGACCGGCTCGCGGTGAAGGGGCTGGTCCAGCGGCTGCCCGACCCGGGCGACCGGCGCGGGGTGCTGGTGCGGCTGACCGAGGCCGGCCGCGATCTCGCGGACGAGGCGCTGGCCGGACTGCTGGCGTACGAGCGCGCCCTGCTGGCGGAGCTTTCCACAGCTCAGCGCGGGGAACTGGCCGGCCTGCTGCGGCAGCTGGTGGCCCCGTTCGACAACCTTCCCGAGTAGAACGCCGGGCGGAACTCCCCCGCACTCTTGACTGCGTACCGGCAACGGGGCCATTCTTGCCGAAATCGAGTTAGGAAGCTTTCCTAACTTAAGAAGCCAGCACCCTTCCCCCACGAAGGAGAACCACCCGATGGTTCGTCAGTTGCGCTCCCCCATCCGGAAGATGGTCGCCGCCGCGGCGGCGGCCGGCTGTATCAGCCTCGGTCTCGCCGCCACCGGCGGGGCCAGTGCCTCGGCCGCCACCGCACCCGCGAGGCCGTTCCCCACCCACGTCACCTACAAGGTCGGCGTGATGCCCTCGGCCTCGCAGTCCACCCGGGACGCGGCGGTGGAGAAGCAGTACGACTCCTGGAAGAGCACCTACCTGGTCAAGGGCTGTGCCTCGAACGAGTACTACGTCTCCACCAAGGGCGACGGCGACGCCCCCAACAACGGCACCGTCTCCGAGGCGCAGGGCTACGGCATGAACATCGTGCCGCTGATGGCCGGTTACGACAGCAGCGCGCAGACCGAGTTCAACGGCCTGTGGCAGTTGGTCAAGGACCACAAGGACGCCGACGGCCTGATGGAGTGGCAGCTCGACGGCAAGACCTGCAAGTACACCGACACCAGCACCCCCGACTCCGCCACCGACGGCGACCTGGACGTGGGCTACGGCCTGATCCTGGCCGACAAGCAGTGGGGCGGCTACACCGCCGACGCCAAGGCCTGGCTGGCCAGCATCTACGCCCATGACGTGGCCTCGGACGGCCACCTGAAGTGCGAGGACGACGGCCCCAGCACCGACACCCGGCCGTCCGACATGATGCTGGACCACCTGCGGGCGTTCGCCGCGTACGACACCGCGCACGACTGGAGCAAGGTCGTCACCCGCACCGAGGCGGTCATCAACGAGTTCACCGCCAAGTACTCGGCGAGCTCGGGCCTGCTGTCGGACTTCGTGGTCGGCGCCAACGGGACCAGCCCCAAGCCGGCCCCGGCCGACTACCAGGAGAGCCAGCCCGACAACATCGTCGGCTACAACTCCATCCGGGTCCCCTGGCACCTGGGCACCGACGCCCTGGTGAACGGCTCGACCACGGCGGCGACCGCGTACAAAACGGCCAAGCTGGAGTCGGCCTGCCTGAAGTCGCTGTCCGGCGGCAACCCGGCCAAGGTCCAGCCGCATGTGAAGCTGAACTGCGCCAACGGCAACGTCTCCGGCGACACCCAGGCCGAGGAGGCCGGCGACTCGGTCGGTCCGGCGGCGATGGCCTCCGGTGACCAGGGCTGGACCGACGCGATCTGGAAGCAGCTCGGGACCAACCCGTTCGGCGACGCGTACTACGGCGAGACCATCAAGATGCTGGTCTACCTCGTGATGGCCGGCGACTACTGGAGCCCGGCGAGCTGACACCCGGTCAGTTCCCGTACCGCACCGACCGGTGGCTGCGCCTCCCCGACTCCTGGTTCGAGGGGGCGCGGCCACTGGTCGGTGCACGGGTATTGCCACAAGCTACCCGCGAGTTGGGATACTCCCTGGGATCAGGGGCCGCACCGTCGCGGCTCCGCACACAAGGGGGGCTCCACCTATGCCCAGCACTTCCCGGCTGCGCCGCGCCTTCGGCGTCCTCGCGGCCGCGGCCCTCGCCACGGCGGCGCTGAGCGGCACCGCCGTCGCGCAGGACCAGGGCGGCTACCATCCGCAGCCGCACTACTACGTCTCACTCGGGGACTCCCTGGCGGCCGGCTACCAGCCGAACGTCCGCACCAACACCGACGTGTCCTACACGGACCAGCTGTACACCCGGCTCAGGCAGCACGACCCGTCGCTCGTCCACATCAAGCTGGGCTGCAGCGGCGAGACCACCGAGACGATGATCCTCGGCGGCATCTGCAGCTACCCGGGGGCGACCTCGCAGCTCGGCGCGGCCGAGGCGTTCCTGCGGGCGCACCGCGGCCAGGTGAAGTACGTGACGCTGGACATCGGCGCCAACGACGTGGACGGCTGCCTCGGCGCGACCGGCATCGACCAGGCCTGCACCGTCAAGGGCATCGCCACCGTCGCCACGCAGCTGCCGTACATCGCCTCGGGCCTGCGCCGGGCGGGCGGCCAGGGGTGGCGGGCGCCGCAGTACGCGGGGATGAACTACTACGACCCGTTCCTGGCGGTGTGGCTGACCGGTGCCACCGGGCAGGCCGAGGCCAAGCAGTCCACGGTGCTGTCGGACACCCTGAACGGAGTGATCGACCGGGGGCTGCGGTACAGCGGCTTCAAGCTGGCCGACGTCTCCAAGGCGTTCGCCACGGACGACTTCACCGACCAGGCGACCCTCCCGGTGTTCGGCACGGTGCCGCTGAACGTGGCCCGGATCTGCGCCTGGACCTGGGAGTGCACCCAGTACCAGGACATCCACGCCAATCCGACCGGGCATGCGGTGATCGCCGGAGTCTTCGAGAAGGTGCTGCGCCGCCGCTGACCCCGAGGTGAGAACCGCTGTCGTCAGACCCTGGCCAGAGCCCGCCCCCGCCGTTCGGGGGGCGGGCTCTCGGCGTTACGGGCGACGATGTTGCAGAAATGTTATGCAACTATGAGGAATAGCCTATAAAGGATGGGGAGGGACGTGTCCTCCGAAACTGCACCGAACCGCCTCGCGGTCTGGCGTCCTCGCGCCGCCGGGTTCGCGGTCTGGTACCTGCGGGCCGCCGCGGTACTCAACTTCCTCGGAGCCGTCTCAGCCCCGTTCCACAGCCAGGTCACCCGGCACAACAGCGGTGACTTCTTCACCCCGTACATGATCACCGCCGGGTTCACCTCGGGCGCCCTGGCGCTGTTCCTGGCCATGATGATGCGCCGCCGCAAACGCGCGGCCTGGATCTTCAACGTGGTCGTCGTCGGCCTCTACGTGGTCCTGATGGCGCTGCTGCTGCTGATCTACCCGGAGGTCAGGGAGCACTGGTTCAACTGGACCTCGGCCACCGTCACCCTGCTGATGTTCACGGCCCTGCTGGTGGGCCGCAGGGAGTTCCACGCCAAGGGCGACCGCAGCAACCCCAGGCTGGCACTGGCCGCCCTGATCGGCGGCGGCGCGGTCGGCGTGCTGATCGGCACGCTGCTGGTGACCCTGACCGACGAGGTGGACGGGTCGTACCTGTGGCACCGGATCCAGTACGCCGCCATGCGGGTCTACACCCTGGCCCCGTCCGGAACCGGCTACCGCAACATCGTCATCCCGCACTGGGTGGACATCGCCATCAACGCGATGAGCGCACTGATCTTCCTGCTGGTGCTGTACGCGCTGTTCCGCTCCCCCAAGGGCAAGGAGTACCTGTGCCCCGACGACGAGATGCGGCTGCGGGAGCTGCTGGACCGGCACGGGGAGCGCGACTCGCTGGGCTACTTCGCGCTGCGCCGCGACAAGTCCGTGCTGTTCTCCCCCTCAGGGAAGGCCGCGGTGGCCTATCGCGTGGTCGGCGGGGTCTCGCTGGCCTCGGGCGATCCGATCGGCGATGTGGAGGCCTGGCCCGGGGCGATCGACCGCTGGCTGGACCAGGCCCGCGAACACGCCTGGGTGCCGGCCGTGATGGGCGCCAGCGAGGAGGGCGGCACCGTCTACTCCCGGCACGGCCTGAACGCCCTGGAGCTGGGCGACGAGGCCATCGTCGAGGTGGACGAGTTCACCCTGGAGGGGCGCGCGATGCGCGGTGTGCGCCAGGCGCACAAGAAGGTCGGCCGGGCCGGATACACCGTACGGGTGCGCCGCCACGCGGACATCCCCGACGACGAGATGCAGACCCTGTTGGAGCGCGCCGACACCTGGCGCGACGGCCAGACCGAGCGCGGCTTCTCGATGGCGCTGGGCCGCCTCGGCGACCCCGACGACGGCCAGTGCGTGATGGTCGAGTGCCACGACGGGCAGGGTGAGCTGCGGGCCCTGCTGAGCTTCGTGCCCTGGGGGCGCGAGGGCCTTTCGCTGGACCTGATGCGGCGCGACCGGGACTCCGACAACGGGCTGCTGGAGTTCATGGTCATCGAGCTGATCGGACAGGCCGACAGTGTCGGCATCAAACGGGTGTCGCTGAACTTCGCCATGTTCCGGGCCGTCTTCGAGCGCGGCTCCAAGCTGGGGGCCGGGCCGGTGCTGCGGATGTGGCGCTCGGTGCTGATGTTCTTCTCGCGCTGGTGGCAGATCGAGTCCCTCTACCGGGCGAACGCCAAGTACCGGCCCATCTGGGAGCCCCGCTACCTGCTGTTCGCGCGCAGCAGCGACCTGCCCAGGATCAGCCTCGCCTCGGCGCGGGCCGAGGGCTTCATCACCGCGCCGAGCCTGCCGAGCCTGTTCAAGCGGCGGCACAGCAGTGCCCTGGACCGCACGGGTGACAGCACGGGTGACAGCAACGGCGACGAGGGCGCCGACAGCGGCTCGCAGGGCGCAGGAAACACGACGAAACCGGGCACAAAGCAGCCAATGGGCTAGTTATGTCCTATTTTTATGGGATGAGGGACTCTCAGCTGCAGGTGACCCTCCGCTCGGCGCTGCTCGCCGAGTGGAGCGGGTTGTACCTGGCTGTACGCGAGAGCCTGGCGCGGGAGCGGCTGGCGGCGCTGCGGATGACCTTCGCCGCCACGGCGGCGGTGCTGGGCTTCCAGCTGCTGCAGCATGCCGCGGGCGGGGCGGCGCTGGTGGAGCGGGTGGGCGTGGTGCGGGCGGAGCTGCCGCTGTGGCAGTCGCTGGCGCGGACGCCGCTGTCGCTCTTCGTCCCGGCGCCGAACCTGCCGGTCTGGGGGGCGGCGGCGCAGGTCTTCGTCGTCTTCGGGATCGCCGAGCTCACGCTGGGCTGGCGCAGCACCCTGCTGGTCGCCTACGCGGGCACGCTCGCCGGGACGCTGTACGCCCGCCAGGCGGTCCGGCAGGGGCCCTCGGCGCTGTTCGGGCTGCCCTGGGAGGACGCGTGGGTCCGCGACACCGGGCCCTCGGCGGCGGTGGTCGCCCTGGCGGTCGCCGTCGCCTGGCGGCACCGGGCGTGGGTGACGGGGGGCGTGACGGTTGCGGCGATGGTGCTGGAGGAGGTGCTGTACCCCAATCTGGCGGGGGCGGAGCACCTGGCAGCGATCTTCGTGGTGTCGGTCCTAGCCGTGTGCATGGCAGTGCTGGAGCGGGGGTGCGACTCCGCTGTGGCTTGTCGCGCAGTTCCCCGCGCCCCTAGATAGTGCAACTGAGCCAGTTGCAGACCCCCACCCAACTGCACTAGTCCGCCGGACCGACCCCCGCGCGGCGGGCCAACGCCACAGCGGCGAGTGTGCTGTGGACGCCGAGTTTGCCGAGGACGTTCTGCATGTGGGTGCGCACCGTGTGCGGGGAGAGGAAGAGCCGGTCGGCGACGGCCTGGCGGCCCAGGCCGGCGACCATGCAGCGGAGCACCTGCTTCTCGCGCGGGGTGAGCGACTCGACCAGGCGCTCGCTCTCGGTGCGGTCGCGGCGGGCCGCCGTCAGCTCCCTGATGACACCGGTGAGCAGCAGCGGCGGGATGTGCGTCTCGTCCCGCATGACGCCCTTGATGACGGCCATCAGCCGCCCCAGCGAGCTCTCCTTGGCGACCCAGGCGCCGGCCCCCGCCTGGAGGGCCTGGACCACGCGGCGGGGGTCGTCGTCGACGGCGAGGACGATGACCTGGAGTGCGGGGTGCCCGGCGCGGGCGCGGGCGGCGAAGCTGATTCCGTCCCCGGCCGGGACGGGGGCGCCGGTGGGGGCCGCACCGGCGG
This sequence comes from Streptomyces sp. 846.5, assembly GCF_004365705.1. Lineage (NCBI taxonomy): Bacteria > Bacillati > Actinomycetota > Actinomycetes > Kitasatosporales > Streptomycetaceae > Streptomyces > Streptomyces sp. 846.5. The sequence continues at coordinate 3,379,079 of NZ_SOBN01000001.1, forward strand.
ACGGTACCGGGGCGGAGTTGCCGTTGGCGGCGCCCGTACCGCCGGTGCCCGTGCCGCCGGTGCGGGGTGCCGGGATGCGGGCGCCGGGATTCACTCCTGCGGGGGGCGTGCTGTAGCCGGCCTTGCGCTGGGCCGGCAGGTGCACCACGGGGGCGCGCTGCGGGGGCGCGAGGGTGCGCCGGGCCTCGGGCAGCCGGGGCTGGCCCACCGCCGGTGGCGGCGCGGCGGCGCCGGGATTGAGGTCCGCGTCCACGAGCAGCACCTGGAAGGGCCGGTTCTCCGCGTCGGCACGGTCCAGCGCCCGCTCTGCGGCCTGCGCGCTGCCGGCCGCGGAGACGTCCACGTCCGGTTCCGCTGCGAGCGCTGTGGCGAGCGCCTCGGCGAAGATGCGGTGCCCGTCCGCGACCAGGACCCGGATACGCGCCACTGCTGCCCCCTGATCCTGCTTCAGTCCGGCCCCCCAGCCGAATGTTGCTTCAGGGTAGCGAGATCGCGCAACGTCGTCGTGGTTGTTTGCGCAGTTCCGTAGGCCCCTGACAGCTCCAGGGGCGCGAGGAACTGCGCGGCCGGGCCACCACCAGCCCGCATCGGGCTACTGCAACCGCCTCGCCCCCGCCGAGGGAACGGCGGTGAAGGCCCGCGGCTCGATCCACCCCTGCGCGGCGAACGCGCTGGTCACCGCTGCTGCGACGGCTTCCGCACCCGCCTTCTCGACGAGGGCGATGATGGAGCCGCCGAAGCCGCCGCCGGTCATCCGCGCGCCCAGCGCACCGGTCGCGACCGCGGTGTCGACCGCAAGGTCCGTCTCGGCGCAGGAGATCCGGTAGTCGTCGCGCATCGACGCGTGCCCCTCGGTGAGCAGCGGGCCGATGGCCCGCAGCTCACCGGCGTCCAGCAGTGCGGTGACCTGCTCGACCCGGGCGTCCTCGGTGACGATGTGCCGGACCAGGGCGCGCAGGCCGTCGTCCGGCAGCCGCTCCAGGGCGGCGTCCAGGTCGGCGTAGGGGAGGTCGCGCAGGGCGGGCAGGCCCAGGATCGCCGCCGCCTTCTCGCAGCCCCTGCGGCGTTCGGCGTAGGCGCCGTCCGCGTGGGCGTGCTTGACCTGGGTGTCGATGACCAGCAGCACCAGGCCGGCCCCGGCCAGGTCGAGCGGGACCTGGCGGGTCCTGCCCTCGGCCGGGTCGATGCTGCGGACGTCGACGAAGAGGGCGGCGCCCTCCGCGCAGCAGCTGGAGGCGAGCTGGTCCAGGATGCCGCAGGGCACGCCGACGAACACGTTCTCGGCGTGCTGGCTGAGCAGCGCGAGCTGGGTGGGCGTCAGTCCGAGGCCGCAGAGGTCGTTGTAGGCGGCGGCGACGGCGCACTCCAGGGCGGCCGAGGAGGAGAGACCGGCGCCGACCGGGACGTCGCTGTCGAAGTACAGGTCGGCCCCGGGGACGTCGTGCCCGGCGTCGCGCAGCGCCCAGACCACCCCGGCGGGGTAGGCCGCCCAGCCCGGCACGGAGCCGGGGACCAGGTCGGACAGGGCCAGCTCGGTGATCCCGGAACTGTCCGGGGACTGGGCGCTGTGCAGCCGCAGCACGCCGTCCCCGCGCAGCGAGGCGGCGAGGCGGGTGGCGTGCGGCAGGGCTATAGGGAGCATGAAGCCGTCGTTGTAGTCGGTGTGCTCACCGATGACGTTGACCCGCCCGGGGGCCTGCCAGACCACCTGCGGGGCGGTCCCGTACACGGACTCGTACCCCTTGGTGACAGCCTCGTGCACGGCCCTGTCTGTACCGCTGCTGACCGGGCCGGTCCCGTCCTGATCGGTCACTGCTTACTCCTGTTCCAGTGCGAGGGCGAAGTTCCACGCGTCGGCGACGATCGCGTCGAGGTCGGTGCGGCGGGGGTTCCAGCCGAGCAGGGTGCGGGCCCGGGCGGCGGAGGCGACCAGCGCGGCGGGGTCGCCGGGGCGGCGCTCGGCCGTCACAGCCTTGATCTCGCGGCCGGTGACCCGGCGCACCGACTCGACGACCTCGCGGACCGAGAAGCCGCTGCCGTTGCCGAGGTTGCAGATCAGGTGCTGTCCGGACTCGGCCGCGGCGAGGGCGAGCAGGTGCGCGTCGGCGAGGTCGGCGACGTGGATGTAGTCGCGGATGCAGGTGCCGTCGGGGGTGGGGTAGTCGTCGCCGTACACGGCGATGTGCGGGCGCTTGCCCAGGGCGGCCTGGATGACCAGCGGGATCAGGTGCGACTCCGGGTCGTGGCGCTCGCCCTGGACGCCGTAGGCGCCGGCGACGTTGAAGTAGCGCAGCGAGACCGCGGCCAGGCCGTGGGCGTTCGCCTCGCTGGTGATCATGTGATCGACGGCGAGTTTGGTGGCGCCGTAGGGGTTGGTCGGCGCGGTGCGCGCGGTCTCCTCGATCGGGCTGACCTCGGGCTCGCCGTAGACGGCGGCGGTGGAGGAGAAGACCAGGCGGCGGACGTCGGCCTTGCGCATGGCGCTGAGCAGCTCCAGCGAGCCGGCGACGTTGTTGCGCCAGTACTTCTCCGGGTCCGCGACCGATTCGCCGACCTGGGAGCTGGCAGCGAAGTGCAGCACGCCGTCGAAGGAGCTGTCGAGGACGTCCGATGCGTCCTGGATCCGGCCCTGGACGAACTCAGCGCCTGCCGGGACCGAGACGCGGTGCCCGGTGGAGAGGTCGTCCAGCACGACGACCTGGTGGCCGGCCTCCAGCAGGTGCGCGGCGACGACGCCGCCGACGTAGCCGGCGCCGCCGGTGACGAGATACTTCGCGGACTGGGGGGTCATGAGGAGACCTCTCGTAGGCGCTTCGCCGCCGTCTCGGGCGACACGTCGTTGATGAACACGTCCATGCCGGATTCGGAGCCGGCCAGGAACTTGAGCTTGCCCACCGTACGACGGATCGTGAAGAGCTCCATGTGAAGTGCCAGTTCTCCGCCTGTGCCGGGCAGGCCGGAGCGGACCGGGGCCTGGTGCCAGGCGGCGATGTAGGGCGTCTTGTTGGTCCCCGTACCATCCGCGTCGAACAGCAGGTCGAAGCGGCGCAGCAGGTCGAGGTAGACGGTGCAGAACTCGGCCCGCTCGGCGTCGTTGAGGGCGAGCAGGTCGCCGACCCTGCGGTTGGGGTAGAGGTGCACCTCGTAGGGCCAGTGCGCGGCGTAGGGGACGAACGCGGTCCAGTGCTCCCCGGCGACGACGACCCGGTCGCCCTCGGCGCGCTCGGCGGCGAGCAGGTCGTCGAAGAGGTTGCGTCCGGTGCGCCTGCGGTGGGCGGCGGCGCTGGCGAGCATGCGCTCGGTGCGCGGGGTGACGAAGGGGTAGGCGTAGATCTGGCCGTGCGGGTGGCCGAGGGTGACGCCGATCTCCTCGCCGCGGTTCTCGAAGCAGAACACCTGCTCGACGCCGGGGATCGCGGACAGTTCGGCGGTCCGGTCGGTCCAGGCCTCCAGGACCAGGCCGACCTGGGCGGGGGTGAGGTCGGCGAAGGAGGAGTCGTGGTCGGAGGTGAAGCAGACCACCTCGCAGCGGCCGTTGCCGGGGCGGGCGTGGTGCGGCAGCGTGCCGGTGACGGTGTCGGGAGCGCCGACGGCCGACGTGGTGAGCGAGGGGAAGCGGTTCTCGAAGACCACGACGTCGTAGTCGGGCGCAGGGATCTCGCTGAGCCGTCCGTCCCGGGAGGGGCAGAGCGGACACTCGTCCGCCGGCGGGTGGTAGATCCGTCCCTGCCTGTGCGAGGCGATGACGACCCACTCGTCGAGCAGCGGGTCGTAGCGGATCTCCGAGGAGGTGGCGGTGGCGTCGAGCGGCCGCAGGTCAGGGTTGTCGCGGACCGTGTCGTCACGGGAGTCGTAGTAGATCAACTCGCGGCCGTCGGCCATCCGAGTGCTGGTCTTCTTCACTACTCGCTCCATTTTTCACACTACGACGGACACCCCTTACCAACATATTCAAACACAACACATCATGAGTCAACAGCCCAAGCGAACTATGACCTTCAAACTCGCTTGCCGGCGTCACTCGTCCTGCGTCACTCGTCCTGCGCGACGCGTTCCAGCAGTCCGGTACGGGCCGCCACGGCCGCCGCCTCCAGCCGGGTCCGGGCGCCGAGCTTCATCAGCACCCGCTGCACATGCGTCCGCGCGGTGCTGGGGGCGATGGACATACCCACCGCGATCTCCTTGGTGTCCTCCCCCTCGGCGATCCGCATCAGCACCTGCACCTCGCGCCGGGTCAGCAGCCGCAGCAGCCGCAGCGCCTCGTCGTCCGGCTCGGCCGACGGACGCAGCAGATGCTGGAACGCCGCCTGCAGCAGCTCCGGAGCCACCGCGGCCTCCCCCGCCCTGACCCTGGTCAATGCGCGCTCCACCACCTCGATCCGCTCGTCCTGCCGGACGTACCCGGCCGCGCCGGCTCCGAAGGCGGCAGCCACCCCGCCCAGGCTCGCCACGCCTCCCATCACCACGATGCCCACCTCGGGACGCTCGCGCCGGATCCGGCGCACCGCGTCGAACGACGCCGCATCCTCCGGGTGCGCGACCCCCAGCAGGCACACCTCCGGGCGCCGGTGCAGCACCAGCTCCGCCGCCGCACCCACCGGGGTGCCCACCGCGAGGATCCGGTGCCCCCTCAGCTGCAGTGCGGTCGCCAGTGCCTCCGCCAGCAGTCTGTGGTCGTCGACGACCACGAGCCGCACTCCCACGATTCCCCCTAGAGGTGACGCATTCGGTGTGACGCACCATCACAACCCATGCCGTACACGTACCGCCAGCATGCCGCGCGGCGGAAGCCCCTGGACAGGTGCAGGCAAACTGGTGTTATGCACTCCGCACCCCAGCACCTCGTCGACGAGGCCGTCCGTCTGCTCGACCGGCCGGGCCGGCGGCTCCTCGGCCTGTGCGGGCCGCCGGGGGCCGGCAAGTCCACGCTCGCGGCCGCGCTGCTCCGGGGCGTGGACGACAGGCTGGGCCCCGGAACGGCGGCGCTGCTGCCGCTGGACGGCTTCCACCTGTCCCACGCCCAGCTGGAACGGCTCGGCCTGGCCGACCGCAAGGGCTCCGCGCCGAGCTTCGACGTCCAGGGCTACCTGGCGCTGCTGCACCGCGTCGGCACCGGCGCGGAGGCGGCCGACCACGACGTCTACGCCCCCGACTACGACCGCCTGCTGCACGAGCCGGTCGCGGCCCGGCACGTCATCGCCCCCGGCGTCCGGCTGGTCATCACCGAGGGCAACTACCTCGGGCTGGACCAGCCCGGCTGGTGCGACGCCGCCGCCCTGCTGGACCAGCTCTGGTACGTGGACGCCCCGGACGCCCTGCGCGAACAGCGGCTCGGCCGCCGTCACCGACGCAACGGCTCGTCGACGACCCGGGCCAGATCCCGCGTCGAGGGCAACGACCGCCCCAACGGCGACCTGGTGAAATCCGTCCCCACCGGCCGCTACGACCTCGTGGTGCCCGGCATGTGAGCGTGCGTCACCTGCGCTTTCGTCGCCCAGAACGTCGAAGGCCCCCCGCCAGCGGCGGGGGGCCTTCGGTTCTGCTGGAGCCCCCATGCGGAATCGAACCGCAGACCTTCTCCTTACCATGGAGACGCTCTACCGACTGAGCTATAGGGGCGAACGAGGAAGACAATACCTGGTCACCGCCCCAGCATCAAAATCCACTCCCGCGCGGGTCCGCAGTCACCGCGACGGCCTGGTGATCACGGCGGCGAGGGCCGCCAGGGTGGGACTTCCGGGGTCGAGGTAGTGGGAGTGCGGGGCGCCGTCGGGGCCGTCCTCGGCCGGGAGCAGCCGGGCCCCGAAGGCAGGGGCGGCGGGTCGGGTGCCGAACCAGCCCTGGGCATGGCTCTCGGCCCGGAGTTGGACGGGGAGCAGCGCCCCCGGGGCGTGTCCTGCGAGCAGGGAAGCCAGCAGCCGCGACGGAGCCGGAAGCCGCTCGGTGACCGGGTCGCCAGGGGCCGCCGCGACCCAGACATGGCCCGGCGGCACACCGAGCTGCTCCGCGCGGACCGCCCCCGTCCCCGGGCTGCCGAGCAGGACGATCTCGTCGGCGGCGATCCCGCCGGGCCGCTGGGCGGCCTTGCCGACCAGCAGCGAGCCATAGCTGTGACCGATCGCGGTGAGATGTGGCGGAGCGCCCCGAGCGGTGGCGCGCAGCCCCGCCAGAAAGCGTCCGTACCCGGCTGCCCCGGCCACGGCCCGGGCGGTCGACGCACCTTCCGGCAATCCGGACGGAGGGTCGTACCCGAGCCAGACAACGGCGGCGACCGGCCGCGAGCAGGGAGCCAGCACCGCTGCGGCGTCGTGGACGGCCAGCGCACGAACCCCGTCCTTCCCTGCGACGTCGGCCAGAGTTGTCCCCATTCCGGGGACATACACGGCGACGTCAGCGGCCCGGTCCGGATCGCCGAAGGCGAGCACGGCGCGCCCCTGGCCCTCAGTGCCGATCGCAAGCAGCAGCGCAGGCGGGAACAGACCCTCCTGCCGCCGCAGCCGCTCCCTGACGGCGGTCAGAGCATCGCGGCGGGAGACGTCCCCGTCCGTGTCGATGAGGCAGTCGAGCAGGACGCGGTTGGCGCGGTCCCGGTCCGTGCACGGGACACCATCCAGACCGCCGATGAGCTCGGACGCATCAGCGATGATCATCTCCCGCTCGTCGCGGCTCAGTTGCTGCCACCAGTCGCGGACCTGGGTGGGCGTGCTACCGCTCGGAGGCAGCGCACCGGCCACCAGGGCGGTCGCGGAGGCGAGTTGCGCGGCAGCAACGTGCAGATCCAGCGCGCTGCCGTCACGGGCCTGCGCGGCCGAGCGCAGCAGCTCGGCCGCACAGCGCTCGTCGACCTCCGTCGCCCGCGCCATTGCGGCCACGAGAGCAGGTGCGCCCGCAGGGTGACCGTCATCGAGCACGGCACCCACCGCGCCGCTCGCCTCCCGTAACTCCTCCGCGTACTGAGCCAGCAGCATGGCCAGCCCCTGCATCTGCTCCCCCGCCGCGATCAGCCGCAACCGGTCGGCGTCGACGGCAAGCCCGGCCCGTAGGGCCGCCTGCCCCTGCCACGCCTCCCCGGTGGCGCAGCGGGCCCCGGTCACCACGGCGGCCTGCTCGGCGAACTCCCTCGACAACGCGTCACAGGCGCTGCCCGCAGCGACCATGGCCCCGACCGGCACCGAGGCCACCTGCCGTGGCCCCGGGCTCACGGCAGCACCGCCCGCATCGAGAACACGTCCCGCACCGCCGCGTCAGCCTCCCGGTAGTTCCGCGCCGTGGCCCGCAATCGCTCGCCATGCCCGTCCAACCCCGCCACCAGCGCAGCCAGCCGAGCCGCCCAGGCCGCCGCCCACTCCTCCAACGCAGCCCCCGTCCGCCACCCCGCAAGGGCACCCCCCGCCGCCGCAACCTCCCCGAGCCGACCCCGTACCGCCGACTCGACCCGGAACGCCGCCGAGTTGAGCGCCCGCGCCTCCTCCTCCAACACCCCGGGCCGAACCACCAGCCCAGCGCCTTTGATGCCCTCCATGACAACCCCCTCTTGCCGTGACATTCCGTCACCAAGAAGGATAGAAAGCAACGGAGAGTGATAGGCCGATTCGCCTTCTCTTCACCCCAACGAGTGAGCCCAGCCCAGCGACAAGGGTTGGCTCACTGCAGGTGTCGAACAGTCAGCGGGAGCAGCCGCGGGTCGTTACTGCCGATACGGATCGGGGATGTGGCCGTACGGGTTGGACGGGGCGGAGGGCGGCGGTGGGGGGCCCGGGCGCTTGTTGTTGCGGCGCCGCGTGAAGATGAAAGCAGCGACTGCACCGAGGACGACCACGATGCCCGCACTGATGCCGATGAACAGTCCGGTGCTGCTGGACTTCTTCGCGGCCGCCTGCGGTGCGGCCGGTGCGCTCGCAGCGGGGGTACCCGAGGCGACGGGCGCGGCGGCGCTCGCGCTCGGGGTAGCGGAACTGCCGTCCGTGGCCTGCGAGGTCAGCGGGTTGACGTTGGCCGGGCCGGGGTCACCGGGGCTGGTGAGGGCGATCCGGGGACGGATGATGCCGTAGCCGTAATACGGGTCCTGGACACCGGGCTTGTCGCCCTGGCTGGCCGTGTTCTTGAGGACCAGGAGCACTTGGTTCGCGGTCCAGGACGGATGGGCGGACCAAAGGAGGGCAGCGGAGGCAGAGAAGATTGCAGCGGCATCGCTGGTACCGCTGGAGGAGCAGTAGCCGCTGGGACCGTTGCACACGTTAACCATGTTGTCGCCGGGGGCAGTGAAATCCACCTGAGAGCCGTACTCGGAATACGAGGCAACCTGGCTCTTCTCATTGATGGAGCCAACCGCCGCCACCCCAGGATAGCCAGCCGGATAGTTGACTGGATTGCCTACTTTGGCCCAGTTGCCAACAGCAGCGACAACCAACTTGCCCTTGCCAAGCGCATAGTTCACAGCACTGCGAACACTGGCCACGTCCTCCATCTGCCCTTGAGAGAGGCTGATGATCTGGGCATTACTATCCGCAGCGGCCCTGATGGCGTTGGTCAACTGTGGAGAGTAATTCGCGGAGTAAGCCGCCTCATTGTCCCCTTTTCCGACAACCCGCAGCGGAAGAATCTTCACGCCTGGGGCCAGTCCGTACATGCCCTGGCCGCTAAGCCCCTTCCCCGTGCCAGCGATCAGGCTGGCCATAGCCGTACCGTGACTGTCCTTATCCACATCCGTGATGGCACCACCGGACAGCCCGGAGAAATTCTGGCCCGGCAGGACTTGACCCACCAGGTCCGGATGGCTTGCATTCACGCCACTGTCGATCAACGCAACGGTGATGCCCTTGCCTGTCGAGACCGGCCACATCTGATCGGTCGCGTGCATGCTCGTGAGCCACCACTCCTTGGCTCGGACGTCAAGGCTCGCAGCCTGCGCCGGCGCCGCGCTGCCCATAAGCAGCGCGGCCACCGCACAGAACGCTGCGATGGCAGGAGGCACCATTCGTCCGCCGGACCGTGCCACTGTGCTCTCCTTGCCCTCGCGCTTGATCATCCGTTCAAGAACCTACTGGATCACTGTCGGGTTGGCCTGCACGTCCTGCGTCCAGGTTTCCTCGTCCTCCGTGAGGTAGGCCGCGCGCTTACGCTTGCGCCCGTTGCCACTCCCAGCGGCACCGCCCATACCGCCGGCGCCCATCGGCATCATGCCGCTACCGCCGCCCTCACCCGCTGCGGCCGCTGCTGCTCCTTCGCCGGCGGCGCTGCCAAGTCCGGACCGTGCCGTGCTGGAGCCTGCGCTCTCAGCCACAGACGCTGCTCCACCGATTCCGCCGGTCGCCGCGCCCTCGACACCAGCACCGCCGATGCGGCCGCGGCCGAAAGCCGAGGCACCAGCGCCCTCCCCCTTCGCACCGATGACACCTGAGCTCAGGCGACTGTTGGTACGTACACCGGCTGCGGCGGGCATACCACCGTGGATCCCGGGCTCGGGCTCCCCAGTCACGCCTCCCGTTCGGCCACCGCTACTGCCACCCGAGATGCCAGAACCGGGGTTCTCCGTGGTTCCAGAACCCAGCCCGCCGGAATTCGATCCGCTGGAGCCCTGGCTTCCACCGTTCGCGCCACCTCCGCCGCCGCCTCCGACGGCAATCGGCGTGACGGTGCTGGTCCCGCCACCCGATCCACCGGAATTGCCAGAGCTGCCGCCTGTGGAGCCGCCGGAACTTGACGGAGTGTTGGGGTCCGTGACTCCTTGAAGAGTCGTCGAACCGCCGCTGGAGGAGCCGCTGGTCCCAGAGCCCGAGCTGGACCCGGGAGACGTCACAGGCTCGATCGTGCTAGCGCCAGAACCGCCTTCGGAGGTAGAGCCCGAGGTGGTTTTGCGGGTGCTCTTGGTACCGCTGACAGTGGTCGCCACGCCGCCGGTGACGCCAGTCCTGCTGGAGCCTGAATTGACCCCGCCGAGGTTGCTGCTGCTCGCCTGGTATCCACTCCCCGGCGGCGGCATCAGCGCCGCCGGCGTCGGCGGGAAGGTCGGGATCGTACTGACCGTCAGCGTCGACTTCGCACCGACGTACGCGCCGCCCAGCTTCTCCATCTGGCCGATGGCTTCCTGGTGCGCCGCGTCCAGGCGGGTCTGGGCCTGGTAGGCGGTCTCCTGGGTGACCAGGTGGGTGATGGCGGAGCTTGCGTTGCTGCCGCTGAGCACCGGGTTCGTCGAGAGCAGCGGCTTGGCGACCTTGGCCTCGCCGTCCGTACCGATGTACGTCTGGGCGCCGAACTGGCTCTTGTACGCATTGACGGTCGCCTGGTCGGCTGCCGGGATCGGCGGCACCTGGGTGCTGCTGAGGGTCTCGCCCGCCATGTTTATGGCCACCGCGGTGTTGTTGGCGAAGATGGCGAGGGTGTCCGTCGCCGAGACGACCTGGCGGGCCCAGGTCTTGAAGGCGTCGCCCGCCTCGCCGTCCCACACCAGCCCGTTGATGTGTGTCGCCAGGTCGTCGGCCAGGCTCTGCATGTGGGTGCTGGCGGCCGCCAGCGTGGTGCCGACCTTGGTGACGGTCTGCGGGTTGCTGCCCGCCATCATCTTGATCAGGTCAGCGTGCGTGAACTGCTCAAAATTGGTGGTCGCGGCCCACGAGTCGCCGCCGCCTGCGTCTAGTCGCATGCCCTAACTCCCCGTTCCCCCTGGACCTACAGCCCTCGGTTGTTCGTGTTGCCCGTGCTGCCTGTGTCACTGGTACCGCCAGGAACACTGGCGTTGCTGCTCGGCGTCGTCGCAGTGCTCGACTGCGGATGCGGGTGCGGCGGCCGGTCGTCCTGCTGGTTGGCGTTGTCGATCTGCTGCTGCACGGTCAGGTTGGTCTGGCCGGGCGGCGGGACGTTGGCCGCGGTCTGCTGCTGGATCTGCCAGAGCGTGTCCACCTGGCTGGCCTCGACGTTGTTGTAGCCCACCTGCGAGATCTGCACGGTGATGCTCATCGCGTTGATCTGGTCGGTCAGCGTCTGGGAGAGCTTCTGCAGCTGCTCCTGCACCGTGCTGTAGGTCGAGAAGAGGTCGATCACCTCGTCGAATCCCATCTTCCCGTCACTGGTGAAGACGGTCGTCCCCAGGCTGTTCATGTCGAACTGCTGACGGCCCATCGACGTGCTCGATGCAGGGCTGGCGGTCAGCGAGGTGAGCAGTGCGTCCACCCGATCGCGGAAGGTGGTGAGAGTGTTGAGCTCGGTTGCCAGGTCCGGCGCTGCCATGGTCCCCCTCCATGTACCCGTCATGCCAATCTGATCGATGACAAAGTTACCGCACAGCTCTGACGTCTCTCATGTCCGGGTCGGTTCCTGGGTACACGAAATTGTCCCCATGATGTCAGCCACAGCCCGTCGCCCACGGCTCCGTCAGACGTCCTCGGCGAGCTCCAGCCACTCGAGTTCCAGCTCGTCCCGCTCTTCCTTCAGGGCGCGGAGCTTGGAGTCCAGCTCGGCGACCCTGCCGAAGTCGGCTGCGTGCTCGGCCATCTGCGCGTGCAGTTTGGCCTCCTCCTTGTCGAGCTTCTGGATCTGCCGCTCCAGGCGCTGGAGCTCCTTCTTCGCGGTGCGGGTGTCGCCGGTCTTCTTCGGAGCCGCCACCGAGACGGCGCCCGAGGACGAGGACGAGGACACGGACGCGGCGCTCGCGGCCTCCATCGAGTGCCGGCGGTCCAGGTACTCGTCGATGCCCTTGGGCAGCATCCGCAGGGCTCGGTCGCCGAGCAGGGCGAAGACCTGATCCGTCGTCCGCTCGATGAAGTAGCGGTCGTGGCTGACGATGACCAGCGAGCCGGGCCAGCCGTCGAGGAGGTCCTCCAGCTGGCTGAGGGTCTCGATGTCGAGGTCGTTGGTGGGCTCGTCCATGAACAGGACGTTGGGCTCGTCCATCAGCAGGCGCAGCAGCTGCAGCCGGCGGCGCTCGCCGCCGGAGAGGTCGCCGACCGGCGTCCACTGCTTCTCCTTGCCGAAGCCGAAGGTCTCGCAGAGCTGGCCGGCCGACATCTCGCGTCCCTTGCCCAGGTCCACCCGGCCGCGGATCTGCTCGACCGCCTCCAGGACCCGCAGCGTCGCCGGGAGTTCGGCGACCTCCTGCGAGAGGTAGGCCAGTTTGACGGTCTTTCCGACGATGACCCGGCCGCCCACCGGCTGGACGTCGCCGTCGCTGGCCCAGGCCGCCTGCATGGTGCGCATCAGCGAGGTCTTGCCTGCGCCGTTGACGCCGAGCACGCCGATGCGGTCGCCGGGGCCGAGGTTCCAGGTGAGGTGCTCCAGCAGCACCTTGGGGCCGGCCTGAACGGTGACGTCCTTGAGCTCGAACACCGTCTTGCCCAGCCGCGAGTTGGCGAACTTCATCAGCTCGGCGCGGTCGCGCGGCTCGGGCACGTCCGCGATCAGTTCGTTCGCCGCCTCGACCCGGAAGCGGGGCTTGGAGGTACGGGCCGGGGCGCCGCGGCGCAGCCAGGCGAGCTCCTTGCGGACCAGGTTCTGCCGCTTGGTCTCCTCGGTGGCGGCGATACGCTGGCGCTCGGCGCGCGCGAAGACGTAGTCGGAGTAGCCGCCCTCGTACTCGTGGACGGTGCCGTCCTGGACGTCCCACATCCGGGTGCAGACCTGGTCCAGGAACCAGCGGTCGTGGGTGACCACGACCAGCGCGGAGCGGCGTACCCGCAGGTGGCCGGCGAGCCAGGCGATGCCCTCGACGTCGAGGTGGTTGGTGGGCTCGTCCAGGACCAGCAGGTCGGGCTCGGCGATGAGCAGCTTGGCGAGCGCGATCCGGCGGCGCTCGCCGCCGGACAGCGGGCCGATGACCGTGTCCAGGCCCTGGGCGAAGCCGGGGAGGTCCAGGCCGCCGAAGAGTCCGGTGAGGACGTCGCGGATCTTGGCGTTCCCGGCCCACTGGTGGTCGTCCATGTCGCCGATGACCTCGTGGCGGATGGTGGCCGCGGGGTCGAGCGAGTCGCTCTGGGTGAGCGCGCCGACGCGCAGGCCGCCGACGTGGGTGACCCGGCCGCTGTCGGCCTCCTCCAGCTTGGCCATGATCCGGGTGAGGGTGGTCTTGCCGTCGCCGTTGCGGCCGACGACGCCGATACGGTCGCCTTCGCTGACGCCGATGGACACACCGTCGAGGACGGCACGGGTGCCGTAGACCTTGACGACATTTTCGACGGTTACGAGATTGACTGCCACGGGTGCTGCGCTCCTGCGGGGCTGGGGTCTGCGCGGACGGACGCGTCTGCGACCCCTCCAGCCTAGTCGGCGCGGGACGCCCGCTGATCAGTGTCACCGGCGGACGGACGATGTGGCACGAGAGGCAGTGGTCCGGGGCCGGGGGGCACCCGTTCGGGTGAGGCCAGGTCGTATGCGTACGGGGCGGGCCGGTCACGTCGTAGCGTCCGGACCATGGTCAGTTCCTCCCATGAGGCGATGCACCGGATCTTCGCGGAAGACCCCGGGATCTTCGCCCGTACCTTCGCTGCGCTCGGCATCCCGTTCCCGGAGCCGGTCGCGGTCTCCCTGCTGCCCACCGACCTCACCGAGATCAAACCCCTGGAGCGGCGGGTCGACAGCCTGCTGCAGATCGACACCGCCAGCGGCACCAGCTACCTGCTGGCCGTCGAGGCCCAGGGCAAGAAGGACCCGGACAAGCCCGGCAACTGGGCCTACTACCTGGCCCACCTCTACGCGAAGTACCGCCTGGCCCCTGTGCTCCTGGTCACCTGCCAGGACCGCGCCACCGCCCAATGGGCCGCCGAACCCGTGGTCATCGGCGTCGCCGGCTGGGACACCCTCACCATGCGCCCGCTCGTCCTGGGACCGCACAACGTCCCAGCGATCACCGACCCGGCCCTCGCCGCCACCGACATCCCCCTGGCCACCTTCTCCGTCATCACGCATGGAAAGGACCCCAATGCCGCTGCCATACTGAAGGCACTGGCCACCGCACTGAAGACCATCGACGAGGACACCGCCCAGATCTTCGCCGAACTGACCGAACTCGGCCTCGGCACCGCCCCCGCCGCCGACCTCTGGAGGGACCTGATGACCGTGGACACCGCATTCTTCCGCTCCCAGACCTCCCAGCGCATCCGCGAGGAAGGACGCGAGGAAGGACGCGAGGAAGGCCGTGCCGAGGAACGGGCGGAGGCTGTCCTGGAGGTGCTCACCCTGCGGGACGTCCCGCTGTCGGACGGCGGACGCCAGCGGATCACCGACTGCGGCGACCTCGACACACTCCACCAGTGGTTCCGCCGGGCACTCAGAGCCACCAACGAGGACGAAGTATTCGGCGAGGAGGCCGCCGTCCGCTGAGCCATCGTCCCGCACGGTCGTGGTTCGACTCAGGCCGGCTCGGGGAGGGGCTCCGTGAGCGCCAGCCCCCGGGTCTCCGGGAGAGCGGCGGCGCAGAGCGCCGACACGATGCAGACGGCCGCGAGGTAGCCGCCGACGGCTGGGCCCCCGAAGGTCGCGGCGATGCGGGTGGCAATCAGCGGGGCTACGGCGCCGCCGACGAGGCCGCCGAGGTTGTAGGCGAGGGAGGCGCCGGAGCAGCGGACCGCCGTGGGGAACAGTTCGGACAGCAGGGTCGGGACCGGGCCGAGGCTCAGGCCCAGGGCGATCAGGGCTCCGGTCAGTCCGGCCAGCATCAGCGGGGTGCGGGTGGTGTCCAGCAGGGGGACGAGCAGGGGTGACCAGAGCAGCCCGGTCACGGTGCCGACCAGGATCATGCGGCGGCGGCCCCAGCGGTCGGAGAGCCGGGCGGAGGTGTAGGTCGCTGCGGCCAGGAAGACATTGGCGATCAGCAGCAGGCCCAGCATCCGGGTCCGGGGCAGGTGCAGGTCGGTGGTGGCGCGGGCCAGGCACCAGGTGGTGGCGGTGTAGAACAGGACCGACCCGGCCATCACGGTGCCCGCGCCGAGCAGCAGCGGGCGGAGGTGACGGTTCAGCAGTTCCCGCAGCGGGGTGGCCCTGGCCCGTACCGGGGCGTCCGCCAGGAAGGCCGGGGTCTCCTGCACCCCCAGCCGCACCACCAGGCCGAAGCCGACCAGCACGATGGACGCGAGGAACGGCAGCCGCCATCCCCATGCCTGGAACCGGTCCTCCGGCAGCAGCGCCGACAGCAGCCAGAACAGTCCGGTGGCCAGGGCGAACCCGACCGACGGTCCGAGCTGGACGAACCCGGCCAGCCGTCCGCGCCGCCCCTCCCCGGCGTGCTCGACCGCGAGCAGCGCCGCACCGCCGAACTCGCCGCCGAGGCCCACTCCTTGGAGGAACCGCAGCACGGTGAGGGCGACGGGCGACCAGACTCCCCAGTGCGCGTAGCCGGGCAGCAGACCGACGGCCGTGGTCGACAGGCCCATCAGCAGCAGTGAGGCGACGAGCACCCGTTTGCGTCCCACCCGGTCGCCCAACTGACCGAAGACGGCAGCCCCGGTCGGCCGGCCCAGGAAGCCGACCGCATACACCGAGAAGGCCGCCAGCAGGCCGTTGACCGGGGTCAGCGCCGGGAAGAAGGTCCGGCCGAAGACCAGGGCGGCGGCGGTGCCGTAGATGAAGAAGTCGTAGAACTCGATGGTGGTGCCGACGAGTACGGCGGCAGCGATCCGAGCGGGGCGTACGGAGCGAGCGGGTACGGCGTCCGCGGTGGCAGCCTGGCGAAGCGGCTGAGTTCCTGACATATCGCCATAGTGACGGAGTGTGACCGTCCACCGCGATCACACGGGAGGGTGATTGCGCGTGCCGCCCTGAACGGTGCCGCGCCAGGTCAGCCCGCGCTGATACGCACCGTCGCGCCCTCGGGGAGGTCGTGGACCTGCTGGGCGATGGGGCCACGGATCCGCATGGCGAGGGCCGCGTCGCGGGCGACGAAGTTGTCGAAGTCGTAGCCGCCGCCGGCGATGAAGAAGGTCAGCGGGACCAGCCGCTCGCCCGCGTCCAGGGCGCCCTTCTCCTTCTGGTAGGCGTAGGCGAAGGAGGCGGCGCCGTTCACGTCCTCGTCGGAGAGCAGCCAGGCCGCCCAGTCCTCCAGGCTGTCGCCGAGCGGGGTGACCCGGGCCGTCTCGGGGTCGAAAAGAACGACCTCTTCACCGCCCTCGATCGCGAACTGCCTCCCGAAGATGTCCTGACCGAAGCAGAACAGGTCGTCGGCGAGGCCGTCGTAGGTGTCCTTCCAGGTGTCCTCGCTGTTCCAGGTCAGCAGGTCGGCGCCGTAGCCCTCCTCGCCGACCCGGAACACCTGGATCCCCGCGTTGAACACGAAGAACCCGTTGATGCGGGAGATCATCGCGCCCAACTCGGCGAGCGGACCCTCCTCGACCCCGAAGTCGAGCTCCGCGGAGGGACCCATGGGTCCACGGGCCCGGCCGAGAAGCTGCTCCAGGGCCGAACCGGCCTCGTCGGAGGTGTTGTCGGTCATCACTGTGCCTTCTCTGCTTCGGGGCCGATCGGACGGGTCAGATAGTACTCACGCACCCGGTCGGTACAGACCAGACGGAGAGTCGGGTGCAGGACCATCGAGTCCGGGATCGCGTCCCACGCCTGGTAGGGCCACCACCGGCGGTGTGCGGCCAGCAGCATCTCCTCGCCCTCGGCGAGCGCGCCTTCCGTCGCATACCAGCCTGCCATCCACACGCAGATGGCATGCTGCTCGGGAGTCTCCCCGGTGCGCTCGGACAGGTCGCGTGCTCGGGGGAAGTCGTTGGCCGAGTGCAGGGCCTGCCAAACGACCCGCTGCTGGCGCCCGGAGAGCTCCAGGTACTCCCGTCCCACCAGGTCCGCCCCGATCACGCCCTCCAGGGGCTTCGCTTCGCCGCCCCAGGCTCCGGCGTTCGGGAGCATGTCCACCGCGGGCCGCTCGCCGAGCGACGAAGCCGTCCACAGCAAGTCCTCCTGCAGGACTCTTCCTGTCGGCACCGACTCGGCGACCCGGACCAGGCGAGGGGCGGCCTCGACGCCCGCATGGATCTGTGCACCCAGGAACGCCGTGCCAAAGGGAACATCCTGATCGCAGATCTCACCCCCGGCCGGAGCGGTGCTGACGATCAGTTCCTCCGCCAGCTGCGCCGCTTCAGCGAATCGGTCCTCCCAGAACAGGATCTGGATCGCGGCGGCAGCCGCTTCCCAATCGAACGAGGAGGTGTGGTCCCGGGCCAGTCCGAGCAACTCCGAAAGGGACTCCCGGAAGGCACCCCGGCGGGCACGGGAGATGACTTGCTCTGCGATCGTCATGGCCCCGCTCCTTCCTCTAGGTCAGCGTACGGTGATCTTCACGCGTGTCCCCTTGGGCAGTCCGCGCAAGGCGCTCCCCATGGACGAGCCCGATCCCTGATTGTCCGATGCGTTGATGTACTTCACGCTCGCGCCGGCACCCCCCTCCTTGAACATCGCTGGGGGATACTCGTCGCGATCCTCTGGGGGCCGGGTGGCTATACCCCGAAGGGAGGCGGCCCGGTTCGCGTCTGCCCCGGCCGTGTCAATCGTCAGGATGGAGGGCTTGGGCGCCCGGCCGCTGCTGCTCGTGGCACCCCTTGAGATCGTCCCTGACTGCGCTTCCTGAATGTGCAGCGCGGACTCGGGGTACTTACTCGCGTCCACGACCAGTTCCACATCGTAGTCACGGTGACCGCCCAGAGCCTGGTCGATCTTGGAACGGGCAGCTGCCTGCTGTCTGATCCGCCGGCGCGCGCCCCGCCCCGTCTTGCCATCGTTCTTGGCGATCTTCTCGGCGAGGGTGACCAGCTCGTGCGCATGCCTGGCGTCCGCCTCCGCAATGTTCTTCGCCACCTCTGCGGCGCCGTGGCCGGCCTGGTGGTACATGTCGCTGACCGCCTTGCTGGCGTCCTTGCTCAGGGTCCGGCCCACCCGGGCGGCGGCGTGCTCCAGGGCCTGGACTATCGGGTCGCTCATGAGAAGGACATCCCGGCCGTCGCGGCGGAGAAGCGGTTGGCGTGGCCCACGACCTCGTCGGCGTGCCCGTGCAGGGTCGCGGCGTGGTCGGTGAGCGCCTGCGGGTGTATTCGGAACCCGTCTCCCGCCCCGCCGCAGGCCGCTTCGGGATCACCGAGAGCGGCGTCCAGCCCCTTGAAGACCAGCCCGCCCAGAGCGCGCTCGACGACGCCCTCGAGCGGAGCCACCGCCTTCTCGATGACCTCGGCGATGATCTGCTGCTCGACCTGCTGCAGGATCGCGTTGACGACCTTCTTCGTGGCCTCGACCAGCACCACCTCCGCTGCCTCGGCAGCGCCGAACGTCAACACGGCGGCGGCCTGATCGGCCACGAACTCGGCTGCCATGATGCCGAGTTCGGTGATGACCGCGAGCTTGGCGGCAACGATGCCGTCCGCCGCGACCTCCAGTGCGAGAGCGGTCACCCGGCATGCCTCGACCAGATCGGTCATGTGGGAGTTGGACATCCGGCTCCACTTGGCCACCAGCAACTCGTAGGAGTTGGCCTGGTAGTGCTCGGCCATGCGTCGAATCGTGTCGGAGGCGGCCTGGTGCGTGGTGTCGATACTGGTGCCGAAGTCCCGCACATGGCCTGCGAACTCACGGACCTTGTCCTCGTTGACCTGCGGCCAGTTCAGGCCCAACAGGTTCATCACCCACACGAACTCACCCGGTAGCTCGATCGCCATGGCTCTCCCCCGCCCGCGGACATGACCAGTCGTCAATCAAGCGAGCATAACTCGCACATGTGTCCCACTCCAGGCTGGACGGCTGTACGTCGGCGGCGGCGTCGGCGTCAGCTCAGCACCGCTGCGCCGGGGACCGGGCCTGCGGCTGGGAGGGCGGTGCGGCAGGTGCCAGAGGTGGTGAGGGTGGCGGCGAGGGCGGCGGCGGACGGGGCGTCCTTGGCGAGGAAGGCGCAGGTGGGGCCGGAGCCGGAGACGAGGGTGCCGATGGCGCCGGCGTCGGCGCCGGCCCGGAGGGTGGCGGCGAGGGCGGGACGCAGCGAGAGGGCCGCCGGCTGCAAGTCGTTGCTGAGGGCCGCGCCCAGGGCCGTGGCGTCGCCGGCGCGGAGGGCCGCCAGCAGGGCCGGGTCGGCGGCGGGGACGGGCAGGTCGGTGTCGGCGGAGCCGCCGTCGAGGTCGCGCAGCCGGTCGCACTCGCCGTAGACGGCCGGGGTGGAGAGCCCGCCGTCGGCGACCGCGAAGACCCAGTGGAAGGTGCCGCCGGTGGGCACCGGGGTGAGCAACTCGCCCCGTCCCTCCCCCAGGGCGACGCCGCCGAGCAGGCTGAACGGGACGTCGCTGCCCAGCTCGGCCGCCAGCTCCGCCAGGACGGCGGGGTCCGCGCCGGTGCCCCAGAGGGCGTCGCAGCCCACCAGCGCGGCGGCGGCGTCGGCGCTGCCGCCGGCCATGCCGCCGGCGACCGGGATGCCCTTGTCGATGTGCAGGTGGACGTGGGGGGCGATCCCGAAGCGGGCGCCGAGCAGCACGGCCGCGCGGGCCGCGAGGTTGCTGCGGTCGGCGGGCACGGCGGCGGCGTCGGCCCCGGCGACGGAGACGGTGAGCCGGTCGGCGGGGGTGACCGTCACCTCGTCGTAGAGTCCGACGGCGAAGAAGACGGAGGCCAGGCCGTGGAAGCCGTCGGGGCGGCGGCCGCCGACGGCCAGCTGGACGTTGACCTTGGCCGGGACCCGGACGGTGATCGTTGAGGACACCCGCCTATTCTGCCGCACCCTCGGCAGCGGCAGCGGAGGCGACCGCGGCGGCAACCTCGGCGGCCGGCTTCGCCTCGGCGATCCTGGCGAACTGCTCCACCGTCAGGGTCTCGCCGCGCAGCCTGAAGTCGATTCCGGCGGCGGTCAGCGCCTGCTCGGCGGCGGCGGCCGAGCCGGCCCAGCCGGCCAGGGCGGCGCGCAGCGTCTTGCGGCGCTGGGCGAAGGCGGCGTCCACGACGGCGAAGACCTCCTCGCGGGTGGCCGTGGTCTCCGGGGGGTCGCGGCGGACCAGCGAGACCAGGCCCGAGTCCACGTTCGGGGCCGGCCAGAAGACATTGCGGCCGATCGCCCCCGCGCGCTTCACCTCGGCGTACCAGTTGGCCTTGACCGAGGGCACCCCGTACACCTTGTTGCCGGGGCTTGCGGCGAGCCGGTCGGCGACCTCGGACTGCACCATGACGAGCGTGCGCTCGATCGAGGGGAAGGTCTCCAGCATGTGCAGCAGCACCGGGACGGCGACGTTGTAGGGGAGGTTGGCGACCAGCGCGGTCGGCGGCGGCCCCGGGAGCTCGGCGACGGCCATCGCGTCGTCGTGGACCAGCTCGAAGCGGTCGGCGCGGTCCGGCATCCGGGCGGCGACGGTGGTCGGCAGGTGCTGGGCGAGCAGCGCGTCGATCTCCACGGCGGTGACCCGGTCGGCGACCTCCAGCAGGCCCAGGGTGAGCGACCCCAGGCCGGGGCCGACCTCCACCACCACATCCTTCGGCCCGACCCCGGCGGCGCGGACGATCCGGCGCACCGTGTTGGCGTCGATGACGAAGTTCTGCCCGCGCTGCTTGGTCGGCCGGACGCCCAGGGCCGCGGCGAGGCTGCGGATGTCGGCGGCGCCGAGGAGGGGGCCTGGCTCCGAGGTGGACGCGGTGGCGGGAGTGGGGCTGTCGGCGGGTGGTGTCTCGGGGCTGGTGCTCACGGGGTCAAGACTATCCGGCGGCACGGTGGCCGCAGGCGGGCCAGGGGGAGCTGCCGCGCTGGTGGTAGAGCCGGCGGGCGCGGGCGGTCTGCTCGTCCGCGGGGGCGTCCTGGGGGCGGCCGTGGCCGCCGAGACGGTGCCAGGTGGTGCTGTCGAACTGGTAGAGCCCGCCGTAGCGCCCGCTGGGGTCCACCGCGTGCGGGTTCCCGCCGGCCTCGCAGCGGGCCAGGGCGGACCAGTTGAGGTCGCCGGTGCCGTGGTGGGTGCCGGTGGCAGGGGTGTCGGGGGTGTCGGAGGTGACGGTGTCGTCGGCCGACCGGGTGCGGCGGTAGAGGTGGCCGACCAGGGTGCGGTGCTGGTAGAGCGGCGGGCGGGCCGGGTTCAGCGAGCGGGACGACCGGTCGGCGCCGGCCCGGGCGGGGACCGGCATGGCACGGGTCGCCGGCACGGCGGGCGCGTCCGGGGTGAGCACGGTGAGGGCCGCGGGCGGCGAGGGCAGCAGGTGGTCGGCGCCGTTGATGTCTGGAGTCTGCTCGGTCTCCGAGATCGGGTCCGCGTCCAGCGCCACGCGCTGCGGCACACCGCCGGCGGTCAGGTGCGCCTGGTGCTGCTGGTTCACGAACGCACCCGTGCCGCCCACCAGCAGGGCCAGCGCCAGCGCCTTGGGCAGTTTGCGCCGCACCTGCTCCGCAGAACCGTTCACTCGAATCCTCACGCCGTCCGACAGGGCATTCGCCGCGCGTCGCAGCGTCGGCTGAAGGATCAACGACCGACAGGCGAAGCGGTCACCGGCCAGCACCCGACACCACGGTCCGCGTGGGGGCACGGGGGGTCGCCCCCCGAAAAACTGGAGTACTCGAGTACTCACGCCGTCCGACAGGGCACCAGCTCGCTTGCTGAAGGATCAACGACCAAGCGGCGAACCGGTCACCCGTCAGTAGTCGAAGGCGCGGGCGGTGTTGGCGGCGACGGCGGTGGCCATGGCGTCCTCGTCCAGGCCACGCACGGCGGCCATCGCTCGGAGGGTGACCGGGATCAGGTACGGCGCGTTGGGGCGGCCGCGGTACGGGGCCGGGGTGAGGAACGGGGCGTCGGTCTCCACCAGGACGCGGTCCAGCGGGGTCACCGCCAGGGCCTCGCGGAGCTGGTGGTTGGCGGGGAAGGTGACCGGTCCGGCGAAGGACAGGTAGTAGCCGGCCTCGGCGCAGACCTTGGCCATCTCCGCGTCGCCCGAGTAGCAGTGGAAGACGGTGCGCTCCGGGGCGCCCTCCTCCGCCAGGATGCGCAGTACGTCGTCGTGGGCGTCCCGGTCGTGGATGACCAGGGCCTTGCCGTGCTTCTTCGCCAGCGCGATGTGGCGGCGGAAGGACTCCTGCTGCACCTGGACGCCCTCGGGGCCGGTGCGGAAGTAGTCAAGACCGGTCTCGCCCACGCCGCGGACCTGCGGCAGCGCGGCCAGGGCATCGATCTCGGCGAGCGCCTCGTCCAGGGCCTTCATCCCGCCGGGCCCGCGCCGCTGTCCCGACCAGCCGTCAGGGTCGCCGAGGACGATCCGCGGCGCCTCGTTGGGGTGCAGCGAGACCGTGGCGTGGACCTGGGCATGACGCCCCGCCAGCTCGGCGGCCCAGCGCGAGCCGGCCAGGTCGCAGCCCACTTGGACCACGGTGGCCACCCCGACCGAGGCGGCCCTGGCCAGCCCCTCCTCCGGGGTGCCGTCCTGCATGTCCAGGTGGGTGTGCGAGTCCGCGACCGGGACCCGCAGCGGCTCGGGGAGCGGCGGCGGGACCTTGCGGTCGGCCTCGGACCTCTTCGATCGGGTAGCCATCAGGCCGAGGTCTCCGGGTCTGCGGTCCCCGGACCGGCAGCCTCCGGCTCGCCGCCGAAGCGGGTGCGGTAGGCGTCCAGGTCCTCCTCGGTGATCTTCGCGAAGAGCACCGGCGGGACGGTGAACGGCGTCCCGGCCGGGACCAGCGCCAGCGCCCGGGCCTCGTCGGCGGAGACCCAGCTGCGGGTGTCGTCCGGCAGGGCGAACGCGGCGCGCATCGCGGCGCTGCTCGACGGGATGAACGGCTCGGAGACCACCGCGTACAGGTGGATCAGGTTCATCGCGGTGCGCAGCGTCAGCGCGGCGCCGTCCAGGTCGGTCCTGGCCTCCAGCCAGGGCGCCTTGGCCTCCAGGTAGGAGTTGCCGGCGCTCCACAGCGCCCGCAGGGCCTGCGCGGCCTTGCGGAACTGCAGGGCGTCCATCTGGGTCTGGTACTCGGCCAGCAGCTCGGCGATCTGCTCGCCCAGCTGCTGCTCGGCCTCGCCCGCCTCGCGTCCGGCCGGGACCTCGTCGCCGAAGCGCTTGCGGGAGAAGGACAGCACCCGGTTGACGAAGTTGCCCAGCACGTCGGCCAGGTCCTTGTTCACCGTGGCGGCGAAGAGCTCCCAGGTGAAGTTGGTGTCGTCCGACTCGGGGGCGTTGGCCATCATGAAGTAGCGCCAGTAGTCGGCCGGCAGCAGCTCCAGCGCGGCGTCGCTGAACACCCCGCGCTTCTGGCTGGTGGAGAACTTGCCGCCGTAGTAGTTCAGCCAGTTGAAGGACTTCAGGTAGTCGACCTTCTTCCAGGCGTCGCGGGTGCCCAGCAGGGTCGCGGGGAACATCACGGCGTGGAAGGGGACGTTGTCCTTGCCCATGAACTGGGTGTAGTTGACCGTCGCGTCGGCCTGGTACCACCAGGACTTCCAGTCCCGCTGCTCGCCCTCGGGGGCCGCGTCGGCCCACTCCCGGGTCGAGCCGATGTACTCGATCGGGGCGTCGAACCAGACGTAGAAGACCTTCCCCTCGGCCGCCAGGTCGGGCCAGGTGTCGGCCGGGACCGGGACGCCCCAATCCAGGTCGCGGGTGATCGCGCGGTCGTGCAGGCCCTCGGTCAGCCACTTGCGGGCGATCGAGGAGGAGAGCACCGGCCAGTCCTTGCCGTGCTCGTCCACCCAGGCCTCGACCTCGCCGGCGAGCTTGGACTGCAGCAGGAACAGGTGCTTGGTCTCGCGCACCTCCAGGTCGCTGCTGCCGCTGATCGCCGAGCGCGGGTCGATCAGGTCGGTGGGGTCCAGCACCCGGGTGCAGTTCTCGCACTGGTCGCCGCGGGCCTTGTCGTAGCCGCAGTGCGGGCAGGTGCCGACGATGTAGCGGTCGGGCAGGAAGCGGCCGTCGGTGTTGGAGTACACCTGGCGGATCGCCCGCTCCTCGATGAAGCCGTTGGCGTGCAGCTGGCGCGCGATGGTCTGGGTGAGCTCGCGGTTCTCCGGCGAGGAGCTGCGGCCGAAGTGGTCGAACGAGAGGCCGAAGCCCTCGTAGATCGCCTTCTGCGCGTCGTGCTGCTCCGCGCAGAAGGTGTCGACCGGCAGCCCGGCCTCCTTGGCGGCCAGCTCGGCCGGGGTGCCGTGCTCGTCGGTGGCGCAGATGTACAGCACCTCGTGGCCCCGCTGGCGCAGGTACCGCGCGTACACGTCCGCCGGGAGCATGGATCCGACCATGTTGCCCAGGTGCTTGATCCCGTTGATGTAGGGAAGCGCGCTGGTGATCAACTGGCGGGTCATCTCTGGGATGCTCCTTCTTCAGCGGCACCTCGGCGGATGCCGCACAGGGCGGGACGGGGCAGGACGGGCAGAACAGGCTCGATGTGACGGGCGGGGCGTGAGCGCAGCGGGGGCGGGAAAGCCCGACCCGGAACCGCTGAACCCGACACCGCCCGAGGGCGTCATCCTATCGAAGGGTGCACATCGCCCCTGACTGATTACTTTCTGTGACCGAACGGTTGCCGAAGGGTCTAGGCAAGCAGTCATGGGCAGTGTTCCCTGGAGGGGGCTCCATCCATGGAAGACAGCGCCGAGGGGGAAGCTGTGCAGGCACTGGAATCGGACGATCCGCCACAGCTGGGCGGATACCGGCTGCTGGCGCGGCTGGGTGCGGGGGGTATGGGACGGGTCTACCTGGCCAGGTCGCGGGGCGGGCGGCGGGTGGCACTCAAGGTGATCAGGCCCGAGCTGGCGGACGACCCGGACTTCCGGGCCAGGTTCGCCCGGGAGGTCGCCTCGGCCAGGGCCGTGAGCGGGGCCTTCACGGTGGCGGTGCTGGACGCGGACCCGGAGGCGGCGACGCCCTGGCTGGCCACCGAGTACGTGCCCGGCCCCTCGCTGAGCGCGGCCGTGCGCGAGCACGGACCGCTGCCGCTGGACTCGGTGCGGGCACTGGCGGCGGGGCTCGCCGAGGCGCTGGAGGCGATCCACGCCGCCGGGGTGGTGCACCGCGACCTCAAGCCGTCCAATGTGCTGCTGGCCGCGGACGGGCCACGGGTGATCGACTTCGGCATCTCCCGGGCGGCCGAGGCCACCGAGCTGACCCGGACCGGGATGGTCGTCGGCTCGCCCGGTTTCATGTCGCCGGAGCAGATCGAGGGGACGGCGGTGACCCCGGCCACGGACGTGTTCTCGCTGGGCGCGGTGCTGGCCTTCGCGGCGACCGGGGCCGGACCCTTCGGGGAGGGCGCGACACCGGCGCTGCTGTACCGGGTGGTGCACAGCGAGCCCCGGTTGGACGGCGTGCCCGGGCCGCTGCGCGGCCTGATCTCCGCCTGCCTCGCCAAGGAGGCCGCAACCCGGCCCTCGCCGGACGGCCTGCTGGACCGGCTGGAGGCGAGCGAACCGGCCGACGCCGGCCACGACCCGACGCAGACCTGGCTCCCGGCCGAACTGACCGGCATGATCGCGCGGGTGGAGGCGGAGCTGCCGAGCCGACTCCAGTCGCTGGGCGGGAACACCGACGCGACGGGGAAGCGGCCGCTGAGCGACGCTGAGCCCACGGCGCCCGCGGCGGGGCCGGAGTCGGGGGTAGGGGCAGGCGTCGTGGGGCTCGCCGCCCTGGGAGCCGCGGCCGGGACCGATGACCATCCCGGGACGGAGCGGGTCACGCCGCCCAGCGGCACGGGTGCGGCGAGCGGCACGGCAGCGACGCTGCCCCAGCAGTCGGCCGGCCAGGCCGCCTCGGCGCTTCCGTCGGTCCCGTCCACGCCTCCGCCGGGTTTCGGCCCGGCCCCGGCCGGGTTCGGGCCCGCGCCGGCCGGCTTCGCCGCCGAGGGAAGGCCCACTCCCCCACCGGGCGGCAGCCGCACCACGCAGATCGGTCCGGTCCGGGCGGAGGGCGCCGACCGGCGGAAGCGCAGATGGCTGATCGTGCTGGCAACGGCGGCGGCGCTGGTCGCATCCTCCGTCGGCGTGGTGATCGCCGAGTCCGGCGGCAGCGGCAACACGGGCAACACGTCCGGCTCCTCGGGCCAGCTCCCGGGCGGCACGGCGACCTCCCCGAGCACGTCCTACTCCGCCTCAAGCAGCGCCTCCGCGAGCAGCGGCAGCGGCGCCGGCTCGACCGGCAACGGCGGCGGGACGTATGTGTCCGTGCCCTCGGTGCTGGGACAGGCCGTGGACTACGCCAAGCAGGAGTTGGAGCACGCCGGCTTCAGCGCCTCCGCCATCTCGGTGAGCTACCACTGCTCCAGCAGCGGCTCCGGGGTGTACACGCAGTCGCCGGGCGCCGGAAGCCGGGCGGCCACCGACGCGCAGGTGCGTCTGACGGCCTACGAGACCGACTGCGTCGCCTACAACGACGAGGTGGGGAAGGCGCTGTCGTACGCGCAGAGCGACCTCAGCGGCTTCTCCCACGTCAGCGTGGTCTACACCTGCGTATCGGGCGCCACGGACGGCTATGTCGTCAGCCAGTCGCCGCAGGCCGGTTCGGCGAGCGCCTACCCGCCGAACCAGCCGATCACGCTGAAGGTGCAGCAGAGCGGGTGCGGCAGCTCGTCGTCGTCCTCCGCCTCCTCGTCGGCATCGGCGTCCACGTCGACGTCGTCGGCACCCGCTGCGAGCGCCAGCACCTCGTACTCGGGGTCCACTTCGGCCCAGGGGGGCGGCAACCCGGTCTCCGGCTCCCCCGTGCCGTCGGCGACGCCTACGGCGAGCTGACGGCACGGGCCTCGGGGCTCAGGCCTCAGGCCTCCGGGGTGGAGTGGTGCTCGCGGCGCAGCCGGAAGTGGAAGGGGAGGTGCAGCCGGCGGCGCGGCCGGGCGGCGGGGGCTGCCTCGTCCCCAGCCTTGTCCTCGGCCGCGGCGGGGCGCTCGTGGCCCGGGGCCGGGTCGTGCCAGTGCGCGATGGTCTGGGCGACGCGTCCGGCTTGCATGACGCGCACGTGCTCGCCGCCGCACCCGGGGCAGGACGGCCTGGTCAGCGGCGAGGGGACGGGAACGCCGTTGGCCCGGTAGCGGGTGTGCATCAGACCCTGCCGGTCCACCTGGTGGCCGATCTCGTAGGCCTGCTCCCAGCCGAAGCCGCAGTTCATGCAGGCGAAGGCGTAGGCCTCGTGGGTGACCGGTCCGATGTCGTCGGCGGCACGGCTCCTGCGGAGCGTGGTACTGGCTGCGGGGTCTGCGACGGATTCGCTCATGACGTTACTCCCGGTGCCCGACGGGCGTTCGCCCGCTTGGGGTCTTTCTCCCCCAAGAATTACCCCTCCGTATCCCCTGGATTCGGTCGGGATGAATTCTTGGGCGAGAGTTTTGCCTTCTTGGTAGGGCTGCTACCAGTTCACGGTCGTAGCTTGGCTTTCCTTTGCCAAAAGTACGCCGCAGGCGCCGTACCTGCGAGTTTCCTGAGCGGACCGGGACCGGAGCGAGGACCGGTCAGCCCTTGTTCTTGGCCGCCACCACCGCGTCGAACACC
Source organism: Streptomyces sp. 846.5 (assembly GCF_004365705.1). Taxonomy (NCBI): domain Bacteria; kingdom Bacillati; phylum Actinomycetota; class Actinomycetes; order Kitasatosporales; family Streptomycetaceae; genus Streptomyces; species Streptomyces sp. 846.5. Next base: position 3,406,468 of record NZ_SOBN01000001.1, read on the forward strand.
TCGCGCTTGGGCACCCCGGTATCCGCGGCCACCGCGGCGATGGCCTCCTTGCGCCGCTCCCCCGCCTCCTCACGGACGGTGACCCTGCGGGCCAGCTCGGCCGGGTCCAGTGCGGACGGGTCGGCCGGGGGCGCGCCCTGCACCACGACGGTGATCTCGCCGCGCACCCCGTCCGCGGCCCAGACCGCCAGCTCGGCCAGCGGGCCGCGCCTGACCTCCTCGTAGGTCTTGGTCAGCTCCCGGCAGACCGCCGCCGGACGGTCGCCGCCGAAGGCCTCGGCCATCTGCACCAGGGAGTCCTCGATCCGGTGCGGGGACTCGAAGAAGACCATGGTCCGGGGCTCCACGGCGAGGTCGCGCAGCCGGGAGCCGCGCTCGCCGCCCTTGCGGGGCAGGAAGCCCTCGAAGCAGAAGCGGTCCACCGGCAGGCCGGAGAGCGCCAACGCGGTGAGCACCGCGGAGGGGCCGGGCACGGCGGTGATCCGTATCCCCTGCTCCACGGCGGCCGCGACCAGGCGGTAGCCGGGGTCGGAGACCGAGGGCATCCCGGCGTCGGTCACCAGCAGCACCCGGGCGCCGCCGAGCAGCGCCTCGACCAGTTCGGGGGTGCGGGCGACCTCGTTGCCCTCGAAGTAGGACAGCACCCGTCCCTTGGGAGTCACCCCCAGCGCATTGGCCAGCCGCCACATCCGCCGGGTGTCCTCGGCGGCGACGACGTCGGCGGCGAGGAGTTCCTCGGCGAGCCTGGGCGGCGCGTCGGTGATCTCGCCGATGGGGGTTCCAGCCAGAATGAGTAGACCTGTCACGCCTTCATACTCGCAGTTGGCGAGGTGCCCGCTCCACTGACAGGGTTCGCCCCTACGATGCACGGGTGAGTGGTGACAGGGCGACAGGGACAGTGCCGGACGGCGCCGGGGCGGATGCTTTGACCAACGAGCGGGACGAGGACGCGTCCTGGCACGACGGCGAAGTGGAGTCGCACCTGGTGAACGGCCTGCACAGCACGCAGAGCCGTCCGCCCCGGCTGAAGAGCGCCTGGCAGCAGCGGCTGGCCCGGCTCGGCTACCGCGAACCGGACCGCAGGACGCTGCGCGAGCGCCTGGTCCCGCCGATGCCGGACGGCCCGGGGATCTCCGTCGGTGCACCCTCGGCGCTGCTGGCGCGGCTCGGCATCCGGCTGCCGTCCGGGCTGTGGGCGTGGGCCTGCCGCTGGTCGGGCTGGCTCGGTCCGCTCGCGGTGACCCTGTTCGCCGGTCTGCTGGCCTTCGTCCATCTCGGGACGCCGCACGCGATCATCTTCGACGAGACGTACTACGCCAAGGACGCCTGGGCGATCTGGCACTACGGTTTCGAGGTCAACTGGCCGGACTCGGCCAACGCCTCGATCCTGGCCAGTCCGCAGCACATCCCGGCGCCGACGGGGGCCGCGTTCATCGCGCACCCGCCGGCCGGCAAGTGGGTGCTGGGCATCGGCGAGATGATCTTCGGGCTGCACCCGGTCGGCTGGCGCTTCATGGTCGCCCTGTTCGGCAGCCTGTCCGTGCTGATGATCTGCCGGATCGGGCGCCGACTGTTCCGCTCCACCCTGCTGGGCTGCATCGCCGGGCTGCTGATGTGCGTCGACGGCATGCACTTCGTGATGAACCGCACCGGACTGCTGGACCTCTTCGTGATGTTCTGGGCCCTGGCGGCGTTCGGCCTGCTGCTGGTCGACCGCGACCGGGCCCGGACGAAGCTCGCGGACGCGGTCGGCGCCACCGCCGACAACCCGGACGCGCCGCCCAGCCATGAACTGGCCACCAAGGCGCGGCTCGGCTGGCGCCCGCTGCGGCTGCTGGCCGGGATCTGCCTGGGCCTGTGCTGCGCCACCAAGTGGAACGGCCTGGACTTCCTGGCCTTCTTCGCGGTGCTGTCGGTGCTCTGGGACGCCGCCGCACGCAAGACCGCGGGCGCCCGCCACCCCTACCTGACGACGCTGCGCCGGGACACCTTCCCGGCCTTTGTGTCCATGGTCGTGGTCGCCTTCTTCACCTACCTGGCGTCCTGGAGCGGCTGGCTGTTCAGCAACGCCCATGTCGGCAACACCTACGGCGGCTACGACCGGCACTGGGCCGACCACCGGGCCGGGCTCTCGCCCGACTCCTGGGGCCCGCTGAAGAACCTGCCGCAGGTGGACATGGGCTGGGTGCCCGCGCCGCTGCGCAGCCTGTGGCACTACCACTCGGAGATCTGGCACTTCAACACGACGCTGACCAGCCCGCACACCTACATGTCCAACCCGTGGAGCTGGCTGGTCAACGGGCGTCCGGTGTCGTTCTACTACGAGAGCGGCAGCATCAAGCCCGCCCAGTGCGGCGGCGCGCAGTGCTCCAGCGAGGTGCTGGCGATCGGCACCCCGCTGCTGTGGTGGGCGGCCTGCTTCGCGCTGGTGTACGCGCTGTACCGGTGGATCTTCGTCAGGGACTGGCGGGCGGCGGCGATCTGCTGCGGCATCGCCGCCGGCTACCTGCCGTGGTTCCAGTGGCAGCAGCGGACGATCTTCCTCTTCTACTCCATCGACTTCGAGCCCTACCTGTGCCTGGCACTGGCGATGATGATCGGCGCGATGCTCGGGAAGGCGACGGCCTCCAGGGACCGCCGCCTGGTCGGGGGCGTCGGCGCGGGGGTGCTGGTGGTCGGGATCATGGCCACGTTCCTGTACTTCCTGCCGCTGTACGACGCGCAGATCATCACCTACTCCGACTGGCAGGCCCGGATGTGGTGGACGACCTGGATCTGACGGTGTCGCCGGCGCTGACGTGTCGCTGACGGGTGGTCAGGTCAGGCCTGCTTGGCCGCCCGCAGCGAGTACATCAGCGGGACCCGGGGGTGCCCGGCCGGGAAGCGGTAGATCTCGGTGATGCCCTCGGTGCTCTGCTCGAACACCTGGAATCGCCGGAAAAGCGAGAAGTCGTGTTCGTGCAGGAACTCCAGCCGGAGTCCGGCGCCGATGAGCGCACTGACGATCTCGCCCAGGCCGTGCCGCCACTCGTAGGAGAGGTTGTTCTCGGTCTCGACCGTGGGGTCGGCGTAGGTGCCGGGCTCGTCCCAGCACATCGGCTCGCGGCGGAAGTAGTCGGAGACGACGGTGCGTCCGTCGTCCTCGTCGAGCACGTCCGTGATCGGATGGAACTCGGCGAGGTAGAGGAAGCCGCCGGGGGCCAGCAGCGCGGCAACGGTCTCGGCCCAGCGGGTGATGTCCGGGAGCCAGTTCAGGGCGCCGAGGCCGGTGTAGACAATGTCGAAGGTCTCGCCGTTCAGGGCCTTCACGGCGTCGTAGACGTCCGCGTCTACGAAGCGGGCGTCCACCGCACCGACTGCCAGGGCCAGTTCGCGGGCGGCCTCGACGGCCGGCACGGAGAAGTCCAGTCCGGTGACGGTGGCGCCGTGCCGGGCCCAGGCCAGGGTGTCCTGCCCGAAGTGGCACTGGAGGTGCAGCAGCGACTTCCCGGTCACATCACCGACCTCGGCGGTCTCGAAGGAGCGCAGTGGATCGGCGCCGGCGACGAAGCCGGGAATGTCGTAGAAGCTGCTGGCGGTGTGGATCGGCACCCGCTCGTCCCACAGCGCACGGTTGGCGTCGAGGCGGTGGGCGTCGGGGGTGGCGGGGGTTTTGGGGTTGTCGGGGGTGCTGGCGGCGGGTTCGGTGGTCATGAACTGGGACGCTAGGTGCGGCCGGAGAGGGTGTCCAACGAGTTTGCCGTCGCGCTTTGTCCGCTTCGGCCGGATATCTGATCACAGTTTCCTCTCTACTCCCTGGAAACACCTCGGCTACTGGCGACGCATACGTACGATCCGCTGGGGAAACGGCAATTGCATCCAGTCGGGGGAACAGCATGAACAGGGGCGCCAAGTCGGCGGTCATAGGCAGCGCCGTGGTGCTGCTCGGCGCGGGCGGCTACGGGGCCTACAACGTGGTCCACGCCGTCGCGAACGTAGCCTCGTCGAGCAGCAGCCCGAAGGTGGCCTCCACCGCGCTGGCCACCACGGCGCCGAGCAGCGCGGAGGCGGTGAAGCGGGCGCAGTCCTTCCTGGACAGCTGGAAGAGCGGCCCGGACCACTACACCGGCGCCGCCAGCCAGACCACCGACCCGGGCAGCGCGCAGGACGCCCTGGCGGCGTACGCGACCGGGGTGAAGCTGTCCGCGATCGCCTTCAGCGACGTGGCGGTCGCCGCCCCGACGTCGGCGCTGCCCGCGAGCGCCGACGCCGGCAACGATCCGACCCTGGAGACCCATGTGACCTTCACGGTCACGGCCCAGGTCAAGGGCGGCACCTGGAGCTACCCCGGCTCGCTGGACGTGATCCAATCGTCAGGCGGGCTCACCTCGGTGAACTGGGCGCCGAGCGTGCTCTACCCAAAGCTCAAGTCCGGCGACACGCTGGCGGCGGGGCCGGTCACCGCGGATGCGAGCAGCGTTCGGGTCCTGGCCCGGGACGGGAAGACGGTGCTGACCGGCGACGCGTACCCGTCGTTGAAGGAGATCATCGCCACCATCGCCCAGCACGGCGGCGGGAGCGGCAGCAGCCCGGCCGAGAGTGGCAGCGGCATCGAGATGGTCGACTCCAGCAGCAACCCGGTGGCCGTCGCGAAGGTGTTCACCGCCCCCAAGGGCGCGAGCATCACCACCACCATCGACGCGCATCTGCAGGCAGCAGCGGAGGCGGCGGTGCGCGGCAGCATGCTGAAGGGAATGCCGGCCGCCGTCGACGCCATCGACCACAGCAACGGACAGATCCGCGCCATCGCCTACGCCAACACCGGCTCGGACGGCAACACCGCGATCAACGCGGCGCTGGCGCCGGGGTCCACGATGAAGATCGTGACGGCGGCGGCACTGTTCGACCACACGTCGATGACACCGACGAGCGTCGCGCCGTACGACGCGACCGCGACGGTGTGGGGCGAGACCTGGAAAAATGACACCAAGAACGACACCGACCCCAACGCCTCGCTCACCAAGGCCTTCGCCATCTCCTGCAACGTCTCGTTCATCAAGGCGGGGTTCCAGCAGTTGGTGACCAAGGACGACGCCTCGGCCCTGCACAACGAGGCCGTCCAGGTGTTCGGGCTGGGTAGCTGGAGCATCGGTGGAGGCGTGCAGACCACGGACCCGAAGGTTCCGGTCCCGGCCGCGAAGAGTCCGGACCAGGGCGCGCAGTTCATGGGCCAGGGGCAGGTCACCATGAGCCCGCTGGTGGTGGCCTCGCTGGCGGCGACCGTGGCCGAGGGCCGCTTCGAGCAGCCGATCATCCTGCCCGGGCAGCAGCAGAGCACGGCATCGCAGGCGATGTCCTCGCGCACTGACGGCTACCTCAAGACGCTGATGCGCGCCGCCGCACACGACGCCGACGGCACGGCCTACCCCCGGATGAAGAACTTCTCGTCCACGACCGGCGCCAAGACCGGCACCGCCGAGACCAACTCCACCACCAACGGCTGGTTCACCGCCTACAACAGCGACATCGCAGTCGCCTCACTGGTCCAGGGCGGCACCACCGGCGTCGACTCCGCCGGATACGTGGTGCAGGCAGTACTCACAGCCGACGCCTGACCCGACCGGGGGTCAGGTCGCCGAGCCGGCGGCCGCGCCGGTGGCGAGGTCGGCGCCCCAGCGGGCCACGGCGGCGTCGAGGTCGAGGCGCTCGATGCCGCCGCCGTCCGTCGGCCACCCCTCGCGCGGGACGCGCCACATGACCTCGAACTCGACCCCGTCGGGGTCCTTGGCGTAGAACGACTTGCTCACGCCGTGGTCGGTGGCGCCGACCAGCGAGCCGCGCTGCTGCAGCTTGGCGCCGATCTCGGCCAGCTCGCCGAGCGTGCCGACCTCCCAGGCCAGGTGGTACAGCCCGACCTGCCCCTGGACCGGCCCCGCGGCCTCGCTGCCGAGGGCGAAAAGGCCGAGGTCGTGGTCGTTGAGCGTGCCGGGCGCCCGAAGGAAGGCGGCCCGGCCGGGGATCTCCACCGCGACCTCGAAGCCGAAGACGTCCGTGTAGAACTCGACGGAGCGACGGACGTCGCGGATGTAGAGCACTGCGTGGTTGAGTCGGCGGACGGCCATGGGGGGCTCCTCGTCGTCGTGGGGTGGCGTAGTTGGCTGGCGTGTGGCGTAACAACATCTTCCCAGGAAAGTATTCCGGATGTGGGGGTGCAAGGGGGAGGCGGGGCCGCGTCCGCTGGTGCGCCGAGGTCGTCTGACGGACGAGCCCGTCCCGACGCCGACCGGGCGGAGCCCGGGAGATGGTGGGCGAGGTCGCGGCACGGGTAGTGCCGTTGCAAGCGTGGGGCGCTGGGGGCGGCCGCGGCGTTACCCCATGCTGCTGCGGCGCCGGGCGGCGTTGGTCAGCCAGGTGGTGGCTTCGTGGAGGTGGTGCTTGGGGGTCGGGGCCGAGGGCAGGCGGCGGAGGTTGGGCCAGTGGGGGCGGGTGCCTGTGGCCAGGCGGGGCCAGAGGACGAGGAGCAGCGGGAGTTGGAGGTAGCCGAAGCGGCCTGCGGGGGCCAGCAGGAAGGCGACGGCGACGCCGAGGGCGAGGCGGTCGGCGGCCTGTACGGTGCTGCGCGGGGGGCGGCGGAGCAGCCACGCGGCGACGGCGAGGCAGCCGACGGCGAGCAGGGTGAAGGAGGCCGCGCGGCCCATCGGGCCGAGCCCGGCCAGGAGGTGGCCCGGGAGCGGGCTGCCGGCCGGGGTCCTGATCCGCGACATGCCCATCGGGAAGCGGACGACCTGCTCCAGCACCGCCTGAGGGGTGATCAGGACGGACGGGACGACCAGCGCGGCGGCCACCGCGGTGCCGATCGCCGCGCAGCGGAGGGCGGCCCGGCGTCCGTACAGCTGGTGCAGCAGCAGGACGGCCACCGGGAGCGCGGGCCAGGCCGTCCATTTCACGGCGCAGGCCAGGGCGAGGACCAGGCCGGCCCTGGCCGCGTGGCCGCGGCCGGCGAGGGCGAGGCCCAGGCAGCAGCAGCCGATGAGGGGGAGGTCGACGCCGCCGGTCACGGCGACCAGGGCGACCAGGGGTGAGGCGGTGACGGCGGCGAGGGCGACGAAGCCGGATCCGAGGGCGGGTGGGCGGGCGGACAGGTCGTCGGCGCCCGGGAGGAGCAGACGGCGGCAGGCGGCAAGGCAGCCGAGGAACGCGGCGAGGAACCAGAGCCTGGCGTCGCCGATGAGCGTGGGCAGCCAGCCGTGGCTGCCGAGGACCGCCCTGGGGAGCCCGAAGACCGTCATCGCCGGGAAGTAGGGGTTGTAGTCGATGGTCCGGCGCGCGTTCGGCAGGTACGGGCTGCCGGTGTGCAGTAGTTGGACGGCGGAGTTCTGGACGACGTGCACCTCCGACTGCGCCCAGTTCTCGATCGACATCAGGATCAGCGGAACGACTATGGCGCCCAGCAGGGCCACCGCGGTCGACACGGTGGCGGCACGGCGTCGCGGGAGCCAGGCGGAGGCGCCGGCGGCGAGGAGGTAGCCGATGGCGGCCATGGCTCCCCAGGCCCGCTGCGGGCCGAGCGTGGAGGCGAGGGGGAAGACGGCGGCCCAGACGGCGCAGACGAGCCAGCCGAGGGTCCAGGGCAGGCGGGAGTCGGCCTGCTGCGGCAACCCGGGGTGCGGTTGCGTGAATGGCTTCTCGTGCAGATCCCCGCGCCCTCGTGGAGCACGCGGCATGTGAGTCGTCGTCACATGTGAAGACGCTACGAGACCCGGGGGCTGAGTGTCGTCAACCTCTGGAGTGGAAGGCGTGTCGTCCTCTGGGGGTGGTCAGCCTTCGCCGACCATCCCCACCAGGCCGTTCTCGTACGCGAAGACGACGGCCTGGGTGCGGTCCCGCAGCTCCAGCTTGGCGAGGATGCGGCCGACATGGGTCTTGATGGTCTGTTCGCTGAGGAACAGCTCCTCGGCGATCTCGCCGTTGGACAGCCCCCGGGCCACCTGCCGCAGGACGTCGAGCTCCCGCACGGTCAGGGCGGAGATCGCCTCCGGGCGGAGGCTGCCGGAGCGGCGGCGGCGCGCGACGTCGTCGATGAGGCGGCGGGTGACGGAGGGCGCGAGCAGGGCCTCGCCTGCGGCGATCACCCGGACCGCGTTGATCAGGTCGCGGGCCGGGGCGTCCTTGAGCAGGAAGCCGCTGGCGCCCTGGGCGAGCGCCTCGTAGACGTACTCGTCCAGGTCGAAGGTGGTGAGGATGAGGACCCGCGGGCCCGCTGCGGGTGCGTCGGGGCCCGGTGGGCCGACGATGCGGGCGGTGGCGGCGAGGCCGTCCATGCCGGGCATCCGGATGTCCATGACCACGACGTCCGGGCTGAGTTCGGCGGCCAGTTGGACGGCGCGCAGGCCGTCACCGGCCTCGCCCACCAGTTCGATGTCGGGCGCCGAGGAGAGCAGCGCGCCGAGCCCGTCCCTGACCATCTCCTGGTCGTCGACCAGGAGCACCCTGATCACCTTGACCGCTGCTTCCGTCATGCCCCGCTCCCCCGTCAGCCGTCCTCTTCGTCCCCGGATGATTCTCCTCCGCGCTGCGTCGGCACCCCGTCCAGGGGTAGTTCCGCCGTCACCTCGAAGCCGCCGTGCTCGCGCGGGACGGCGCGCAGCGTGCCGCCGAGCATCGCCGCGCGCTCCCGCATGCCGGTGAGGCCGTGGCCGCCGTTGCCGCCCGGGGCCGGGCCGCCGTTGGTACGGCCGTCGTCGGCGATGTGCACCTGGACGGCGTCCCGGGTGCGGACCACCTCGACCTCGACCCGGGCGCCCGGCGCGTGCCGGCCCGCATTGCTCAGCGCCTCCTGGACGATCCGGTACACCGAGACATCCACCACGGCTGGCGGGCGGTCGGGGCCGCCGGCCAGGGTGAGGTCGACCTGCATGCCGGCCTGGCGGGCGGCCCGCACCATCTCCGGGATGCGGTCGATGCCGGGCTGGGGGGCGCGTTCGGCGTTCTCGTCCTCCTCGCGGAGCAGGCCGATGACCCGGCGCATCTCGGTGAGCGCGGTGGTGGAGGCCGCGCGGATGGCGGTGAAGGTGCGCAGTGTCTGCTCGGGCAGGCCGGGCTCCTTGTAGGGGGCGGCCTCGGCCTGGATGGCGATCATCGACATGTGATGGGCCACCACATCGTGCAGCTCGCGGGCGATCCGGGAGCGCTCCTCCAGGACGGCCTGACGGGCGAGACCGGCGCGGCGCTGCTCCTCGGCGGCGACCAGATGGCGTTCCGCCTCCTGCCGGGAGTGGATGGACTCGCCGAGGACCAGCACCAGGCTGACGACCACGGCCGCCACCGCGAAGACCACCGGGGGGAGGGCCACCAGCGGGACGGCCGGGGCTAGGACGGCGAGCGCGGTGAGGAGGTCGACGCCGACGGCGACGTCCCGGCCGTAGACCTGGGCGGTGACGAAGAGCAGCAGGACGTAGGCGATGCAGCCGCTGACCGGCCAGGGCCAGAAGGGGGTCGGGGCGTGGCCGACCTCGGCGAAGGTGGTGAGGGTGAGCCCGATCGCGGAGATCCGCCAGGCCGCGAGGGGGCGGATGGCCGCGAGCAGCAGGGGCAGCACCTGGAGTCCGGCCAGGGCCCAGGCGAGGCTGCCGGGGACCAGCTGGTTGAGCTGGGTGTCGGCGGTGACGGTGAGGACGAGGACGGCTCCGCCGAGGATCGCGGCGAGCGCGTAGCGGAGGCGGGGGCTCTCCAGCGAGGGCAGCAGGAGGACATGCTGGTCCGGTGCGGCCCAGGCGGCCTGGCGGACCAGTTGGGCCAGGTGGATTGCGGGGTGGAGCAGGCGGGGAGGGACGGCAGGCATGGTGGGACGAGCATATGCGGCGTTGCAGGGTGTGAGGGGGGTGCAACGAACGCGGGGTTGTTGGGTGCGGGTTGGAGGGTGGTTGGCAGCGCAGTTCCCCGCGCCCCTGTTGAGCCCTGACGGGCTCTCAGGGGGTTAGAACTCGTGGCCGAGCATTTTCTCCACTTCGGCGCGGGTGGGTAGGGAGGGTTGGGCGCCGGGGCGGGTGGTGGTCAGGGCGGCTGCGGCGTTGGCGATTCGTACTGCTTCGTGCAGGGGGGTGCGCTCGGCGATGGCGCAGGCCAGGGCGCCGCAGTAGGCGTCGCCGGCTGCGGTGGTGTCCACCGGGGTGACCGCGAGTGCGGGGACCAGGAGGACGGCGCCCTCTTCGCAGAGCAGTGCTCCGTCCGCGCCCAGGGTGACCACCACGGCGGACGGGCCGCGCAGGGTGCGGGCGGCGTCCGCGACGGCGTGCAGGTCGGGCAGGTCGCGGCCGGTCAGGGCGGCCAGTTCGGCGCGGTTGGGGACCAGGATGTCGACCATGTCCAGCAGGTCCAGCAGCGACTGCCGTCCGGCCGCGGTGTTCCGGGCCGGGGCCGGGTTCAGCAGGACGGTGCCGCCCGCCAGCCGGGCCGCCGCCTCGACCGTCGCGGCCGGGATCTCCTGCTGCAGCAGGGTGACGTCGGCGTCGCGGAGCACCGTTCCCGAGGCGGCGCAGTGCTCCGGTGCGAGAGCACTGTTCGCGCCCGGGCTGACGATAATCGAATTCTCACCCGTGGCCCGGTCCACCGCGATCAGCGCCCGCCCCGTACTGATACCCTGCTCGGCCAGCACCCAGCGGACGTCCACGCCCTCCCGCAGCAGTGCGGCCCGCATCGCGGAGCCGGCCTCGTCGTCGCCGACCCGGCCCACCATGGCGACCTGAGCCCCCAGCCGCGCCGCCGCGACGGCCTGGTTCGCCCCCTTGCCACCGGGGTGCTCGGCGAGGTCCCCGCCCAGCACGGTCTCCCCCGGTACGGGGTGGTGCGGCACCGGAACCACCAGGTCGAGGTTGATGCTGCCCACCACTGCGATCATCGGCATGGGCATCACTCTAAGCCGCTGGCCTAGGTTCAGCCGTTGAGGACTGCTTGCATGACGGCCTTGGCGACCGGGGCCGCCAAGCCGCCGCCGCTGACGTCGGAGCGGTTGGCGTTGCTGTCCTCGATCACCACGGCCACCGCGACCGGGGAGGCAGCCGAGGCGTTCGGCTTGGCGTAGGAGATGAACCAGGCGTAGGGGACCCCGCTGTTGTTGACGCCGTTCTGCGCCGTGCCGGTCTTACCGCCGACCACGGCGCCCGGGATCGCCGCGTTGCCGCCGGTGCCGTTGGTCACCACATTGACCATGGCCTGCTGGATCTCGCCCGCCACCGTCGAACTGATCGGCCGGCCGAAGACCGCCGGGCTGAAGGTCTGCACCGTCGTACCGTCGTGCCGGGTGAGCTTGTCGACCAGCATCGGCTTCATCAGCGTGCCGTTGTCGGCGACGGCCGCCACCACCTCGGCCATCTGCAGCGGGGTGGCCGCCGTGTCGTACTGGCCGATCGAGGACAGGGCCAGGTAGGCCTGCCCGGTCAGACCGGTGTCGAAGTTGCTGCGCACCACGCCCACCGGGATCGTCTGGGCGCTCTGGTCGAAGCCGTAGGCCTGGGCCATCCTGACCATGTTCGTCTCGCCCACGTCCACGCCCAGCTTGGCGAAGACCGTGTTGCAGGACACCTGGAGCGCATAGGTCAGGGTCGCGTTGAGGCAGGCGTCACCGGCGCTCTCGTTGGTGACGGCCGTGGTGGTGTCCTTGGCCGTGTAGGGGTTGGGCGAGTCCGTCGCGACGTCCACACCGCTGTAGATGTTGTTCATCAGACCGGCGGACATGGTGACGACCTTGAACGTCGAACCCGGCGGGTAGGTCTGCCGCAGGGCCCGGTTCAGCATCGGCTGGGTGGCGGCGTTGTTGAGCCTGTTCCAGTTCTGGGTGACCGCGGTGCCGGTGCCGGTGATGCCGTTGGGGTCGTACGAGGGGGTGCTGGCCAGGGCGAGGATCCGCCCGGTCGCGGGCTCGATGGCGGCGACCGCGCCGCGCTTGCTGCCGAGCCCGGACAGTGCGGCCTGCTGCGCCTTGGCGTTGATGGTGGTGTAGACGTCGCCGCCGCGGACCGGGGTGCGGCTGATCGCGTCCAGCAGGGAGCGGGTGGAGAGCGAGCTCGCCGAGCCGGAGAGGATGTCGTCCTCGACCCCCTCCAGCAGGGTGTTCCCGTAGGTCTGCGAGGAGAAGCCGGTGACCGGGGCGTACAGCGGGCCGTCGGTGTAGCTCCGCCGGTACTGGTAGAGGCTGTCGCCGGTCTGCTTCGACCCGGTGACCGGTTTGCCCGCCACGACGATGTCGCCGCGGGGCTGGGCGTAGCGGGCGATGGTGGAGCGCTGGTTGCCGGCGTGGTCGTTGTACTTGCCCGCCTGGACGACCTGGACCCGGGTCAGGTTCACCAGCAGCACCAGGATCAGCAGCAGGCAGAACATACCGGCCCGGCGGGCGGTGCGGCTCAGCGAGAGGCGCACCGCGCCGGCCTGGGACGCGGGGGCGGGCTGCCGCTGGTCGGAGGCCCGGCTCTTCCGGCCGAAGGGGCTCATGGTTTGGGCACCGCCTGGGTGTCCTCGTCGCCGCTGTCCGGCGGCGCCGGCCGGGCCTGCCGCTCCGGGCCGGCCGGTCGTGGCGCCGGCGGCACCGCCAGGACGCCCGGTTCCGGCGGCTGGTCGGGGCGGCGGGCTGCGTCGCTCATCTTCAGCAGCAGCGCCACCAGCACCCAGTTGGTCAGCAGCGAGGAGCCGCCCTGCGCCAGGAAGGGCATGGTCATACCGGTCAGCGGGATGAGGTCGGTGACCCCGCCCGCGACCACGAACACCTGCAGCGCGAGCAGCGTGGCCAGCCCGATCGACAACAGTCGGCCGAAGGGGTCCCGCAGCACCCGTCCGGTCCGGTAGCCGCGGACCACCACCACCGCGTACACCAGCAGCAGCGCGGCCAGGCCGACCAGGCCCAGCTCCTCGCCGAAGGTCGAGAGGATCCAGTCGGACTTCACCGCGAAGCCGATCAGGTAGGAGTGGCCCTGGCCGAGGCCGGTCCCCAGCATGCCCCCGGCCGCGAAGGCGAACAGCGACTGGGCCAGCTGGTTGGCGCCCTGACCGGCGTCGATGCTGGCCATCGGGTGCAGCCAGTCGACGAAGCGGCTGTGCACGTGCGCCTCCCACAGCGCCACCGGCACGACCGCGACGCCGACCATGACCAGGCCGACGGCGATCCAGCCGATGCGTCCGGTGGCGACGTAGAGCATCACCACGAACAGCCCGAAGAAGATCAAGCAGGTGCCCAGGTCCTGCTCCAGGAACAGCACCGCGGTGCTGAGCAGCCAGATCACCACGATCGGGCCCAGGTCACGGCCGCGCGGCAGCTCCAGTTTCCAGATCTTCCGGCCGGTCAGTGCCAGGACGTCGCGGCTGACGGCGAGGTAGGCCGCGAAGAAGATCGCCAGGGCGATCTTGGCGATCTCGCCCGGCTGGAAGGAGAGCGGTCCGACCTTGATCCAGATCTTGGCGCCGTAGACGGCCGGGAGGAAGATCGGGACGATCATGAGCACGATGGCCCCGAAGGCCAGCACATAGGCGTAGCGCTGCAGCACCCGGTAGTCCCGCAGGAACAGCACCACGGCGATGAACAGCACCACCCCGATGGCGGTCCACATCAGCTGCGAGGGCGCCGAGGAGGTCGCGGTGGCACGGTCCAGCCGGTAGATCACCACCAGCCCGAGGCCGTTCAGCAGCACACTGCAGGGCAGCAGCAGCGGATCGGCGTACTTCGCCCGCAGCCGGATCGCGAGGTGCGCCAGCAGCGCCAGCACGCCCAGGCCGACCCCGTACTTCACGGTGTCGGACGGGACCCTGCCGTCGATGGCGGAGCCCACGTCCGCATAGCCGAAGACGGCGATGAGCACGGCAAAGACGGTGAGCAGCAGCTCGGTGGCGCGGCGGGTGGGCACCCGCGGGGGCGCCGGCATCGCGGGGGCAGTCGCGGCGGCCATCGACATCCTCCCTGGAACTACCAGGGAACCTAACCGCGGCCGAGCTATTTGTCCGATTTGTCCGTCGGCGTGTCGCTACTTCGCTTGTTTCCCGCCCTGTCACATCGGCTCTGTCACATGGGCAGGGTGAAGCCGATCTCCGCCCCGCCGCCCTCCGCCTCGGAGCGGTTGCGGGCGAAGACCTTGCCGCCGTGGCTCTCGGCGACCTCCCGGACGATCGACAGGCCGAGCCCGGAGCCCGGCAGGCTGCGGGCCTTGGTGGCCCGGTAGAAGCGGTCGAAGATCCGGTCGAGGTCGGTCTCGTCGATGCCGGGGCCGCCGTCCAGCACCGAGACCTGCCCGGGGCGGACCCGGAGCCTGATCTCGGACTGGTCCGGGGTGAACTTGGCGGCGTTCTCGACCAGGTTGGTCATCGCCCGCTGCAGCGCGCCGGGGCGTCCGGTGCCCGGGGCGGGCACCGAGTCGACCACGATCTCGCGGCCGGTGCGGCGCCGGGCCAGGTCGGCCACCCGGTCGGCCAGCACGTCCAGCTCGACCTCGGTCGGCTCCTCGGCCTCCCTGCGGTCGGCCGCCAGCTCCACCAGTTCGTTCACCAGCACGCTGAGCTCGCGGGTCTCCGTCGCCAGGTCGTCCAGCAGCGCCTCGCGCGACTCCTGCGGCAGCAGGTCCAGCCGGGGCAGCGCGGCGATGTTGGTGCGCAGCGAGGTCAGCGGGGTGCGCAGCTCGTGCCCGGCGTCCTGGACCAGCCGGCGCTGGTCGTCCTTGGACCGGGCGAGCCGTCCCAGCATGTCGTCGAAGGCCCGGCCGAGCCGGCCGATCTCGTCGCTGCCGCGGCGCGGCACGTCCACGTCGAGCTGCCCGGTGGAGGCGACCTGCTCGGCCGCGCCGGTGAGCCGGACCAGCCGGCGGGTGATCCGCCCGGCGAGCCACCAGCCGGCCGCGCCGGCCGCGATGACCACCGCGGTGGCGACCAGGGCGACCCGCTCCAGCAGCAGGTCCAGCAGGTCGTCGGTGGAGCTGAGCAGCTGGGAGAGCTGGACCGCTCCCCGGCCGCCGCCCAGCGAGACGGTGACCACCGTGTAGCGGTCGCCGCCGATGTTCTGCGCGGCGCTGCGGTTCTTGCCGGCCACACTGCCCTTGGCCAGCTTGATGTCGGCGGCCTCCACCGGCAGCGGGTCCGGGGCGCCCTTCTCGATCACCTTGCCCTTGCCGTCGATCACCTGGATGCCGATGTCGCCGGACTGGGTCAGCTGGTCCTCCAGCCGGTCGTGGCCGCTGTTGGAGGGCAGGAAGTCGGTCGTGTAGAGCGGCGACTGCTGGACGGCGGTGACCAGGGTGTCCAGTGACTGGCTGAAGTCGCTGGCGCGGTCGTGCCGGATCAGCGTCGCCGCGGAGTCGTAGCCGAGCACGCCGACGAGCACCGCGACCATGGCGGCGACCCCGGCGAAGGCGAGGGCGAAGCGGACTCTCAGGCCCGCCGGAAGCGGGCGCTTCGCCAGCCGGGCCGCCCTGCCGAGGGCGGAGCGGGCCGCGCCGCGCTCCTTCACGGCTCGCGCAGGGTGTAGCCGACGCCCCGGACGGTGTGGATCAGCGCCGGGGCGTCCGGAAGTTCGAGCTTGCGGCGCAGATAGCCGATGTAGACGGCGAGGTTCTTGGAGCCGGGGCCGAAGTCGTAGCCCCAGATCCGGTCGTACACGGTGCTGTGGTCCAGCACGATCCCGGCGTTCCGGGCGAGCAGTTCCAGCAGGTCGTACTCGGTCCGGGACAGCGCGATCTCGGTGCGCTGCCGCCAGACCCGGCGGGCGGTCGGGTCGATCCGCAGGTCGGCCACCTCGATGACGTCCTCGGTGGCGAAGACGTTCTGGCTGGACGGGGGGTCGGCCGGCACCGGGACCGGCGTGGCCCGGCGCAGCAGCGCGCGCAGCCGGGCCAGCAGCTCGTCCGCCTCGAAGGGCTTGACCATGTAGTCGTCGGCGCCCGCGTCCAGCCCGGCGACCCGGTCGGAGGTCTCGACCCGCGCGGTGAGCATCAGGATCGGCGTGCGGTCGTTCTCGGCCCGCAGCACCCCGCACACGGCGAGGCCGTCGATGCCGGGCATCATCACGTCCAGCACGATGACATCCGGGTGTTCCCGGTGGATCGCGGCCAACGCCTGGATGCCGTCGGCGACCGCGGTCACCTGGTAGCCCTCCAGGGTCAGCAGGCGCACGACGGAATCGCGGATGGCCCGGTCGTCCTCGGCCAGAAGTACTGTCGATGTCACGGGACGATTCTCGCCGCCACGTGTGAGAGCGAAGTAAGAGGGTCCTCCTTCGGCGTGTTTCCGGTGTGTCCCGGCGCGTTCCGGCGTGTTCTGCCGGCTCAGGAGCCGTAGACGGTGAGCACGGCGCCGTCGATCTCGATCCGGCGGGTGCCGGTGAGCTCGCCCCGGCGCAGCGCGGCCAGGCAGCGGCGGAACAGCAGCATCTCCTCGCCGTCGAGGACGGCCGCGGCGAGGTCGAGCACCTCGTCGAGGTTGCTGTCGGTGAGCACCGCGGGCAGCTCGCCGGAGAGCAGGACGACGGACTCGCCGCTGCTGCCCCGGACGACGGCGGTGGTGGGGCCTCCCTGAACGACCAGCATGAATTCCCCCTGGTCCCGGGGGCAGCGTGCGGCTCACCCGCCCCTCTCGGATGACGACGCTAGTCGCATATGCGGGGGTGAGCAGGGGTCACTGCCGATATTCGCCCGATCCGGTCATGTCCGGGCATTCAGGGAACCGCAACTGGCAAAGGAGGCGTGTTAGTTGTCCGCCTGCTGGTGATCACCGCGATCGAGCAGCGACTCGACCAGCGCGGCCACATGGCGGCGGTCGTCGACCGAGAGCTTCTGCAGACTGGCGATCAGCACGTCCACCTCCGGGTCGGGGCTGACCGCGGCGCCGGCCGGCTCGCCCGCGTAGAGGTGGATCCCGCAGGCCTCGGCGGCGGCCCGGCGGATCGTGTCCAACGGCAGGTCCAGCGCCCGGGCCAGCCCCTCCAGGGTGGCCGGCTGCGGCATCCTTACCAGCCGTTCGGTGGTGGCGAGATGGTGCACGGTGGATCGTGGGATGCCACCCCTGCGGGCCGCCTCACCGTAGGACCAGCCCTGCTGGTCCAGGCGGCTCCTCATCAACTGCTGCAGGGCGTTGGACACCTGGCTGACGCCTCCTGTCGGCTGCCCCTTCGGCGGCCTGTGACGGTCCGATTCTACGGCGATCACCGGCCACGTCACCGGTTCACCCGCTCCCACCTGGCAATTTCTCTCTGTTACCAGTCCGTTGCAGAAAGTCGCGGCAGAACCGCTTGCGCGGCCCCCTCCGTGCCTACTACTGTCCAATCTCGTTGGACAAGACGTCCGACCGAGTTGGACGGGAGTGGGGGGGATCCCTCCCCGTCCGACCGCAACTGTCCATTCCTTAGGGGGAATTGACCATGCTTGAGATGCACGAGATGGACAACGAGTCGGCCGAGCTGCTCCCCGGCCGTGAGGCCCTGAGCACCTTCAAGTTCACCAAGGTCTCGGTGACCAACGTGACCAAGCACGTCGCCAACGTCGCGGCCAGCAACTCGTCCTCGGCCGGCAACTGGCTGTCGCTGGGCTCCGTCGCCCAGTCCGCCGCCGACCAGGGCATCAGCATCAGCCAGTAGTAGCACCGCGGTTACTCACACACCGTCAGCACCACCCACCACGTCAGTACACCACGAAAGGCACTGCCATGAGCATGAACATGCACGAGCTCGACGCCGAGTCCGCCGAGCTGCTCCCCGGCCGCGAGGCGCTGAGCACGGTGAAGTTCAGCTTCACCAAGAAGGTCAACGTGACCAAGCACGTCGCCCACGTCACCGCGAGCAACTCCTCCGTCGCCGGCAACTGGGGCTCGATCGACTCGGTCGCCCAGTCGCAGGCCACCCAGGGCATCAGCATCAGCCAGTAGGCACGACCGGCGCACCCTGCACCGACGCACAACGCACCACCGCACAACCCGCAGTACGCAGTACGCAGCACCAGGGGCGCGGGCCGCGCCAGGGGAGGGCGCGGCCCGCGCCGGGGGAGGACACGCACAGCAATGACCGTCAGTGTGGAGCCGGGGGCACTGGTACCCGGCCCGGGGGGATTCGCCACCTCCCTCCCGGGCGTCCCGTACCAGGAGGACGCCCGGGAGTTCATCGATTTCACAGACCCGCAGGCGGAGCCGCGCCGGTTCGCGGCCGCGGACTCCGTACCCGTGTTCCCCGTGCCGCGGTTGAGCGCGGGGCTCCGCCTGCACGGCGAGTACCAGGGCTCCGGGTTCACCGAGCCCAAGTACATCGCGCGCCGAGGGGACGGCCAGGTGGTGCAGCTCTCCAGGCTGCTCCACCTGGTCGCCGGCGCCGTCGACGGCGTCCGCGACACCGAGCGCATCGCGCACCGGGTCAGCGGGCTGTACGGACGCGAGGTGAGCGAGGAGAACATCGCCTACCTGGTCGAGCAGAAGCTGCAACCCCTCGGCGTCACCGTCCCGTTCGGGCAGGAGGACGACGAGGTCAGCGGCGCGCCCCGGTCCGATCTGCTGCTGGCCCTCAAGGGCCACAAAGTCATGTTCGACGCCAAGCGCGCCAACACCATCGGCCGTTCGCTGGCCTGGCTGCACCGTCCGCTGATGGTGGTGCTGGTGCTGGCGTCCATGGTGCTCATGGACGTCTGGCTGTTCGGCTTCTACGGCGCGATCACCCCGGTGCTGGAGGTGCTCAACCAGCCGGTGCTGCTGCTGGCGGTGTTCGCGCTGACCGTCGCCTCGGTGGTGTTCCACGAGTTCGGCCACGCCTCCGCCTGCCGCTACGGCGGCGCCCGCCCCGGCTGCATCGGCTGCGGGTTCTTCCTGATCTGGCCGTCGATGTACACCGACGTCACCGACGTCTACCGGATCGGCCGGGGCGGGCGGATCAGGACCGACCTCGGCGGCGTCTACTTCAACATCGTCTTCATGCTCGGCATGGGCGGCGCCTACTTCCTGACCGGCCAGCAGTTCTTCCTCAGCGCCGTCTACCTGGGCCACTTCGAGGTACTGGAACAGCTGATGCCGGCCGTCCGGCTGGACGGCTACTACATCCTGGGCGACCTGGCCGGGGTGCCCGACCTGTTCGGCAAGATCAAGCCGATCCTGCTCAGCATGGTGCCGGGCAAGCCGGTCCGTCCCGAGGTCGCCGGGCTCAAGCGCTCCGCCCGGATCATCGTCACCGCCTGGGTCGTCACCATGGTGCCGCTGCTGCTGGGCGACCTGGGCTACGCCCTGTGGAACCTGCCGCGGATCCTGACGACCGGCGCCCGCTCGCTGGTGGCCCAGCTCGGCGGCACCGCCTCGGCGTTCGCCGGCGGGCACTTCGCCGCCGGCCTGGTCGGCGTGCTCGGCAGCTTCATGCTGGTCTGCCCGCTCGCCGGGATGGCCTATCTCTCGATCAGGCTGGGCGGACGGCTGCTGCGCACCGCGCTGCGGGCCACCAGCGAGAGCCCCCGGCTACGGCTCGCCTTCTGCGCCGTCGCCGTCAGCGCGGTCGCCGGACTCGGCGTCGCCTGGGCCGGGGGCGCGACCCCGAAGCCGCTGCCGCAGCAGCCGCCGCTGGTGCCGGTGCTGCAGCCGGGCGTCCCCACCACCGAGCCGGCCGCCCCCGGCCAGGGGTCCGGAAAGCCGACGTCAGGAGGGTCCGGCGGATCGGCCCGGCCCGGCGGCGGGATGAGCAGCGGGGCAGGCGTCATCCCCGGGGCCACCCCGTCGGCCTCGGCGACGGCCTCCGGCACCGCGTCCTCGGCCGCCTCGAAGCCCGCGGCCGGCCTCACCACCGCTCCGGCGACGACGCAGACCACCACGGCGGGAAAGCCGGCCGGAACGCCGACCAGCACCGCCGCGTCGACCACGCACGCGCCGAGCACGGCGGCGGCCACCACGGCAGCGCCCACCACCGCGGCACCGACCACCGCCGCCCCGTCGACGACCGCTCCGTCGACGCCGCCCCCAACAGCCACGACCAGCGCCGCAGCCTCCCCGGCCACGCCAACCAAGTGATCCGCTGCGCACGGTCGCTACCCGCAGAACATCCGTCAGTCAGGACATCCGTCAGGAGAGAACGCATGAATCTCAATGAGCACCGCAGAGTGACACGACGTACTGGCCCCGGCCGCAAGGCCGTCCGCCTCGGCCTGCTGGCCACCGTGGGCCTGGGCGCCATCGCCACCGCGGCGAGCGCGCAGGCCGCCGCACCCGGCACCTTCTCCAGCAACGGGCACGGCGTGGCCATCGCCGACGACGCCGCCCTGGCCTACGCCAACCCGGTCCAGCGGACCGCCTTCGACGACTCCTTCACCGTGCACCAGTACGGCACGGTGTTCGCGGCGGCCGCCCACAACGACGCCCACGCCACCTCCTCGGCCTGCACCGCGGCCTCGCCGTGCCGGTCGGTGGCGCTGTCCTTCCAGATCATCACCATGGCCGGGGAGAACATCCACCTCAACGCCCAGAACCTGAGCCGGGCGACCAACAACCACTGCACGGACTGCCAGACCTTCGCCGGGGCCTACCAGTTCGTCGTCTCGACGGCCAACCCGTTCACCCTCAGCCACTCGGCGCAGCGTCAACTGGCAGAGATCCACCGCAAGTTGGACGCGCTCGGGCGTTCCAACGCCTCGATCGCCTCGATCCAGGCCCAGGCCGACGCGCTGGCCGCCCAGGTCACCACGATCCTCAAGGCCGGTGCCGCCACCGCCCCGAAGGGACCGGGCGTCGACGCCCTGGCCGCGATGGCGCCCACGGTCACCATGCACCGCATGCTGACGCACTGACGCCTCATCGCTGACGAACCGGCGACTCCGCTTGCACGTCACAAAATATGAGCCATGCTCTTGTTTTGTTACCCGCCGGTACCTACCATCTGACACTGATCGACGCTGTTCTCCCGCTCCGCGCACCCCCACCCCCCGGCCCCCAGCCGGGGGGTGTCCCCTGCACCCAGAGGAGCCACGCGTGACCAGATCAGTCCTGCCCCGCACCGCCGCACTCGCCGCCTCCTGTCTGTTCGCGGCCCTCGCCCTGAGCGCCGTCCCCGGCGCGGCCTCGGCCGCCGCGCCGCGGGGACCCAGCTGCGGCAGTGGACCTGCAACGGCACCGGCGCCCAGCACTGGGTGCTGAAGTCGGCCGGCAACGGGCTCTACAAGATCGCCGACTCGCAGGACACCGCGATGGTCGCCACGGCCGGGCCCGCCACCGACTCCGGCGGCAACCCGCTCACCCAGCTGCAGCCGGACACCGGCGCGGCCGGCCAGCTCTGGCAGCTGACCAAGCTCGGCATCGTCCACCTGCACGGCTGACACCAGGACGGGCCGGCCAGGAGCACCTGGCCGGCCCGTTCCATGGGCATATATTTCACTAGTAAATTACCTGCTAATATTGAAGCCATGGCGACAGAGACGGAGACGGGAACCCCCAGGCCGGTGCGACAGCTGCCGGTCCGCAGCGCGCTGCGGCTGAACCGGGCGGTGGCGGGCTGGCACCGGCAGGCGCTCAGCGCCGTGATCGCCCTGGGAGCAGCCGATCTGCTGCTGCTGACGCTGGGACGGCTCGATCTCGCGCTCTACACCTCCGCCGGCGGACTCTGCGCCCTCTACGCCCATGGACTGCCGTACGCGGCCCGGGCCCGCACCCTCGGCTGGGTGGTGCTCGGCATGACCGCGAGCGTCGCCGTCGCGCTCACCACCGCCGCCGCCACCGACTCCACCGTGCTCCGGGTCGCCGTCGCGGCCCTGCTCGCGGCCGTCCACAAGATGCTGTGCGACGCCACCCGAATCGGGCCGCCGGCCAATCTGATCCCCACCTTCATCGCCGCCAGCTGCGTCTTCGTCCCCCAGCGACTCGCCGACGTCCCCGCGCACCTCGCACTGACCGTGGCCGCCGGGGCCTTCGCCTGGCTGGTCTGCATGGCCCCCGCGCTGCTGCGTCCGCAGGGACCCCAGCGGCACGCGGTCGCCCGCGCGCTGGAGGCGGCCGCCACACAGGGCGCACCCGCCGCCCGGGCCACAACGGCGGCCGCGGCCTGGCGCACCGTCCTGCTGGTGCCGGCCCGTACCGCCGAGGCCGCTGCGGACCGCGGACGGCTGGAGCTGCTGCTGATCCGCGCGGGGGCCGGCACCGCCGACCCCCGGCAACTGCGGAGCTTGGCCCGCGCGCTGCGGCGCCGGGGCCCGCTCCCCGAGCTGTCGCCCAGCGGTGCCGAGGCTGCCAAGCTCGCGGGCCTGGCCGGCGAGCGGCCGGTCGGCGGCCACCTGCACCGCCGCGCCCCCGGCGCCAGCGGCCGGGTCAGGCTGCTGGACGCGCTGCACCCCGGATCGCCGCTGCTGACGATCGGTGCGCGGGTGGCCGTCGGCTGCGCCCTGGCCGGCTGGGCTTCCATGGAGCTGGGGGTCGGCCGCCCCTACTGGGCGGTGGTCACCGCTGCCTCCGTCTTCCAGGCCAACACCACGCTCAGCTGGAACCGGGCGCTCAACCGGGTCCTCGGCAACGTCCTCGGACTGGTCCTGTTCGCCGTCCTGCTGCCGCTGACCGGGCTCGGCGCCGCGGCCCTGGTCCTGGCGGCGCTGGCCTGCCAGTTCGCCACCGAGGCGACCATCACCCGCGGCTACTGGCTGGCCACCGTGTTCGTCACCCCGATGTCGCTGCTGATGGTCCAGTTCGCCCAGGTCCAGCCCGCCCACGAGCTGATCGCGGACCGGGCCCTGGACACGGCGGTGGGCGCGGTGGTGGGGCTGGCCGCCTGCTTGCTGATCACCGACCGGCAGGTCTCGGACCGGGCCGAAAGGGCCCTGGCCAGGGTCTCCGCCACCCGCACCGAGGCCGCGCGGCTGCTGGACGACCCGGGGCCGGAGGTCACCCGGCACGAGCTGGGCTGGGCCAGGGACCGGCTGACCAACGCCCTGGTCGAGCTCCGCGAAGCAGCGGACACCGCAGGCGGCGAGTGGCGGCAGCGGACCCTCCCCGAGGAGCGGATCGCCGCCGCCGAGCAGCAGGGCCACCCGGTGCTGGCCGAACTGAACCGCCGCCTCGACCCTGTCCTCCGGTCGGCGGTGACGGTTGCGCCCTGAGCAGGCACGACCCGGGCGTGCGCGTAGGATCGGCAGCCGAGCGAAAGGAGGCGGCGTGGAAGACGTGGTCGCAGGGGTACTCCGCCAGTGGCAGCAGCTGAACCCCGGCCTCGACACCGCCCCGATGGCGCTCATCGGACGGCTGAACCGCTGCTCCGCGCTGCTCCAGCAGGCGACCGACGCCCCACTCATCGACGCCGGTCTCACCCGCTCCGAGTTCGACGTGCTCGGCACGCTGCGCCGGGTCGACCGCGATCTGACGCCCAGTCGGCTGGCCCGGGAGACCTTCTCCTCCGGCGCCGCCGTCACCAAGCGGGTCCGGCTGCTGGCCGAACGCGGCCTGGTCGAACGCCGCCAGGACGCCCGCGACCGCCGCGTCGTCCATCTCTCCCTCACCGACGAGGGCCGCGCTCTGATCGACCGGCTGCTGCCGGAGCAGCTGGCCTACGAGCGTTCCCTGCTGTCCGGGATCGACGAGCAGCGGCAGGGTGAACTCTCCGAGGGGCTCAGCGAATTGCTCATGGTCCTGGAGGGCCGACTGGGCGGCCTGCTGCCGTACTGAGCCCGGGGTCGGACTACCCGGGGCTGCCCGCCCGCAGGCTGAACGCGACGATGCGATCCAGCTCGGCCTGGCTGGGCACGACGCGTCGGAACACATAGTCGGAAATCTTGCCCAGGACCGCGTGCGTGGCCAGCGAGGCGTCCATCTCCGGGTCTGCGCTGCCCAGTTCGGCATAGGGCTCGCGCAACAGCGCGGCCAGCGGGGCGACATGGGCGTAGCGGGCCGAGGCGGGACCGTCGCCGAGGTTGCTCCCGTTCCACAGCAGCGCGCGGGTCGCCGCCGCCATCTCCTCACGGGTCTGGCAGAACACCGCTTCCACCCACCGGCGGACCCGGCCGGCCGGCGTCGTCTCCTTGGCCATCAGGTGGGCGGTGTAGCTCACCAACTCCTCGGTGCCGTGCAGCAGCAGCGCGGCGACCAGGGCATCCTTGGAGCGGAAGTGGCGGTAGAAGGCGTCGTTCGACAGGCCCGCGGCGGCCACGATGTCGGCGACCCGCGGCCGGGAGTCCGTCCCGCAGCGGGTGATGACCTCATAGGCAGCATCGAGCAGGCGGCGGACCTCGCTCGCGTAGTCCGCCTCCTGCTTGGCCAACGAACGCCGGGCGATACGCGCGGCAACATCGTTCGCATGATCGGGAATCGTGCTCTCTATCATCAAAATCGTATTCTGCCACAGCCGGACCTGGACCGACCGGGGTTGGGTATACCTGTACTGGTGACTTCGCTTCCCATGCTCATCGTCGTCAGCGGTCCTCCCGGCGCGGGCAAGACCACCCTCGCGCACCGGCTCGCCCGGACGGTGGGGTGCCCGGCAGTCTGCCGGGACGAGATCAAGGAAGGGATGGTGCACGCCACCCCGGATTTCATGCCGGGGCCGAGCGACGCACTGACCCTGCGCACGCTGCCGACCTTCTTCGGCGTCCTGGAGTTGCTGCTCCGGGCAGGTGTGACCACCGTGGCGGAGGCCGCGTTCCAGGACCGGGTGTGGCGGTCCGGCCTGGAGCCCCTGGCCGGCCTGGCGCGGATCCGTATCGTGCACTGCACGGTCGACCCGGATGTCGCCCTGGCCCGAAAGCTGCGTCGCCGCGAGGCGGAACCACTGCGCCGGGCGCACGCAGACCCCGAACCCGGCGACCCGGCGGTGCACGCGGCGGCCCACAATGGGTTCAACCGACTCTCGCTGAACGCCCCCTGCATCGAGGTGGACTCCACCGACGGCTACCGCCCCGGCCTGGAGGCGCTCGCGGAGTTCGCCAACTCCCCAGCGGAATCGCCGCAGAGGTGAGCAACACGGGCCCGAAAAGGGGGAGCCCCGGCTGGACGGGGGAGGCCAGCCGGGGCAGATAGTGGTGGGCGGAGGTCGAGGCCTGTTCAGGGCCGGGGAGTCGATCCCCTGTCCGCGTCCACGAATGGTAGAACGGTCAACCACACCACGGTGTTCCGCCCGCAGCCGATGCAGAAGTGTGACCTGCCCCACCCCGCCCGCCCCGCCCAGTAGTTCAGGGCTTTCGCCGTTGGAGAGATCACTGTGGTGTCCGACTTTCCCGATGCCCCTGACCCCGAGGCAGGTCCTGTCACGCCGGCATGTCGACAGCGAGCCCCGCTCCCAGCGCCGCATCCGCCAGTCGCTTGTCGTAGGTGACGAAAGATGTAAGCCGCGAACGGATGCGCAGAGCTGTGCCCAGATGGATGGCGTCGAGACTCCGAACCGTAACCGGCCTCAGTGCCTGAGCGAGAATGCGAATGCTTGGATCCAGATCCACCAGGTCGATGAGGTCCAGGACCGGGTGGAGCCGTGCAACCGCCTCCGGCGCGTGCCGGGCAAGCGCCCGGAACGACTCGACCTCGACCAACGAGGAACTGGTCCACCCGATGTCCGCCCGCTCGGCCAACCAGTCGCGCAGCGCCTGCGACTCGGACTCGGCGTGGGCGAGCTTGACGACGGCGGCCGAGTCCAAATAGATCATCAGCGCTCTTCTCCCCGGCCTCGAGCGATCTCATCGGCAACATTGACTCCGTCCGGCTCCCCCAACGGCATGCTGAGAACCGCACGCCGCATCGCAGCGGCGCGCTCCTGCCGCATGGCGCTCTCCAGCACGGCTCGCCGAATCGCGGCCGATCGCGAACTTCCGTCATTCGTGAGGATGTCCAGTGCGTGTTCGGTCTCTATGTCACTGCGAATCGTGATGGTGTCTGCCATGACAACAGCGTAAGACATAGTGTCTTACGCGGCAAGGGCACACTGACGACAGTGGCGTTCGGAGCGAACTACGCAGGCCGCACTAGTCTCGTTGTCATGACCGACGACACCCTGCGCTCCGTCACCATCGAGCGAACCAGCACCGGCCACTTCACCGCGACCAATGCCCGCGGCGGCACGGTCAGTTTCGGCACCGGCTCCGGTCCCGACGGCGGAACCGACTTCACCCCGGTCGAGCTGCTGCTCGCCGCGATCGGGGGCTGCACCGCCGCCGACGTCGACGTCGCCACCAGCCGCCACGCGGAACCCGACGGATTCACCGTCACCGTGACCGGCAACAAGATCAGTGACGAGCTCGGCAACCGGATGACCGACCTCGCGGTCACCTTCTCCATCGCCTTCCCGGACGGTGAGCCCGGCGACCGCGCCCGGGCGATCCTCCCCCGAGCGGTCAAGACCTCCCACGACCGACTCTGCACCGTAAGCCGCACGGTCGAGATCGGCACGCATGTCACCTCGACGGTCGCGGACGCCTGACTCGATCAAAACCACAAGATCCCGCCCGATCGCTTGGATCGGACGGGATCTGTTGGTTTGGCGGGGCGTTCACGAGCGCTGCTGACCTGCGACGACACAACCGCCTACCCCTGCAGCTCAGCCAAGTACGTAGGACTCGTCGCCGAACTCGGCAACGATCTTCAGCCGACCACCGAGAGCCTTGAGGTAGGCGGCGAGAGTGTCCACCTGGCACCTAGACCTGCGTGGCATGCCGCCGCTTCCGCGCCTCTGCCAGCCGGTGCGCCCGAACCTGGGCAATCATCTGATCGACCCCGGCACGGATCTGCTCCTGCTCGTCCGAGGTGAAAGCGAAGTCCTCAACCAGGTCATCCCAGTACACAGCATTCGGGGCACCGCTCAGAGCTTGCCCAGGTCCGCAACCATGACACCGGTTCCGTCGTACGCCTCAGGGGTGGAACTGATGACGACACAGCCCTGCTCAGCGTCTGTACCGGCGCCGGCGCTCTTCACCACGTGAACGGCTTGGGCGCATTGCCAAGGCACGCCGACCGCCGTCAGCGCTTCCACTGCGACATAGGCCATGAAGTCCAAGGGTGCGAAGTCGACTCCGATCAGCGCACCGATGTGGTCGGCAAGGGCCGGCGCACCGGGTTCCAATGCCGCTCCGAGCAGGGACAGGGCGGGAACGCATACCCGATCCCCGTCATCGTCCGGCGATGTGGCTGCGAACGCCAAGAGGACCCGATGACCCTCACGCAACGCCCGGACCGCCGTGTGATCCAGAACGATCATCGGACCTCCCCCAGCACACCCGCACGCAGCGCAGCCTTGAGGTCACGCGCCTGCTGGATATCGGCATCGGCAAGCTCCGGACACAGGTGGGCACGGACGTACGCGACGTTGCGCGCCACCGCCTCCGCACGCTCACCCTGGGTGACCAGATGTGCAGCTATCTCCTCCACGAGGGCACGCGTACTCAGACCACGCTCCTCGGCAACAGCACGAAAGCGGTCCCGCGCCTCTTCATTGATCTTGATCGTGGTGTCAGCCATAACCAGAGAATACAATCGAATACCCAACCAGGGAAGTGAGACCGACGGGCAACGATTGGGCGACGAGGAGCGCCAAACGGGAACCCGGGGCAGCCGACTGCATCAAAGCGGCATGACGAGAATGCGACGCACCCTCGGACCGGGTCTAGTCCCAGTCCTTCCCGTGCTGCTCGTGCTCTGGTTCCTCTGGCTCGGCGGTGTTTCGCCACAACCCCCCGCACAGTCACCTACGTTGGCTACAGCGGCCATGTACTGATAGGCGCCGACGGCCGGACGCTCACTCTGGGTGGGTTCCACGGCCCTTGCGGAGCGGATCTCGAAGTGATCGCCGCAGAGAGCGTGCGGGAAGTGGCGCTGCGCCTGAAGTACACCTCTGCGCCTGCCGGCTCGCTCAACCCAGCTTGTTCGCAAGCGATGGCCATGGCCGTTGACGCGCATCTGCACGCCCCGCTCGGCAACCGCACCGTCGTCAACGGTGACGACGACGTGCCGCTGCTCTCCTTCGACGCCCGCCACGCCCTGCACCCCGCGCAGATCCCTGCCGGCTACACCCTCCTGTATGCCTCACCCGTGGTCGACGGGGCTCGCAACAAGGACATCCTGGGATGCACCCAAGTGTGGGAAGGAATGCCCCCTTCGAGGATCCAGCTGACCCAGATCGTCGGAGCCCCCAGCGACCTCGGCAGAGGCTCTCGTTTCACCCCCGCCGCCTCCGTCCCTATCACCGTCCGCGGGCATCGCGGAGTGGAAATCGCACCTGGCGTCATCCAATGGACCGAGGGAGACCAGGCAGTGCAGTTGGAATGGGAAACCGTCGGCACGGCCGCAACCACAGCTGCTGTCATCGCACTCGCTGACAGCAGCCCATGACTGGCAGCGGCAACAGACCCCGAAACCACGAGATCCCGCCCGATCGAAGTGATCGGACGGGATCTCGCTGTGGGTGGAGCTGAGGGGATTCGAACCCCTGGCCCCCTCGATGCGAACGAGGTGCGCTACCGGACTGCGCCACAGCCCCAACGAGAAGAAACTCTATCAGGTCCGGGCGGGTGGTCCGGCACCGCTTTTGGCGCTGGTGGGGGTGCATGTCATTCGTTGGCGGCGCGGGGGTGGGGGGCGGGTTCGTCCGCGTACTGGTCGAAGAGTGGGGTGGACGGGGGGCGCCGCTGTCCGGGGGCGGGCGGCGGCTGCGGCTGGGGTGGTGGGACGACCGCGCGGCCGGCGCTCCAGGTGTCGGGGGCGCCGAGGTCGAGGCCGCCGGTGCGGCGGGGGGCGACCGGGGCGGTCACGTAGGTGGGGAGCGGGACCGGGACCGGGTCCCAGCCCTCGGGGTCGCCGGAGTGGTCGCGCGGACCGTCGTGCCAGTCCTCCGACTCCTCGGCGGCGGCCGCCGCCTCGACCAGCGCCCGGGTGTGGTGCAGGCCCGAGCCGGAGGAGGTGCGGCCGGTCGGCGGGGCGGCAGGCGGGGCCGGGGGCGGTGCCGGGACCGCCTGGGTCTCCGGGACGGCGGCGGCCCGGCGGCGGTCGCGCTCCCGCTCGCGGACCCGCTGGGCCGCCTCGGCCGCACGGCGACGGTCGATCTTGACCTCGAACCGGCGGCGCTCCTGGCGGCGCAGGTGCGCGATGTAGACGGAGAAGAGGACAGCCGGGATCGCCGGGGCCCAGAGCAGGGCGACGCCGCCCACCGCCGCGGCGATCATGCCGAGGGTGAACACGGCGAACAGCAGGATGACCATGCGCCGGCGGCGGGCCAGCAGGGAGGCACGCCGCTGCTGGGCCTCGGACCGCTGGGCCCCGGTGCGACGGTCCGCCGCGGCGGCGGCCGGACCGGTCCCGGGGGTGGGGGCGGGAACGGACGTCGGGGCAGGAGGCGGGGTCGGCGGCTGCTGACGCGGGGACGGTGCCGCGCCGACGGCCGGCTTGGCAGCCGGGGCCTCGGCCGGAGCGTCGTCCTCCCGGTGCCGGGAGACCTTGCGTTCCATCGCCGCGCGTCCGGACAGCAGTCGGATCGCGGTGCTGAAGCGCTCGGTGGGCCGGGCCTCGTTCAGTTCGTCCTGCCGGCGGAGCCACATCGGCACCAGATAGGCAGCCCAGGCCCCCACGATCACCGCGTAGATGAGGCCGCTACTGCTCACGCTTCACACCGTACGGGCGAGGAGGAGTGCCCCGTGGCAATTCCGGCCGGTGTGTCGCACGCTCATGCTCATCTCACCCTAATTTTGTCGCTTTGAATCACAGATTCAGGACACACTCGAACACATTTGTGAATATACGGCTAGGAATTGGCTGCCGAGGTACTGTTCCCGCGCCATCGACGCAGCAGGCCCTCCGGCACCTCGTCGGCGGTCAGCGCGAAGACCAGATGGTCCCGCCAGCCGCCGTCGATGTGCAGATAGCGCGGACGGATCCCCTCCTCGCGGAAGCCGAGCTTCTCGACCACCCGTCGGCTGGGCCCGTTCTCCGGACGGATGCACACCTCGATCCGGTGCAGGCCCATGGTGCGGAAGCAGTGGTCCACGACCATCGCCACCGCGGTCGGGATGATCCCGCGCCCGGCGACCGACTCGTCGACCCAGTAGCCGATGTTGGCGGAGCACATCGACCCCCAGGTGATGCCGCCGACGGTGAGCTGGCCGACCAGCTGCCCCTGGTAGGTCACCACGAACGGCAGCATCCGTCCCGAGTGGGCCTCGGACCGCAGGAAGTGCACCATCTGACGGTAGGTCGGCCGCGGCGTCGAGGGGTTGCCCGGCTGGGCCGGGGGGACGGTGGCCTCCCAGCGGCGCAGCCAGTGCCGGTTGCGGCCGCTGACCTCCTGCCAGGTCCTGCGGTCGCGCACCCGGATCGGTCTCAGCCCGACCGGGCCCTCGTGCAGCTCGATCGGCCAGAAGGCGTTCAGTGCAGTTCTCCTGACGGGAGGTCGGACCCGCCACCTGCGGGCCCCTCGGCGTCGGGACCGTCGGTACGCCGGTGGTCTCCCCCGTGCACCTGGTCGACCGCGTGGGCCAGCAGCGGCTCCAGTACCGCCAGGCCGTCCCTGACCCCGCCGGTGGAACCGGGGAGGTTGACGATCAGCGTGTTCCCGGCCAGGCCGGAGAGCCCGCGGGAGAGGGCCGCGGTGGGCACTCCGGCGGCGCGGCCCTCGGCGCGGATCGCCTCGGCGATGCCGGGCGCCGGGCGCTCGATCACCTGTGCGGTCATCTCCGGGGTGAGGTCCATCGGGGTGAGCCCGGTCCCGCCGGTCGTCAGCACCACGTCGTAGCCGTCGGCCACGGCCGCGCGCAGCGCCGCCAGCACCGGCTCGCCGTCCGGCACCACCCGGGGGCCGTCCACCTGGAAGCCCATCGCGGTCAGGCCCTCGACCAGCAGCGGGCCGCCCTTGTCGGCGTAGACGCCGGCCGAGGCGCGGTTGGAAACGGTGACGGCCAGGGCGCGCTTCACCGGACCTCACCCCCGACCGCTGCGCGGTGCCAGTCGCCGCTCTTGCCGCCGGTCTTGGACTCCACCTGCACGGCGTCGATCCTGGCGCCCTTGTCCACGGCCTTGACCATGTCGATGACGGTCAGCCCGGCCACGGCGACGGCGGTCAGCGCCTCCATCTCCACCCCGGTGCGGTCGGCGGTGCGCACCGTGGCCGCGATCTCCACGGCCTGGTCGGTGACGGTCAGCTCGACGGTCACCCCGGAGAGGGCGATCGGATGGCAGAGCGGGATGAGGTCGGGGGTGCGCTTGGCGCCCATGATCCCGGCGATCCGGGCCACCGACAGGGCGTCGCCCTTGGGCACGCCCTCACCCCGCAGCAGCTCCACGACCAGGGGCGCGACCAGCACCCGGCCGGTGGCGCGCGCGGTGCGGACCGTGGTGGCCTTCTCGGAGACGTCGACCATCCGCGCCGCCCCCGTCGCGTCGACGTGGGTCAGCCGGTCGCTGTGCGAGCTACTCAAGGTGTCGTCTCCTGGGGCCGATGCCGTGCGGGCACAGGCTATCGCTGCCTGACCGGTCCGTCAGATCGGACTGTCCGCGGCTTCCAGCAGGACCACCTCGACCTGCTCCCCCGCCTCGACCGAGGTGGTGTCCTCGGGGACCACGATGACCGAGTTGGCCTGCGCCAGCGGCCCCACCAGATGCGAGCCGGCTCCGCCGACCGGCGCGACGCTCCCCGGCTCGCCGGGCTTCCCGACGACGTACCGCGCCCTGGCGAACTGCCGTCGGCCGGAGGGGGATTGCAGCCCCGCGGTGAGCACCGCCCGGACCACCGGCCGGTGCACCTCCTCGGCGCCCATCATGGCCCGGATCGCCGGGCGCACGAACAGCTCGAAGGAGAGGTACGCGCTGACCGGGTTGCCCGGCAGGGCGAACAGCGGGACGGAGCCGTCCAGCAGGCCGAAGCCCTGCGGCTTGCCCGGCTGCATCCGCAGCTTGCGGAAGGAGATCACGCCCAGCGGCGGCTGCTCGACGCCCTCGGGTGCCAGCGCCTCCTTGACCACGTCGTACGCCCCCACGCTGACACCGCCGCTGGTGACCACCAGGTCGGCGCGGATCAGCTGGTCCTCGACGACCTCGCGCAACCGCTCGGCGTCGTCGGGGACCCCGCCGACCCGGTAGGCGATGGCGCCGGCGTCCCTGGCGGCCGCGGTCAGGGCGAAGCTGTTGGAGTCGCTGATCTGCCCGGGGCCCACCTCAAGGCCGGGCTGCACCAGCTCGCTGCCGGTGGAGAGCACCACCACCCGCGGCCGCGGCCGCACCCGCACGGTGTCCTGGCCGATCGCCGCGAGCAACCCGATCTGGGCCGGCCCCAGCAGGGTGCCCTCGGGCAGCACCACCTGGCCCGAGGAGATGTCGTCGCCGCGGCGGCGGACGAAGGCGCCGCCCTCGGCGGGCCGGAACACCCGTACTTCGCCGCCGGCTCCCTGCGGCGAGCTGCTGCGCGGGGCCATGCCCACCGCGGCCTCCTTGCCGCCGCTGCCGCCGTCGGTCCACTCGACCGGGACCACGGCCTCGGCGCCGGGGGGCAGTGGCGCCCCGGTCATGATCCGGGCGCACTGCCCGGGGCCGACCACCGGCAGGTTCGCGGCGCCGGCGGCGATGTCACCGACGACGGTGAGCACCGAGGGGTACGCGTCGGTGGCCCCCTCGACGTCGGCGACCCGGACCGCGTAGCCGTCCATGGAGCTGTTGTCGAACGGCGGCAGGTCGACCCGGGCGGTGATCCGCTCCACCGTCAGGCAGCCCTGGGCCTCCAGCAGTTGCAGGTCGAGGGGCGGCAGCGGGCCGACGGTGCCGAGGATGTCGGCGAGGTGCTCGTCGACCGTCCAGTACCGCTCGGCTTCGTTGTCGGCGGCGCAGGGGTCACCCTCGGCGGTGTGCTCGTGCTGGTGGTCGCTCACTGTTCTCCCCCTGCTGCCGCGCTGCGTCGTCGTCCGCTGCCTACCCCTCCGTCACCCGAAGATGTCCAGCGGATGATGTCCCGGTGCTACTCGGCCCCGGTGAGGGTGTCCAGCTCGCCGCTGCCGACGAGCTCCTTGAGCCAGGTCCGGAAGTCCGGGCCCAGGTCATCACGCTCGCACGCCAGCCGCACGATCGCGCGCAGGTAGTCGCCGCGGTCGCCCGTGTCGTAGCGGCGGCCCTTGAAGAGGACGCCGTGCACCGGGCCGCCGCGGCCGGGGGTGCGCTGGGCGAGCACCCGGAGCGCGTCGGTCAGCTGGATCTCGTCGTTCTTGCCGGGCGGGGTCTCCCGCAGAACGTCGAACACGGTGGGGTCGAGGACGTAGCGGCCGATCACGGCGTAGCTGCTGGGCGCCTCGCCGGGGGCGGGCTTCTCCACCAGGTCGGTGATCCGGACGATCTCGTCGTCGCCGCCGACGGTGCCGTGCCACTCGGCCGGCTTGACCGCCGCGCAGCCGTAGAGGTGCGCCTGGTCGGGGTCGACCTCGATCAGCGCCACGACGCTGCCGCCGAGTTCGCGCTGGACCTCGATCATCTTGGCCAGCAGCGGGTCGCGCGGGTCGATCAGGTCGTCGCCGAGGAGGACCGCGAACGGCTGGTCGGCGACGTGCGGCTCGGCGCAGAGGACGGCGTGGCCGAGCCCCTTGGGGTCGCCCTGGCGCACGTAGTGCATGGTGGCGAGGTCGCTGGACTCCCGGACCCGGGCCAGCTTGGCCTCGTCGCCCTTGCGGACCAGCAGCTCCTCCAGCTCGTACGCACGGTCGAAGTGGTCCTCCAGCGGACGCTTGTTGCGCCCGGTGATCATCAGCACGTCGGTCAGCCCGGCGGACGCGGCTTCCTCCACCACGTACTGGATCGCGGGCTTGTCCACGACCGGCAGCATCTCCTTGGGAGTCGCCTTGGTCGCCGGAAGGAACCGGGTACCCAGGCCTGCGGCAGGGATGACGGCCTTGGTGATCTGGCGCGCACGTGCTTTCGTCATACCGATGACTGTACTGGCCAGCAGTCGCAGGTCAGGCCCGACCCCGGGCATTCACTGTCAGGTCACAGAGAGGTCACATCCCTGGGCCAGCAACCGGTAAACGGGCTGTGAAGCGGGAGTTGCAGACGGGGAGTCGTTTCCGGTCCGGCAGGCTTCCTGCTCGGGACCGGAATCGGATTCGGACATGGGTTCGGTCGTCGACTCCGGTCCGGTCGCGGGCTCGGCTTCGACGTCGGCATCGACGTCGCCCGATGTCGGCGCCGCGGGGCCCCGGGCCTCGGCCAGCGCGCGGTCGGCGGCTCGCAGCAGCAACGCGGCATGGGCGCCGTCCCTGGGCAGCACGGCGGTGCCGACCACCGCGCCGAGCCCGTTGACCGGGGCCGCCCCCGTTCCGTCCGATGCCGGCACCGGGACCGACGGCAGCGCCAGCGGGTGCCTGCGGACCGTCCAGCGAAGCCGCTCGGCGACGTGCTCGGCCCCGGCGGCGTCCGTGTCCGGCAGCAGGACCAGGAACTCCTCCCCGCCGTAGCGCCCGAACACATCGGTCTCGCGGACCTCCATCGCCAGCCGCTGGGCCAGGTCGCGCAGCACCGCGCCGCCGCGCTGGTGACCGTGCTCGCGGCGGATCTCGTCGAAGCCCTCGATCTCCAGCAGCAGCACGGCGAGCCGCTCGGCCCCCTCCGGCTGGACCGGCAGCCGGGCGCAGCGGGCGATCTCCCGGTCCAGGGCGAGCTGGAGGTAGCGGTAGTTCCAGACCCCGGTGAGGGCGTCGGTGTAGGAGGTGCGTTCGAGCTCGGCCCGGCCCTGCTTCAGCCGCTGCAGTTCCTGGCGCAGGCTCAGCTCGCCCGCGGCGGCGCTGCTGCGGGCGCGGCGCAGCAGCGCGAACGCGGTGACGGCGGCTGCCGAGGCGATTAGCAGCAGCGTAGCGAGGGCCACTGACAATGCGGTCTGCCGGTCCATCGGCCTGCCCCTCCGTCGGCGCGTGCATACTCGGCTTCACGTGGCGGGGCTCGGCCGTGCCCCGCCGCTTCCGCACGAAAGGCCCGCTCATCCCATGTTGAACGAGAAGACCGCGCTGAGGTCACGCCTGCTGGCCGCCCGCGCCGCGATGTCACCCGAGCAGCGGAAGCAGGCGGGTCTGGAGCTGGCGCGCCGGGCCCTGGAACTCCTGCCCGACCGGCTGCCGGCGGTGGTGGCCGGGTATGTGTCGGTGGGGGCGGAGCCCGGCACGCAGGCGCTGCTGGACGCGCTGCGGGCGCGGGGCGGGCGGGTGCTGCTGCCGCTGCTGCAGGAGGACAACGATCTGGACTGGGGTGTGTACCAGGGCGCGGAGAGCCTGGTCGGGGCGCGCCGCGGACTGCGGGAGCCGGCGGGAGCGCCGCTGGGCCCGGAGGCGGTGTGCGCGGCGGACCTGGTGCTGATGCCGGGCCTGGCGGTGGACCGACGGGGCGTCAGGCTGGGCCGCGGCGGCGGCAGCTACGACCGGGTGCTGGCCCGGCTGGCGGCAGCGGGATCCCGGGCGCCGCTGGTGACCCTGCTGTACGACGACGAGGTGCTGCCGGAGGTCCCGGCCGAGGCGCACGACCGGCCGGTGGACGCGGCGGTGACGCCCTCGAAGCTGTGGCGCTTCGGGGGCGTCACGCCCTGACCGGCCTACGGCGTCAATGTCAGTTTGTCGACGGTCGCGCCCTCCACCGCGGCCTTGCCGAACGGCCAGGCCAGCAGCAGACCCTCGGCCCAGCGCTTGGTCTGGTCGTTGTAGTGGGCGCTGTAGGCGTGGCCCGAGGCGCCACCGAGGTTGATCCACTGTGAGGCGTCCAGGTTGGACAGGTCCACGACCATCCGCATCGAGGGCGCCCAGTCCACCTGGTAGCCCGCCGCGGCGTCCCACCCGGTGGCGTCCACAGCCGCGCTGCTGCCGTCCAGCTGGTACGGCCCGCGGTTGAGCAGCTTGTGCACCAGCCCGGAGAAGATCGACGAGTCGTCCGTGCCGAGGGTCTGCTCCTTGAGGGTCAGCGTGTGGATCCGGCCCCAGCTCCAGGTGCCGATGTCCTTGCCCATCAGCGAGGTGAGCTGCTTGCGGGCGTCGACCATGGCCTTGAGCAGCATGTTGTCCAGGCCCTGGACCTGCGCGCCCTTGGTGTCGGTGTAGGTCCACCAGTCGCTGCTCGGCTGCTTCAGCAGCGCGGTGACCGCCGTGGTCCACTGGTCGCCGCCGTCCGGCTGGGCCTGGTCGGGGCTGCGGGTGCCGCAGACCGAGACCCGCTTGGGGGCGGCGTTCACCCCGTCCACCGGGACCTTGGCGGTGCCGGCCGGCAGCTGCAGCACGCAGTCGGTGGTGGCACGGACCTGCGCCGGGAACTTCTCGTCGAAGGCCAGGTGCAGCAGGTTGCTCCAGACCGCGTTGTAGTACGCGGCGGCGGCCGATCCCGCGTCCTGCTTGTAGTTCCAGTCCTTGAGCAGCTGCTGCGCGTCCTTGTAGTAGGGATCGCTCAGCGGCACCTTGAGCAGGTAGGGCACCAGGGTCTGCGCCATCACGCTGGTGTCGTCGGTCTGCATGCTCTGCATGTCGTCCGGCGAGATCCGCCCGCCGTTCGCCAGCTTGGACTTGATCAGGTTGGTGATCTGCTGGGAACGGGTGCCGTAGCCCCAGTCGGCGGTCAGCTCGTACGGGTACGAGCTGTCCACCACGGCCTGGTTGGCGGTGACGATGTACCCGGAGGAGGGGTTCTCCACGTACGGCAGCGCCGCCTGCGGGATGAAGCCCTTCCACCTGTACTGCGAGGTCCAGCCCGGCATCGGGTAGGTGCCGTCGTCGCCGTTGGCCCGGATCGGGATCTGGCCCGGGGCCTGGTAGCCGATGTTCCCGGCGGTGTCGGCGTAG
Source organism: Streptomyces sp. 846.5 (assembly GCF_004365705.1). Taxonomy (NCBI): domain Bacteria; kingdom Bacillati; phylum Actinomycetota; class Actinomycetes; order Kitasatosporales; family Streptomycetaceae; genus Streptomyces; species Streptomyces sp. 846.5. Next base: position 3,443,148 of record NZ_SOBN01000001.1, read on the forward strand.
ATAAGGTTCTGCGCCGGGACGGCGAAGTCCCGTGCGGCGGCCCGGAACTGGGTGAAGTCGGTGGCCCGGTCCAGCTCGAACACGGCGTCCATGGACTTGCCCGGGTCCAGGGCGGTCCAGCGCAGCGCGATGGCGTAACCGCCGTTGCGGGGCGGCGCGGTGCCGTCGACCGGGGCGTCCTGGCCGACCGTCTGCTGCTGGGTGTTGTGGTCGGAGATGATCGGCATGCCGTCGGCGGTGCTGCGCACGGTGATGGTCTGGTCAGCGCCCCCGGCGACCTTGATCACCTCCTGGCGGGTGGTGAACTTCTGGTCCTTGCCGTCGTACAGGTAGGTGCCGTCCCCGGTGACCTGCTCCAGGTAGAGGTCCTGGACGTCGGCGCCGAGGTTGGTGAAGCCCCAGGAGATCGACTGGTTGTGGCCGATCACCACGCCCGGCATCCCGGCGAAGGTGAAGCCGGTGGTGTCGAACGGGCACGCGGTGTTGACGACAGTGCAGTGCAGGCCCATCTGGTACCAGATGGACGGCAGTCCGGGGCCGAGGTGCGGGTCGTTGGCCAGCAGCGGCTTGCCGGTGGTGGTGTGACTGCCGGAGATCACCCAGGAGTTGGAGCCGATGCCCTGGCCCGGGTCGCCGAGCAGGGCGGGGATGCTGTCCAGGTTGGCGGCGAGCTGGGTCGCGGCCGTCTGCGAGGCCTGCACCGCGCTCGACACGGAGCCGCTGCTGCCGGTCGTGGTCGTCGAGGAGGCCTGGGTGGTGCCGGTGCTGCCGCCGGACGAGCTGGAGGACGAGCCGGAGGAGCTCGACGACCCGTCGCCGGCCGCCGGGTGGTAGGCGGCCTTGGCGGTGCCGGCGTCGCTGACCGTGCCGGTCTTCAGGATGGTGCTGTTGGTGCCGTACGGGTAGGACGGGTACAGCTCCGCGATCTGCTGCTTGCTGAGGTTCTGCGAGAGCAGCGAGCGGTCGATCTCCTGCTGCATGTTCCCGCTGAGGTCCCAGGCCATCGCCTTCAGCCAGGACACCGAGTCCACCGGGGTCCACTGGGCCGGCTTGTAGCCGCTGTAGGCGGTGCCGAGCAGCGCGTACTCCAGCGAGGCGCCGGCCCCGCCGGGGTGCTCGGCGAGCCAGGCGTTGACGCCGTCCGCGTAGTCCTGGAGGTACTGCTTGGTGGTGGCGTCGAGCTTGGTGTCGTACTCCTGCTGCGCCACGTCGCGCCAGCCCATGGTGCGGATGAAGGCGTCGGTCTCCACCTGTCCCTTGCCGAACATCGAGGCCAGGGTGCCCGAGGTGATGTGCCGGTCGACGTCCATCTGCCAGAAGCGGTCCTGGGCCTGGACGTATCCCTGGGCCTTGAACAGGTCCGCCGGGGTGTTCGCGTAGATCTGCGGAATCCCCTTGCTGTCGCGGTCGACGCTCACCGGCGCCGAGAGTCCGGCGAGGCGCAGGGTACCGGTGGTCTGCGGGAAGGAGGCCTTGACGGTCCTCACCCCCAGCCAACCGCCGAGCCCTGCGCCGACGACCAGCAGCAGGACGACAAGGATCACCAGCAGTCGGAGCCGGCGGAACTTCTTGGTGCGGGGCATCAGGGTCCTTGTGGGGCAGGGGCTCATCCGCCGCCAGAGGGCGCGGTGCGGTGCGGCGGAGCCGACGCTAACACTTGAACCGAATGCCCTGTTGACTGGTATCGGCCTTGGCATCCGCCCAGATTCTTCACGCTGGACAGGCAATCCCCAAGGCAAGGTAAAATGTTAAACACGTATACATCTGACTGCTCGTCTGACGCCTGCTGCCGTGAGGTGCCCCTGAGTGACAGTCCACCATCTCGACACCCTGCTCCTGGCCTTCTCGCTGGTCCTCCTCGTCGCCGTGGCCGCCGTGCGGCTCGCCTCCCGCAGCGGCCTGCCCAGCCTGCTGCTCTACCTCGGCATCGGCGTCGCCCTCGGCCAGGACGGACTGGGCGTCGGATTCGACAACGCGTCACTCACCCAGGTCCTCGGCTATGCCGCGCTGGTGGTCATCCTCGCCGAGGGCGGCCTCAGCACCAGCTGGACCAGCATCAGGCCCGCCGCCCCCGCAGCAGCCGTACTGGCGACCGCCGGGACCGGCGTCAGCGTCGCGGTGACCGCCCTGGGCGCGCACCTGCTGGTCGGAACCGACTGGCGGCTGTCGCTGCTGCTCGGGGCGGTGGTCTCGTCCACCGACGCCGCAGCGGTCTTCTCGGTGCTGCGCCGGGTCCCGCTGCCGTCCCGGCTCAGCGGGCTGCTCGAAGCCGAGTCCGGCTTCAACGACGCCCCGGTGGTCATCCTGGTCGTCGCCTTCGCCACCACCGGGCCGATAGACAGCTGGTACGTCCTGATCGGCTCGATAGCCATGCAGCTGGCCATCGGCCTGCTCCTCGGCCTCACCGTGGGCCGCCTGGGCTCGCTGGCGCTGCGCCGGGTCGCGCTGCCCTCCTCCGGCCTCTACCCCATCGCCGTGACCGCGCTGGCGCTGCTCGCCTACGCCGGGGGCGCGCTGCTGCACGGCTCCGGATTCCTCGCCGTCTACATCGCGACGCTGATCCTCGGGAACTCCCGGCTGCCGCACGGGCCGGCCACCCGCGGCTTCGCCGAGGGACTCGCCTGGATCGCCCAGATCAGCATGTTCGTCCTGCTGGGGCTGCTGGTGACCCCGCACACCATGGCGGACGCGATCGGGCCGGCGCTGGTCGTCGGCCTGGTGCTGGTGTTCCTGGCCCGCCCGCTGTCGGTGCTGCTGACGATGACCCCGTTCGGCATGAACCTGCGCGAGCAGACCCTGCTCTCCTGGGCCGGGCTGCGCGGCGCGGTGCCGATCGTGCTCGCCACCATCCCGGTGGTCGCCCAGGTGCCGGGCGCGCACCAGCTGTTCAACATCGTGTTCCTGCTGGTCGTGGTGTTCACCCTGGTCCAGGGCCCGACGCTGCCCTGGGTGGCGCGACGGCTGCGGATCAGCGACCCGGGCCACGCGGACCGGCTCGACGTGGAGTCCGCGCCGCTGGAGCGGCTGCACGGGCATCTGCTGTCGCTGACCCTGGCGCCCGGCTCCAGGATCGCCGGCGTGGAGGTCAGCGAGCTGCGGCTGCCCAGGGGCGCGGCGGTCACCCTGGTGGTCCGGGACGGCGCCAGCTTCGTCCCCGGGCCGACGACGGTGCTGCGGGCCGGCGACGACCTGCTGGTGGTCGCCACCGACGAGGTACGGGACCGCGCGGAGCGGCGGCTGCGCACCGTGGACCGGGGCGGCAAGCTCGCCGGATGGCTCGGACAGCGCGACACCTACTGACCGTGACGGCTCGGCAACAGCTCGCATCGTCACAGCTCACAGTGGCCACGGTGGACTATCGCCGCGGAATACCGCATCATTGACCGTCGTTAGCACTCATCAGGCGAGAGTGCCAGCCAGGAGGAAAAGACAGTGCCGACGTACCAGTACCAGTGCACCGAATGCGGCAACGGCCTCGAGGCGGTCCAGAAGTTCACGGACGACGCCCTGACCGTCTGCCCGGCGTGCAACGGCAGGCTTCGCAAGATCTACTCCGCCGTCGGCGTGGTCTTCAAGGGCAGCGGCTTCTACCGCACCGACAGCCGCTCGTCGTCGAGCAGCGCGGTGGGGGCGGCCAAGCCGGCCGCTGCTTCCTCGACGTCCTCGTCCGGCGACTCGTCGTCGAGCTCGTCCGGGTCGACGGGCTCCTCGTCGTCCTCGACGTCGTCCTCGGGCAGCAGCTCCGGCTCGGGTTCCGGTTCCAGCTCGGGAAGCAGCTCCCCCGCCGCCTGACCCGAGTTTTCAGACGTCCGCGGAACGTAAGACCGACTGGGCCACGGCGGGCCCCGGCTCTTCGTATGCTGCCGCCCATGGCCATCTCTCAGCACGAGCGACCAGCAGCCGATATCGGGATCATCGGCGGAACAGGTCTCTACGCCCTGGTGGACGATCTCGCCGAGGTCTCCGTCGACACCCCGTACGGGCCGCCCAGCGACTCCCTGTTCGTCGGCGACTTCGGCGGCCGCCGGGTGGCGTTCCTGCCCAGGCACGGCCGTGGGCACCGGATTCCGCCACATCGCATCAACTACCGGGCCAACCTGTGGGCGCTGCGCTCGCTGGGCGTGCGCCAGGTGCTGGGGCCGTGCGCCACCGGCGGGCTGCGGCCCGAGTACGGCCCCGGGACGCTGGTGGTCCCGGACCAGTTCGTGGACCGCACCTCGGGACGGACGCAGACCTTCTACGACGGTGAACGACGCAGCGACGGAGTGCTGCCCGAGGTGGTGCACGTCTCCGCGGCCGACCCCTACTGCCCCGCCGGGCGGCTCGCCGCCCTGAAGGCCGCCGGGGCGTCCGGCTGGGAGCCGGTGGACGGCGGGACGCTGGTGGTCATCGAGGGCCCGCGGTTCTCCACCCGGGCCGAATCGCGCTGGTACGGGGCACAGGGCTGGGCGGTGGTCGGCATGACCGGGCATCCCGAGGCGGTGCTGGCCCGCGAACTGGGGCTCTGCTACACCTCGGTGGCGGTGGTGACCGACCTGGACGCGGGCGTCGAGACCGGCGAGGGGGTGACCCACGCCGAGGTGCTGCGGGTCTTCGCCGGCAGCATCGACCGGCTGCGCGGGGTGCTGACCGGCACGGTCACCGGGCTGCCGGAGACCGCGGAACGGGACTGCGTCTGCTCGCACGCGCTGGACGGACTGGAGACCGGGCTGGGTTTCTGACTGGGTTTCTGACCCTCCCTCACCCGTGGGGGTGAGGGAGTTTTCCACACCCCCCGGGTTGTCCACAGGAGGCAGCCGGGCGGCCACGGAGAGCCGGGCAAAGGGACATCGTGGAGGCAGTCCGGTCGGGAGCAGCCCGGCCGTCCCAGGAGGCGGTGTCCCATGTCCCTGATGACCGAATCCCTGTTGAGCGTGAGCGGCAGTCCGGTACGCCGAGCCAACCGGCACCGGGCGGCACATTCCCTCCGCCCCGGCCCGGGCCGTGACCAGAGCCTGCCCGTCCATGAGCCGGAAGCATGGGACGAGGCGGGCTGGGACTACGGGGAGGACACGTCCGCCACCGCAGACTCCGCCCCCGCGCCGGCGACGGCCGGTCCGCTCGCGCCCCGTCCCGCCGCGCTGCCGTGCGAGGCCCCCGCTGTGCCGCCGCGGCGCACCGTGGCGCCGTTCCCGCCGATCCGGGCCGGCGGCGGGCGGCACCGGCTGCCTGCCGCCGTGCGACGAAGGCCCGGGCCGATCGCCGCCGGGCTGATGGTCGCGGCGACCACCCTCGCCGCCGGCTCCCTGCGCGGGATCCCCGCCCCGGCACCGAGCCACCCCGCCGCCGCGGCGCCGCTGCACATCGAGATGGTCGACGATCCCCCGCAGGAGTGATGTGGCCGGGTGAAATCAGAGCACCGCTCCGGCCGTGAGCCCTCGCCGGCGGGGCTTCCGGAGGCGTGACGTTTCCGCAGGTGGGAGTCATGGCCCTGGGGCGGCCAGGAAGCCCCTGGTGGGCCGTACGGGTGAATCCGGCGCGCGCGGCGGGACGCGCCGACTGCCATAGGTTCCCAGAACCCATCGGCCATCACACGCATTGCGAAGGAAGACACCCCTTGAAGGGCTTCAAGGCATTCCTGCTGCGCGGAAACGTCCTCGACCTCGCGGTCGCGGTCGTCATCGGCGCCGCCTTCACCGCCGTCATCAACTCGATCGTCAACGGCGTCATCAACCCGGTAGTCGGCCTTTTCGGCACCTCGTCCCTGAACGCCTACAAGTCCTGCCTCAAGGGCTGTTCCAGCGGCGCGGTCAGTAACACCGGCATCTACATCATGTGGGGCTCGGTCCTGGCCGCCGTGCTGCAGTTCGTGATCACCGCGGCGGTGGTCTACTTCTGCATCGTGATGCCGGCCAACCACTTCATGTCCAAGTACATCGCCAAGAAGAAGGCGGACGAGGAGGCTCTGAAGGCGGCCGAGCTCACCGAGGTGAAGCTGCTCGGGGAGATCCGCGACCTGCTCGTCCACCAGCGCTGAAACGGAGAAGGCCGGGGCGCTCGGCCCCGGCCCTTCACTGCTCCGGTGTTGCTCAGCCGCCGTGGTGCGGCGGGGTCTCCCGCCGGTACCAGGCCTCGTCCCGGCCGCCGGACTCCTCGCCGCCCCAGCCGGTGTCCGTGTCGTCACGGCTGGGCCGGCTCAGCGGGTCCTCGAAGACCAGCCGCGCCCGTCCGGGCTGCGGCGGCTCCGGCTGCTGCTCCTGGGCTGCTGTCGCAGCGCTGTCGTCGTCCGTCATGGGTTCAGGATAGGTCGCGCGCTCACGCGGCCTCGAAGCCCGAGTGGTCGGCGATCTTCCGGAGTTCAGCCAGGGCGTGCTTCTCGATCTGGCGGATCCGCTCGCGGGTGAGTCCGTGCTGCTTGCCGACCTCGGTGAGGGTCCGCTCGCGGCCGTCCTCCATGCCGTAGCGGGAGCGGATGATCGACGCCGTGCGGTTGTCCAGACGGCCGATCAGGCCCTCCAGCTCCTCGCGGCGCAGCATGACCATGACCGCGTCCTCCGGAGAGGTCGCCCCGGTGTCCTCGACCAGGTCGCCGAACTGGGTCTCCCCGTCGTCGTCCACGGTCATGTTGAGGCTGACCGGGTCACGGGCCCAGTCCAGTACGTCCTTGATGCGCTCGACGGTGGTGTCGAGTTCGGCGGCGATCTCCGCGTGCTCGGCGTCGCGGCCCAGTTCCTTGGACTTCTCGCGCTGGACCCGGCGGATCCGGCCGAGCTCCTCGACCAGGTGGACCGGGAGGCGGATGGTGCGGGACTGGTCGGCGATGGAACGGGTGATCGCCTGGCGGATCCACCAGGTGGCATAGGTGGAGAACTTGAAGCCCTTGCCGAAGTCGAACTTCTCGACGGCGCGGACCAGCCCGGCGTTGCCCTCCTGGATCAGGTCGAGCAGCGGAAGTCCGCTGCGCGGGTAGCGGCGGGCGACCGCCACCACCAGACGGAGGTTGGAGCGGATGAACACGTCCTTGGCACGGGCACCGTCGGCGGCTATCGCACGCAGTTCCTCCTCGCTCGCCCCGCCGGCGGTGTCGCCGGTCGCGAGCAGGTGCTCGGCGAACACACCCGCTTCGATGCGGGTGGAGAGCTCGACTTCCTGGGCGGCGTCGAGCAGCGGGGTCCGGGCGATCTCGTCCAGGTACATGCCGACGAGATCGCGGTCGGCCTCACCGCTGGTCGGACGCGCGTTGCGGGTCCGGTCGGCCTTGTCGCGGACGACGGCACGGGTGGCCATGCTTACTTCCTCTCGGACGACGTGACGGGCCTGGCTGACCCGTTCGTGGCTGCTTCGTGGCTGCCTTTCATAACGATGCAACGACCAGAATCCGGACATCATTCCCAAGGTGAGGATTTTTCTCCGCAGTTGCAGTATGCTGGCGGATTTTCCCGCGTTCGCATGCGGAGCGTGTCCGGTCGCTCACAGAGTCGGGTCACGATCGGGTCCGCTGCTTGAACACTGCGCGTGTACCCCGTATGCCCGCCGTATGCCGGGGGCGTCCTGTTACTGGGCGTCCTGTACTGACTGAAACGATTGTCCGCCGGGCCGTGGTTCCCCGCCCGTCGGAACGCAGCAGCTCCCGCCCCCTCCAGGAGGGGTGCGGGAGCTGCGGGAACAGACCGGCTGGCGGCTGTCAGGACTTGCAGTAGTACAGCTTCTCCGTGGAGTTGGCGGTGTCCGTGGTGCTGGTGCTGCTGCTGGACGTCGAGCTGGTGCCGCCGTAGGCGGAGGCGCTGACGACGCTGCAGGTGGAGGTGACGTAGGCGGTCGCCGCCGAGTTGGCGTCACCGCCGCCCATACCGCCGCCGCCACCGGCCAGGACGTAGTGCAGCTTGCCCGAGGAGATGTACTCCTTGATCTGGGCCAGGCTCATCGCGGGGTCGCTCCCGGTGAAGCCGCCCATGGCGATGGCAGCCTTGCCGCCGCTCGACAGGATGATCCCGTCGGCCGTCTGGGCGCTGGACGTGGCCACCAGCCAGGTGGCGCCGTCCTGGTGGGCTTCCAGGTAGCTGAGCATCTGGGTGCTGACACCGCCGCCCATACCGCCGCCGCCGAAGCCGCCGCCCGTCGGAGCGCCACCGGCGGCGCCGGCACCGGCCGTGCCGTCGCCGGCCGTACCGCCGCCTGTCGGAGCACCGCTACCGGTCGGCGCATCGCCACCGGCCGCCGCACCGCTGCCGCCGCCCGGGAAGCCCCCGGAGGGCATCTCGCCGGCCTGGCCGCCGCCGGGGAAGCCCTGGCCGCCGGTGGTGCCGGTCGGCATCTCGCCGCCCGTACGGCCACCGAAGCCGCCACCGCCGGGCGCCCCGCCGCCGCCGAAGCCGCCGCCCGTGGAGGGGCCGCTGCTCGGGTTGGTGCCGTTGACCGCGCCGGCCGTCGCCGTGTCCGCCGCGTACGCGGCAGGCCCGGCCAGCAGGGCGATCAGCGCGGCCGCAGCACCTACGGTGAAGAGCGGTCCGGCCACCCGCCCGAAGCGGGCGACCAGCAGGAAGACCACCGCCGCGACCGCGAGCACCGCGATCGTCGGCCACAGCCAGCTGTCGAAGCTGGTGGAGCGGCGCAGCAGCACGATCGCCCACACCGCCGACACCGCGATGCCCAGCGGGAGCACCCAGGCCCAGGCCGCCGAGCGGACCCGGAAGGCCCGGAAGATCGCGAGCCCGCCGGCTCCGGTGAGGGCGGCGATCGCGGGGGCCAGCATGGTCGTGTAGTACGGGTGGAAGGTGCCCGAGGCGAAGCTGAAGGTCACATAGTGCGTCAGCAGCCAGCCGCCCCACAGCAGGTAGGAGGCGCGCTGCAGGTCGGTGCGGCGCCTGCGGCCGCGCAGCACCAGGGCGCCGACCAGGGCGATCGCCGCGAACGGGATCAGCCAGGAGATCTGGCCGCCGAGGATGCTGTTGAAGAGGCGTCCGATCCCGGCCGTGCCACCGAAGTTGGCACCGCCGCCACCGCCGCCCGCGCCACCGCTGTTGCCGGTGATGCGCGCCAGGCCGTTGTAACCGGTGACCAGGTCCCAGACGGTGTCCTTGGTGCTGGAGCCGACGAAGGGCCGGTCGGCCTTGGGGATGGAGTCGACGATGACCATCCACCAGCCGCTGGACACCACCAGCGCCACACCGGCGATCAGCAGGTTGCGCACCCGCTTGAGCACGCTGCCCTTGGCCGCCCAGAGGTAGGCCAGGAAGAAGGCCGGCAGCACCATGTAGGCCTGCAGCATCTTGGTGTTGAAGGCGAAGCCGACCAGCACCGCGGACCACACCAGCGGCTGCAGCTTGCCGCTGCGGATCGCCTCCAGGCAGCACCAGGCCGCGGAGACGGTGAGAAGCACCAGCACCGGGTCGGGGTTGTTGTCCCGGGTGATCGCCACGGTGATCGGGGTGAGCGCCATGACCAGCGCGGCGACGGTCGCCGCGGTGTGCCCGAAGACGCGGCGGACCGCGCTGTAGAGGACGCCGACGGCGGCGATGCCGCAGGCCGCGATGGGCAGCAGCATCTGCCAGGTGCCGAAGCCGAAGATCCGGCAGGAGACCTCCATCACCCAGAGGGCGAACGGCGGCTTGTCGACGGTGATGAAGTTCCCGGTGTCCAGCGAGCCGAAGAACATCGAGGACCAGCTCTTGGTGCCGCTGAGCACGGCCGCGGCGTAGTACGAGTTGGCGTCGCCGTTCTCACCGAGCCCGTAGACGTACACGGCGGTGGCGAGCAGCAGCACGCCCCACAGTGCGGGGCGGGCCCAGCGGGGAGCGGTCTCCCGGCCGAGGAAGATCCGTTGCAGCAGTGATCGTCCCTGGCCGCGGAGCTGGTCGCTCCCGGCCGTCGGAGGGGCGGTTACATGCGCGCTCATCAGTGGTTCAGCTCCTGGTTGGGCGAGGAGGAGGCCGCGTGTCGGCGGCGGGCCTGCCGCTTGGGGTTGAACACCCAGACCCGCATCAGCAGGAAGCGGACGACCGTGGACAGTGCGTTCGCACCCACCAGTGCGGCGAGTTCGACGACATGGGAGGCCCCCGGGGCGGCGACCCTGACGACCGCGAGGGTGGCTGTGCTCAGCACCAGCCCGATCAGGAAGGCGATCCCGCCTTCGACCTGGTGCTTGAGGGCGTCGGTGGTGCCGGTGACACCGAAGGTGAAGCGCCGGTTGGCGGCGGTGTTGGCGATCGCGGTGGCGAACAGGGCGACCGCGTTGGCCAGCACCGCCGGGGCGAGTTGACGCAGGATCAGGTAGAGCACCAGATAGGCGATGGTGCTGATGACGCCGATCACCGCGAAGCTGGACAGCTGCCAGCGCATCGCCGGCGGCAGCTGGGCCTGCTGGACCCGCGGCGGCACCGGCAGCCTGGTGGCGCCGGAGAGCGTCTTCCTGGCCACCCGCCACATCCCCTTGAGGTCGTCCTTGACCGTGCGGACGATGTCGACGCGGCTGTCCGGGTCGTCGACCCAGTCGACCGGGACCTCGTGGATGCGCAGACCGCTGCGCTCGGCGAGCAGCAGCAGCTCGGTGTCGAAGAACCAGGTCTGGTCCTCGACCGAGTCGAGCAGCGCCTTGACCACGTCGGTCCTGGCGGCCTTGAAGCCGCACTGGGCGTCGGAGAACTTCGCCGCCATGGTGGTGCGCAGCATCAGGTTGTACGTACGGGAGATGAACTCACGCTTGGGACCCCGGACGACGGCGGAGCCGCGGTGCAGGCGGCTGCCGATGGCGAGGTCGCTGTGGCCCGACAGCAGTGGCGCGACCAGGGGCAGGAAGGCATCGAGGCCGGTGGAGAGGTCCACGTCCATGTAGCTGACGACATCGGCGTCGCTGCTGCTCCAGACCTGGCGCAGGGCCCGGCCCCGGCCCTTCTGGTCGAGGTGGACGGCGCGTACCTCGGGAATCTCGTCGGCCAGCCGGGTCGCGACCTGCCAGGTGGAGTCGGTGCTGGCGTTGTCGGCGACGGTGATGGCGAAGCGGTACGGGAAGGTCTCGGACAGGTAGGCGTACAGGCGCCGGACGCTCTGTTCGAGGACGTGCTCCTCGTTGTAGACGGGGACGACGATCTCGACCAGTCTGGCCCGGCCTCCGGACTGCGAGGCCGGCTCCGGGTCCACGGCGGGCTGGGCCGCCAGCGCTGTCGGTTGGCTCATGTACGACAGAATTCGGCACGGGTCTGTGCGGAAGCTGTGGCTGGGATAGGGCGGTGGTGAGAGTTCCGCACCAGTTAGCCAGCAATCATCCCCTGAGCTGGCCCTTCAGAATTTTGCCCGAGGCGTTCCTGGGAAGTTCGGAAATGAATTCGACCTGCCGCGGCACCTTGTAGTTGGCCATCTCCCGGCGGGACCACGCGATGAGCTCGGCGGCCGCCTCCGGATCCGCCCCTTCGGCCAGCCCTCCGCGCGGGACGACGAAGGCCTTGCCGACCTCCCCGAGCCGCGGGTCGGGGACGCCGACCACGGCGACGTCGGCCACCAGCGGATGGCGGGCCAGCACCTGTTCGATCTCCGCGGGGTAGGCGTTGAAGCCGCCGACGGTGTACATGTCCTTGAGCCGGTCGGTGATCCGCAGATTGCCCTCGTCGTCCAGGACGCCGATGTCGCCGGTGCGCAGCCAGCCGTCGCGGGTGAAGGCCAGCTCGGTCTCCTCCGGGTCCTCGAAGTACTCGCGCATCACCGTGTAGCCGCGGACCTGCACCTCGCCGGGGGTGCCGGCGGGCTGCTCCTTGGACTCCTCGTCGGCCACCCGGACGGTGACGCCGGGCACCGCGCGTCCCGAGGTGGCGGCGATCAGACCGGGGTCGTCGCCGCGCCGGCCCATGGTGACCAGGCCGCAGGACTCGGTGAGCCCGTACGCGGTGAGCACGGTCCGGAAGCCCAGCTCCTCGCGGATCCGGGTGACCAGTTCCAGCGGGACCACGGCGGCGCCGGTCACCGCCAGCCGCAGGGTGCTCAGGTCGTACGAGCCGCGGGCCGGGTGGTCCAGCAGCGACTGGTAGACGGTGGGCGCGCCCGGCAGCACGGTGACCCGTTCGCTGGAGACCTTGGCGAGCACGGCCTCGGCGTCGAACACCGGCTGCGGCAGCACCGTCGCCCCGCGCATCAGGGCGGCCAGCACGCCGGCCTTCCAGCCGAAGGTGTGGGTGAACGGGTTGACCACCAGATAGCGGTCGCCCTCGGTCAGTCCGGCGATGTCGGCCCAGGTCGCGAAGGCCCGCAGGGACTGGGCATGGGTGGTGACGGCGCCCTTGGGGCGTCCGGTGGTGCCGGAGGTGAACATGATGTCGGCGGGGTCGTCCGGCTGGACCGCGTCGGCCCGCTCACGGACGGCCCGGGCCGGGACGTCGGCCGCGTCGGCGAGGAAGGAGCGCCAGTCCTGGAAACCCTCGCCCGCCTCGGCGCGGTCGCCGAGCACCACCACCGTCCGCAGCTCCGGCAGGTCGCGCAGCGGACCCCGGTTGCGCCCGCCGATCGCCCCCACGCCCCCGGCCGCCGCACGCAGCGCGGAGACATAGCTGACGCCGAGGAAGGCGTCGGTGACGAAGAGCAGCCTGGTACGGGTGCGCCGGAGCAGTTCCACCGCCTCGGCGCCCTTGAGCCTGGTGCCCAGCGGGACCAGCACGGCGCCCGCGCTGACCGCTCCGAGTGCGGCGACCACGTAGTCCGGGGTGTTCGGGGCCCAGATCGCGACCCTCTCGCCCGGCCCCACCCCGGCCGCCATCACCGCGGCCGCGGCCCGCTCGACCCGCACCCCCAGCTCGCGGTAGCTCAGCCGGGTACGGGGACCGACCACGGCCTCACGTTCGGCGTGGCTGCCCGCAGCGTCCCTGACCAGCCTGGGGATGGTCCCCCACTCCAGATCTCCTCGCACGGCGCCCTCCGAATCCATCCCTTGTGACGCCACGTCAGATTAGATCGGCGACGGCCTTCCGGCCAGACCCCCGGACACCTATTCTGACGCCACGTCAGATCCTGCGACGCCGTCGGGGCCGCTCCCTGCCCCGCGCCCGAAGCAATGGGGGAAGCCATGCTCAAGGACCGTACGGCGATCGTCGGCATCGGCCAGACCCGCTTCGCCAAGAGCCTCGACGAGCCCGAGAAGACCCTCGCCTGCCGGGCCGTGCTGGCCGCCCTCGACGACGCCGGGATCGACCCGTCGGAGGTCGACGCCCTCGCCTCCTACACCATGGAGGAGACCGACGAGGTCGAGCTCGCCAAGTCCATCGGCGCCGGCGACATCACCTTCTTCAGCCGCACCGGCTTCGGCGGCGGCGGCTCCTGCGCCACCGTCGCCCACCTGGCCATGGCCGTCGCCACCGGACAGGCGAGCGTCGGCGTCGCCTGGCGCTCCCGCAAGCGCGGCTCCGGCGTCCGCCCCTGGACCAACACCGGTGTGCAGCTGCCCACCCCGGCGCAGTGGACCCGTCCCTTCGGGCTGCTGCGCCCCGCCGACGAGATCGCCATGCTGGCCCGCCGCTACATGCACGAGTACGGCGCCACCCGGGACCACCTCTTCAACGTCGCCCTGGCCTGCCGCAACCGCGCCAACCAGAACCCGGCGGCGGTGATGTACGAGCGGCCGCTGACCCGGGAGATGTACATGGACGCCCGCTGGATCTCCGAGCCGCTCTGCCTCTACGACAACTGCCTGGAGACGGACGGAGCACTCGCCTGCGTGGTGGTCGGCGCCGAGCGGGCCCGCGACTGCCGGCAGCGGCCGGTGTACGTCCACTCCGTCGCCCAGGGGCTGCCGGCCCAGCACCACGGGATGGTCAACTACTGGAACGACGACCCGCTGACCGGCCCGGCCTGGACCGCGGCGCGCCAGCTGTGGAAGACCGCCGACCTCGGTCCACAGGATGTGGACACCGCCCAGATCTACGACGCCTTCACCCCGCTGATCCCTCTCTCGCTGGAGGGCTACGGCTTCTGCGGCCGCGGCGAGGGCGCGGCCTACACCGAGGGCGGCGCCCTGGAGCTGGGCGGACGGCTGCCGATCAACACCGCCGGCGGCGGCCTCTCCGAGGGTTATGTGCACGGCTTCAACCTGATCAACGAGGGCGTCCGGCAGCTGCGCGGCAGCTCCACCTCCCAGGTCCCCGACGCCGCGACCTGCCTGGTCACGGCCGGCGAGGGCGTCCCCACCTCGGCCCTGCTGCTGCGCAACTGAGGGAGTCCCATGTCTGTCACCGGAACGTCCGTCACCGAAACGGTCAACGCCGGAGGGGGCCTCGTCGACGGCCTGCTGCTCCCCTGGCCCGACGCCGACGGCGAGCCGTTCTGGCAGTACGCGCTGCGCGGCGAGCTGCGGGTGCAGGCCTGCGCCGACTGCGGGCTGCGGCGCTTCCCGCCCCGGCCCAGCTGCCCGCGCTGCCACAGCTTCGCCGACACCTGGCAGCAGACCTCCGGACGCGGACGGATCTGGTCGTTCGTCGTCGCCCACCCGCCGCTGCTCCCCGCCTACGCGGCCCAGGCGCCGTACCCGGTCGCGGTGGTCGAACTGGACGACGACCCGGCCATCCGCATGGTCGGCACGCTCACCCCCTCGGTCCGCCGGCCCGACGCCCCCTGGAACGCCGTCCCGGTCTCCAGGCTGCGCATCGGCACACCGGTCCAGGCCGTCTACCAGATCCTCACCCCGGGCGTGGCCGTTCCCCGCTGGGCGCTGACAAGCCCCTGAAGCCTGTCCGGGCCGACGGGAGCGGCTCATAGAATGCGGTCCATGACTTGGTTGATCACGGGCGGGGCGGGCTTCATCGGTGCGCATGTGGTGCGGGCCATGGTCGAGGCGGGCCGGGAGGTCGTGGTCCTGGACGACCTCAGCACCGGCGACCCGGCCCGGCTCCCAGCCGGCGTCCCGCTGGTCGAGGGCTCCACCCTGGACCGCCCGCTGCTGGACCGGGTCATGAAGGAGCACCAGGTCACCGGGGTGCTGCAGATCGCCGCGAAGAAGCAGGTCGGCGAGTCGGTGCAGCAGCCGCTGCGGTACTACCACGAGAACGTCGAGGGCCTGCGCGTGGTGCTGGAGGCCGCGGTCGCGGCCGGGGTCCGGCGGTTCCTGCTCTCCTCCTCCGCCGCGGTGTACGGCATGCCGGACGTGGACACCGTCACCGAGGACACCCCGTGCGCGCCGATGAACCCCTACGGCGAGACCAAGCTCGCCGGCGAGTGGCTGGTCCGCGCGGTGGGACGGGCCCACGGCATGGGGACGGTGGCGCTGCGCTACTTCAACGTCGCGGGCGCGGCCACCGCCGAATTGGCCGACCCGGGGGTCTTCAACCTGGTGCCGATGGTCTTCGAACGCATCACGGCGGGGAAGCCACCGCTGGTCTTCGGCGACGACTACCCCACCCCCGACGGCACCTGCATCCGTGACTACATCCACGTGGCGGACGTGGCCACGGCGCATGTCGCGGCGGTGCGGCGGCTGGAATCCGACCCGGAGGGGACCGAACTGGTCCTCAACATCGGCCGCGGGGAGGGTGTCTCCGTCCGCGAGATGCTCGACGCGATCGGCAGGGTCACCGGCCTGGACACCACCGGCGAAGTGGTCTCCCGCCGACCGGGCGACCCGGCCCGCGTGGTCGCCTCCGCCGACCGGATCACCCACGAGCTGAACTGGTCCGCCCAGCTCGACCTCACCGCGATGGTCACCTCCGCATGGTCCGGCTGGCAGCTCCGTCACCCGTAAGGGCAACCAGTGCACAGCGCCGGCCATGCAACCACCTAGGGGCGCGAGGAACTGCGCTGCCAACCATGCACCTCCGTAGGGGGTTGATCGCGCAGTTCCCCGCGCCCCTAGGTGGTTGCATGGCTGGTCGGACGACGGAACCTGAGCCGTGCAGCACCCTAGGGGCGCGGGGAACTGCGCTGCCAACCGTGCACCTCCGTAGAGGGCTGGTCGCGCAGTTCCCCGCGCCCCTATTGGTCAAGCGCCGTTGTCGTCAGTCCCGCGTAGCGGTTCCGCGGGCGGCGTCCAGGGCGTAGACGCAGCGGTCTTTGCTGCAAGCAAACACGCGGCCGTCCACCGCCACCGGGGATCCGGTGATCTCTCCGCCGGTGTCGAGCTTCCAGCGGAGCCGTCCCGTGGTCAGGTCCAGGGTGTAGAGCGAGTGGTCCCGGCTGCCGAAGTGGACCAGCCCGCCGAACGCCGCCGGAGACCCGGTGAGCTCGCCGCGTGCGGTGTGACGCCACCGCTCCTCGCCGTCGCGGGCCGCGAAGGCGAAGACGGTGTCGCCGCTGCCGACCAGGACGGTTCCGTCCTCGTGGATCACCGGGTCGATCCCCTGGCGGCCGCCGGTGCGGGCCTGCCAGCGCAGCGCACCCGTGCCGGTGTCCAGGGCGAAGACCGCGCCGAGGTAGTCGGCGGCGAAGAGGTTGCCCTGGTCGTCCAGGGTCGGCGGGGTGAACAGCACCACCGGGGCCTTGAAGCGCCAGCGCTCCTCCCCGGTCTCCTCGTCCAGGGCCAGCACCCGCGCGCCTGACGTCAGGTGCAGCACGCCCTGGCGCAGCACCGGCCGGGAGGGCACGTCCTCGCCGACCGGGAACGCCCAGCGCGGCCGACCCGTCGTCAGGTCCAGGGCGCGGAGCATCCCGCCGCCGTAGTAGTAGACCGAGTCGCCCACCACGCAGGGGCCGGACTGCGGGCTCTCGTACTCCTGCTGGGCGTCCCCGACCTGCCACATCTGGCTGCCGTCGATCGCCGAGCGGACCTGGACGCCGCCGCCCCTGGTCCCGGCGACCAGCGCGCCGCCGCCCGCGTCCAGCGAGTACGTCCAGCCGTCCAGGGTGACCCGCCAGCGCTCGGCGCCGTCCGCCGCGGCGAGGGTGAACAGGCTGGGGCCGTCGGCGGCGTGGACCTGGCCGTCCGCCACGGACATCGCCCAGGCGACGTCGCGGGTCTTGAAGCGGCGGCGACCGGTGGCGATGTCCAGGGCGTGCACCTCGAAGCTGGTCACGTACAGCACACCGTCGCTGACCTGCGGCACTCCCCAGACGTCATTGGACATCCGGAACCGCCAGGGCCGCCAGCGCGACCCCGAGGTGGGCGGCGCGGGCACGGCGGCAGCGGGCTCGGACGCCGCCGCGCCCTGCCGTTCAGGGCTCTGACCCGGAACCCGCCGCACCCAGCCGGTGGCGGCGGGCGGCAGCGAGTCGTCCGGCCTGGGGCCGCCGCTCTCGCCCGCCTTGACCCCCGGGCCGATGGCGACGGAGCCGCCGAGCAGCTGCACCACCGGGGTGGGTGTCGTGGACGGCACCGGACCCGCCACCGGCGCCTGCTCCGGATCGGGCGCACCCGCGTGCCGGCGGCCGCCGCCCGCGGCCGGGTAGACCTTCTTCGTCGGCGCGTGCTCGTCCAGGGCTGACGGCTGGGCCGCCGGCGCCGGGTGCGCGGTCCTGGGGTCGTAGCCGGCGGACGGCGCGGCCACCGGAGCCGCCACCGGGCCCGCCAGGGGCACCGGCGCGGGGACGGGCACCGGGACCGGCGGCGGGGGTGTGTTCCGCCGCCCCCGCTTGCGGTCGATCAGTTCCAGCGCGGACGGCGGCAGCCAGTCGCGGGAGTCGTCGTCCCCGTCGCCGTTGGAGTAGAGGTGCGGGGCCAGCTCGGACTGGATCTGGGCCGGGGTCAGCCGCCGCTCCGGCGCCGGGCGCATGCAGGCCTTCACCAGCGGGGCCAGGTCCGGGGCCAGCCCGGACAGGTCCGGGGACTCGCGGAGCAGCATGAACACCGTCTCCACCGGGTTGGCCCCGTGGTACGGGGCGTGCCCGGTCGCCGCGTAGACCAGCATCGAGCCCAGCGAGAACACGTCGCTGGCCCCGGTCACGCTGCGGCTGTCCCTGGCCTGCTCGGGCGACATGTAGGCGGGGGTGCCGACGGCGACGTTCGTCATGGTCAGCCGGGTGTGCGAGACCCCGGCCGCGATGCCGAAGTCGATCACCCGCGGTCCGTCCTCGGTCACCAGCACGTTCGAGGGCTTGAGGTCGCGGTGCACCAGTCCGGCGGCGTGGATCGACTGCAGCGCCTCGGCGATCCCGGCGACCAGCCAGCGCACGGCGCCCACTGGCATCGGACCGCACTCGGCGACCAGGTCCTCCAGCGACGGCGCCGGGATGTAGGCGGTGGCCAGCCAGGGCACCGGGGCGTCGGCGTCGGCCTCGACCACGGCCGCGGTGTAGAAGCCGGAGACGGTGCGGGCCGCCGCGATCTCACGGGCGAAACGCACCCGGAACAGCTGGTCCTCGGCCAGCTCCGCGCGCACGGTCTTGATCGCCACCCGTCGGCCCGCGGAGGACCTGGCCAGGTAGACCAGCCCCATTCCGCCCGCGCCGAGGCGCCCGAGCACCTCGAAGGGGCCGATCCGCCTGGGATCGTGCGCCGTCAGCTGGTCCACTTCCTCAGCCACCTCCCCGTAGTCCCACGCCCGCACCGTGTTCGTCGCTGCACCGTGGCGTCGCTGCTGTGCCTGATTCTCCAACGTCGACCGCCGCTGTAGCCAACCAGCCCCGAAAAATCGTTCCCGCCGACACATGGCACAGGGGCCCGGCGGGGCAGTAGGCCATGCGTGTGGACACATTCGGCTGTGTCCTACGACTCGGTCAGAAATTCGGGGCGCCGTCGTTATATGGACGAAGGCGGAGGCGCACGGGAGGCGCGGGATGGGCGGCAAGGTGACAAAGACACAACAGACAGAGCTCCGGAAGGCGCTGCCGGGGCAGGGCACGGCCGGCCAGCTGGTCCCGGTCCTGGAGGACCTCCTCGGGGCCGAACTGCCGATCCGGCTCCGCACCTGGGACGGCGGGGAGGCCGGGCCGGCCGGCGCCCCCGTCCTGGAGCTGCGGAACCGGCGGGCCCTGCGGCACCTGATCTGGCGTCCGGACGAGCTGGGGCTGGCCCGGGCCTATGTCTCCGGCGATCTGGATATCCCCGAGGACAGCGACCTCTACGAGGTGCTCGACGCGGTGGTGCGCCTGGTCGAGGAGACCGAAACGGCGAGCCTGCGTCCGAACCCCCGCGAGATCTTCGGCCCGCGGGGCCGCCGCCTGCTCCGCACCGCGCTCGGCGCCGGGGCGATCGGCCCGCGGCCGCCGCTGCCGGCGGAGGAGGCGACCCGGGTCAAGGTCGCCGGCAGCCGGCACTCGCTGATGCGCGACCGCAAGGCCATCAGCCACCACTACGACGTCGGCAACGACTTCTACCGGCTGGTCCTGGGCCCGTCCATGGTCTACTCCTGCGCCTACTGGCCGCCCGGGACGCACAGCCTGGAGGCGGCCCAGGAGGCCAAGCTCGACCTGATCTGCCGCAAGCTGGGCCTGCACCCCGGCATGCGGCTGCTGGACGTCGGCTGCGGCTGGGGCTCGCTGCTGCTGCACGCCGCCGAGCACTACGGCGTCGAGGGCGTCGGCGTGACGCTCTCGACCGAGCAGGCCCGCGGCGCCCGCGAACGCATCGAGGAGGCCGGGCTGTCCAGCCGGCTGACGGTCCGCCTGCAGGACTACCGCCTGGTGGACGACGGCCCGTACGACGCCATCTCCAGCATCGGCATGGCCGAGCACGTCGGCTCCGAGCAGTTCCGCCGCTACGGCACCCAGCTGTACGGGCTGCTGCGCCCGGGCGGCCGCCTGTTGAACCACCAGATCGCCCGGCGCCCCAACCTGCCCGGGGAGCACTACCGGATGAGCCCCTTCATCGCGGCCTACGTCTTCCCCGACGGGGACCTCGCCCCGGTCGGGCACACCGTCAGCCTGCTGGAGGAGTCCGGCTTCGAGATCCGCGACCTGGAGTCGCTGCGCGAGCACTACGCCCTGACGCTGCGGGCCTGGGTCGCCAATCTGGAGGCCGACTGGGACCGCGCGGTCAAGCTCTCCACCCGGGGCCGGGCCCGGGTCTGGCGGCTCTACATGGCCGCCTCGGCGCTGGCCTTCGAGCAGAACCGGATCGGGGTGAACCAGATCCTCGCGGTACGCACCGGAACTGACGGCGACAGCGGGCTGCCGTCCAGCCGGGAGGAGTGGCTGGACCGGGTCGTCCTGCCTGCAGCGGACGGGTCCTCAGACCCGGGATCCGGCGGTCCGTCAGCCTGACGGACCATTCGAGCCACTGCCGAATAGCGCGGAGATCTTGCCACGGTAAACTGACGGCATGACAGGACAAGTTCGCACCGTCGACGGGCGTGTCGCCGGGCGACGCGGGCAGGCGACGCGGCAGAAGCTGCTCGAATGCCTTAGCGAGATGCTCAGCACATCGCCCTACCGGGACGTCAAGGTCATCGACGTCGCCCGGATGGCCGGTACCTCCCCCGCAACGTTCTACCAGTACTTCCCCGACGTCGAGGGCGCTGTCCTCGAGATCGCGGATGGAATGGCTCGGGAAGGCGCCGCCCTGAAGGACCTGGTCGCCGAGAAGTCGTGGGCCGGCAAGTCCGGCTACCAGACGGCTGAGGAGCTGGTGGAAGGCTTCCTCAACTTCTGGCGCGACAACGAGGCCATTCTCCGCGTGGTGACGCTGGGATCGGCGGAAGGGGACAAGCGGTTCTTCAAGATCCGCATGAAGATCCTCAACGCCGTGACCAACTCGCTCACGGACTCCCTCAAGGCCATGCAGGACACCGGGAAGGCGGACAAGTCGATCAGCGCACCGGCTGTCGCCGGCTCCCTGGTGGCCATGCTGGCCGCCGTCGCCGAGCACCAGAAGGGCTTCGACTCCTGGGGCGTCAAGGCCAAGGAGCTCAAGCCGAGTCTGGCGCTCCTGGTCTACCTCGGCATGACCGGCAAGAAGCCGCCGAAGTGACGCGGTAATGCAGTAGCAGCACCGTCCTGGGTCGCGGGCCCCGGCCGCCTGTCCGGTCGGGCCGAGCTGCCGGGCGTGCCTCGGGGGAGGTACTCCGGTTCGAGTCCCGCCACCCTCGTCCATCAAGGGCGGTCACCCCAGTGATGGGGTGACCGCCCTTCGCTCTGCCTCAGCCGTCCCGGCCGTCCGTTCCCTGCTGCACCGGCGTCAGCCGGAAGATCCGGATCTGCCGTTCGATCCGCGCCTGGTAGGTCGCGTACGGCGGCCACATCCGCAGCAGCGCCGCCCAGGCCTCGGCCCGCTCCTCGCCCTCCAGCAGCTTCGCGGTCGCCTCGACGGTCCGGCCCCGGTGCTCGACCAGCGCCTTGCCGTTGGCGATCAGGTTGCCGGTCCAGGCCGGGTGGTCGGGGCGGCCGAAGTTGCTGCCGATCACCAGGAAGGTGCCGCCGGACTCCGGCAGGCAGGCCATCGGGGCCACCCTCGGCTGCCCGGTGCGGCGGCCGGTCGTCGTCAGGAACAGCGACGGCAGCATGTACTGGCTGATCATCACCTTGCCGCCGGTGATCCGGTGCACCATCTTGTCCATCGGCGGCAGCACCCGGGGGGCGATCCTGGCGAAGACCGGGCTGGAGGAGACCTTCTGGACCACCGCCTCCAGCCGGGAGCCCGGCGGACGCAGCTCCGGTCCCGGAGCGGGTGCGGATGCGGGAGTCGATGCGGGTGTCGCCATGTCAGGCCTCCTGGCGGATGGGGAACAGCTGCGCGCGCTCGGCGGCGCAGGCACGGAGCAGGTGCGGCGGGCCGAACAGCAGTTCGTCGGCGGCGGCCCGCTTGAAGTAGAGCTGGGCGTCGTGCTCCCAGGTGATGGCGATCCCGCCGTGCAACTGGATGGCGTCGGCGGCGGCCGTGCGCAGCGAGTCCAGGGCGTGCGCCAGCGCGAGCGGGACAGCCGTGCCGGGGGCCTCGGCCCCGTCCTCGCCGCGCTCCAGGGTCCAGGCTGCGTAGTACACCGCCGAGCGGGCCGTCTCGACGGCGACGTACACGTCCGCGAGGCGGTGCTTCACCGCCTGGAAGGAGCCGACGGCGCGTCCGAACTGCTTTCTGACCTGCACGTACTCCACGGTCCTGGTCAGGCACTGCTCGGCCGCGCCGACCGCCTCGGCCGCCACCGCGAGCGCCGCGAGCAGCCCCGTGCGGGCGAGCGCGGGCGCCGCGTCGCAGGCCGGGTCGCCGAGCGGCACGGCGGGGGTGTCGCGGAGCTCGACCCTGGCCAGGGTCCGGGTGTCGTCCATCGCGGCCAGGCGGGTGCGGGTCAGACCCGGCACGGATTCCTGCGCATCGGCCTCCACCAGGAACAGCACCGTACGGCTGCGCGGGAACCCGCCGGTGTGGGCGGCGACGACGAGCAGGTCGGCGCGGGCCCCGTCCAGTACCTGCCCGGCCTCGCCGTAGAGCAGCCAGCCGTCGCCCTCCGGGGCGGGCCGCGCCTGGACGCCGCCGGCCCGGCCGCCACCGGCCGGCGTGCCGTCCGGCAGTCCGTCACCTGCGCCGACCGGGATCAGCCCGAGGGCCAGGGCAGGCGGAGCGGCGGTGACCAGCGCGCCGGTGCGGGCGCCGCTCGCGAGGGCGGGCAGCAGGTCGGCGCGCTGCTGCTCGGTGCCGAGGACGCGGATGGCGGTGGCCGCGAGGACGGAGGAGGCCAGCAGCGGCGACGGCAGCAGCACCCGGCCGCTCTCCTCGCAGGCCAGCGCCAGCTCCACCGGCCCGAGCCCGACTCCGCCGTACGCCACCGGGAGGGCGAGCCCCGGCAGACCGAGCTGCTCGGCGAGCCTGCGCCACAGCTCGGGGTCGTAGCCCTGCGGGCTCGCGGCGGCCGCGCGCACCTCGTCGGGACCGCAGTGCTTCGCCAGCGCCTCCCGCAGGGTGCGGCGGACGGCTTCCTGTTCCGGGGTGAGCGCGGGGTCCATGCCGTCTCCAGGGTTCGGGTTCTGTGGTCCAGCAGGCGTTCTCGGAGTGCTTTCGATCTGACGATCCGTCATACTAGAAGCGCCGATGCGCAGGGCACAGGGGCACGGGGCCATTAATCTGATGTACCGTCAGATGACCTTGCCGCCAAGGTCTGTCGAGACAGAGGGAGCTGGTCGCCCGTGCCCGCGCCGTCACTGCACGCCCCCGTCCCGGACAGCTCGCCGCGCCGCCGCAGGGTCGCCGTCGTCGGCGTCGCCCTCGCCGACTGCGGCCGGGTGGACGAGGCCACCCCGTTCCAGCTGCACGCTCAGGCGGCGCGCCGCGCCCTCGCCGACTCGGGGCTGCCGCGCGGGATCGTCGACGGCGTCGCCTCGGCGGGGCTCGGCATCCTCGCCCCGGTGGAGGTGTCGGAGTACCTGGGGCTGCGTCCGACCTGGACCGACTCGACCTCGGTAGGCGGCTCCACCTGGGAGGTCATGGCTGCCCACGCCGCCGACGCGATAGCCGCCGGACACGCGGAAGCCGTCCTGCTCGTCTACGGCTCCACCGCCCGTGCGGACCTGAAGGCACGCCGCCGCACCGCCGGAATCGCCCTCGG
The DNA here is from genome assembly GCF_004365705.1 of Streptomyces sp. 846.5. NCBI lineage: Bacteria > Bacillati > Actinomycetota > Actinomycetes > Kitasatosporales > Streptomycetaceae > Streptomyces > Streptomyces sp. 846.5. The sequence continues at coordinate 3,466,499 of NZ_SOBN01000001.1, forward strand.
CGCACGCGGCCCGCAGCAGTTCGAGGCCCCGTACGGACACACCCTCATCTCCAAGTACGCGATGGCGGCCCGCCGCCACATGCACGAGTACGGGACCACCCTGGAACAGCTCGCCGGCGTCGCCGTCCAGGCCAGGGCGAACGCGGCCGCCAACTCCGACGCGATGTACCGCACCCCGCTGACCGTGGACGAGGTACTCGCGGGACCGGAGATCGCCTCCCCCTTCACCAAGCTGCACTGCTGCATCCGCTCGGACGGCGGGTGCGCGGTGCTGCTCGCCGCCGAGGAGTACGTTCCCGACACGCTGCACGACCCGGTGTGGATCCTCGGCACCGGCGAACACCTCAGCCACAACCTGATGTCCGAGTGGGAGGACTTCACCGTCTCACCCGCCGCCGTCTCCGGCCGCCTCGCCTACCAGCGGGCGGGCGTCACGGCGGACGACATCGACCTGGCGGAGATCTACGACGCCTTCACCTACATGCCCCTGGTCGCCCTGGAAGACCTGGGCTTCTGCGCCAAGGGAGACGGCGGCCCCTTCGTCGACGCCAAGGCCGGCCGACTGCAACGGGACGGCGAGCTCCCCATGAACACCGACGGCGGCGGCCTCTCGGCCTGCCACCCGGGGATGCGCGGCCTGTTCCTCATCGTGGAGGCGGTCCGGCAGCTGCGGGGGGACTACGCGACGGCGGCGGCGGACCGTCAGGTACGGAGGAAGGACGCGGCCCGCAGCCTCCCGGAGCTGGCGCTGGTGAGCGGGACGGGGGGCTGGTTCTGCTCGTCGGCAACGATGGTGCTGGGGCGGGGGTGAGGGACGGGAGGGGAGGCGGAACGCCGCCACAGGCGCCCCGGCCGCACCGCGCGGGCCGCCCCGGTCAGGGGCAGCGGACGACCTGGCCGGCGTAGGCGAGGCCGCCGCCGAAGCCGAGGAGCAGGACGGGCGCGCCGGAGCGCAGTTCGCCGCGTTCGACCAGTTTGGAAAGCGCCAGCGGGATGGAGGCGGCGGAGGTGTTGCCGGAGTCGACGACGTCGCGGGCGACGACCGCGTTGGGCGCGCCGATCTTCGCGGCGATGGCGTCGATGATGCGCAGGTTGGCCTGGTGCGGGACGAAGCCCTCCAGGTCGGCGGGGGCGATGCCGGCCTTCTCGCAGGCCTGGGCGGCCAGCGGGGCGATCTGGGTGGTGGCCCAGCGGAACACCGCCTGCCCCTGCTGGGTGATCGTGGGGTCCCAGCCGTCGATGCGGACCGCGTCGCTCTTGGACGGGTCGGAGCCCCAGACGACCGGGCCGATTCCGGCCTCCTCGGAGGCCTCCACCACTGCGGCGCCGGCGCCGTCGCCGAAGATCACGCAGGTGGTGCGGTCGGTCCAGTCGAGTACGTCGGTCATCTTCTCCGCGCCGATGACCAGCGCGCGGGTGGCCGCTCCGGCGCGGATCGCGTGGTCCGCGGTGGCCAGGGCGTAGGAGAAGCCGGAGCAGACGGTGTTGATGTCGTAGGCGGCCGGGGCGGCGATGCCCAGGCGGGCGGCCACCTGCGCGGCCGTGTTCGGGCTGCGGTCGATGGCGGTGCAGGTGGCGACGACGACCAGGTCGATCGTGGACGCGTCGAAGCCGCTGGTGGCCAGGGCCTTCTCGGCAGCCCGAAAGGCCAGGTCGGTGACGCTCTCGCCCTCGGCGATGTGCCGGGTGCGGATGCCGACGCGGCTGCGGATCCACTCGTCGTCGGTGTCCACCAGTTTGGCGAGGTCGTCGTTGGTGAGGACCTTCGGCGGCTGGTAGTGGCCGAGCGCGACGATGCGGGAACCAGTCATGTCTCCACTCAAGCCGGTTACTGCCCGGTCACCGGGCACTGCCTGGGACAGTATCCGAGGGGGGATGCTGTAGGGGCCGGACAACTTCCGTACGGCGACTGGCCTCCCCAGCAGGGTCAGGCGGCGAGCGAGGCCGCGTCGCCCATCACGATGACCGGGTGCTTGGACGGGTCCAGGTCCTTGAGCAGTATGGCCATGTCCGCCTTGGCCAGGCTGACGCAGCCGTGGGTCGGGCCGCCGTGGTCGACGTGGACCCAGATGCCGCCGCCGCGGTTGGCACCGAGCGGGCGCGCGGCGGAGAGCGGGCTGCTTCCGGCGACGTGGTTGTAGTTGATGGCGACCACGTAGTCGAAGGCGTCGGCCAGCGACTCGCCCTCGAAGCCGGTGCCCAGGGCCTTGAAGGCGGAGGAGTGGGTGTAGGGGAGCTTGGTGCCCGGGTTGGCGTCCAGGCCGCCGGCGTCGGTCAGCGAGTAGACGCCGATCGGGCTGTGCAGGTCACCCTCCATGTGGTGGGTGGTCCAGCCGTCCAGGGCGTTGTGGGAGGGCCAGGCCGTGCCGGCCAGCCAGCTGCCGTCGGCGGTGCGGGTGTAGAGGGTGGCGGTGCCGGTGTTGGCGTTCTTGCCGGTGCCGGACACCAGCAGGACCTGCTGGGCGTCGGCGGGGATCTGCTTGCGGAAGCTCGCGCCGAGGCCGGGGAGTTGGGCGAGCGCGGCGGCGGGGGTCGCCCGGTCGGTGGAACGCGAGGTGTCGGCCGGGTTGCTGCGCTGGCTGGTGGTCACCGGCGCGCTGGTCTGGGCGATGGCGGCGGTGGCCGTCTTCGCGGTGTTGGGGTGCACCAGGCCGGCCATGGCGATGACCGCGACCGCGGCCACCGAGCCGACCCCGAGGAAGCCGTTGCGGACCCGGCGCCTGCGGCGGGCCCGGGCCCGGGCGGCAGCGCGGGCCGCGACCCGGCCACCGGAGCGGGGGGCCTCGGTACGGGGGCGGGGGGCGGCCGGGGCCGCGTAGTCGCCGTAGGCGGAGTCGATGAAGCCCGAGTCGGAGAACCCGGAGTCGGAGAACCCGGAGCCCGGGAACGCGGCGTCGGCGAAGCGGGTGTCGGCGGAGCCGGGGCCGGGGTCGGTGTACGCGGGGCCGGGGAACGCACGTTCGGCGTAGCTGACGTCCCGGTATGCGGGGTCCGCGTAGCTGCCGTCCGCGTAGGCAGTCTCGGCGTAGCGGGAGTCGGCGTAGCCGGTGTCCCCGTAGTACCGCTGCTGCCCGTAGCCGCCCTGCTGTCCGTAGGAGCCGTCGTAGCTGACGCCGTATCCGCCGTCACTGTCCGTGCCTGGCGCCGCTCCGGCGGAGCCTCGCTGGTACGGGTCGGAGCCGGGGCGGGCGTAACTCGACATGGACGTTTGTTCCTCGCGGGATCGGGGGCGCGTACGGGTGGGGCCCTGAGGGGCGGCCTTGGCGGGTAGCTCCTGGTCACTCCTTGTGACGCTGTCGGCCGCACCTGTTTGCGCAACCGTCTCCAGCGTCACGGTACCCCCATCGAGTGATGGGACACAGGAGCCACAGCGTCGTCGTCACGAGGCCCTCACACGTTCACCGGCAGTCCCACCCCCCGTATTACGCCCCGCTGACGTTGCGTCATCGATCCCGGAGCGGGACAAAAACGGGCGCGGCGAGCGGCGCCGGATCCGGCGTGTCCCCGGGCTCACCTGTGGGCAAGCTCACATGCAACGCCATGCCCACGCTCAGCGTCGCGGGATCGCAGCCGACCACCGTCGTCATCATCCGGGGCCCCTCGGCGAGGTCCACGACGGCGGCGACATAGGGTAGCCGGTCGCGGAACGGCGGCAGGTCGTTGGCGTGCACCACGGACCAGGTGTAGAGGACGGCGTCGCCGGAGGCCTGCTCCCAGGAGACGTCCTCGCTCCAGCAGGAGGGGCAGAACTCGCGGGGGTAGTGGTGCGCCCGGCCGCAGGAGCCGCAGCGGCGCAGCAGCAGCCGCCCCTGCGCGGCCGCCTCCCAGTAGCGGCGGGTGAAGGCGTCGGGCTCCGGTCGGTCCGTCGGTTGCTCGGTCGGTTGGTCGGTCGGGGTCACAGCCCCTCCTCAGTTTCTGACATCCCGTCAGTTCAGCGTATGCGATGAGCTGGGCGCAAGGGTCGCGGTCCATGCCGACCTCTTCCAGCAAGCTTTTCCTGCCAGTAATCTGATGGCACGTCAGATACAGGGAACGGAGGCACCGCCATGCTGGACCCGGACGACGAGACCGACGTCGGCGGCCGCCCGGTGCGCTCGCGCCCGGTCGACCTCGACGCCTTCTTCCGCCCGTCGAGCGTGGCGGTGATCGGCGCCTCGGACGCCCCGGGGCGGCCCAACACCGGCATCACCCGGCAGCTGGCGGCCTGGGCCGAGCGGGTCGGGGCGCGGATGTATCCGGTCAACCCGGGCCGGGCCGAGGTGGACGGGCAGCCCTGCTATCCGGACCTGGCCTCGGTGCCGGTCGCCGGCGGGGAGCCGGTCGACCTGGCGGTGATCCTGCTCGCCGACCCCGTGCCGGTGGTGCCCCAGCTGATCGAGGCCAAGGTGAAGTTCGCCGTGGCCTTCGCCTCCGGCTTCGCCGAGACCGGCGCCGAGGGGGCGGAGGCCCAGCAGCGGCTGGCCCGGCTGATCGCCGAGGCGCCGACCGGGCTGCGGCTGCTCGGCCCCAACACCAACCTCAACGCCTTCGAGCGCTTCCGTGACGACCTGACCGGGCCGGCCATCGCGCTGATCACCCAGAGCGGCCACCAGGGCCGCCCGCTGTTCTCGCTGCAGTCCCTCGGCATCCGGCTCAGCCACTGGGCCCCCACCGGCAACGAGGCCGACCTGGAGGTCGCCGACTTCGTCCGCTGGTTCGCCGACCAGCCCGAGGTCGGCGCCATCGCCGCCTACATCGAGGGCCTCAAGGACGGCCGCGCCTTCCTGCTCGCCGCCGACCACGCCGCCCGGCGCGGCGTCCCGGTGGTGGCCGTGAAGGTCGGCCGGACCCAGGAGGGCGCCCGGATGGCGGCCTCCCACACCGGCAAGCTCACCGGCGCGGACGACGTGGTGGACGCGGCCTTCCGGCAGTTCGGGGTGATCCGGGTGGACGGCCTGGACGAGCTCCAGGACACCGCCGCGCTGCTGGCCCGGGCCAGGCCGCCGCAGGCCGACGGCGTCGCCGTCTACTCCATCTCCGGCGGGACCGGCGCGCACCTCGCCGACCTGGCCTCGATGGCCGGGCTGACGATGCCCCAGCTCGCACAGCAGAAGCAGGACGAGCTGCACCAGTGGATCCCGGACTACCTCAGCGTCGCCAACCCGATCGACAACGGCGGCCACCCGGTCGGCGACTGGCGCGGCCGGAAGATCCTGGACGCGATCCTGGCCGACCCGTCGGTGGGCGTGCTGATCTGCCCGATCACCGGTCCGTTCCCGCCGATGAGCGACAAGCTGGCGCAGGACCTGGTCGAGGTCGCCGAGACGACGGACAAGCTGGTCTGCGTGGTCTGGGGCTCGCCGGACGGGACCGAAGCCGCGTACCGGCAGACCCTGCTCGGCTCCTCCCGGGTCGCCACCTTCCGCACCTTCGGCAACTGCGTGCGGGCGGTCGCCGCCTATCTGGAGCACCACCGCTTCGTGGCCGGCTACCGCAGCCCGTTCGAGCACGCGCCGCGGACGCCCTGCGCGGGCAAGCTCAAGGCGCAGCGGGTGCTGCGGCCCGGGCAGCAGCTGAGCGAGGTGGCGGCGAAGCAGCTGCTCCGCTCCTACGGCCTGCGGGTGCCGCGCGAGCAGCTGGTCACCAGCGCCGCGGGCGCGGTGCGGGCGGCCGGGGTGGTGGGCTATCCGGTGGTGCTGAAGGGCTCGGCTCCCGAGGTCGCCCACAAGACCGAACTCGGGCTGGTGCACGTCGGGTTGACCTCGGCCAGCCAGGTCCGGGAGGCGTTCCGTGAGCTCGTCGACAACGCCCGGGCGGCCGGGATCCCCCGGCTGGAGGGCGTGCTGGTGTGCCAGATGGTCGAGGCCGGGGTGGAGATGGTCATCGGCGTCACCCAGGACCCCACCTTCGGCCCGACCGTGACCGTCGGCATGGGCGGCGTGCTGGTGGAGGTTCTGGCGGACACCGCCGTGATGGTGCCGCCGTTCGACTGTCTGGACGTCAGGGCCGCGCTGGACCGGCTGCGCTGCCGACCGCTGCTGGACGGGGTGCGCGGCGGCCCGCCGATGGACGTGGACGCCCTGGTGGAGGCGGTGCTGCGGGTGCAGCGGATGGCCGTCGAGCTGGACGGCGAGCTGGCCGAGCTGGACATCAACCCGCTGATGGTGCTGGAGCGCGGCAAGGGCGTGGTCGCCCTGGACGCGCTGGCGGTGTGCCGGTGAGCGGCCCGCTGCTGGCCACCCGCGAGGGCGGGGTGCTGTGGCTGACCCTGAACCGGCCCGAGACGCTGAACGCGATCACCGCCGCGCTGCGCGAGCTGCTGATCACCGAGCTGGCCGGCGCCTCCGCCGACCCGTCCGTCCGGGCGGTGGTGCTGACCGGCGCGGGGCGGGGCTTCTGCTCCGGCGCGGACCTGCGGTCAGGCGCCCCCGCTGCGGGGCCGCCGGTCCCCGGCGATGTCGAGCGGATGCTGCGGAACGGGGTGCAGCGCATGGTCGCGGCGGTGCTGGACTGCGAGAAGCCGGTGCTGGCGGCGGTGAACGGCACGGCGGCGGGCGTCGGTGTGCACCTGGCACTGGCCTGCGACCTGGTGCTGGCGAGCGATCAGGCGAGCTTCGTCGAGGCGTTCGTACGGCGCGGGCTGGTCCCGGACGCCGGCGGGGCCTATCTGCTGCCGCGGCTGGTCGGCCCGCAGCGGGCCAAGGAGCTGCTGTTCTTCGGTGACAAGCTGTCGGCGGCGGACGCGGAGCGGATGGGACTGGTCAACCTGGTCGTCCCGGCCGAGGAGTTGGAGAAGACCGCGCGGGAGTGGGCCGAGCGGCTGGCAGCCGGGCCCACCCGGGCCCTGGCGATGACCAAGCGGCTGGTCAACGCATCACTGGAGTCGGACCGGGCCACGGCCTTCGCGGCGGAGGCGACCGCACAGGAGATCAACATGACGACGCTGGACGCACCGGAGGGGGTACGGGCCTTCGTCGAGCGGCGGCCGCCTCGGTTCCAGGGGAGGTGAGCCGCAGGAGGACCCGTCAGGCCTCCAGCACCTCGACGGCGCCGAAGTAGCCGGCGTTGTCGGCGAGCACCAGTTCGGGCTCACGGCGCAGGTAGGACACCCCCATGCCGGAGTGCAGCCGCGCCGTGTGCCCCCGCAGCTCCAGGTCGAGCAGGGTCGCCTGCCAGCCGTGGCCCAGATCGGTGGACGAGTCGACCTTCAGCACGATCTGCGGCTGCGCGTCCGGGCCCGGCTCCCACAGCCCGGCGACGGAGGCCAGGCCGCCCCGGGTGAGGGTGAACACCCCGTCCGGCTCGAACCGGAGCACGCTGCCGCCGCCGTCCCAGACCCCGGGCACAGCGGCCGCGATCAGGTCGGTCTTGGGCTTCGCGCGTCGGCCCCAGAGCACCCAGGCTCCGGCGATCATCGGCACGGCGGCGATGTCCACATCGTTGATCAGCCCCCAGGCCAGCCCCGGCCCGCCCAGAGTGGCGGCCCGGAACTCGAACCAGACATCGATGTACGAGGCCAGCAGGAGCAGCAGCACGGCGACTGCGATCGCGAAGCGACCGTGCAGCAGCCGACCGCTCACCAGGCGCGTCAGCGCGAGCAGAGCCAGCACGGCGACCGTCTCCAGAGCGCTGCGGAGCGACTGGTCCAACGCGAGGTTCCAGAGCGCCGACCGGGACGATCCGTCCGAGCCGTCCGTCAGCTGCGAGAGGACCCCGCTGGCGTACAGGTCCCCGGCGCTGAGCAGCAACAGCACCCCGAACACCGCGCCCAGCGCCTGTATCCACCGCTTGACCTGCTGGTTCATTCCTGTACCCCTCGCCCGGTTCTCCCCAGAACCGCACGCCCACACTACGCAGCGCCTGATCATCGCCGTCAAGGGGTACAGGCACCCTTCTCATCTGACGATCCGTCAGGTTCAATGGGGACCGAACCCGGACCGGAACCCCGTTCTGGGACGAGACCTCTGTGAGGCAGCAATGGGCCACGAGGGCATGGCGGTCGCCGCCATCCGGTACCTCCGCGCGTCAGCCGCACTGCCGGCCGAGGCGGATCCCGCGGTGCCCGCGATACCGCCGCTGCGCGCCGTGGGGCCGGACGAGCGCCTGCCCGACCCGGTCGCCGACCCGCTGCTGATGCGCTCCGTACTGGGCCACTTCTGCACCGGCGTCACCGTGATCAGCGCCCTGGCCGCGGACGGCACACCGGCCGGCTTCGCCTGCCAGTCCTTCTCCTCGCTGTCGCTGGACCCGCCGCTGGTGAGCTTCAACGTCGCCCGGACCTCGGCCTCCTGGCCCAGGATCGCCCACGCGGGCAGCTTCTGCGTGAGCGTCCTCGCCGCCGACCAGGGCGGGCTCTGCCGCACCTTCGCGATGAGCAGTGCCTCCGGCGCCGACAAGTTCGCCGGCGTGGAGTGGAGCCCCTCCCCCGGCACCGGGGCGCCGCGCATCGCCGACGCGCTGGCCTGGATCGACTGCACCATCCATGCCGTGCACGTCGGCGGCGACCATCTGATCGTCCTCGGACGGGTCTGCGAGCTGTCGGTGGGGCGGGCCGACGCCGGGCCGCTGCTCTTCTACCGCGGCGGCTTCGGCGAACTCACGCCGTGAGCGGGAGAGTTGCCACCGGCGGGAGCGTCGGCTTGCTGCGCAGCAGCAGGGCGCAGCTCGCCGCGATCACGCACAGCGCGCCCGCGCCGTACCAGGCGGCGTCGTAGCTGCCCAGCTGGTCCCGGACCATACCGGCGCCGAAGGCGACCAGGGCCGCGCCGACCTGGTGGCCACAGAACACCCAGCCGAAGACGATCGGCGCGTCCTCGCCGAACCACTCCCGGCACAGGGCGATGGTCGGCGGCACCGTGGCGACCCAGTCCAGGCCGTAGAACACGATGAAGACCACCATGCTGGGGTGCACGGTGCGGGCGAACAGCGCCGGCAGGAACAACAGCGAGGCGCCGCGCAGCAGGTAGTAGGCGCCCAGCAGCTTGCGGGAGTCCAGCCGGTCCGTCAACCAGCCCGAGAAGACCGTGCCGACCACGTCGAACACCCCGACCAGGGCGAGCAGGCTCGCCGCCGTGGTCTCCACCATGCCGTGGTCGCCGGCCGCCGGGATGAAGTGCGTCCCGACCAGGCCGTTGGTGGTCGCCCCGCAGATCGCGAAGGATCCGGCCAGCAGCCAGAACGGCCGGGTCCGGGCGGCCTGGCGGAGCAGCCGCAGCGCCCGCAGCCCCTTGGGCTCCGCCTCGGCGGCGAGCCGCTGCTCCGGGTCGGGCGCGGTCTGCCCGTAGGGCATCAGGCCCAGGTCGGACGGGCGCTCACGGAGCAGCATCAGCACGATCGGGACGACCGCGAGCGAGCAGAGGCCCACGGTGAGGGAGGCGCTGCGCCAGCCGTAGGCGCTGATCAGCCAGGCCAGGATGGGCAGGAAGACCAGGTTCCCGGCGGCGCTGGCAGCCGTCAGCACACCGGTGACCAGTCCGCGCCGGGCCAGGAACCAGCGGCCGGTGATGGTCGCGGTGAAGGCCAGCGCCATGGACCCGCTGCCGATGCCGACCAGGACGCCCCAGCACAGCATCATCTGCCAGGGCGCGTCCATGTAGACGGTCGCTCCTGCCCCGACCGCCATCATGGTCAGCGCGACGGCGGCGACTCTGCGGATGCCGAAGCGGTCCATCAGTGCGGCGGCGAAGGGCGCGGTGAGGCCGTTGAGCACCATGTTGACCGAGACGGCGGCCGAGATGACGCCGTGCGACCAGCCGAACTCGGTGTTCAGCGGCGCCATCAGCAGCGCCGGCGTGGACCGGAACCCGGCTGCGCCGAGCAGGACGAGCAGACAGACCGCGGCGATGATCCACGCGTAGTGCAGGCGTGGGGCGCGGGGCATGGTAGTGGGCCTGGTGGTGGGGGCTGTCTGCTGATCGGTCACAGCCATGATTCTCGCGGGCGTCGCAAGCGGATTCGAGTGGCCGGAATGACAGTGTGCACCAAGGTTCTGCCAACGGGACGTTGTTCAGTGCGGGTGGTGCATGGTTTGTCGCGCAGTTCCCCGCGCCCCTGAAGGCATGTGCAACTGGGCCAGTTGCAGCACCTTAGGGGCGCGGGGAACTGCGCGAACAGCAACCACCACCGACGGTCAGAACGCGAGTACCGCCCGAGCCACCTTCCCGCCGTGCGTGGCCTCCGCCGCCGCCTCGAACTCCTCCACCGGGAAGACCTCGGTGACGAGTTCGTCCAGAAGCAACCGCCCCTCGCCGTACAGCGAAGCGTAGAGCGCGATGTCCACCTGGGGTCGGGACGACCCGTACCGGCAGCCCAGGATGGACTTGTCCAGGAACATCTCCGCCGGGCGGAACGACGCCTCCGCCTCCGGTCGGGTCATCCCCAGCAGCACCGCCTGCCCGTGCCGGTTGAGCAGGTCCACGGCCTGGCGGACCAGAGCCACCGCTCCGACGCACTCGAAGGCGTGGTCCACCCCCTCCGGCAGCAGCGCCTTGACCGCCTCGACCGAGTCGGAGACCGCCCGCGCGTCCACGAAGTCCGTCGCCCCGAAGACCCGCGCCGCCGCCTCCTTCTCGGCGACCGCATCCACCGCGACGATGCGGGAGGCGCCGGCCAGCCTCGCACCCTGGATGACGTTGAGCCCGATCCCGCCACAGCCGATGACCGCGACGGTGTCGCCGATGCCGACCCTGGCCCGGTTGAGCACCGCGCCCACCCCGGTCAGCACCCCGCAGCCGATCAGCGCGGCGGAGGTGAACGGGATCGCCGGGTCGATCCGCACCGCCTGGACCGCCTTCACCACGGTGCGTTCGGCGAAGACCGACGTCGAGGCGAAGTTGTAAAGCGGGGTGCCGGGTTCCGACCGGCGGGTGAAGGGCTTCCCAGGGAAGCCGATGGCCTTCCGGCACATCGTGGGCCGCCCCCGTCCGCACTCCACGCAGGTGCCGCAGTTGGCGAGGGTGGACAACGCCACATGGTCGCCCGGCTGGACGTGGGTGACGCCGGGGCCGACGGCCTCGACCGTGCCGGCGCCCTCGTGGCCGAGCACGACCGGGACCGGGAAGGGGATGGTGCCGTCGATCACGGACAGGTCGCTGTGACAGAGCCCGGCCGCGGCGATCCGTACCAGCACCTCGCCGATACCGGGGTCGCGGACCTCCAGGTCGTCCACGACCTGGGCCGCCTTGCCGTCGAAGATGACGCCTTTCATGTGACTACCCCTCAGTTCCTCGATCGCTCAGGACTGCCAATCTTTTTCTCAGCAGGCCCAGATGACGGCTTGGACCTCGCTGTAGGCCTGCAGCCCGTAGGAGCCGCCGTCGCGGCCGACACCGCTCTGCTTGAAGCCGCCGAAGGGGGCCTCCATGTTGCGCTGGGCGGTGTTGATGCCGACATGGCCGGTCCGCAGCCGCGCCGCGAGGGCGTAGGCGCGGGCGGTGTCGGCGGAGAACACGTAGTCGTACAGGCCGAACTCGGTGGAGTTGGCGATGGCGACGGCCTCCTCCTCGTCCCGGAACGGGATCACCACCACGACCGGGCCGAAGACCTCCTCACGGGCGATGGTCATGGCCGGGGTGACGTCGGCGAGCAGGGTCGGCGCGACGTAGAAGCCGGTGTCGGGGAAGACCGGGAAGCCGTCGCCGTGCTCCTTGCGGGTGCCGCCGCAGACAAGCAGGGCGCCCTCGGCCAGCGCCCCGGCGATGTAGCCCTCCACCCGGTCGCGGTGCAGCGCGCTGATGACCGGGCCGACGACGGTGTCGGGCGACAGCGGGTCACCGACGGTGAGCGCGGCGGCGTAGGCGGCCAGAGCGGCCACCACCTCGTCATGGCGGGACTCGTGGACCAGCACCCGGGTGGGCGCGGTGCAGATCTGCCCGGAGTGGAAGGACCAGGCCGAGCCGACGGCGGCGACCGCGGCCCGCAGGTCGGCGTCCTCCAGGACGATGCCCGCGCCCTTGCCGCCGAGCTCCAGCAGCAGCCGCTTCATGGTGAGGCCGCCGTCGGCGGCGATCCTGCGGCCGACCGCGGTCGAGCCGGTGAAGCTGATCATGTCGACGTCCGGGGAGGCGACCAGGGCGGCGCCGGTGGCCGCGCCGGAGCCGGTGACCACGTTGAAGATCCCGGGCGGAGCCCCGGCCTCCTCGAACACCTCGCCCAGCTTGAGGCAGCCCAGCGGGTCCTGCGGTGCGGGCTTGGCAACGACGGTGTTGCCGGCCGCGAGCGCCGGGGCGAGCTTCCCGGCCAGGTTGACGATGGGGAAGTTGTAGGAGGTGATGCAGCCGACCACGCCCACCGGCCGGCGGGCCGCGACCGCACTGGTCAACCCCCCTGCGGCCAGCGGCGTCGCGGCCACCGGCTGCGGGACCAGGGCGCTGACGCTCGGTTCGAGGGCACCGCGGGCATAGCGGCGGAAGCGCTCGGCCGCGACCGGGACCTGCATCGCCGAGGCCACCCTGATGGTGGCCCCGGTCTCGGCCTGCAGCAGCGGGACGAAGTCGTCGTTGCGGGCGAGCAGGACGTCGGCGATCCGGTCCAGGACAGCGGCACGCTCGGCGGGACTGGTACGGGACCACCCGTCGAACGCCTCCCTGGCGGCCGCCACGGCCGCCTCCACGTCGGCGGCCGAGGCCTCCGGGGCCCGGCCGACGATCCGCTCGGTGGACGGGTCGACGACCGGGTAGCTGCCGTCCCCGCCCTCGCGCCAGGCCCCGTTGACGAACAGTCGGGCCGGTGAGGCGTCAGGGGCTGTGGGCGTGCCGGAAGTGGCGCTCATGAACGGGTCCTGCTTTCTCGGGGCAGGCCGAGGACGCGCTCGGCGATGAGGTTGCGCTGGATCTGGTCGCTGCCGCCGTAGAGGGTGTCGGCGCGGGAGAAGAGCATCCGGTGCTGACTCTGCGTCAGCCGGTAGGCGTCGGTCTGGTGCGGCCCCCGCCCGAGCGCCGCCGACGCTCCCTGGACCTGCAGGGACAGTTCGCCGAGCCGCTGGTGCCAGCCGCCCCAGACCAGCTTGGCCACGGCGGCGGTTCCCGGCTCGGCCGTCCCCAGGGTGCGCAGCGCATTGCAGCGCATGACGTGCAGTTCGGCCCACTGGCGGGTGAGCCGCTCGCGGAGCACCGGGTCGTCGACGGCACCGGAGGCCCGGGCCAGCGCGATCACTCCGTCCAACTCCCGGGCGTAGCCGATCTGTCGGGCCAGCATGCCGACGCCGCGCTCGAACGACAGCAGGTCCATGGCGACCCGCCAGCCGTCGCCGGACTCGCCGAGGACGTGCTCGGCGGCGGCCTCGGCCCCGTCGAAGAAGACCTCGCTGAACTCGGAGTCGCCGTCGAGCTGCCGGATCGGGCGCACCTCGATCCGTCCGGGCTGGTCCATGGGGAGCAGCAGCAGGCTGAGCCCGTGGTGGCGCTGCGACCCGGGCACGGTGCGGGCCAGCACGAAGCACCAGTCGGCCCACTGGGACAGCGAGGTCCAGGTCTTCTGGCCGGTGATGCGCCAACTCCCGTCCGCAGCCGGGGTTCCGGTGGTGCGGACGGCGGCCAGGTCGGAGCCGGCGCCAGGTTCGCTGTAGCCCTGGCACCAGAGTTCCTCGCCGCTCGCGATCGGCGGCAGAAAGCGTTTGCGCTGGTCGTCGCTGCCGTGCCGGAGCAGGGTGGGGGCGAGCAACTGCTCGCCGACGATGCCCAGCGGGGCCGGGCCGGCGGCGCGGGCGTACTCCTCGGCCCAGACGACCTGTCGGGAGAGCGGAGTCGCGGCGGATTCCGGCTCGGCTGCGACCGGTTGGGCGCCGGTCGGCTCGGGCCAGCCGAGGCCGATCCAACCGCCGCTGCCGAGTTCGCGCTCCCAGGCGCGGCGGCGGTCCGGGTCAAAGCGCTGCGCGGTGCGCAGATCGGCGAAGGGGCGGCCGTCGCCGAGGCGCTCGGCGAGCCAGTCGCGGGCGCGGGCGCGGAACGCCTCGTCGGCGGCGCTGAAGGAGAAGTCCATGGGTGGTCGCGGGCCTCTCAGGCGTTGGGGCGCTGCTGCGCGGCGGCGGCCTTGGCCATGGCCTCCAGCTGGGCCAGCATCGGCATCGGATCGGTGCCGACCGCGCCGGGGAGCACGTCGGCGATGCGCTGCGGCGTCCAGGAGATCCCGTCGGCCCCGGCCCCTTCCGCGTGCACGGAGCGGAGTTCGCGGGGCTGCGCCCAGACGGCGATCCTGGGCCCGGCGACGGTGTAGACCTGCCCGGTGATGTCGACGGCCCGGTCGGACAGCAGATAGACGACCAGCGCGGCGACGTCCTCGGGCTCGCCGATCTCCTTGAGCTCCATCGGAACGTTGGCGGACATCCGGGTCCTGGCCACCGGGGCCACGCAGTTGGCGGTGACCCCGTACTTGTGCAGGCCGAGCGCGGCGCTGCGGACCAGCGAGATGATGCCGCCCTTGGCCGCGCTGTAGTTGGCCTGGCTGACACTCCCGGTGTGGTTGCCGCTGGTGAACCCGATGAGCCTGCCGCTTCCCTGACGGCGCATCAGTGCCGACGCGGCCCGGAACACGGTGAAGGTGCCCTTGAGGTGGGTGGCCAGCACCGGGTCCCACTCCTCCTCGGACATGTTGAAGAGCATCCGCTCGCGCAGGATCCCAGCGACGCAGACCGCCCCGTCCAGCCGGCCCCAGGTGTCCACGGCGACCCTGACCACGCGCTCGCCGCCGGCCATGGTGGAGACGTCGTCGGCGACGGCGACGGCCTCGCCCCCGGCGGCCTGGATCTCCTTCACCACACCGTCGGCGACCTCGCTGGTCGGGTCGCCGCCCTCGATGCCGACCCCGTAGTCGTTCACCACGACCCTGGCGCCCTCCGCCGCGCAGGCCAGGGCGACCGCACGTCCGATGCCGCGTCCGGCGCCGGTCACCGCCACCACCTTGCCGTGCAGGAACTCGCCCACGTCGCAGCCCTCCTCAAGAATCTGACGGACCGTTAGATTCTAGGTACGGGATCGCGCCGCGCAACAGTCCTGACGCATGGTCAGAAACAGAGCAGGGGAGGCCGCACATGCCCGCACTCACCGACTTCGACGAGTTCCGCGACATCGCCAAGCGCGTCAACAACTGGGGCCGCTGGGGCGCCGACGACGAGATCGGCACCCTCAACCTGATCACCCCGGAGGTGGTCAGGGCCGCCGCGGCGACGGTGCGCACCGGCCACCGCATCCCGCTCGCCCTGCCGCTGCAGCAGTACGGCGTGCAGACCGGGATGATCCAGGGCCGGGTCAACCCGCTGCACACCATGGTCGCGCTCAACTGGGAGATGTTCGAACCCGGCTCCATCGCCACCAGCGACGACGTGGTGACCATGGGGCTGCAGGCCGGCACCCACTGGGACGGCCTGGGCCATGTCAGCCACGGCGGACGGATCTACAACAACCGTCCGGCGGCCTCGATCACGGCGCAGGAGGGGGCCGAGTACAGCGGCATGGAGAAGGCGCCGCCGGTCGTCAGCCGCGGCGTACTGCTGGACGTCGCCCGCGCCCGGGGCGTCGACCGGCTGCCCGGCGGCCACGCGGTCACCCCCGAGGACCTGGCCGCCGCCGAGGAGTTGGCGCGGACGACGGTGCGGGCGGGGGACGTGGTCCTGGTGCGCACCGGGCAGATCCAGCTCTATCTGGGCGGCGACCGCGACTCCTACGCCTTCCCCTCCCCCGGGCTGTCGCTGCGCACCCCGGAGTGGTTCCACGCCAGGGACGTCGCCGCGGTCGCCAATGACACCCTCACCTTTGAGATCTTCCCGCCCGAGGTCGACGGCCTGTATCTGCCGGTCCATGCGCTGGACCTGGTGGAGATGGGGATGATGCAGGGTCAGAACTGGAATCTGGAGCAGCTGGCGGCGGAGTGCGCCGACGACAGCGTGTACGAATTCCTCCTCACGGCGCCACCCGAGCCGTTCACGGGCGCGGTCGGAGCGCCGGTGGCACCGGTGGCCATTCGCTAGCTCATCGGTTCAACCGACAAACAGAACAAGCGGATGCGAGGGACCGGCAGTCCCCGACGGTCCTGGCGGTCCAGACCGCTGCGGGGACGGACACCGCCACGGGCCCCGCCGGACAACGAATGGGTGGCGAGACGCCGTGCTCGCCTCGAGCGCGATACGGAGTCCCGCCACCCAGCCTCGACGCCTTGGCCCTGACCAGCGCCGACACAATTCGCACTCGCCAAGGACAGCCGCATACGACTACTGCCGCCGGCGCCCTCGACGTCCCCTCGCAACGAATTGCTCAACCCAAGAGTGATCAGACGGATACGTCACGTCAATGGGTTGTCCGCAATTCGGATTGGTTGCGTACGCTTTCGGACGAGTGATCGACTGGCTGTTTCAGCACTTCACTCCCCCTGCGCGCCCCCGGCGCAGGGCCCGCGCACCCCCGCTCGCGCGCCGTCAGCGAGCGCTCTCGATCGCCGCGAAACGCTCCCCCATCAGCCACTGGGAGCGCACATCCGGATGGAGTCCGTCCGACAGACCGCCCGCCGCCGCGTCCTCCCGGCTGAACAGTTCACAGCCATTCATCCAGGTCAGAGCCCTGTCGCCGCGCCTTTTCAGAACGTCCACGGTGTCTTTGAATATACGCCGTATCTGGCGCAGCGTCAGATCCCCCTCCACCTCCATTCCGCTCCCGTCCGCGTTGAGACGGCAGGCGACCGCCGAGTCCTCACGCTCCCCGCCGTACACCGGACCGAGAACGGTGATCGGAACCTGGGGCTGGAGTGACCGGATTGTGGCCAGGAATCCATGGAGGGAAGGAGCGAGGGTGCGCTCACGCAGGGCGGCCGTATTGTGGATGTTTATCCCGATTTCCAGGGTGATGTGGTCAGTTGTTCGCTCGCCGATCATCCGGGCCACCAGCGGATCGAGCAGGCAGGCTCCGCCGAAGCCGAGGTTGGTGACATTCCGTCCGAGCAGCCGCGCGGCGACGGCCGGCCAGGTGCTCGCCGGCGAGGCGGGCGGAACGGCGAAGCCGTGGGTGATGCTGCTGCCGTAGACCGTCCACCGGGGGCGGTGGTCCGGCGGTGCCGGGAGCAGGGCGGCGCCGTCGAGGGCGCGCAGCCCGCGGACCCGGACCGGGGCCAGGCTTGGCAGCCACAGCTCCAGCAGCTTCTCCCCGGGCGGCAGGTCCTCGAATACCGCGCCGACCGAGCCCAGGTCGGCCCGCCGCCAGAGGTCGTCGTCAGGGTGCGACGCGTCGTCAACGAGCAGGTCGCAGACGCCGGGCAGCTCCGGGCCGTCGTCCAGTCGCACCGACTCGGCGTCCAGCAGGAGTGCACGGGCCGCCGTCCGTACCCTGACCCGGCTCCCGCAGGCGCTCATCGCGGGCAGCACCAGGGAGGGGTGGTGCAGTTCCAGATCCGCTACCGGCAGCCGCCATGGCATGAACCACGATCCCTCGGCACCGTGTCCGCCGTGCTCCAGATCGACGACGCCCTCCAAGGCGGCGGCCACCTGGGCCGCCGTCCAGGAGGACAGCGCTCGTTCTGTGCCGATTGCCACCGCCGGTCGTCCCCCCGTCAGAGACTTATCGCCCGATTCGTCCGATGCGCCTGATTCATCCGACTCATCCGACGAGCAGCTGTTGCAGCGTCAGCAGTGCCTCGGCGTCGAGCACCGGCGGGCCGCACTCCCGGGGTTCCCGCTCGATCTCGCACCAGACCCGCTTGCCCCCGCCGTCCGGGTACCAACCCCAACGGTCGCAGAGGTTCTCCACCAGTTCCAGACCGCGCCCGTTGGTCGCCTCACCCGGTGCATGTCTCGGCCGGGGCGGCCGCTCACTCGCGTCCGCGACCTCGACCCGGACCGGGCGGCGGTCGGCGTCGTCCCCGCCGACCGGGAACTGCAGGCGCAGCACAGCCGGATTCCCGGTGTGCACCACGGCGTTGGTGACGAGCTCGGACACCACCAGCACCAACGCCTCCGCCATTGCCGCGTCCGGATCGAACCCGCATCCGGTCAGCCGCGACCTGGTCCACCGGCGAGCCCGTCCGACCTCGGCCGGATCCGCCTCGACGGCGATCTGCACCTGAAGCACCTGCACCGCTCACACCACCCGTACTAGCGGGATCAGTCGCGCCCCTGGAACCGTCCGGCTCCCCGGACGGCACGTGGATGCGCTTCTGATCCAGGATGATTTGCCTGCACTGTTTCCAGCAAGCGCTTCGGGCATATTCCAACATGGGGACGGTACTGCGGTGCATACTGCCCCTGCTGGTCCCCGACCCTGGATGTGCAAGGCGTTCTGGACGCGGCGGGGCCACTCAGCAGGCCCAGCACATCGATCCGTCCGCACACTCCGGAGCGTAACCGAAGTGCGCCGCAATTCTGGGAGACCGGCGGACGTCGGCAGAGATACCACCCTTCCTACAAGTGTCCGACGGCTGCGGCGGACAGATCCTCCGCCAGCAGTTCTGTGCTCTCCGCCGCCCCGGCGAAGGACCCCTCGTACACCCAGGCCCGCTTCAGCAGCAGATGGACGTCGGCCTCCCAGGTAAACCCCATGCCCCCGTGCACCTGCAGACAGTCACGGGCGCCGCGCACCGCCGCCTGGTCCGCGAGCAGCTTCGCCCCGGCCGTCGCCACGGCCAACTCCGCCGTCGACGCACCGGCGTCGGCGCACACCGCAGCCGCCCTGACCGCCGCCCGGGCCGGCTCCGTCCGCGCCAGCATGTCCGCGCAGAGATGCTGCACCGCCTGGAACGCGCCGATCGGTTGGCCGAACTGCTCGCGTTGGCCGGCGTAGACGACGGCGGTGGCGACGGCCCGGCTCGCCACGCCGACCTGCAGTGCGGCGGTCAACAGCGACCCCTCCACCCAGAGGCGTCGGGCGTCCAGGCCGGGCAGCGGATCGCCGCTGGGCAGGGGTCCTTCGAGCTCCCACAACGGCGTCAACGGATCCACACCACGCCTGCTCCGGGCCCGGACCCGAGCCGGACTCACCGACTGCACCTCTCCAGTGACGGTGTCCGCCAGCAGCAGCGTGTCCAGCGTGGGCAGCCGCTCCACCAGCAGCGGGCCCCGTCCGGCGGGCCGGTTGCGGCAGAGTCCGGCGGCCTGGTGCAGCGGGAGCGAGGCATGCACGGTGGCGAGCTCGGTCGCCACCAACGGTCCGGGCACCAGCGCCCGTCCGACCTCCTCGAACGCCAGCACCGCCTCGGCCAGGCCGAGCCCGAGGCCGCCCTCCTGCTGTTCCGGCTTCCGGAGCGAGAACAGTCCGGCGTCGGCGAGTTCGGACCACAGCGGGAGCCGGTCCTTGTCACTGTCTGTCATCGCGGTTCGCAGCTGCTCAGGCCCGAACCGTCCCGTCAGCAGCTCGCGCAGGCCGAGTTGCAGTGCGATCTGGTCGTCCGTCAGGCGAAAGTCCATCAGGCCCTCCCCGGTTTGGGCAGCCCCAGAACCCGCTGGGCCACGATGTTCCGCTGGATCTGCGACGTGCCTGCGGCGATGGTGTAGGAGAGGCCCTGCAGCCGCTGCGCCGTCCAGTCGTCGCCCTCCCCGTCCGCCAGCACCAGCGCCCCCGAGCCGAGGACGGCCGCCGCGAGGTCGTACAACTCCTGCCGGGCCTCGGAGAAGCACAGCTTGAAGACGGACGCCCCGGGCCCGGGCACCCCACCGCCCTGCGCCTCGGACACGTTCCACTGCACCAGCCGCCACAGCGCGCCGAACCGCGCCGCCAGCAGGCCGAGCGAGCGCCGCAGGCCCGGGTCGGCCTCCCAGACGCCGTTCCGCCGAGCCAGTCCGGCCAGTTCCACCAGCGCCCGACGGCAGGCCACCACCTCCCCGGCGAAGGCGGTGCCGCGTTCGAACGACAGGGTCACCATGGTCACCCGCCAGCCGTCGTTCTCCGCACCGACCCGGTTCGCCACCGGCACCCGCACCTCGTCGAGGAACAGTTCGGCGAACTCCGCCGTCCCCATCAGCGTCCGCAGCGGACGAACCGTCACCCCCGGCGCGTCCATCGGCAGCACCAGCCAGCTGATGCCCCGGTGCCTGGGCGCGGCGGGATCCGTCCGGACCAGCAGCTCGCACCAGTCCGCCACTTCGGCGTGCGAGGTCCACAACTTGCTGCCGCTGACGACGTAGTCGTCGCCGTCGCGCACGGCCCGGGTCCGCAGCGCCGCCAGGTCGGAGCCGGCGCCCGGCTCGCTGAAGCCCTGGCACCACACCTCCGCACCGCTGAGGATCCCGGGAAGCCAGCGGCGCCGCTGCTCGGCCGTCCCCTCGGCGGCGATGGTCGGCCCAGCATGCAGCAACCCGACGAAGTTCGCCCCTACGTACGGCGCCCCGGCCCGCTCGGTCTCCTCCAGAAAGATCAGGTACTCGGCCGGGGTGGCCCCTTGGCCCCCCACCTCACGCGGCCAGTGCACCCCGGCGTACCCGGCGTCGTACAACCGCCGCTGCCACGCCGTGTCATAGGCCCGCCTGGCCGGCCAGTCGAGCGGGTCGGGGGGAGGCGGTAGATCCGGCAGCACCTTCCCGAGCCAGTCGCGGAGGCCACGACGGAACGCCGCCTCGGCGGGGGTGTCCTGGAGGTCCATGGGGGCGTCCCTTCTGGCGGGGGGTGGGGTGGTTCGGGGAGGCGGGGCGGCGTCACCCCCACGCCCTCCCTCCGTCCAACCCCAGCCCCAGCATCCGGATCGCGTTCCCCCGCATGATCTTGTAGACCACGTCCTTCGGCAGCCCGCGTACGTGGTCCAGGGCGACCGCTGCCGTGTCGGGCCAGGTCGAGTCGACGTGGGGGTAGTCCGTCTCGAAGGTCACGTTGTCGACGCCGACCGTGTCCAGTGAGGCGATCCCGTGCTTGTCGCGGAAGAAGCAGGCGTAGATCTGGCGGTAGTAGTACGTCGACGGCGGCTCCGGGATCAGGTCCCGCACCCCGCCCCAGGCTCGGTGCTCGCGCCAGACGTCGTCGGCGCGCTCCAGGGCGTAGGGGATCCAGCCCATCTGGCCCTCGCTGTAGGCGAGCTTCAGCGCAGGGAAGCGGACCAGTACGCCCGAGAAGAGGAAGTCCGTCATCGAGGCCATGGCGTTGTTGAAGCTCAGCGTGGCCTGGACGGCCGGTGGGGCGTCCGGGGAGGCCGCGGGCATCTGCGAGGAGGAGCCGATGTGCATGCAGACGACGGTCCCGGTCTCCTCGCAGGCGGCGAAGAAGGGGTTCCAGTAGCCGGAGTGGATGGAGGGCAGCCCCAGGTAGGTGGGGATCTCGCTGAAGCAGACGGCGCGTACGCCGCGCGCGGCGTTGCGGCGGATCTCGGCGACGGCCAGCTCCACGTCCCAGAGGGGGATCAGGCAGAGCGGGATCAGTCGGCCGCCGCTGTCGCCGCACCACTCGTCCACCATCCAGTCGTTGTAGGCGCGGACGCAGGCCAGGGCCACCTCCTTGTCGTGCGCCTCGGCGAAGGTCTGGCCGCAGAAGCGGGGGAAGGTGGGGAAGCAGAGTGAGGCCTCGACGTGGTTGTTCTCCATGTCGTCGATGCGGGCCTTGGGGTCCCAGCAGCCCCGGCGCATCTCCTCGCGGGTGATGCCCTCCAGGGTCATCTCGTCACGGTCGAAGCCGACGGCGGCGATGTTCCGCTTGTACGGGAACTTGAGGTCCTCGTAGATCCACCAGTCGGTGGGTGGGCCGTCCGGGTCCATGGTGATCCGGTACTTGCCGCCCACGTAGGCCAGTTCGCCGATGCCCGCGCGTAGCGGCTTGGGACCCCGGTCGCGGTACTTGGCGGGCAGCCAGGTCTCGAAGAGGTTCGCGGGCTCGATCACATGGTCGTCGACGCTGACCACCTTCGGCAGGTCGTCCACGGTCGTCACCACGTCAAGGCCCGGCTGCGGCTCGGGGTGGTCCATTGGTCTCCCTCCGAGGTCCGGCTGCCCGAACCCTTTACCTGACGCTCCGTCAGATTCAGACTAGTGAGCCGGGGTTCGAGCGGCAAGCGCCCGACCGGGTGGGAGGCGGGGGTCGGCATGGCGGATGCCAGGGAGCGGTTGGAACGCCTGCTCGACCCTGCCCACAGCGCGCTGGTGACCTGCGAGTGTCAGAACGGGGTCCTGGGCGAGCAGGCGGTCTTTCCCGATCTCGCCGCGGCCGCCGAGAAGGCCGGACTGGTCGGCCAGGTCCGTTCGCTGGTCTCAGCCGCCCGTGCCGCCGGCGTCCCGGTGGTGCACTGCACGGCGGTACGGCGGCCGGACGGGCTCGGCGCGAACGCCAATGCGCGGCTGTTCGCGGCGGCGGCGCGGGTCGCGGCGGCGCACCCGGGCGCAGCGCTCACGCCCGGGAGCGAGGCGGCCGCGCTGCACCCCGACATCGGCGCGGACCCGGCGCGGGATCTGGTCCTCCCCCGGCTGCACGGCCTCGGCCCGTTCCAGGACACCGGGTTGGCCTCGGTCCTGCGCAACCTCGGCGCGAGCACGCTGGTCTGCGTCGGGGTGTCGGTCAATGTCGCCCTGCTGGAGCTGGCCTTCGGCGCGGTGGACGCGGGCTTCCAGGTCGTCCTGCCCCGCGACGCGGTGGCGGGCACCCCGCCCGAGTACGCCGAGGCGGTGCTGACGCACACCCTGGCGCTGGTAGCCACCATCACGGACAGCGCCACCATTGCCGGCCGATGGTCGCCCAGGCCCTCGGCGCCTTCCTAGGGCTTGAGGGCCCGCGTCACCGCAGTTAGCCTCGTCACACATCTGACGATCAGTCAGGTCTCCAACGGGAGGTCCTCATGCCCAGCACCGTCGCCGACGCCCGGACGCTCTGGGACCTGCTGGAGCGGCGGGTCGCCGAGACGCCCGACGCCCCGATGCTGATCCAGGAGGTCGACGCGCAGGCCGGGGACGCGCAGGCCGGGACCGACCGGGTGCTCACCTTCCGCGAGGTCCGCGACCGGGCGCTGCGGATCGCCGCCGGGCTGCAGGCCGAGTACGGCGTCGGCGAGGGCACGCCCGTCGCCTGGCAGCTGCCCACCCGGATCGAGACCGTGCTGCTCTCGCTGGCCCTGGCCCGGCTCGGCGCCGTCCAGACGCCGATCATCGCCATCTACCGGGGCGCCGAGGTGGCGCAGATCCTCCAGGAGGCCCGGCCCGCGCTGTATCTGACCCCCGGCAACTGGCGCGACTTCGACTACACCGCCTTCGCCGAGAAGACCGGCAGCACGCTCCCGCACCCGCCGCGCGTGGTCACCGCCTACGCCGAGTCCGACCTCCCGCTCGGCGACCCGGCCACCCTGCCGCCCCCGCCCCGGACCGACCTCTCCGACGAGCGCGCCCCGATCCGCTGGATCTACTACACCTCCGGCATCACCTCCGCCCCCAAGGGCGCCAAGCACACCGACCGCACCCTGATCGCGGGCGGCACCGGGCTCGCTGACGCCCTCGGCATGAGCCCCGCCGACGTCGGCTCGATCGCCTTCCCCTACGCCCACATAGGCGGCCCGGACTATCTGGTCACCATGCTGGTGTACGGATTCCCGGCGCTGCTGGTCGAGGTCTTCGCGCTGCCCGAGGCGCTCCCCGCGTACCGGCGCAACGGCGTCACCATGGCCGGCGGCTCCACCGCCTTCTACGCCGCCTTCCTCGCCGAGCAGCGCAAACTGCCGCCCGGCGAGCGGCTGCTGGCCGATCTGCGGATCATCTCCGGCGGTGGCGCCCCGCGCCCCCCGGAGATGTACCGGGAGGTGGTCGAGGAGATGGGCTGCGTGCTGGCCCACGGCTACGGGATGACCGAGGTCCCGGCGATCTGCATGGGCTCCCCCACCGACACCCCCGAGCAGCTCGCGTACACCGAGGGGCACCCGGTCACCGGCTGCGAGGTCAGGGTGGTCCGCAGGGACGGCGACGAGGCCGCGATCGGCGAGGAGGGCGAGGTGTGGCTGCGCGGGCCGATGGTCTGCCGCGGCTACACCGATCCGGCGCTCACCGAGGAGTGCTTCGCCGTCGTCGACTCCGCCGGGCCCTGGCTGCGCACGGGTGATCTCGGTTACATCCGGGCCGACGAACATGTGGTGCTCACCGGACGGCTCAAGGACATCATCATCCGCAAGGGTGAAAACATTTCGGCCAAGGAGATCGAGGACCTGATCTACCAGGACCCGCGGGTCGGCGCCGTCGCGGTGATCGGGCTGCCCGACCCGGTCCGCGGTGAGCGGGTCTGCGCGGTGGTCGAACGCCGCCCCGGGGTGCGACCGCCGACGCTGGAGGAGATCGCCGAACGGCTGCGTTCGGCGGGGCTGATGGCGCAGAAGATCCCGGAGCAGCTGGAGGTGGTGGATGCGCTTCCGCTCAACGAGACGCTGCGGAAGGTACTGAAGCACCAGTTGCGCGACCTGTTCGCGGTACTGCCGTGGCAGGATCCGCAGCGCTGAGTCAGCACGCGGGATCACGTGCTACCCCGCCGGATGTCCGGGATGAAGGTCATCCGATCGTATGAGGCTCCCAGCTGGCATCCAGGTAGGCTCAAGTCAAGCGCGCGTCCCGGAATCGCCATGCGGCTGCGAAGAAGACCCCAGCAAGCAACCTGATGGCCTTGCGGTGCGTCTTCACCTGCGGATTCCGTCCAGCGGGGGCCTACCGGGGCCCTTGCCGACGACGGCGGGAGAATCCGGAAAGGTCAGCGATGAGTCTCACAGGTACGCCGTTCTTCGTCCTCACCATCCTCCTGGTCGTGGCGACCGTGGTGGGTCTGGTGACGGTCTGGAACCGGATACCGGGGCCGGCCCCGGCGAAGATCACCGCGAGGGTCGGCCTGATCGTCTTCAGCCAGTTCGCAGCGGTACTGATGGTGCTGGTGTTTGTGAACAACAAGATGGGGCCGTTCTACGACACCTGGGGCTCGCTGTTCGGCCAGAACGCGAGCGTGCAGATGACCGCCTCCGGAGGGGACGGCACCGGCGGCAGGGGCGGCACCGGGGCCAGCGAGGTCTCGGCGGAGAGGCTCACCTTCACCAAGTACAACAACGACGTGCTCTCGGCGACCGCGGTCGGCCCCGCCTCGCGGATCAAGGGCGACATCTATGTGTGGCTGCCCCCGCAGTACAACGAACCGGCCTACGCGCACACCAACTTCCCGGTGCTGGAGCTGCTTCCGGGCACTCCCGGCACGCCCAAGGCCTGGTTCGGCAGCATGCACGCGGACACGGCGATGAAGACGCTGATGAGCCAGGGCAAGGTCAAGCCCATGATCCTGGTCTCGGCGAAGCTGAACATGTTCGGCGGCAGCAGGGACTCGGGCTGCGTCAACCTGCCCGGCAGCTACCAGACCGCGACCTGGCTGGCCAAGGACGTCCCGACGCTGATCCAGCACAACTTCCGGGTGTCCAGGGACCCGAAGAGCTGGGGTCTCGCGGGCTACTCGGCCGGCGGCTACTGCGCCGCCAACCTCACCGTGCAGTACCCGGAGGTCTTCCACGCCGGGGTGACCATGTCCGGCTACAACGCCCCGGACGCCGCCGTGGTGCTCAAGGACCCCGCCCTGGCGGCCGCCAACAACCCGCTGCTGCTGCTGCAGAGGATGAAGACGCAGCCCGACATCGTGCTGATGGCCCAGGGGGTGCAGACCGACGGGGCCACCGTCGCGGACGCGAGGGCGCTGATCAAGGCGCTGCACCGGCCGGGGACCAGCCAGCTGCTGACACTCTCCAGCGGCAGCCACGACACCACGACGTTCATCAAGGAGATGAACCCGATGCTGACCTGGATGTCGAAGCAGATCACCGGGCACTGACCCGGGGAGCTGATCTCCCGTCAGTCCCCTCGGCCAGTCAGTCCTGTGATTCCCGTCACTCCCGCCCCGCTGCCCCCGGGTCGACCGGCAGCACTGCACGGACCACGCGTTCGGCGGCGCCGCCGTCGTCCCAGGGGCAGAAGCGCTCCCGGAACGCCGCGCGCAGCTTGGCCGCGTCGGTGCCGGCGAAGCCGCCCGCCGAGCGGTCGGCCAGGACGGCGGTCAGGGCCTCCTGGGTGGTGGCGACCGGCCCGGGCGGCTGTTCCATCAGGTCGAAGTACACCCCGCGGATGCGCTGGTAGTCGTCCCAGTCCGGGGCGAAGACCACCATCGGCCGGTCCAGCACCGCGTAGTCGAACATCACCGAGGAGTAGTCGGTGACCAGGACGTCGGCGGCGAGGCAGAGCTCCTCCACCGAGGGGTGCCCGGACACGTCCACGATCCGTGCGCTCTCGCTCCGGCCCGCATCCGCCCCCGCGCCGGCGGCGCCGGGTCGGGCGTAGAAGTAGTGGGTGCGCACCAGGAGCGTGTAGTCGGGGCCGAGCGCCGTCGCCAATGCCTCGATGTCGAGGACGGAGACGTACTCCGCGTGCTGCTCCCGGTGGGTGGGCGCGTACAGCACCGCGGTGCTGCCTTCCGGGATGCCCAGGCGCTCCCGGATCGCGGCGGTCTCCTCGGGGGTGGCCGCGGCCAGCCGGTCGTTGCGGGGGTAGCCCGTCTCCAGCACCCGGTAGTCGCCCGGATAGGCCCGGCCGAAGGCCTCGGTGGAGTGCGGGTTGGGCGAGACCAAGTAGTCCCAGCGGGACACATGCTCCAGCAGCCGGTCGAAGTCCATGCCGGCGGCGGCCTCGGGGCGGTCCCGCAGGTCCAGGCCGAGGTACTTCAGCGGGGTCCCGTGCTGGGTCTGGACGTGCACCGACCCGGGCCGCTTGACCCAGGTGTGCGGGAAGTTGACATTGTTGAACAGGTACTTCGCGGTGCACATCAGCCTCAGATAGGCGGGGGTGTTCTCCAGCACCCACGGCACGCCGGGCGGCATCGCCGCGCCCTGGGCCCTGGTCTGCACCACCCACACCCCCCGTACGGCGGGGGCGAGTTCGAGCGCCTTCTGGTAGATCGCCGCCGGGTTGCAGGCATAGCCGCGGTACCAGTAGGCGGCGTAGACGGCGAGGTTCTCGTCCAGCGGGAGCCGGCGGTAGGCGGCGGAGAAGCCGTGCCGGGCGGTGCTGCGCACGGCGCGCCTGGCCATCGGCACGCCCCGGCGGGCGCTCCGGCGCACGGTGCGCGGAAGCGCCTGGAGCGGGCGCAGCCGCTGGTACGCGCCCCAGGCGTCGCGGTCGACCAGCCGGTACTGGACCCCGCGCAGCCCGCCCGGGTAGCTGTAGCCCTCGGGGCGGTGCCGCCGGAAGTGCGCCGAGGCGCGGTGGAAGAACTCCGCCCGCAGTTCGGCCGGGACCAGGCCCGGGGTGTCCAGCACGGTCACCGCCTGCTTGACGGTGCGGTCGAAGACCAGGCGGCGCAGCGCGGCGGGGATCTCCGGGCGACGGTCCAGGAAGGCGAAGATCGCGTCGTACTGGGCGAAGGCGTCGGCGTGCCGGGGCGAGGCGGTGTTGGTGATCGCGCCCTCGCGCTCGCGCCGGTAGAAGTAGAGCTCCTGCGGGAGCAGGCTGATCCGCTCGGCGGCCAGCAGCAGCGGATAGGTGACGGAGATGTCCTCGTAGAAGCCGTCGCCGAAGCGGACGCCCAGGCCGAGCAGGAAGTCGCGGCGGACCACCTTGTTCCAGGCCGAGAGGATCATGTTCAGCAGCGCCGGGCGCTCCGCCAGGGTGAGCGTGTCATCCGGGTTCGCGGGGCGTGAGCCGCTGTCCAGACCCTGGCCACCCGCGGGTTTCGTGGGGGTGCGGGGGGTCGCTCCCCGAAGAGTTGGAGTGGGGGCGTCGGCCATCGCGCCGCGCCAGGTGTCGGGTTCCACGCTGCCGTCGGGGTAGACCCGGGCGAAGCCGGTGACCAGCACGTCGGGGCGGCTCGCGGCCAGCCGCTCGGCGACGGCCCGCACGGCGCCGTCGGCCAGCCAGTCGTCGCTGTCGACGAACCAGACGTAGTCGCCGGTCGCCCGCTCCAGGCCGGCCTCGCGGGCGCCGCCCAGGCCGCGGTTGGCGTCCAGGTGCAGCACGGTGAGCCGGGGGTCGCGGGCCGCGTACTCGTCCAGGATCGCGCCGCTGCGGTCCGGCGAGCAGTCGTCGACGGCGACCACCTGCAGCCCGGGGAGGTCGTCGGCGAGGACGGAGTCCAGGCAGCGCGGCAGGTAGTCGGCGACCCCGTACACCGGCAGGACGACGGAGAGGGAGACGGCGGTGGCGGGCGCGTTCACGAGTTGGCTTCTCACTCCAGGTCCGGTCCGGTCGAGCCCCCCGAGCCTACTGGGCGCCCCAGACCGCCTCGGACCGGCTGGCCGAGGTCACGTCGGGGTGGATGTCGAACAGGCGTCGGATGCCGAGGGCGTTGAACACCCGGTGCACCTCACGGCTGCCCTGGTTGTCGCGGGCGGCCGGAAGGATCAGCCGCAGCTCCCCCGAGCAGGAGCGCAGCAGCCGCCGGGCGGCGATCAGCACGCCGACGCCGCTGGAGTCGCAGAAGCGGACCTCGCTGAGGTCCAGCAGGATGCGGCGCCGACCGGACGCCACGGCGTGGTGCACCTGGTCGCGCACCACCGCGCCGGAGACCAGGTCGATCTCTCCGGCCACGCGCAGCAGGATCCAGCTGTCGAGGGTCTCGGCCGTCACTGTCAGTGTGCTCACGCTGTGCCGCGATTCTCGGGTCGTTGGGACGGTGGATGGGGCGGAGGTGGCGACAGGGGACAGAAGTCCGGGAAAAACGGTCACCGGGTGTCCTTGACGAGCCATCAGGCTATCCGGAGCCGACGACGGACGACAGCGGCAGTTTCCGTGAAGCGGCCTGCCACCGCACCGGGCCGCGCTAGGTTCGAACAGGGACACTCCAAACTTTCCGAAGCCTGAGGAAGGGCGGTGCCCATGGCGACGTCGGCCCCCATCCGATGGGACCGCCAGATCCAGCGCCGCCTCGCCCGGGGCGAGGAGTCCGCGCTGGGCGAACTCTACGACCAGTTCGCGCCGCTGGTACTCGGGTTGGCGAGCCGCGTGCTGGACGACTCCGAGGCCGCCGAGCAGGTGGTCCGGGACGTCTTCGCCCAGGTCTGGGAGCATCCCGCCGACTTCGACCCGGCCCAGGGCTCGATGCGCTCCTGGATCGGCACCCTCACCCACCGCCGCGCCGTCGAGACACTGCGCCGGGACCAGGCGCTGGACCCGGGCGCCGGGAACGGCAAGGAGGACCCGGCCGCCCCGCCGGAGTCCTCCAGCGTGGAGGAGCAGGTCCTCGCCGAAGCGACGGCGGCCCGGGTCCAGCACGTGGTGACCTCGCTCCCGCAGGCGCTCAGGGAGACCCTGGTGCTCACCTACTTCGGCGGCCGCACCTACCAGCAGGCCGCACGCGAGCTCGGCATCAGCACGGCCACCGCCAAGCACCGGATGCGGCTCGGCCTCCAACTCCTCGCCACCGCCCTCTCATCGGAGCACACCTCATGAGCGCCCCGATACGAGAAGGTTGGCCGGACGGCCCGACCGACCACGACACGCTGCGCGGGCTGCTCGGCGCCTGGGCCCTGGACGCCTGCCCGGCCGAGGAGGCCGCGCAGGTCCAGCAGCACCTGGCCGGCTGCCCCGGCTGCGCCGAGGAGGCCGGACGGCTGCGGGACGCCGCGGGCTGGCTCTCCGCCGACGAACCGCTGGACCCGGCCCCCACCCTGCGCACCCAGGTGCTGGCCCGCGCCCTCGCCCGGCGCGCGCCGGAGGTCGGCGTCCCCGACTACGCGGACGCCTTCGTCGCCGAGACCGCCCGGCTGGACGCGCTGCTGCGGGACCTCGGCGAGCTGGACTGGCTGGAGTACGCGGACCTGCCCTGGCACGGCGGTTCGGAGCGGATGCGCCCGGCCGAGGTGCTCTGCCATCTCGCGGCGGTCGACGGTGTGGTCTCCCGGGCGCTGGGACTGCCCGATCCGGTGCCCTCACCGGACGGCGGCATCGACCTGGTGGAGCGCAGCACCCGGCTGACGGCCCTGCAGCGCCGCCGCGGCCCGGAGACCGTACGGGCCTTCTGGCGCGAGCAGACCCGCGCCCTGGTGGAGACGGCCGCGCTGGCCGAGGCGGCCGGCCGCACCCCGCCGGCCGGGGACCTGCTGGTGGACTACGGCGCGTTCCGGCTGCCGCTGCGGGACGCCTTCGTGGACCGCGCGTTCGAGTGCTGGATCCACGCCGAGGACATCGCCGAAGCGGTGGGCTGGCCCTACGGGCCGCCGCGCGGGGTGCACATCCGGGCCATGGTGGGGCTGGCGACCAGGCTGCTCCCCTACGCGCTGAGCGCCCTGCGCGAGGCCGGTGCGGCCGCGCCGGCCGGACGGCAGGACCCGTCCTACGGCGATCCGCGGGGCATCAGGGCGGTGAAGCTGATCATCGAGGGCCGTGGCGAGAGCGAGTGGCTGGTGCCGCTGGAGATCCCCGCGCCCGGCGCCGCGCCGCTGCCGGCCGACACCGAACCGGTGGCTACCGTCGCCATCGACGGCGTGGAGTTCTGCTTCCTGTGCGCGGCGCACCGCGATCCGGACCGGACCCCCCACGGCATCACCGGCGACCGCAGCGCCGCCCGCGACCTGCTGCACGCCGCCCGGCTGCTCTCGCGGCCCTGAGGCCCGCCGTCGGCGCCGCCGCTAGGTGAAGACGACGGTACGAGTGCCGTTGAGCAGGACGCGGTGCTCGGCGTGCCATTTCACCGCGCGCGCCAGCGCCTGGCACTCGGCGTCGCGGCCCAGCGCGACCAGCTGCTCGGGGGTGACGTCGTGGCTGACCCGGACCACCTCCTGCTCGATGATCGGGCCCTCGTCCAGCTCTCCCGTCACATAGTGCGCGGTGGCGCCGATCAGCTTCACGCCCCGGGCGTGCGCCTGGTGGTAGGGCTTGGCGCCCTTGAAGCTCGGCAGGAACGAGTGGTGGATGTTGATCGCCCGCCCGGCCAGGGCCTTGCACAGGTCGTCCGAGAGCACCTGCATGTAGCGGGCCAGCACCACCAGGTCCACCTGCTCGGCGTCGACCAGCTCCAGCAGCGCCGCCTCGGCCTCGGCCTTGGTCGCGGCGGTCACCGGGATGTGGTGGAAGGGGATGCCGTAGGAGGCGGCCAGGTCGTGGAAGTCGGTGTGGTTGGACACCACCCCGACCACGTCCACCGGCAGCGCCCCGGTGCTCGCCCGGAACAGCAGGTCGTTGAGGCAGTGGCCGAACTTGCTGACCAGCAGCAGGACCCGGGTCCGCTCGGCGGAGGGGTGGATCTGCCAGTCCATCCGGAAGGCGTCGCCGGTCGCGGCGAAGCTGGCCCGCAGCTTCTCCAGGCTGACCGGTGAGTCGGCGGAGAAGTGCACCCGCATGAAGAACAGCCCGCTGGCGCCGTCCCCGAACTGCTGGCTGTCCAGGATGTTGCAGCCGGTCAGGAAGAGGTAGCTGGACACCGCGTGCACGATGCCCTGCTTGTCCGGGCAGGACAGGGTCAGTACGTACTGGCCCGTACCGGGCTGCTGCTGTGACACCGTGGGCTGCCTCTCGTGCGGACTGCTGACGTGGGACTACTGACCGGAAAGCGTGCCACAGACCGCCCGCGGCCCGACGACCCGTCTCACGCGACGACGCGGGTCAGGATGGACAGCACCTCCAGCGAGCGCGGCGGCACGGCCGGGTCCTCGCCGTCGTTCAGGGTCAGCCGGACGTGGGCGTCGTGGCAGGCGCGGACCGCCTCGGGCCAGCCGTGGTGCGCCAGGTACGCGGCGGAGGGGGCGTCCGGGCCGACCTGGTGCATGATCCGCAGCACCCGCAGCACCGCGGTGTCGACGAGGGCGGCCTCGGCCGAGTCGCGGACGATCGTCCCGACGTACTTCTCGGCGGACCAGCGGTCCAGCCAGGTGTCCTCGACCAGGCGGTACACGGCGTCGGTGACGTCGCCGTAGCCCTCCCGGCCGTTGACCCAGCACTCCTGCTGGAAGGCGGGGTCGCCGAGCATGTGCAGGGCTGAGCGGACCCGGGCCCGCCAGCGCCACCAGGGGATGTCAGTGAGCGGCATGCCGCCCATGGTCCCCGAGCGGGGGGCCGTTCGAGAAGACTTTTCGGAACTGTGCTGCGAACCCTGCATGAGAATCGATCCTACGTTCCCATGGCTACGGCTGTTCCCATGCCGTTGGCCCGGCGTTCCCCGGAGCGCCGCGCCACCGTACACCGCTGCCCCGAAGCTTGCCCCCGAGCTACGTGGCGGGCCGACCGGAGCCCGCCCCCAGGGAGGGATACCGTGCCATGAGGTCCACCGGACGATCGAGCCGCACGGCAGCCGTGGCTGCGGGCACGGCCCTGCTCCTGGGTGGCCTGGCGGGCTGCGGCGGCACCGCGGACGCCTCCGAGCACGGCACCGGCACGGTCACGGTGATGACCTGGGCACCGGAGGAAGGCACCGTGGGCAGCCAGGCCGGGATACCGGCGCTGGCCACCGCGATCGCGAAGGACTTCAACGCCACCGGCGGAATCGGCGGGCACCAGGTCCAGGTGCTGACCTGTGACGAGCACAACACCAGCGCCGGAGCCGTCGACTGCGCGAACGAGGCGGTCGCCAAGAAGGCGGTGGCGGTGGTCGGCTCCTACAGCCAGTTCGGCAGCGACTTCATGCCGCTGCTGGAGTCGGCCGACATCCCCTACCTCGGCGGGTTCGGGCTGTCCGCCGAGGAGTTCAACTCGATCTACTCCTATCCCGTCAACGGCGGCTACCGGACCCTGCTGGCCGGCAACGGCGAGCAGCTGGTCAAGGCCGGCTGCCACAGGGTCGCCGTGGTCCGTCCGCAGAGCCTCATCGGCGACACCATGCTGGGCTCGCTCAAGGCCGGGCTCTCCACCGGCCAGGTGACCACCGTGGACGTCCCGGTCAGCTCCGGGCTCACCGGCTACACCGACGCGGCGGTCCGGGCCATCGGCGGCGACCAGCCCGGCAACTGCGTCACCACCGCC
Organism: Streptomyces sp. 846.5; assembly: GCF_004365705.1. NCBI lineage: Bacteria > Bacillati > Actinomycetota > Actinomycetes > Kitasatosporales > Streptomycetaceae > Streptomyces > Streptomyces sp. 846.5. Next base: position 3,499,302 of record NZ_SOBN01000001.1, read on the forward strand.
CTCGACCCGGCCTCCACGGCGACCTTCTTCGACGACTACCGGCGGCAGGGCACCCAGCACACCCAGCTGTCCTCGGTCATCGGCAGCGTCCAGCAGTCGCTGGTGGACTCCACCGGCGGTGCGGGCGGCCCGCTGCAGTCGCTGCTGGCCACCGGCTGGTACCCGCCCGACAGCAGCCCGGCGTGGAACACCCTGCACACCCTGGTCAAGACCTACGCCTTCACCGACAACCGGATCAACACCGCCGACCCGGGCGAGGAGACCACCTGGATCGCCTACGAGGTGCTGCGCAAGGTCGTCTCCGGGATGACCGGGCCGATCACCGCCAAGTCGGTGCGGATCGCGCTGGACTCCAGCGGGCCGATCGACACCGGCGGGCAGACCCCGCCGCTGTCCTGGGGCATCAACGACCAGCTGCCGCTGGCCACCGCGCCCCGGCTGGTGAACACCCGGGTGACCTTCCTGGGCGTGCGGAACGGGCAGCTCAGCGAGAGCACGTCGGGACTGCAGGACGTGCGTGCGCTGCTGCTGAAGCAGTAGCGCACGCTCCCGGGCGAAGTCAGAGCTCGGTCGCCGACAGCTTCGGCAGCCCGGTCTCCGCAGCGATCGCGTTCCACAGCCGGGACGCCTTCGCCTTGGCGGTGCTCGCGGTGCCGCTGGCCTCGTCGGCGGCGTTGCGTCCGCCGTTCTTGGGCTTGTTGTTCTTCGCGCAGCTGCCCTTGGACTCGGCGGCCCAGGAGGCGTAGTGGCTGTCGGCGCTCTCCGAGGCCTTCCAGCCCTGCTGCAGCGCCGTGACCAGCTCGGATCCGTTCTGCAGCTGATCCGTCTGCATGCTGCTCAGCTGGGTGACCAGCTGCTTGCGCAGCCCCGCCGCGGCGGTGAGGTTCTGCTGGGCCTGGTCCAGGTTCTGGCAGTGGGTGATGTCGTTCACCGCGCTGATCACGGCCGAACGGCTGTGCGAGGCCGTCGCCAGCAGGTCGGACATGGCCTTGGCCTGCGCCTGGCCGGCCGAGACCGAGGCGCCGCTGCTCGCACCGGAGCCGGCGGCCGCCGAGCTGCTGGTGCCGGCGGCGGTCGCGCCCTTGGAGGAGCCGCTGCTGCCGACCGCGGCGGCGACCACGATGCCCACGACCGCGCAGCCGGCCACCACGGCGATGCCGATGCTGCGGTTGCTGAAACGGCGGGCCGGGCGGTCGTCCTGGCCCTGGTGGTAACCGCCCTGGTCGTAGCCGTTCTGCTGGTAGCCGTTCTGCTGGTACGCCTGGGTCGGGGCGCCGTAGCCGTTCTGGCCGTAGCCCTGCTGGGCGGGCTGGTAGCCGTTGCCGTAGGTCGGCTGCTGGGGCTGCGGCGCGGCCGGGAACGGCGGCATGAACTGCGTCGAGGCCTCCTGGACCGGAGCGGCCGACTGCGCCTGGGGGCCGTAGCCCTGGTCCCCGTAGCCGACCTCGCCGTAGCCCGGTTCCCCGTACGCCGGCTCCCCGTAGTACTCCGGGTGCCCCTCGGGCTGCCCCTGGGCCGGGGCGTTCCACGGAAGCCCGTCCGGCGAGGAACGGATGATCTCGCCCGGCATGGTCTCCCCGGGCTGCCGACCACCGGCGGGGCCACCGGCCGGTTCCGGTCTGAACAGGTCCTCAGGGGTCAGCTCGTCGTTGCTGGGGCGACGGAGATTCAACGCGCATCCTCACTTCGCCCGGTGGGCGGGCTGCTCTGCCCCCGCACCGGGGCGGGACCACTGGCCGGTTCCATGGCGCCGTGCTGTGACGATCCCATGGACAACAGCCCACGCTACCGGTTCACCCGGAAGTGTTGCTATGAACCCTCCCGTATTGACGGCAGAGCACGCTTTTCAAGCCGCGACCTCCGCCAGCGACCTCGCCTGGAACTCCCGTACCACGCGCTGCTCGCGGAAGGGCTCCAGCCTGCGCCGGAAGTCGTCGAGGTACTCCGCGCCGCGAGCCGAACGCAGTCCGGAGAGCAAGTCCACGGCGCGCGCGCCGGTTTCGCACGCCTGCTCCACGTCCTTCAGCTGCAACTGCGCCGTGGCCAGCAGCACCAGGTCCACCGCGCGGCGGCGCACCCGGGTCTCCGGATGGCCGCGCAGCGCCTCCTCGGCCTTCCGGGCGGACTGCCGGGGCTGCTCCAGATCCCGGTGGCAGTGCGCGAGTTCGTCGGCGAGGTAGGCGCCGTCGAAGTGGCCGATCCAGGCCGGGTCCTCGTCGGGACGGCTGTGCTCCATCGCGTCGGTCGCGCGCGCGGCCACCGCGTCGCAGGAGCGGGCGTCGCCGAGCAGTGCGTGCCCGCGGGCCTCGGCAACGTAGAACATCGCCATCGCGGTGGGCGTGGCCGCGCCCCGCGCGCCCTCCTGGGCGGCGCGGGCGAGTTGGGAGATCTCCCGGGGGTTGCCCAGGGTGGCCGCCAGATGGCTCATCGAGGCCGCCAGGACGTATCCCCCGTAGGCCCGGTCCCCGGCCGCCTGGGCCAGCCGCAGCGCCTGGATGTAGTACCGCTGGGCCAGGCCCGGCTGGCCGGTGTCGATGGCCATGTAGCCGGCCAGCTCGGTGAGTCGGGCCACGGCGGCGAACAGCGCCCGTCCGGTCTCCTCCCGGTAGGAGCCGGAGAGCAGGCCGGAGACCACGCTGTTGAGGTAGTGCACCACGACCGGGCGGACGTGCCCGCTGCCGAACCGGTGGTCCAGCTCCACCAGCATCTCGGTGGTCGCCCGCACCGCCTCGACGTCCGCCAGCCCCACCCGGGGACCGCCGTTGCGGGCCACCTGCTCGTCGGGCCGGGTGATCAGCCAGTCGCGGCTGGGCTCCACCAGGGCCGAGGCGGCGACCGAGGTCCCGATCAGGAAGTCGCGTCGGCCCACGTCGCTGCGCCACAGCTCGCAGACCTGTTCGACCGCGCCGGAGAGGGTGGCCGAGAAGTGCAGCCCGATGCTGGAGGAGAGGTTGCGGCCGTCCGCCATGCCGATCTCCTCGACGGTGACGGACCGTCCGAGCTTGCGGCCGATGGCTTCGGCGATCACGGCCGGCGCCTGCCCGCGCGGCTGCTGGCCGCGCAGCCAACGGGCCACCGAGGTCTTGTCGTAGCGGAGGTCGAGCGCGTGTTCGGCACCGCAGAGGTTCACCCTCCGGGCCAGCCCGGCGTTCGAGCAGCCCGCCTCCTGGATCAACGCCTGGAGTCGTTCGTTGGGCTGTCGTGCGACCAGTGGTCTGGCGGCCATGGACGTGCCTCCCCCTCGGGCGTGGTGGTCACCCCGACAGGTCATCAGCATTCCCAGAAAAGGAGCACGTGAAGCCTGATCGGGCGTCAATCCCTTGCCATGACTACAAGACGCCGACATCAATACGCCATCATGAGGCCGCCACAGCATGGCAATTGAGACATTCCATCCAGGGTAGCCAGAGGTCTCCCCGGGGGGATACCCGCTACCTGCCCCGGGGCCCCCTGTGCGCCCCGTCCGTGCACCGACGCGCCCCCGTTCGCCGGAAAGCCTCGATCCACTTTCGTGGCAACGCCCGTAACCCTCCCAGTCCTCGCAAGTTGTGCACAACGTGGAAGACACCCTGGGAGCTACCCGGCCGACCGCCGTCCGCCAAGCCGCCGATCAGGACGCCGCCCGCGACCTGCTGATCGAGGCCGCCGTCCGCTACGCGGAGGACCGTCACTGGGAGGTCGCCGCCGGGAGCTGGCTGATCGAGGACGAGGGGCCGCTGCGCTGCTCCTGCGGCGATCTCGGCTGCCCCGCCCCCGGCGCGCACCCGACCACCCGCGACTGGGCGCGCAAGGCCAGCGCGGGCCCCGGCGTGGTCCGGCGCTGGTGGACGGACAACCCGCTGGCCTCGGTGCTGCTGCCGACCGGTCGCGCCTTCGACGCCATCGACGTGCCCGAGATCGCGGGCTGCCTGGCGCTGGCCCGGATGGAGCGGATGGGCCTGCAGCTCGGCCCGGTGCTGGCCGTCCCCGGCGGCGGCGCGGGGACCGTCGGCCGCGGTCGGCGGCTGATCTTCCTGGTGCTGCCTGGATCGCTGCCCAAGCTCCCGGACCTGCTGCGCAGGCTCGGCTGGGGACCGGGACGGCTGGACCTGGTGGGCCACGGCGAGGGCGACTGGATCGTGGCCCCGCCGACCCGGGTGAGCACCTTCGGCTTCGCCCAGTGGGCCAGGGAGCCCACCACCCTGAACCGCTGGCTCCCCGAGGCCACCGAGCTGATCAACCCCATCGCCTATGCATGTGGCCGAGAGGCGCCGCTGTCGTCGCCCGTCTCCTGAGCGGTCGTCAGCCGCCGGTATCCCCCTGTGCCCCCGTGCCTCACCGGTCTCGGGGGCACAGCTCTGTGCGGCCTTCACCCTGATTCCTGACGATTCCTGACGGAATGTCATCACTACCCACGCAGGCGGGTGAAAAAGCCCCACTTTCGAGTGACAGTGCTCAAGGATTGCGGATTGCTGCCGAGGGGAGGAATGGGGTCGTAAGGATCAACCGTCGGAAGGAGCCGCCGCAGGAGTCGCAGCGAGTGCGGGGGCACGAGGGGGAGCCCGGAGGGGAAGCCGGGCGGGGGGAACGACGGGGGAGACGGGGGGAGCGGAAGGACCCGGCGCTCGGGGAAAGAGCCGGGTCCTTCCGTGCTGTTCGGCTTGAGACGATCAGGCGCGCACGACGAACACATGCGCGGCGATCTCCTTGTCCAGCTCGGCGGCCTCGCCGCCGCTGCTGACCAGCACCCCACCGGGAGCGTCGGTCACGCTCACCACCGCCCCGGGCTGCACCCCGGCCCGTCGCAGTGTGTACATCAGCTGCGCGTCGGTCTGGATCGGCTCGCCGATCCGCCGAATCACCACGCTCTTGCCCTCCGAACCCGGCGCCAGCTCGTCCAGGGTGACCAGCGTCTCCGCGGCGGACTCGTCCGCCGGAATCTCACCCAGCTCCTCCAGCCCGGGAATCGGGTTGCCGTACGGCGACTGGGTGGGGTGCCGCAGCAGTTCCAGCACCCGGCGCTCCACCGCCTCGCTCATCACATGCTCCCAGCGGCAGGCCTCGGCATGGACCTGCTCCCACTCCAGGCCGATGACGTCCACCAGCAGGCATTCGGCGATGCGGTGCTTGCGCATCACCCGTGTCGCCAGCTGCCGACCGCCCTCGGTCAGCTCCAGATGGCGGTCGTCCGCGACCTCCAGCAGGCCGTCGCGCTCCATCCGCGCCACCGTCTGGCTCACGGTGGGGCCGCTCTGCTCCAGCCGCTCCGCGATCCGGGCGCGCATGGGGACGACGCCCTCCTCCTCGAGTTCGAAGATGGTGCGCAGGTACATCTCAGTCGTATCGATCAGGTGACCGCTCATCGCCGCGGGCTCCGTTCCTCGTCGTCCAGCGTCGTCGCAGACCCAATTCTGACGCATCCCGCCGACAATCCCGCTGTGCGTCCGTTTGGAGACTGTTGACAGGGCACCGGCGGAGGCGTCAACGTGCCAGCGGATGCCTCCGATCGAAAGCGAGCACAGACCCGATGAGCGATCTGGCCGGGCAGTACTTCGACGCCGCCGTCTCCCTGCTGCAGCGGGTCAGGGACGAGGAGGCGGCGGGCATCGAGAGCGCGGCGCAGGTGCTGGCCGACACGGTGCGGGACGGCGGGCGGATCTTCACCTTCGGCGCCGGACACTCCTCCTTGGCAGCGCAGGACGTGGTCTACCGGGCCGGCGGGCTGGTCCTGATGAACCTGCTGGACGTGCCCGGGGTCACCGGGGTCAACGTGGTCCCGGCGCATCTGGGCAGCTCGCTGGAGCGGGTCAGCGGACTGGCCACGGCCACCCTGGACGCGGGTCCGGCCCGGCGCGGCGACCTGCTGTTCGTGATCTCGCTCTCCGGGCGGCAGGTGATGCCGGTGGAGCTGGCCGCGCACGCCCGCGAGCGGGGGCTGACTGTGATCGGACTCACATCGCTGGCCTATCCGCAGGCGGTCACCTCACGGCATTCCTCGGGCCACTTCCTCAAGGACGAGTGCGACATCGTCCTGGACAACAAGATCGCGGTGGGTGACGGCGAGCTCACCGCCGAGGGGGCCGACACCACCTTCGGGCCGGTCTCCACCATCACCACCGTCGCGCTGATGCAGGCCGTGGTGGCCGTGGCGGTGGGCAAGCTGGCCGCCCAGGGCCTGACCCCGCCGCTGTTCCGCTCCGGCAACGTCGACGGTGGGCTGGACTGGAACGCCAAGCTGATGGCGGAGCACCGGGACCGGGTGTTCTACACCTTCTGAGGGGCCCTACACCTTCTGGCGAGCCCCGGCCAGGTCCACAGCCGCGGCGACCCGGGCCGCGATGTCCTCGGCGTAGGCGGTGTCGGCGCGGTCGAAGCGCTGGCGCCCGGAGCCGCGGAGGAAGGTGAGCACGCCGACGGTGCGGCCGCGGCTGCGCAGCGCCGTGCACAGGCCGTGCACGGTGCCGGCCGGCCAGCGCCGCAGCAGGGCCCAGTCCAGCACCGGGCCGGGCCCCTGGGACGGGGTGGTGGGCACGGTGGGCGCGCCCGAGTCCGAGACGATCACGGTGCCGGCCCGCTCCAGCGCCCGCACCGCCGGGTGCACCTCGCCGTAGCGGGCCGGAATGCCGGTCGGCTCCAGGGCCACGGACTGGGCCGGTACGCCGACCGGGGAGACCGCGGCGCGCACCAGGCCGCCGCCTGGGGCGGCCTCGGCAGCGGCGCCGGGACCGGCAGGACCGGACCCGGTGTCCGGCGGGGCCAGCACGTCCAGCAGCGCGTAGTCGGCGAACCCGGCCAGGACGAAGTCCAGATAGCCGACGGCGCCCTCCATCGGGTTCTCGCACTCCGCCGCCGCCTGCCCGGCCCGGCGCAGCTGCGTGGCGCGGAACCGCAGCACCGTCCCCTCCTGCTCGGACTGCTCGTGCAGGGTGACGTCCTCGAAGAACCAGGCCACGCCCAGCGGCACCGGCTCCTCCCCGAGCGGGGAGCCCAGCCGGACGAACTCGCTGCGCCAGCAGCGGCGCCTGGACGGGTCGGTGCGCAGCGCGGCCCAGAGCTTGACGCCGCTGAGCGGCTTCCCGGTGGCGAGCACATGCTGCAGGGCGGCCTCCAGCTCCTGGACGCCGTCGCCCAGCACCTCCCCGAGCGGGTGGCCCAGCAGCGCGGTGCGGTCGCAATCCAGCCAGCGGGCCGCGGACTCGCCCACCGCGGCCGGACGCAGATCGGCGTCGACCAGGACCACCCCGGTCGGCGCCTCGTCCATCATCGCCTCGGCGAGGGCCAGTGAGCGTTCCAGCTCGACCTGGGTGCCGGCCTCGGAGAAGGCGAAGTACAGGCCGAGCGAGCGGCCGTCCGGGGCGTCGACCCGGTGGGCCTGGGCGCGGACCAGGACCCGTCGGCCGTCGCTGGTCAGCAGCGCGAACTCGTGCACCCGGGGCGTGGCGGCGGCGCCGAGCAGCTGGCTGCGCACGGCGTCGGCGTCCCCGGGGCGCAGCGCCCAGCCCTCCAGGCCCACCCGGCCGACGGCCTCGTCGGCGGTCCAGCCGAGCAGCCTGGCGGCCTCGCGGTTCCAGTGCGTCAGCACGCCGTCGCGGTCCATCGCGGCGAGGCCGACCTCCATGCCGTCCAGCAGGGCCGACAGCAGCCTGGCATCGGCGTCCAGCGGCGGGGCCGCCGGACCTTGTGCGGGAATGTTCATGATGAAAGGCGCCTCCCCCACCGGGCTTGGATCGATCCGTTGGGCCAAGCCATTCAACTCGCCTGTCCCGCTGTGTACACAGGTTTCCGCCAAATGTCCCCCGACCGGGAGGATTCGCGCTATTGGGAAGCTCCGGGGGCCGCGCTCGAAAAGGCGTTGCCGCCGCCGCGGGAGCGTGCCTACAGTGTCGGCACACTGAAAGGAGGTGATCCGAAAGTATGAGTACTTCCGGGACTCGTGAGGTGGCTGCTTCCTAGCAGCCCTTACCCGCTGTGCGCGTAAGGGCGGCGGGGCAATTCAGAGCAGTCACCCGGCCCCTGGGCCCGCCGGCCGTCCTCCGGCGCCTGTTCGCATCCCGCGAGGGAGCAGCAGGAGCAGCCCAGGGGCCGTTCCCATGGGCTTGACCGGGCCCGCATGGGCTTGAATAGCCGCTATGGACAAGCACGCCCGACGCACCGCCCTGCTGGAGCTCCTCGGCCGGGCCGAGCGGCTCTCGGTGGAGGAGGCCGCCCAGCACCTCGACGTCTCCCCGGCGACCATCCGCCGTGACTTCGACGAGCTGGACCAGCAGCAGCTGCTGGTCCGCACCCGGGGCGGGGCCAGGGTCAGCGGGATCACCTACGAGCTGCCGCTGCGCTACAAGGCGGCCAGCCACGCCGAGGAGAAGCTGCGGATCGCGGCCGCCGCGGCCGCGCTGGTGGAGCTCGGCACCATGGTGGGCGTCAACGGCGGCACCACCACCACCGAGACCGCCCGGGCCATCGCGCTGCGGCTGGTCCCGCTGGCGCTCCCGGCCGACGCCGAGGCGGTGACCCTGGTGACCAACGCCCTGAACATCGCACATGAGCTGACCATCCGCCCCGAGGTGAAGGTCGTCCTCACCGGCGGCGTCGCCCGGGCCCGCTCGTACGAGCTGGTCGGACCGCTGGCCACCCCGGTGCTGTCCGGGCTGACGCTGGACCTGACCATCCTGGGCGTCAACGGCATCGACGCCGAGGACGGCGCCAGCGCCCGGAACGAGGCCGAGGCCGGCATCAACAAGCTGCTGGTGGAGCGGGCCCGGCGGGTGGTGGTGGTCGCCGACAGCAGCAAGGTCGGCCGCCGGGCCTTCGCCCGGATCTGTCCGATCGCCGCCGTGGACGTCCTGGTCACCGACTCCGGCGCGAGCGACGAACAGATCGAGCCGTTCAAGGAGGCCGGCCTGGAGGTCATCCGGGCCTGACCTTCGATCAACTCCAGCCGCCTGACCGGAAACTTAGGCGTATACGTGTGCTGCGCCCCACCCCTGGGCACCGTCACACTGGCGAGGACGGTCGAGACAAGGGGGATGTCGATGGTCCACAAGGATCCACCTGGCCACCGGGAGCGGCAGCTGCTCCCGGAGCCCTTCTGGACGGCCGACCAGGCGTCGCTGCAGGGCCAGGAGCGCTCCATCCGCTGGTACCGGGGACAGATACTCATGCTGGTGCTGGCCGCCCTGGCCGGCATCACCGACGTCCGGCACAACCACCTCAACTGGCTCCAGGCCGTCTCCGCCGCCTTCTTCGCCGGGGCCGGCTACTTCTGGTGGCGGCTGGGCCGCGAGAAGCCGCAGTCGCTCTGGTACGAGGGACGCGCCGCCGCCGAGTCGGTGAAGACCCTGGTCTGGAAGTACGTGGTGCGGGCCTGGCCGTTCGCCGGCGAGGGCGAGTCCCTGGACTCCGACAACGCCTACCTGGAGCAGATGAGCGAGGTCTTCGCCGCGTTCCAGAAGAGCCCGGTGATCCCGCCCGGCGCCAAGCCGATGATCACCGACGAGATGCACCGGCTGCGGCAGACCCCGCTGAGCGTCCGCCGCGACCTCTACCTCCAGGAGCGGATCAGGGCCCAGCGCGTCTGGTACCTGTCCCGGGCCGAACGCTGCGAGAACGCCACCACCACCTGGCAGCTGGTCTCCACCGGCACCATCATCCTGGCCGTGGTGGTCGCCCTGACCCAGTTCCTGGGCATCCTCGACCTGCACCTGCTCGGGGTCTGCACCACCATCGCCGCCGCGGTCACCGCCTGGATCCAGCTCAAGCAGTTCCGCCCGCTGGCCGCCGCCTACCGCCTCGCCGCCAGCGAACTCGACCTGATCGAAGCCCAGTTGAGCCGCCTCGACCTCACCGCGCGGGACGCAGAGGCGGTCTGGGCCCGGCTCTCCAGCGACGCCGAGGACGCGGTCTCCCGTGAGCACACCATCTGGCGGGCCAGGCGCGACCGAAGAGTCTGACGCACACGTTCGCGTTCTGTACGGCAGCGGGTCCACTGGGCAGACTGATGGAAAGCCTAGGGGGACATGGATGCCGAATCAGGACCCACCGCGCAACCGTGAGGCGGAACTGCTTCCGGACCCGTTCTGGGCTGCCGACCTGGCCTCGCTCCGAGGCCAGGACTTCGCCCTGCACTGGTACCGCTGGCAGTTGGGACTGACCATCCTGGCCGCGTTGTTCGGAACCTTTCCCGCTCACCGGGTCCACAGCATCAACATCGTCCCGCTGCTGTCCCTCGCCTGCTTCGCCGCCGCTGGGCTCACCGCTTGGCGGTTGCATCGCCGGGCCCCCCAGGAGCAGTGGTACGAGGGGCGGTCGGCAGCCGAAGCAGTGAAGGCGCTCACCTGGAAATACGTGGTCCGCGCCCAGCCGTTCGAGGGCGACTCGAACGACGAGGACGCCGCCAAGCTCTACGACACCCTGGTCAGAGAAGTCCCCTTCACCTTCAAGGACGACCGGCGCCTGCCGCTCGGTCCCGAATCCCAGATCAATGACGAGATGCGGCGGCGGCGCGCGGGGACGCTGAGCGAGCGCCGTGAGCTCTACCTCACCGAACGGGTCAGGTCACAGCGGGTCTGGTACGAGTCCCGGGCCAATGACTGCGACCAGAAGGTCCAGGTCGCCGGGCTGTTCGTAGCCCTGCTGTTCTCGGCCGGCATGGTGATCGCCGCCCTGGAGGCCACCGTGTGGAGTTCCATGCACGCTCTCGGCCTGATCTCCGCTTGTGCCGCTGCCTCCATGGCCTGGAGCCAGTTGAAGCAGTATCGCCCGCTGGCAGCCTCGTACCGCCTCGCCGCACGAGAGTTGGACCGGATAGACGCCGAACTGACCCGGGTCCCACTCACCGGCCCCCACGCCGAGACGGAATGGTCGCACCACGCCAAGGAGGCCGAGGACGCCATCTCCCGCGAGCACATCGTCTGGCGCGCCCGGAGTCAGCACCGGGTCTGACACCACCGCCCGGAGAGTCGCGAGCGGGGCTAGACCGGCTGAAGCTCCAGGTCGCGTCCGTTGCGCTTCCAGCCCCTGACGTTGCGGGTCGCCGGGTGCTCCTCCCCCACCTGCCGGATCAGCTCCTCGACCACCTTGCCGCGCAGTTCCACGGCCTCGGTCCGGCGGCCCGAGTCCCGCAGGGTGACGGCCAGGTTGCCCTCGCACACCACCACGTCGGGGTGCTGCGGCCCGTACCGCTCGATCAGCCCGCTCAGGGCAGTCCGGCCCAACTCCTCGGCCTTCTCCAGCTCCCCGCTGTCGCCGTAGCAGTTGGCGAGGTTCACCATCACCGAGAGGGTGAAGGGGTGCTCGGGGCCGAGAACCCGCTGCATCGAGGTGAGGGTGGACTCGCCCAGCAGCGTCGCCTCGGTGAGCTGCCCGCTGTCCCTGAGGTATATGCCCACGTTGTTGGCGCAGGCCAGGGTGTACGGGTGCTCGTCGCCCAGCCACTGGCGGTAGCCCTGGTGCACCTCGGCGGCGAAGTCCCTGGCTGCCTCCTTGTCCCCGGCCGCCGAGTAGTCCGCAGCCAGGTTGAGCGCGCAGGCCAGGGTGTCGGGGGCGTCGGCGCCGTAGCGCTCCAGGTAACGGTCGTAGGTGTCCTTGGTGAGCCGCCTGGCCTCGCCCTGGCGGCCGACCCTGCGCAGCGCCACCGCGTAGCTCTTGGCGTAGCGCAGCTTGGGCAGGTCGGTGACGGGCACCTCCCGGTAGGCCTCCTGGAACTCCTCCAGCAGCTGCACCGAACCCTCGTAGTCGCCCAGCGCCCGCAGGTCCTCGGCCAGCGCCGCCTTGCTGGCCAGGGTGTCCTGGTGGGTGGGGCCGAGCACCGCGTCGCGCTTGTCGAAGGTCTCCTGGTCGAGCTGTCTGGCGGCCTCGTAGTCGCCGGTGAAGCGGTAGTCCAGGGCGAGGTTGCTGGCCGTCAGCAGGGTCCGGATGCTCAGTTCGCCGTAGGTGTCCCTGAGCTTGCTGTAGGTCTCCAGGTCCAGCTCCATGGCCTCCTTGAACCGTCCCAGCGCACGCAGGTCCCCGGCCAGGCTGCCGGCCGTCATCAGCGAGTGCAGGTGGTCCGGGCCGAGCAGGGTGCGCTGCCGGTCCCAGGTGCTCTGGTCCAGTTCCAGCGCCTCGTCGAAACGGCCCTGCGAGCGGACCACGTTGGCCAGCTGGAACCGCAGCAGCAGGGTCTGCCGGTCGTCCGGGCCGAGCTTGGCGGTCCAGGCGTCCTCCAGGCGGTGGCCCAGCTCCTGGGCCGCTTCCAGCTCGCCGCGCTTCCACAGGTAGCGGACGCGGTCGATGAGCAGCTGACGGACCTCGGACTCGTCGCAGTCCTGGGCCAGCGAGGGGCCGAGGTGCGGCCAGATCCGTTCGAAGTCCGGCCAGCTCGCCCAGTCGTCGACGTCCAGGGCGCCGGGGCGGGCGCCGGCCAGGATCTGGTGCACCTGGTGCATGGCCCCCACCTGCTGCTCCGCGGTCAGCTCGGAGCGGATCACCGCCTGCACCATCCGGTGCACCTGGAAGGTCTGGCTGTTGGAGTCGACCTTGGCGAGCCCGTACCGGGTGATCGCCTGGACCACCTTGCCGAGCATCACGCTCTCCTGCAGCTCCGGATCCAGCGGCACCAGCGAGCGCCTCATCTGGTCGTTGTAGATCAGGCTGATCGCGATGGGGTCGGCGGAGAAGTACGCGCACAGCTGGAGCAGCCGGTTGGCGGCCGGGGACTGGTCGCGCAGTCTGGCGATGGAGACGTTCCAGGTGGCGCTGAACCGCCTGGGGTAGTCCGGGATCTCCTGCTGAGTGGTGGTCAGCGCCTTGACCGCCTCGTCCTGGAGCTCGGCGATGTAGGAGCTGACCGGCGTTCCGGTGGTCTCCAGCCAGGCCGCGGCGATCTCCACGGCCAGCGGAAGGTCGCCGACGGCCTCGGCCACCCGGTCCGCGTCGGCCCGGGACAGCCCGGTGTTGCGGCGGCGCAGGTGCTCGACGCTATCCTGACGGGTGAAGACGTCCACCGGCAGCGGTTCGGCCTGACCGGTCCAGGCCTGGTTGCGGGAGGTGATCAGGACGTGCCCGGGGCCGCCCGGCAGAAATCTGGCGATCTCCGAGGGCCGGTCGGCGTTGTCGAAGATCAGCAGCCAGCGGTCCACCCTGCTGCCCTGCCGCAGTGCCTCCCTCGCCGCCTCGGCCGCCTCCGCGACGTTGTCGCCGGGACGCAGGTCCAGCTTGGTCGCCAGTTCCGCCAGCGACAGCATCACCTGGTCGGACTGTTCCGCGTCGACCCACCAGACCAGGTCGTAGTCGGCCATGAAGCGGTGCGCGTACTCCAGCGCCACCTGGGTCTTGCCGACGCCACCGAGGCCGTAGAGCGTGGTCGGCGTCGGCAGCACCACGGCCGGGTTGCCGCCGCGCAGCTGGTCCCGCAGGCTCTCCAGGATCGCGGACCGGCCGGTGAAGGCCGGATTGCGCGGCTTGACGTTCCAGATCGCCGGACGGGTGCCGGGGAACCGGGGGCCCTCGGTGACCAGCAGCTTGTGCATGTCCAGCTCGCCCCGGCGCAGCGCCCGGAGCAGCACCGACGCGGCCTGGGCCTCGTCCAGGCGCAGCACGTCCACCTGGTTGCGGTTGTTGAAGGGCGCGGTCAGGCGCACGTCGCCGACCCGCACCGGGATCAGCTCGCGCCTGACGCCGGCCGGGTCGGAGTCGGTCACCGAGTTCCACACCGCGTGGGCCTGCGGGGAGCGCACATACGCCGAGGACAGCACCACCAGGGTGCGGGCCGCCGCGTCCATTCCGCGCTCGGCCTCGGCCCGCGGGTCGGCGCCCACCTCCCTGGGCAGCACCCGCAGCCCGGCGCGGGTGAGCAGCGCCTCGATCCAGTCCGCCCACATCCGGTCCTCGGGCGCGTAGGAGAGGAAGATGTCCTCCCTTATCGCCGGGCGGCGCCGGGTGAAGGAGTCGGCATAGCGCAGCCGTACGTCCTCCGGCATCGGCGGCAGGCCCACCACCTGGTCCCGGGTCAGCGCCGCCGTCAGCCGCTCGCAGGCGGACAGCATCGAGGTGGGCGAACCCGGCTGGTCACCGAAGCCGGCCAGGATCTCCTCGTAGGCGTAGAAGGGCCGGTAGGGGATCTCCACCGCGCCCCAGTACTGGGCGAGCTGGGCCTCGTTCATCTCCTCGGGCAGGCCGCCGAAGCGCTGCCGGGCCAGGGCCCGGCCGGCGTCCGCCTTGACCTTCTCGAAGTCGTCCACCCGCATCGGGACGGGCAGGATCCTGATGCCCTTGGAGCGGTAACGGTCGTTGATGGTGCGGGCGATGGTCGAGGCGCCCTCGATGCTCTGGTCGCTGAGGGTGAAGCAGACCACGAGGTCGTCGGGCATCTCCACGGTACATATGTCGGCGATGTCGGACAGACCGGTCCGGCTGTCGATCAGGATGTAGTCGTAATGGGCACGCATGTCGGCACGCATCGCCTCGAAGAACTGGCTGCCGTCCAACTCGGCGTAGAAGTGGTCCCAGTTGATGGCGGCGACGGTGGCTGCGTAGTCGCTGCGCACCTGACCGGCCGACAGCAGGTCGAGCCGGCCGCCCTCCTGGAACATGGACCAGTTCAACGATATCGCGTGCCGCCGGACCTTGGCGAACTCCCGGTGCCAGCCCTCCTCGTGGGGCTGCTCCCGGAGTGCCTCGTCCCGGTAGTCCATGATCAGGTCGATCACTCCCGTAGTGGCCGCGAGATCGTCCTGATCCAGGAAGGGCCGGAAGAAGTGCGCCAGGCCGGGCGCCTCCAGGTCCCAGTCCACGGTCAGCACCCGATGCCCGTTGGCAGCCAGGATCCAGGCGGTGTTGGCCAGCGCCATGGTGCGCCCGGTCCCGCCCTTGTAGGAGTAGAAGGTGATGATGCGGCCGTTCCGATCCTCCACCTGGTACTCGCTGGTCATGGGTTCCCTCCGCCGGATCCGGTTCGCTGCTGTCAGTAGCGCGGTGCTGTCGGTGCAGTGGCCCTGGGTCAGTCGTCACCCTCGTCGGGGGCCGGTTCGAGCTCCTCGGCACCCGCCGCGCGTCCGGGTGCGGGATCTCCGCGCAGGCTGGGCCGGCCTGAACCACCGGAGTAGCCGCCCGGTGGCGGCGAGGGTCTGCCGCGCTCGGTGAATCCGAAGATGGCCCGCTGGGTGGCCTTGGGCAGCTCCGCCTCGAAGGAGGCCGGGGTCGCAGCCCGTCGAAGCCGCCGCGCAGGCTCGGCCTGATGTCCCGCCGCCGGTGCCACAGCGCCTCCTCCGCAGCGCTGTGCAGGCTCTCGTCCACCGCCGGCACTCGGGATCGTCCGGGTTCCAGGGCTCCATCAGGCTGATCCAGGCGGGGTCGCACCGGAAGAAGGGACGGGGCGCATCCTCACCCCGGCCGGCGCCAACACTCAACAGGGTTTCCTCCTGCCGTCACGAGCCGCTCACCATGTTCCTCACCGCCGTCCGCGCGGCTGTCGGTCATGTGTCCACCCCGCTCTCCAGAGCCTGACGAGCCGTCATGAACTCTTTCCGGGAAAGGGTACGCAACTCCCCGCTGTCCCGCTCCACGGTGGTGAAAGTGCAGGATTCCGACCAAAGTTCGGGCGGCATGCAGCAAGTTTGGAGTCTTCGGATGATGCCGTAGGCAGGGGCCGTCATGCGGTCGGCGAGGTAGCGTTCCATCACCCAGCGGCGGGCTGCGTCCACAGCGGGGGCCATGGGGATCAGCAGGCAGTCAGCCGCACCGACCCGTCCCTCCCCGAAGGGGACCTCGCGGCGTATTCGCTCACCCATCTCCGCGAAGTGCCCGTCGTCCAGGTCCACGGCGTTGAAGAGCTTCCAGCAGCGCAGGCGGTGCTCCGTGGAGACCAGCGCGGCGTGAACCCGCACCGGTGGGTTCGGCGGGTAGTACTCGGCGAGGTGGTACGGCGTGAACTTCCGGTCGGCCACGCCGATCAACAGGCCCTGTGCCTGCATTTCGTAGAGACGACCGACCGGGGAATCCTCGCCGAGGTGGCACTCCAGCCGGTGGTCGGCCACTATCTCCGCAGCCCGGGGCCCAATCGCCGCGAAGGAGGTCTGCGGATGCGCACTACGCAGTGCACCCGGGGAGGTCCTGACGGCCTCCGAGATGACGCCGACCGTCCTCCGAGAGCTGGGGGTGCGATCGACGTCGAAGGGTTCCATCGCGAGCCGGTGGGCAATCCGCTGGGACCTCAGGTCCATGTTCGCGGTGTCCGCCAGGTACGCCGGTGAGCTCAGCGAGTTCTCCGGGGTGGCCGTGTAGACCACCAGCGTGCCCATCGCACCGAGGGCCTCCAGCAGCGCGTCCACGACCGTACGGACGCCGCCGCGAACCGGGCCGATGCTGCGGAGCGAGGCCTGCACGAAGAGCACTCCGCCGCGACGGACGCCGATACGGCCCAGGTCATCGACAAGTCGCTGCCGTCCTATCACCGTGCGCGGGGGACAACCGACCGAGCGGTGTCACCGCGATCGCTGCGGACTTCGTCCAGCCATGGCGTCAGCGTGACTTCCATACCGGCGACGAAGCGCTCGCCAAGCCGGGTCAGCGACCCGGATCCGGACAGTGTCCCAAGCGCATCGGCGGTGTGGCCCAGCCACCGGGCGAACTCAGCCCGGGCGAACTCAGTCCGGGTGAGGCCGGCCGTCGCGCCGACGCCGCCTTGCCCGCGCAGGTCGTGCCACCGGGCGCGCCAGTACTCGGTCACCGCGACATGCGCGTAGGTGCCTTGGAGCAGGCCTTCCAGCGGCCGCGGGTCGGCGCGCCAGGGAGCGAAGTAGAGCCGGGAGTCGGCCGGATCGAACAGGTCGTGCAGATCAAGCACCGCGCCCAGCTTGACGTGCTGGAACTCATGGACGATCAGCAGCGCCAGCGTGCCGGCGGCGGCCGGCCGGGCGATGCCGACCGTGCCGAAGGCATTGCGCGCCGCCGCGCTCATGTCCTTGCCGGGCGGCGCCGACTGCAGCGGGGTGATGTTCGAGAGACCGGCGGCCACGCCCTCGGCATAGCGCGGCATCGCCCTGCGGACGAAGCGCCAGGCCTCGGTGAGCCGGGCCTCCCAGGCCGCCAGTTCGGCGTCGTCCAACCGGTCGGCGACCGGCCACTGGTGGATGTCCCGCTGCGGATCGGTGTCCTCCAGTGCCACGGTCCAGTCCGAGCCCGCGGCGATCCGGCGCACCGGCTGCCAGCGCCGGTCGGCGTCGGTCCGGCGGACCCGGGTGACCATGCCGTCCAACGTGGCGGTGAAGCCGTCCGCGGTGCTGCTGACGATCGCCGTGCCGGGGCCGTCGAGCAGCAGCCGCCCCAGCCCGGGCAGGCGCAGCACGCCGCCCTGCCGGACCGGCACCGGGACGTCCTCGTCCGCACCGGCCCGCAGTGCCGCGACAGCGGCGATCTCCGCCATTCCGCCGAGGTCGGCGCCCTCGTCCCCGTCGAGGCAGCGCATCGCCCAGGCTCTGGTGTAGGGATGGGCCAGGGTGGCGTCCAGCGCCTCCGGCGCCTCGGTGTCGAGCGTCGTCAGCAGATCCCAGACCGGCTTGGACTCGAACCGGTCGGCAGCCCGGTCCCACACCGTGGCCAGCAGCTCGCGGCCGATCTCCAACTGCTCCGCGGCCAGCAGGGCGACGACGTCGGCGTCCCCGTAGCCGGACGCCAACTGGTCGAGCTGGTCCTCGGACAGCAGCTCGGCCTCAACCCGGGGTTCGCGGGTCATACGTTCGTGCTCCGCCACATCGCTGATGAAGGTCAACAGGTCCCGGCAGAAGACCGAGGGGTTGTCGAAGCCGGTGCCGGCGCTCCCGGACTCGTACCGGTGCGCATACAGGCCGCCGCCGCAGCTCCGCACCACCGGGCAGTTCTGACACTCCTCACACAGCCCTTCCAGGCCGTGCTGACGGTCGATCATGCCGGGATGCCTGGCCGCGGTGTCGAAGTCGTGGTCGAAGACATTGAAGCCGGTGGCCGGCGCGCCGTCATAGGCCGTCTTCAGCGAGTCGGCCTGCTCAAGCGTCCCGTCGGTCTCGACGACCACCAGATCGGCCGGTTCGAGGCCCAGGTTCTCGGTCAGACTGCTGAGCCCGTGCAGGGTGCGCAGCACCGAGTCGAAGGTCCGCACCGGGACCGGGCGGCCCTGGTCCTCCCAGCGCCGGTAGACGGCGCCGAGCCAGTCCGCGTAGGGGGTGCTCTCCGGCCCGTCGGGGCGCAGCGGCGGCTCGTCCCAGGTCGAGTGCGGGAGCAGGAAGTCCAGCCGCGGCGGCTTCAGTGCCAGCAGCGCGTCATAGACGGCGATCGGGTCGTTCCGTACGTCGATCGTGCAGAGGAGTCCGGCGAACAGCCCCCGGTACTCGGGCAGCTGCAGCAGGTCGATCGCCTTCAGGACCTTGGCGTAGCTGCTGCGTCCGTCGGCGTAGCGACGGTGCAGGTCGTTCGCGGCCTTGTCCCCGTCGAGGGAGATTCCGACCTTGATGTCGTACTCGGCGAAAAGATCGAGAAATCGCCGGTCCAGCAATACTCCGTTGGTGTGAATGCGCAGGTCAAGCGCACTGACGCCGGATAATTCACGCCTCAGCTCTTCGGCTGCCAGCCGAATCAGCTGCACCCCCGCGAGCAGTGGCTCCCCGCCGTGCAGGACGACATGAACGCTGTCAAGGCGGTGTGCCCTGGCATGCTCGGCGATGCGCTTCGCGGTCCGGGGCAGCACGTCACCCGAGGCGGCCCTTGGCCGTCCCTTCCACTGGGTGTCGGCGTGTTCGTAGATGTAGCAATGGTCACAGGCAAGATCGCAACGACTGTGGAGCTTGATGACGAACTGCCGGAAGGGCACCAACTCGACATCCCTGGTGTGGCGGAGATGGAGCAACCGTCAGGTCGGTGTTGACCTGATCGATCGGGTCTGCACACCCATGATTGGCGATCCGGTCCGAACCCGCCAGGGGGTGTACCGGAAGAGGGCACGACTTCGGCCAAACAATGATGAAACTCACTCAAGTAGGTTTCGCGGCCCCGTCAACCGTGACCATACTGAAGGTCTCACCGTCGCCAGGGAGGGCTCGGGTAGTTAATTATGTGCCAGATCCCTTTCTCTGGGGCCCATGTGACGTATTATCACGTCCACGTCGCTAGTGCGACCCAGGGGGCTGGGGGCCGGCATGACACACTGTCGCATCGCACGCGAGTGCCCTCCTTGATCCAATCGTGTGAAAACGGAGGGGTGGGCTCGTGTTTCGTGGGTTAGTGCTGAAGGCTGACGGCATGACGGGTGACTTCATGCGCCATAGGCACGGCCCGGGGAGCGAGCTCGGCCAGGGGGTCTGCGACTGATGCCGCAGGATCTCGCGGAGATGCCGACAGCACTCTCCACCCCGCTCACCCCTCCCCCTGACGCACGCATGGTGAGTGCCAAGGACGGCCGACGACTGCGTGTGGAGGAGTGGGGAAAGAAGGACGGCACCGCCGTCTTCGTGCTCCACGGCACCCCCGGAAGCAGAATCGGCGTGGCCCCCCGCCACAGCGTGCTGTACCGGCAGGGAATCAGGTTGATCGCCTACGACCGCCCGGGATACGGCTGGTCGGACCGGCACCTGGGACGCCGCGTCGTCGATGCCGCCGAGGATGTGGAGGCCATCGCCAACCACTTGGAAGTGGATCGCTTCGCCGTCGTCGGGCGCTCCGGCGGCGGCCCTCATGCTCTCGCCTGCGCCGCCAGGCTGGGCGACCGGGTGACCGGGACCGCGGCCCTGGTCGGTCTGGCCCCCCGGATCGGCGACGACGGCATGGGGGACGCCTGGTACGAGGGCATGGGTGCTGGGAACCGGGAAGAATACGGCCGCGCGGTGGAAGGTCTGGATGCACTCACCGAAAGCCTCCGGGACCGCGCCAGGGCCATCCACCGGGCTCCCGGAGAACTGATCGAGCAGCTTCTGGCCGAGGTGAAGGCTGCCGATCTCCAGGTGATCGCCGACGCCGGGATCCGCCGGATACTCAAGGACAGCTATCGGGAGGCTCTGCGCCAGGACGGCGCAGGGTGGATCGACGACGCGCTGGCCTTCGTCAGCGACTGGGGCTTCAGGCTCTCCGAGATCAAGTCCAAGGTCCTGCTGTGGCACGGCATGGACGACGTCTTCTCGCCCGTCCGACACTCCTCCTGGCTGGATGAGCACCTCCCCGACTCCACATTGAGAATGGAGCCGGGGGCGGCCCACTTCGACGCCATCGCGCGCCTGCCTGATGTCCTGAGCCGGCTCACCAAGCCTGAAGTTCCAGGATGTGACTGATCCGTTCCCACCCCTCGGCACTGACCGTGTCGGGGTGGGACTCACCGAAGTTGCGGTCGTGGGCGAACGCCGCGACCGCTTCGTCATGCAGGCGCTGTGCCTCCATGGTGTGGCCCCGGGCCTTCAGGGTCACCGCCAGGTTGGACCGGCAGGCAAGGGTGTCCGGATGCTCCTCACCCAGGTGGGTGGTGAGCCGGGCCAGGCAGGAGCGCTCGCTGAGCTCCGCCGCCTCCAGCTCCTCCAACTCGGCCCGGGCATTGGCCCAGTTGACCTCGGCGCACAGGGTGAAAGGATGACTCGCGCCCAGCAGCTCCGTGAGCCGGATGGTGGCGGTCTCCCCCAGATTGGCGGCTCGTCGGCGGTCCGCCCGGCTTGCGCCCGGCGTCCGCAGATAAACGGACACGTTGTCGCTGCAGGCCAGCGAATTGGGATGGTCGTCTCCGAGCAGGCGGCGGTAGCGCTGCCAGACGTCCTGCGCCCTGCGCAGCGCGTCCCCCGGTCGGCCGAGGCACCAGTCGTCGGCCGCCTTGTTGAGGGCACACTGCAGGGTGTCGGGGCCGTCCTCGCCGTAGCGCTCCTCGAACCGCGCCAGGGTGTCGTCGGTGAGGGCCGCAGCCCGCTCGTACTGGCCCAGCACGCGCAGGGAGACGGCGAGGCTCTTGGCGGCGCGCAGGGTGTCGGGTGAGTCGTCTCCTTGGAGCCGCCGGAACGCCTCGTGGAGCCGTTCCAGGTCCGCCGCCGCGTCCCGCAGCTCGCCGCCGTCGCGCTTGTCCCGGGCCAGGTAGAGCTGGGAGGCCAGGGTACGGGCGTGGTCGGGCCCCAGCCCCTGACGGCGCAGGCGCTCGGTACGCTCGTCGTACTGCTGGGCGCTCTTGGCGTCGCCAAGGAGCCGGTAGTCGATGGCCAGGTTGTGGGTGAGGGTCAGCACCTGGCGGTCCTCCTCCAGGAACTGTTCGATCAGGCTGACATGGGTACGCAGATCGCGCTCCAGCGCCTCCTGGTAGCGGCCCAGGGCCCGCAGATCGCCGGCCAGACCGCGTGCGGTGGCCAGGGTGCTCACATCGTCCTCGCCCAGGAGTGCGGACTGCTGCTCCCAGGTGCGCTGGTCCAGTTCCAGGGACTCCTGGTAACGGCCCTGATCGCGCAGAACGTTGGCCCTGATGGTACGCAGAGCGAGGGTCTGCGGATGCTCCGGACCCAAGCTCTCGCTCCACAGCGCGTCCAGCCGCTTCCCCTCGCTCTCGGCGAGCGCGTAGTCGCCGTTGCGCCAGTGCAGCCGGACCAGGTCGATCATCAGCCGCCGCACCTCGGGGATCTCCGACTCCTCAGCCGCGCAGGCGACTAGGTGGGGTCGGATGAGTTCGAAGTCCGGCCGGTTCTCCGGGTCCTCCACCTCGCCGTCCAGCGGCCGACACTCCGCGAGCACCAGCTGCACCTCGCGCTGGATCTGCTCGTGTTCGTCCTCGGTCATCTGGGCCCGCAGCAGCGCCTGGAGCACCCGGTGGACCTGGATGGTGCCGCGTCTGCCGTCCACCTTGGCCAGGGACAGGCTTCGGATGGCCCGGCTGATCCCGCCGAGCACGGACGCCCCGCCCTTGCGCACCCGCGGGTCCTGCGCCGCAAGCGCGTTCAGCATCGCCGGGTTGCGGTGCAGCAGCTTCTGCGAGAACGGCTCGGGCCCCAGAAAGACGGACATCTGCATCAGCCGGCGGGCTGACGGCCAATCCTTCTCCAGGTCGTTCAGGGATACCGCGAAGGTGGTCCTGATCGGGGTGGGGTAGTCCGCTGCGAGCGGGGCCTGATCGAAGATGCCCGCCATGTCCTGCCGCAGTCGGTCCATGTAGGTCTCCATGGACATGCCGGTCGACCCCAGGTAGGCCGCTGCCTGCTCGACCGCGAGCGGCAGGTCCCCCAGTTCCTCGGCCAACTGGTCGGCCTCCGCGACGGACAGCCCCCGGACACGGCGCTCCAGGTGGGCGACGCTCTCTTGCCGGGTGAAGACGTCAACCTCGAGTTCCGACGCCTCCTGGCTCCACGCCTGGTTCCGGGAGGTGATGATGACATGGCCGTCTCCACCGGGCAGGAACTCCGTGAGGGTTTCCGGATTCTCGGCGTTGTCGAAGATCAGCAGCCACCGGGCGACGTGCGTTCCGGCTGCCAGGGTGTCCTTCGCCAGAATCGCGGCATCGGCCTCACCGAGGGTCCCGCGGATGCCGAGACGGTCGGCGATCGCCGCCAGCCCGGTCGTGATCGAGGAGGTCTGCTCGGACGGCACCCACCAGATCAGGTCATAGTCCGACATGAAGCGGTAGGCGTACTCCCGGGCGAGCTGGGACTTACCCACCCCGCCGAGGCCGTGCAGCGCCTGGGTCCCACTGGTCGGGTCCTGGGCGGACCGTCCGATGAGGGTCCGCCGCAACTCGGCCAACTCCTTGGCGCGGCCAGTGAAGTCGCTGTTGCGGCTCTGGAGGTCGACGAACTCGGGGCGGATGCCCGGATAGCGTGGGGCGTCCGGCGCGTCGAGGGCGGTCTTGGCTGCCTGGACGGCAGCGTCGTCACCGCCGAAGTACTTGATCAACTGTTCCGCCGCCGAGACGGCGCTCAGCGCGGGGGAGGTCAGGTCGAGTGGGAAGCTGTGGCCGCTCGGAGCACCCGGTGGGACGGAACCCAGGCGCAGTCCGAGCGTACGCGGCCGGGGCAGGGCGAGGTCGCTGCTGGAGACCGGGCCCCAGAACTCAGTGGCCCTGGCCGCTTGGAGAAAGCGCACCGTCAGGAGCGGCACGGTCACCTGGGGGGCCGGCGGGCCGCCGTTGGCCACCCCCTTGGCCTCGTCGGGCTCGGCAGAGTCGATGCGGGAGGCGACGAAGCGATAGCCGACGGACTCCAGCAGGTAGCTCGTCCAGTCGAGCCACATCTGGTCCTCCACGGCGTACCAGAGGTGGAACCGGGTGTCATCCCCAGTGCTGATCGGCTTGCGGTCGAACTTGGCGACCGTGGCCAGCCGCAGGGGTTCCGCCATCACCGGCAGGGTGGAGACCTCACCCCTGGTCAGTTCACGGGTCAGCCGCTCGCATGCTCCCAGCACGGTGTTGGGGATGCCCGGCTGGTCGCCGAAGACGGCCAGGATCTCCTCGTAGGCGTAGTAGGGCTTGTAGGGGATCTCGATGGAACCCCAGTACTGGTCGTCCTTGACGGTGTAGAGCGCCTTGGGCAGACCCTCGAACTTGTTGCGCGCCTCCGCCCGTCCGCGTTCGGCGCGCTCCTTCTCACCCTCGTCGATGCGCATGGGCACCGGCAGGATTCTGATGGGCTCCGTGCTGTGGCCGATGACACCCCGGGTCTGGATGTGCCGGGCCACCAGGGCCGCCCCCCTGATGCTCTGGTCGCTGAGGGTGAAGCAGACCACCACATCGTCGGGGAGCTGCTGGGTGCAGATGCTGGAGGTGTCGCTGAGCCCGGTACGGCTGTCGATGAAGGCGTAGTCGTAGCTCCTGACCATCTCCTCGCGCAGGGCGTCGAGGAAGACCCCGCCGTAGTAGCGCTCGTAGAACTGGTCCCAGTTGAGGCCGTCGAGAATGGATCCGTAGTCGTTGTTCTGCTTGCCCGCGGAGATGAAGTCGATCCTGCCCCCGTCGGGGAAGTTCCAGTTCAGCTTGATCGCCTGCTGTCTCACCGCGGCGTGCCCGCTCAGCCGGGCGTCGGCGTCCGAGGGGTTGTCCAGGGATCGCTCCAGGTAGTCGTTCACCATGTTAACGACACCGCCCGTGGTCGTCAGAACATCCTCGTTGAGGAAGGGATGGAAGAACCGGGACAGCCCCGGAGCCTCCAGGTCCCAGTCGACCGTGAGCACCTTCTTCCCGTTGGCAGCAAGGATCCACGCGACGTTGGCCATGGTCATGGTGCGACCGGTGCCGCCCTTGTAGGAGTAGAAGGTGACCACCCGGCCCTGGCGGTCCTCCGGCGCACTCCCGGCACTGACGTTCATCGCGGACCTTTCGACTGGGGTGTGGACGGACGGAGAGCTCGGAGCTGGATGAAGGCATTGCGTGCCTGGCGCAGGGCGACCGGCACCAGAGCGGAGAATGTGGCCGCGTCGGGGATGCCGCCGCGCAGGTGCTCATAGCCCGGCGTGGGCTGCCCCAGTGCGACGTTGAGGGTGTCCCAGGTCAGCAACCGCAGCTGCTCGATCTCCTGTTTGGACCGGCGGGGGATGCTCTCGGCTCTGGGCGCCCAGGGGACCATGACCGCCACCGGGCGCCGGCGCTGCGGGTTGTACCCCAGCAGATGCCGCAGCATGGTGTCGTTCTGCAGTGCCCAGCGGTCGAGAAGCAGCAGCTGCGGGACCAGTTCGGCATCCTCGACCGTGCCGGCGACCCTCTTGCTGGCCCGCTCGAAGTCCTCGACGGAGCGCACGTGCACATTGCTGTCCCTGGCCACCGCGGCGGCGAGTTCGGCCAACGGCCGTGCGCCCTCCTCACGGTAGGGCTGCCACAGCTCGGGGAGCTCGCTGTAGTCCGCGGGGTCGCAGCCGGGTGGGAGGCTTTCCCCGGTGGTCCTGGCCAGCACCAGGATGCGCAGGCTGCGCACCGCCGGATGGTCCGGCCAGGGCTGGGGTTCGCGCGACAGTCCGGTCTCCGCGCCCGGGGCGAGATCGATCTTCTCCACCGCGTGCACTATCGCCTCGGCCACGCTCCGCACTCCGACCCGGTAGTGGGCCCGACGCTGGGCCAACTGGTGCCTCAGGCCGTTCTCGCCGAACTGTAAGCGCAGGTCCTGCTCGTCGAGGGCGACCCCGTCGGGGGCACTGTTCCAGAGCCGTTCCCACAGGACGGTGATCACGGCGGAATCAGAACTCCCGTCCGGGGAAAGGCGTTTGTGGAAAGCGAGCCACTCATTGTGGCACTCGGCGTCCTGGAAGTACTCCGGGGAGCAGAGGACGACCAGCGCCTTGCTTCGGGCCAGCGCCTCGCTGCGCCGGGCACGCCGTACCTGGTCACTCTCCCCGGGGCCGTCCAGGTAACCCGTGACCAACCCGGCCGACCGGGAAGGACGTTCGGCCAGGGCGCGGTTGAGGTCGGCGTGGAACTCGGCCACCCAGGGGTCCGCCTGGGAGGAGCCACGCGGGTGCGCGTAACTCAGGAAGTACTTCGGATACCCCCGCTCCCCCGCAGACCCGCTCATCCCACCGACCCTTCCTCCGTCACAGCTAGCCCGCCGTTTTGGACTGCTTTCCCAAGAAGATGACGCCGTCCCAGTTGGGCTTGGACTGGTGGAAGGCGCTGGGGGCGGTCGCCACATTCACCATTCTGCCGCGTTCCACCGTGGTGTACATCAGAAGGTCACTGACACGCCGGGCGAGCTGGTTCACCACCTGGTGGTAGGAATCCCGCTTCCCTGCCTGCCTGCTGAGCGCCAGCAGGCCGTCCCTCGCGTAGGCCCCGGGCATCTTCTCGTTGGTGTACTGGAGGCGCTGGATCACGGCGTTCCTGCGGTCCTGCGGCACCGGCACCCAGACCACCGGGAGTATCGCCGACGTCTCCGGGGACAGTGGCGGCCGGGCATGGACCGCACGTCGACTGAAGACCGCCCACTCCTTGCCGCACCAGTCGCTGTCAAGGTAGGGGGTGGACACCAGGGTGATCAGGACATGGGTCTCGGCGAGCATGTGGGAGATGAAGCGGCCCCAGTCGTCACCGATGGGTATCTCGCGGTCGGAGACTCCCGGCGGGACCTGGCGGGTGCCCTGTCGGACATGCTGGCCGATCTCGAAGTTCAGGTCCTGGACCAGTTCGCCGATCGGCGAAGGGTCGTCCCGGGAGGGGTAGCCCGGGGGCCGGGCGTAGCTGACGAAGAACGACGGTCCGTCGCTCCGCGGCTCCGACGCCCCGCCCGTCGTGCGTTCGGTCACCGCTATCCTCCCCGGGCACGCCACTGTCCGACGCCCCATCAGGAGCGTTTCAGGACAACGGTATCGCGCAAAGGAGACAGTAAGCGCTCACTCGACGGAAAGAGCTTGGCGAATGCGGGCAGACATGACCGGGCGAGCGGTCATCGCTCGCCCGGAACCAGGAATTCCGCAGACAGAGACCTCAGGACGTTGGCGTCAGATCGAGGACCCGAATGCCGCGACCTCGACCTGCTTGAAGCGGCCTTCGTCAAGTACCCGCCGAAGCACGACAGAGGCAGGGGCCTCACGGGCACCTTCTGCGAGGTCTACGAGAGAGCGACGTGACCCGAACGGGCCACGGGCACGACCAAGGGGCAGGACGGCGCGGGAGGTGGTGGGAGTAGTCACATTCGACCAGCCTTCACGTTGTTGAATCACGACTCCGAAAACGCCCCCATCGTGCCCCTGTCAGCGACTCCCCTCCGTGGCCGTTCCAGCACGAAGCTCTCCAGGGCGCATAGATTCCGAATTAGCGTCACCCATACCCGCCGTCGGGGGCAAGACCGCATCAATCGATGGTCCGGTATGCGGCGGCGTTCTGGCTGAGATGTGCCGCTCAGGGCTGGAGTCGCCGTACGCTCCAGCCCTCGTCGCCCACCGCGCGGTAGTAGCCGAGCCGGTCGTGCAGTCGGTTCTCGCGGCCCTGCCAGAACTCGACGGTGAGCGGGGTGATCCGGTAGCCGCCCCAGAACGGGGGGACCGGGACGCCCTCGCCCTCCGGGTAGCGGGCGGCCAGGTCGGTGTAGCGCTGTTCCAGCTCCGCGCGGGAGGCCACCGGGCGGGACTGCTCGCTGGCCCAGGCGCCGAGCTGGGAGCCGTGCGGGCGGCTGCGGAAGTAGGCGGCGGTCTCGTCCCGGCCGACCCGCTCGGCCAGGCCGGTGACGATCACCTGGCGGCCCAGCTCGTGCCAGGGGAAGAGCAGCGCGACCCTCGGGTCGGCGTCCAGTTCGACGCCCTTGCGCGAGCCGTAGTTGGTGTAGAACACGAAGCCGCGCCGGTCGTACCCCTTGAGCAGGACGGTCCGCGCGCTCGGCTGCCCGTCCGGACCGACCGTGGTGACGACCATGGCGTTGGGCTCGTCCAGGCCCGACTTCGCCGCGTCCGCGAACCAGCGGTCGAACTGGTCCATGGGCTCCTCGGCCAGCTCGGACTCGTCGAGACCCGCGGCGAGGTACTGGCGGCGCATCGCCGCGACATCGTGAGGCTGCACACCGCCATCATCCCGCACTCCTTTCACCCGTACGAAATCTCGACGTCAAGAGATAAAGTGTTCGGGCGTCGGACACCCTCTGCGAGGGCATCACCGTCGTGGGCTCTGGCGCAATGCACCCAGTGCCTGGCACCCTGACACTGCGTGCCACATGCCCGCAGCCGTACTGCCGCGCAACCGCGCGGAGGCACAGTCACCACAACCGACGACTTGGCCACACCACAGTCACCGACGTCGATCCAGAGGAGCCGCCTGATGTCCGATTTCGTACCCGGACTCGAGGGAGTCATTGCGTTCGAGACGGAGATCGCCGAACCCGACAAGGAGGGCGGCTCGCTCCGCTACCGCGGGGTCGACATCGAGGAGCTGGTCGGCCACGTGTCCTTCGGGAACACCTGGGGCCTGCTCGTCGACGGCAAGTTCAACCCCGGCCTGCCCGCCGCCGAGCCGTTCCCGCTGCCGATCCACTCCGGCGACATCCGCGTCGACGTCCAGTCCGCGCTCGCCATGCTCGCCCCGGCCTGGGGCCTCAAACCGCTGCTGGACATCAGCCCCGAGCAGGCCCGCGACGACCTCGCCCGCGCCGCCGTGATGGCCCTCTCCTACGTGGCGCAGTCCGCGCGCGGCCAGGGCCTGCCGATGGTCCCGCAGAGCGAGATCGACAAGGCCGAGACCATCGTCGAGCGCTTCATGATCCGCTGGCGCGGCGAGCCCGACCCCAAGCACGTCAAGGCCATCGACGCCTACTGGACCTCCGCCGCCGAGCACGGCATGAACGCCTCCACCTTCACCGCCCGGGTCATCGCCTCCACCGGTGCGGACGTCGCCGCGGCGCTGTCCGGCGCGGTCGGCGCGATGTCGGGCCCGCTGCACGGCGGAGCGCCCTCGCGCGTCCTCGGCATGATCGAGGAGATCGAGCGCACCGGCGACGCCGGCGCCTGGGTCAGGAACGCCCTGGACAAGGGCGAGCGGCTGATGGGCTTCGGCCACCGCGTCTACCGCGCCGAGGACCCGCGCGCCCGCGTGCTGCGCCGCACCGCGATGGAGCTGGCCGCTCCCCGCTACGAGGTCGCCGCGGCGCTGGAGAAGGCCGCGCTGGAGGAGCTGCACGCCCGCCGCCCCGACCGGGTCCTGGCCACCAACGTGGAGTTCTGGGCCGCGATCATCCTCGACTTCGCCGAGGTGCCCGCACACATGTTCACCTCCATGTTCACCTGCGCCCGGACGGCGGGCTGGAGCGCCCACATCCTGGAGCAGAAGCGCACCGGCCGCCTGGTGCGGCCCGCTGCGCGGTACATCGGGCCGGCGACGCGCAGCCCCCACGAGGTCGAGGGCTTCGACGACATCGCCCGCTGAACCCCGAACTACCTAGGGGCGCGGGGAACTGCGCTGCCAGCCCTCTACGGAGGTGCATGGTTGGCAGCGCAGTTCCCCGCGCCCCTTACGTGTCTGCATGGTCACCCAATGGTGTCTCATTGGCCGGACCCGCCATTGGACAGGTGCAGGCAGCCGGTAGGCTGCGGGCTGTGGCTGAGATCCAGATCCCCGCTGACATCAGGCCCGCTGACGGCCGTTTCGGCGCAGGTCCGTCCAAGGTTCGCCCCGAGGCGCTGAGCGCCCTCGCCGCGACCGGCAGTTCGCTGCTCGGCACCTCCCACCGCCAGGCCCCGGTGAAGAACC
The DNA here is from genome assembly GCF_004365705.1 of Streptomyces sp. 846.5. Classification (NCBI taxonomy): domain Bacteria; kingdom Bacillati; phylum Actinomycetota; class Actinomycetes; order Kitasatosporales; family Streptomycetaceae; genus Streptomyces; species Streptomyces sp. 846.5. Next base: position 3,528,385 of record NZ_SOBN01000001.1, read on the forward strand.
TGGTCCGGCGCGTGCGCGAGGGCGTGAGCAGCCTCTTCCAGCTCCCCGAGGGCTACCAGGTGGTGCTCGGCAACGGCGGCTCCACCGCCTTCTGGGACATCGCCGCCTTCGGCCTGGTGCGGGAGAAGTCCCAGCACCTGAGCTTCGGCGAGTTCTCCTCCAAGTTCGCCGCCTCCACCAAGGCCGCGCCCTGGCTCGCCGACCCGTCCGTGCTGAAGTCCGACCCGGGCACTCACCCGCTCCCGGTCGCCGAGGCCGGCGTGGACGTCTACGCGCTGACGCACAACGAGACCTCCACCGGTGTCGCCATGCCGATCAAGCGGGTGGCCGGCGCCGACGAGGGCTCGCTGGTCCTGGTGGACGCCACCTCCGGCGCCGGCGGCCTGCCCGTCGACGTCTCCGAGACGGACGTCTACTACTTCGCCCCGCAGAAGTGCTTCGCCTCCGACGGCGGCCTGTGGATCGCCCTGTTCTCCCCCGCGGCGCTGGCCCGCGCGGCCGAGATCGCGGCCTCGGGACGCTACATCCCGCCGTTCTTCGACCTGCCGACGGCCATCGACAACTCGTCGAAGGACCAGACCTACAACACCCCCGCGCTGTCCACCCTCTTCCTGCTCAACGAGCAGCTGGAGTGGCTGAACGGCAACGGTGGCCTGGACTGGTCGGTGGCCCGCACCGCGGACTCCTCCTCGCGGCTCTACACCTGGGCCGAGAAGTCCTCCTACGCGAACCCGTTCGTCGCCGAGCCGGCCGAGCGCTCGCAGGTCATCGGCACCATCGACTTCGACGACTCGATCGACGCCGCCGCCATCGCCAAGGCGCTGCGGGCCAACGGCATCGTGGACACCGAGCCGTACCGCAAGCTGGGCCGCAACCAGCTGCGGGTGGCGATGTTCCCGGCCGTCGACCCGGCCGACGTCGAGGCGCTGACCGCCTGCATCGACTACGTCATCGAGCAGCTCTGACCTGAGCGGACGAACGACGGAGGGGCTGTCCCGCTGAGCGGGACAGCCCCTCCGTCGTGTACGCGTCCGGCTCAGCGCGCGATGGCGCCGATCACGACGGCCAACAGCAGCAGCACCAGCGCGCCGCTCACGATCCTGCTACGAGTCCTGGGGTCCACCCTCAGAGCGTACCTGCCGCCCCCGGACGCCCGTCGTGGAGCCCCGCAGCAGCAGCGTGGTCTCCAGCGGCGCCGGCCCCGGCGGGCGGCCGCCGCTGATCAGTTCGGCCAGCAGGTCCAGGCCGGCGCTGCCCAGCCGCTCCCCCGGCAGATCCACGGTGGTGAGCCCGGGCGACAGCAGCTGGGCGGCGAGGATGTTGTCGATGCCGACCACCGACAGGTCGTCGGGGATCCGCAGCCCCAGCTCAGCGGCCACATGGTAGGCGGCGGCCGCGACCACGTCGTCGTCGCAGACCAGGGCGTGCGGACGGTCGGCCCGGCCGAGCAGGGTGCGGGCGGCCGCCCGTCCCGCCTCCAGGCCGCCGTTGATGGACACCCCGGCCTCCACCACCTCGACGCCCAGCGCCGCCCGCTCGAACCCGGCCTGCCGGGAGCGGAAGGTGTACGCGGAGTCCGTCGAGCGGAGATGCCCGATCCGGCTGTGTCCGAGCTCACGCAGATGCCGCACGGCGGCGGCCATGCCGCCGGCCACGTCCAGCTCCAGCGCCCGGCGCAGCGGCGAGTCGGCGACGCCGGCCGGGTCGGCGTCCAGGAACACCACCGGGAGCGAGGCCGGCAGCTCGCCGAGCTGGCTGTCGTCCGGGGAGCACAGCAGCAGGCCGTCGAACTGCCCGGTGCCGCAGGCGCGGGCGAGGGTGTCGCCGTCCCAGCCGGAGCTGACCACCACGGCCAGGCCGTGCGTGGTCGCCGCGCCCTGGGCGCCGTCGAGGACCCGGGCGAAGAACGGCCCGAGCATATTGGGCACCGCGAGGTGGACCAGCCCGGTACGGCCCAGGCGCAGCTGCCGTCCGGCGGCCTGGGGCTGGTAGCCGAGCTGGGCCGCGGCCGCCCTGACCCGGTCCCGGGTGGCGGCGGAGACCCGGGCGCGGGCGGTCTCGCCGGTCGAGAACACCAGCGAGACCGTCGCCTGGGAGACCCCCGCGAGGCGTGCGACATCGCGTCCGGTCGGGCGGTGGGGCGGGTCGGCGGAGGTGTTCAGCGGGGTCGTCCTGCTACTGGGCGTCCGCGCGGACGGCGTCGTCGAGGGCGTCCTCGGCGGCGGTCTGCGCGGCGATGCGCTGCTTCATCCCGGCGCCGCGGCTGCGGCGTCCCTCGATGCCCTCGGTGATCTGCGCGGACACCTCGTCCCGCTGACGGCTCAGCAGCACATAGCTGAGCAGCCCGGACACCACCAGGGCGATGATCAGCAGCAGCAGGACGCCGGGGGCTCCGGCCATCACCGGCATCAGCTTGAAGTGGGCGAGCACCAGGACGACCACGAAGACGGCGCCGAAGATGCTGAACCGCATGGAGGTGTAGCGGAGGGTGGCGTGTGACTTGCTGCTCACGGCGCTGGGTTCTCTCTTCCGAGCGATTCCGGACGACCTGTCCAGTACAGCACGCGGCCGGGGCAGATCTTCAACGGCCCCCGGAAGGGTTCCCCTCCTGAGCCCTTCACCGCAGGTCGAGCCACATGAGGACGTCGTCGTACTCCTCGCCCGGCGCGACCCGGATGCCGCCGGGTATCCGGCCGACCTCCTTGTAGCCGCTGCGGCCGTAGAAGGTCTCCAGGCCGCGGCCCCCGCGCAGGGTCAGCTTCAGCCCGGACAGGCCCCAGCCCCGGGCGATCCGCTCGGCCTCGGCCAGCAGCTCGGCGCCGTAGCCGGCGCCCTGGAAGCGCGGGTGCACCATGACCCGCTTCAGCAGCTGCCAGTGCGTCATCAGCTCGAAGCGCTGGTTCTCGAAGAACAGCAGGGCGGCGAGCTCGCCGGTGTCCGCCTCACGGGCGATCAGCAGTCGGTCCGGGCCGTCCGCGACACCCGCGAACTGCTTCTCCGCCGTCGGGCGGACCCGCTCGACGGTGACCGGCGCGACGAAGCCGACGGCTCCGCCGGCATTGCTGACATCCGTCCAGAAGTCGATGATCCCGGCCCGGAGCTGCGGGGTGAGCTCCGGATCCAGGGTGAAGAGAAGTGCCATCGTGCGGGGAAATCCTCTGGTTCCTGTGGTTCCTAGAAGCGCATCGGCTGCGGGGTCTCGCGGCGGTCGGCGACCGGGCCGTCGTACTCGCGGATGATCTCGTAGCGGGTGTTGCGCTCCACCGGACGGAAGCCGGCGTCGCGGATCAGGTCGAGCAGGTTGTCGCGGCTGAGCTTGTTCGGCGTGCCGAAGCCGTCCGCGTCGTGGGTGATCTTGTACTCGACGACCGAGCCGTCCATGTCGTCCGCGCCGTGATTGAGCATCAGCTGCGCGCCGTCCAGGCCGTGCATCACCCAGAACACCTTGACGTGCTGGACGTTGTCGAACAGCAGCCGCGACACCGCGAAGGTTTTGATCATGTCCGCGCCGGTGGCCATGGTGGTACGGGCCTGCAGCCGGTTGCGGACCACGCCGTCCTTGGAGTCGTGGAAGTCGTGCTGGTAGCGCAGCGGGATGAATACCTGGAAGCCGCCGGTCTCGTCCTGCAGTTCACGCAGCCGCAGCACGTGGTCCACCCGGTGCCGGGGCTCCTCGATGTGCCCGTAGAGCATGGTGCACGGGGTCTTCAGGCCCTTGGAGTGCGCCAGGCGGTGGATCCGCGACCAGTCCTCCCAGTGGGTGTCGTGGTCGACGATGTGCTGGCGCACCTCCCAGTCGAAGATCTCGGCGCCGCCGCCGGTCAGCGACTCCAGCCCGGCGTCGATCAGCTCGTCCAGGATCTCGCTGGCGGACAGCCCGGAGATCTTCTCGAACCAGTGGATCTCGGTGGCGGTGAAGCACTTCAGCGCGACGTTCGGCAGCGCGGCCTTCAGCTCGCGCAGCGACCGCGGGTAGTAGCGCCAGGGCAGCGTCGGGTGCAGGCCGTTGACGATGTGCAGCTCGGTGAGCTGGTCGTTCTCCATGGCCTTCGCCAGCCGCACGGCCTCCTCGATGCGCATGGTGTACGCGTCCTTCTCGCCCGGCTTGCGCTGGAACGAGCAGTACGCGCAGGAGGCGCTGCAGACGTTGGTCATGTTGAGGTGGCGGTTGACGTTGAAGTGGACGACGTCGCCGTTCTTCTGCGTCCGCACATGGTGGGCCAGGCCGCCCAGCCAGGCCAGGTCGTCGGTCTCGTACAGGGCGATGCCGTCCTCGCGGGACAGCCGCTCCCCGGCGTAGACCTTCGCCTCGAGCTCCCGCTTCAGTCCTGCGTCCATCCGGCCCTCAGCCCTTTCCAACCTGCGCCACGTACCACCTGCACGACTTGCACGAGCCTACGCCCTCCCGTCGCCCGACCCCCGCCCCCCATCGAAGCGCTTCGCGCTGCCATTCATGTCTTCAGCAATTCCGCCAGCAACGCCGGGTCCACATTCCCCCCGCTGACCACCGCCGCGACACTGCGCCCCTGCGGCAGCTGATCCGCGTGGTGCAGGTACGCCGCCGTGCTGACCGCGCCCGAGGGCTCGGCGACCAGCCGCCCGCGCCGGGCCAGCACGGCCACGGTCGAGCGGATCTCGTCCTCGGTGACGGTGATGATGTCGTCCACGTAGGCCTGGACGTGCTCCCAGGGCAGCAGGCCGAGCGAGTTGGTACGCAGCCCGTCGGCGATGGTGCGGTGGGTCTGCTCGAACGGCCACACCTTCCGCTCGCCGGTACGGAAGCTCTCAGCCGCGTCCCCCGCCAGCTCCGGCTCGACGCCGACGATCCGCACGCCCGGCATGGTCAGCTTCAGCGCGGCCGCGGTCCCGCCGATCAGCCCGCCGCCGCTGACCGGCACCAGCACCGTGCGCAGGTCCAGGTCCAGCGCGGTCGCGTCCTCCGCGAGCTCCAGACCGACCGTGCCCTGACCGGCGATGATGTACGGGTCGTCGTACGGCGGCACCCACACGTACCCGTGCTCGGCGACCAGATCGGCCGGGGTGGTGTCCCGCTCGCTCATGTGGACGAGGATCACCTCGGCGCCGAAGGACCGGGTGTTCTCGACCTTCACCGCCGGGGAGGTGTCCGGCATCACGATGACGGCCTTGATCCCCATAGCCCTCGCCGCATAGGCCACCGCCTGCGCGTGGTTGCCGCTCGACTGCGCGACCACGCCGCGCGCCCGCTCCTCCTCGGTCAGCACGGCCAGCCGGTTGTAGGCACCCCGGATCTTGAAGGCGCCGGTCGGCTGGAGGCTCTCCGGCTTGAGGTGCAGCGTGTGCGCGTCCGTCTCCGCCCAGGGGCAGGGCATCAGCGGCGTCCGCACCGCCACGCCGGCGATCCGCTTCTGCGCGTCGCGCAGGTCCTCCAGGGTCACCAGGGCCATCTGCGGGTCACGCCTTCCGCTCGGTCAACGCATCCGTGTCGGGCAGTTCGGTCGCCCGGTTCTCCCACTTGGTGGACAGCACCACCGTGGTCCGGGTCCGGGCGACGCCCCTGGTCCCGGAGAGCCGCTTCACGATGGACTCGAGTCCGTCCACGTCGGGCATCCGCACCTTGAGCATGTAGGAGTCGTCGCCGGCGATGAACCAGCAGTCCTCGACCTCGGAGAGGTCGCGCAGCCGGTGCGCCACGTCCTCGTGGTCGGCGGCGTCCGACAACTGAAGACCGATCAGCGCGGTCACGCCCAACCCCAGCGAGGCCGGGTTCACCGTCGCGCGGTAGCCGGTGATGATGCCCGCCTGCTCCAGGCGGTTGATGCGATCGGTGACGCTGGGGCCCGAGAGGCCCACCAGCCGCCCCAGCTCGGCGTAGGACGCCCGTCCGTTCTCGCGCAGCGCCTGGATGAGCTGTCTGTCCACCGCGTCCATGCTGGAATACCGCGCCTTCCGATCGTTGGGCAACCAGGCGACATTATCCGGAATCGAAGACTCCTGGGCTGTCGACCCTGACATCCCAACGACAATACCCCGGGAACGTGAGCTGCCTCACTCAGGCATCGGCCCGCCTGCCCGTACCCAGCTCCCCGACCCAGCGCCGATAGAGGTCATGCGGCACTCCAGCCGCATCCAGCACCCGCCCCGCGACGAAGTCCACCAACTGCTGGGCGCTGCGGGTCCCGGCGTAGAACCCGGGCGAGGCGGGCAGCACCACCGCCCCCGCCTCGTCCAGCGCGACCAGTTGACGCAGCGTCTGGCCGCTCAGCGGCGTCTCCCGCAGGCACACCACCAGCCGCCGCCGCTCCTTGAGCGTGACGCTCGCGGCGCGCTGCAGCAGGTCCTTCGACAGCCCGAGTGCGATCCCGGCCACGGCTGCCGTACTGCACGGCACCACCAGCATCCCCTTGGCGGGGTAGGAGCCGCTGGAAGGCCCGGCCGCCAGGTCGCCGGCGGCCCAGTAGCGCACCCCGTCCAGGCTCTCCACCTGCGGTTTCCCCGAGTCGAGCGACTGCTCCAGCCACTCCCGGAGGTCCACCTCCCAGTGCCCGTCCCGGAAGGAGATCCCGGTCTCGTCCAGCACCGTCAGCCGCGCCGCCCGGCTCACCATCAGGTCCACGGCCTCCCCGGCCGCCAGCAACCCGCGCACCACCGCCGCCGCGTACGCCGTCCCGGACGCCCCGGAAACCCCGACCACCCACGGCTCGCGCTGCTGCTGTCGTTCTCGCTCCACCCGTCCGACACTACCCGGGGCGGGGCGCCGCCCCCTCACACCGTCAGCACCACCTTCCCCCGAACATGTCCGCCCTCGATCACCCCGTGCGCCTTGGCCGCGTCCGCGAGGTCGAAGGTCTGCTCGACGTACGGGCGCAGCTGTCCCGTCTCGACCAGGGCGTTCAGCGACTCCAGCCCTACCACGTCCGGCTCTACCGAGATGCCCGCGAAGCGGACGCCCGCCGTCTCCGCCGCCCGCGCCAGCTCGGCGTCGGCCTTGTCGACGGCGGTGACCAGGATGCCGCCGTGGCGCAGCGTGGCGACCGAGCGCCGGCCGGTGTCGCCGCCGACGGTTTCGATGACGGCGTCGACGTCCCGTACCACCGCCGCAAAGTCGGTCGCGCGGTAGTCGACGGTCTCGTCGGCGCCGAGTTCCCGCAGGAAGGGGTGCTTGGCGGCGCTCGCCGTCGCAATGACGTATGCGCCGCGCGCCTTGGCGATCTGGACGGCGAGGTGACCGACACCGCCACCGGCGCCGTGGATGAGCACGCGCTGCCCTTCGCCCACCGCCGCGATGTCCACCAGCATCTGCCAGGCCGTCAGGCCGGCCAGTGGGAGGGCGGCGGCCTCGACGTGGCTGAGGCCGGCCGGCTTGCGGACGAGCTGCCGCGAGGGCGCGGCCACGTACTCGGCGTAGCCGTCCGCAGCACGGGGGAAGTACGGCATCCCGTACACCTCGTCACCGACCTGGAACCGGTTGACGCCGGGGTCGACCTCCGCCACGACGCCGGAGACGTCCCAGCCGAGGGTGAAGGGCGGCTGCCCGATCAGTGCGAAGGCCCCGGCGCGGATCACCGCCTCGACCGGGTTGATGCCGACCGCCTGCACCCGGACCAGCACTTCGGTGGGGCCCGGGACCGGTCGTGGCGCCTCGGTGAGCTCTAGGACCTCGGGGCCGCCGAAGGACTTCTGAGTGATCGCACGCATGGGAGTTACCTCGTCAGTCAGAGGGAGAAGTCGATGTCCTCATCCTGCGATCCTCAGTACCTGTTGAACAGAAGGCACCTGAAAGGTATATAGGTACCTCATGGGTACTACTTCTGATCTGCGATTCTTCGGCGGCGCCGATGCATACCTGGCAGCCTGCCCGTCCCGACAGATTCTCGACGTGCTCGCCAACAAGTGGACCATGCTGGTCATGGGCGCCCTGGGCGACGGTCCGCTGCGTTTCGGCGTGCTGCGGCGCCGGCTCGACGGCATCACCCAGAAGATGCTGACCCAGACCCTGCGCAATCTGGAGCGCGACGGTCTGGTCACCCGCACCGTCTACCCGACGATCCCGCCCCGGGTGGAGTACGCCGCGACGGAGTTGGGGCGGAGCGTGGCCGGGTTGCTGTCCTCGATCCGCGAGTGGTCCGAGATCCACATCGACACCGTCCTCGACGCCCGCGCCGCCTACGACGAACGCGCGGCCCAGGAGGTCGAGCCGGTAGCGACGGGGTAGGCGGGTGCCGAAAGGCGCCTCAGAGCCCCAGTCCGCGCAGCACCAGGTCCAGCAGGGCGAAGGCGAAGAGGGAGATCCCGACGAAGCCGTTGACCTGGAAGAAGGCCCGGTTGAGCCGGGACAGGTCGCCGGGCTTGACGATGGAGTGCTCGTAGACGAAGGCGCAGCACACCACGACCAGGCCCAGCCAGAAGGCCCACCCGGCGTCGGTGAGCACCGCGAACCAGCCGAGCAGCAGCACCGTCACCAGGTGCGCCCCGCGAGCGCCCCGGAGCGCGGCGTCCACGCCGAAGCGGGCCGGGACCGAGCGCACGCCGTCGGCGCGGTCGGCGGCGACGTCCTGGCAGCCGAAGATCAGGTCGAAGCCGCCGATCCAGACGCCCACCGCAAGGCCGAGGACCAGGGCGTCCCAGGACCAGGTCCCGGTGACCGCCAGCCAGGCCCCGATCGGGCCCATGGCCTGGGCCAGGCCCAGGATGGCGTGCGGGAAGTCGGTGAACCGCTTGCCGTAGGGGTAGACCACCATCGGGATGACCGCGATCGGGGCCAGCGCCAGGCAGAGCGGGTTGAGCAGCGCGGCGGCGCCGAGGAAGACCACCAGCGCCACCGCGGAGCCCGCGTAGGCGGTGCGCAACGACACCGCGCCGGTGACGAGTTCGCGCCCGGCGGTGCGCGGGTTGCGGGCGTCGATCTCGCGGTCGATGATCCGGTTCGCCGCCATGGCGAAGGTGCGCAGCCCGACCATGGCGAGGGTCACCAGCAGCAGTTGCAGCCAGTGGACCGTCCCGTTCTCCAGGAACATGGCGGTGAGGGCGGCGATGTAGGCGAAGGGCAGGGCGAAGACCGAGTGCTCGATCATCACCAGCCGCAGAAAGGCCTTGGTCCTGCCCGGTGTCTCGACGACCGGGACGGCGGCGGTGGCGCTCACAGCCCGTACTCCTTCCAGCGACGGGAGACCGTCGCGGCCGTTTCAGGGTCCGAGGCGACCATCTCCGGCCAGCCCCCGTCCCTGGTGTACCCCTCCTCGGGGAGCTTACGGGTGGCGTCGATCCCGGCCTTGCCGCCCCAGAACTGCTGGTACGAGGCATGGTCCAGATGGTCCACCGGGCCCTCGACCACGCTCAGGTCGCGGCTGTAGTCGACGTTGCCGAGAGCCCGCCAGGCCACCTCCTGGTAGTCGTGGACGTCGCAGTCGGCGTCCACCACCACGATCAGCTTGGTGAGCGACATCATGTGGGCCCCCCAGATGGCGTGCGTCACCTTCTGGGCGTGCTTGGGGTACTTCTTGTCGATCGAGACGATCACGCAGTTGTGGAAGCCGCCGGCCTCGGGCAGGTCGTAGTCGACGATGTCCGGGACGATGATCTTCAGCAGCGGCAGGAAGAAGCGCTCGGTGAACTTCCCCAGCGGGCCGTCCTCCGTCGGCGGGCGGCCGACCACGATCGACTGCAGCAGCGGACGGGAGCGCATCGTCACGCAGTCGATGGTGAGGGCCGGGAACGGCTCCTGCGGGGTGTAGAAGCCGGTGTGGTCGCCGAACGGGCCCTCCGGCAGGGTCACCCCCGGCTCCAGCCAGCCTTCGAGCACCACCTCGGCGTCGGCCGGAACCTGCAGCGGCACGGTCTTGCAGTCCACCATCCGCACCCGCTCACCGGCGACGAAGCCGGCGAACAGGTACTCGTCGATGTCGCCGGGCAGCGGCGCGGTCGCCGCGTAGGTCACCGCCGGCGGGCAGCCGAAGGCGATCGCGACCGGCAGCCGCTCGCCGCGCTTCGCGGCGACGGCGGCGTGGTTGCGGCTGTCCTTGTGGATCTGCCAGTGCATGCCGATGGTGCGCCGGTCGTGGCGCTGCAGCCGGTAGAGGCCCAGATTGCGGATGCCGCTGTCCGGGTCCTTGGTGTGAGTGAGGCCCAGGTTGAAGAAGGAGCCGCCGTCGCCCGGCCAGGTGAACAGCGCGGGCAGCGCGTCCAGGTCCACCTGGTCGCCGGTCAGCACCACCTGCTGCACCGGCGCGTCGCCCGGCTTCACCTTCTTCGGCGGGACGTGGGTCATCCCGGCCAGCTTGCCGAAGGCGTCCCGCACCCCGGTGAAGCCGTGCGGCAGCTCCGGCTTCAGCAGGCCGGCGATCTTCTCCGAGATGTCCTCCGCCGACTTCAGGCCCAGCGCCTTGGCCAGCCGCCGCTCCGTCCCGAAGACGTTCATCGCCAGCGGCATCGAGGCGCCCTTGACGTTCTCGAAGAGCAGCGCGGGGCCCTTGGCCTTCTGTACCCGGTCGACGATCTCCCCGATCTCCAGGTACGGGTCCACCTCCACCTTGATCCGCCGGAGGTCGCCCTCCCGTTCCAGCGCCCGAAGAAAGGACCGAAGATCGTCGTATGCCATACGTGCCAGTATCGTCCACGGGCTAGGCTGCCCCGCACGGACACCGCCCGTAACGCACCGTGCGACGTACAGAACGTACGCAGTAACCCCGCGTAGACCCGTCGTTCCGACCGTTTACGGGTCGCTGACGCACCCCGACACTGACCCTATGACCGCCGCCCCCACAGAGATATCCGAGTACGGCGACCACGTACTCGCCGTCGAACCCACCGGTGCAGAACCAGTACCCGAGGACGCCAGACACGGTCGGCCCCTCGGACTTCTCTGGACCTGGACCTCCCCCAACATGGAGTTCGCCACCGTCTTCGTCGGCGTCCTGGCCGTCGGCGTCTTCGGTCTCGGCTTCTGGCAGGCCGTGCTGGCCATCGTGCTCGGCACCGGCCTCGGCGCCGTCGCCCACGGCTTCCTGGGCCTCAGCGGCCCCCGCCACGGCGTGCCGCAGATGGTCGCGGGTCGCAGTGCCTTCGGCTACTGGGGCAACGCCCTGCCGGCCGGGCTGAACGCCCTCACCGCGGGCATCGGCTGGTTCGCCGTCAACAGCGTCAGCGCGGCGTACGCGCTGAACACGCTGCTCGGCTGGCCCGCGCTGCTGTGCCTGTTCATCGTGGTGGTGCTGCAGGTCGGCATCGCCTACTTCGGCCACAACTTCATCCAGAGCGCCGAGAAGTACACCTTCCCCCTGCTGACCGTGGTCTTCCTGATCGCCGCCGGGGTCATCCTGAGCAAGTCGGACGTCTCCGCGGCGACCGGCGCGCACGCCTTCCCCGGCGCGTTCCTGCTGACCGCCGGCGCGACCTTCGGCTACGCGGCCGGATGGACGCCGTACGGCTCCGACTACACCCGCTACCTGCCGAAGTCCGCGCCCAAGTGGGCGGTCGGGCTGTGGCCGGCTCTGGGCGTCTTCCTCTCCTGCGTGCTGCTGGAGGTCGTCGGCGCGGCGTCGGCGACGATCGCCGCACCGTCCACGCTCTCCCCCACCGCCGCCTTCACCCACGCCCTGCCGACCTGGCTCGCGGACCTCACCCTGCTGGCCATCGCGGTCGGCGGCATCGCCGCCAACGCCCTCAACATCTACTCGGGCTCGCTGTCCTTCGTCGCCATGGGCATCAAGCTCCCGGCGGCGGTACGGCGGGCGACGGTCGCGCTGGTCTTCGGCCTGGCGGGCACCCTGGTCGCCTGGTCGGGCCTGCACGACTCGGGCACGAAGTACGAGAACTTCCTGCTGGTCATCACCTACTGGATCGGCCCCTGGCTGGCCATCGTCTTCACCGACCGGGTGCTGCGGCGCGGGCAGTCGGACGAGGAGATCGCCTCGGTCCTGGGCGACAAGGCCTTCAGCAACTGGGCTGCGCCCATCGCGATGGCGGCCGGCACCGGGCTCGGCGTCTGGCTCTTCTCCAACCAGACCGACTACACGGGCGTCTTCCCCAAGCACTTCCCCGCGCTGGGCGATATCGCCTTCGCCGGAGGGTTCGTGATTGCGGGCGTGCTGTACCTGCTCCTCCGACTGGTCCCCGGACTCGGCCCCGTGACCGGCTCGGGCAAGGGTGTCCCGGCAGCAGCACCGGAGCCCGCGGAAGCCTGACCGTCAGCGGTGGTTCCTGTTCGCGCAGTTCCCCGCGCCCCTATGCATGTGCAGCCGGCCCGATTGCAGCCCCCTCCGTCGCGGGTGGTTGCCGTTCGCGCACGCTGTTCAAAAAGCACAGCCCCGCGCCCCTATATAGGGGCGCGGGGAACTGCGCTGCCAGCCATGCACGTGCCGCACCGTCGGTTCAGTCCCCCGCCCGGAGCAGCCTGTGCGCGCAGCACGCGAGCAGCAGTTCCGCATGGACGTCGGCCTCCCCCACCGGGAGCCCCAGCAGGGACTCGATCCGCTCAAGCCGCTGGTAGAGGGACTGGCGCCCGACGTGCAGCAGCGCTGCCGTGCGGGTTGGGCTGCAGCCGTTGCGGAGGTGTACCTCCAGGGTGCGGACCAGGTCGCTGGGGTGGGCGGCCTCCCATTCCAGCAGCGGGCCCAGGGCGCGGGTGACCAGGTGGGCCAGCCGGTCGCGCGAGGCCGGGGTGAGCCCGTCGCCGACCAGCTGGCGTTCCAGGGCCAGCGCCCGGGACGAGGTGACCAGCGCGCCCTCGCAGCAGTGCGGCTCGGCGACCGGCACGCTCAGCGCCAGCGCCAGCGTGGTGCGCGCTTCGCGCAGCGACTCTCCCCAGCGGCTCCACGCCGCCTCCCCCGGGGCCGCGGGCCCCAGCGCGACCGTGAGCGCCACCCCTCCGGCGGCCTCGCCGGCTGCGGCGACGACCGCGCCCTGCGCCGCGCGGACGGCGTCCACGGCGCCGTTCACCCGCGGCGGGATGCTCAGCAGCGCCGCAACCGTCCCGTCCGGCACCGCCGCCCGCAGCAGCCGTCCGCCCAGCAGCTCGGCGGCGCGGTCCAACACCGCGCTCGCGCCCGGTCCGGTCGCTGCGGCGGCGACGAGCCGGTGGGTCCGGTCCACGGCGAAGTCCAGGGCCCTGGCCCGGGCCAGCACATCGCGCTGGCTCAGTGCCGTGCCCTCGGCGAGCTCCGCCAGCAGGGCGGCCACCCGCCCGTCCCGGTCGTGCGCGGGGTGCGGACGGTCCGTCAGCGACTGGGTGACGATGGCGGTGTTGGCGGCCTCCGCGATGCGGATGAAGGGCACCACGGCCCGCAGCGCGACCAGCGGCAGGCCGCGCCTGCGGCTCTCGTCCACCAGCTCGTACGGCATCTCCATGAGCGTGCGGCCCAGCTCGACGGCGATCCCGGCGACCCCGCGCTCCGCGAGCTCGCGGACGTAGTGGCGGCGTGCGCCGGCGTCCGCCCCGGCCAGGCCGAGACCTGTGGTGAGCAGCAGTTCCCCGCCCGAGAGCAGCGGGCCGATCTCGTAGATCTCGCTGGAGTGCACCCAGCGCACCGGCCGGTCCAGGCCCTTGCCGCCGCACAGGATCTCGGGCGCGGCCTCGCCGAGGACGTCGAAGGAGAGGATCTCGCGGAGCGTGAGTGCGGCCAAGTTGACTCCAGGGTTCGGGGACGACACGGCGTCAGCGGCGAGGTGGGCTGGAGCGTACTTTCCGCACGTTGCCCCGGTGTTTCCGGAACGGGAAAGTGGACGTATGACAGACACCTCACATCTGCTGGCGGTCGCCGTCGAGGAGGCCAGGGCGGGCCTCGCCGAGGGCGGCATCCCGATCGGCGCCGCGCTTTTCGGCCCGGACGGCGAGCTGCTGGGCCGCGGGCACAACCGCCGGGTGCAGGACGGCGACCCGTCGATGCACGCGGAGACCGCGGCGTTCCGCAACGCGGGACGGCTGCGCGGCTACGGCCGGACCACGATGGTGACCACGCTGTCGCCGTGCTGGTACTGCTCGGGCCTGGTCCGGCAGTTCGGCATCGGCCGGGTCGTCGTCGGCGAGGCCGAGACCTTCCACGGCGGCCACGACTGGCTGGCCGAGCACGGTGTCGAGGTCGTGCTGCTGGACGACCCGGAGTGCACGAAACTGATGCGCGACTTCATCGCGGCCAGGCCCGAGCTGTGGTTCGAGGACATCGGCGAATGACCATCACTGAAGAAGGACGGACCGACATGTCTCCCCGTATCCCCGTGATCGACCTCGCCCCCTGGCTGTCCGGCGACCCCGACGCGCGCGCCCGCACCGCTGCCGCCGTGGACGCGGCGCTGAGCCAGGCCGGCTTTCTGCTGATCACCGGCCACGGCGTGAGCCGCGAGCAGCGCGAGGGCGTGCGCGAGGCCGCGCGGGCGTTCTTCGCGCTGCCGACGGAGGTCAAGGAGCGGTACGGGGTGAACGTCGGCGGCCGGGGCTGGCTGGCGAAGGGCGCCGAGGCCAACGGCTACTCGGAGGGCACCGAGACCCCGCCGGACCTCAAGGAGTCCTGGACGGTGGGCGCCGACCAGCCCTCCGGCGACGCCGAGATCGACGACTTCTGGTTCCAGCCGAACCGCTGGCCGGAGGCCGAGGCCCCGGCGCTGCAGAAGACCGTCGAGGAGTACATGACGACCATGCGCGCGGTCGCCGACGAGGTGCTGCGGCTGCTCGGCGCGGCCCTGGGGCAGCAGACCACGTTCTTCACCGACCACACCGCGCACCCCACCTACACCCTGAACATCAACTGGTATCCGGGCACCGGCGTCGTCGGCGAGCCGCAGCCCGGCCAGTTCCGGATCGGCCCGCACACCGACTTCGGCACGGTGACGCTGCTGGACCGGCAGCAGGGCAAGGGAGGCCTGCAGGTCTACATCGACCCGGCCGACGGCGGCATCGGCTGGGAGGACGCCCCGTACGACCCGGACGCGCTGACGGTGAACATCGGCGACCTGATGGCGCGCTGGACCGGCGACCGCTGGAAGTCCGGCCGCCACCAGGTGCTGCCGCCGTCGCCGGAGGCCCCGGAGGAGGACCTGATGTCGCTGGTCTACTTCTACGAGTGCGACCCGCACACCACGGTGGCCCCGGTCGGGGGGCCGGTGGCGTACGAGCCGGTGGACTCCTCCGCCTACCTCAAGGCCAAGCTGGAGGCCATCAGCGTCGGCTGACGAACCGTCGCCCCGCGGCGGGTCAGCTGTGTCCGAGCTCCTCGCCCGGGTCGTCGGCGACGACCGACCCGCCGTGCGGGTCCGGGTGCAGCGGGAAGGACTCGACGCTGAACTCGTCCAGCACCGGCGGCGGGGGCTGCGGCGGGGCGGGCATCACGGCCGCCTCGGAGTGGCCGCCGCAGCCGAAGTCCAGGGCCACCACATGGCCGTCGGCCGGGCCGAACTCATTGGCGCAGATGCCGAAGGTCTGGCTGAGCGTCCCGGCGACCGGGATCAGGAAGCCGCAGGAGTTGCAGTTCGCCGGGGCGGCCTGGGCCATCGGCGTGTGGGCGCCGTACTGCTTCTCCCAGCGGTCCGCGGCCAGGTGCAGTCCGAGCCGGGACAGCACCCGGGCCCGGCCGAGGCCCAGCTCCAGGGCGACCGAGGCGATGGAGCCGCGCTCGGTGGGCGTCGCCAGTTCCATGTCGGCGGCGACGGCCGCCTCCGCGGCGGCCGCGTCGGCCAGGGCCGAGTTGGGCGCCGGCTCGTCCTCGCCGGACCAGCCGGGCTCCAGCCGCAGGTCGTCCTCGTCGGTCGGCAGCAGGTCGCCGGGGCCCATGTCGCCCGGGCGCAGCCGCTCGCTCCAGGGCACCCACTGCGGCGCGATCAGCGCCTCGGCGCCGGGCAGCAGCACCGTTTCGTCAAGCGTGACCTGCTTGCTGCGGGAGGCGCGGGTCACCGTGACGGCCCAGCGCCAGCCCCGGTAGGCCCACTCGTTGGTCGCGAAGTAGTGCGTAACGACGCGCTCGCCGTCGACCTCCACGCCCAGGTGCTCGCCGACGGCGGCCTCGCCGGCCGCCTCCACGGCGGCGGCCCGGGCGAAGTCAACGGCTTCCGCACAGAGCCGGTCGGGGGTACGGCTTCGCGTCGTCGCAGCACTCATCACAGGATCGATTCTCTCCCAAAGACTGTCTCCGGTACGCCACCGTCTCCGGCGGCATGGCGTGGTACGCCTGCCGCGGGCGTCGACAGACGTCCCCATTCTGCATTCTGCGTGACTCCGCGGACCGGTACGACTGCGCTGGGGAACCAGACGACAGCCGGACCGCCGCAGGACGGCCACGCGGCACTGCTGGGCGGTACGAAAAGGTATTGGCGCGGCGTCTCCGCCGGAAACGGCGGAGTGCCACTGGGTGCACGGTACCGGTCGCGCGGCCGGAGGGGACAGCCCTTGGTCAGTTGTGACCCCTGCTTGTGACCCCGCCACGCTGATCGGCTCATAGCAGAAAGCCAGCATGACAGCCCATCGGTCAGGCAGGATGGCGACGTGGCCGACGATGCGCCTACGGGGTCCTCCGCCCCCCGAGGCACCGACAGCCCCTCCCCGTCCGGGCCGAGCGAACGGCAGACGACGGCGACGGGGCCGCACGCGGCTGATCGGACCAACCAGGCCCGCCGCGTCGCGGACACCCTGCACCGCGGGGCCTCCGCCACCGCCCGTGGAGTCGGCCATGCGGTGCACGGAACCGGTCGGCGCATCCGCCGGGCCACCTCCGCCGAGGGCGCCGGCGAGTCCGGACTGGCCAAGCTGATCGAGCTGCACGCGGTCAACTCGGCCGGCGATATGATGATCACCGTCGCGCTGGCCTCCACCATCTTCTTCTCCGTGCCCACCGGCGAGGCCCGCGGCCGGGTCGCGCTCTACCTGCTGATCACCATGGCGCCCTTCGTGCTGCTGGCCCCGGTGATCGGTCCGCTGCTGGACCGGCTGCCCAGCGGGCGGCGCAGCGCGATGGCGCTGTCGATGCTGGCCCGGGCCGCCATCGCCTGGATGATGACCAGCTCCATCGCGGGCGGCGGCCTCACCGTCTACCCGGAGGCCCTGGGCGTGCTGGTCGCGTCCAAGGCGTACGGGGTGGTCCGCAGCGTGGTGGTGCCGAGGCTGGTGCCGGAGCGGGTGACGCTGGTGAAGGCCAACTCGCGGGTCACCCTCGCCGGGCTGCTGGCCACCGGCGTGGCCGGCGCGATCGGCGGCGGGCTGCACCTGATCGGCCCCACCTGGCCGCTGCGCGGGGCCTTCCTGGTGTACCTGGGCGGGGCCTTCCTGGCGTTCTCGCTGCCGCACCAGGTGGACCTGGCCAAGGGCGAGGCGCGGGCACTGCTGCACGGTGCCGCGCCGGAGCGGGTGTCACTGCGCAAGGACGAACCGGTGGACGCCACCCCGGCCACCGGAGCGACCGGAGCCACCGGACCGGAGACGGCACCCGGAACAGGGACGGAGGGGCCGCCGCACGGGGCGTCCACAGCGCCGGCCGCCCGGGTCGGGCTGCGCACCGTCGGTCCCGCCGTGGTCCTCGCCCTGAGCGCCGAGGGCACCCTGCGCGGGCTCTCCGGCTTCCTCACCTTCTTCCTCGCCTTCCTGCTCCGCGAGCACCCGCTGGCGGGCCTGCACCCCACCGCGGCCCTGGGCATCGCCGCGGGGGCGCTGGGCATCGGCAACGCGCTGGGGACGGCGCTCGGCTCCTGGCTGCGCTCCCGCGCGCCTGAGATCCTCGTCACGCTGATGCTCACCTTCGCCGCCGGCGCCGCGCTGGCCGCGGCGCTGGCGTACAGCATGCTGACGGTGACCGTGCTGGCCGGCACCGCCGGGATCGCCCAGTCGCTGGGCAAGGTCGCCCTGGACGCGCTGATCCAGCGCGACGTCCCGGAACGGGTCAGGACCTCCGCCTTCGCCCGCTCCGAGACATTGATGCAGCTCACCTGGGTGGCCGGCGGCGGCCTCGGCATCGTCCTGCCGCTGGTGGGCCCGGTCGGCATGGGCACCGCCGCCGGCATCCTGCTGCTCTCCCTCGCCTTCACCCTCCGCGGCCTGATCCGCCTCCCCGGCCGAGTCGCCCGCCCCCACCTGGCGTAAGCCGGCCCCGGAGAGCGCAACGTGCCCGCAGCGGCTCAGTTGCAGCCCCCCAGGGGCGCGGGGAACTGCGCGACCAGCCCACTACGGTCCGCAGTCAACAGGCCGCCAGAAGGCAAGATCAGCCGCCCCCGCCGCACCCTGCAAGGAGACGGGCGGTAGCCTCATGCACCATGAGCATCAACCGCGCTGTCCTCGCCCTCGGAGCCGTCGCCGTCGTGGGCGTCGGCACGGTCGGCTTCTCCATCCAGCACGCCTCCAGCCAGGGCAAGCCCGTGCCCAGCATCCAGGTGGTGTCGGGCTCGACCTGGAAGCAGATCGCCCCCGCCTCCGCCTCCTGCTACGACGCCGGCAAGGCGCTGAGCAAGGCGCAGCAGACCGCCTGCGCCGCCGCGATCACCGCGCAGCTGACCAAGGGGAACATTCCCACCCTTGAGGTGAACGCCAGCGGCACCTACTCCATCGACGTCGGCAAGGACGTCGCCGGCAAGACCTGGTTCGCGCGCAGCAGCGGCAGCGCCCCGGTGTCGCCCATCAAGCGGCAGTACGCCGGCCCGCTGGCGGTCTCCACGCTGATGGTCACCGACACGACCACCGGGACCACGCCCACCAGCGCCCCGGTGCTCGTGGTCGCCGGAACGGGTGCGACCAACGCCCCGATCTACGGTGAGTGGCTGTTCGAGGTCGCGATCAAGAGCTGACCGACCGGTTCCGGTGAGTCTCCCCCTCCCCCGCCTGCTCGTCGTCACCGCCGTCGCCCCCGAGGCGGCGGCGGTGCTGCGCGGCGTCCAGAGCGCGATTCCGCACAGTGAACCCGTGCCGCACCCCCTCCCCGGCGGCTACGCCATGGAGCGCTGCGGCCCGGTGGACGTGCTCGCGGCCGGGGTCGGACCCGCCGCAGCCGCTGCCGGAACGGCCACCGCACTCACTCTCGCCGGCTACGACCTAGGCAGCTACGACCTGGTGCTCTCGGCCGGGATCGCCGGGGGCTTCGCCCCGCTCGCGCCGCTGGGCTGCGCCGTGGTCGCCGAGGCGATCGTCGCGGCCGACCTGGGCGCGGAGACCCCCGACGGCTTCGCCACCGTCACCGAGCTGGGCTTCGGCCGGGTACGGCACGAGACCGCGCATGCGGCGCCGGTCGCCGCCGCGCTGCGGGCCGCGGGGCTGCCGACCGCCGTCGGCCCGGTGCTGACCGTCTCCACGGTCACCGGCAGCGCCGCCCGCGCCGCCGAGCTGACGGGCCGCCACCCCGGGGCCGTGGCCGAGGCCATGGAGGGCTTCGGCGTCGCCGAGGCCGCCGCCGCCCACGGCGTCCCGGTGCTGGAGCTGCGCACCGTCTCCAACGCCGTCGGCCCCCGCGACCGCGCCGCCTGGCGGATCGGCGAGGCCTTCGCGGCCTTGGAGCGGGCCTTCGCCCTGCTGCCCTACAGCCGACTCGGCCGCGAGGGTTAAGGTCGAGGGCATGACCGCCGCGACCCTCTCCACCGCGTACTCGCCCTGCCCCAATGACACCTTCGTCTTCCACGCCCTGGCCCACGGCCTGGTCCCGGCGCCGTTCGCGCCCGAGGTGACCTTCGCCGACATCGACATCACCAACGGCCTGGCGGAGCGCGGCGAGCTGGACCTGCTGAAGATCTCCTTCGCCGCGCTGCCCTGGGTGCTGGACGAGTACGCCCTGCTGCCCTGCGGCGGCGCGCTGGGGCGCGGCTGCGGACCGCTGGTGCTGACCGGCCCGGAGGCGTCGGCCCACCCGTCGCCCGACCACCACCCCCTTCCGAAGCGCTTCGCGCCCTCTTCTGCCGCCGACCTCGCCGGGAGGACCGTCGCCGTCCCCAGCGAGCGCTCCACCGCGTACCTGCTGTTCCGGCTGTGGGCGGCCGAGGCGGTCCCCGGCGGTCTGGGCGAGATCGTCGTCCTGCCGTTCCACGAGATCATGCCGGCGGTGCGCGACGGCAAGGTGGACGCGGGCCTGGTGATCCACGAGGCCCGGTTCACCTACCAGCAGTACGGGCTGCGCTCACTGGCCGACATGGGCGAGGCATGGGAGGCCGCGACCGGCCTGCCGATCCCGCTGGGCGCGATCATCGCCCGCCGCTCGCTCGGCGCCGAGCGGCTCGCCGAGCTCGCCGCGGCGATCCGGGCCAGCGTGGAGTACGCCTGGGCGCGGCCCGGGGCCAGCCGGGAGTACGTGCTGGCGCACTCCCAGGAGATGGATCCGGCCGTGGCCGACCAGCACATCGCCCTCTATGTCAACGAGTTCACCGCCGACCTCGGCGAGGCCGGCTATGCCGCCGTGCGCGGTCTGCTGGACCGGGCCGCCGCAGCCGGCCTGGTCCCGGCGGTCGCGCCGGAGGCTCTCGCCTTTCCCGGCGCGACGCGGCATCGGTGACGACCGCTCAGACGCGTGAGACGTCTCAGACGTCCAACTGGTCGGCGACCGCGCGCAGCAGGGTCGCCACCTGGTGGCCCGCCTGCTTCTCGGGGTAACGCCCGCGCTGCAGACCCGGGAGGATGCGTTCGAGCAGGGTGGTGAGGTCCTGCACGATGGGCGCGAGGTCGTCGGGCTTGCGCCGGTTGGCGGCCGCGAGGGAGGGCAGGTCGTCCAGCACCGTCACCTTCTGGGCCTGATCACCGCGGTGACCCGCGATGATCTCGAACTCGACCCGCTGCCCCGGCTTGAGCGCCTCGACCCCACTGGGCAGCGCCTTGGAGTGCACAAAGACGTCGCCGCCGTCGTCGCTGGAGAGAAAGCCGAAGCCTTTCTCGGTGTTGAACCACTTGACCTTGCCCGTGGGCATCGGAGACCTCGTCGCTGGTGAGATGGGTTGAGGGAAGAACAGGCAGAAGCAGGGAGCAGGACGACGCCTGCGGCAGAGAAGGTGTGGCGGGGGTGGTGACAGGGGTGCTGCCGGCGCTGCGTCGAGCAGCCGTGCCGACACTTCAGCGGATCACATCAGTGCCGCGCCATTGTTCCAGGTCGGCCGTGTGCAGATCGAGTCGATTCCCGAAGGAAGGCCGCCGGGTTCCGAGGTCCGGCGGCGTCGCCTCGTCGGCTGTTTCTCCCACGGTTTCGCCGCTGCCATGACACACCCCCGATCGGTCGGCGGGGCTGCTTCCGGCGCTCTCGGCGCAATCCCCGTGCGTGACGTGCATACCCTTGAGGGGTGACTACTGAAACTCAGCACCCCGGCGACGCCCTGGTCCGGGTCGGCGCGATCCTGTTCGTCATCGGCGCGGTGGCCACGATCGTCACGGTGGCCCCGCTGTTCCTGGGCCTGACGCCGCTGCCCTCGGCGGCGTACTTCGTCAGCATGGTGATGCCGGTCGGCTTCGGCGTCGCCCTGGTGGGGCTGCTGCGAGCGGCCCGCGCCCAGCGGCGCAGCGCGGCATAACCGAACCGGCTAGGCGCGAAGGTAGGAATCCAGCCACGCCGGGAAGCCGGTGAGGTCCGCGAGGACGACGTCCGCGCCCGCCTCGGCCAGTTCCCGCTCGCTGTAGGGGCCGGTGGCGACGGCGACCGCGAGGGCGTCCGCCGCCCGCGCACCGATGACGTCGCCGAGATGGTCGCCGACGTACACCGAGGCGCCCTCCTCGCGCAGCACCGTGCCCTTGCCCGCTCCGAAGACCGAGCCGTACAGCCCGTCCGGGGCCAGGCCGAGCGCGTCCAGGTTGAGCTTGGCGTTCGGCCCGTGCTTGCCGGTGACCACCAGGGACCGGCCGCCGTGGGCGCGGACCGCCGCGAGCGCCTGGTACGCCCCCGGCAGGGCCAGGCAGTCGTCGACCCCGTGCTCCGCGTAGAGCGCGCGGTACCGGTCGGCCACAGCGGGGACCGCCTCGGCGGGGAACCAGTTGACGAGCTCCTGCTCGACCGGCGGGCCGAGCCGGGTGACCACGAGATCGCTGTCGATCGCGGTGCCGGTCTCGGCGGCCAGCAGGTCGTAGACCGCCTTGATGCCCGGCCGGGAGTCGATCAGGGTCATGTCGAGGTCGAAGCCGACGGTGAGAGCCGTACGTCCAGTCATGTTGATCACCCTAATGGGCCGACCACAGGGACATACTTCTCAAAAGTGACAAATGACCTCACCGGAGGACGTCATGCCCCGTCAGATTCCGCGCCGCAGCCTGCTCGTCGGCCTGGGGCTGGGGCTGATGGGCGCCGGCCCCCTCACCGGGTGCAGCGGCAGCGGCGGCTCGGGCAGCACGTCCGGCACGGGGACCCGCTCGGTGCAGACCGCCACCGGAACCGTCGAGGTCCCGGCCGCCCCGCAACGCGTCGTGGTCCTGGACACCGCCGAGCTGGACTCGGCGCTCACCCTGGGGGTCACCCCGGTCGGCGCCTCCCGGGCCGCCGCCGACGCCTCGCTCCCCGGCTACTGGGGCAGCGCCCGGCTCGACGAGATCGCCTCCACCGGCACCATCGGCGCCCCCGACCTGGACGCCATCACCAAGCTCGCCCCCGACCTGATCCTCTCCAACCGGACCAGGGACGGCTCCAGCTACGAGAGCCTGTCCGCGATCGCCCCGACCGTGCTCACCGAGACCACCGGCTACCCCTGGAAGCAGAACTTCCGCACCCACGCCGACGCCCTCGACCAGCAGGCCTCGGTCACCCTGGTCACCAACGCCTACGCCCAGCACGTCTCCCAGGTGATCCAGTCCCTGGGCGGCTCGGGCGCCACCCGCAAGCAGCAGATCAGCCTGGTGCGCTTCGTGCAGGACGAGGAGCCGCGGCTCTACGCGACCCAGAACTTCCTCGGCACCGTCCTCGCCGACCTCGGCCTCGGCCGGCCGACCTCGCAGTCAGGCGCGGTGTTCGACACCACCCTCACCGACCGGGCGCAGCTCAGCGGCCTGGACGGCACCGCGATCTGCTACGCCACCTACGGGGACGCCGCCAAGGCCGGCACCGCCACCATGGTGGGCAGCAAGCCCTGGCTGGCCCTGGGAGCCGTCGCCGCGCACCGGACCTTCTCGGTGGACGACGAGCTCTGGTTCCAGGGCATCGGCTACACCGGAGCCAACTTGGTGCTCTCCCAACTCCAACGCTTCCTCAGAACCTGATCGTGTTACGCCTCTTGTGACCCACGTCACCCCGTTCCACCATGGCAGGATGCCGACGACAGCAGAGCAGGCCAAGCAGTCAGCACAGCGCAAGGCAGACATCGCCCATGGATTCGACCTGGTCGCCGATGTGTACGGCGCCCCGGACTCAGGCGCGTTCGTCCACAGGCTGGGGACGGGGCTGGTGCGCCGGGCCCGGCTGCGTCCGGGCGACCGTGTGCTCGACCTCGGCTGCGGCCGCGGCGCGGTGCTGTTCGCCGCGGCCGAGGCGGTCGGGCCGGACGGCTACGCGGTGGGGATCGACCTCTCCCCCGGGATGGTGCACGCCACCGCCGCCGAGATCGGCGCCCGGCGGCTGCGGAACCTGGTGGTCCGGGTCGACGACGCCGAGGACCCCGGCTTCCCGACCGGCTCCTTCGAGGCGGTGCTGGCCGGCCTGATGCTGTTCATCACCCCGGACCCGGCCGCCGTGCTGGCCTCGGCGCACCGGCTGCTGGCACCCGGCGGCCGGTTCGCCATGACCAGCTTCGGCCCGGCCGACCCGGCCTGGGAGCGCCCGGTGCGCGCCGCCCTCGCCTTCGCCGAACCGCAGCAGTCGGTGGCAGAGTGGTCCACCAACAAGGGCGGCAACGGCCTGCTGGACACCCCCGGGCAGATCATCGACCTGCTCCGGCAGGCCGGCTTCGGCGACATCGAGACCGAGGACCAGGAGGACGTCGCCGACTACCGGAACCCGGAGCACTGGTGGGCCTCGGTCTGGAACAGCGGACGCCGGGCGGCCCTGCTGGAGCTGATCCCGGACGAGCGGCGCGAGGACGCGAAGAAGGCCGCCTTCGTCGAGCTCGACTCCCTGACAGCCGCTGCCGACGGCTGCCTGACCCGCCGTTCGGTGATCCGCTACACCACCGCGACCAGGATCTGAGCGGGGGTCAGCGGCGCCGCCAGCTGGTGATCCGCCAGGCCAGGAACAGCGCCGAGCAGGCCGCGGCCGCGCGCAGCCACACCGCGATGGTGGACCTGAGCACGGCGTTGAACTGAGCATTCGTCAAGTGCTGCCCGGGCGGCCTGCCGTGGGTGTGCCCGTAGAACCAGAAGCCGCAGACCGCGGCGACCAGCACCGGCACCCACAGCCCGGCGAACTGGGCCGCTCCGCGGCCCAGCCTGCGCGCCGAGTAGGCGAGGAACCAGCCGAGCACGGCCACGTACCAGAGCGCCAGCACGGCGCCGCTCGCCAGCACCAGCACCGCCAGCGACTCCACCAGCGGCAGCGGCGCGAGCGGGGCCGGGGCCGCCGGCTCGGTGCCGGCGGATTCGACGGCAGGACGGGCCGGGACGGGGCGCCCGAACGCGCGGCGCAGCAGGCCCCGGCGGGGCGGCGGAGCGGGCGGGGCCGGCGCGGGCTCGACCTGCTCGGGCAGGCGCTGCGGCGGCACCTTGACCGTGCGGGGGTCGACGTAGTCGGGATGCAGGAAGTCCGGCTCATAGCTGGCCGTCCACCCCGGCAGTTCGCCCGGACCCCCGAGTTCCGCACCGGGCACCGCCCCGCCGAAGTCCCCGCCGCTGAAACCCCCGAAGTCGTCGCCGTAACCGCCGCGGGCAGCGTCCGCGTAGACGCTGTCGCCCCGGCCGCGCCCTAGCCGCCACCAGTCGCGCTCGGCGGCCGGGGCCCCGCCCTGCACCGGCACGGACGGCCCGGCGGGCGCAGCGGACCCCGAGGGCCCTGAGGGCGCAGACGGACTGTCGGCCGCCCCGGAACGCCTCCGCGCGCTGCCCAGTGCCTCGCGCGCCTCCGGCACTCCGGTGTGCACGGCCCTGCGCACCACCTCGTCCGGACGGCCGATCCCGTCGAGCACCTTCTTCATCGCCGCCGTCTCGCGGCTGCCGGTCCGGGTCGCCGCGGTGCCCGCGCCCGGACGTCTGCTGTCGATCGTCTCGCGCAGCCCGGAGACCAGTCGTGCCCGCTCAGCGGCGGTGAGCGCGGTCGCCTGGGCCAGGTCGCCGACCCGGCTGAGATAGTCGTAGACGAGCTGCTCGCTCTCGATGCCCATGTCTGCGGTCGCCCTCCCCGGTCGAACACCCACTGCGCGATCACGAGCTTAGGGGTGGCCAGATACTTGCCACTCCCGTACCCGGAGAACCACCCCGGCACGCCCTTACGACCCCGGCCGCCGGAGCCCGGGAGTCCGCTACCGCGCTCCGGGCAGTGACCGCTGTCATCAGGAGCGACTAGCCTGGGTCGGATGAGCAGTCGAAGGAACGGCGGGGCCAGAGCAACCGCACCGGTGCCGCGCACCCTGGCCGAGGAACTGCGGGCGCGGCCCGACGAGGGCCTGGCCGGGCTGCTGCGGGCGCGGCCCGATCTGCTGCACCCGGTGCCCAGCGACCTCACCCAGCTGTCGACCCGGCTGTCGACCCGGGCCTCGGTGGTGCGGGCGCTGGAGCGGCTGGACCAGTTCACCCTGCAGACCGCCGAGGCCCTCGCGGTGGCCCCGGACGGCTGCTCCTACGCGACCCTGCTCGGCCTGCTCACCGGCACCGTCCCGGACGACGACACCCCGGTGAAGGCCGTCACCGCCGCACTCGCCGGCGCGCTCGCCACGCTGCGCGCCCAGGCGCTGGTCTGGGGCGGCGCCGACCAGCTGCGGCTGGTCCGCACCGCCCGCGACGTGCTCTCGCCGACCAACGGCGGGCCCGGCCCGACCGGCCTCGGCCCGACCTACGCGGAGGCCACCGCGACGGCATCGTCCGGCTCAGGGGCTCCGCTGTCACCCGGACGGTTGCAGGAGATCCTGGCCGACGCCGGACTGCCGGCCACCCACGACCCGGTCAGCGCCGTCGCGGCACTGGCCGACCTGTTCCAGGACCGTCCCCGCGCCGCCGCGCTGCTGGCCGAGGCCCCGCCCGGGGTCAAGGACGTGCTGCGCCGGCTGATGTGGGGCCCGCCCTACGGTGCGTCACCGCCGCGCCCGGTCCGGGCCGCGGACGCCCGTACCCCGGTGGAGTGGCTGCAGGCGCGCGGAATCCTGCTGCCCGCCGGGCGTGAAAATGTCGTGCTGCCGCGCGAGGTGTCGCTCTACCTGCGCGGGGGGCGCGCGCACCGCACCGTCGAGCCCCTGCCGCCGCCGGTCACCGCGGCCGCCGTCCACGACCCGCAGCAGACCGACCGCACCGCCGCGGCCCAGGCCTTCACCGCCGTCCGCACCGTCGAGGAGGTCCTCGACCTGTGGAGCACCGAGGCCCCGGCCGTGCTCCGCACCGGCGGCCTGGGCGTGCGCGAGCTGCGCCGGACCGCGACAGCCCTGGAGCGCACCGAGCAGGAGACCGCCTTCTGGCTGGAACTCGCCTACGGCGCGGGACTGCTCGCCGCCGACGGCGAAACGTCAGAACGCTGGGCGCCGACGCCGCTGTTCGACGAGTGGCTGCGGCAGCCCGTCCCGGAGCGCTGGCTGCTGCTGGCCCGCACCTGGCTGGCGTCCACCCGGATCGCCGCCCTGGTCGGCAGTCGCGACGCCAAGGACAAGGTGCTGGCCGCCCTCGGCAACGACCTGGACCGCCCGGTCGCCCCCGAGCTGCGCCTCGCCGTGCTGGAGGTGCTCGCCGGGCTGCCGCCCGGGTCCGCCGCCGCTCCCGGCTCGCTGCGCGCGCACCTGCGCTGGCGCTCCCCGCTGCGCGGAGCCTCGCTGCGGGACCGGCTGGTCGACTGGACCCTGCCCGAGGCCGAGCAGCTCGGCCTCACCGGCCGGGGCGCGCTGGCCGGCCACGCCCGCCGGCTGCTGGACGGCGAGGACCCGCTGCCGGTGCTGGCGCCGTTGCTGCCGGAGCCGCTGGACCACGTCATCCTGCAGCCCGACCTGACCGCCATCGCACCGGGCCCGCTGCACACCGCCCTGGCGCAGACCCTGGCCGTCGCCGCCGACATCGAGTCCAAGGGCGGCGCGACCGTCTACCGCTTCACCCCGGCCTCGGTGCGCCGCGCGCTGGACGCCGGCCGCAGCGCCGACGAACTGCACGCCTTCCTGGCCCAGCACTCACGCACCCCGGTCCCGCAGCCGCTCAGCTACCTGGTGGACGACGTGGCCCGGCGGCACGGCGTGCTGCGGGTCGGCGCTGCGTCCTCCTATCTGCGCTGCGACGACGACTCCCTGCTGAACGAGCTGCTGGCGGACCGCAGGGCGGTCCAGCTGCGGCTGCGGCGGCTCGCCCCAACCGTGCTGGCCGCGCAGGTCGACCCGACCACGCTGCTGACCCAGCTGCGGGCGATGGGGTTCGCGCCGGCGGCCGAGTCCGCCGAGGGCGATGTGCTGATCGCCCGTGCGGACGCGCTGCGCACGCCCCCGCGCAGCGCCCCGGTCCCGGTGACCGACGGGCCGCCGCCGGTGCCCGAGGGGCTGCTGACGGCCGCGGTGAAGGCGGTCAGGGCCGGCGACCGCGCGGCCACGGCCGTGCAGCCGGCCTCCGGCCCCGCCGACGCCCTGGCCGACACCCCGCCCGCCCCCGCCGCGCTGCCGCGGACCACCGCCGCCGAGACCTTGGCCGCGCTCCAGGCGGCCACCCTGATCGGCGACCGGGTCTGGATCGGCTACGTCAACGCGGACGGCGCCGCCAGCCAGCGCGTGGTGGAGCCCAAACAGGTGGGCGGCGGCTTCGTGACCGCCTACGACCATCTGCGCGAGGAGGTGCGGACGTTCAGCCTGCACCGGATCACCGGTGTGGCGGAGCTCACCGGCGAGGCGGCGTCCGGTTCCTAGGGGTGTCCGCGCACACCGCCCGTCACTTCTGCAACCTTTTCATGGTTTTCTCATGTCATCAGGGGTGCGAGGCGACGGACTCGCGCCCCCCTGACGCCGGAGAAGCCCCGCCATGCGCCCACGCACCACCCGCCGCCTGCTCACACTCACCGTTCTGGCGGCGACGGCCCTCACCGCACTGACCGGCTGCGGTGCCTCCGCGCACCGGACCGCCTCCGGCTCACAGGACGCCGGCTCCGGTTCCCGGGCCGCGACAGCTCCCACGTCACCGACCCCGGCCCCCAGTCCGAGCAGCACAGTCGTCTCGCTGCCGACCGGCCCCAAGGCCCAGCTGACGGTCTCCCAGCAGACCTCCGTCGGCCCGATCTACGTCACCACCCTCAAGGGCGCGAAGTCCGGGGTGAGCGGCAAGGTCTGGGTGTGGCTGCCACCGCAGTACAACGACCCGACGTACAAGGACTACGGCTTCCCGGTGATCACCCTCTACTCGGGCGGCTCCAGCGCCGGCTACAACACCTACACCGACCAGCGGCAGCTGGGCATCCAGGCCGCCGACGTGGAGCTGGCGAAGCAGGGCAAGGCCAGCCCCTTCATCATGATCATGCCGATCCAGAACTTCCGGGACAGCGACTGGTACCTCCAGGACTGCAGCGACATTCCGGGCCAGCCGAGGATGGCGACCTGGATGGGCGTGGACATCCCGGACTTCGTCCGCGCCAACTTCCGCACCCTGAGCAGCCGCGACGGCTGGGGCGTCACCGGCGCCTCCACCGGCGGCTTCTGCAGCGCCAAGCTGGCCCTGCAGTTCCCGCAGACCTTCCGGGCCGCGGTCCCGGTCGACGGCTACTTCATCCCCGACTCGTACTACTGGCGCGGCCACAGCAAGGAGCAGCAGGCCAACAACCCCCAGCTGATGGTGGCCAGGAACACCGCCGACCTCGACATGCTGCTGACCATCGGCAGCAAGGAGGCCTACGGCAAGCAGGTCGTGGCCGCCTTCATGAACGTCGCCAGGAAGAACAAGCCGCTGCACCTCAGCTACTACGAGCTGCCCCACGGCGACCACCTCACCTCGGACTTCAAGAGGGTGATCCCGATGACCCTGGAGTTCTTCACCCAGCACCTGCTGCCGCCCACCGCAGGCTGACCCGTCCCGGGCAAGCGCGCGGGCCTGGCACACTGGAGGGTCTGCCCCATTGCCCGGTACTCCGGAGGCCCACCCGTGTCCGATGGCCCGCTCATCGTCCATACGGTCGATCTCGATGCACATACTAAAGCATGACGGCTCCCCACGTGCCGCTTTCGCCACGGAGCAGCAGGAAGGCCCCGGCCACACGCCGACGAGGCAGCGTGCAACTGGGGCTGTGCGGGCAGGGTTCAGAGCCAGGACGGGCGGCCGGAGCGAGCGGGGCGGTTCAGCTCTTCCGCGAATCGGTAGGCGTCCGAGAACGACCACCAGGCGCGCGGCTCTCCGTCATCGTCCGGCACTGGCACGCCGTCGACCTCGACCCGCCAGACGGCAAAGACCCGGTCCCATGCCGTCTCCGCCAAACCCTCGATCACGCCGCCCGCCCCCTCGTCCGAACCATCGTCATGTCTCGCAGCCAGGCACCTTCAGGCGTGTGGCAGGGGCAGTTGCAGCGGTGCTGCTCCGGGCTGGCCGTCGGGATGTGCCGTGTGCTGAACCAGCCGGAGCAGATGGAGTGCAGTCGGGGGTACAGGCTGTCGAAGCAACTGCCAGATCGTTTACCAGATTTGGCGCTGTCAGCAGGCTGCGCGGGGCGCTCGTCAATCACTGGATCCCCTCCGGTGCCGTCTTCTCCAGGACTGCGGACAGCCCATCAGCGGCATCAGCGGAGCAGCCGCCCAACTCCACCATCGGCACGTCCCGCGAGGGGTAGCCGCCCCGGAGGGACGGGACTGTGATGCCATGCTGCGCCAGGGCGGCGCGCAGCCGTTCAGCGGCAACAATGGCGATTCGGTAGGGGTCGCTGTCGATATCCCGCAATGTGGTCGTCAAGGTGTCGCTCCCCGTAGCCGGTTCGTGCCTTCACGACCAGGCTAGAGAGAAAACTTTCCGACCAACAGCAGCATTCTCGAACTGGAATAAAGATCATCGGCGAAAGATAGTGGACCACTCCGAAAGCTGCTCCCGTGCCGGTTCCCCGAACATGGCAAGCGCTTCATATTCAGCGAAGAGGTCAAGGTGTTGCGCGATATCTCGGGCATCTTGGAAGACGATGCGGCCCGTGAAAGTCTCAACCGTCGCAAGCCTGTCGTCATAGACGGTAAAGGTGTTCATTGGACCACGCGGGACAAGCGTTCCGTACGGAATAACACCAAGTCGGATGTTGGGGACGTGGGACAGCGAAGCCAGCCGGTCGATCTGCACCGCCATCGCGTGCGACTGCACTACCGTCCACTTCACCGCTTGCTCGGTGAGAATGAAGGTGAATGACTTTGAGCTGTCATACAATACTGCTTGCCGCTCAAGTTTGCGGGCCACTGCCTTGGACGTATCGCCCGGGGCATGCTCAAGGCTCGCTCTCGCATACTCGGGAGTGGCCAGCAGCCCGGTAATCATCGCGGGCAGGAAATACCTCAGCTGCCGCGCCTCGTTCTCCAGCGCAGCTAGCTCTGACTGCCGCTTCTCAAGTCCTCGACGCCAGGAGGCCCGAACATCCTGCCACTCCGTGTTCGCCATCCTGGCAAGCGCGGTGACCTCCTGCACCATGCCAGCGGGTGCATCGACGGCGCGGAGGATGCGCTCAACGTCGACAATGCTCGGGGTGACCCGCCCAGTCTCGATTTTACTAATCTTGCTTTGGCTCATGGCACAACGCTGAGCGAGCCGATCTCCAGTGAGACCGGCCCGCTTTCGAAGCTCCCTGAGCGTTGAAGCCAGGTCAGTTTTTGACTGCCCCAACTCCTCTGGATCAAAAGTCACCCGTACTCTTTCAAGTACTCCAGGAACGGCACCGAGGATTCAAGTGCAATCCGCCGCCATTCCCGATAAAGGCCCGGGTCGCCTTCCAGGATCTCGCGGTCGATTTGCGTTCCGTCTGCCTCGTAGTTCATCAGGACGACACGGGATTCGTCAAAGAGCCAGAAATCCTGATCCGGCAAGCCAGGATTCGGGACCTCCGTGATGTCCAGGATGCGGATGTCTTCACCGGCTGCGACATTATGCCTGTAGTGCTCGAACTCGAATCGAAGATAGTCGGTCAGCGGCCGAGTGAGGACGTGCACACGTCGAACCTTGCGCCCAGAATCCGCGTAACCCTGGATTCGGGTCGTCCAACCCTGCGTTGCAGAAAGGGGCAACGGTTCACCGGCGAGGAAGCGACGAACCGCGTCTTCCTCCTGCGGCACCCGGTACACCGGAAGGGTTTCGAGCCGGAAAGCCTCGCACTCCATCGAGTCGAAGAACTCTCGCCAGCGGCTACCAGCCAAGAGCACGAATGGCCTCCTTGAGCACCGCTTCGGGGATCTCCACCAGAGCTTCGCCGTCCGGCGGCTGGAAGCCCGTGAAGGCGTCGCCCTGCACGACGAACGTTCCCCGCTCCGTGGCGTAGACGTTCGGGCAGTCGTCCGACCCGCACGTGTCGTCGCCGTCTCCACTGCCCGTGAGACGCGTAAGGCCGATCTTCTCTGCCATGCCCAACCCCCTTGACTGGCCGGGAACTTCCTGGCCGCACGGACGACGCTACGGGCGGCGGAGAGGTGCGTCCATGCCGCAACGCAGAGTATTCCTGTCTTCGAATAAAGGATCACTGCTCCGTTCGCTCGACAGCGGGAGCAGCGTCCGAGCCATACCCCCCCTCTCTATTTCGCGGCGGCGTGTGTAGCCATGGGGTCCGGGTCTCTATCGCGCATCCGCCTGGAGATTGACCCACCCCCCACCCCATGCACATGGCTGCCCCAGGACGCGCAGAGAGCCCCTGTCGGCGTGACAGAGGCTCCCTCGGGGTAGTGGCGCTCCTACTCCTCCAGAGCCCGGTACAGCGTCGCCCTGCTCACTCCCAGCGCCTTGGCAACCGCCGTCACGCTCTCACCCTTGGACCGTCGAGCCTTGGCAGCGGCAAGCTTGTCGGCGTCCATCACGGACGGGCGACCGCCGGTACGCCCCTGCGCCTTGGCAGCGATGAGACCAGCGCGGGTGCGCTCAACGATCATGTCCCGCTCCAGCTCGGCGAACGCAACCATCATCGTGAAGAAGAACTTGCCCTCTCCGGAAGGCGAGTAGCTACCGGCCAGCGTGCCCGTGAGGATGCGCAGCGAGATGCCACGGGCATGCAGATCCTCGGCGATCGTCAGCACGTCCTTGGTGGAGCGTCCCAGCCGGTCAAGCTTCCAGACGCAGAGGGTGTCGCCCTCCCGCAGGAAGTCCATCGCGGCCATGAGGCCCGCTCGGTCGGCGTTCTTGCCGGACGCCTTGTCTTCGAACGTCCGGAAGCAACCGGCGTCGGCGAGAGCGTTCGCCTGGAGCTTCGCATCCTGCGCGCTGGTGCTGACCCGCTTGTAACCGATGAGGTGCTGTGTCGTCGTCATGGGTACATCGTCTCAGAACTCGTCTCAAAACAGTAGGGGTTTCCGACATGTTGTGAGACGAGTTCTGAACGCCACTTCAGCCCCTCCGGACGCTCCAGACGCCGCGTCTCACAAACCATCGTTTGATGGACGGCTGAGACGCAGTCACACAGCGCCACGAGGGCCCGAACCCGTACAGTCGGCGGGCTGCTATACGCCAGCGGGGAGTGAACCCCTTCCCGCAGGGTCACTCCCCACCCTTCTGACTCCGGCTGTCACTCGGCCAGAGCCACCCCGCGCCAACCCTCGTACCCCGCAAGCTTCTTGCGCGCCCCGAAGCGCTTATCCATCGCAGCGAACAGCACCCGCTTACCGGCATGCTCCCCGAGCTTCAACGACAGCCCCGGCTCAGCAGCGCAGAACGCATCCCAGACGCGTGCGGTACGGACATGCTCCGAGCGGGGAGCAGCGCCAAGGCTGCGCACCCAGTGGGCAGGATCACGCATCGGGGCGCGGAACGCCTCGAACTGCGAAGCCAGCGACAGGAGATGCGTTGCACGACCATTCGGAGCGGATAGCAGATCGTCTGCCACCGACTTGAGTGGAGTGATCGACTGCCACACGTCGAAGGACGAACGCGATAGGCGATCCGCACGGGCCATGAGCGCTTCGGCATCAGCCCGCGTCGTCTCGGCTTCGAAGTCGTCCATATCCAGGGCTTCAATCGAGATCAGCAGGTGTGAAGCCTTGTTTCGCAGCCTCGCTGCGGCTCCCGGGTCCTGCTCCTGATACGGGTAGTCATGCTCCAGCACCTTGGCCAGATCGGCCACCCACTCACCCATGCCACAGCGGATCAGTGGGAAGTCTCGCCGCTCCCCTGTCGGCGTCGTCCACTCGGAGCCGTCCCACAGAAACGGCAACGGCGTGGGGGCCTCGTCGGCGTGCTGCGCGGCAACAGCCAACGCCCCGCGAGCACTGGCGTTGTCTATGTAGATCCCCATGTCCCAAGCCCCTTAGATTGCCTCTTGACCTCCCCCGCGCTGCCTTGCAGCTCAATGGCCAATCAGGTGACCAGCAGGGGACGAAGCACCACCAGCAAGGTGGCTCTGCGAGCATCTATCGTCGCAGGTGGTACTGACAATAGGTGAACAGAGACACCAAATTACTCTTCCGCTGTAGGGCAGAACCCAGACGAGTGCCCGTCACCGCCACTTCGACATCTTCGCAGGTCAGAGCGCTGCCGGTCCAGCCTGTTCGTCACCAGCAACGGAGTGGGCCCACAAGGAGGTGACTCGGGTGAGCGCAGAGGTCGAGCCAGAGCCGCCGCAAGATCCCCTGTGCGCCTCTCTGCGGGCATGAGAGAGCCCCGGCAGGAACTGGGCCTACCGGGGCGGGAGAGGGGCGTACGCGAGCGCTGGCTACAACTCCAGGTCCCTGGCAACCATCTCGCGGATGACTGCCCCCGGGTCCCTGCCCTCCGCGTCGGCGCGGCGCATCTCGCCCAACTCGCCGAAGTAGGGAGCGATCCGGGTTGTGTCGAGAATGCGGCTCACCCTCTTGGCCGGGGAGACCTCAACGTACGCTCCGGCATTCAGCAGCAATTCCCGCTTGCCTGCCGTGTCCGCGCTGGCCCACAGCTCCCCGTGCGTCTGTCCGGTGGGCACCCGCTCGACCCCGGCGGGCACGGCGTTGCGCTGCCGCTCTTGCAGCATCGCCAACCGCTCCTCCAGCCGTCCGTACTGCGCTGCGTAGCGAACCGCACCGTCGTCGCCCTTGAACAACCCACGGTCGTACCGGTCGGTTTCCAGGTCCTTCAAGGCTTCCTGTGCCTGACGGACCTGCGGCCGGAAGTCCTCCCCCGCGTGCTCCACCAGGCGCACGACCGGCATGGCCCCGAACTTCTTCAGGAACTCCGCGACCACGAACGCTTCCGTCCCCGCGCCAGCGATGGAGATGCCGACGCAGTCGGTCTGCCCGCCGTAGTGCGCCTTCTTCAACCGGCCGATGCACCGGTATCGGGTCAGCCCCTTCACCGTGAAGGTGTACATCCGGTACCCGCAGACGCCGCAGTGCAGGATGCCCCGGAGCAGCGAGGTCCCTGCCTGACGTCGCTCGGTCGGCTGCTTTCGCCGCTCCAACTCGTCCTGGAGCGCCTGCCAGGTGTCCATGTCCAGGACCGGTGTCCGCGCCTGTAGCGGAAGCCCATCGGTCGTGAGGATCGGCTTGCCGTCCTCGATCACGTACCCGAGCAGCTGCGGATTCCTGAGTACCTGCTGAAGTGTGGCGGTGTACCAGCGCGCCGACTTCGACCGCATGCCCTTGGTGTAGCGGGACTCATGCCCCGGCGAAGGGATGCCCTCCTCGTTCAGCCAGCGGACGATGGACATGATCGACTCGCGGTCGATCACCCGCTTCACGACCCGGTGCAGAAGGTCCCGCTCCTCCGGATTGATGGCGAGCACCCTGCCCGCGCCGTCCGGGTTGTCGATGACCCGGTAGCCGTAGGGGACCTTCCCGCCGGTCCAGCGGCCTTCCCGCCGCAGGTGCTCATGGGCGCTGGAGACGCGCATCCCGATCGTCTCGGACTCCAGCTCAGCGAAGACGGCAATGACCTTGGCCATGGCCCGGCCCATGGACGACGTGAGGTCCAGCGGTTCGGACGCCGACGCCAGGGCGACGGTCTCAGCCTCCGTGATCCGCATGATCTCGGCGAAGTCCACCGTGGACCGTGCCAACCGGTCGATCTTGAAGAACACGACGACGTCGATCTCAGCGAGACGGCCAAGGATGCGCTGGAGCCCGGGACGGTCCAGGCCCTTGGAGAACCCGGAGACGTCGATGTCCTCCTCCACGAACACGACATCCCAACCACGTGCCTTGCACAGTTGCTCACAGGCTGCGCGCTGCCGCTCCGGCGAAGTGGTCTCCTCCGTTTCCCGCGATAGGCGAACATAGATGGCGGCACGCAGTCCCGAGGCGTTCGCGGTCACACCCTTCCGGGTGCGCACACGGGGCAGTGCTTTGGCTGGTACGGGTGTGGGCGTTGCTTCGCTGGTCACCAGACGATCCTATCGACGGAGGTATGTGTGTCCTGCTTGATCGTCCAATCCGACAAGACCTTGCTGCTGGAGACCGGCCATCCACTGGCCGACGAATGCCGCCGGGTCATCGCACCTTTCGCCGAGCTGGAGCGGGCGCCCGAACACGTCCACACCTACCGGGTCACCCCGCTGGGGCTGTGGAACGCACGGGCCGCGGGGCATGACGCCGAGCAGGTCGTGGACGCGCTGGTGACGTACTCGCGCTACCCGGTCCCGCACGCGCTGCTGGTGGACATCGCCGACACCATGGCCCGCTACGGGCGGCTCACCCTGTCCAAGCACCCGGTCCACGGACTGGTGCTGACCAGCAACGACCGTCCGGTGCTGGAGGAGGTGCTGCGCTCCAAGAAGATCATCCCGCTGGTCGGCTCGCGACTGGACCCGGACACCGTCGCCGTGCACCCGTCCGAGCGCGGGCAGATCAAGCAGGTGCTGCTCAAGCTCGGCTGGCCGGCCGAGGACCTGGCCGGCTATGTGGACGGCGAGGCGCACCCGATCGAGCTGGACCAGAACGGCTGGTCGCTGCGCCCCTACCAGCAGCAGGCGGTCGAGGGCTTCTGGCACGGCGGCTCCGGCGTGGTCGTGCTGCCCTGCGGGGCAGGCAAGACCCTGGTCGGCGCTGCCGCGATGGCCACCGCCAAGGCCACCACCCTGATCCTGGTCACCAACACCGTCTCGGCCCGCCAGTGGAAGCACGAGCTGGTCAAGCGCACCTCGCTGACCGAGGACGAGATCGGCGAGTACAGCGGGACCAGGAAGGAGATCCGCCCGGTCACCATCGCCACCTACCAGGTGATGACGACCAAGCGGAAGGGCGTCTACTCCCACCTGGAGGTGTTCGACTCCCGCGACTGGGGCCTGATCGTCTACGACGAGGTGCACCTGCTGCCGGCGCCGGTCTTCAAGTTCACCGCCGACCTGCAGGCCCGCCGCCGCCTCGGCCTGACCGCGACGCTGGTCCGCGAGGACGGCCGCGAGGGCGACGTGTTCTCCCTCATCGGCCCCAAGCGCTTCGACGCCCCGTGGAAGGAGATCGAGGCCCAGGGCTACATCGCCCCGGCCGACTGCGTCGAGGTCAGGGTCACCCTCACCGACAGCGAGCGGCTCGCCTACGCCACCGCCGAACCCGAGGAGCGCTACCGCTTCTGCGCGACCACCGCGTCCAAGCGCAGGGTCACCCAGGCACTGGTGGAGAAGCACCGCGGCATCCCCACCCTGGTCATCGGGCAGTACATCGACCAGCTGGACGAGCTCGGCGAGGCCCTGGACGCCCCGGTGATCAAGGGCGAGACCAGCAACCCGCAGCGCGAGAAGCTCTTCGACGCCTTCCGCAACGGCGAGATCACCGTGCTGGTGGTCTCCAAGGTCGCCAACTTCTCCATCGACCTGCCCGAGGCCACCGTCGCCATCCAGGTCTCCGGGACCTTCGGCTCCCGTCAGGAGGAGGCCCAGCGGCTGGGCCGGGTGCTCCGTCCCAAGGCGGACGGCCACACCGCTCACTTCTACTCCGTCGTCGCCCGCGACACCATCGACCAGGACTTCGCGGCGCACCGCCAGCGCTTCCTGGCCGAACAGGGGTACGCCTACCGGATCATCGACGCGGACGACGTACTGGCCGGGGACGACGTCTGACGGTCCGTCACAGACCTTCGCGGCCGAGCAGCACGACCCGCCAGGCGGTGTCGAGGAAGATCCCGGCGCCGCGCAGCGCGGTACGCAGCGGGCGGCGTCGGTGGGTGTCGTCGCGGTCGAGGGTGATCGGGGTACTGCCGTGGCGGGCGCTCGGGCCGGCCACGGCCTTCGGGGAGATCTGTGCGGTAGCCATGGTTCAACCGTAGGTTTTTCGACCCGCGCGGGCGTCGGCCCACAGGGCGATCCCCGGGGACGGGACATGTCGTCCGAACGGGCTACCCGACATCCCCCTCAGGTCAGGGTTCTCCCTGAGCCGCCTCATTAATCCGTTGGCCTTCACCCCGGCCGCGGGTCTAGCATGTCCGCTCTGCCGCCTCCCCCTCCAGCCCTGGAGTGCCTAGGGAGTGCGCCGCCCGGCCGGTACCGGGCGGCTTCCGAACTCAATATCACCGATCCTTGAGACCGCTGCGCGCCGGGCACCCCCCGGTGTTCCGCAGCCGGGAAGGCTTCACCGTGCCCTCGCTTGACAGCGATCACAAGCCCGCCGATCACACCCCCATTCCCTCCCCTTCCGCCGACCCACTTTCGCGCGAACGCGGCCACCTCGCCGCCTCCCGCGCCGCCCTGCGCGCCATGCGCGCCGACGTGGAGTCGCTGGACCTCGCCGACGTCACCGGGAACTGGGTGAACGCGGCGATCCTCCAGCGCGAGATGTCCGACCGGGTCAAGGCCCTCGCCGACCTCGCCCACACCCCGCTGTTCTTCGGCCGCCTGGACTACCAGCACGCG
Source organism: Streptomyces sp. 846.5 (assembly GCF_004365705.1). Taxonomy (NCBI): domain Bacteria; kingdom Bacillati; phylum Actinomycetota; class Actinomycetes; order Kitasatosporales; family Streptomycetaceae; genus Streptomyces; species Streptomyces sp. 846.5. The sequence goes on from NZ_SOBN01000001.1 coordinate 3,566,277, forward strand.
CCGGGCATGGAGCAGGCGGAGGGAGCCGAGGGGGAGCAGTTCTACATCGGCCGCCGCCACGTCCACGACGCCGACGGCGACCCCATGGTCATCGACTGGCGCGCGCCGGTCTCCCAGCCGTTCTACCGCGCCAGCCGCAGGGACCCCATGGACGTGGGGCTGCGCCGCCGCTTCGGCTACACCGGCGGCGAGCTCACCGCGTACGAGGACGAGCACCTCACCGACGCCGACGAGGTGGAGCAGGCCAGCGCGCTGCTCACGGCCGAGATCGAACGCCCCCGCGTCGGCCCGATGCGCGACATCGTCGCCACCATCCAGCCCGAGCAGGACGAGATCGTCCGCGCCGACGTGCACGGCACCGTCTGCGTCCAGGGGGCGCCCGGCACCGGCAAGACCGCCGTCGGCCTGCACCGGGTCGCCTACCTGCTCTACGCCCACCGGGACCGGCTGGCCCGCACCGGCACCCTGGTCATCGGCCCCAACCGCTCCTTCCTGCACTACATCGAGCAGGTGCTGCCCGCCCTGGGCGAGCTGGACGTGGCCCAGGCCACCGTGGAGGAGCTGGTCTCCCAGGTCCCGGTGAGCGGCGCCGACCCGGCCGACGCCGCCATCGTCAAGGGCGACGCCCGGATGGCACAGGTGCTCCGGCGCGCCGTCCGCTCCGGCGTCCGGATGCCCACCGAGCCCTGCGTGGTCGTCCGCGGCTCCCGTCGCTGGCGCATCCCGGCGTACGAACTGGAGGAGCTGGTACAGGAGCTGATGGACCGTGACATCCGCTACGGCGCGGCGCTGGCCGCCCTGCCGCAGCGGATCGCGCACGCCGTCCTGGTGAAGATGGAGAACGGCGGCGAGGCGCCCGACGACCGGGTGCAGGACGCGGTGGCCCGCAACCCCGCGGTGAAGGCCGCCGTCAAAGCCGTCTGGCCGGTCGTCGACCCCGCCAAGCTCGTCTTCCGGCTGCTCTCCGACGCCGGGTTCCTGGCCGAGTGCGCCGACGGCATCCTCTCCCCCGAGGAGCAGCAGACCGTGCTGTGGGCCAAGCCGCCGCGCAGCGTGCGGTCCGCGCCCTGGTCGCTCGCCGACGCCGTCCTGATCGACGAGACCCGCGACCTGGTCGAGCGGACCCACTCGCTCGGCCATGTGGTGCTGGACGAGGCCCAGGACCTCTCCCCGATGCAGTACCGCGCCGTCGGCCGCCGCTGCACCACCGGGTCGGCGACCGTCCTCGGCGACATCGCCCAAGGCACCACCCCGTGGGCCACCGGGACCTGGGCCGAGGCGCTGGAGCACCTGGGCAAGCCGGGCTCCAGGATCGAGGCGCTGACCAAGACCTTCCGCGTCCCCAGCGAGGTGATCCGCTACGCCTCACGGCTACTGCCCGGCATCGCCCCCGACCTCGAACCGGCCGACTCGGTGCGCGAGTCGCGCGGCGCGCTGACGATCCGCCACATCCCCGCGCCCCCGCCGACCGACGACAGCACAGCCCTGGACGCCACCGTCTCCGCCACCCCCGCCGTCCTGACCGACGCCGTGATCGCCGCCTGCCACGACACGCTCCGTCAGGAGGGCTCCATCGGCCTGATCGCCGCCGACCACCGGGTCCCCCTGCTGGCAGCCGCGCTGAACGCCGCAGGGATGCCCTACCTCGACCCGGGCACCGAGACCTCCGCCGACTCCCGACTCACCCTGGTCCCGGCCTCCCTCGCCAAGGGCCTGGAGTACGACTACGTCGTCCTCGACGAACCCGCCGCCATCGTCGACGCCGAACCCGACCCCCGCACCGGCCTCCGCCGCCTCTACGTCTGCCTAACCCGCCCCGTCTCCGGCCTGACCATCCTCCACACCCGCCCACTCCCCCCAGCGCTAGCGCACCGTTAGGGGCGCGGGGAACTGCGCGACAAGCCACGCACACGGGTGCACGCCGAACCGCACAGTTCCCCCCACCCCGGATGGCTACGCCACAGCCCGAGCCTCAGAGTCCACAAGCCGCCGCCACTCCTGCACCAGCCCCGTGTCCACCGGCGTGTCCCACCCCCCGCTACGAACCATCCCCCCCACATGAAACCCGTCGATCCCCCGCGCCAGCAGCCCCGGCACATGCTCGGCCCTGAGCCCGCCGCCCACCAGGATCCGCGGCCCGTACCCCGGCTCCCCGGACCTCGCGACCTCCGCCGCCAGCACCCCCAGCCCGTTGGCGACCCCGGTCGCCGCCCCCGCCGTCAGCACGGTGTCCAGCCCCGGCAGCCCGTCGATCGCGGCCCGGACCGCCTCCCGGTCCGCCGCGTTGTCCAGCGCGCGGTGGAAGGTCCAGCTGCAGCCGGCGATCACGTCGAGGACCGTACGCACGGCCTCCAGGTCGACCATGCCGTCAGGGGTCAGGAAGCCCAGCACGAACTCCTCCGCGCCCTCCGCGCGAAGCGCCTCCGCCTTCGCCGTCAGGGCGTCCAGATCGCGCGGCAGGAACCCGTCGCCGTCCCGCAGCATGACCCGCAACGGGATGTGCACCGCGGCGCGGATCCGGGCGAACTCCTCGACTGAGGGGGTGAGTCCGTCGGCGGCCATGTCGCCGGCCAACTCCAGTCGGTCGGCACCACCGGCAGCCGCTGCCACCGCATCCTGCGCGGACGTGGCGATAACCTCGAAGATTGGTCTAGACATATCGCTAAGCCTGCCATATCCGGCCGCCGCACGGCGAGTCCTGATCGTCCCTTGATCGCACAAAGTCCGCGACCGCTCTCGTTCACAATGGCGTCATGCCGACGCACCCGCACCCCGACACCGCGCTCGCCGCGGCACTGCTGGACCGCTGGAACGCCCTGCTCGGACGGGTCGCCGCCGCCGGGTCGGCGGACCCCGCGCCCTTCGGTGACGAACTTCTCCGCCGCTGGTCAGAGCCCCAGCGGAGATACCACACGCTGAGCCATCTGGCCGCCGTCCTGGACGTCACGGACCGGCTCGGGGACGAGGCGGAGGACCCCGACGCGGTGCGGCTCGCCGCCTGGTTCCACGACGCCGTGTACGCGCCGGAGCGGTCCGAGAACGAGGAGCGCAGCGCGAGGCTCGCCGAGCGGGTGCTGCCGGAGGCAGGAGTTCCGGCTACGGTCACCGCGGAGACGGCCCGACTGGTCCGGCTGACCACCACCCACGAGGCGGCCGAGGGCGACCGCAACGGCGCCGTCCTCTGCGATGCGGACCTGGCGGTCCTGGGCGGCACCCCCGCAGCCTACGCCGCGTACGCGGCAGCCGTCCGCGAGGAGTACGCCTTCGTCCCCGACGCCGCCTTCCGCGAAGGTCGCGCGGCGGTCCTGGAGCAACTCCTGGAGTTGCCCCGCCTCTACCGCACCCCTGCTGCGCAGTCGGCTTACGCCGTCGCAGCCAGGAGCAACCTCTTGTCGGAGCTGAGCGCGCTACGTCCGTAGATGGTTGGCAGCGCAGTTCCCCGCGCCCCCATAGGGGCGCGGGGAACTGCGCGAACAACCACACACCACGGTCACCGCGCCCGCTTCCGCTGCCGCAACCCCGCCTCCGTCAACCTACGGACCAGCTCACGACTGGAAACCGGCTCCGCCCCCGCAGCCACCGCCGCCTCGTACAACCGATCAGGCACGTCGTAGTGGTCCCGCTCGAACCCCCGCTCCGGAACCCCCAGCGCCCGCGCGAACGCGTGCAACTCCTCCAGCGAGCTGTCACTCACCAGGTGCGACCACATCCGTCCGTGCGCCGGAACCCCCGGCGGGTCGATGAGGATCATGCCGGGCCGAGGCTGCCGACAGGGGCGATCACGATGCCCTCCTTCTCACAGACCCAGTGCGGGTCGTCGCCCAGCTCGGGATCCACGCTGAGGGCCTGCAGCTCGCCCTCGACCGCGCAGGACCCGCACAGCGGCCAGCGGCCGTAGGAGTCCAGCAGGGCGTCCTGGATGTCCTGGGCGACCAGCCCCAGCAGGAACCCGGCGCCGTCCGGCCACTGCTCCACCCACCAGCGCCGCTGGGCGACTGCGTCCTCCAGCAGGGAGACGACCCCGGCGTCGGCGATGTCGCGGGTGGTCAGGTCGCGCAGCACCCCGGCCCGGGCGCTGTGCAGTGCGGCTTCAACGGTCTCTGCATCCATACCGTCCATGATGCCGCGAGGCGGCCCTCCCCTTGACGGGGAGGACCGCCTCGCAATGGAGCAGGGTCAGACAACTGATCCGGAGGATCAGAAGTCCATGTCGCCACCCGGCATGCCGCCGCCCGCGGGGGCACCGGCCTTCTCGGGCTTGTCGGCGATGACCGCCTCGGTGGTGAGGAAGAGCGCGGCGATGGAGGCCGCGTTCTGCAGGGCGGAGCGGGTGACCTTGGCCGGGTCGATGATGCCGGCCGCGATCAGGTCCACGTACTCGCCGGTGGCAGCGTTCAGGCCGTGACCGGCCGGAAGGTTGCGCACCTTCTCCACCACGACGCCGCCCTCAAGGCCGGCGTTGAAGGCGATCTGCTTGATCGGGGCCTCAAGGGCGACCTTGACGATGTTGGCGCCAGTGGCCTCGTCACCCTCGAGCTCCAGCTTGTCGAAGACGATCCCGGCCTGCAGCAGCGCAACGCCACCACCGGCGACGATGCCCTCCTCGACGGCGGCCTTCGCGTTGCGGACGGCGTCCTCGATGCGGTGCTTGCGCTCCTTGAGCTCGACCTCGGTCGCGGCGCCGGCCTTGATGACGGCCACGCCGCCCGCGAGCTTCGCCAGGCGCTCCTGGAGCTTCTCGCGGTCGTAGTCCGAGTCGCTGTTCTCGATCTCGGCGCGGATCTGGTTGACCCGGCCGGCGACCTGGTCGCTCTCGCCGCCACCGTCGACGATGGTGGTCTCGTCCTTGGTGATGACGACCTTGCGGGCGCGGCCGAGCAGCTCCAGACCGGCGTTCTCCAGCTTGAGGCCGACCTCCTCGGAGATGACCGTGCCACCGGTGAGGATGGCGATGTCGCCGAGCATGGCCTTGCGGCGGTCGCCGAAGCCCGGGGCCTTGACGGCGACGGACTTGAAGGTGCCGCGGATCTTGTTGACGACCAGGGTCGACAGGGCCTCGCCCTCGACGTCCTCGGCGATGATCAGCAGCGGCTTGCCGGACTGCATGACCTTCTCCAGGATCGGGAGCAGGTCCTTGACCCCGCCGATCTTGGAGTTGGCGATCAGGATGTACGGGTCCTCGAACGAGGTCTCCATACGCTCCAGGTCGGTGGCGAAGTAGGCGGAGATGAAGCCCTTGTCGAAGCGCATGCCCTCGGTGAGCTCAAGCTCCAGGCCGAAGGTCTGCGACTCCTCGACGGTGATGACGCCTTCCTTGCCGACCTTGTCCATCGCCTCGGCGATGAGCTCGCCGATCTGCGGGTCGGCGGCGGAGATGGAGGCGGTGGAGGCGATCTGCTCCTTGGTCTCCACGTCCTGCGCCAGCTCCAGGAGCTGGGCGGAGACGGCCTCGACGGCCTTCTCGATGCCGCGCTTCAGCGCCATCGGGTTGGCGCCGGCGGCGACGTTGCGCAGACCCTCGCGCACGAGGGCCTGGGCGAGCACGGTGGCGGTGGTGGTGCCGTCGCCCGCGACGTCGTCCGTCTTCTTGGCGACCTCCTTGACGAGCTCGGCACCGATCTTCTCGTACGGGTCCTCGAGCTCGATCTCCTTGGCGATGGAGACACCGTCGTTGGTGATCGTGGGGGCGCCCCACTTCTTCTCCAGGACGACGTTGCGGCCCTTGGGGCCGAGCGTGACCTTGACAGCGTCGGCGAGCTGGTTCATCCCGCGCTCAAGGCCGCGACGAGCTTCCTCGTCGAACGCAATGATCTTGGCCATGGAAGTGGTCCTCCCGGACAGGGTGGCTGCGTGTGGACCGCGCTGGCGCCCGCGACGGACGGACCCGGCCTGCGGCGGTCACTTCCCGCCGCGTCCGGGGCCTCACCTACCCGGCCCGTTGTCACTCTCTACCTCAGAGTGCTAACGCCAATGATTAGCACTCTGCCCCCTTGAGTGCAAGCAGATGGATGGTCAGGGACTCCCGTGAACCGCCCCCGGACGCCGGTAGGCCCGCACCCCGAGGGGGTGCGGGCCTACCGGAAGACCTGCGTTGTGCTTCGTTCGGAACGAGGCTCGGCCGGTCCTGTCACTAGTCAGCGATCGCTCACCGAGCGGTCACACCACGCGGACCATGTCCGCCTGCGGACCCTTCTGACCCTGCGAGATCTCGAACTCGACCCGCTGGCCCTCTTCGAGCGACCGGTACCCGTCCATCTGGATCGCGCTGTAGTGGACGAACACGTCCGCACCACCGTCGACCGCGATGAAGCCGTACCCCTTCTCCGCGTTGAACCACTTGACGGTGCCCTGAGCCATTCCAAACTCCCCTATTACTGGCCCTTTCACGGTCCGCACTCCGCGGACCGGACCGAAGCGCCACGCCGCACGCAACGCTTCAACCGACGCTGAATGTATCCACTCGGGTGCCCTCCGCAACAGGGCATAAGTGAGGGAATTCTTGGGAGGCCTTATGGGGCGGAGCGATGGTTATCGCAACAAAGCTTGGCAAAATGACCCAGACATAGCGGACCTATGCGTCATATCGCTTAAGAATTTCTGACGCCCCAGTGACAGCTCTGCGCCCACCGCCGCCTCAGACAACGGGACATGTGGGGATTGGCCATGCAGCAACAGGGGTAACCGGAAGCCACTCTACCTCTCCCGGAGCGCGGCGCCGCACACGGACACAGCCGGCGCACATCAGCGGCGAAGCGAAAGCCGGGACCGCCCCCGAAGGGACGTCCCGGCCCGCCCGCGATTACCGCGTCGAATTTCAGCCACCCGCGACGGCGGGAATGATCGAGACGCCGGCGCCGTCCGGAGTGGCCGTTTCCAGGCCATCCGCAAAGCGCACGTCGTCCTCGTTCACATACACGTTCACAAAGCGGCGCAGCTTGCCGCTGTCGTCGAGGATCCGGCCGCGGATGCCGGTGTGGTTGGCCTCCAGGTCGTCGATGACCGCGGCGAGGGTGGCGCCCTCGGCCGCGACCTCGGCGGCGCCGCCGGTGTAGGTACGGAGGATGGTCGGGATGCGGACGGAGACACTCATGCGAGGCCAGCCTCTCGGAACGAGTCAAGGGTGGGGCGGATGGTGGCGGACAGGCCGGTGGTGGGCTCCACCGCGTCCAGGGTCTTCAGACCGTCGCCGGTGTTGAGGACCACGGTCTCGGCGGCCGGGTCGAGCAGGCCGTTCTTGATCAGCTTCTGCAGCACGCCGACGGTCACCCCGCCGGCGGTCTCCGCGAAGATGCCCTCGGTCCGGGCCAGCAGCTTGATCGCGTCCACCACCTGCTCGTCGTTCACATCCTCGACCGCGCCGCCGGTGCGCCGGCAGATGTCCAGGACGTACGGGCCGTCGGCCGGGTTGCCGATGGCCAGCGACTTGGCGATGGTGTCGGGCTTCTGCGGCCGGATCACGTCGCGTCCGGACTTGAAGGCCACCGAGACCGGGGAGCAGCCCTCGGCCTGGGCACCGAAGATCTTGTAGGGCTTGTCCTCGACCAGGCCGAGGGCGATCAGCTCCTTGAGCCCCTTGTCGATCTTCGTCAGCTGGGAGCCCGAGGCGATCGGGATCACGATCTGGTCCGGCAGCCGCCAGCCGAGCTGCTCGCAGATCTCGTACGCCAGGGTCTTGGAGCCCTCGCCGTAGTACGGACGGAGGTTCACGTTGACGAAGCCCCAGCCCTCGCCGGCCGGGTCGCCGATCAGCTCCGAGCAGAAGCGGTTCACGTCGTCGTAGTTGCCCTGGATGCCGACCAGCTCGCCGCCGTACACGGCAGCCATCACGATCTTGCCCTGCTCCAGGTCGTGCGGAATGAACACGCACGAGCGCAGCCCGGTCCTGGCCGCGGCCGCGCCGACCGCGCCGGCCAGGTTGCCGGTGGAGGAGCAGGAGAGGGTGGTGAAGCCGAAGGTGCGGGCCGCCTCGACGGCGATCGCGACCACGCGGTCCTTGAAGGAGTGGGTCGGGTTGCCGGAGTCGTCCTTGACGTACAGGCCGCCGGTGACGCCCAGCTCGCGGGCCAGGTTGTCGGCCTTGACCAGCTTGGTCCAGCCGGGGTTGAGGCTGGGCCGGGAGGCCACGTCGGCGGAGACCGGCAGCAGCGGCGCGTAGCGCCAGATGTTGGTGGGGCCCGCCTCGATCCGGGCGCGCAGTGCCTCGGGGTCACCGGTGGGCAGCTCGTAGGCCACCTCAAGGGGTCCGAAGCACTCGGTACAGGCGAAGTCCGGGGCGAGCGGGGTGCGCGCGCCGCACTCGCGGCAGGACAGCGCGACGGCAGGCCCGAAGGATTCGGCGGTCACAACGGACTCAGTGGTTACAGCAGCCATGATGGCGAGGCCCTCTCTCCTCATCTTCCCCGCGGCGCGTCTCGCCGCAGGACGGAATTGGCACCTTCCCCACCAGGGCCTCAACAGCTTGAGCTGCGGCTTTATCTGGCAGGAGGGTTGCCGGGACTTCAACGGGCCGTTCCCTCAGTCCCTCTGGATGAGCTCTATGGCGATCCGGGCGCCGCAGCTGGCTGCGGGCACTGCCGGAAGGCATTTGTGATGGCGACAGTTGACTCCAACTGTTCGGGGAGCAACCCCCCGCGCCCCCATGAAACCCGCAGCTGGTCGACGTCCACTGCGCGGGCTCCATGATGGAGCGGGTGACTGCCCCGCCGTGCGGCGGCTACATGTCGTCCCCAAGACTGTAACCGAAGCCCCGCCCACCGATCACTGGTTGTCCGCGAGGCGAGACACCCGGTACCGCCGAAGCTCCGGTATCACCAGCTGGACCAAAGTCCGAGGAATGGAGTCCCGTGCTTGACGAGGTCGCCGACTGGCTGCGCCGCCGCTCCTGGGCGGCCGCCGACCGACCACTGCCGGAGCTGCTCGCCGCCAAGCGGGCGAGCGGCGCCACCGTCAGCGTGGTGCTGCCCGCGCTGGACGAGGAGGCGACCGTCGGCGGGATCGTCGCCACCATCCGGCGCGAGCTGATGGAGGCCGTGCCGCTGGTGGACGAGCTGGTCGTGGTCGACTCCGGCTCCACCGACCGCACCGGACAGGCGGCGGCCGCCGCCGGGGCCAGGGTGGTGCACCGGGACTCGATACTCCCCGAGTTGCCGGCCCTGCCCGGAAAGGGCGAGGTGCTCTGGCGCTCACTGCTGGTGACCAGCGGCGACCTGGTCTGCTTCATCGACGCCGACCTGCGCGAGTTCGACCCCGCCTTCGTCTCCGGGATCATCGGCCCGCTGCTCACCGATCCCGACGTGGCCTTCGTCAAGGCCATGTACGACCGGCCGCTGGAGACCGACACCGGCAGCATCCCGGCCGGCGGCGGCCGGGTCACCGAGCTGGTCGCCCGCCCGCTGCTGAACCTCTACTGGCCGCTGCTGGCCGGCTTCGTCCAGCCGCTCGGCGGCGAGTACGCGGCCCGGCGCAGCCTGCTGGAACAGCTGCCCTTCCCCACCGGCTACGGCGTGGAGCTGGGCCTGCTGGTGGACGCCCTGGAGCTGGCCGGTCTGGACGCGCTGGCCCAGGTGGACGTGGGCGTACGGCACCACCGGCACCAGGACTCCCAGGCCCTGGGCCGAATGGCGGCCACCATCCAGCTCACCGCCCTGGACCGGCTCACCCGCAGCAACCGGCTGAAGGCGGCCGAGGACCTGGCCAGCCCCACCCTCACCCAGTTCACCCGGACCGCGTCCGGATTCACCCCCACCACGGTCGACCTCTCGACCCTCGACCGCCCGCCGATCGCCACGCTGACCGGCCGGGACGTTTGACCCCACTCCGCACAGGCAAGGCTCTGCATCATGGTCAACGCACGCCCGTCCCCATCGCACCAGGCACGGATTCTGCTCGCCTCCAACCGCGGACCCATCTCCTTCACGGTGGAGGACGACGGCACGCTGACGCCCCGCCGGGGCGGCGGCGGGCTGGTCTCCGGCCTCAGCGCCATCGGCGACGACGTCGAGTCGGTGTGGGTCTGCGCCGCGCTCACCGAGGGCGACCGCGCCGCGACCCGGCAGGGCAAGCTGGGCGACCCGTCCGTACGCATGCTGGACATCGACGCGGCCACCTTCGCCCGCGCCTACAACGGCATCGCCAACTCCACCCTGTGGTTCGTCCACCACCTGATCTACAACACCCCGACCACGCCCGCCTTCGGCGCCTCCTTCCGTCGCGAGTGGGCCTCCTACGAGGCCTACAACACGGCCTTCGCCGAGGCCCTGGCCGAGGCCGCGGCGCCCGGGGCGACCGTGCTGGTCCAGGACTACCACCTGTCACTGACACCCCGGCTGCTCCGCAAGCTGCGTCCGGACCTGCGGATCGGCCACTTCTCGCACACCCCCTGGGCCCCGCCGGACTACTACCGGCTGCTGCCCGACGACATCGCCAGGGACGTGCTGGTCGGCATCCTCGGCGCGGACCGGGCCGGGTTCCTCACCCGCCGCTGGGCCTCGGCCTTCGCCGACTGCTGCGAGGCCGTCCTCGGCGCAGAGGTCGACCGGCGCGCGATGACGGTCACCCACGACGGCCGGACCACGGTGCTCGGCGTGCACCCGCTGGGCGCCGACGGCGACTTCCTGCGCGAGCGGGCCCACCGGCCCGACGTCGACTCCCGGCTCGCCGCGCTGCGCGAGGCCGTGGGCGACCGGCGCACCATCGTCAGGGTCGACCGCACTGAACTGTCCAAGAACATCGTCCGCGGCCTGCACGCCTACCGGCACCTGCTGCGGACCCGCCCCGAGTGGCTGGACCGGGTCGTCCACATCGCCTTCGCCTATCCCTCACGGCACGACCTGCCGGAGTACCGCGAGTACACCGCCTCGGTGCTGCGCACCGCCCTGGAGATCAACGACGAGTTCGGCACCCCGACCTGGCAGCCCGTCCTGCTCCAGGTCGACGACGACTTCGCCCGCTCCCTCGCCGCGTACCGTCTCGCCGACGTGGCCCTGGTCAACCCGATCAGGGACGGGATGAACCTGGTCGCCAAGGAGGTCCCGGTGGTCTCCGACGAGGGCTGCGCGCTGGTGCTGTCCCGGGAGGCCGGCGCGTTCGAGGAGCTCGGCGACGACGCCGTCACCGTCAACCCGTACGACATCATCGCCACGGCGGAGGCCCTGCACACGGCGCTCACCATGCCCGCGGCGGAGCGCGCCGACCGCTGCAAGCGGCTGGCGGCGGCGGGCACGGCGCTGCCCCCGTCGGCCTGGTTCCTGGAGCAGTACCAGGCCCTGAAGGACGATCAGCTGCAGGAGTAGTTGAAGACGGCGGTGCCGGTGGCGGAGCCGGGCGAGGTGATCTTCAGCGTCGCCGTCCCCTGGAAGTCGCCCTGCCCGGTCACGGTCCACCGCAGCGGGAGCTGCACCTGGCGCACCCCGGACGCGACGGACTGCGTCAGCGCGCCGCTGACGGTGCCGTCGCTGCGGACCCACTGGTAGTGGACCGTGCCGGACCCGCCGTTGGTGTGCAGGGTCGCGGTGATCAGCTCGGTCTGGCCGCAGGTCAGACTGGGCTTCGCCGCGGACACTGTCACCGAACTGATCGACACCGGGGTGGCGAAGTGCTGCCAGAGCAGGAAGCCCACGACGGCGAGCAGCACCAGGCCCGCCAGGAGGTAGCGCCCGGGGCGGCGCCGCTTCTCCTCGGTGGGACCGCGGTGGGCTGGGGCCTCCGGGCCGGGGGCGTTGCCCTGCCACACGTCGATGGTCCGCGCGGTCCTGGGGTCGGGCACCCCGGGCCCGAACCGGATCAGGCTCTCCGCCGAGACCTCCTCCTCCGGAGGCGGCACCGGCGCGAACACCGACGGCGCCGCCTCGAACCCCGCCGCAGCGGTATACCCCCCGAGATGCACCGTCCCGGTGTCCGGCGCCGGCGCCTCCCCGAACCCGCGGAGGTGCATGGTCCGTCTGTCGGGTGGTGGCGCGTCCTGCGGTTCGTCGTATGGGTTCATCCGATCGGGCACCCTTCAAAGCTGCTGGTACTCGGACTCAGTTGCGATGTGGGGCTGCTGAGCTGCGCCCCCATGTTGGAGTTGCAGTACTCACGACTGAATTGGTACGGAGCGAAGGCGACGCGCACATAGCGGGTCTTGCCGGAGAGCGTCAGCGTCTGACTCTGAAGGACCTTGTTGCCCGCCCCCGTTGCGGGGCTGACGAACCAGCTGACCGTCACCGTGACCGGGCCGGTGCCGTCGGTCGAGAGATTGGCCACGGCATCCCCCAGGTAGTTCGCATTCACCGAGAAGACATCGAAGGTCAGATCCGTGACATGGGTGACGACCGGCGGGGCCGTGGTGGGCGGAGCGGTGGTCGGCGGGGCGGTCGTGGGTGGCGCCGTCGTGGGTGGGGCGGTGGTCGGCTTGGTGGTGGTCGGGGCGGCTGTGGTGGGTTGGGCCGAGGTCGGGGTCGTTGTGGTCGGTGGGGCGGTGGTCGGGGTGGTCGCAGAGGCCGAAGCCGTGGGTGAGGGTGTGGCAGAGGCCGAGGCCGAAGGGGTGGGAGTGCCGGAGGGAAGGGTGACCGTCACCGGCGGGGCGGACGGCGAGACGCTGGTGACGACGATGGGGGCCGGGTCGGCCACCGTGGTGGTGGAGCTGCCACCTATGACGCCGGAGGCGTAGCCCCCGCCGAAGAGGCCCAGGAGGACGCCGCCCGTGAGGCCCGCGACCAGCACCCGCTTACGGATGATGCGCCCTGCGAGGCCCCCGCCGAGCCCCGCGCCGGGCCCCTCGCCCAGCGTGGTCTTCGCCAGCGCCGTCGTGCCGTCCGGCAGGCCCCCCGCCGAGGGGAACAGCAGCGGCAGCAGTGCCGCCAGCGCGGCGAGCTTCCGCTGGCCCCGCTCCTCCCAGTCCGCGCCGTAGGCCGTGCCCGCGACCGCCTCCAGCTCGGCGACGAACTCCGCCGCGCTGTCCGGCCGCTCGTCCGCCGTTTTCGCCAGGCCGCGCCGGATCAGCGGGCGGACCGGCTCGGGCGCCTCCTCGTCCGGAATCGGCGCGGTGGTGTGCTGCACCACCAGCTCGGCGAACTCCGTGCCCGGATAGGGGCGGTGGCCGGTGAGGCACTCGAAGAAGGTGGCCGTGGCGGCATAGACGTCGGCGGCCGCCGAGGCCGGGTCGCCGGCCCACTGTTCGGGCGCCATGTAGGGCGGGGTGCCGGCGACGCTCCCGGCGTCGCCGTTGCGCACCGCGATGCCGAAGTCGACCAGCTTGGACGAGCCGTCAGCGGCGACCAGGACGTTCTCCGGCTTGTAGTCCCGGTGCACCACCCCCATCCCATGGGCTGCGGCCAGGCCCAGCAGCGAGCCCTTGAGCACCACCAGCGCGGCCTCCGGGCCGGTCGCCCCGGCCTGCCGCAGCAGCGCCCGCAGGGCGATGCCGTCGACCAGCTCCATCACGATCGCGGCGCCCCGCGGGCCCTCCACGTACTCCCACAGCCGCACCACATGCGGTGTGTCGAGGTCGCCCAGCAGCCGCGCCTCGCCGCGGAACTCCTCCAGGAAGTCCGGGTCGAGCCGCAGCTCCTCCCCCAGGTACTTGATGGCGACCGGCGTGCCGGTCTCCTCGTGCAGCGCCAGTACGACGCGCCCGCTCGCTCCTGCGCCCAGCTCCCGGGTGTCCCGATACCCGGGTACGTTCCATTCCATCGTCGCTACCCCCATGCGTCACTCGGGAAGGTAGCGCCTCAGGAGTCGCGCCGGAGCGCTTGAAACGGCACTGTTATCCGGCAGAAGTCCCTTCGTTGACAGATGGTCAGCCTACGAACCGGATGAGCCGGTCAGCAGCCCAGGGCGTCGGCCAGCGCTTCGAGGAGGGCTACGACGCCCTCGGGGCCGGTCACCACCAGATCGGCCCGTTCGGCGATGACCCGGACCGGGGGCTCGCCGGTCGTGGGCGCACTGCACACGAGTAGGCCGTCGACCGTACCCGCGGCGCGCAGCGCGTCGACCGCGTCGTAGGCGGCGAGGTCGCCGAGGTCGTCACCGGCGTAGAGCACCGAGGCGGCGTCGTGCTCGCGGAGGAAGGCGGTGAGGGCGACGCCCTTGTCCATCCCCGGGGGCCGCAGCTCCAGCACCATCCGCCCCGGCTCGACCGCGAGCCCGTGCCGGGCGGCGGCGGCCCGCAGCGGCGCGTCCAACGCGGCGAGCACGGCGTCGGGGTCGGCGGTGCGGCGGGTGTGGACGGCGAGGGCGTGGCCCTTGTCCTCCAGCCACACCCCGTCCGGCGCGTCGGCCAGCAGACCGGGCAGCTCCCGACGCAGCGCGGTGACGCCCGGCAGCTCCTCGGGGGTCCGCAGCTCGCCGGTCGCGGCGTCCCAGCGCTCCAGGCCGTACTGGCCCAGCACGGTCAGGTGCTCCAGACCAGGGACCCCGCCGAACCCGCCGTACTCCACGGCCGTGGCCGCGGGGCGGCCGGTCACCACGGCCACCGCGGCGAGCCGCGGCGCGAGCCGCGCCAGCGCGGGGACCACACCGGGGTGGGCCCGCGCCTGCTCGGGGTCGGCGACGATCGGCGCCAGGGTGCCGTCGAAGTCGAAGGCCGCGACGGCGCGCCCCGGGTTCTTCCTGATCGCAGTGAGACCGGCTTCGCCGGCGGGGGACGTGGGTTCGGGAAGAGCCATGTGTACATTCTGCCTGTTTGTTGGCCCAGACCAATCTGGCGGATCGTCAGGGCAGTTGTTCGAAAGCCTGGTTCACTGATCCCTGACCCGACGGGACAGCGGACAGACAAGGATCACCGAACAAGTGAACAGAACAAAGAAGCGGGCCGCGCTCGCGCTGGCCCTGGCCACCGTGCTGACCGGCGCCACCTGGGCAACCGCCGCCGCCGGGACGACCACTCCCACCGCCAAGTCCGCGATCTCGCCGGCCGTGACCGGCACTCCCCTCACCTCCACGCTGGTCATGCCCGACTCGCCCAGCCACGTCAGCGCCGTGCTGAGCTACAGCGGCGGCGCCGCCGTCCCGACGGCCCGGGGCAAGGCGACCTTCGCCGACCTCGTGATCAACCGAAGCGTCGACCCGGTCACCGTCTTCCTGCACCAGCGCGTGGTCACCCAGGCGACCCTGAGCAAGGGCGTGGCACTGGTCCTCACACCCGCCGGGGCCACCCACGCCACGACGAAGATCACGCTGGGCGGAGTCTCCGTCACCTCGGACCAGTTCTCCGGAGCCTCCGGCTCGATCCCCCAGGAATCGGTCGCCTTCCACTACACCGCCATCGAGGTCGACTACTACACCGCCAACGCCACCGGCGGTTTCAACGACGCCAAGATGTGCTGGGACCTCACCACCCAGACCGCCACCTGCCCCGCCCCCGTGCACTGACCTGACGGGTTCCCCGCGCGCCTGAGCACATGCAACTGGCCCAGTTGCAGCCCCCCAGGGGCGCGGGGAACTGCGCGACAAACCATGCACCACCTGCACAAACCCGCTAACGACGAGCCCGCCGCGCCTCCCGCAGCCGTCGCAGCCGATTGACCAGCACCGGGTCGTACGCCAAAGCCGCAGGCCGGTCCAACAGACCGTTCAGCACCTGGTAGTACCGCACCGGCGCCAGTCCCAGCTGCTCCCGTATCGCCGCTTCCTTCGCCCCAGGCGTCCGCCAGGCGCGAGCCTCCAGCGCCAGGACGGCGCGATCCCGATCGGTGAGTTCGTCCACCCGCCCAGCCCTTCCGCTCCGTATGACGATACGACCTGTCATTCTGCCGCCCGGGTACGACACACAGTGCCGCTCCCCGGCCGACGCCCCCGGCGGCTAGCGTCGAGGCCATGAGCAGCATGAGCTTCGCCGTACACGTCCCGGACGCCGACCTGGAGCCCGACCCGCTCGACCCGTCGCAGATTCTCGCGGGCAGTCCCGAGGTCTCCGGCAAGGTCCTGTGGGAGTCGGAGGACGGCCAGCAGATCCGCGGGATCTGGCAGATCACCCCGGGCACGGTGAGCGACACCGAGGCCAACGAGCTGTTCGTCGTTGTCAGCGGCCGGGCGACGATCGCCGTCGAGGGAGGCGACACCTTCGACGTCGGCCCCGGCGACGCCTGCGTGCTCCGCGAGGGCGACAAGACGGTCTGGACGGTCCACGAGACCCTCCGGAAGGCCTACCACATCACCCTCGGCTGACGAGCCGACACGAAAGCGCGGACCCCGGCGACTGCCGGGGCCCGCGCTTCGCCGTTCCGCTACTTCACCGACCCGGAAGTCAGCCCGGAGACGACCTTGCCCTCGATCAGCGCGAACAGGATGATCACCGGGATGGTGGCGATCACCGAGCCGGCGAACAGGTGCTGCCAGTCGGTGGAGTACTGGCCGATGTAGTCGGACGTCTTGACCGTCAGCGGCTGCTTGTCCAGGGACGAGATCAAGGTCAGTGCGACGATGAACTCGTTCCACGCCGCGATGAAGGTGAAGATGAGCGCGGTGACGATGCCGGGCATCGCCAGCGGGATGATCACCCGGAACATCGCGCCGACCCGGCTGCAGCCGTCGACGACCGCGGCCTCCTCGATCTCCTTGGGGATCGCGCCGAAGTAGGCGTTCAGGATCCACACCGCGAAGGCCATGTTGAACCCGGCGTTCACCAGGATCAGCGCCCAGACCGAGTCGATCATGTTGAAGGTGAGGAACTCGCGGTAGATGCCGACGATCATCGCGGTGGGCTGGAACATCTGGGTGATCAGCACCAGCAGCAGGAACAGCTTCTTGCCGCGGAAGTCGCGCCGCGCGGTGTAGTACGCGGCCGGGATCGCCACCAGCAGCACCAGCGCGGTGGAGCCGACCGCGATCTCCAGGCTCACAGACAGGTTGGTGCCGAGCCCGGTGGACCAGATGTTGGTGAAGTTGGAGAAGTCGAAGTGGTGCGGCAGGTAGTTGCGGTCCTTGATCTCCCCGGCCGGACGCAGCGCCGTGATGACCATTTCCAGGTACGGCAGCAGGAAGATGAGGCCGATCACATAGGCGCTGCCCGCGAGGACAACCGTCCTCAGCCGCGGCAGGTTGCGGCGCGGAGCGGCCCCCCGGGCGGACCGCGCGGGGGCGGCGATGGTTTGGGTGGTCATGTCAGTCCTCCGCGGAGTTCCACTTGGACGCCCGCAGGAACAGCAGGACGATCACGATGATGAAGCCGAAGTTGACCACCGACATCGCCGCGGCCTCGCCGATGCTCGACTGCTTGAGCTGGTACATGAAGATCGTGGTGGTCGCCGACTGGCTGCCGGGGCCGCCGCCGCTCAACTCCCAGATGATCGGGAAGGAGTTGAAGACGTTCATCACATTGATCAGCGCCGCCACCAGCAGCGCGGGGCGCAGCAGCGGCAGGGTGATCGACCAGTAGGTCCGCAGCGGGTTGGCGCCGTCGAGCTTGGCCGCCTCGTAGACGTCGGACGGGACTGCCTGCAGGCCGGCCAGCAGGGCGTAGGTGGTGAACGGGATGGAGACGAAGACCGCGACGAACACCGCGCACCAGAACGCGGTGGTCGGGTCGCCGAGCCAGTTGGTGTCGTTGGTGTTGAAGTTCTTGACCACGCCGAGCTGCTTCAGCAGGACGTAGACGACGCCGTTGTTGGGGTCCAGCATCCACTTGAAGATGATCGAGGTCATCACCACGGAGGCGGCCCAAGGGGCGATCAGGGCCCAGCGGGCGAACCGGCGGCCCGGGAACTCCTTGTTGAACAGCTGGGCGACGCCCAGCGAGATCAGCACCGTCATCCCGACGACTGCGACGACCCAGATGACCGTGCGCACGACGACTCCGCCGAGGTCGGCCTCGGCGAAGAGTCTGGTGAAGTTGTTCCAGCCCGCGGAGCCGATCAGCACACCCAGTGAGGAGTAGTGCTCGCGGGAGGTCTGGAACATCGCGATGACCGGCCAGATCACCACGAAGAGGATCAGGCCGATGGCCGGTCCGATCCAGGGCAGCGGCGCCAGCGCCCGTACCAGTGCCCCGGTGCGGCGCGGTTGCCGGCGTGGTGCCCCACCCGGGTCGGGAGCCGACCCCCGCACGCCGGCCTGAGTCGTTTGCGTCATGGTCTTCTCC
The DNA here is from genome assembly GCF_004365705.1 of Streptomyces sp. 846.5. Classification (NCBI taxonomy): domain Bacteria; kingdom Bacillati; phylum Actinomycetota; class Actinomycetes; order Kitasatosporales; family Streptomycetaceae; genus Streptomyces; species Streptomyces sp. 846.5. The sequence goes on from NZ_SOBN01000001.1 coordinate 3,584,335, forward strand.
ATGCGGTGCGCGCCGGAGGCCGACGCAGCGAGAGGACTCGCTGCGCCGGCCGCGGCAGTGCGGATTGACTTCGTGCGGACGGACTAGTTGTTGTTGGCTAGTTGTTGCTGGCGAAGGTCTGCAGGGAGCCGAGGACCGTGGCGGGGTCGGTGCCCTGGGCCGCGGTGCCGATGGTCTGCTGGATCTTGGTCTTCACCGTGTTCCAGTTGGAGTTGGACGGGTAGACCACCGCGTTGGGGACGGTGGCCAGGAAGCCGGCCGCGACCGGGTCCGAGGCCGAGAGCGACTGGGACGCGCTGGTCGTGGCGGGCAGCAGCGAGTACTCGTTGTCGAACTGGATCTGGTACTTGTCGGCGTAGGCGAAGTCCAGGAACTGCTTGATCTGGGCCGCGTGGCCGCCGGCCTTGAACGCGGTGACGTCGTCGTGGACCGCGAGGGCCTGGGTCAGCGGGCCGGTCTTGCCGGGCATGGTGGTGACACCGTAGTCGGCCTTGGTCAGCTTGCCGGCCTTGGTGATGGACGGGATCAGCGCGCCGGAGCCGCCGGCCATGCCCACGGTGCCGTCGGCGAACGCCGCCCAGGTGTCCTTGGTGCGGTTCACGGTCGCCGGGCTGGGCTCGGTGTCGCCCGCCTTGACCAGCTGGGTCAGGAACTTGAAGGTCTCGATGTTGGCCGCCGAGTTGATGGCGTACTTGCCGGAGGCGTCGACGTAGCCGCCGCCGTTGCCCAGCATCCACAGGAAGGACTCGGCCTGGGCCTCCTCGGGCCCGAGCGGCAGGCCGTAGCCGATGGTGCCGTTGCCCAGCGCCTTGATCTTGGCGGCGTCGGTCTGGATGTCGGCCCAGGTCTTCGGCGGGGAGGCGATCTTGGCCGCGGCGAAGAGCTTCTTGTTGTAGAACAGCGCACGGGAGCTGGTGGTGAACGGGGCGCCGTAGGCGACGCCGTTGGAGTCCTCCTGCTTGGCGAACACGGGGATCAGGTTGCTGATGGTGCTCGCCGACATCACGTCGGTCAGCGGGTAGAGCAGGTTGCTCGCGGCCAGCTCCTGCGGCGCATCGCCGAGCAGGATGTCCGGGTACTGCTTGTTCTGCAGCTGGGTGCCGACCTGGTCCCAGTTGGTCCAGGCGACGGTCGTCACCTGGACGGTGATGGTCGGGTTCGCCTTGTGGAAGTCGTCGGCGATGCCCTGCCAGTACGTCTGGGAGCTGTCCGGGCCGCCGGCGGTGCCGTAGTCGGGGGCGAGCAGCTTGAGGGTGACGTTGCCGCTGGCGCTCGACCCGGACGACTTGGAACTGCTGCTACAGGCCGAGAGGGCCATCACGCCCGCGACACCGAGCGCAGAGAGTGCAAGCAAACGACGCTTCACTGGAACTACCGCCTTCGCAGATGCGAACCCGGTCCTGGCCGGGTCCGAATGTGAGTCCAAGGTCGGCAGTGGTGCCTCGAGATCTGCCGTCCCTGTTGTGTCGGTCAGTCTGGCCACGCGTCGCACAAGAGGTCTACACCATTTACCGAATCGCTGGACTTCGTTGCAGCCCTTGCAACGACAATCCGGGCAAAAGGTCTGAATATCCCTCAGCCATCGCGCCCTGGACGGCATCCAGATGTCCTACAGTGACGATCGCGCAGGTTCTCCTGATGAATTTTGTGGAACAGCCTTGCGGAATCGACAGGCCCGTGACCTGCGGTTCCACTTGGTCTAGACCACAGCGCGGGCCGAATCGGCATCCGTGCAGCTCAGGACGGTGACACTGCCGGGTGACGTTCGGTAGTGGCACGGCAACAAATCCCCCGATTTCGGCCCAGTTCCGTGTTGGACCAGACCAATCCGCAAACTGGACTAGACCTCTACTCCCCTGGAAAGGGAGACTGTCCCCCGTGAAGCACGTCATCGCACTCGATGTCGGCGGGACCGGCATGAAAGCCGCACTCGTCGCCCAGGACGGCACCCTGCTCCATGTGGAGCGCCGTCCGACCGGCAGGGAGCAGGGCACCGACGCGGTCGTCGCCGGCATCCTGGACTTCGCCGCGCACCTGCGCGACGAGGGCCTGCGCCGCTACGGCACCGCCGCGGCGGCCGCCGGCGTCGCCGTGCCCGGGACCATCGACGAGGAGCAGGGCATCGCCCTGTTCTCCGCCAACCTGGGCTGGCGCGACCTGCCGCTGCGGCGGCTGCTCGGCGAACGGCTCTCCGACCACGGGGAGCCGTTGCCGGTGGTGCTCGGCCACGACGTCCGTACCGGGGCCTTCGCCGAGGGCCGGATCGGCGCCGGCAAGGGCGCGGACCGGTTCTTCTTCGTCGCCCTGGGCACCGGGATAGCCGGCGGCTACGGCATCGGCGGACGGATCGACGCCGGCGCCCACGGCAACGCCGGGGAGATCGGCCACATCGTGATCCGCCCCGACGGACCGCCCTGCGGATGCGGCGCCCGCGGCTGCCTGGAGACCCTGGCCTCCGCCGCCGCCGTGACCCGGGCCTGGGCCGCGGCCAGCGGCGACCCGGACGCCGACGCCGCCGACTGCGCCCGCGCCGTCGAGGCCGGCGACAAGCGCGCCCAGCAGGTCTGGGCCGACGCGATCGCGGCCCTCGCCGACGGCCTGATCGTGGTGCAGAGTCTGCTGGACCCCCGCACCGTGATCCTCGGCGGCGGTCTCGCCGAGGCCGGAGAAACGCTGTTCACACCCCTGCGTGCCGCGCTCCAGGAACGGATCACGTTCCAGGTGCCGCCCACGCTCGTACCGGCGATGCTCAAAGACACCGCCGGATTCCTGGGCGCAGGGCTGCTCGCCTGGGATCTGCTCTCACTGGAGGTGACCGCGTGAGCAACGCGGACCGCACTGTGCTGACCGGGGCCAGGCTCGTCCTGCCCACCGGCGTCGTCGACAACGGACGGCTGACCGTCGAGAACGGTCGGATCTCGGATGTCAGCGGCGCCGACGTCAGCAGCTCCGACGGCAGCCCCACCCTCCCGGTCGGAACGGCACCTCCGCTCGACCTCCAGGGCTACACCATCGTCCCCGGCTTCGTGGACATCCACGTCCACGGCGGCGGCGGCGCCTCCTACGCCTCCGGCATCGCCGAGGAGGCGCTGGTCGCGGCCCGGACCCACCTGGAGCACGGCACCACCACCACCGTCGCCAGCACCGTGACCGGGGAGATCGACGAGGTCTGCCGACAGGCCTCGGTGCTCAGCGAGCTGGTCGAGGACGGGCTGCTGGCGGGGGTGCACTTCGAGGGCCCGTTCATCAGCATCAACCGCTGCGGCGCGCACCAGCCCGACCTGCTGCGCGACCCGGACCCGGCGCTGGTGCGCAAGTTGGTGGACGCCGCCCGCGGCACCGCGAAGATGGTCACCCTGGCCCCCGAGCTGGAGGGCGGGATCGAGTCGATCCGGCTGCTCAAGGAGCTGGGCGTGATCGCGGCCATCGGCCACACCGACGCCAACTACGACAAGGTGCGGCAGGGCATCGAGGCCGGCGCCACCGTGGCCACGCACCTGTTCAACGCGATGCCGGCGATCGGCCACCGCGCCCCGGGGCCGATCGTGGCGCTGCTGGAGGACGAGCGGATCACCGTCGAGCTGATCGGCGACGGCGTGCACCTGCACCCCGCCGTCATCGACCTGGCCATGACCGGCGCGGGCCTGGACCGGGTCGCGCTGATCACCGACGCCATGGCGGCGGCCGGCTTCGGCGACGGGCTCTACCCCCTCGGCCCGCTCCAGGTCCGGGTCGAGGACGGCGTGGCCCGGCTGGTCGAGGGCGGTTCCATCGCGGGCAGCACGCTCACCCTGGACGTGGCCTTCCGCCGCGCGGTGGCCGTGAACGGGATCTCGCTGGTCCGCGCGGCCCAGGTGCTCTCGCTGAACCCGGCGCGCCTGCTCGGGGTGGCCGACCGGGTCGGCTCGATCGAGGTCGGCAAGAACGCCGACCTGGTGGTCCTGGACGACGCCCACGCGTTGGTGGCGGTGATGCGCCGGGGCGAGTGGGTGGTCGGCGCGGAGCGGTTGCAGGCGCCGGCCCAGGTCTGACCCCGGTGCTCTGCATGCGTCGAAGCCCCCTGCGGTTGCTCCGCAGGGGGCTTCGACGTCAGGACATCCCTCAGGCCCAGGGACGGGTCTTGTCCTTGGTCACCCCGAGCTGATCGATGTTCACATTGCCCTGACCGGCGCCGCTGTCGCTGATGACGATGGTGTTGCTGCCGGACTTCAGGGTCACCTGGGTCCAGGAGGACTGCCAGGCCTTGTCCCAGTCGTTGGCGCTGGTGAAGTTCCTCAGGTTCATCGGCGAGCTCTTCGCCGTGCCGTTGACCGTGATCGTGGCCGCGCTGTCGGCACCGGCGTTGGCGTAGTGCACCCACAGGTAGTAGGTGCCGTCGGCGGGGGCGGTGACGGTCCAGGTGATGCTCTGGCCCTGCGCGGTGAGCGGCACGAAGCCGCCGTCCGCCGAGGAAGCACCCTTGTGGTTGTTCATCGCCGTGGCGCCGCCGCCCAGCGTCAGCTTGTCCGCGTCCGCAGGGGTCGGGAGCGCCCCGCTGGCCGAGGCGGAGGGCGAGGCGCTGTCCGAACCCTGGCTCGACGCGCCGGTGGAGGCGGCCGCGCTGGTGCCGGCGCCGGCACTGGCCCCGACCGGCTTGCCGTTGTTGCTGAACACCGCGACACCGATGCCGATCGCCACGGCCGCGATCACCGCGACCGTGCCGTACATCACTCCGCGACCGCCGCTGCGTCCGCCGCCGCTCCGGGCACCGGCCCGACCGCCGGGCGGCGGAGGCTGGAAGCCGGGCTGGGCAGCCTGGTAGCCGGGCTGCTGCGGCTGGTAGCCGCCGGGGGCCTGGGCCGGCGCCCGGTACTGCGCGGTCGGCTGGTCCTCGTACACCGACTGGCCCTGGTAGCCGGGCTGGCCGGGCACCTGCCCCTGGCCGGGCCCCTGTTGGGGCCGCGGCTGGCCGTACTGGGTCCGGCCGACCTGGGTGGCGTGCTGGTACGAGGTGCGCGGTACGCCGGGAAGCGGCGCGGTCTCCGGCGCGGCGCCCCCGTCGGCGCCCTCGCCCCGGTACAGGTAGGCGAACGGGTCGTCGTCCTCGGGCACGCCTTGGTTCTCGGGCGACATCGAGATATCAACTCCCCAGCAGTGGAAGACCATCCGCTCCCGCACAAGCGGAGGAAGGGTCACGCTACATGATCGACACCAGGCGTCACACCCGACCGCCGTTGTCGGCGGACACGCCTTATCCCGAGCACACTACCCGCCCCGGCTGACACGCAGGTAAGTGCCGGACAGCAGGAAGCTGTGGGGAGCGAGTGCGCCCCCGCGTCAGCCCGCGCGCCGGTGTGAACGGTTTCCGCCGCTCGCGGCGCCCGCCCTGGCACGCTTCTCCAGGTACATCCGCTCGTCAGCGGTGTGCAGCACTTCATCAATGGACATGCCACAGCCGGCCCAGCCGATGCCGAGACTCACACCCACCCGGACCGCCCGCCCGTCCACCCGCATCGGCGGGATGATCGCGGTGCGCAGCCGCCCGGCCAGATCCTTGGCCTCGTCCCGGCCCAGGCCGTCGGCCAGCACCACGAACTCGTCGCCGCCGAGCCTGGCCACGGTGTCGCCCTCGCGGACCACGTGCTGCAGCCGCCGGGCCACCTCTATCAGCACCGCGTCGCCCGCGCCGTGGCCGAAACGGTCGTTGATCGACTTGAAGCCGTCCAGGTCGCAGAAGAGCACCGCGAGCCCGCGCCCCCCGCGCTCCTCGGCGGCGGGATCCTCCGGCAGCACCGCGTGGACATGGTCGAAACCGCCGTCGTAGGCGCCGCCGCCGTAGGCGGCCAGGTTGTAGGCGTGGTCCTCGCCCCCGGCCCCCATGACCGCGCGGACGTCCGGCTCCTTGGGGTGCTCGCACAGCCGCAGCCGCAGCCGGGCCTTGAGCTCGGCCGCGTTCGGCAGGCCGGTCAGCGCGTCATGGCTGGCCCGATGGACCAGCTGCAGCTCATGGCGCTTGCGGTCCTCGATGTCCTCGACATGGGTGAGCAGGAAGCGGGCCCCCTCCTCGGTGTCGGCGACCACCGAGTTGCGCAGGAAGACCCACTGGTAGCCGCCGTCCCGCCGGGCCAGCCGCACCTCGGCGCGGCCGTTCTCGGCGGAGACCCGGCGCAGCAGGCCCTCGTCCTCGGGGTGCACCAGGTCCTCGAAGCCCTGCCTCTGCAGTGACGCCCTCGGGCGTCCCAGCAGCCGGCACAGGGCGTCGTTGACCCGGGTGAGCTTGCCGCGCTGGGCGCCGTGCAGCTCGGTGATGGCCATGCCGCTGGGCGCGTACTCGAAGGCCTGCCGGAAGCTCTCCTCGCTGGCGCGCAGCGTGTGCTGCTCGCGTTCCAGCCGGATCAGGGCGCGCTGCATCTCGGCCCGCAGCCGGGCGTTGCCGATGGCGATCCCGGCCTGCTGGCTGAACATCTCCAGCGACTCGCGGGTCCAGTGCCCGGGTCTGCGGCCGTTGCGCGGGCGGTCCACGGACAGCACGCCGAGCAGTTCGCCGCCGAGGCTGTACATCGGCGCCAGCAGCAGGTCGTCGGGGTGCCAGGGGTCGAAGGAGGGCGATGCGACCGGGGTGAGCTCGCCGGTGGAAGTACCGCCCCAGGCCGGGATGTCCGGGTTGCAGGCCCAGCTGCGCTCGTGCGGGACGAAGACCAGGGAGCCCCAGACCTCGCCCACGTTGAGCAGCCGGTTCCAGGACTCGCGGGAGCCGACCTGGCCCAGCATGCTGTCGATGCCGCCTTCGACGTTGTCCTCCGCGGCGCCGTCCCAGACGGCGGCGACCACCAGGTCCCCGTCCGGGCGGACCAGGTTGACCACGGCGGCTTCGAAGCCGAGGCCGTTCACGGCGCCCTCGACGACGGCCTGGAGGGTCCCGGCCAGGCTGCGTGCGGCATTCAGATCGGCGATGACGCGGTGCAGAGTGCGCAGGGTCGCGAGTCGGACGTACGGCTCGGACTCGGTGTCCATCACGCACTCCCTCCGTGACATTGAGGACATTGAGCAGTGCTGGCCCACGTGATGCCTGTCATGCCTATCGTCCGATTGCCAAACAAACTGAATCACAGGGAGCACATCAATCGGCACGCTGGGTCAGCAAATGAACGTCACTTGTGACCCAACTCACACAACTTGCCAGTCCCGATAACCAGTTCATCCTGGGCAAACCCTGCCAATACGCATCAGGGCCGCTCCCCCTACCTCGGACGACCGTGCCAAGAACTGAAGGAATCATCCCGCCGCCAAGGCCAAAGTGTTCACTCCTAGGGGTGAAAATGCGCGTTTCCCCCACACACCCCTGTCGCTTCCGTCACTTCACGACGGCAAAGACCCGGCCACGGCCCGCCCGGGACCTGCCTAGGACCTCCGCAGGGGCCCCGCCTCGGTCCATGGTCCGATGCGCACCGTAGCCGCGCGAAGATACCGTGCCTAGCGTGTACGAAGCCGCAACGCCCTCACCGCACGGTCCCTCCGCCTCCGGCACCGCCGCCTCCCTGGCCGCAGAAGCCGCAGAGGCCACCCCTGAGGCCTTCCGGGCCGCCCTGGGCCAGCTGGCCTCCGGCGTAGTCCTGCTGACCGCTCACGACCCCGAGGACGGGCCGCGCGGCGAGGACATCGGGATGACCGCCACCGCCTTCCTCTCGGTGTCCCTGGAGCCGCCCCTGGTCCTGGTATCCGTGCGGGAGGACTCCCGGATGGAGGAGGCGCTGACCAGAGTCGACCGCTGGGCGGTCTCCGTCCTGGGCGCCGACCAGCGGCAGACCGCGGCGCGCTTCGCCATGAAGGGACGGATCAGCGACCGGCTGCTCTTCGCCGACCTGCCGCACCACCGCGGGCCGGCCAGCGGGGCGCCGCTGGTGGACGGGGCGCCGGCGACCGTGGAGTGCCGCACCGAGCAGCGGATATCCGCCGGCGACCACGTGCTGCTGATCGGCCGGGTGCTGGACGCGCGGATCGCGCACCACGACGGCGGCCCGCTGGTGTACTTCCACGGCCAGTACCGCCACCTCGACTGAGCGGCCGACCCGACCGACGGTGCTGACCCGGCGTCAGTCGAACCGGCCCGAACGCCCGCGCTTCACATCCGCCCGCCGCTTCTTGTCGGTGAGCCTGCGCTCCACCACGCCGCGGCTCGGCCGGGTCGCCCGCCGCGCCCTCGGCGGCGGCGCCACCGCCTCGCTCAGCAGCGCCCCCAGCCGCACCGCGGCCGTTTCCCGGTTGCGCCACTGCGAGCGGTGCTCGGAGGCCCTTACCACCAGCACGCTCCCGTCCACGAGACGGCCGGCCAGGCGCTCCAGCGCGCGCTCCCGCCACACCTGCGGCAGCGCCGCCGACGCGGCGATGTCGAAGCGGAGCTCGACCTGGGTGTCCGTGGTGTTCACATGCTGGCCGCCCGGGCCCGAGGAACGCGAGAAACGCCACTGGAGCTCCGCGTCGGGAACGACGACGGAGCCACGGACGCGGACGGGAAGGGACATGACCCCCATGATCCCCGCATCCCGCCCCGGACCGCCAGGACTTAAATCGTCCCGTGCGACCATCGTCCGGTGATCGACCTCGGCTACTCGCTGTCCAACCGCTTCCCCGACCCCCCGCAGACCGACTACCGCAGCGTCGGCGCCCGCGCCCTGCGGCACGACCTGTTCTGCGGGGACGTCCACATCCAGGGCGAGGGCCGCACCGACCTGTCGACAGCCTGGGGATGGGTCCCGGTGCTGGACTTCGCCTGGGCGCTGTGCGACATCGTCGAGGAGATCGACCGCGACCCCGCCGGCGGCCGCGGCTCGGCCCTGCAGAGCAGCGAACTGGACTTCACCGAGTCGGCCGACCTGCTGCGTTTCAGCCGCCGCTTCAACTGGGTGGAGATCCGCGCCGACTGGGTGGAGGGTCCACCGCTCACCGTCCGCCACCCCGAACTCCGCCGGGAGGCCCGCGACTTCCTGCAGGACCTGGTCGCCGACCTGTGCGACCTGCACGAGGGGCTGGCCGACAACGCGACGGTGTGGGAACTGCAGGCCCGCTTCCCCCGACTTCCGCAGGCGCTCGCGTAAGCGTCCAATAAGCCCGCACCGAGCGGGAACCGTAAGAGCCTCCCACCACGTTCTTACCGACGAGAGCGCCGCACCACCGGAACTCCACCGATTGCAGGAACAGGAAGGGGCCCCACCATGCCGGTTAGCCTGTCCAAGGGCGGAAATGTCTCCCTCACCAAGGAGGCACCCGGTCTCACGGCGATCACCGTGGGCCTGGGCTGGGATGTACGCACCACCACCGGGACCGACTTCGACCTGGACGCCAGCGCCATCGTTCTCGACGCCTCGGGAAAGGTCCTCTCGGACAAGCACTTCGTGTTCTTCAACAACACCTCCACCCCGGACCAGACCGTGATCCACGGCGGTGACAACCTCACCGGTCAGGGCGAGGGCGACGACGAGCAGATCAAGGTGAACCTGGCCGGCCTCCCTGCCGAGGCCGACAAGCTGGTGTTCCCGGTCTCCATCTACGACGCCGAGAACCGCAGCCAGAACTTCGGCCAGGTCCGCAACGCGTTCATCCGCGTCGTCAACCAGGCCGGCGGGGCCGAGATCGCCCGCTACGACCTCTCCGAGGACGCCGCGACCGAGACCGCCATGGTCTTCGGCGAGATCTACCGCAACGGCGCCGAGTGGAAGTTCCGCGCCATCGGCCAGGGCTACGCCTCCGGCCTGTCGGGCATCGCCCGCGACTTCGGCGTCAACCTCTAGGGGGTGCCCCGCGCCCCTGGATAGTGCAACGTGCCCGCAGTGGGTCAGTTGCAGCACCTCAGGGGCGCGGGGAACTGCGCGACCAGCCATGCAGGAGCCGCAGCCGATGATCCGTCAGTCGGTTTCGCGACCCAGCGTCAACCCTCTGCCGTCGGCCGTGCGGTGCAGCTCACGGAAGCCCAGCCGGTCGTAGAACGCCCGGGCACCGTGGTTCGCCGCGCTCATCCCGAGGTGCACCCTGCGTACGCCCCGGGCCCGCAGCGCGGCCAGGTACGTACCCATCAGCGCCCGGCCCGCGCCCTTGCCCTGGGCCTCGGGCAGCAGGTCTATGTGCAGATGCGCCGGGTAGTCGGCCAGTTCCTCGTGCCACATCCACTCGGGGTGGTGCAACTGCTCGATCCGCTCGGCGTCCCACCCGCTACCGCTGCCCTCCGGGTAGCGCGCGGCCACCGTGGGCAGCCAGTCGCGCCGGAAGTCGGCGACGAACGCCGCGGTGTCGGCGGCGCCGATGATGTAGCCGACCGCACGGTCCGCGTCGTCCGCGAGCACGAAGGCCAAGTCGGGCCGGAGCACCAGGTAGGGCCCGGTGAAGATGTCCGGCAGGATCCGCGGATCCCGGTACAGCGCGGTGGCGTCCCCGCCGTTGTCCCCGGTGCGGACACAGACGTCGTAGAGCGCATCGAAGTCGGCGGGTCGGTACGGGCGAATCGTCGGCATCCCGCCAGCTTGGCACAGCCGGCGGGATGCCTGGGGCTGAGCGGGAACTACCCGGTCACAGCGTCCAGTCGGTGCTGGTGACGATCGCCTTCAGCTGATCGATGGTCAGCACCGGGTCGGTACGGGTGGCGGCCACGTTCTGGGCGGGGGCGTTGAACTCCATGATCACGATGCGCAGCCCGTTGGGCCGTAGGACGTCGGCCGTCCACTGCACCGAACCCGAGCCGCCCTTCTCGGCCGGCGCCTGGGTCGTCTTCAGCTTGGACCCGTCGGACAGCACGGTGGCGCCGGCGAAGAGCGGGAGGATGCCGCTGGCGTCTCCCTTCGCCAGATCGGCGCTGTAGTCCTGGACGTTGATCTGGAACAGCCCGTTGCCCTTGCCGTCGTTCAGCAGCAGGTCGGCGAAGCCGTCCACGGCGTTCTCGTGGGAACGGGTGACCCCGGCGGGCAGCAGCTTGTTGAGGACGGTCGCGATCTGCGGGCCGGTCAGGCCCTTCGGGACGGTCCGGGTCGGCGTCGGCTTGGGCTTGGGCAGGGCCGCCAACGCCTGCGTCCACGTGGCGGAGGAGGCCACGGCCGTGAGCTGCTCCACGCCGAGCGGTGGATCGGTCCGCGTGACGGCCCCCTTCTCCTCCGCGGAGTTGTACTCAGAGATCATCACCTGGCCACCCTCCGGAGTGGTCAGCCAGGCCTCCCACGTTTTCATCCCGCCCTTCATGTCCGCGTACTCCCAGCCCTTGTCGACCGTCAGCCGACTGCCGTCCGCCAGCTTGGTCGTCGAGCACACGTCATGGGGGTTGTAGGCCGGGTCGGGGCACGTCAGGCCGCCTGCCGAGGTGTTGCCGGAGGCCACCCACTGGAGCGAGACGTCAATCTCGGCCGCACCGCGGCCGTCGTCGTACACCACGGTGGCGTAGGTGGCCACCCTGCCGGGGAAGCGCGACGAACCGGTGCTCGGGAGGGTGACCCTGCCCTTGGGCAGCAGGCTCTTGAGTGCCTCCTGCAGCTGCTTCTGGGTGTACGGCTTCGCGGTCCCCGACGCGTTCACGGTGACGGTGGACGGGGCGGTCCGCGTCGCGGACGGAAGGGGCTCGTGGTCGGCGGACTTGCTGGTGTGCTGATCGCTGGACAGCGCACCGGAAGCAAAGGTCCCGCCGACAGCGACCACCGCGAGCGCGGTGACCGTGCCGAGCACGCCGAGCACCCGCCGGCGCCGGTTGCGCCGATGGCCGTCGCTCACCCCGGCATTCACCAGAGCGGTCAGGTCCGGCTGGAAGCTGTGGGCGGTGTCGTTGAGGGCATCGGTGAGTTCGTCTTCAAAGGGCATGGTCTGGCCACCCTCTCGATTGGGTGATGAGGTGAGCGAAGCTGGGCGGAAACGGAACAGGACGGCACGGACGGCACCGGTGGCTAGCGATGGGCGAGATCACCGAGGCTGGTGCCGAGGATCTGGCGGAGCTGCTTGAGCGCCCGGAAGCTCTGGGTCCGGACGGCACCGGCGTTGAGCCGCAGCGCGGTCGCGGTCTCCTCGACACTGCGGTCCTCCCAGTACCGGAGCACCACGACCGCGCGGTCCCGGACCGACAACTGCTGCAGGGCGTTGAGCAGGGTGATCCTGAGCGCGGGATCACCCTGCCCCACCCCTGCTGACGCTCCGTCAGCTTCGTCCGGCACGTACCCGGTCGGACGCTCACCACTGCTGCGGCGCCGCCGATGGCTGAGGAACGCCCGCACCAGCACGGTGTGCGCGTACGCCGCCGGATTGTCGGCACCTGAGACCCGCCGCCAGTGCACGAACATCCGCCCCAACGTCTCCTGCACCAGGTCCTCGGCCAGATGACTGTCCCCGCCGGCCAGCAGGCACGCCGTCCGATAGAGGTGCCCACTACGCGCGGTAGCGAACTCCAGGTACTCATCGACCTGCGCCTGTTTCACTGGGCCCCCGGTGGTGGAGTGCGATGGCGTGATTGCCGTTCCGTTCTCTGCACCTATGACGCGCAGGGGCCGAACGGACGTTACACGGCATTCGCAGGGTTGGCCGCGGACAGCAGAGAGCCACCCCAGCCCGGAACGGGTGGGGTGGCTCAGGGACGGGACGGCCTACCAGCCCAGCAGGGCGAACGCCGTTGCCCCGTCGACGGACTCGCGGAGGATGTCGGCGTGGCCGGCGTGGCGGGCGACCTCCTCGACCAGGTGGAGCAGGATCCAGCGGGCCGAGCGCCGCGACCCCTCGGGGAACCAGGGGGCCTTCGGCAGCGGGACCTCGACGTCCAGGTTCGGCAGGGCGGTGATGATCTCGGTGGTCTCCGTCGCGACGGCCTCGTAGAAGGCCAGCACGTCGGCGACGGTCTCGCCGTCGACCAGCCGGAAGCTGTCACCCCAGTTGGACTCGTCCCGCTGCCGCAGGGACGGCCGACCCGCGAGGATCACCCGGACCCAGTTGCTCTCCATCTCGGCGCAGTGCTTGAGCAGACCCGCCACCGACAGTTCGCTCACCGTGGGGCGAGAGGAGGCCTGCTCCTCCGTCAGACCGCCGACGGCCCGTCGGAGCGCACCGCGCTGGGCCTCCACGAACTGGAGCAGCGCGGCACGCTCGTCGGTCTCGGCGGATACGAGTACAGGCATGGGGGCCACCGCTTTCTTGATGATCCGGTACTTCCGGAAGTCGGTAGCCCCCAAGCTAGACACCGACTAGGTCAGCTTCCGTCCTACTTGGCGCGGCTCAGGCCGATCATCGGGGCGCCGGCAGCCGGTCCAGGAAGACCTGGAAGGCCGTCGGCTCGACCTTGGTGACGCCGAGGAAGGGGTAGTTCATCTCCTTCACCAGGATCAGCGATCCGACCACCAGCGCTGTCAGCGACAGCACCATCAGCGAGTGGACCAGCGTGTTGGACAGGCCGAAGAGGTAGGTGAAGCCGATGGTCACCACCGCGCCCAGGATCAGCGCGCCCCACAGGATGGGCGGGACCGAGTCCTCCACTTCCGTCAGCCTCGCCCTCCGCTCCGTGGCCAGGTCCTCGACGTGCGTCACCGCGTGTTCGTAGAGGACCTGCTGCTGCGGGGTGGTGGGCTGGAAGGAGTTCACCGCGTCGCGGATGGCATAGACCTCCTGGGTGGCCTGGGGACTGCTCCGGTGCGACCCCATCAGGGGCCACTCGGCGTCCTGGACCGTGTGGGCGTAGTCAAGGGTGGCGTGCTCGATCGTGGCGCCGCCCGGCAGCGGCAGCTCGCGGGAGATCCAGTAGACGCCCGCCAGCGCGTTCGCCTCCTTGAAGGTGGTCTGCCGGGCCGCGTCGACGCTCGTCCAGACGGAGATGACGACGAAGGCCAGCAGCACAGCGTAGATCACTCCGATGCCGGCGAAGATGAAGCCGGCGACGTCGTTGTGCGATTCCCGGCGCGGGTGCGGGACGAAGCGCTGCAGCAACCACAGCAGCAGTGCGGCGAGCGCCAGCGAACCGACGAAGATCGCCACGTCTGACCAGCTCAAATGGCCACGCTCCCTTCGGATTCGGAGGGGTCAGTCGCGCGGATGGGCGACCTCGACGTTCTCCAGCACCCCGAGCGCGTCCGGGACCAGCACCGCGGCCGAGAAGTAGGTACTGACCAGGTACTGGATGATCGCCTTCTCGTTGATCCCCATGAAGCGCACCGACAGGCCGGGTTCGTACTCGTCCGGGATGCCGGTCTGGTGCAGGCCGACCACGCCCTGGTTGTCCTCCCCGGTGCGCAGCACCAGGATCGAGCTGGTGTGGCCGCCGTTCACCGGGATCTTGCCGCAGGGGAAGATCGGCACCCCGCGCCAGGAGGGGATCCGGTGGCCGCCGACGTCCACCGCGTCCGGGTAGAGCCCGCGCTTGCTGCACTCGCGTCCGAACGCGGCGATGGCGCGCGGGTGGGCCAGGAAGAACTGCGAGCCGCGGCGGCGGGAGAGCAGCTCGTCCATGTCGTCGGGGGTGGGCGGGCCGCCGTGGGTGTGGATGCGCTGCTCGTGGTCGGCGTTGTGGAGCAGGCCGAAGTCCGGATTGTTGATCAGCTCGTGCTCCTGGCGCTCGCGCAGGGCCTCCACCGTGAGCTTGAGCTGCTGCTCGATCTGGTTCATCGGCTGGTTGTAGAGGTCGGCGACCCGGCTGTGCACCTGCAGCACGGTCTGCGCGACGCCCAACTCGTACTCGCGCGGCGCGAGTTCGTAGTCGACGTAGGTGCCGGGGAGCTGCTCCTCGCCCTCGTGGCCGGCGGCCAGGTCGATGGCGGCCTGGCCGTGCTTGTCCTGCGCCCAGGAGGACTCGGCGATGTAGCCGTCGACCTGGGCCTGCAGCGCCGCCGAGCGGGTGACCAGGTCGGCGAAGGCCTCCCGGGGCAGCACCAGCAGGGTCCCGACGGTGGCCGCCTTCGCGGTCCAGGGCCAGGCGACGACCTCGCCGGTGAGGGCCTCGTCGCCGAAGTGGTCGCCGTTGGCGAGAGTGCCGAGAACCGCGTCGTGGTCGCCGAACTTGCCGTCCCCCAGCTTGCGGATCTTGCCGTGGGCGACAACCAGGACATGGTCGACGGGTGCGCCGAGTTCGGCCACCACCTCGCCGGGCTCGAACTCGCGCTGCTCGAAGCGACCGGCCAGCTCGGTGAGCAGCGTCTGGTCCCCGAACCCGCGCAGGACCGGCAGTTCGGCCAGCGTCGGCGGGACGATCCGCACCTCCGCACCGGTCTGCGCGAAGCTGATCCGCCCCCGTCCGGTCGCGTAGGTGAGCCGCCGGTTGACCCGGTAGGTACCGCCGGCGACCTGTACCCACGGCAGCATCTTCAACAGCCACCGCGAGGTGATGCCCTGCATCTGCGGGGCGGTCTTGGTGGTGGTCGCAAGGTTCTTTGCTGCTGCTGTGCCGAGAGCTGTCTGCTCGTCCGTCATCTGCTGCTGCCTCCCCAGAGAACGTGTGACCTGCGTTTCCAGGGTGGCGGTTGGTGACAGAGCGGGCTATTCCCTGATCGAGTGCACATGTTCGACACCCATTCGGGGTAGCCCCAGCCGCTGTTCGTATATGCGCTTATCAATTGTCGGACTGTCAGCCGTTCAACAGACGTTCAGGCCCCGTCGTCGATGGCCTCCAGCACATACGGCCAGGCCGCCGACAGCGGGTCGATGAGCGCGAAGTGGTCCATCCCGGGCAGCTCCACCAGCCGCACCGGATCGCCCGACCGCTGCGCCAGCCCGGCGAACTCGCGGCTCATGTCGACCGGTACGTCCTCGTCCATCGTCCCGTGCAGCAGGGTCACCGGGACGCCCAGCGGCAGCAGCGCGCCCGGGTCGGCCAGCGCATAGCGCTCGGGGACGTCGTTCACGCCGCCGCCGAGCAGATCCGCCGCCGCGCCCCGGCTCAGCTCCCAGACGTCGGTGAGCGCCAGCGAGGAGCAGCCGGCCAGCGGGACCACCGCGTCCGGGCGCCAGTCGGAACGCCAGTTGGAGCCGGCCGGCAGCCGGTGCCGGGCCGCGGCCCACAGCGCGAGATGGCCCCCGGCCGAGTGGCCGACCAGCACCGTGCGCTTGGTCCTGATGCCGTGCGCGGCGATGATCACGGGAAGCGTCTCGAAGAACACCGAGAGGTCGTCGAAGGTCCCCGGCCAGCCCCCGCCGAAGGAGCCCACCCGCCGGTACTCGGGGACGACGACGGTGTAGCCGGTGGCGGCCAGCGCGTCGGCCAGCGGCCCGGTGTGGGTCCGGTCGTAGGCGGCGCGCCAGAAGCCGCCGTGGATGAGCACCACCAGAGTGCCGTTGGCCGGGCCGTCCTTGGGCATCCGCAGGTCGACGACCTGTTCGCGGTGCGAGCCGTAGCGGGCGGTGTGGTCGGGCGGCGGGGCGGGGCGGTTCAGCACCTCACTCATGCCGAAACTCCTTCAGGCCTGCTGGTCAGGCCGGTTCGACGGGCCGCCACTGCACCGGACTGGAGAGGATCATGGTGCTGGAGGGCTGCCCGTACTCGGCCAGGCGGTCGATGAGCGATTCGAAGTCCGCCATCGACGCTACCGCCACTATCAGCACGCAGCAGGCTCCTCCGGTCACCCGGTGCAATTGCAGTACTTCCGGCCAGTCGGCGACGGCCGGGTCGCGCAGTACGCAGCGCGGTCCGTAGCACTGCACCTGGACCAGCGCGCTCACCGGCCGCCCGGCGCGGACCAGGTCGACCTGCGCGCGATACCCCGTCAGCACCCCTGCCGCCTCCAGCCTGCGCACCCGTTCGGCGACGGCCGGCGAGGAGAGGTTGACCCGGCGCGAGAGCTCGTTGAAGGAGAGCCTCGCGTCCTGCTGCAGCTCGGCCAGCAGCCGCCGGTCCACGGCGTCCATGCGGTCGCTTCCTGCCCGTCTGTCGATCGGCAACCCGATGGGGGTATCTACCTTTCC
Organism: Streptomyces sp. 846.5; assembly: GCF_004365705.1. Taxonomy (NCBI): domain Bacteria; kingdom Bacillati; phylum Actinomycetota; class Actinomycetes; order Kitasatosporales; family Streptomycetaceae; genus Streptomyces; species Streptomyces sp. 846.5. The sequence goes on from NZ_SOBN01000001.1 coordinate 3,601,210, forward strand.
CATAGTAGGCGGAACGGTCCAACCGGCATCCGTCGCCCATTCAGTCACCGCCTTCCGCCGCGCAGAATGACGGTGGCAGGGCAAGCGGGCCACGAGACGGAACAAGACCAGCCGGAAGCAAGCGACGGAGACACCCGATGGCATCCCCCACCTCACCCCGGCTCGACTTCGGCGAGCCCACCACCCCCTACACCGCCTACGCGGGCATCGACGAACTGCACTCGCTCCAGCACCCGCGCAGCAAGGAGCCCAGCGAGCGCACCTTCATCGTCGCCACCCAGGTGATGGAGCTGCTGTTCGCCCAGCTCCGCCAGGAGTGGACGACGGCCCAGCACGCGCTGCGCGCCGACGACCTTCCGGGCGCCACGGCCGCACTGCGGCGCGGGCTCGGCGTGCAGGACGTCCTGGTCAACTCCTGGGACCTGCTGGCGACGATGACGCCGGTCGAGTTCAGCGCCTTCCGTCCGTACCTGGGCGAGGCCAGCGGCTTCCAGTCGTACGCCTATCTGCACCTGGAGTTCCTGCTCGGCAACAAGCACGAGCGGCTGCTGGAGCTCTACGCGGGCCACCCCCGGGTGCACGCCGAACTGGCGGAGACCCTGCACGGCCCGTCCCTCTACGACGACGTGGCCGCGCTGCTGGCGCGGCGCGGACTGACGGCCGACGCCGAGGGCTGGACCGAGGTCTACCGCGGTGGCGAAGCGCACCACCGCGACCTCGCGCTGCTCGGCGAACTGCTGCTGGACGTCGCCGAACGCGTCACCCGCTGGCGGCAGCGCCACCTCGCCTCGGTGAAGCGGACCATGGGCACCAAGCCCGGGACGGGCGGCTCCAGCGGGCTCAGCTGGCTGCGCAAGGCGGCCGACCAGGATGTCTTCCCCGAGCTGTGGAGCGCCCGCAATGCCCTCTGACACGCACTCAGCCGCGCACCCGGCCCCGCACGCCACTGCATCGGACCCCGTCGCCCTGGACGCCGCCGACCCGCTGCGCGGCTTCCGCTCCCGGTTCACCCTCCCCGAGGGCGTGCTCTACCTGGACGGCAACTCCCTCGGCGCGCTCCCCGCGCACACCCCCGAGCGAATCGCCCGGCTGGTGCGGCAGGAGTGGGGCGAGGGCCTGATCCGCAGCTGGAACGAGGCCGGCTGGTACGACCTGCCGCGCGGCCTGGGCGACCGGATCGCGCCGCTGGTCGGCGCCGCGCCCGGGCAGACCGTGGTCTGCGACTCGACCTCGGTGAACCTGTTCAAGGTGCTGACGGCGGCCCGGCGGCTGCGCCCCGGCCGGCCGGCCCTGGTCGCCGAGCTGGGCAGCTTCCCCACCGACCTCTACCTCACCGAGGGCGTCGGCGTGGACCCGGGCGACCGCCGCTTGCTGGACCGCGACGGCTGGTCCCTCGACTCCCTGGCCGGCCTGCTTGCCGACGACACCGCCGTCCTGCTGCTCTCCCATGTCGACTACCGCACCGGAGAGCTGCGCGACATGGCCACCGTGACCGAACTCGCGCACCGGCACGGCGCGCTGGTGGTCTGGGACCTGTGCCACTCGGTCGGCGCGCTGCCGGTGGAGCTGGACGCCGCCGGGGCGGACTTCGCCGTCGGCTGCAGCTACAAGTACCTCAACGGCGGCCCCGGCTCCCCCGCCTTCCTCTACGCCGCCGCCCGCCACCACGACGCCGCCGAGCAGCCGCTCACCGGCTGGTTCGGCCACGCCGACCCCTTCGCCTTCGAACCCGGCTACCGCCCCGCCGCCGGGATCGGACGCTTCCTCACCGGCACCCCGCCGCTGCTCAGCATGGCCGGCCTGCAGGCGGCGCTGGACCTCTGGGACGAGGTCGACCTCACCGCGCTGCGCGCCAAGAGCCTCAGCCTGACCTCGCTGTTCCTGGAGCTCACCGCACCCCTGGGCCTTCCCTCGCTCACCCCCGCCGAGCCGTCGCGCCGCGGCAGCCAGGTCTCGCTGCGGCATCCGCACGCCTACGCCGTGATGCAGGCGCTGATCGAACGCGGCGTGATCGGCGACTTCCGCGCCCCGGACGTGCTGCGCTTCGGCTTCACCCCGCTCTACCTCAGCCACGCGGACGTCCACGATGCGGCGACGGCGCTGCGGGAGGTGCTGGAGTCGGGCGTCTGGCGCGAGGAGCGGTTCGCGGCCTCGGCGGGGGCGGTGACCTGAGAGCAGCTCCAGACCCCGCGGACCCCGTACAACCTGTACAGCACCGTTCTGCCGTTAAACCCCTGTCGGAGGAGAGCGGCCCCCTGTCAGAATGGCCCAATGCCCAGCTCTGCCCGCACCCCGAACCGGCTCACCGGCCTGGTCCTGATCGTCATCTCCGCCTGTGCCTTCGGCGGCTCGGGGATCGCGGCCAAACCGCTGATCGAGGCCGGGCTCACCCCCCTGGACGTGGTCTGGCTGCGGGCCACCGGAGCCGCGCTGATCCTGCTGCCGGTCCTGATCAAGCACCGCGACCTGCCGCGCCGGCGACCCGGGCTGATCATCGGCTTCGGGCTGTTCGCGGTGGCCGGCTGCCAGGGGCTGTCCTTCGCCTCGCTGGCGCTGATCCCGGTCGGCGTGGCGCTGCTCATCGAGTACCTGGGCCCGCCGCTGCTGCTCGGCTACATCCGGATCGTCCAGCGCCGCAAGGTCGGCCGCAGGGCCGCGCTGGGGGCACTGCTGGCCGTGCTCGGACTGTGCTGCGTGGTCCAGATCTGGAGCGGGCTCGGCGGGCTCAACCCGTGGGGCGTGGCGCTGGGTCTGGGCGCGGCGTTCTGCCAGGTCGTCTACTTCGTCCTGGCGGAGGACGTCGGCGCGGGGGCCTCGTCCGGCCCGGACGCCGAGAAGCCGGTGGACCCCATCGCGCTGAGCGCCTACGGGCTGCTGATCGGCTCGGTCGTCTTCACCGCCGCCGCCCGCCCGTGGAACATCGACTGGTCGGTCTTCGGGCACGACGTCGCCATGGGCGGACGGCAGGTACCGGCGCTGCTGCTGCTCGGCTGGATGATCGTGGTCGCGACCGTGGTGGCCTATGTGACCGGGGTGGCGGCGGTCAGCCATCTGTCCGCGCAGGTCGCCGGGGTCGTCGCCTGCCTGGAGGCCGTGGTGGGCACCGTGCTGGCCTGGGTGCTGCTCGGCGAGCACCTGGCGCTGCCGCAGATCGTCGGCGGGCTGCTGGTCCTAGTGGGCGCGGGGATCGCCCAGACGTCGTCGACACCCGGCGCCCCGAGCACGGTGATCACCGAGGTCGGCGTGGAGCCGCTGCCGACCGTCGCGGCCCCCGCCCTCGCAGCCCCAGCACGCCGTTGAGGCTCAGCCGCCCAGGGTCGGCTGCATCCGCGTCGTCACCGCGATGCGGTTCCAGGAGTTGATGGTGAGGATCAGGGCGATGATCTGGGCCAGTTCCGCCTCCTCGAAGTGCTCGGCGGCGCGGGCGTAGACCTCGTCCGGGACGAACCCGTCGGTCAGGACGGTGACGGCCTCGGTGAGGGCGAGTGCGGCCTGCTCCTTCTCGGTGAAGACCGGGCCGGCCTCCTCCCATGCGCTGAGGAGGTAGATCCGCTCCTCCGACTCGCCGCCCTTGCGGGCGTCGCGGGTGTGCATGTCGAGGCAGAAGGCGCAGTGGTTCAGCTGCGAGGACCGGATCTTGACCAGCTCGGCGAGGACCGGGTCGACCCCCCTGCCGGCGGCGCGGTCGAGGGCGACCATCGCCTGGTAGACCTCGGGGGCGAGCTTGGCGAGGTTCATGCGCCGGCCGGACATGTGCGCTCCTTGGCTGTCGGACGTGTCGATCGTGGTCACGGACACCAACCTATGAGCCAAGTAGCGCAGGAGTATGGTCCATTTCCATGGCAGATCAGTGGGCCAATTCCCAGCCCGGCACCACCTCGCCCGGCACCGTCGACCTCCATCTCGACCTGGACCTGGCCGGCCCCGGCGGCGTCCGCGTCTCCCTCACCGACGCCCTGCGGGAGGCCGTCCGCAGCGGGCGACTCGCACCGGGGACGCGACTGCCGCCGTCCCGCTCGCTGGCCACCGACCTCGGGGTGGCCCGCAACACCGTCGCGGACGCGTACGGGGACCTGGTGGCCGAGGGCTGGCTCTCGGCCCGTCAGGGGTCGGGCACGCGGGTGGCCCAGCGGGTGACCGGGCAGGACGGCGGACGACGGGGAAAGCGGTCGGCGAAGCCCGTCCGAACCCCGGCCCGTCCGGCGCCGTTCACCCCGTTCCACACCTCGACCAGCCTCTACGCCGGCTCCCCCGACCTCTCCGCCTTCCCCCGCGCCGCCTGGCTCGCCGCCGCCCGCCGGGCGATGGCGGCGGCGCCCAACGAGCTGTTCGGCTACGGGGATCCGCGCGGCTGCCAGCAGCTGCGCGAGGCGCTGGCGGAGTACCTGGCCCGGGCCCGGGGCGTGCGCACCGCCCCGGAACGGCTGGTCGTCTGCTCGGGATTCACCCAGGGGCTGTCGCTGCTGAGCCGCGTCCTGCGCGGGGACGGCGTGCGCACACTCGCCGTGGAGTCGTACGGGCTGCACATCCACCGCGACCTGGCCGCCACGAGCGGGCTGTCCACCGTCCCGCTGACGGTCGATCACCATGGCGCCGACACAGTACAATTGACGACTCATCGACACATCGGCGCGGTGCTGCTCACCCCCGCCCACCAGTTCCCCACCGGGGTTCCGCTGCACCCGGACCGGCGCGCGGCCGTGGTCGACTGGGCCAGGACCACCGGCGGGCTGGTGCTGGAGGACGACTACGACGGCGAGTTCCGCTACGACCGCCAGCCCGTGGGCGCGCTCCAGGGCCTGGACCCCGAGCGCGTGGTCTACCTGGGGACGGCGAGCAAGAGCCTCGCCCCCGCGCTCCGGCTGGGCTGGATGGCGCTGCCCGAGCATCTGGTGGAGCAGGTGGTGACCGCCAAGCACGCCGGGGAGCAGCATCCCGGCGTCCTGGACCAGCTGACGCTGGCCGAGTTCATCAGCTCCGGCGGCTACGACCGCCATCTGCGGGCGATGCGGCTGCGCTACCGCCGACGCCGCGACCGGCTGGTCGCAGCGCTCGCCGAGCGCGTCCCCTCGGTCCGGGTCGGCGGTATCGCCGCCGGGCTGCATGCGGTGCTGCGGCTGCCGGCGGGGACGGAGCAGCAGGTGCTGCGCAGCGCCGACTGGCTCGGCCTGGCCGTCCAGGGCCTGGACTCCTTCCGCCACCCCGCCGTCCCCCGACCCGAGGCGGCCGACGGCCTGGTCGTCGGCTACGGGACCCCGGCCGAGCACGCCTTCACCGGAGCGCTGGACACTCTCTGCCAGGTGCTGGAGTCGGTGCTCTGAGCGGGTACCGACCATAGCGGGCAGCGGCACGATCGGCGAGGCTGGGGAGCATGACGAACGACAGCCCGCCCGATCCTGCACTCCCGGCCCCCGTCCGCCGCCTCCTGGACGCGGTCGAGCGTGGCGACTCCGACGCCTTCGCCGAACTCTTCGGCACGGACGGCGCGGTGGACGACTGGGGCCGGGTGTTCGTCGGCCGCGACCAGGTCCGCGGCTGGAGCGACCGTGAATTCATCGGCCTGAAGGGCAGGCTGACGGTCCATCACCGGAGCACGCAGCCGCCGCCGGTGCTGATCGTCACGATCGGCACCGACGGCGGCTACAACGGCCCGTCCACCCTCACCTTCACGCTCTCGCCGGACGGCGAGGGCATCGACCGGATGGCGATGACCGACTGAACCACCCCACCGTCAACCGAGCTTGGTGAGGGCGATGTTGAGGTCGAGCACGTCCACCCGGGGTTCGCCGAGGAAGCCGAGGGTGCGGTCCTGGGTGTACTTCTTGACCAGGGCCTGGACCTGGACGTCGGTCAGGCCGCGGGCCTGGGCGACCCGGTTGACCTGGATGGCGGCGTAGGCCGGGCTGATGTCGGGGTCCAGCCCTGAGCCGGAGGAGGTGATCGCGTCGGGCGGGACCTGGCTCTGCGCGACTCCGTTGAAGGTCGCGATGTCCTGCTTCAGTGCCGTGTAGGTGGTGGCCAGCCCGGCGTCGTTGGTGCCCTTGTTGGTGCCGGCCGAGGCGGTGGGGTCGTAACCGTTGGCGCCGGCGGCGGAGGGCCGGGACTGGAACAGCTTGGGGTCGGGGCTGACGGTCTTGCCGTCGGCCGAGGTGGTGGTGAAGTTCTGCCCGATCAGCGAGGAGCCGACGACGTTGCCGTTCTTGTCCTTCACCAGTGAGCCGTTGGCCTGGCTGGAGAAGGCGACCTGGGAGATACCGGTGATGGCAAGCGGGTACAGCAGGCCGCACAGGACGGTGAACAGCAGCAGCAGCCGCAGCCCGGTCAAGTGGTTCCGCACCGCGGTGGGAAGAGGTTTGGCCATGGTCTCGTCACACTCTTTCAGTGCAGTCCGGGGATGAACTGGACGATCAGGTCGATCGCCTTGATCCCGACGAAGGGCAGGATCAGTCCGCCGATTCCGTAGATGCCCAGGTTGCGGCGCAGCAGGGACTGGGCGGAGGAGGGCTTGTAGCGCACGCCGCGCAGGGCGAGCGGGATCAGGCCGATGATGATCAGCGCGTTGAAGATGATCGCCGAGGTGATCGCGGACTTGGGGCTGTCCAGGGCCATGATGTTGAGGTGCCGCAGGCCCGGGTAGACCGAGGCGAACATGGCCGGGATGATCGCGAAGTACTTGGCCACGTCGTTGGCGATGGAGAAGGTGGTCAGTGCGCCGCGGGTGATCAGGAGCTGCTTGCCGATCTCGACGATCTCGATCAGCTTGGTGGGGTTGGAGTCCAGGTCCACCATGTTCCCGGCCTCCTTGGCGGCCGAGGTTCCGGTGTTCATGGCCACGCCCACGTCGGCCTGGGCCAGTGCCGGGGCGTCGTTGGTGCCGTCCCCGGTCATGGCGACCAGCTTGCCGCCGGCCTGCTCCTTCTTGATCAGGGCCATCTTGTCCTCGGGGGTGGCCTCGGCGAGGAAGTCGTCCACGCCGGCCTCCTCCGCGATCGCGGCGGCCGTCAGCGGGTTGTCACCGGTGATCATGACGGTGCGGATGCCCATCGCCCGCAGGTCCTCGAACCGCTGCTTGATCCCCGGCTTCACCACGTCCTTGAGGTAGATCACCCCGAGCGCCCGGGCCGGAGCGCTGCCGCGCTTCTCCGCGACCACCAGCGGGGTGCCGCCGCGGTTGGAGATCTGCTCGACGGCGATGTCCAGTTCCTGGCCGGTGGATCCGCCGTTCTCGCGTACCCAGGCGGCCACGGAGCCCGCCGCGCCCTTGCGGATGCAGTGCACCCCCGCGGTTTCGTCCAGGTCGACGCCGGACATGCGGGTCTGGGCGGTGAACTCGATCCAGGTGGCGTGGGACAGTTCACCCTGCGCCCGTTCGCGCAGGCCGTACTTCTCCTTGGCCAGGACGACGATGGAGCGGCCTTCGGGAGTCTCGTCCGCGAGGGAGGAGAGCTGTGCGGCGTCGGCCAGTGCCTCCACCTCGGCTCCTGCCACCGGCAGGAACTCGGCGGCCTGGCGGTTGCCGAAGGTGATGGTGCCGGTCTTGTCCAGCAGCAGGGTGGAGACGTCGCCGGCGGCCTCGACCGCACGTCCCGACATGGCCAGCACATTGCGCTGCACCAGCCGGTCCATCCCGGCGATGCCGATCGCCGACAGCAGCGCCCCGATGGTGGTCGGGATCAGCGCCACCAGCAGCGCCACCAGCACGATGATGGTCTGCTCGGCCCCGGCGTACTTCGCCATCGGCTGCAGGGTCACCACCGCCAGCAGGAACACGATGGTCAGCGACGCCAGCAGGATGTTCAGCGCGATCTCGTTCGGCGTCTTCTGCCGCGCCGCACCCTCGACCAGCGCGATCATCCGGTCGATGAACGTCTTGCCGGGCTCCGAGGTGATCTTCACCACGATCCGGTCCGACAGCACCTTGGTGCCACCGGTCACCGCCGAGCGGTCACCGCCGGACTCGCGGATCACCGGCGCGGACTCGCCGGTGATCGCCGACTCGTCCACGCTGGCCACGCCCTCGACGACATCGCCGTCACCGGGGATGATCTGGCCGGCCTCGACGATGACGAAGTCGCCCAGTTTCAGCTCGGTCGCCGCGACCTCCGCCTCGGCGACCTGCGTCGCGCCCGGGGCCCAACTGCCCCGGACCCGCCGGGCCACGGTGTCGGTCTTGGTCCGGCGCAGGGTGTCGGCCTGCGCCTTGCCGCGGCCCTCGGCCACGGCCTCGGCCAGGTTGGCGAAGACCACGGTCAGCCACAGCCACACCGTGATCACCCAGGCGAACACGCTGGGCTTCTCGATCGCCGAGACCGTGGTCAGCAGCGAGCCGACCTCGACCACGAACATCACCGGGCTCTTCACCATCACCCGCGGATCGAGCTTCCTGATCGCGTCCGGGAAGGAGGTGAGCAGTTGCCTGGGATCGAGCAGACCCGCCGAGAGCCGGTGTTCCGTCTCACCCGCCGGCTGCTGCGTCTCCGGCTCGCTGGCCGGGTTGAGGAGAGTGGGGGTGGACATCAGTGGAGCCCTTCCGCGAGCGGCCCGAGTGCCAGAGCCGGGAAGTAGGTGAGGCCGACGACGATCAGGATCACGCCGGAGAGCATGCCGACGAACAGCGGATTGTTGGTCCGCAGCGTGCCGGTGGTTTCAGGGATCGGCGCCTGCCTGGCCAGCGAACCGGCCAGGGCCAGCACGAAGGCCATCGGCAGGAAGCGGCCGAACAGCATCGCCAGGCCCAGCGCCGTCTGCCAGTGCGTCGAGGTGACGGTGATGCCCGCGAACGCCGACCCGTTGTTGTTGGCCGCCGAGGTGAACGCGTACAGCACCTCGGAGAAGCCGTGCGGCCCGGTGTTGTTCATGCCCCCGCCGTGGCCGGCCTTCAGCGACATCGCCAGGCCGGTCCCGCACAGCACGATCGCGGGGGTCGTCAGGATGTAGAGGGAGGCGAACTTCATCTCCCGCGCACCCAGCTTCTTGCCCAGGTACTCCGGGGTGCGGCCGACCATCAGGCCCGCCACGAACACGGTGACCACGGCCAGGATCAGAATCCCGTACAGACCCGATCCGGTGCCGCCCGGCGCGATCTCACCGAACATCATGTTGAGGATCGCGGTGCCGCCGCCCAGCGGGGTGTACGAGTCGTGCATCGCGTTCACGGCGCCGGTGGACGTCAGCGTCGTCGAGGCGGTGAAGAGCGAGGAGGCAGGGATGCCGAAGCGGACCTCCTTGCCCTCCATCGCCGCACCGGCGATCTGCGCGGCCACCCCGGAGTGCTGGTTCTCGAAGAAGGTGATCAGCGAGGCCGAGGCGATCCAGTACAGGCCCATCACCGAGAGGATGGTGTAGCCCTGCTTGTTGCTGCCCACCATCTTCCCGAAGGTGCGGCACAGCGCGAACGAGATCACCAGCAGCAGGTAGATCTCCAGCCAGTTGGTGAACGGGTTGGGGTTCTCGAACGGGTGCGCGGAGTTGGCGTTGTAGAAGCCGCCGCCGTTGGTGCCCAGTTCCTTGATGACCTCCTGCGAGGCCACCGGGCCGCCCGGGATCGACTGCGTGGCGCCGGAGAGGGTGTGCACGATCTGCGCGGTGTGCAGGTTCTGCACCATGCCGCCGGCCACGAAGACCAGCGCGAACACGATCGAGATCGGCAGCAGCACGCGCAGCACGATCCGGGTCAGGTCCACCCAGAAGTTGCCCAGGTGGTCCGTCCGGTTGCGGGTGAACCCGCGGATCAGCGCGGCGACGACCGCGATGCCCACCGCGGCGGACAGGAAGTTCTGGACCGCCAGACCGCCCATCTGCACCAGGTGGCCCATCGTCGACTCACCCGAGTACGACTGCCAGTTGGTGTTGGTCACGAACGACGCCGCGGTGTTCCACGCCATCGCCGGCGACACCGCCGGGAAGCCCAGCGACAGCCACAGGTGCTCCTGCAGGCGCTGGAACGCGTACAGGAACAGCACCGAGACAAAGGAGAAGGCCAGCACACTGCGCAGATAGGCGCCCCAGGTCTGCTCCGCGTCGCCGTCGACGCCGATCAGTCTGAAGATGCCCCGCTCGATCCGCAGGTGTTTGCGGGTGGTGAGGGTGTGGGCCATGTAGTCGCCCAGCGGCCGGTAGGACAGCGCCAGCGCGCCGACCAGCGCCAGGGCCTGCAGAAAGCCCGCGAGAGTAGCGTTCATGATCAGAACTTCTCCGGGAGGATCAGAGCCGCGATGAGATAGCCGACCAGGGCCACCGCGACGACCAGGCCCACGATGTTGTCGGCGCTCACAGCTTCTCCACCGCCTTGGCGATCAGAGCGAGGACGGCGAACACAAGGATCGTCACCCCGACGAACAGCACGTCGAGCATGAGGGATGCACCCCTGGAATCAACTGGTTCCGAACCCGCCAGGAGGGCTCCCGACCGGTACCGGATCGCTCCGGCTTTGACAGGAAAGCGCATGTCAGACCGGTATCAGTGCGCCGTTGACGCGTTGCTGGCGGCCGCCGGGGGAACCTTGACACGCCCTTGACGCCGGGAGCCGCGGCACCCTGTCCGCCCCCATGACCGGTACAACTGGAAGGCCCGCCCCAGCCACCCCGCCACCCCGCCGTCCCCTGGAGGAGCAGCGCGATGCCCGGATTCCTGAGCGACGCCAGGGCCACCCTGGTCCCCGACCTCCAGGGGCGGCAGGGCCCGCTGCCGCCCCTGCTCATCGCGCTGACCGTGGTCACCGGGCTGGTCGACGCCTTCAGCTATCTGGTGCTCGGCCGGGTCTTCGTCGCCAATATGACCGGCAATGTCATCTTCATGGCCTTCTCGCTGGCCGGCTCGCGCGACTTCTCACTCAGCGCGTCGCTGGTGGCGCTCGTGGGCTTCGCGGCCGGCGCGCTGCTCGGCGGCCGGCTCGCCAACCGCTTCCCCCACCACCGGGGGCGGCTGCTGCTGGCCGCCGTGCTGGTGGAGACCGCGCTGGTGCTGTTCGCCTACGCGGGCACCGAGGTGTTCGCCGATCCGACCTCGGGGTGGGTCCGCTACCTATTGGTGGCCCTGCTCGGCGTGGCGATGGGGACGCAGAACGCGGCGGCCCGGCGGCTGGCCGTGCCCGACCTGACCACGACGGTGCTCACCCTCACCATCACCGGCATCGCCGCCGACGGCCGTCTGGCCGGGGGCGCGGACAGCAAGGCCGGCCGCCGCCTGCTCTCGACCGCGTCGATGTTCATCGGCGCCCTGGTCGGCGGGCTGCTGGCGCTTCACGGCTCCATCGGCCTCCCGCTGCTGCTGGCGGGCCTGCTGCTCGCGGGCTGCACCGCCGCGCTCGTCGCCTGCGGCAGGTCGACCCTGCCGTGGACGCAGGCGGGCTGACCGTGCCCGGGGGACACGGTCAGTCCGAAGTGCCGTCAGAGGCCGCCGATGGGCAGCGAGGGAAGCGGGACGGGCAGGGACGGAAGCGGGAGCGGGGGCACGCTGGGCAGTCCGGGCAGGCCGGGCAGGCTCGGCAGCGGCAGGCCGCCGCCCAGCAGCAGGCTGGCCACCAGGTTGACCACGGCCGGAACGGCGGCGGTCAGCGCGGCCACGATCTTCGCCGGGTCCTTGGAGGTCACGGCCGCGACCACGTTGTCCAGGACCGTCTTGAGCTGGGCCACGGCCTGGGCGACCAGGGCGCCCGGGTCGGGCGTCGCCGCGCGGTGGTGCCCGGGCTTCGGGACCGGCAGGCCGCCGACCACGCCGTCCAGAGCGGTCTTGGCGGTGGCAACCAGGTTGGTCACCGCGGCCAGATCGGGGGGCGTCTGCGCCGCCGCAGTGAGCGCCTTGACGACGTCCCCGACCACGCTGAACTTCGACAGCACCCCAAGCGCCGCGGCCGGGTCGGGAGCCGCCACCGCGGGACGCACCGTGCCGCCACTGGCGGGCTGGTCCGCGAGCGCGATGGTCGTCCCTACGGCACCGAACGCGAGGGCACCGCAGGTGAGAGAGGCGACCGCGAGGCCGGCCCTGCGAGAAACGTGCATGGGTAATGCCTTCCTTCAAGATGAACAGCTGACTTTCTTCACCCTGCAAAGCGCGATCACATGTCGCAACCGGAAGGACACCCTGTGCAACCATCTGGTCGAGGCCACAAACGCCGCCCTGACCAGCACTTTTGATCATCCGGGAGATTTTCGGAACGAATCCCCCAGGTGCCGCCGTCCGTGCCGGAGCAGACTGGAGCGATGGACTCCTCCGGCATCAGCAGACGCGTACTGGTCGCAGGCACCGCGGCAGGTCTGACAGCGGGCGCGGCAGGCTGCAGCAGCAGCCGGAAGCCCAGCGCGGCCGGCTCGACCTCGACCCCGCCGACCGCTTCCGCCCCGTCATCCTCGGCGCCGTCATCCTCAGCCCCGGCCTCTTCGTCGGCGGCCGCTTCGCCGAGCGCGAGCCCGACGGCCGCGCCCCTCCCCGCGACCACCGTCTGGCAGCCCAGCAGCAATGACATCGACCCGCAGGTCAAGCTGCGGGCGGTGCAGCTGATCGAGGCGCTGGGCGCCTGGTCCGAAGGGCAGCAGGGCACCGCCGCGGCCCGGGCCAAGGTCTCCGCGCTGGGTCTGGATCCGGCCCTCGCCGCGCAGGCCGGCGGGCTGACCGGGAGCTCGCCGCAGGCCGCGCTCCAGGTCCTGGAGGCCCAGTACGGCGGCATTCTGACGGACACGGCGAGCGTCATGGTGGTGTGCCGCCAGTGGACCCGCGGCGCCTCCGGCGCGGTGGTCCCCGGCGGCACCACCGTGGACGTACGGCTCTCCCGGTCGAGCCCCCGATGGACCGTCACCGCGCTGCACCCGGCCCAGCCCGGGGCAGCCGCCGCCTCCCTGCCGAGCGCCGCCGAGCAGGTGCTCTCCTCGTCCTCGGTGACCCTGCCGCCCGCCGCCGCGGCCGACATCCGCAGCGGGCAGATCCACAGCAGCGTGCTGGACGCGCTGCTCACCCTGGCCCGCAGCTACCGCATCGAGCTGAGCGTCGTGCGGTCCGGACACCCGCTGGACGTGTTCGGCACCACCCGGCCCAGCGACCACCCGCAGGGCAGGGCCTTCGACGTCTGGCGCATCAACGGCCATGCCGTCGTCGACCCGGCGACCTCCCGCTCGCTGATCGAGGGCTTCATGCGCGCGGCGGCGGCCGTCGGCTCGTACAACGTCGGCGGTCCGTGGCAACTGAGCGGCGGAACCGGGAATCAGTTCTTCTCGGACAACACCCATCACGACCATGTGCACGTCGGTTTTTCCAGCTGAGCGGGCCGGGGCTCCGGACCGATGGTCCGGAGCCCCGCCCGCAGCCCCCGCTCAGCGGCGGGCCCTGCCCCGGCCCTTGTAGGTCGGGGTGGCCAGGGCCACCAGCACCGCGGCGACGCCGATCTGCAGCAGGTGCCGGATCCAGTCGATGCCACTGGTGTGCCGCACCCCTGCGTAGTTGGAGATCCAGTTGCCGATGAGCGCACCGGCGATGCCGATGATGACGGTCAGCCAGATCGGGACCGGGTTGCGGCCCGGGACCACGATCTTGGCGAGCACGCCGATGATCAGGCCTTCGATGATGAGCAGGACGAGCCAGAGCACAGTGCCTCCCGTATGTGAGCCCTGATGACCCGGAACCGGGGTCACTCGGGCGTGTGCCCGGCCTGCCGGAGGCCATGCCCGGCCGGGAATGCCGGGATCCGTCCCCTGGTTGTGTCAACCATAGGCGTCATGGAAACGACATCCATTTCGATCCATTTCGCCAAGGACGAGAAGCACGAAGGGATGGCCATGGCCCGCAACGAACTGCGCCCGATCATCAAGCTCCGCTCCACCGCCGGAACCGGCTACACATACGTCACCCGCAAGAGCCGCCGCAACGACCCCGACCGGACGGTCCTGCGCAAGTACGACCCGCGCGTCGGCCGCCACGTCGACTTCCGCGAAGAGCGCTGACCCGGCCCGGGGGGCCGATCGGCCGTCCCCCGCCGGCCAGTAAAGTGAGGCAGATGGCGAACCTACGGGAACAGATTCTGGCCGAACTCGGCGTCAAGACGACCATCGAACCCAAGGTCGAAATCCGGCAACGGGTCGACTTCCTCAAGGACTACCTGCGGTCGACCCCGGCCAAGGGCTATGTGCTGGGGATCAGTGGCGGCCAGGACTCCACGCTGACCGGCAGGTTGTGCCAGCTCGCCAGTGAGGAGCTGCGCGAGGAGGGCCATGAGGCCACCTTCGTCGCGGTGCGACTGCCCTACGGTGTGCAGGCCGACGAGCACGACGCGCAGATCGCGTTGGAGTTCATCCGCCCCGACCGGTCCATCACGGTGAACGTCAAGCCCAGCGCCGACGCGGTCTCCGCCGAGTCGGCGCTCGGCCTGCAGGAGCTGCTGGGCGACGCGCCCAAGCTGCGGGACTTCGTCCGCGGCAACATCAAGGCCCGCGAGCGCATGGTGATCCAGTACTCGATCGCCGGGCAGCTGAACCTGCTCGTCGTCGGCACCGACCACGCGGCCGAGGCGGTGACCGGCTTCTTCACCAAGTACGGCGACGGCGGCGTCGACCTCACCCCGCTGACCGGCCTGACCAAGCGACAGGGCGCAGCCCTGCTCCAGGAGTTGGGCTCACCGGCGAGCGTCTGGGAGAAGATCCCGACCGCCGACCTGGAGGACGACCGCCCCGCCCTGCCCGACGAGGTCGCCCTGGGCCTGACCTACGCCCAGCTCGACGACTACCTCGAAGGCGTCGACGTCACCCCCGAACTATCCTCAAAGGTCGAGTCGGTCTACCTCGCCACCCGCCACAAGCGAACCGTCCCGGCCACCCCCCTCGACACCTGGTGGCGCGACTGAGCCCGTAGGCGCCGACGGACACCTCTGCCCGGACCTTCGGGACGAGGTGTCCGACTCCGTTCAGGCCTTGGTCTTGAACTTGTCCGTGGGAAGGTGCACGACGGATCCGTCCTCCAGGCGAAGGTCGATCGTCTGACCGTAGGTGTACTTCTCGCGGCTCGCGTAGTCCTCACCAACGGGCCGGGTCAGCAGGAGGCACTCCGCCCGGAAGGGATCGATGACGAGGTAGGCAGGGATTCCGAAACGGGCGTACTGCCTCAGTTTGACGGAGTAATCGTTGTCGTCGTCCTTCGCGGTGACGACCTCGACAGCGGCGAGCACGTCCTCGTGGTCGAAGGGAGCCTGTGCCCCGCTCTCAAGGATGGTCACATCGGGCGCCCTCGAAGGCTCTCCCGAAAACTGGATCAGCACATCGGAGAGCAGTCGCTCCTCCGCCACACCGGATGCCTCCGCAGCGTTCTGCACCCGCCGCACAGTCCAGCTCTGGATCTCGCTCTGCGGCGTCATGACGACCTGGTCCCCCACAACCTCGATCTTGAAGCCTTCAAACTCCTCCGCCGCACGTTCCGCCACGCGCTGCAGATCATCCAGAACGCTCACTGGTGGACTCCTCACTGCCCCGAGCGGCTGCTGCCTCGACTTCGCAGGCACTACGAGAATCGTAGCCCCGGCGAGCAGCGCTACATGTGCCGACTTTGCCGCAGGCCGGGAGGCTACTCGGTTCGGAGGACCACGGTCGCGGCCATACGCGCCTCGCGCTGGGCTGCGTGGCGCTCCTTGCGGTTCTGGCCCCTGTTCATCTCGCCCGACTCCTTCTTGGCGGCCCGCCCGTTCGGTCCCGAGCAGCAGGTTTCGCCGATCCAGGAGTACTCCCACCGGCAGCGCGTGTCCGTCTCCCCCCGCGTCGGGGTCGGCGGCAGGTCGCAGCTGCCGTGGCGGTGATCGTGAGCCGGCCGAGGGCCGTGCTCCGCACAGCGCACCCACAGCGGCTTCGTCCTGTCCGTACGTGACATCCTCTCGTTCCTCCCGGAACCCGCCGCCCGGCCCCGGACCTTCCGGGCGGGCGGCTAGGTATGCCACGTCATGGCGACACGCTCCTTCCTCTGTCTGCGGGGGCCGAAAGCCTAGTCTGCTCCCGGCAAGCGAAACGAGAATGCTCGGAGGCCGTCACCCATGAAAGCGACATCGACCGTTCAGGTCGAGACCGATCGCGTCGTCGTCACGCAGTGGAGCTTCGCTCCCGGCGACGAGACCGGCCACCACCTCCATGAGCGCGACTACGTCGTGGTGCCCCTGATCACCGGCACGGTGCGCGTCCAGGACGCGTCGGACGAGCGGGAGATGGAGATGCAGGCGGGTGTCTCCTACGCGCGGCCGGCCGGTGTGGAGCACAACCTGGTCAACGCGAACGCCTACGAGTTCCGATTCGTCGAAATCGAACTCAAGCAAGGCCGGTAGGGCGGGTCGGCACCCGGCGCCCTGACGCCGCGGCGGGCCTGGCCACGGCCGGGCGCGGGGACTCGGCCTCCAGTCGGCGCAGCCGCTCGCTGTCGCAGAGTCGGGGGCAGGTGCGGCAGGTCTTCGTCGGCTGGATCGTGTAGTGCAGGCAGCAGCCGGTACGGGTCCGGGTCACATAGGTACGGCCGGTGGCGCTGCGGAGGGTGCGGAAGTCCGCGCCGCTGGGGAACGGCCGGGCGCCGTCGGGGCCGGGCAGCAGGGACTCGGCCTTCCGGACGGCGCGCTGCTCCTCGTCCAGCTTCCGGCCGAGGTACCAGACGCCGGCGACCAGATCGTCGCCGACCATCCCCCACAGGGCGTGCGGTCCGCGTTTCAGTCGGGGCCGGAAGGCGTCGAGCAGCGGTCGGGCGAACCGCTCGACCGAGGCCCGGACGGCCTGCGGTTCGTTTGTCGCGGTGAACTCCCCCGGGGCGAGCGCGAAGACGCCGGTGACCGGGTTGGTCCATAGTCGGTCCGCGGCGAGCTCGGGTACCTGGCCGGACAGGTACCAGGGCCCGCTGATCAGCAGGCCGGCCGCCCAGAGGTAGCGGTGCAGCAGCCGTGAGGCGACGACGTCCGGGCGGGCGGTGCGGCCGTGGGCGGCCAGGATCCGCGCCGACTCCCCGTCGAGGGCCGTCGACAGCGCCTCCGGACCGGTGGCGACGTCGGCGAAGCTCAGCCATGGTCCGCCGAGGATGTCCGCCGGGTGTCCCTCCTGCACTACCTCGACGTGCAGGTCCTCGCAGATATGTGCGAGGCGACGGAAAGTGTCGGTAAGCAGCACAGGAAGGCTCCGATCAGTGGTGAAGCGGAGAAGGCGAGGCTGAATCTAGTCCGGGATCGGGCGTGCGGTCGGGGCGACTTCGTCCGGCACAGGAATCTGGCAGCAGCGTGACATAGTTAGGGCTGCCTAACCTAAATTAGCATCGCATCGGAGCCCTTGCGACCGCACTCGCCGATCTCTCCGGACCCTGCGGGTTACTCTCGCCGCATCCGTCACAGCCCACGCCGTCCCAGCGGCCCGCGCAGCGTGCTGCGCCTCCGTGGAAGAGGGATCACTCATGCGGCTCTACCTGCTCGCTGTCAATCCGACCGACTCGGTCACCGAGGGCTTCCTGCCGGCCGCCGTCCGGCTCGGCCTGGAGGTGACCGTGCTGACCGAGGCGGCCCACGTCGACGCGCACCGGCGCGCGTACGCCGGAGCCGGACTCCCGGAGATCGAGATCCTGGCCTGCGAGGTCCGCGACTTCCGCGAGGTGGTCGGCTGCGTCTCCCGGCACCGCGCCCCGGACGCGGTCTTCAGCAACAGCGACCACCTGCAGACCCAGGCCGCCCTGGCCGCCGGGTACTTCGGGCTGCCCGGCAAGGACTGGACCGCGGCGCTGCGGGCGAAGAACAAGGCGGAGATGCGCCGTCACCTCGCCGCCTCCGGCGTCGACACGGTCTGGTCGGCGGAGCTCACGGCCGGTGCGGACCCGGCCGAGCTGGCGGCCCGGCCCGACATGCCCTACCCGTGCGTGATCAAGCCGCGCGAGGGCGTCGCCAGCGAGGACGTCGTCCTCGCCGGCGACGCCGAGGAACTACGGCGGCGGTGCGGGGAGATCCAGGCCCGGCGCCCCGGCGCCGACCTGGTCGTCGAGGAGTTCCTGCCCGGGGAGTTGCACACCCTGGAGACCCTCGGGGACGGCCGCGTCACCCACGTCCTCGGCGGCTTCCGCACCTGGCTCTCCCCGCCGCCGCACTTCGTCGAGGAGCGGCTGGACTTCATACCCGAGACACCGCCCCCGGTCGTCGAGCGGATCCTGGCCCAACTGGACGTGCTGGGTGTGGGTTTCGGCGCCTGCCACACCGAGTACATGCTCCAGGACGGCCGCCCGCGCCTGGTCGAGGTCAACTACCGTGCCATCGGCGACCAGTGCGACCTGATGCTCGCCGAACTGCTGGACATCCCGCTGTTCGAGTACATCCTCCGCACGCATCTGGGCGAGCCGCTGCCCGCCGTCCTGAGCACCGGACGGCACCGCGCCGCCCGCATCGACTGGCCCTGCGCCGACCGCGCCGGCAGGCTGGCCGCAGCCCCGGCAGCGATCGACCTCACCGCTGACGGCGGTGTCCGGCTCGCCTACCGGCCGCTGCGCGCACTGGGCGAGCGGCACGAGCTGTACCGCACCAACCGCGACTACCTGGGCGTGATCCGCGCCACCGGCGCCGACCGGGCGGGGGTGGACGGCGCGGTGGAGGACTTCCGCGCCGCCCAGCGCTGGGAGATCGTCCCGTGACGCCCGACCCGCCGCAGGACCACCTGCTGCTGCGCGTGCTCAGCGCCCTGCTGCGGGAGGACGTGGTGGGCCTGCGCACCCGCACGACGCCGGTCGAACGGCCCGACGGGCTGTGGCTCCGGCTACCGGTGCCGGCCATGGCCGCCCCGACGGAGGAGCGTGCCCTGCTCCTGCCGGTGGTCGAGGACGGGTTCCTGTGCGAGTACGCCGCCCGATTACCGCTGCTGGAACTGGCGCCCGGCGGCGAACTGCTGACCGGCGTCGGCACGGTGATCCGCGCCCTGCAGGAACTGGCCGAGCCGGGCGACCGGGCCGGGTTCGACGCCTTCGCCGCGGAGTGCCGCCAGACGCTGGCCACCATGCGGCTGCAGCAGCAGGCGGCCGACGGCATACGCGGTCGTCTGGCCGCCCGGTACGGGCCGGACCCGGCAGACTGGACCGGGCTCGGCGGAAACCTGGCGCTCGACACACTGGCCGCCTACCAGGACCATCCGGTCTACCCGGCCGCGCGCGGCCGGGCCGGGCTCACCCCGGCCCAACTGCGCAGGCACGCACCCGAGTTCCACCCCTCCTTCACGCTGCGCTGGGCCGCCGTACCCCGCGCGGCGCTCACCGCCAGCGGCCCGCTGCCGCGCTGGTGGCCCTCGCTCGCCGAACTCGGCCTGGGACGACTGACCGGCAGTCATCTGGCGTTCCCCGTCCACCCGTTGTCCACGGCCGCCGGCCGACTGCCGCCTACGGCGGTGCCGGCCAGGCGGCCGTACCTGAAGGTCGTCCCCACCCTGTCCATGCGCACCGTCGCCCTGGCCGCCGACCCGGCCCAGCACCTGAAGCTGCCGCTCGACACCGCCACGCTGGGCCTGCTCAACCGACGGACCATCAAGCCCGGCACCCTCGCCGACGGCGCCGCCGGGCAGCGGCTGCTGCAGGCGGTCATCGAGCACGAACCCCGCTTCCGGGACAGCGTGCTGCTCGCCGACGAAAGCCTCTACGCCCATGCCGGGCACGAGATGCTGGCAATGCTGATACGCCGTTACCCAGCGGGCCTGGAACGGGCATTGGTGGTTCCGCTGGCCGGACTGCTGGCCCCGGGACCGGATCCGGACGGCACCGCCGTCCTGGACCACGTCGCCCTTCGGTTCTACGGCGGCGACCGGTACGCCTTCTTCGACGCCTACCTGACCCTG
This sequence comes from Streptomyces sp. 846.5, assembly GCF_004365705.1. Taxonomy (NCBI): domain Bacteria; kingdom Bacillati; phylum Actinomycetota; class Actinomycetes; order Kitasatosporales; family Streptomycetaceae; genus Streptomyces; species Streptomyces sp. 846.5. The sequence continues at coordinate 3,621,000 of NZ_SOBN01000001.1, forward strand.
CTGCTGGACTGGCAGACGACCCTCTTCAGCTACGGCATCGCGCTGGAGTCCCATCAGCAGAACGTCTCGCTCGTCCTGGACGAGCACCGGGGGCAGCCCCGGATCCGGCTGCTGCTGAAGGACAACGACGGGCCGCGGATCAACACCGCCCGGTGCAAGCTGCCGTACGACGGCTTCGACGACATCCGCACCTTCACCGATGACGACGGGCCGCTCGCCGACCTGTTCACCACCATCACCGTGCACCTCTGCGCCGGGGCCTATGCCTTCGCGCTGGGCGAGCCGCAGCGGTCGCGCCTGCTCCGGCTCGTCCGGGAGCGGCTGGAGGCGATGGCCGGGCCCGGCCTGCGCGAGCACCTGCTGGACGGTGCGCGGCTGCCCGTCAAGGCGATGGTGACCGCGGGCACGCTGCTGACCAAGCAGCGGTCCGGCGCCGCCGACATCAACAAGTACTACACCACCGGCCCCAACTACCTGCGCCGTCCGTAGGCAGAAGCGTGAGCCGAACCCTCCCACCGACCGGAGTCCTCGATGCCGATCCCCCCTGCGCCGTCCCGGACCGTGCCCGCAACCCTTCCCGTCGCTGTTCCTACCGCTGTTCCCGCCAGCCTGCCTTCCGCCGACGACGCCGTCGTGCACACCCTGCTCAACTGCCTGCTGCGCGAAGTGTCCGGCCCCGAGCGGCAGGCGACCGTCGAGAACGGGCACCTGCTGCTGCGGCTGCCCCTCTGCAGGAGGGTGCTCCGGGTGCGGCTGCGTCGTACCTCGCTGCTCGGGGCCCACCGCTTCACCGGCCCGGTGCTCCGGCAGCGGAACTCCGACGGCGACGGAACCTGGACCGAGGTGAGCCCGCAGGAGCTGGCCGCGCTGGTGCACGCCGAGCTCACCATCCGTACCGGCGTCCGCAACGACGAATTCCTGCAGCAGGTGGCATCCAGCCATGAAGGCGTCGCCGCCGGGCTGGAACCGCGCCCGCCGGCTCCCGACTCCCGGTACCTGGAGTCCGAGCAGGCCCTGCTGTTCGGCCACCGTTTCCACCCCACCCCGAAGGCCCGCAGCACCGGGCGGGCCAGCTGGTCGGCCTACGCCCCCGAGGCCCGCGCCGCCTTCCCGCTGCGGCATCTCGCGGTCCGCACCGAGCTGGTCGCCCAGGAGTGCGCCCGGCCAGGCGCCGCCGCCGTCCTGGACCGGCTCGGCCCGGTGCCGGACGGCTACACGCTGCTGCCCGCCCACCCCTGGCAGTACGAACTGCTCACCGGCCACCCGGAGCTGGCCGCCGCCCTCGACCGGCGCGACATCCTCGACCTGGGCACCGGCAGCGACCCCTTCACCGCCACCGCGTCGGTGCGCACCCTGCACGGTGGCGGCGCGTTCCTGAAGTTCAGCCTGAACGTCCGGATCACCAACTGCCTGCGCAAGAACGCCTCCTACGAGCTGTCCGGCGCGGTCGCGCTCACCCGGATGCTCGGCCCGGTCCTCGACGAGCTCGCCTCCCGCTTCCCCGGGCACGCGGTACTGCGCGAGCCGGCCTTCCGCAGCGTGGACCTGAACGGCGACACCGCTCTGCTGGAGGGCTTCGGCGTGATCGTCCGCGACAGCCTGGAGCAGCACCTGAGCCCGGGCGCCACCCCGCTACTCGCCGCGGCCGTCGCCGACGAGTACCCGACCAGCTCCGCGCATGTGTCCCGGCTGCTGGACGGCGCCGGGCCGCACGCCGTCCTCGACTGGTGGGACGCCTACCTGCGACTGCTGCTGCCGCCCGTCCTCGCCGCCTACCTGGACTACGGAGTCGTCCTGGAACCGCACCTGCAGAACGTCCTGCTCTGCGTGGACGGCGCCGGCCACCCCGTCCAGGTGCTCTTCCGCGACCTGGAGGGCACCAAGCTGCTGCCGGGGCCGCACGCGGCCCGACTCTCCGCACTGCCCCCGGCGGTCGCGGCCGCCATGACCTACGACCCGCGGCGCGGCTGGGACCGCGTCGTCTACTGCCTGCTGGTCAACACCGTCTCGGACACCCTCGCGGCCCTGGCCGACCTGCACCCGCAGCTGGAGCCCGCACTGTGGCAGAGCGTGCGGTCCGTGCTGCAGGACCACGCGGCGCGGCACGGCTGCCCGCCGCGCCTGCGCACCCTGCTGGCCGGGGCGCCGCTGCCCGCCAAGGCCAACCTGCTCACCCGCTGGAAGCGCCGCGCCGACCGCGAGGCGGAGTACATCCGGATCCCCTCGCCGCTCGCCCAGGGCGTGCTCTCCCGGGGCCCGCGCCCCGGTCCCCTCTTCGAGGCCTGGAGCGCCTGATGCCGGCACCGACCGTCCGCGACCACGTCACCGCCCTGGACTCCGGTGAACTCCCCGCCTACGTCTACGACCTGGGCGCGCTGCAGGCCCATGCCTCCGCGGTACGGGCCGCGCTGCCCGCGCGGGTCGAGCTGTACTACGCGGCCAAGGCCAACCCCGAGCCGCGCATCCTCACCGCGCTCGCCGACACGGTCAGCGGGTACGAGGTGGCCTCCGGCGGCGAGCTGGCCCACGTCCGGGCCGTCGTGCCGGGCGCGCCGGTCGCCTTCGGCGGCCCCGGCAAGACGCCCGACGAACTCGCCGCCGCACTCGCCGTGGGCGTCGAGCGGTTCCACGTCGAGAGCGAGCACGAACTACGCCTCCTGGCCGAGCTCGCCAACCGGTTCGCCCCGGGACGCACGGCGAACCTGCTGCTCCGGGTCAACCTGCCGGTCGGCCCGGGCACCCTGGACGGCGTGCCGCTCGCCATGGGTGCCGGGCCGAGTCCGTTCGGCCTCGACCCGGACCGGGTCGGCGCCTGCCTGGCGTTCCTCGGCAGCCCCGCAGGCACCCGCCTCCGGCTGCACGGCATCCACGCCCACCTGGCCAGCGGACTGGACGCCGACAGCCAACTGAACGTGGCGGGCCGCATCGTCGACTGGTCGGTGCGGCTGGCGCAACGCCACCGGATCCCGCTGCCCGAGATCAACATCGGCGGCGGCATGGCGGTGGACTACACCGCCCCGAGCAGCCGCTTCGACTGGCCGCGCTTCGGCGCCGGCCTGGACCGGCTGCTCGCCCGGCACCCGCAACTCACCCTGCGCATCGAGCCCGGCCGGGCGCTGACCGCGTACTGCGGCTGGTACGCCACCGAGGTGCTGGACGTGAAACGCAGCCACGGAACGGACTTCGCCGTGCTCCGCGGCGGCACCCACCACCTGCGCACCCCTGTCACCAAGGGCCACGACCAGCCGTTCTCGGTACTCCAGGCGGATGCCTGGCCGCATCCCTGGCCGCGCCCGACCGTCCGCGACGCACCGGTCACCCTGGTCGGCCAGCTGTGCACGCCGAAGGACGTGTTCGCCGGCCAGGTACCAGTGACCGAGCTCCGGGCCGGGGACCGGGTCGTCTTCGCGATGGCCGGGGCATACGCCTGGAACATCTCGCACCACGAGTTCCTCATGCACCCACGGCCCAATTTCCACTTCCTTCCGCAGCCGGCGCCCGTCCGGTAGCCGGTAGCAAGCGAGGCGCCCCGCACCGGAAGGGTGCGGGGCGCCTCTGGTGTCTCTGGGTCAGGCCGGGACGATGTTCTCCGCCTGCGGGCCCTTCTGGCCCTGGGTGACGTCGAAGGTCACCTTCTGGCCTTCCTGGAGCTCACGGAAGCCCTGGGCGTTGATGTTGGAGTAGTGGGCGAAGACGTCGGCGCCGCCGCCGTCCTGCTCGATGAAACCGAAGCCCTTTTCGGCGTTGAACCACTTCACGGTGCCGCTGGCCATGCTGTTCTCCTTGATGCGCACAGTCGCCCCAGCATCCGCATGGTGCGGCGCCACGCCCCGGCCCACCCCGGCAGTGACCGATCCCGGACAGCGAAAACGCCCGTGATCGCGATCACGGGCGAGACGAACTCGGGAACCACGACTGCTACTGCCCGCCACGCTACTGGCCCCCGCCCGCCCCCGCCAGACGAATGGCCGTGCTGCCCGAATCTGGTCACCCGACCGCTGTACCTGTCAGCGCCCTGTCCGTGAACGTTCCCAGATCTGATCCTCGTCATCAGGGCGCATAAATCGCTTGTGACGCACGTATGTACTCCGGATTTCGACACCATTACTGTGAACGCTCACGGCCATCCAGTATGTCCATGCCAGAACAGGCGAAGGCGCTGGACTCTTTCCCCCATGACTCGATCCAGGAGGTTGCGATGACCCTGTTCGGCTTCGTCCGCACGGCGAGGGCCGGCCTGTTCCTGGCGGCTGCCGTCCTGCCGGCGACCATGCTCACCGCGCCTGCCCCCGCGTCGGCGGCGAACTCGCTCAGCATGCTCGGCGCCGACGTCTCGACCGCGCAGCGGGCCCTCGACCTCGGCGCCCCGTACTACGACGCAAGCGGTACCGCCAGAGACCCGCTCGACATCCTCAAGGGCGCCGGCGTGAACTACGTCCGCCTCCGGATCTGGAACAACCCGGCCAGCGGCTACAACAACAAGGCCAAAGTGCTGGCGTATGCGAAGACGGTGAAGGCCAAGGGCCTCAAGCTGCTGATCGACTTCCACTACTCGGACACCTGGGCCGACCCCGGCAAGCAGTACAAGCCGGCGGCCTGGTCGAGCCACGGCATCAGCCAGCTGCAGACCGACGTCTACAACTACACCTACGACGTCTGCAACAGCCTCAAGTCCCAGGGCACCACCCCGGACAGTGTCCAGATCGGCAACGAGATCAACGTCGGCATGCTGTGGAACGACGGCAAGGTGGTCAACAGCGACTTCACCAACCTCAGCCTGCTGCTCAAGTCGGGCTACAACGCGACCAAAGCCTGCAACAGCGGTACCCAGGTGGTGATCCACACCGCGGACGCCGACAGCGACACCAACGCCCGCTGGTTCTACGACGGCATCAAGGCCAAGGGCGTCAACTGGGACATCACCGGGCTGTCGTACTACTGCATGTGGCACGGCTCGCTGTCCAACATGGGCAGCGTCGTGGCCGACATGAAGTCCCGGTACGGCAAGAACGTGATCATCGCCGAGACGGCGTACCCGTTCACCGCGGCGAACGCGGACAGCACCAGCAACTCGGTCACGTCGGGATGTTCGGGCTACCCGCTCACCTGGGCCGGCCAGGCCGCCGAGTTCACCGCGGTGCAGAACACCGCCCGCAGCGCCGGCGCGATCGGCGTCTTCTACTGGGAGCCGACCTGGTACGCGGTCCCCGGCAACGGCTGGGATCCGGCCGACATCAACAACAGCGGCGACGGCTGGGACAACATGGCCGTCTTCGACTGGACCGGCCATGTGAACCCGAACATCAAGTGGACGGCCTGAACGGAAAATACAGGACCAGCCGATGGCCGGTCGGCAGAAGTGCGCTCAAGTGGAACGCCGGTCCGCAGTTCCGGGCAGGCCACCCGCTCCTGCTCCCCTTCCCGGGTCGCTTGAGGCGATCGCCAGCAGGCGGGATGCCTTGAGCTCGGTCTCCTGCCATTCGCCTTCGTGGTCCGAGCCCCAGGTGATACCGGCTCCCGTTCCGAACCGCAGCGCGCCTGCTTCCCGGTCGATCCAGAACGTTCGGATGCCGACGGCGAGTTCGGCGGTGCCGCGGTCGGCGTCGACCCAGCCGACTCCGCCGCAGTAGGGCCCGCGGGGGGTCGTCTCCAGCGCGGCGATGATCTGCAGGGCCCTCGGCTTGGGGGCTCCGGTGACCGAACCGGGCGGGAAGGTGGCGGCGAGCAGTTCGGGCCACCCGGTGTCCGGGGGCAGTTCGCCGTGGACCGTGGAGACCAGGTGGACCAGGCCCGGGTGCATTTCGACCTGGCACAGGTCAGGCACGGTGATGCTGCCGGTGGCGCAGACGCGCCCGAGGTCGACGTGCTCTCGAAGGCCGGCGGCTCGAAGGCGACGCTGTACCGCTAGTTCTCCGACAAGACGAACCTGTTCGGAACGGCCGGCCCGCTCCCGCTGCCGCAGCGGGGTCGCTCACCCCGAGTCCGGTGATCAGGCGCCGGCCGTAGGTCTGCTGGAGCCGGTGGTGGCCGGCCGCGATCTGGTCGGAGTCGTGCCGCCAGATGCTGAGGATGCCGGTGGCGACCGTCAGGTCGCGGGTGGCCTTGAGCAGGCGTTCGCTGTCGCCGAGGACGTCGCCGCCGCCCAGCCCGGGTATCCACAGGGCTCCGTAGCCCAACTCATCCAGTTCGGCGGCCCGTTCGCTGATCTCGCCGGGGTCCCCGAGGCGCAGCTCCACGCTCCAGATCCCTGCACGTCCCACGTTCATGCCGCATGCTCCTGCTCGCGCTCGGTGCGCCGTTGTCTGTCGGAGGGACGGTGATGGCCTCGGCAGGGGGCCGGGCCGGTGCCGGTGGCCCGGTGTCACCGGACACACCGGCACCGGCCGGCCGGATCAGCCGGGGGTCAGACCTGGTTCATGCCGCCGTCGACGTCGAGGTTGGCTCCGGTGATGAAGCTGCTGCTGTCGGTGGCGAGGAAGAGGACCGCGTCGGCGATCTCCTCGGAGCGGCCCATCCGGCCGAGCGGGACCTGGCTGGCGAGGAAGGTCTTCAGGCCGGCGGCCTGCTCCTGGTCGGGGGCCAGGCCGGTGATCCCGGGGGTGTCGATCGGTCCCGGGGTGATGGAGTTGACGCGGATGCCGCGGCCCTTCAGCTCGTTGGCCCAGGTGCGGGCGAAGGAGCGCACCGCGGCCTTGGAGGCGGCGTAGACGCCGAACGCCTCGGCGCCGGTGGTGGCGGTGGTGGAGGAGGGCACGATGACCGAGGCGCCGTCGTTGAGCAGCGGCAGCGCCTTCTGCACGGTGAACAGCAGGCCGCGGACGTTGATGTCGAAGGTCTGGTCGAAGTGCTCCTCGGTGACCTGCTCCAGGTTGGCGAACGCACCACCGCCGGCGTTGGCGAACAGCACGTCGATCCGCCGGCCCTGGCCGCGCACCGTCTCGTAGAGGCGGTCCAGGTCCGCGAGGACCGCGACATCGCCCTGGACGCCGGTCGCGCCGTGGCCGATGGCCTCGACAGCCGCGTCCAGCTCCGGCTTGCGCCGCCCGGTGACGAAGACGTGGGCGCCCTCGCCTGCCAGTCGCTTCGCGGCTGCCAGGCCGATGCCGGTGGTTCCGCCGGTGACGATCGCAGTCTTGCCTTCGAGCTGTCCCATGGTGGTTCGTCTCCTCATTCCCAGGTTCGGTTTCATGGTCATCTCACGTGTCCATGCCAGATCCCGACTGGCATCGGGCGCGGCGGTGCCGTAGCCGATCCAGTCGTTGATCTGCGAAAACTTGTGTATCGATCGGTACTGAAATGGACGGTAGCACATCCCGGCCGCCTTGAGTACCGAACGGTACTGATCTGGGTATGCTGGAGGCATGGACGGAAAGCGGCAGCAGACGGTGATGGGCAGGCCGCGGGGCTTCGACGCCGACGAGGTGCTGGAGCGCGCGCTGCTGGTCTTCTGGGAGCAGGGTTACGAGGGCGCGACCCTCACCGACCTGACCAAGGCCATGGGCATCACGCGCACCAGCATGTACGCGGCCTACGGCAACAAGGAGGAGCTCTTCCGCAAGGCCCTGGCCCGCTACACCCAGGGCCCGGCGAGCTACGTCTCCAGGGCACTGGAGGAGCCGACCGCCAAGGCGGTGGCTCAGGCGCTGCTCAACGGCGCCGTCCGGGCGACCACCCGGCCGGACCGCCCGGCGGGGTGCCTGGGCGTGCAGGGCGCACTGGCGGCCGGCAAACCCGCACAAGGGGCCCAGCAGGCGCTGATCGACTGGCGCCAGGGCGGCGGAGAAGCCATCCGCGAGCGCTTCGAGAAGGCGGTGACCGACGGCGACCTCCCCCCCGGCAGCGACCCCGCGCACCTGGCCCGGTACGTCACCACCCTCGCCTACGGCATCTCCGTCCAGGCGGCCACGGGCATCTGCCGCGAGGACCTCCGGCAGGTCGCCGACGCCGCGCTCCAGAACTGGCCGCCCGCGTTCGCCAATTGACCCCGGCCGGTCGCGCCTGCCATTCCTCGCCGCCGCGGACCCCTGGGGCAGGGCGGCGGGACGGACCAAACCAGGTTACGCACCGATCGGTACTGAAGTGTGTATGGTGGGCCCATGGGTACCGAAACGCCGCCGCCGATGGGAAGGCCGCGCGGCTTCGACGCCGACCAGGCGCTGGAACGCGCGATGCTGGTCACAGGCGACCCAACGCTCTGACGGATGATCAGTCAGCTCTGATCAGGAGCGGGTGACACGTCCGGCGGGTCGGCAGGACCCGGCTCCGCCGCCCGGGAGGCTTCAGCGACGTTCGGTGCCGTGGCCTTCGAGGGGCCGGTCGGCTCTCGGGTGAGGTGGCCGCACTCGGTCATCCGCGGTTTCCTGGATGCCGGCATCCGGCGGCCTAAGGACGGACGAGGGCCACCTCGCGGTGGTGGCGTTCCTGCTGGGAGGAGTCCCAGTCGCCGGTGCAGTAGACGGACAGGTCGCTGATACCTTCGTCGGTTGCATCGGCTCGGAACATCTCACGGCAGTACCACTGATCGCCGCTGTCGCTCCAGCGTTCCTCCACTTCGAGGACGAATCCGGTGGGCGTGGGGTCGCAGCGCCAGCGCGGTACCGAACCGGCGTCCGGATGGGACCGCCGACGCGCCTGGACGACGTCTTCGACGCCGCTGGCCTGCAGGCGCCACTGGGGCAAGGTGAAGTCGAGGAACACGTCGGGCTGGAACAGCCCGTCAGGCGGGTCACCGGTCTCCAGGAACGTGACGAACTTGCCGGCCAGTTCCTTTGCGGTGCGCTCATTCATGGCCATGCCTCATCTCTTCATCTCTTCGGTCTCGCTTGTTCAGGAGGTGGGGATCGGCCGCCGGGCCGTGCCGACGATCATGGGGCTCTCGATCTCGGGGACCTTCGGTACCTCGCCGTGCAGGACGGAGTCGACCGTGAACGGCGACGCCTCGATCGCGTCCAGCGTGGCGCGGTTGGGGTGGCAGCCGATCAGCGGGTAGGGGAAGGGCCGCTTGTCCTGCTTGGCTGAGATCTTCGGGTCCGTGGAACGGACGTGTTCGAGGAACAGCAGCTTTCCGCCCGGGGTCAGCACACGCGCGATCTCCGCCAGCGCGGTCGGCTCGTCCGGGACGCTGCACAGAGCGAAGGTGACCACGGCGGTGTCGAAGGAGGCATCGGGGAAGGGAAGCTGCTCGACCGAGGCGTCGAGGATCTCCGCGTCCCGTCCGAGCTTGCCGGCGTGTGCGCGCAGTCGGCGCCTCATGTCCGGGTCGGGCTCGACCAGCACGAGTCGGGTGACCGCCGCCGGGAAGTGGGACAGGTTGAGCCCGGTGCCCGCGCCGATCTCGATGGTGGCTCCGGTCGCCTGGGCGAGCAGCGAACGCCGCTGCTCGCGCAGCCCCGCGCGTTCGGCGGGCCCGTTGATGGTGTCGTACGCGGCGGCGAAGCAGCGCCGGGACAGTCTCTGGAACATGACGGACTCCTTATGTCATCCGTTCTCGCGGTGGGGGTCGTCATCGGGTCTGGCGGCGAAGTAGGCAATCATCCGGTGCGCCTGGAAGTCGCGGTGGTAGAGGACCTGGGTGAACGCGGGCGGGCAGTGGAAGGGGTCGGCGGGAGGATTGAGGAACCTGGCTTCGACGACGGCGAGGCCACCGCTGGCGACCACGTCGATCAGCTGGTACCTCACCCCGGCCGCCAGGTCGTCCTCCAGCAGGGACGTCCGCAGTTCGTCGCGCCCGCGCAGTTGCGGCCCGTCGGCGAACTGAGCCGTCGCATCGGATGAGAAGACGGTGGCGAGCGGTCCGGGATCGCTCCGCCGGTTGAATGCCTCGAACCCCTCGTCGAATCGCCGCGCCCACTGGCCGGCCGCATCGCGTGCGGCGCTACTGGTCTGCGCCGCCTCGTTCAGCAGCCGACCGGCCAGCATCGCCTTGGCCTGGTGCAGCCTGCTGCGCACTGTGCCGAGCGGCACGCCGGTGATCGAGGCGATCTCCTGGTAGGAGTGCTGCCGGCCGAAGTAGCGCAGCATCGCCGTGACGCGCAGCGGCTCGGAAAGTTCCCCGAGTGCCTGCCACACCCGGTCGGACAGGGCCAGCCGCTCCACGCTCTCCTCGGCCGAGGAGAGCGGCCGCACCCGGTCGAGACGGGCCACGACGTCCTCGACCGGCGTCTCGCGCGCCGCACGCAGCCGCATCAGGCACACGTTGCGCCCGATCCGTGCCAGCCACCCGCCGAAGGCAGCCGGTTCGCGCAGCCCGGCAAGCTGGCGCAGGGCGACCAGGAACGTGTCCTGGACGGCGTCCGCGGCGTCCTGCGGATCACCGAGCAAGGCCAGCGCCTGGCGGTTCAGCCGGGCGCGGTAGCTCTCCAGCAGCAGCCCGAGAGCCGCCGTGTCCCCCCGCCGGGCCGCGAACACCAGATCGGTGTCACCCGGCGTGGCCTCCTGTGGCATCAAAGAAACTGGGGTCATACCTAAAAGATGCATCAGCGAACCAGAAAGTTCGCCGTTGTCCGTGGCACAAGCGCCCAGAGGCTGCGGCGACTGTCAGCGCGGGGGCCCGCGCAGAACACGAACGCAGCGGCGGCGACCACCAGCACCACAACTGCACCGTGCAGGCCGCTCTGCCCGGCGGCCCACTGCTCAGCATTTCGCATGGTCGGCAAAGAACCGCAGGTAGACGCGGTGCACACCTGCCCGGGCCTCTCCTCCGCGCTGGCGCCGTAGCGGGCCACCGCCCGCTGCTGCAGGAGGGGCAGGCGCCCGGAAGCGGTGCCAGACTTGTTCTGAACAGCGGAGGCTGCCATGGGTTTCTACGCCAAGCAAATCGTTCCGCGGATCGTCAACGTCGCCTGCGGTATGGGCGAGGCCAAGGAGCTGCGGCGCCGGGCCTGCGAGGGCCTGGAAGGCAACGTCCTGGAGATCGGATTCGGCTCCGGGCACAACGTCCCCTTCTACCCGGCCACCGTCACGCACGTGGCCGCCGTGGATCCTTCCGACGTGGGCTGGAAACTGGCCGACAAGCGGCTCAGCGCGACCACTGTGGAGGTGGAGCGCTCCGGGCTGGACGGCCAGTCGCTGCCCTTCCGCGACCACACCTTCGACACCGCCCTGTCCACCTGGGCGCTCTGCACCATCCCCGACGCCGAAGCCGCCCTGCACGAGGTGCGACGCTTCCTCAAGCCCGGCGGAGCCCTGCACTTCATCGAGCACGGCCTGGCCCCGGACGAGCAGGTGCGCCGCTGGCAGCACCGCCTCGACCCCCTGGAGCAGCGCATATTCGACGGATGCCACCTCACCCGTCCCATCATCGACCTGCTCACCACCGCCGGCTTCACCATCGCCGAACTCGACGTCTTCTACGAGAAGGGCGCCCCCAAGGCCATGGGCGCCGACTCTCTCGGCATCGCCGTATCCCCCTGACCGGCGCTGAGGGTGGATCCGAGGAGATCATGATGGATGAGTTCACCGGATCTGCGTCCCTGGACGTGGAAGCGAAGCCGAAGGCCGTGTTCGGCATCGTCACCAACCTGGAACGGCTGCCCACTTGGAACGCCGCGATCGAACGAGTGACCGAGCAACCCGAGACCCTAACTTGCGCGCTCAGTCACAACAACCCATTCCGCACCGGCGCGCGTAGGTGATGGCGTCGGGGGTCGAGGCGAAGATCCGCTCGGTGGCGTGGAGCAAGCTGACCTGGACGCCCTGTTCGCCCTGCGCGCTGCACTCGACGCGGGACCCAGCGACCTCCGGTCGAGGGACTACCCAGGTCCGGGTGCCCCGGAGCCGCGGGCATCCATCTCCACCCGGGAGTGTGCTGCGCTGCCCTGGCGGGTTTGCGGCCTGCGTCTACCGGCAGGTCACCCGGTCTCGCGGTCGGCGCCCCCAGGTGTTGTCGGCGTCGGCGGGCTTCATCGATCTTGCTACGCATGCGGCGCTTGGCCACATCGGTCAGGAGCTGCGGGTCGCGCTGGCCCTAATCAGGGCCTGGAGTATGGCCGGCCAGAGACCCCATGAGGCCGGAGACGACGGCGGGCAGCGTGATGCTGGCGGACCCCGGTCAGAGGCGTTTTCGTCTGCATACACCTCATTGGCAGCCCGGCCTCCCCTTGGCCTCCCCCATCAAGAAGTCGCCCACTGCAGCCACCAAAGTCCGGCAAAATCGGACAAACTTCACAGCCTGAGGCCCCTGTGCGGCCATGCAAACCTTCACCGAGCGTGCGGGGACGCGACAGCGAAGTGGTCAGCGCCAAGGCCCCGGCGCTCAGCCCCCGGAACCTCCCGCGCCGCGGTCAGCACGGTCGGCCGCCAGGCACGCGGCAGATAGGCAGTCAACGCGACCAGGGGGAATCCAGCGCTCACGGAACTTGATCAAGCCCTGCACCGGGACGGGGCTGCTGCGCCTGTGCCGCGGCCTGCAGCGGGCCCACGTACAAGTCTTCGACCCGCTCACCCCCTGCGGGCTTCGCCATGGCCGATGTAAGGCTCTGTCAGCGGGCGAGGGAGGCGGGGTCGAGGTCCAGCGGGAACGGCACAACGATGCGCACGCGGTCGCGGTGGACGCCGGTGCCGACATACGCCCGGGTGGTGTCGTCCAGCTCGTAGGTGTGCACCACCGGCAGCCCGCGCTCGTCCTCGATACGCCACAGGTTGCGAATGCCGGCGTCGGCGTACAGGCCGGGCTTGTAGCGGCGGTCGCGGTCTTCCGACTCCGCGGAGACCACCTCGACCACCAAGGCGACCTCGTCAGGGACAAACCGGGTCCGCTCGGGCAAGTAGGGCACCCTGGCCGCGATGACGTCCGGCTCCGGGCGGCTGCGGCGGTTGAGTTTCACTGTCATCTGCGCCTCGACGGTCCACTCGTCGGGCGCCGCATTCTCCAGAGCCGCGGTCAGACGGCGAATGACGCGATCGTGCCAGCTGCGCTGCGGGGACATATTGAAGATCAGCGCTCCGTCGAGCAGTTCGATATGGCGCGGCGCGTCAGCCGGGAGCAGGTCCAGGTCCTCCGCCTCCCAGCCGCTCTCGCGGGGCGGGTACATCCATTGCGGCAGCGCGGTACTCACAGCGACGCTCCCTCCAGCCGTGTCCAACGCCTCCGGTCCACGCCCAAGCATGCCACGCGCCCCTGCCCGGCACGGAATCCCCGTCGGGGTATGACCCGCGGCCGCCGGTGTGGCAGGCGGGGATGGGTCCCGAGGTGCTGGCCGGTGCCTACCGGCAGGTGTTCGCCCTGGTGGTGGCTGCGCCGGGGCCGGTGAGCGCGGCGGAGCTGGCCGCGGGCCTGGGGTGGGACGCGGCGCGGATGAACGAGGTGGAGCGGGCGCGCCACCGCGCCTACGCGCTGGAGGCGCGGGGCTGGCTGGTGCGCGAGGGTCCTTCGGCAGCGCGCGCCACTTGCCGCCATTGTCGGCCACGTAGCTCGGGCCGGCCGAAAAGCAGGAACGCGTCACACTGTGCCGCATCGAGTACCTCGGCGGGGACAAGTGGGCCTTCGCCCTGCACGACCCCGCCTCAGACTCCTCCACCCCGCAGCTCCTGCACAACGAACGCTGGGAGGGCAGCCCCGACGACGCCTTCGAGACCGCCGCCCTCGTCCACCTCGCCGACTACGAAGCGTGAACGAACACAGAGTCCTCAACCCGAACAGAACCTGCGACCTGCTGCACTAGATAGCTCCGGCCTGCCGCGGACTGGCTGGTGTGGTGTGCGCGCATGCGGCACGGGTGCCGCTGCGTCAGTTGCGGTCGAGGATGAGGTCCGCCGCGTGCCAGGCCATGGCCATGATCGGGCCGTTGAGGTTGCCGGAGACCATGGTGGGCATCACCGAACAGTCGACCACCCGCAGACCGGCGATGCCGCGCACGTGCAGTCGCGCGTCGACGACGTCGTCGACGGCTGGGCCCATCGCACAGGTGGCGACGGCGTGGTAGCCGCAGCGACCGTGCTCGATTCCCTCCTGGAGAATCTCCTGGTCCTGCTGTATCCCGGGTCCGGGCAGCGTTTCCGCGGTGATCCGGCGGGCGATCGGGTCGGACTCGAACAGTTCGCGCATCCTGTGGAAGAGCGCGGCTCCGGTCGTGCGGTCGTACTCGGATTGGTAGTAGTTCGCGGTGATGGCCAGTGGCGCCTGCGGGTCGGGCGAGGTGATGTGCAGGCTTCCCTCGGAGGTGGGCCGCAGGACGTATCCCAGGCCCATCACGCCCGGCTCGCGTTCCACCCTGGTTTCCTGGCCGGGGATCTCCGGGGCGAGGGAGATCGGGGCGATCAGCAGTTGCGCGTCCGGGCGGGCCAGTTCGGGGCGGGTTTTGAAGAAGCTGACCACGTCGAAGGCGGGTGCGGCGAGCGGTCCGCGGCGGGTTGTCAGGTATCTGACCCCGGACAGGGCCTGGCGCAGTGGCGTGCTGAGCAGGCGGTTGTATCCGAGGTTGTCCTTCAGCCGGTATTGGACGACAAAGCACCGGTGCTCGCGCAGTCGCCCGCCGACATTGGGGCTGTCGACCAGCACGTCGACACCGGCCGACTTCAGCGTCTGCGCCGGGCCTATGCCGGAGAGCTGCAGAATCTTCGGCGTGGCGATACTGCCCGCAGAGAGGATCACCTCGCGCCGGGCGTGCACGTCGGCCTGCCGCCCGTCGCTACGGGTGCTCACGCCGACCGCCCTGCCGTTCTCGACCAGGATCTTCGTGACCTCGGTGCGCACGGCTACGGTGAGGTTCGCCCGGTGCCCGACCGGGTGCAGGAAGGCTCGGGCAGCACTGAAGCGCTGCCCGTTTCTGATGGTGGCCATGGCGTAGCCGATGCGTTCGTAGTCGTCGGAGTTCAGGTCGTCCATCCGGCGCCATCCGAGTGCTTCCCCGGCGGCGATCACCTCTTCGCACAGTTCGTCGGGCTTCGGCGCCGTCGAGATGTGCAGCGGTCCGCCTGTGCCCCGCAGGTCTGAGGCGCCGAGTTCGTTGTCCTCGATCTCCTTGAAGACGGGCAGGATGGTGTCCCAGCCCCAGCCCGGGTTGCCGAGGGCGACCAGTTCGTCGTAGTCGGCCTGGTGACCGCGGTTGTAGACCATCCCGTTGACCGAGCTCGATCCGCCGAGGGTCCTGCCGCGCACCCACTGCTCGGCCCGCTGGGCCGGGTCTACGGGCTTGACCGGGTAGTGCCCCACGAAGCGGGGATCGCCCAGGAGCTTGCCGAAGCCCTTAGGCATCTTGATCAGCGGGCTGGAGTCCCTTCCCCCAGCCTCGAGCAGTAGCACCATCGTGTGCGGGTCGGCCGAGAGGCGGTTGGCGAGTACGCATCCCGCCGAACCGGCTCCCACGATGATGTAGTCGAACTCTGCCATCCGGACTTCCTTTCCGTGCTACGCCCTCTTCGAGGCAGATGAGCACATTGAGTCAACTGCGTTGTGCGCCTCGGGTTTGGCGGGTCGTCGCCTGGCCTGTGCTGCACGGCGTCTCGCTGCTCACGCCTGCGCTGCCGGGGTTGCGATGGTCTTGGCCTGGAGGTACTCGCGGAAGCCGTCCTCGCCGTGCTCGCGCCCGACGCCGCTGATGCCGTAGCCGCCGAACGGGGTGTCCGGGGAGAGGTAGAACGACGGGCCGATGTTCACGGTCCCCGCCTTCATCCGGTTCGCCAGGCGCCAGGCGCGCTGCGGGTCCCGGGTCTGGATGTAGGAGGAGAGCCCGTAGCGGGAGTTGTTGGCGACCCGCACCGCCTCGTCGTCACCCCCCTCGTAGCGCACCACGGTCAGCACGGGGCCGAAGACCTCGTCCTGGGCGATCTCGGCGTCCTCGTGCACGTCGGCGACCACCGTCGGCTCGTACCAGAAGCCCTTGCCGCCGGTCGGCGACTCCCCGCGGTGCCCGCCGGTCAGCACGCGCGCGCCCGCTGTACGCGCCCGCTCCACCATGCCCTCCATCCGGGCGAGCTGCGCGGCGTTGATGATCGGCCCGACCACGTTCGCCGGGTCGGCCGGGTCGCCCCATGGCAGCGCCGCGACCGCTCCGGCCACCGCTTCCAGAACCTCCTCGTACCGCGACGCGTGGACGATCAGGCGGGTCGCGAGCGCGCAGCCCTGCCCGCTGTTCGACATGCACATCCCGACCGTCATCGGCAGCGCGAGGGCCAGGTCGGCGTCGTCCAGGATGATGTTCGCGGACTTGCCGCCCAGTTCCAGGCAGACCTTGCGGATGCCGACGGCCGCGCGCTCGTAGATGCGCTGCCCCACGCCCGGCGAGCCGGTGAAGTGGTACATGTCCACCCGCGGATCGCCGGTCAGCGCCTCGCCTGCCGCCGCCTTGTCGCGGGAGCTGACCACGTTGAGCACACCGGGTGGCATGTCGGTGTGCTCGTGCGCGATCCTGGCGATGAAGGCGCCGGTCAGAGGTGTGTCGGGGGCCGTCTTGAGCACGATCGTGTTGCCGGTGGCCAGCGCGTGCTGGATCTTCCAGATGTCGGTCATGAACGGCGCGTTCCACGGCGTGATCGCCCCGACGACGCCGTACGGCTCGTAGCGCACGCGCCGGTTGCTCGGCAGTCCGACGCCCAGGTGCGCGCCGAAGTCGCGCTCCCACGGGAAGCGCCCGATCAGGTCGTTGAAGAACGACATGTCGGCGATCATCACGTCGATGTGCGAACCGATGTTGGACGCCGGGGTGCCGGCCTCCGCGATCTGGATCTGCTTGGCGGTGGCCGCCTCCTTGCGCAGCGCCTCCTGCAACTGGCGCAGGACCCGCTCGCGCAATGCGTGGTCGGCGCCCCACGAGGTCTCGTCGGCGGCCCGCCGGGCGGCGGTGACCGCGGCGGCGATGTCAGCGGCCTGCCCGTCGGCCGCCGCGGCGACCAGCGACTCGTCGGCCGGGTTCCTCACCTCGAAACGCCCGCCGGACGCCGCCTCGCGGAACTGCCCGTCGATGTACAGCCTGCCCTCGGGCTCTGCGTCGAGTGTCACTCGTTCCTCCAGGGTTCAGTAGTCCGAAGCCCTTACGGGCAGACCCTGAGTGGGTGAAAATCTGGTTGGTGGCCGTCTGGCCGACGTCGTTTCGCCTTGGCGCGTTCCGAGCCCGCGGTTCAGTAGGACGCTGGGGGTCCACCGACAGGCACCCGGAAATGTTGCTCCGAGCACGCGAATCAGACTCTTACGCCTGCGGACCCCCGCTGGACGGCCACGCGCTCGCGGCTGTCGAGGGAGGGAGGTGCCGGGGCGATGGACGTGATCCACGAACGGTGTGCGGGGATCGACATCAGCAAGGTCGACGTGAAGGTGTGCGTGAGGGCGCCCAGCACCGGGAAGCGGCGCCGCAGCGAGGTCCGCACCTTCCCCGCGGTCACCAGCGGACTGCTGGCGATGCGGGACTGGCTGCTGGCCGAGGGCGTGACCGTGGTCGGCATGGAAGCCACCGGCGTGTACTGGAAGCCGGTGTTCTACCTGCTGGAGCACGACATCGAGTGCTGGCTGCTGAACGCCCGGCACATGAAGTCGGTGCCCGGCCGCAAGACCGACGTGAAGGACTCCGAGTGGATTGCCCGGCTGGTCGAGTACGGGCTGGTCCGCGCCAGCTTCGTGCCCCCGGAGCCGATCCGGCAGCTGCGGGACCTGACCCGCTACCGCACCGAGGTCATCCGGGAGCGCACCCGCGAGATCCAGCGGACGGAGAAGCTGCTGGAGGACTCCGGGATCAAGCTGTCCAGCGTGGTCTCCGACCTGACGGGCAAGTCGGCCCGGGCCATGCTGGAGGCCCTGATCGGCGGGGAACGTGACCCCGGACGGCTCGCGGACCTGGCGCTGGGCAGCATGCGCCGCAAGACCGCCGACCTCGTCGAGGCACTGACCGGCAACTTCACCGACCACCACGCGTTCTTGCTGCGGGCCATGCTCGACCGGATCGACGCCTGCACGGCGATGGAGAACCGGCTGAGCGAGCGGATCGACGCGCAGGTGCGGCCCTTTCGCCGCCGCATCGACCTGCTGATCACGATCCCCGGAGTGGGCACCCGCGCCGCCGAGGTGATCCTGGCCGAGATCGGGGCCCAGATGGAGCGGTTCCCCACCGCCGGCGATCTGGCGTCCTGGGCCGGCGTCTGCCCCGGCAACCACGAATCGGCCGGCAAGAGCAGCAGCGGGAAGACCCGGCACGGCGACCCCTGGCTCAAGGCCGCCCTCGGACAGGCTGCCGTCGCCGCCTCCCGCACCAAGGACACCTACCTCGCCTCCCGATACCGGCGCCTGGTCGGACGCCGCGGCAAGAAGAGAGCCCTTGTCGCTCTGGAGCACTCCATCCTCGTCGCCATCTGGCACATGTTCACCAACGATGCCGAGTACGCCGACCTCGGCGGCGACTACTTCCTCGAACGCACCGGCAAGACCAGAGCGACCCGACGGCTCATCAGCCAACTCAACCAACTCGGCTACCAAGTCAACCTCCAACCCATCGGAGTGCTCTGAACAGCGGAAACGGTCACGGAGCGGGGGATTTTCGAATCAGGCGGATCCGCGGCCGGCGTGCATCCGCGTACTGATACACCTGTTTCCACAGGTCGGTGAAATGAGGAGCGGGCGCGCGATGCTGTTCAGCCGGCCGGGAAGGTGATCGGCAGACGGATCGCGGCGCGCACTCCGTAGTTCGTGTAGAGCACCTGCTCGCCGGGCGTGAGCATGTACTCAGGGATGCGCTTGTGGAACTCCTCGATCGTCACCCGCAGTTCGAGGCGCGCCAGGTTGGAGCCGAGGCAGCGGTGCGGGCCGCCCGCGAAGGCCATGTGGGCGTTGTGCGAGCGCTCGAAGTCGACGGTCGCGGGGTCCGCGAATGCGGCCGGATCCAGGTTCGCCGCCGCCCAGACCACCTCGGCCTTGGACCCTGCCGGGAAATGGCGGCCGCAGATCTCGATGTCCTCGGTCACCCATCGGTGCCCGAGCGGCACGGGCGACTCGAAGCGCATCAGTTCCTCGACCGCGGGGCCGAGCCGAGCGGGGTCGGCCACCACGAGCCGGCGTTCGGCGGGGTGTTCGGCGAACCACGCCAGCAGGCACGAGAGCGAGCAGGTGACCGTGTCGAGGCCAGCGATCACCAGCAGGTAGCAGACGTCGACGATCTCCTGGTCGCTCAGGCGCTCGCCGTCCAGCTCGGCGGCCAGGAAACCGCCGATCAGGTCGTCTCGTGGCGCTTCCGCGCGGCGCTCGTCCAGGACCGTCGCCAGGTACCCGTACATCCTCTCGCCAGCCGCGCGCATGTTCGCCTGCTGCTCCTGCTCGGTCGCTCCCTGCGGCCGGACGACCGCCTCCTTGAACTCCAGGAAGACCGGCAGGTCGCCGGAGGGAAGGCCGAGCAGGTCGACGAAGAGGTACGACGGCAGCGGCGCGCACAGATCGAGCATCAGCTCTGCTGCGCCCTTGCCGGCGAACGCGTCGATCAGCGCGTTCGCGCGCGCCCGGATGACCGGCTCCAGCCGGGCGACGCGCTTGGGGGTGAAGAGCGGATCCAGCAGCTTGCGATACCGGCGGTGCGCTTCGCCGTCCAGGTCGAGCGGGATCAGCGGCCGCGTCGCGCCCATGTTGTAGTGCACCCCGTCGGTGGCGCGGACCGCCGGATGGCGGACGAACTGCCCGACACTCTCTCGGGCGGCGACGACGAACGTGCCGTCCGCGCGCATCGGCGCGTGCTGCCTCGCCAGGTCTGCGAAGGCTGCCTGTGGACGGCGCTCGTCCCACGTGTCGAGCAGATGCGCCGTACAGAAGGCAGTGGCGTTGCTCTCGGTACTCATCCGAGCTCCTGTTCCTCGCGGGCGGTCCGGGTGGGCGGCGTGTCCTGGATGGCGATGGCGCGCTCGGGGCAACCTCCCGCTGCGGCATGGGCCGCCGCCGCCATGGTGGCGGGCACGGGATCGGCGAGCACGCGGGCGCGGCTATCCTCGTCGTCCAGGTCGAACAGGTCCGGTGCTTGCATGACGCAGAGGGCATGCCCGCTGCAACGGCTCGGGTCCACGGTCACGTGCATGGTGTCGGTCTCCCTCGGGCAGGCCGGGCGACGGCCGCGCGATCAAACCGTTCAACTAGATTAATAATTAAGATGTCGCGGGGATCACACTGGCACAGGGGGAAGGGTACGTCAAGATATCGGCGCTATCTAGCGGCTCGGAGCCCAGGCGGGGGAGGCACCTGACGGCCCTTGCCGCTCACGGCTCCTGGATCGAGGCTCCGCGCAGGATGAACCCGGACATCTCCTCGATGACCTGCGCCTGGCTCGGCCGCGCAGCGCCGTCCGGGAAGAGCGCCTGGTCCAGTACGGACACGCCAAAGACCAGCGCGAAGGCGAAGCGGACCGCGTAGGCCGCGTCGATGGTTTTCCTGCCCTGCGCCTGCGCCTCCACGGTGACTTCGCGTTCGAGGCGGTCGAAGATCTCTTGCAGGAGCGCCGAGGCGTGGACCGGAAGCTCCGGCGAACCGTTGCCGGCCTGCCCCGACAGCGCCGCCAGCAGCCCGCGGTGGTCCAGCAGCAGCCGGTAAAGGTCGCCGACGAAGACCTCCGTGTCGCGTACGGAGCTGCCGCTGCCATGCCCCCGCTGCGCCCACCGGCCCACGTAGTCGGTGACGAAGGCGTGGAACGGCTGGTAGACGGCCTCGACGAACAGGTCGGTCTTGGTGCCGAAATGCCGGAAGACCTGGGCCTGCGTCACCCCGGCCCTGGCGGCGATCTCGCGCGTGCTGACGCTGCCGAAGCCCTGCTCCTCGAACAGTTCGGCCGCCGCCCGCAGGACCAGCGAGCGGACCGTCGCAGAGCTACGCCGGGACCGGGGAGCGGGCGCGTTCGTCACCCGGTCATTATCGCCCATGCACTGGACCTGCTGCACCGGACCAGCAGCCCCGCCGCACAGCCGTTGATCCCGGGACGCCGGGTGCCGGCCGATCTCGGACAGCCGGAGGGCAGGCCATAGGGCCCGGCCGAGGAGCTGGCCGACCTGTCCGCCGGGGTCGTGATGCGGCTACGTCCCACCCAACGGGGTTAGGGCGGCAGTCCGCGACGCGGTGGCACTGATCGGCGCGCAGGGCCCGGAGTGAAGGGCGCCCGCCTCAGGTCCCAGGCACGCGGGTGACGGCACCCGGGGCGATGCCGAGGACGATGGGAGGCTGCTTGGACTGGTACGTGGTCGCGTCGATCACCCGGGTCTGGCCGGTCGTCTCGTTGGGATAGACCTTGAACAGAGCGAGGAAGTCGGAGTTCTCGCCGGCCACCAGCGTCTCGACGGGGTTGCCCTCCTCGCTCACGTAGGCCGTCGCGCTGTCCGCCGAGAACGACACCGTCCAGACCAGGCTGTCAAAGGACAGCACCTTCTTGATCGCGAACGAGCCGCCGGCCGTCGAGATGACATCCACCGTGCCGTTCGCGTTGGTGATCCAGATCTCCTTTCCGTCCGGCCGCGTCGTCACATATTGCGGCGCGCTCATGAATCCGGTGTAGATCTGGCTGACGACCTTCAGCGTCTTCGCATCGAAGATCGTGACTCCATCACCTTCGTTCGCCGCGTAGAGGTACCGGCCGTCCGGGCTGACGTCCAGCCAGCCGGGGAAGAACCCGAGCGTTATTCCGTGCACGATCGGCTGGAAGGTCTGCGCATCGTAGGCCGTGATGTCACCCGTCACATCGGAGACATAGAAGGTCTTGTTGTCGGCGCTCACCGACGTGGCCGTCGGCACGTTGAGGTACGGGATCGTGTCGATGATCTCGTCGGTCGTCGTGTCCACCACGGTCGCCGAGGCTCCGAGGAGGTTCGCCGTGTAGAGGCGCTTGCCGTCGGGGCTGAGGGTGGACAGCGGGATCCGCCCGGGGGCCTTGATCGCATCGGTGAACGTGAAGCTGCAGGTGTCGAAGACGGAGATGGTGCCATTCTCCTCGTCGACGTAGAGCTTCTGCCCGTCCGGTGTCAGGTGCACGAGTTCGGGGCCGTTCGGGTCGGTGACCCGCTCATAGACCTGGCCGGTGTCGGGGTTGATGACTCCGATGATGTTCGACCCGTTTGCCGGTTGGAACGCCAGGGGTCCGGCAGGCCGCTTGGGACAGGCTGGATCGAATGAGGTGGCGGGCACGGTCGGCTGCGGTGTGAGCGAGGCGGGCAGATTCGCGCAGTCCTGTGTCGATGCCGTGAGCGTGGACATGGTGACGAAGTTCGTCGCAAGGGCCAGAGTGACGCGCAGGACTGAAAGTGCGGTGTGTCCCGCGAAAGCGAGTTCGTCGGCTGCCTCGAAGGAGGAAAGAGCAGGTCCGATCGCGCCGATGACCGGCCGTTCGAGGAGTGGCGCTGATGCGGTGACGTCAGCGAAGATCGCCTGCTGGATTGCCAGCGCTTTGCGGGGAGGGATGTTCGGGCCATCGGCTGCCTGTGCGGCATAGCGCGTCAGCGCGGACTGCACGACCTGGCAATAGGTCGAAGGCGCGGACGCGGTCCGCTGGACAGACGCGGCCGGGCCGACGCGCGCGGAGGGCTGTCCCCCTGCAGAGGAAGCGTGTGCTGGAGTGGCAATCGCTGCGACTGCCAGCCAACTTGCGGCTATCACCGTTGCTGATCGCATGGCCCTGCTCCTCGACGAGAGGTGCGCCGCCCCTCGCCCGGATGGGCGGCGGTGGCGCGCGGGTAAACCGTTTAAATAGATCAATGATTCAATGTGTCGCACGGATCACACTGCCACCAGGAGCACGGCGGGTCAAGATATCGGCGCTATCTTGCAAGACCCCGTCAGGTCTGACTGTCGGTTCTATTTGGGGGCAGGTTGAGGGCCGACGGTCCGGCCGCCGCCCTGGCGATGGTGTTCACGCTCGTCGAGTCCGCCCAGGCCTGCTGTCGCGCGATCACCGCACCCCACCTTGTCGCCCTCGTCCGCAACGGCGCTCGCTTCAAGAACGGTCACCTCGTCGAACGCCCGGAAGTCACCGCAGCCGGAACAACCTCACTGATCCACAACTCTTGACAATAACTCTGACAATTCCGCATCGGGACGCAGCTTGATCCGCTCCTGGGCGCGCGCTGTCGGGCGGCGGGTGGAGTGCTGGAGCCGGAACACCGTACAGATGCCCAGGCCCTACTGAGCCGCTTCATTCAACGCGCCGACCTTGAAGCCCCGTTCACCCAGCGCTCCGCCCTCGACGAAGTGCCCCGCGACCGACGGCACCCGAAGTCAGCCTGCCCGCACACGTAGTTCGGCGCTTGCGGCATCGTCCTCAAATTGCAAGCCAAGCAGCGCGTCACAAGCTTCCCCGAAGCGCCGCCCGGCGGCCGTGGGTCTGTACTCCAACGCCGCGGGAGCACAGACCCCGGCCGGAGCCGCATTCGTCTGCGTACACCTCATTGGCAGCCCGGCCTCCCCTTGGCCTCCCCCCATCAAAAGTCGCCCACTCCAACTGCCACAGTCCGACAAAATCGGACAAACCTCACGACATGAAGCCCTATCCGGCCACACAAACCTTCACCGAGCGACGGAAGCCCCTAACCAATGCGTAGGTCGAAGGTTCCCAATTCTTGGCCATGGACGCACAAAACTGCAGGCCAGAGGCCATGAGTTGGATTCTGCGGAGCCCCCTGTCGGATTCGAACCGACGACCTACGCATTACAAGTGCGTTGCTCTGGCCAGCTGAGCTAAGGAGGCGTGGTGCCTGTCCGCAGCGTGCCACGGCAGGACCAGGGGGAGTCTACCGGGCGGGGCGGGGTGGGTGTCTGCGGATTTGCGGGGGTGGGGCGTCGGGATTGGGAGGATTTGGAGGGATATTAAGGACGGGTGTGGTCATTTTGGGTGCGGAGAAGGTACTGACAGGGCCGTATCCCGCCAGGTAGCGTCACCTGCAGTTCACCTTTCGCGGGTGGACTAGACCTCATCCAGCGCATCGCACCGCGCCGCTCCGGCGGGTCGGCACGGCGGGTACGCGGAGGGGCGAACCACGGCGAACCACCATCCGCCTTTACTCGGATCGTCCGGCACGTTCCTGCCGGTGAAGGAGAGCAGCAGCATGCCTACAGTGACCTTCGACAAGGCCACCCGGATCTACCCCGGCGGCACCAAGCCGGCCGTCGACGCGCTGGACCTGGACATCGCCGACGGCGAGTTCCTCGTACTGGTCGGTCCGTCCGGCTGTGGCAAGTCGACCAGCCTGCGGATGCTCGCGGGCCTGGAGGACGTGAACGGCGGCGCCATCCGGATCGGCGACCGCGACGTCACCCACCTCCCCCCCAAGGACCGGAACATCGCCATGGTGTTCCAGAACTACGCGCTGTACCCGCACATGACGGTCGCCGACAACATGGGCTTCGCCCTGAAGATCGCCGGCGTCAACAAGGCCGAGATCCGTAAGAAGGTCGAGGAGGCCGGCAAGATCCTCGACCTGACCGAGTACCTCGACCGCAAGCCGAAGGCGCTCTCCGGCGGTCAGCGCCAGCGTGTCGCGATGGGCCGCGCGATCGTCCGCGAGCCGCAGGTCTTCCTCATGGACGAGCCGCTGTCCAACCTGGACGCCAAGCTCCGTGTGCAGACCCGCACCCAGATCGCCTCGCTCCAGCGCCGCCTGGGCATCACCACCGTCTACGTGACCCACGACCAGGTCGAGGCCATGACCATGGGCGACCGCGTCGCGGTGCTCAAGGACGGTCTGCTCCAGCAGGTCGACACCCCCCGCAACATGTACGACCGCCCGAACAACCTGTTCGTGGCCGGCTTCATCGGCTCCCCCGCGATGAACCTGGTCGAGGTCCCGCTGGCCGACGGCGGGGTCAAGTTCGGCGAGTCGGTCATCCCGGTCTCCCGTGCCGCCGTGGACGAGGCCGCCGCCGCCGGCGACCGCACCGTCACCATCGGCGTCCGCCCGGAGCACCTGGACCTGGTCGGCGAGGGCGACTCGAAGGTCGGCAACGGCCTGGCCGTCACCGTCAACGTCGTCGAGGAGCTGGGCGCCGACGGCTACGTCTACGGCACCGCGAAGGTCGGTGACGAGGACAAGGACCTGGTGGTCCGCGTGAGCGGCCGCGCCGTCCCGCAGAAGGGCGAGGTGCTGCACGTGGTCCCGCGCGCCGGCGAGACGCACGTCTTCTCCACCTCCTCGGGCGCCCGCCTCAGCGACTGACCGCTGCTGCCGACTCCCGAAGTCACCGAACGTCATCAAACGTCCCCGACGGCTCTCAGGCCGTCGGGGACGTTTGATACCCGGATATTCCGGACACGACGTCACTCATTGGAGTGACTGAATGTCGCCAAATCATTACTCATCGCTAGCATCTCGGTCGTGAAGCAGCTAGCGAACCGCCTCGGCAAGACCCTCGCCTTCGTCCTGCCCGTCGTCCTGGTGACGACCGGCACCCTCGCGGTGACCCGCGTCCCCTGGGCCCCCTCGGGCTCCGGCGACAAGCAGGTCCTGGCCGCCTCCAGCAGCACCTCCGGCAACAGCGCCGACGCGGTGCGGCACCAGGCGACCACCCCGCAGGACGCCCTCCGGGCGCGCCTGCTGCACACCCTGCGCACCCAGGACCCGGGCACCGCCCTGGACGAACTGGCCCAGGCCATGCAGCAGCAGCCGTCGCTGACCCGCTACTGCACCGATCTCGCCCGCGACCTGGGCCAGGCCGCCGTGCGCAAGTACCAGGGCGATGTGAAGCGCGCCCAGTCCTTCGCGCGCCCCGTCTGCGACGGCTCCTACGCCGTCGGCGCCCTCTCCGCGGCGGGCTGACCGCCGCACGCCTGCTGCTCCCGTGCCCGGTCCGCGCCCGGTTCACAACCAGGGCCCTGGTACGGGAGCACCGCGGCTCCGTCTAGGGTTCTCCCCATGACCGCTGACCTCATCCCCTCCACGGAGCGCTCCCCGCTCTCTTCTCCGCCGGTGACCCAGGCCGTGATCCTGGCCGGTGGACAGGGGTCCAGGCTTCGCCCCTACACCGACACCCGCCCCAAGCCGATGATCGAGATCCCGGGCACCGGGATTCCGATCGTCGGCCACCAGCTCCAGTGGCTGGCCGAGGAGGGCGTCACCGATGTCGTCATCTCCTGCGGCCATCTGGCCGAGGTGCTCCAGGACTGGATCAAGACCGCGGAGCTCCCGCTCAACGTCGCCACCGTCGTGGAGACCGAGCCGCTCGGCCGCGGCGGCGGCCTGAAGTTCGCCGCCGCAGCGCTGCCCCGCAAGGACGAGCCCTGGTACGCCACCAACGGCGACATCTGGACCCGATTCCCGCTCCGCGACATGGCGGACTTCCACTCCGAGCGCGACGCCCACGCCACCCTCGCCCTGGCCCGCCCCCGTCTTCCCTGGGGCACCGTGGAGACCGACCAGTTCGGCAACGTCCTGGACTTCATCGAGTCCCCCCCGTCGCCGTACCTGATCAACGCCGGCGTGTACGTCTTCTCGGCCGAGTTCACCGGCATGCTGCCGGACCTCGGGGACCACGAGCGCAGCACCTTCCCGCGGCTGGCCCGTGAGCACCGTCTCTCCGGCTGGGAGCTGCCGCAGGGGGTCTACTGGCGTGCCATCGACACCGCCAAGGACCTCTCCGAGGCCGCCAAGGAGCTCGCCGCGGCCCGCGAGGCGCAGTAAGGCCCCACACGACGCCGACCAACCCGTTCGCACTGCAAAGCGGCCCCGGAACGACATCGTCGTCGCTCCGGGGCCGCTCTCGTTCGTTCCGGCGGTCCGTGCCGGTCCGGCTCAAGTGACCGGGGCGCCGCCCGTACCCGCGCCCGCGCCCGGCATCCCCAGCAGCGGCAGCGGAGCGGGGGCGCTGGTGCCCAGCAGACCGCCGATCACGCCGTTGCTGCCACCGCCGCTGCTCGTCGGTGCCGGAGAGCTGCTGTGGCGGTGCGAGGGCGTGCTGCTGGAGCCACCGGACGAGGGGCTGCTGCCCGAACTCGTGGCGGACGAGCTGCCGCTGTGGGTGCTGCCGCTGTGCCGCGAGGTCGGCTTGTGCGACGGGGCCGCTGTCGTCGGCGCCGCCGAGGGCGAGGCCGGGGCGGACGGCGCGGACGACGACGACTGCGCGCCGCCGCTCGGGTAGACCGGGCTCGGGTAGTCGGTGGACACCCCGGGCTCCGCCGGGACGACGCTGGTCCCGATCCGGTGGTCGCGGACCGCCGCGCCGAGCGCCGAGCCCAGCAGCAGGGTGCACCCGATCACCACGGTCGCCACCACGAAGCCGCGGCGCAGCACCCGCCGCCGCAGCACCGCGACCGGGGTGCGCTCGCCCAGCCGGTGCCAGGCCTCGATGGCCAGTCGTCCGTCCAGCGAGAACAGCGGCGCCCCGGCCAGCAGCAGCGGGCTCCAGGCGGCCAGCAGGATGATGTCCGGCGCGTCGTAGGCGGGGCCGGTCCGCCAGCTCACCGTCACCAGCAGCGCCGCCGACAGCAGCATGGCCGTGCCGGCCGCCAGTCGCTGCCACAGCCCCAGGATGGACAGCACGCCCACCACGATCTGGATGAAGGCGACCCCGAGCCCGGCTCCCACCGGGTGCGCCAGGGCGAACTGCATCAGCGGCTGGGCCATCGGCCACGGGTGCAGCGACTGCAGCCAGTGCATCATCGAGCCGCGGACGCCGCCGTCGAAGTAGACGGGGTCGGAGACCTTGCTGAAGCCGGCGTAGACGGAGAGGCCGCCCAGGAAGATCCGCAGCGGCAGCAGCACCAGGCCCAGGTCGACCCGACGGCCCGGGTACCAGGCATGGCGAACCGGTTCTCCGGACTCCCGGGCCTCCAGCTGGTACTCCGGCCCGGAGCCCCAGGGCTGCCGCCCGCCGACGTAGGTCACCGCGTCGTCGAAGCCGCTGCCGGGACCGCCGCCCGGGCCGTGGCCCAGGCCCTGGCCGTAGCCGTCGCGGGCGTCGGGCGGGACGGGGAACTGCGGCATCAGCTGGGTCTCGGCGGGCGAGGCGGACTGCTGCAGCGGCAGCACCCCGGTGACAGCGTCCGGCCCGGCGCCGCCCTGCCGTACGGCGTCGAGCAGCGGGGCCGCGCCGCCGGTCCAGGTGATCGGGGTGACCCGGCGCGGGCGTCGCGGACGCGCCTCACCGGAGCCGGCGCCGACCCCGGAGCCGACCGCGGCACCGAAACCTCCGGCCCCGGCCAGGGCGCCCGCCTCGATCAGCGGGGTCAGCACCAGCATCGGCTGCGTCTGGTCGGGGGTCAGCACGGGATAGGCGGAGTCGACGGAGGGCGAGGCGAAGGCGGGCGCGGCCACCTGAGCATCGATCAGCGGGGTCACGGCCGCGCCGAGGCGCACCCGGAAACTCGCCGTCGTACTGCTCAGCCGGGCCGGGTCGGTCGGTACCTTGACCGCGTACAGCCCCGGCTCACCGTCGCTCCCCTCGGCGCGTCCCCCCTGAGGGCGGTTAGGTGTTCTGGTGTCCACACCTCACTAACCGAGCGAGAGGCCATTTGGACACCCCCGGGTGTCACCCGATCCGGCGATCTACCCCGACACGCCGAAACCCTCGCTCATACGCCCGAACGGGCGCACGGCGAGGGCTCCGGCAGGTCCTCGGAACGGTCCGAAGCAGACCGGTCAGCGGTCAGCGCTTGTTGCGCAGCCGGGCGGCCTCGTAGAGCACGATGCCGGCCGCGACGCCCGCGTTCAGCGACTCCGCGGCGCCCGGCATCGGGATCCTCACCGTCAGGTCGCAGGTCTCCGACACCAGCCGGGACAGGCCCTTGCCCTCCGAGCCGATCACGATGACCACCGGTCCGGTCAGCGCCTCCAGGTCGCTCAGCTCGGCCTCGCCGTCGGCCGCCAGGCCCACCACGAAGCAGCCGGCCTTCTGGTACGCCTCCAGCGTCCGGGTCATGTTGGTCATCCGGGCCACCGGGACCCGCGCGGCCGCGCCCGAGGAGGTCTTCCAGGCGCCCGCCGTCATCCCGGCGGCGCGCCGCTCGGGGATGACCACGCCGTGCCCGTCGAAGGCCGCCACGGAGCGGACGATGGCGCCCAGGTTCCGCGAGTCGGTGATCCCGTCCAGGGCCACGATCAGCGGGTCCTCGTGGTTCTCGGCGGCCCGCGCCAGCAGGTCGTCCGGGTGCGCGTAGTCGTACGGCGGCACCTGCAGGATGAGGCCCTGGTGGTTGTGGCCCTCGGCGAGGTTGTCCAGCTGCATCCGCGGGGCCTCCATGAGCGGGACGCCCCGCTCGTTGGCCAGCGTCAGCGCCTCGCGCACCCGCTCGTCGTTGTCGATGAACTGCTGGACGTACAGCGCCGAGGCCGGCACCCCGCCCTGCAGCGCCTCGACCACCGAGTTGCGGCCGTAGACGAGCTCGGAGCCCGCCTTGCCGCCGCGCCGCGCGGAGCCACGGGACTTGTTGCCCGCGGCGGCGCGCTTGGTGGCGGCGTTGGCCATCCGGTTCTTCTTGTGCCCCTTGCGCTCCGACGCCTTGGGCGTCGGGCCCTTCCCCTCGAGTGCCTTCCGGCTGTGGCCACCGGTTCCGACCGACGGGCCCTTCTTCGAGCCGGGGTTGCGGCGGTTCCTGCGCTGGCTGTTGCCGGCCATCAGTTCAGTCCTGCTTCCATGAATACACAATCTGCGTACGTACCTGCATGCGTGCGTGCATGCGATTGATCAGCTGATCAGCCGAGCGTCCAGCGCGAGCCGTCGGCACGGTCCTCGATGGCGAGCCCGGCCTGGGTGAGCCGGTCCCTGATGGCGTCGGAGGTCGCGTAGTCCTTGCGCTCGCGCGCCGCCTGCCGCTGCTCCAGCACCAGCTTGACCAGCGCGTCCACCACACCGTGCAGGTCCTCGCCCTGCGCCGGACCGGCCCACATGGCGTCCAGCGGATCGAGACCCAGCACACCGAGCATCGCACGGACCTCGGCCAGACGCGCTACCGCGTTCTCCTTGTCGTCCGCCGCCAGCGCCGCGTTCCCCTGCCGGACCGCCGTGTGGACGATGGCCAGCGCCTGCGGAACGCCGAAGTCGTCGTCCATCGCCTCGCCGAACGCCGGGGGCACATGCACGGCCGCGACGACCTCGCCGTGCTGCTCGGTGACCCGCTGGGCGAAGCTCTCGATCCGGGCGAACGCGGTCTCGGCCTCGCGCAGGGCCTCCTCGCTGTACTCGATCGTGGAGCGGTAGTGCGGGGTGCCCAGGTAGTAGCGCAGCACGATCGGCCGCCACTTCTGCACCATCTCGGAGACCAGCACCGAGTTTCCCAGCGACTTGCTCATCTTCTCGCCGCTGAGCGTCACCCAGGCGTTGTGCAGCCAGTACGTGGCGAAGTCGTCGCCGAACGCCTTGGACTGCGCGATCTCGTTCTCGTGGTGCGGGAAGACCAGGTCGCGCCCGCCGCCGTGGATGTCGAAGGCCGGGCCCAGGTACTTGTGCGCCATCGCGGAGCACTCCAGGTGCCAGCCGGGACGGCCACGCCCCCAGGGCGTCTCCCAGCTCGGCTCCCCCGGCTTGACCGACTTCCACAGCGCGAAGTCGCGCTGGTCCCGCTTGCCGGTCTCGCCCTCGCCCTCGGGCTGGCGCAGGTTGTCCAGCTCCTGGTGCGACAGCGCCAGGTAGTCGGGGTAGGAGGTGACGCTGAAGTAGACGTTGCCGTCGGCCTCGTAGGCGTACCCGTTGTCGATCAGGACCCGCATCATCTCGATCATCTCCGGGACATGCCCGGTGGCCCGGGGCTCCCCGGTCGGCGGCAGGCAGCCCAGCGCGTCGTAGCCCTCGTTGAAGGCGCGCTCGTTGGCGTAGCCGATCTGCCACCAGGGCAGGCCGGAGAGCCGCGACTTCTCGATGATCTTGTCGTCGATGTCGGTGATGTTCCGCACGAAGGTGACGTCGTAGCCCCGGTAGGCGAACCAGCGACGCATCACGTCGAAGTTCAGCCCGGAGCGGATGTGCCCGATGTGCGGGGCGGCCTGCACGGTCGCGCCGCACAGGTAGATCGAGACGCAGCCCGGCACGAGCGGGACAAAGTCGCGTACCTGGCTGGCGCTGGTGTCGTACAGGCGAATACTCACAGCGTCAAGCGTAGTGGGAAGAGCGGGGTGCCCTGTCCCCAACCGGTCACAGCACTCGGATCCGTTCACATCCCCGTAGTTTTTCGGCTCGCCCCGAACGGGTGACGCCGCATCAGGACGCCGGGTACACCAGGGCCGTGGCCAGGGCGGCGAGCCCCTCGGCGCGGCCGGTCAGCCCGAGCCCGTCGGTGGTGGTTCCGGAGACCGAAACCGGAGCGCCCAGCGCGGCGGAGAGCGCCTGCTGCGCCTCCTCGCGCCGCTTGCCGATCTTCGGACGCACGCCGACGACCTGGACCGCGACATTGCCGATCTCGAAGCCGGCCGCCCTGACGATCCGTCCGGCCTCGGCCAGCAGTCGTACCCCGGAGGCACCGGACCACTCGGGGCGGTCGGTGCCGAAGTGCGCGCCCAGATCGCCGATCCCGGCCGCCGAGAACAGGGCGTCGCAGGCGGCGTGGGCGGCGACGTCGCCGTCCGAGTGTCCGGCCAGGCCGTGCTCGTAGCCCTCCCAGCGCAGCCCGGCCACCCAGAGCTCGCGGCCCGCCTCGAAGGCGTGCACGTCCGTGCCGATGCCCGTGCGCGGAAGCCTCGGTTCAGAACTCATCGAGCGCCCTCCGCCTCGCCAGTACCGCCTCGGCCAGCACCAGGTCCAGCGGCCTGGTCACCTTGAACGCCTCCTCGTGGCCCGGCACCACCACCACGCTGCCGGCGTAGCGCTCCACCAGGCCGGCGTCGTCGGTGGCCTCGACCCCGTCGTTGAACGCCTTCTCGTGCACCCGCAGCAGCACCTCGCGGCGGAAGCCCTGCGGGGTCTGCACCGCGCGCAGGGTGGACCGGTCCGGCGTGGCGACCACCGGCTCGGGGCGACCGGGTACCGTCGCGGGCTCGACCTGCTTGACCGTGTCGGCCAGCGGCACCGCCGGGACGACCGCCTCGGCGCCGTCGGCGACGGCACGGGCGACCGCGTCCACCACGTCCACCGGCACCAGCGGCCGGGCGGCGTCGTGCACCAGCACCACGTCGACGTCCTCGGGGATCACGGCCAGGCCCAGCCGGACCGACTCCTGCCGGGTGGCCCCGCCGGGGACCACGGTGATCCGGGCACTGTCGTTCCCGTCCACGCCGTAGTCGTCAAGCAGCGTGCGTACCTGTGCCACCCCGTCCACGGGTGCGACCACCACGACCAGAGTCACCGCACGGGAGCGCGCCAGCGCGCGGACGGCGTGCACCAGAAGCGGCACGCCCCCCAGTTCTCGCAGGGCCTTGGGGGCACCGGGGCCCAGTCGTTCGCCCCGACCTGCGGCGGGGACCACTGCTGCGGCGTTCAGGTTTTGTTCCTTCGGCGAAGTGGGTATGGCCAAGGCGTGCTGGGCCGAGCGCCTTCCGTGGAGCTCGTCCTGCTCGTCCTGGCACCGGGGGTGGCAACCACTCCCGGAACGGCACAGTACCGGCGCGGCCCGGCCGACCGCGCGCGGGGTTCCATCGTTCAGCGCTCAGTACCAAGCGCTCAGTACGGGGTAGAACATGACTCAGCGCCCGCCGTGGCAACGACGGGCGCTGGATCACACTGCATGCACCACTACAGCTGTGCACGAGGGACTGTCCAGCCGGCAAAGGCTGAGCAGCCGGAACGCTTGAGCAGGCTCAGGAGGCGAGAACCTCGTCGAGCAGCGTTTCGGCCTTGTCCTCGTTGGTGTTCTCAGCGAGTGCCAGCTCGCTGACCAGGATCTGCCTGGCCTTGGCCAGCATCCGCTTCTCACCAGCGGACAGCCCGCGCTCGCGCTCACGTCGCCAAAGGTCGCGCACAACCTCCGCGACCTTGATAACGTCACCCGAAGCAAGCTTCTCCAGGTTCGCCTTGTAGCGGCGGGACCAGTTGGTGGGCTCCTCGGTGTACGGTGCGCGCAGCACCTCGAAGACCCGGTCCAACCCATCCTGGCCGACCACGTCGCGGACGCCTACGAACTCTGCGTTCTCCGCAGGAACGCGCAGCGTCAGGTCACCCTGCTGCACCTTCAGCACCAGGTAGGTCTTGTCCACACCCTTGATCTGGCGGATTTCGATAGCCTCGATCAGCGCGGCCCCGTGATGGGGGTAGACCACGGTGTCGCCAACCTTGAACGTCATGTGACAGGTACCCCTTCCGTGGCTTTCCAGAATAACACGGTTGCAGCCATATCCGAAGGGCGTTTTCGCAGGTCAGAGCCAGTCTCAGGGCTTGACAACCACCCCTGCCGCGTGCTGCGACCCCAGTTCGATGAGGGCTTCCCGCAGGTCGGAGCGCTTGCGCACGAACCGGTCGCACTCCGCGGGGCCGTTATTGATCTTACGCGGAAGACGTAATCGAAACGTTATCTGATCTTCAACCGAACGGATTTCCCCGTCGTCCGGGGCGGGTGTGGCGTTTGGGACGGGGACGCGACACGGGGCCACCCCGTGCGGAGCGACCAAACGGGCTCGGTAACCTGATCGCGGCGGTCTCCCACAGACAGCCGTCCTGCCCGGACCCAGCACGTCCAAGGAGAAGTCACCGCCGTGAGCCGCAGTCTTCGTCGCGGCGCAGTCGCCGCCGTCATCCTGGCGACCGCTCCCATCCTCGCCGCCTGCTCCGCGGGGTCCAGCGCGGCGACCCTCAATGTGAAGCCCGACACCGCCGCAACCTCGATCGTCAAGGGCGACTCGGCCCTGAAGCTCAACGGCATCGTCGTGGTCACCGACGCCACCGGCAACGCGCCGGCCAATGTCGTCGTCAACATCGCCAACAACGGGTCCGCCGACGACACCCTCACCGGGGTCAGCGTCGACGGCAGCAGCCAGGCGACGCTGAGCGGGGCCGCGACCGTCCCGACCGGCGGCTCGCTGCTGCTGAGCGGCCCGGGCCAGGTGGCGGCGACCGTCCCGACGCTCAACGAGAAGCCGGGACAGAACGCGACGATCACCTTCACCTTCGCCAACGCCGGCTCGGTCACGGTGCAGGCCTTGGTGAACGCAGGGACCGGCGACTACACCTCGTACGCCCCGACCGTCGCGCCGAGCCCGACGGTGGCGGTCAGCGCGCCCGCCACGGCGAAGGCCAAGGCCACGGGCACGGCGAAGGCCTCGACCAGCGCCTCGGCCTCGGCGACCTCGACCCCCTGAGCCGCAGGCACGGAAGACATCATGGCTGTGCCCCGGACGATTCATCCGTCCGGGGCACAGCCTCGCGGTGGGCCGGGGTGCGCAGGGTCGGGCGGGAGGCCCGGCCGGAGCGGGCGGTCTACGGCTCGAACTTGTAGCCGAGGCCACGGACCGTCACCAGGTAGCGCGGGGCCCCCGGGTCCGGCTCGATCTTGGCGCGCAGTCGCTTGACGTGGACGTCGAGGGTCTTGGTGTCGCCGACGTAGTCCGCACCCCAGACGCGGTCTATCAGCTGCATCCGGGTGAGCACCCGGCCGGCGTTGCGCAGCAGCATCTCCAGCAGGTCGAACTCCTTGAGCGGGAGGTCGACCTTGGCGCCGTCGACGGTCACCACATGCCGGTCCACGTCCATCCGGACCGGTCCCGCCTCCAGCGCGCCGGGGCCGCCGACGGTGGTCTCGGGCTCGCCGCGGCGGCGCAGCACCGCGCGGATCCGGGCGACCAGTTCGCGGGTGGAGTAGGGCTTGGTGACATAGTCGTCAGCCCCTATCTCCAGGCCGACCACCTTGTCGATCTCGCTGTCCTTGGCCGTCACCATGATCACGGGGACGCTTGACTTGGCCCGCAGCTGGCGGCAGACCTCGGTACCGGGCAGGCCGGGGAGCATCAGGTCCAGCAGGACCAGGTCGGCGCCATTGCGTTCGAACTGGTCCAGTGCGTCGGGGCCGGTGGCGGCGATGGCCACCTCGAAACCCTCTTTGCGGAGCATGTAGGACAGGGCATCGCTGAAGGACTCCTCGTCCTCTACGACAAGCACACGGGTCACGACTGGACCTCCGGGGCAGGGTGGTGAGCAGACAGGGGGTGTTGGGTACTGGTCTCGGTCTCGATCTCGGCTTCCGCGTAGACGTCGGCGTCGGCGTCGGCAGCGTTGGAGCGAGCGGCGTCGGTGCCGGCGGGGGTGGTGGTGGGCAGGCGCAGGGTGAAGGTGGAGCCCTGGCCCTCGACGCTCCACACCGAGACCGTGCCGCCGTGGGAGGCGGCGACGTGCTTGACGATGGACAGGCCGAGACCGGTGCCACCGGTGGCCCGGGAGCGGGCCGGGTCGACCCGGTAGAAGCGCTCGAAGATCCGCTCGCGGTCCTTCTCGGAGATCCCGGTGCCCTGGTCGGTCACCGATATCTCGACCGTGTCGGTCCTGGATCCGGGGACCTTGCGGGCCGCGATGGCCACCCGGGTCCTGACCGGGCTGTAGTTGACGGCGTTCTCGACCAGATTGCCGAGCGCGGCCGCGAGCTGGCCGCGGTTGCCGTGCAGGTAGAGGCCGGCGATACCGCCGGCCGCCATGGTGATCTGCTTGGCCGCGGCCTGGTGCCGGCAGCGGTCCATCGCCTCGGCGACCAACTCGTCCACCGCAACCGGTTCGGCATCGACCAGCCGGTCGTCGTCCTGGACCCGGGAGAGTTCGATGATCTCCTGGACCAGGCTGGTGAGCCGGGTGGCCTCGATCAGCATCCGGCCGGCGAAGCGGCGGACCGCCTCGGGGTCGTCGCTAGCGTCCTGGACGGCCTCGGAGAGCAGGGACAGGGCGCCCACCGGGGTCTTCAGCTCGTGCGACACATTGGCGACGAAGTCGCGGCGGACCGCCTCGATCCGGCGGGCCTCGGTCAGGTCCTCGACCAGCACCAGGACCAGCCTGGAGCCGAGCGGGGCGACCCGTACCGAGACGGCCAGGGCGTCGCCGCTCTGCTTGCCGCCGCCCCGGGGGATGTCCAGGTCCGCCTGCCGTATCTCGCCGTCTCGGCGGGTCAGCCGGGCCATGACCAGCATCTCGTTCACCGCGATCGCGCCGCCCCGGACCAGTCCCAGGGCGTACGCGGCCGAGCTGGCCTTGATCACCTGGTCGCTGTCGTCCAGCACCACGGCGCAGGAGCGCAGCACCGAGAGCACGGTGTCGACGCCGGGCGGCAGCTCGGGCTCGGGATGCTGCTCGACCCGTTTCGCACTTTTCTTCTTGTCCTTCTCGCTCCAGCGGAAGGACAGCGCGGCGGTGAGGCCGACTCCGAGCCCGGCAAGCGCGCTCGCTGCGGCTTCAGCCACGGTCACGTCCATGCGTTCAGCGTAAGCGCATGGTGGTGACCTGCTGTAACCCCTGGAGAAGGGCATCAGCCCCAGGTCGCCGAGAATTCACCTTGGCGTCGTAAGTGGTTCACTCCCACTGAGGAAGGGGTACGTCCGAACGGCGCATGGTTGACTCGAACGCCCCTGAGAACAGACAGCCGGGACAAGCAAGCAGGAGGACAGGACCGATGCGCGACGCTTACCACGAGGAACTCGATTCGATCGGCGACGGCCTGGTCGAGATGGCCCGGCTGGTGGGCTCCGCCATGGGCCGGGCGACCACCGCGCTGCTCGACGCCGACCTCGCACTGGCGGAGAGCGTCATCGCCGCGGACGAGAAGGTCGACGCCCTCCACCACGAGCTGGAGGACCGCGCCATCAATCTGCTGGCCCGGCAGCAGCCGGTCGCCACCGACCTGCGCATCGTGGTCACCTCGCTGCGGATGAGCGCGGACCTGGAGCGGTCCGGGGACCTGGCCCGGCACGTCGCCAAGCTGGCCCGGCTGCGCTACCCCGAGTCGGCGGTGCCCGCGGACCTGCACCCCATCGTCCTGGAGATGGGCCAGCTGGCGCAGCGGCTGGTCGCCAAGGCCGGCCAGGTGATCGCGTCCAAGGACGTGGACGCCGCGCTGGAGCTGGAGCGGGACGACGACGCGATGGACGAGCTGCACCGCCAGCTGTTCTCGCACCTGCTGGACGACCGCTGGCAGCACGGCATCGAGACGGCCGTGGACGTCACCCTGTGCGGGCGCTACTACGAGCGCTTCGCTGACCACGCGGTGTCGGTCGCCAAGCGCGTGGTCTTCCTGGTGACCGGCGAGCACGCGGACGAGTTCGTCCCGGACACCGAGAAGTAGCCGGCCGGGTAGCAGTGGGGGCGCGCGGGCAGGCGTACGGGGCGATCCCGTACGCCCGTTGACGCTGCGTAGGCGGACGGCTTCACTGAGTCGTAGGCATGACCGCCTGAAGGAGGGTCCACCCACGATGACTCAGTCTCCGACCCCACCTGCCCCGATCAGGGCTGATCCCACCGAATCCAGTGCCGAGCACACACTCCGCATCCCCCTGCCGCTGGTCGCCGCCTGCGGCTGCGGCTCGGGGTGCGGCTGCGGCTGCCAGTCCGGCGGCACCTGCCAGTGCGGCGGCGGCTGCTGCCACTGAGCGCATACGCGAGGACCCCGGTCGACGGCGGGTTGCCGTCGACCGGGGTCCTCCTGCGTCGAGCTCGGGCTTACTTCTTCTTGCCCTGGTCGGCCACGGCCTGGGCCGCGATGGCGGCCGCCTCCGGGTCGAGGTAGCGGCCGCCCCGGGTGAGCGGCTTGTAGTCGGCGTCCAGCTCGTAGAGGAGCGGGATGCCGGTGGGGATGTTGAGGCCAGCGATGTCCTCGTCGGAGATGCCGTCGAGGTGCTTCACCAGCGCGCGCAGCGAGTTGCCGTGCGCGGTGACCAGGACGGTGCGGCCGTCGGCGAGGTCCGGGACGATCGAGTCGTACCAGTAGGGCAGCATCCGCTCGACCACGTCCTTGAGGCACTCGGTCTGCGGCCGGACGTCGGCGGGGATCTGCGCATAGCGGGGGTCGTCCGCCTGCGAGTACTCGGCGTCGGCGGCGAGCACGGGCGGCGGGGTGTCGTACGAGCGGCGCCAGAGCATGAACTGCTCCTCGCCGAACTCGGCCAGGGTCTGGGCCTTGTCCTTGCCCTGCAGCGCACCGTAGTGGCGCTCGTTCAGGCGCCAGGAGCGACGCACCGGGATCCAGTGGCGGTCGGCCCGGTCGAGGGCGATCTGGGCGGTGCGGATCGCGCGGCGCAGCAGTGAGGTGTGCAGAACGTCGGGGAGGAGGCCCTCGGCGGCGAGGAGCTCGCCACCGCGCACGGCCTCCTTCTCGCCCTTCTCGTTCAGGTCGACGTCGACCCAGCCGGTGAAGAGGTTCTTCTCGTTCCACTGGCTCTCGCCGTGGCGGAGCAGGACAAGACGGTAAGGAGCTTCAGCCATGGCCAGCAGCCTAGTCGAGCCCGCACCGTCGAGCAGTAAACGGGTGGCGCCCCGGGCAGGCCGATGAGTAATATCCCGATCGGCCTTGTGACACTTACTTCAGCCGCTCAGGAGCACCGCCATGCCTGGAACGCCCTCGTCACCCCTGCATCGGCCCGGCCCGGGTGTGCGACTGGCGGCCGCGGCCAGGGAGACGGTCGGCGGACTGCCCGCGGCGTTCTGGTGGCTCTGGACCAGCACCCTGGTCAACCGGCTCGGCGGCTTCGTCGTCCCTTTCCTGGCCCTGTACCTCACCATCGACCGGGGCTTCAGCCCCGCCTTCACCGGTCTGGTCGCCTCGCTGTACGGGCTCGGCGGCAGCGTCGCGTCGGTCGCCGGGGGCGTGCTGGCGGACCGGATCGGGCGGCGGCCGACGCTGCTGGCCGCGCAGTCGGGCACGGCGGTGATGACGCTGGTGCTCGGCCTGGCCCATCCGGCCTGGGCCATCGCGGTGGCCGCCGCGGTCCTGGGGTTCACCGGCAGCGCCTCCCGTCCGGCGGTCTCCGCGATCATGGCGGACGTGGTGCGGCCCGAGGACCGGGTGCGGGCCTACTCGCTCAACTACTGGGCCATCAACATCGGTTTCGCGGTGTCCGCGGCGGCAGCCGGGCTGATCGCGGCGCACGGCTACCTGCTGCTGTTCATCGGGGACGCGGCGACGACGCTGCTCTGCGCGCTGGTGGTGTTCGCCCGGGTGCCGGAGACCCGGCCGGAGGCGGCCTCCCCGGCCGTATCCGCGTGCACTCCAGCCCCGGTCGGGCTGGGGACGGTGCTGCGCGACCCGGTCTTCATGGCCTTCGTCGGGCTGACCTTCCTGACCGCTTTCGTGGACGGCCAGGGCAGCATCGCACTGCCGATCGTGATGGGTCGTCAGGGCTTCTCCCCCGCCGACTACGGCCTGGTGGTCAGCCTCAACGGGGTGCTGATCGTGCTGCTGCAGATCCCGATCACCAGGATCATCCAGGGCCGGAGCCGGGCGCTGATGCTGAGCACGGCCGCGGTGCTCACCGGCTGCGGCTTCGGGCTGACCGCCTTCGCGGGCGCTGCCTGGTTCTACGCCCTGACGGTGACCGTGTGGACCGCCGGGGAGATGCTGCGGGTCCCGCCGGGCATGGCCATCGTCGCCGAGCTCTCCCCGGTCCACGCCCGGGGCCGCTACCAGGGCGTCTACTCACTGGCCTGGTCCGGCGCCTCGTTCCTGGCACCGCTGACGGCCGGCTTCCTGCTGGCCGCCCCGGGCGCCGACGCGGTCTGGCTCAGCTGCACCCTCCTGGGCGCCGTCGCAGCGGCGGGCTACGTCTGGCTGCTGCACGGCCGGGACACCACGCCGACGGTGGTGGTACGGGAGGAGCGCAGACCGGTCACATCCGCCGCAGCTCCGTAAGGTCGATGTCCATCGGGAAGGGCGTGGGGAGTTCCAGCCGGTCGCGGTACAGACCGACCGGTGCGTAGGACTCGGTCACCTCGTCCAGTTGGTACACGTGCACCTCAAGGGCCGCGTTCACGATCTCGACCAGCCAGAAGTGCGGGATGCCGGCCTTCGCGTACAGCTGCGGCTTGCGCTTGCGGTCACGCTCGGCGGACTCCTCCGAGACGACCTCGGCGACGACCTCGGCGACCAGGAGCACGTCCGAGGGCTGGTAGAAAGTGCGCTTGGGACCCGGGTCGGCGTCGGCCCGGATCATCAGCAGATCGGGCTCCGGGCGCTGGCGGTTCCCGAGCCGGACCGTCATCTCACGGCGGGCACGCAGGGTGTCGGGGGCTTGTCGGCGCAGGCCAGCGACCAGTAGGTCAATGGCGAGCGAGTGGTAGTCGACCTGGGGACCCACCAGGACCAGACGCCCGTCGATGAGCTCGGTGTGCGGGGGCAGGCCGGTGAGTCGGTCGAGATCCTCTGCGGTGAAGCCCTGTGGCGGCGGCATCAGCCATTCCGGCACAGGCTCCGGAGTGAGGGACTCCTCAGGTGGTGTCAGCACCATACTCATGTCTCCTCCGGAAGGGTCCACGACTGTTCCCGGCGTAGGCGGAATCTCCGGCCCTCAACCAGCATCGTTGCGCCCCCGGTGTGCCGAACCGTTGCTGCGGGGTGGCAGAACATGGCATTCCATGGCATCGCACGGGAGAAAACCCGGATGCCGTTCGGGAGGCGGGATCGTAGGGTGCCCGGTATGGCGACGACACTGACGGCACGTGGGCAGGCGAACGGCGGCGGCACCGGGGTCCGGGTGGTGGAGGAAGGGGACCTGGCCGAGTGGGGCAGGGCTCTGAACAGCGGGTTCATGGAGGCGAAGGGGGACGGCTCACCGGACTTCATCCGGGAGATGTTCGTTCCGGGCCGATCGCTCGGCGCCTTCGACGGGGCGCGCTGCGTCGGGACCTTCCGCAGCACCGTACGGGAGTTGACCGTGCCCGGCGGGGCCTCGCTGACCACCGACGCCATCACCAATGTCACCGTCTCGCAGACCCACCGCAGGCGCGGCCTGCTGACTCGGATGATGACCCAGGACCTGGCCACCGCGGCCGAACGCGGCGACAGCCTCGCCATCCTCATCGCCGCCGAGTACCGCATCTACGGCCGCTTCGGCTTCGGCCCCGCCACCCAGCACAAGGGCTGGACCATCCACAACCGCCTGGCGGGCAGTGTCCGCGTGCCGGCCGCGGCGGAGGGCGGCAGCTTCGAGCTGCAGACGATGGAGGAGTACCGCAAGAACGGCCCCGAACTGCATGAGCGCTTCCGCCGCACCCAGCCCGGGGCGATCGACCGCAAGGCCGTCAACTGGCGGCTGCGCTCCGGCGATCTGCAGAACCCGGACAAGTCGTGGAAGGAGCCGCTGGTCGTGATCTACCGCGACCCGGCGGGCCGTGCGGCAGGGCTGCTCGCGTACAGGATCACCGACGAGTGGCCCAACATGATCACCCGCTCGGTACTGAAGGTGACCGACCACTTCGCTGTGGACCGGGCCGCGGCCGCCGCGCTGTGGCGCTACGCGCTGCAGGTCGACTGGGTCGAGCGGGTCGAGATCCCCAACGTCGCCCCCGACGACCCGCTGCCGCTGCTCCTCGACGACCCCCGCGCCTGCGTGGACGGCGGCGACAGCAGCTCCGACTTCATGTGGCTGCGGATCCTGGACGCCCCCACCGCGTTCGCCGCCCGTACCTATGCCGCACCCGGACGCGTCGTGCTCCAGGTCACCGACCGCCTCGGCTACGTCGACGGCCGCTGGGCCCTGGAGGCGGCGGCGGACGGCAGCGGGCGGTTCACCCCCGCCGGCAACGGCGAGCAGGCCGATCTCGCCCTGGACGTCCGCGAGTTGGGCACCCTCTACACGGGCAACGACTCCACCGCCCGGCTGCACGCAGCCGGCCTGGTCGACGAACTGCGCCCGGGCGGCGCGGCGCGGGCCGACGCGCTGCTGCGGGTGGACTTCAGGCCGTGGTGCCCGGACGGCTTCTGACGGATGGGTCACCCCGTCGGGGGCATCGCATCGGCCAGCGCGAAGGCCGCGTTGACCAGGGCGACATGGGTGAACGCCTGCGGCGCGTTGCCGAGCTGACGGCCGGCCCGCGGATCCCACTGCTCACTGAGCAGCCCGAGCTCGCCGCCGACCGCCACGGTCCGGGCGAAGACCTCGGTCGCCTGCTCCGGGCTGCCGCCGAGGGCCAGCGCCTCCGCCAGCCAGAAGTTGCAGGCGAGGAAGGCCCCCTCGGTGCCGCTCAGGCCGTCGCCCGCTCGGCCGGGGTCGTAGCGCCGTACGAAACCGTCCAGATCCAGCTCCTCGCGGACCGCGGCCACGGTCCCGGTCACCCGCGGATCGTCGGCCGGCAGGAAGCCGGACTGGGCCAGCAGCAGCGCGGAGGCGTCCAGCCCGCGGCCGCCGTAGTACTGCACGAAGACCCCGCGTACGGGGTCGTAGCCGTGGGTACAGACATCCGCATGGACCGCGTCACGCAACGCCCGCCACTCGGCGAGCGGCGCCGGCAGACCGGTCCGCTCGGCCATCCGCACCGCGCGGTCCGCGGCGACCCAGCACATCACCTTGGAGTGCACGAACTGGCGGCGCTCGGAACGCACCTCCCACAGGCCCTCGTCCGGCTCCCGCCAGCGGCCGGCCATTGCCTTCATCAACGACCGGAACAGGTTCCAGACCTGACGCTCCATCGGAATCCCGGCGCACAGCGCCCGGTAGAGCGTGTCGGCCACCTCGCCGTAGACGTCCAGCTGCATCTGGCCCACCGCCGCGTTGCCGAGCCGGACCGGCTGCGAACCCCGGTAGCCGGGCAGCCACTCGGCGAACGTCTCCCCCAGCGCCCGCTCACCGGCAACCCCGTACAGCGCCTGCAGTCCGGTCCGCTCCCCCGCGATGGCGCGCAGCAGCCAGCGCCGCCAGGAGGCGGCCTCCTCGCGGTAGCCGCCGCGCAGCAGCGCGGCCAGCGTGAGGCTGGAGTCGCGCAGCCAGCAGAAGCGGTAGTCCCAGTTGCGCTCGCCGCCGATCCACTCGGGCAGCGAGGTGGTGGGCGCGGCGACGATGCCGCCGGTCGGCTCGTAGCTGAGCGCCTTCAGCGTCAGCAGCGAGCGCAGCACCTGCGCCCGCCAGGGTCCCTGGTAGCGGCAGCCGTCGGCCCAGTGCTGCCAGGCGGCCACGGCCTCCCGCAGGCTCTGCCCGGGGTCGAAGCGGCCGGTCGTGGTCAGGTGCGAGGGCTGCCAGGT
Source organism: Streptomyces sp. 846.5 (assembly GCF_004365705.1). NCBI lineage: Bacteria > Bacillati > Actinomycetota > Actinomycetes > Kitasatosporales > Streptomycetaceae > Streptomyces > Streptomyces sp. 846.5. Next base: position 3,663,923 of record NZ_SOBN01000001.1, read on the forward strand.
GAGGGTGAAGGCGACGCGCTGTCCGGCCGCGACGGTGAAGTCCGAGCGGGTGCAGCCGTCGGCGCCGTCGCCGTCGCCGTAGGTGTGGACGCCGGACGGCACGCTCAGCCAGCCGGCGTCCGGGCCGGCCACCGCCACCCGGTGGTGCTCGGTGCGGCGCACCCAGGGCACCACCCGTCCGTAGTTGAAGCGCAGCCGCAGCTCCGCGCGCATCTCCACGCTGCCCGCGAGCCCCTCCACCAGCCGGACCAGCCGTGGTTCGCGCACCCGCTGCGGCATGAAGTCCACCACCCGCGCCTCCCCGCCGGGCGTGCGCCACCGGGTCTCCAGCACCAGCGTGTCCCCCACGTAGCGCCGCTCGACGACCGTGGCCTGCGGGTCCGCGGGCGCGAGCCGCCAGTGGCCGTGACGCTCCTCGCCGAGCAGCGCGGCGAAGCAGGAGGGGGAGTCGAAGCGCGGCAGGCAGAGCCAGTCGACGGATCCGTCGGCGCCGACCAGAGCGGCCGTACCCAGGTCACCGATCAGCGCGTAGTCCTCGATAGGTCCCGCCATCGTGCCGACTCCAGCCGAGTTCAAGGCTTTTGTCATAGTATGGTGCCCAACGGCACGGAAGGAGCGCACGCCGTGCGCGGACAGAAGTGGTCACCGAGCTGGATCGATCTCGAGACGCCGAACGCCGCTCGGGTCTATGACTACTACCTCGGCGGCAGCCACAACTTTGAAGCCGACCGCACGATGGCCCGCCGCGCCGTGGAGCTCTGGCCCGAACTGCCGAAGATCATGCGCGCCAACCGTGCCTTCCTGCGCCGCTCGGTCCACTATCTGGCCGGCGAGGGCTTCACCCGCTTCCTGGACATCGGCTCCGGCATCCCCACCGTCGGCCCGGTCCACGAGATCGCCCGTGAGGTGCAGCCCGAGGCCCGGGTGGTCTACGTCGACCGCGATCCGGTGGCCGTCGCGCACAGTGTGGCGATGCTGTCCCACGACCCGCTCAGCCGCGTCGTCCAGGCCGACCTGACCGATCCGGAGGAGCTGCTGGCCCAGCCGGACGTCGCCGCCCTGCTGGACGGCGGGGCCCCGGTCGCGCTGCTGCTGGTGGCCGTGCTCCACTTCGTCCCCGACGAGGCCGGGCCGCACGGCCTGGTGGCCCGGCTGCGGGACGCGCTGCCGCCGGGCAGCGCGCTGGTGCTCTGCCACGCCTGCCGCGAGGGCCGCCCCGACCAGGTCGGCCCGCACCAGGACATGTACGCCCGGACCACGACGCCGCTCACCATGCGCGGGCACGAGGAGATCGCCGCGTTCTTCGACGGCTTCGAGCTGGTGGACCCGGGCCTCGTCTACCTGACTCAGTGGCGGCCGGACAGCCCGGACGCGGTGGGCCCGGATCCGGAGCGACTGTCGGGGCTCGTCGGCGTCGGGCGGCTGGGGTCGGAACAGGCCCCGCTGTGAACGGCCCGGCGCCCGCCGCTGCGTCCCGGCCCTCCTTCCCGGAACGCTGGACCCAGCTGCTGCGCGCCCACGGGAGCGCGCTGCATCCGCGGAAGATCGACGCGCTCGGCGCCCTGACCGCGGACCTGGTGCTCTCGGGCCGGGCGGGCCAGGCGGCCACCACCCTGGTCGACGCGCACTTCACCGACCCGGAGCTGCTCGTCCAGGCGGTGGAACTGCTCCGTTTCACCGCCATGCGGGGGCCCGACCCGGCCGGCGACTTCGCCGCCGGCTGGGCCACCTCACTGCGTGAGCGCACGCTGCGACAGCAGGAGTCGATCCGTGCCGCCGCGGACACCGCCCGGCACGAGGCCGAGCTGGCCCTGCACGCCTCCGAGGCGCGGTTCCGGGCGCTGTTCGAGCACGCGGCGGTCGGCATCGGCGTCGGCAGCGTCGACGGCGAGATCCTGACGGCCAACCGCTCACTGCTGGAGATGTTCGGCGCCCGGCTGGACGACCTGCGCGGGCGGCAGGTGACCGACCTGGTGCACCCGGAGGACACCCCGGAGGTCTGGCGGGCCTACGAGGAGCTGATCTCGGGCGAGCGGGAGAGCTTCCAGTGCGACAAGCCCTACTACCGCCAGGACGGCGAGGTGGTCTGGACCCACCTGACCGTCTCGCTGATCAGGGACGAGGACGGGCAGCCGCGCTACCAGGTCGCCATGATGGAGGACATCACCGACCGCTACCGCCTCCAGGAGCGGCTGCGCCACCAGGCCACCCACGACCCGCTGACCGGTCTGCCCAACCGGGCCGCCTTCTTCGAGCAGCTGGAGGAGCTTTTCGCCACCGCGCCGCCGGGCTCCCACTTCGGTCTGTGCTACGTCGACCTGGACCGGTTCAAGATCGTCAACGACAGCCTCGGCCACGCCGCCGGCGACCAGTTGCTGATCGAGGTGGCCGGCCGGCTCTCCAGCGCGCTCGTGCCGCTGGGCCATGTGGTCGCCCGGCTCGGCGGGGACGAGTTCGTGGTGCTGCTGAAGCACTGCCGGGGCGAACACGACGCCGTCACCGCCGCCCGCGCGGTCCTCGCGGCCCTCGAGGAACCGATCCGGATCGACGGGCACCGGTTGGCGGTCGGGGCCAGCGTCGGAGTGCTGGAACGCCCGGTCGGCACGATCACCCCGGGCGCGGCGGTCCGCGCCGCGGACCTGACCCTCTACCGCGCCAAGGAGGCCGGCGGCGACCGCTGGACCCTCTACGACGCGCACACCAACGCCGAGGCGGTGAGCCGGTACACGATCTCGGTGCGGATGCCGCTCGCCCTTGAGCGAGGCGAGTTCTTCCTGGAGTACCAGCCGCTGTGCGCACTCTCGGACGGATCGCTGGCCGCCGTGGAGGCACTGGTGCGCTGGCGCCATCCGCTGCTCGGCGTGCTCGGGCCGGACGAGTTCGTGGCCGCGGCGGAGGAGACCGGCCTCATCCTGCCTCTGGGCCGCTGGATCCTGGAACAGGCCTGCGCCCAGGCCGCCGATTGGCAGCGCCGCTTCGGCCCGCTGGCACCGCAGCTCAATGTCAACATCACGGCACGTCAGGCCCGGAGCAAGGGTCTGCTGGCCGATGTCGGACGGATCCTCGCCGACACCGGCCTGGAGCCCTCGCTGCTGCAACTGGAACTCACCGAGAGCGCCGCGCTCAATCCGCGCGACCAGGCGCTGCAGGTGTTGCAGCGACTGGTCGACAAGGGGGTCACCCTGGCCGTGGACGACTTCGGCACCGGCTGGTCGAACCTCGCCCACCTGCGCGACCTGCCGCTGGCCGGACTCAAGCTGGCCAGCGCGTTCATCGACGACGCCGCGAGCCAGGACGCGAAGGACAGCGTCGGCTGGCGGATCGTCAGCGGTCTCGTCTCGCTGGCGGACAGCCTCGGCCTCACGCTGACGGCGGAGGGGGTCGAGACACCGAGGACCGCGGAGCGGCTGCGGAGCCTGGGCTGCGACTGGGGCCAGGGCTGGCACTTCGGCCGACCGGCCGCACCGGAGGCGCTTGAGGCGTTGATAGCGGCCCGTGCCGACAAATCGGATAATTAGTGAAAAGTAATGCAAATACCCTTGACTTTCGGGTACTTGCCTTCCGATGATTAGAGGCAAGAGACGGTCGTTGCATCGACTGTCACCGTGGTGGTCGACGCTCCGGCGTCCAGATCAGCCAGCGGTACGGGGGCAAGGCTCAGGGGTGGGCTTCGGGGTCAGGGCTGGGGCAAACCGTTGATGCGATCAATCGATTCCCCTACGGGAGCGCATGCGCGGTAGAGCAGCCCGCGTGCCCACCCGTCCTGCGGAGAGGCATGCTCCGATGAGCATCAGTGCCCGACGCACCGCAGCAGCCTGCCCCTGGCTCGCCGCACACCACCTGCACTACACCCCCGGCCCGGTCGTCCCGGGCGGACGCGTGTCGGCGCCGGTGCGGCTGCACGGACACCCGCTCGGGCCGGTCGGGCCGGTCAACTCCGAGAGCGCGCCCGGCAATCCGGCCGGGCTCCGCCGAGCGCCCGGGCCATGAGTGTCGTCCCGGTACTGCTCTACCACTCCGTCTCGATCGACCCGCCGGAGTGGACAGCACCGTTCACGGTGACCCCCCGAGCCTTCGTCGGGCAGTTGGACCGGCTCGCCGACTCGGGGGTCTCCGTGGTGCCACTGCGGCGGCTGGTCGCGGCCATCCGCGGCGGCCCTCCGCTGCCCACCCGGTCCGCGGTGCTGACCTTCGACGACGGCTTCGCGGACTTCTACTGGACCGTCGCGCCGCTGCTGTCGGCCCGCGAGCTGCCGGCGACGCTCTTCGTCACCACCGGGGCCGTGCACCCGCCCGGCGGCCGGCCGAGCGGAAGCCTGCTGCCTCCGGCCGAGATGCTGAACTGGCGTCAGGTCGCGGGCCTGGACGCGCTGGGCATCGAGATCGGCGGCCACTCGCGCACCCACGCCCAGCTCGACACGCTGTCGGGCAAGCGACTGTGCGAGGAAATCGAACTCTGCAAGCACGAGTTGGAGGACGCGCTCGGCCACAGCGCCGCCTCCTACGCGTACCCCCACGGCTACCACAGCGCCGTCGTGCGGCGGAAGGTGCAGCAGGGCGGCTGGGACTCCGCCTGCGCCGTGGCCGACGCGCTCAGCTCGACCTCGGACGACACGCTGCGCATCGCCCGGCTGACCGTCCGCGCGGACACTCCGCCCACCGTGTTCCAGTCCTGGCTGGAGGGCCTGGGGGCACCGAGGGCACCGTTCCCCGAGAGCTTGGCAACGACCTTGGCAACGACCTTGGCGACGCGGGGCCGACGCGCCTACCGACGCATGCGGGCCCGGCTGGGCCTGTCCCGACCGTACTGAGCCGACCGTACCGAGCCACGCGGGCACCGGCTACAGGTCGGCGGCTACAGGTCGGCTACGGGCCGGCTGCGGGACAGCGCGGGACGACCAGGTGCGCGTCGCCGGTGGACTGGATGTCGGGCAGTGCGCCCCCGGCGAAGCACGGGTCGGTCGTCCGCCCGGCCGGCCGGCCGCCGCTGCTCTCCTGCCCGCTGGCCGAGCGCCAACTGCCCAGGTCGGAGTAGCTGCGACCGCCCCAGATCACGGACCACTGCCCGGACGGGGCGAAGTAGTCGTTGCCCTGCAGGTCGAGCTGACGGGTGGTGAGGGCCGCCGAGGAGACCACCGGGGAGCCGTCAGTGGCCAGGATGTTGTCGCGCACGGTGACGCCGGTCTCGCCGCTGCGCACAAGAAGGGCCGGGCCCACTCCGTTGGTGCCCGTCATGACCACGGTGTTCCGGTAGATCTGCAGATTGTGCAGGTCCGTCCCATAGACGGTCAGTCCGCCGTGGCGCGGCAGTTTGCGCCCGTCGTTGTCGCTGACGTCGTAGCGGATCGTGTTGTCGGCGTACGCGCCGTTGGCCGCCTTGCTGTAGGCGTAGAAGCCGGGGCCGTCGTTGTGGAACGCGAGGTCGTACTGGAGCGTCGATTTCGAGACGTTGTTGTCCAGCCCGAACCCGGAGCCGTCGAGGCCGGAGCCGGTGTGGTTGCGGTAGGCGCTGTCGTGCTCGATCAGCACGCCGGTGGAGTCGTAGGCCCACATGCCGACCGGGCCCTGCTTCGCGCCGGCCGCCGAACGGGCCCCGTTGCCGTAGACGCTGGACCCGCGCAACGTGGCACCGCTGACGCTGCCGAGGACGATGCCGCTGCCGGTGGGACGGGCTACGTCCGCGGGGTCACCGGGGTTGTCGTGCGCCCGTACCCCGTCGAGGTCGATGGACTGATGCGCGTAGGCGGGGTGGGCGGCGTCGAAGGCGGGACCGTAGGCCAGCAGCCCGTCGTCCCTGTTGCCGTGCAGCTCCGCCTGACGGACCGTCACATCCTTGAAGCCCGTGCCGCCTCCCGCGGCACCGATCGCGATCCCCACCACGAACCCGGAGATGTCGACGTCCGAGACGGTGACATGGTCGAGCTTGCTGCCGTCCGGCAGATCGGCATAGAGGTTGACACCGCTGCCGGAGTCGTAGCCCGGGCCCTTTCCGGTGAGGACGAGATCGCGGATCTCCACACCGGCGGTGTTGTGCACGGCGATACCGTCGCCGGTGGATTCGACGGACGCGCGCCCCGCGCCGTAGGAGCCGATCACCACCGGCCGGCCCGCCCGGCCCGCCTCACCCGCGACCAGGCTGAGAGTGCCGGTGAACCGGGCTCCGCCCTGCAGCAGCAGGCGGTCGCCGGGATGAAGCCGTGCGCCCTGGGCGCGCGTCAGGGAGCGCCACGCCGTGCCGGGCGAGGTACCGGAGGCGGAGTCGTTGCCGCCCGGGCTCACGTAGTAGGTACGGAGCGGGGAGTAGTGCGGCAGGTCGGCGCAGCCGCTGCCGACGGCCAGCAGGAGTGCGGCGCCCAGCGCGTACGGCACGCCGCGTCCCCGGGCGCTGGTCACGGCTGTCCGGCCCATCGGGGATCAGACCCCCACGGATTCCCGGAGCGTGGGCCGCGGCACCCGCTCCAGCGGCGTGCCCGGCCGGGACCGGTCGGTGAACCACGCGACGGTGTTCCGCAGACCCTCCTGGATGGGGACCTCGGGGAACCAGCCGAGCTCGGCACGGGCCCGGTCGATCACCGGCCGGCGGCGGGTCGGATCATCGACGGGGAGCGGGCGGTGCTCGATCCGCGAGGACGATCCGGTGGCTTCGAGCACCAGGCCGGCCAGCTCGCGGACACTGTGCTCGCACGGATTGCCCAGGTTCACCGGGCCGCTGTGGACACTGTCGATCATCGCCGTGATCCCGCGCACGAGGTCGTCGACGTAGCAGAAGCTCCGCGTCTGGCTGCCGTCGCCGTAGAGGGTCAGCGGGCTGCCCTCCAACGCCTGCCGGATGAAAGTGGACACCACCCGGCCGTCGTACGGCCGCATCCGCGGACCGTAGGTGTTGAAGATCCGGATGATGCCCGTGTTGACGCCGTGGCTGCGCCGGTAGGCCATGGACAGCGCCTCCGCGAACCGCTTGGCCTCGTCGTAGACGCTGCGCGGGCCGACCGGGTTGACGCTGCCCCAGTACCCTTCGGGCTGCGGATGGACCTCCGGGTCGCCGTAGACCTCGCTGGTGGAGGCCAGGACGAAGCGGGCACCCCGGCGCAGGGCCAGCAGCAGGGCGTTCTCCGTGCCCCGGCTGCCGACGGACAGCGTCTCCAGGGGAAGCCGGTGGTAGTCCGGGGGCGAGGCCGGGCTGGCGAGGTGGGCGACGGCGTCCACCGGCCCGGGGACGTCGAACGGCAACGTCACATCGCTACGGACGAACCGGAAGCGCGGGGCGCCGGCCAGATGGGCGGTGTTCTGCGGTTCACCGGTGGAGTAGTTGTCCAGGCACCAGACCGTGTCTCCTCTGCGGAGCAGAGTCTCGCAGAGGTGGGATCCCAGGAATCCGCCTCCGCCGGTCACTACGACATACATGGCTGGTCCTTCCTCAGTGGGGCACGCCCGTCGGTGCGGTCGTCGGGGTCGGTGCGGTCGTCGGGGTCGTCGGGGCAGGGCGCCCGAGCGCGTGCACCGTCCAGCCGGCCGACCACCAGGGCCGGCGGTCGAGGCTGTTGCGTGCGTCCAGCAGTACGGGGGCACGCACCTCCGCGGCGAGCGCCGCGGGGTCGATCTCGCCGTACTCCGGCCAGGCGGTGAGGTGCATGACGAGGTCCGCGTCCTCGCACGCCTTGGGGACCTCCAGGGCATAGGTCAGATCGGGGTAGGCCGCCCGGGCGTTGTCGGTGGCCTCGGGGTCGTGCACCCGGACCTCGGCCCCCTCGCGCCGGGCGGCGTCCGCGACGGCGAGAGCGGGCGAGTCGCGCACATCGTCGCTGCCCGGCTTGAACGCCGCGCCCAGGACCCCGATCCGGCAGTCGGCGAAGGAGCCGCCGAGCAGCTCGCGCGCCCGGTCGACGGTCCGCCGCCGCTGCCGGAGGTTGATCCGGTCGACCTCGTGCAGGAACTCCACCGACTCGCCGGCTCCGAGCTCCGCGGCGCGGGCCGCGAAGGCCCGGATGTCCTTGGGGAAGCAGCTGCCGCCGAAGCCGAGTCCCGGCTGGAGGAAGCAGGGGCCGATCCGCGAGTCGGCACCGATCGCCGCGGCCAGGACGGCGACGTCGGCGCCTGCGGCGTCGCACACCTCGGCCATGGCGTTGATGAAGGAGATCTTGGTCGCCAGAAAACCGTTCGCCGCGACCTTGACCAGTTCGGCGGTGGCCGGGTCGGTGCAGTAGAACGGCACCCCCGCCGCCAGCATGGGCGCGTAGACCTGGCGCAGGGTGGCCTCGGCCCTCGCGGACGTGACGCCCACGACCAGCCGCTCCGGCCGCAGCGTGTCCGCGACCGCGCAGCCCTCGCGCAGGAACTCGGGGTTCCAGGCCACCTCGGTGCCGGGGGCCCGCTCCGCGAGCCGCGCGCCGAGCCGGGCGGCGGTGCCCACCGGGACGGTGGACTTGCCCACCACCAGACTGCCGGGGCGCAGATGCGGCGCCAGGCCGTCCACGACGGCGTCGACGCAGCTGAGGTCGGCCGCCTCGCTGTCCGGGCGCTGCGGGGTGCCGACGCAGACGAAGTGCGTGCCGGCGAAGGCCGCGGCTTCGGCCAGCGAGCTGGACAGGGTCAACTGCCCGGAGGCGAGGGTCCGGACCAGGATCTCGTCCAGTCCGGCCTCGTGGACCGGGGCCCGCCCCGCCGCCAGGGCGGCGATCCGCTCGGCGTCGATGTCGACGCCGAGGACCTCGTGCCCGAGGTGCGCCATGCACGCGGCGTGCACGGCTCCGACGTAACCGGTGCCGATGACGGTCATTCTCATGCCGCTTCTCCTTGCATCTCAGTCACCGGACGGAGCCGGCGTAGCCGTTGGGGTTGAGCTGCTGGAACCGCCAGGCGTCCCGGCACATGTCGGCCAGGTCGCGGGTGGGGCGCCAGCCCCACGCCCGCGCCACGGCGCTCGCGTCGGCGACCAGTTCGGTCACGTCGCCGGGTCGCCGGGACACCACCCGGTACGGGATCGGGCTGCCGCAGGCCTCGCCGAACGCGGTGATCACCTGCAGAACCGAACTGCCGACCCCGACACCGAGGTTGAAGACGTGCATGCCCGGCGCGTCGCCGAGGTGGTCCAGTGCGGTGCGGTGGGCCCCGGCGGTGTCCATGACGTGCAGGTAGTCGCGGACGGCGGTGCCGTCGGCGGTGGCGTAGTCGTCGCCGAACACCTCGATGCGCTCCCGTCGGCCGACGGCCACCTGGGCCAGAAGGGGCATCAGGTTCTCGGGCGTGCCGCGGGGGTCCTCGCCGAGCAGACCGCTGGGGTGGGCGCCCACCGGGTTGAAGTACCGCAGCGAGTGCACGGTGAGTCCGGGGCTGCGGCGGCAGACATCGGCGAGGATCTGCTCGCAGGTCCATTTGGACGCCGCATAGGGGTTGGTGGGCCGGGCCGGGGTGGCCTCGGCCAGCGGCCCGCTCCCGGCGTCGCCGTAGATCGAGCAGGACGAGGAGAAGACCAGCTGCCGCACCCCGTGCTCGCGCATGGTCCGCAGCAGGTTGATCGTGCCGCCGACGTTGGTGTCGTAGTACTCGACGGGCATCCGGGTCGACTCCCCCACCGCCTTTCTGGCAGCCAGATGCACGACGGCGTCCACCGGGTGGTGTTCGAAGACGGTGGAGAGCGCGCGGTGGTCCCGGATGTCCGCGTCGTACACGGCTTCGGCGCCCCGGCCGGCGATTCGCTCCACCCGGGCCAGGGCCTGCGGCGTGCTGTTGGAGAAGTCGTCGACGACGATCAGGTCGTATCCGTGGCCGAGCAGCTCGGCGCAGATGTGGCTGCCGATGAAGCCCGCCCCGCCGGTGACGAGGACCGTCGACGGTGCACTCATGGGTTCACCAGCCCAGGACAGCGGCCAGGTAGGCCGGGTAGAGGGTGATGGCGGCGGCGAGCGGCAGCAGCGGCAGCGCCGACACCAGCAGGGGGGCGCGGGCCGTGGCGACGGCACTCCGCAGCGGGATGCCGGCCGTCCGGGCAGCCTCCCTGACATGCAGTGCGGCGACCAGGGCGCCCACCGTCGCGTACACGGTCGCGCCGAGGATGCACAGCAGGACGTAGCCGACGGCGGGACCGGTCAGTTCTCCGGCGACGGCGGCCGACGAGAGGCCCACCGCGACCACCACGGACGGGAGGACCAGCCGCCCGGGCAGCTGTTCATGCCCGGTCCGGTCCTTGGGGGTGACCTTGAAGTGCACCGGTCGGCCGAACACCTCCTGGGTGACCGCGCCGAGTACGCCCCAGGCCACGAAGGGCCAGCGGGCGAGGACGAACAGCCACAGCTCCCAGCTCAGCACGGGCGCGGTGCGCGGACGCAGCAGCCCCCGGTGCCGCAGCAGCAGGATCATCAGCAGCAGGCAGAGCGTCATCGCCCCCAGGTGCGCCACGAACGCCAGGTAGTTGACGCTGACCCAGACCGACCCGGTCGCCGCGGCGACGGCCGGGAGGGCGATGCCCGCGGCGGCGGCGATCGCCACCAGCGGGTAGTAGATCAGGGGAACCGCGAATCGCAGCCGCAGCCGGAGCCGGAGCCGGGACATATGGCGCGGGACCATCCGGAACGACACCGCCATCAGGCTGCGCGACCACTGGTACTCCTGGGTGACCATGTCCGCGAAGGTCGCCGGGCCGAGGCCGTGCGCCTCGGCGTCTATGGCGAACGCTCCTTGCCAGCCCGCGGAGTTGAGCAGGAACGTGGTAGTGAAGTCCTCGGCCAGATCCGGTCCCAGGCCGCCGATCTCGCGCAGCGCCCGGGTGCGCACGCTGTAGTGGGAGCCGATGCACACGGGGGCGAACCGGTTGGCGTGCCCGAGCTGGAACGGGCCGTGGAACGGGGCCTCCCGGTGCACTCTGCCGCGGGCCGCCCAGGAGTCCGCGGCGTTGAGGTCGCAGATGCTGGGCGCGGCGACGTAGCCGATGGCCTCGTCCGCGAACGGGCGGACCACCTCGGCAAGGTAGGTCGGAGACGGCCGGTGGTCGCAGTCGAGCTGGGCGACCACGTCGTAGTCCCGGTAGCCCCAGTGGTCGTAGAAGTAGGCGAGGTTGCCTTCCTTGCACCGGGTGCGCCGGGGCCAGGTGTCCCGGTGGTACTCCAGGTCCCCGCGCCGGGTGGACACCCGAACGCCGTTCTCGCAGCACCACCGTTCGATCTCCGGCGTGGGGTCCTCGTCGCAGAGCCAGACGTCGTAGCGGTACGGGAAGTCCTGGGCCTGCATGGCCCGCAGCGTGGCGCGTGCCATGGCCCACGGCTCCGAGGGGGCCCGGGTGGTCACCATGGCGAGCCGCACCCGCGGGATCCGGGTCGAGGGCGAGACTCTGGGGAGGTTCGCGACCGCGAGCAGGAAGTAACTGGCCTGCGAGGTGAGGTAGAGCAGCAGCACGCTGGTGAGGATCAGTCCGATCCAGGTGACGCGGTGCGCCGGCGCCAGCCACCACTGCCAGAACGCCAGGAAGCCGATCGACCAGCCCACGGAGAGCAGGGCGACGGCGACCCGGTCGCGGCGGCCCAGGGCGGGCACGAAGGTCGCCTGGTCAGCCCGGAACCGGTGCGGCGGGTGCCCGAGGAGCGGCCCGTGCGGTGTGATCCCGGCGACGCTGCCGCCGGAGAGCTGCACGATCCGGGCTTCCGCAGAAGCCTCGAACGCGGAGTCCGCCACGCAAGGCGCCATCAGACGCTCCCGACTGCGATCCAAACTGGATACGACGTATGTTTACGTCGTATCCTTCTCAGGATTGCTTCGGTACGGGCCGGGCGTCAATAGACAAATCGGAAATCTTTTCCCTTATCGTCGGAAAGACCGTGAAGGTGGACATGGCAGCGGAAACAGCGGAGGGAGAGCGGGGCCGGCGGGCCAGTGACCGCGGACGCTACGGTCGGCTGAACCGGGAGCGCGTACTGGCCTCGGCACTGGAGATGGTGGACCGCGACGGGCTCTCCGGACTGAGCATGCGCAAGCTCGGCGCGGAACTGGACGTCGAGGCGATGGCGCTCTACCGCTACGCCTCCAGCAAGGACGAGCTGCTGGAGGGGCTGGTCGAGGCGTTCTTCCAGGAGGTCGGCCACGACCTGGACGCGGCCGGCACGACAGGGCCCGCGGCACCCGGCTGGCGGCAGCAGCTGCACCGCACCGCGCTCACCACCTACCGGGTGGCCCTGCGCCACCCCAACGTGGTGCCGCTCCTGGCCACCCGCCTGCTGTCCACCCCGCTGGCCCGCCGCCCACCGGCGGTCCTCCGCAACCACGAGCGCGTGCTGGGCCTCCTCCGCTCCGCAGGGCTGGAGGAGGGCCGCGCCGTGTCGGCACACCGGGCGTACACCGCGTGGCTGCTCGGCTACCTCTTCACCGAGCTGCAGGCCATGGTCGACGACTCCGACGAGCCGGATCCGGCCTTCCGGCTCGGCCTGCACCGTATGTCGGCCCAGGAATTCCCCCTGCTCCGGGCGGCCGCTGTCACGCTTGCCGAGCGCGGCGGCCCGGAGGAGCTGGCTTCCGGCCTGGACGCCCTGCTCGCGCTCTTCACCGACGCCTAACGGGTCGTCGCGGTGCCCCGGGCGTTGTAGACGACGGCGTCCCTGCGTGCGCCGTAGTCCCTGAAGACCTCGACGGCCTCTTCGCGGAGGACGTCGCCGGTGGTGCGGATGCCGCGGCGGTGGAACTGGGCGGCCCAGTCCTCGCGCATCGGGCCTTCGTCGAAGCCGGTGAGCTCCTCCAGCTCCGGGCCGTCCCCGGCGATGAGCAGGCGTCGGACTCCGGACCACATCGCGGCGCCGTAGCACATGACGCAGGGGCGCCAGTTGACGACCAGTTCCAGCTCGGGGCCGCCGAGTGCGCCCAGGTCCCAGGCGCCGAGGCGGGTCTGAGCCAGGGAGACCGCGACGACTTCGGCGTGGGTGGAGGAGAGGCCGGAGGACAGGACCAGATTCACTCCGGCGGAGATGATCCGTCCGGTGCCGCTCTCCACGACCAGGGCCGCGAAGGGACCGCCGGTGTCCTCCCGGTGGTTGCGTTCGGCGAGGCGGTTGACGAGGCGCATGCGGTCCTCGTCGGTGGGCAGCGTCTCGGGTACGTCGGCGAGCTCGGCGGGCACCCAGGCGGGAAGCCGGGCGCCGAAAGCGGTCGCGAGTGCGGATGCGTCCATGGGGCGGGTTCTCCGGTCGTGTCGTGGGCGGGCGTGTCGTGGGCGGGGCCGGTACGGCCGGCCGCTACGCGGTGAAGAAGTGGCTCAGGCCCAGGGCGCGCAGGCCGCGGCGGTAGGCGATCGAGCTGCGGTCGGCGGGGATGTGCACTTCGAGCCTGGGGTCCAGCGGCAGGTTCTCGGGTTTCTGGACCTCGACGATGGCCCGGTCCTCCTCGAAGACCGTCCGGTTGAAGTCGTAGACGCCCTGGACCGGCTGGTCGGTGTCGAAGTTGCGGGCGATCGGGGCGAACATCCGGGTCAGCCGGGCCGAGACCGGTGAGGCGGCGTTCATGATGTTCAGCCGTCCGCCCTCGGGGAAGTGCACGACGAGCGTCGCCGTGAAGGGCAGGTGGACGTCGAAGTGGCGCAGCCACTGGAAGTCGGGCGGGGCCTGCTTGGTGCCGTGCGGGTAGTTGCCGACGGTGCTCCAGTAGTCGACGGAGAAGCCCCGGTCGTGGCGGACGGGGAGGTAATCGGGGACGACGGTGTTGTCGGGGTCCCCGAAGGAGTCGAGGTGGACGAAGCCGAAGTGGGCGACGTCGAGGAAGCCCTCGACCTGGCGGCCGGCGAAGGCGGCGATGTCGATGCTGGGGCAGGTGATCTGCTGGAACCCGTCGTCGTCCCAGTGGGCCATGGCCGGGATCGGCGCCGTGCCGGCCGGGTCCTCGACGGTGTCCTCGGCAGGGCGCAGGCAGGTCCACACCAGGCCGTACCGCTCGACGACCGGGTAGGTGCGCAGGTTCAGCCGGGCGGGGATCTTCGCAGCGGGGTGGGCCGGGACCTGGACGCACCGTCCGCCGTCGCCGAAGCGGAGGCCGTGGTAGGCGCAGGTGATGCCGTTGCCGTCGCCCCCGCCCAGGCTGAGCGGGACGCCGCGGTGCGGGCAGATGTCGTGGGCCACGACCACGCTGCCGCCGACGCGGTAGGCGACCAGGGTCTCGTCCAGCAGGCGTACGGCGGTGGGGGCGTCGCCGATCTCGCGGGACAGCGCGACGGGGTACCAGTGCTGGGCGAGGATCGCCCAGTCGTCGGCGTCGAAGGTGCACTCCCGGGGCAGAGCGGGCCGGGACGGAGCAGTGGTCATCGGGCAGATCCTTATACGGGCACGCAGGAAGACAAGGGGCGGCGAACGGACGGGGCGCTACCGGTCGGCGTAGGCGTCCAGCTCGGCGAGGTAGGCGTCCTTGACCACCTGGGGCAGCCAGGCGGCCTCGAAGGCGTTGCGCTGGAGCAGCACCAGCTCCGCCGCGGACAGCGGGGTGGTGGCCTGCACGGCGAGCAGGTTCTCGGTGACGTAGCCGTCCATGTAGGCGGGGTCGTCGGAGCTGACGGTCACCCGCAGCCCGCGGTCGAGCAGTTGGCGGACGGCGTCCTGCCAGGCGGAGCCGCGCACATAGCCGTTGGAGACCGGGCAGACGGTCAGGCCCAGCCCGCGCGCCTTGATCTCGCTCTGGAGTTCTTCGCTCTCCAGGCAGTTCACGCCGTGGTCGATGCGGTCCACCCCGATCACCTCCAGGCACTGCCGGATGTGATCGACGGAGTTCTCCTGGTCCAGGTCGCAGTGCATGGTGAGCTGGTAGCCCTCGGCCCGGGCCCGGGCGAAGACGGCGGCGAACTTGACCGGCGGGTTGTCCCGTTCGTCCGAGTCCAGCCCCACCCCGACGATCCACTCCCGGTACGGCAGCGACTCCAGAAGCGTCGCCATCGCGAACCCGGCCGAGAGGTCCCGCATAAAGCACATGATCAGCTGCGCCCGCACGTCCAGCAGCCGGTGTGCGTCCATCACCGCCCGCCGCAGGCCCCGGATCACCGTGTCGAACGACACGCCCCGGGAAGTGTGCGCCTGCGGGTCGAAGAAGATCTCCGCGTACCGCACGTTCTGCGCCTGCGCCTTGGTCAGGTACGCCCACGCCAGGTCGTAGAAGTCCGCCTCGGTGAGCAGCACCGACATGCCCTCGTAGTAGCAGGCGAGGAAGGACGGCAGGTCGTGGAACACATAGCCGGCCCGCATCTCGTCCGCGTCCGCGTAGGGCAGGGTGACGTTGTTCCGGGCGGCGAGGGCGAACTTGAGCTCCGGTTCCAGCGTGCCCTCGATGTGCAGGTGCAGCTCGCACTTGGGCAGGTGGGAGATGAAGTCGGTGAGGTCGGTATCGGTGAGGTCGGTATCGGTCAGGTCGGTCACGAGTCCTCCGCGGCGTGAGGGACGTCAGCTGTTCGGACGCCGGTTGGGGGCGAAGCGGGCGAGCGCCAGGGTCTCCACCGTCGCGATGATGTTGTAGGCGAGCGCGGACACCGTGGTGAGCACGGCCACCGAGGCCCAGAGGTGGTCGTACTCGAAGGTGGAGGAGTCCTGGAGCATGGCGTAGCCGAGACCCTTTCCGGTGGCGAGCCATTCGGCCAGCATCGCGCCGATCAGCGCGCCCGGCACGCCGACCCGGGCGCTGGCGAAGAACGCCGGCACGGAGCTGGGCAGCATCACCTTGCGGGCGATCGTCCAGTCGCCGGCCCCGTAGGCGCGGCAGAGGTCGGCCGCCTGCCGGGAGGCGGAACGCAGGCCGAAGACCATGGTGACCAGGGCGGGGAAGAAGACCACCAGGCCGCTGATGACGGTGGTGGCCATCAGGCCGCGGCCGAACACGAGGCTGATCAGCGGGGTCATCGCCACCAGCGGCACCGACCGTACGACGACGGCCAGGGGCAGCAGGGACTGCTCCACGCTGCGCACCAGGACGAAGAGCAGCGCCACCACGACGGCCGCGGCCAGTCCGGCCACGAATCCGAAACCGGCGTCGAGCAGGGTGCGCCCCAGGCTGGAGGCGACGAGCCCGCGGTGGGCGCCGGCCTGGCTGCCCTCGAAGAGGTAGCGCCACACGTCCAGCGGGGACTTGGCGACCAGCGGGTCGAGCTGGAAGGTCTGCAGGAAGGCCAGCCAGAGGAGGATCACGGCGGTCATCGTGGTGACCACGTTGACCAGCGGGCGCAGGATGATCCCGGCCCACCGCAGCGCCTCCTCCGAGGCCCCCGTGACGTCGCCGGTCCCACCGGTCGTCGCGGTCAGGGTCGTGGTGCTCATGAGCCGCCGCCTTCCGCGGTCGTGCTGCGCGCCCACGGCGCGGCGAAGCGGGCGACGAGCCCGACGACGCCGTAGCCGACGCCGGCCACGGCGCCGGACATCAGGGCGATGCCCCAGGTCCGGGCCACGTCGAGCTGCTGCTGGGCGATGGTCATGGAGACGCCGAGGCCGTTGTCGACCCGGCCGAGGTACTCCCCGATGACGGCGCCGAGCAGGGCCGCGGGGGCGGCGATCTTGAGTGCGGCGAGGGTGCTGGGGAGCGCCGCGATCAGCCGGACCCGGATCAGCTGCTGCCAGCGTCCGCCGCCGTAGGCGCGGACCAGGTCGAGCGAGGCGGGGTCGGCGGAGCGCAGGCCGAGCATCGCGCCGACGAGGGTGGTGAAGAAGACCGAGAGCCCGGCCATCGCCGCCATCGGCTGGTCCCCGTTGAGCACGAGGGAGAGGATCGGACCGACCGCCACGATGGGCAGGCAGTAGGAGGCCACGGCGATCTGGGTGACCACCCGTTCCAGTACCGGGACGACCAGCACCAGCACGGCCAGGGCCAGCGCGAGGGCGTTGCCGAGCAGATAGCCGGTCAGCGCCTCGCCGGCGGTCTGGCTGATGTTCGGGCCGTAGAAGGCCCAGCCGTCGTCGAAGATCCCCGCCACTACGGCCCAGGGGGTGGGCACGCCGTCGCCGGTGCCGACCACGGTGGTGGACAGCACCGACCACACGGCGAGCAGTACGGCGACGCCTGCCACTCCTCCGGCCCACGAGGACCCGGCCGGCCGCGGCCCCCGAACGCGGGCGCCGCGCGCGCCCCGTGCCGCTGCCTGCGCACTCATGACGCCCCCGTCCCGAAGAGCAGCTCCGAGAGGTGGTCCGCGTGCGCGTGGAACTCCGGCGAGCGCATCATCTCCGGCGTGCGCGGACGGGGCAGGTCGATGGTGACGTTCTCCACGATCCGGCCCGGCCGGGGGGACATCACCGCGACGGTGTCGCTCAACAGCACCGCTTCGTTGATGGAGTGGGTCACCAGCAGCGTGGTGACCGCCCGCGCCTGCCAGATGCGCTGGAGTTCGAGGTTGAGCCGCTGCCGGGTCATGTCGTCCAGGGCGCCGAACGGCTCGTCCAGCAGCAGTACCTTGGGGTCGACGACCAGCGACCGGGCGATGGCCACGCGCTGCCGCATGCCACCGGACAGCTGGGCGGGGCGGGCCTTCTCGAAACCCTCCAGCCCGACCAGTCTGATCAGGTCGGCGACGGCGGCCCGGTCGGACTTGATGCCGCTGATCTCCAGCGGCAGCCGGATGTTGGCGGTGACCGAGCGCCAGGGCAGCAGCGCGGCGTCCTGGAACGCGATGCCCAGGTGGTGCCGCTTACGGGCGGCCTCGGGGTGCTCGCCGTGGACCAGGGCGGTGCCGGACGTCGGCGTGTCGAGCCCGGCGAGGATCCGCAGGACGGTCGACTTGCCGCAGCCCGAGGGCCCCAGCAGGGACAGGAACTGCCCCTCCCGGGTGTCCAGGTCGACCCCGGCCAGCGCGGGCACCCGGCGTCGGCCGAGCTTGAACTCCTTGCTCAGACCACGCAGGGACAGCCCGGTGCCGGCGGCATCCGGAGAGGGTGAGCCGTCGGGCAGGTCTGGCACTGCGGCTGCGGTGTTCATCAGTTGGCGACCTCTGTCATGCGGTGCGGGTGGGTGCAGGGCGGGTGGGTGCGAAATGCCGGTACCGGTGGGGTCTGGCGAGGGCCACCGCCACCGGTACCGGCTGGGCCTCAGATGAGGCTGGGGTCCTCCTTGTAGACCTCTTCCAGCAGCGAGAGGTCGAAGAGCTGGGCCGCGGTGAGGTCGAGACCGCCGAACTTGAGCGTCTTGATGTTCTCCGCGATCAGCTGGTCCGTGACCGTGAACAGCCCGCTCTTCTTGGTGTCGGCGCTCACCATCAGCAGGTTCTGGCCCTTGGACTCCAGGGTCTGCTCACTGGTCGTCAGGCCGAGCCCCTTGCCGTACTGCTCTGCGGCCAGCTTCGCCCCGAGCGTCGGGTCGGCGATGCTGTCCTTCCAGCCCTTGATCTCGGCCCGCAGGAATGCCTTGAGCAGGTCGCGCTGCTTGTCGATGGTGTCCTGACGCACGATGTACGTCTCGGAGACCAGCGGGTAGCCGGCGTCGGCCAGCAGCATCGTGGCGACCTGGAAGCCCTTGAGGCGCAGCGAGTTCGGCTCGTTGGTGACGAAGGAGAACCAGCCGTCCACGGTGCCCTGGGTCAGCGGCAGCGGGTCGAACTGCACCGGCACCTTGGTGATGTTCGACGCGTCGAGCCCGGCCGCCTTCACGAACGCCGCCCACACCGACTCGTTGCTCGCCTGGACGCCGATCTTCTTGCCGTACAGGTCCTCCGGCTTGGTGATCGGGGTCTTGGCCATCGACATGATGCAGAACGGGTTCTTCTGGTACTGGGCGCCGATGATCTTCAGCGGCGCGCCCTTCGCGACGGCCGCGCCGGTGATGTCCGGGGAACTGATCGCGACGAGTGCCTTCTTGGTGACGACATCGGTCTCCATCGGCGTCGCGGTCGGACCGCCGCCGATGAGGGTGGCCTTGGAGAAGCCCTCGGCCGTGTAGTAGCCCTTGGTGTCGGCGATGTAGCTGCCCGCGAACTCGACGTTCTTGATCCAGGACAGGCGCAGCGTCAGCTCGCCGAAACTCTTGGCGCCGGAGGAGGAGGACGACGAGGAAGCCGAGGCGGACGACGAGCCGGAACTGCCACAGGCCGCGAGCAGCGGACCGCCGAGCAGCGCGGCGCCGCCGAGTTGCAGTCCCCGCTTGAGGAAGAGTCGTCTGTCGGCAGTCGCGAACACACTGTCGTCACTACTCGTGTTGCTGGTCATTGCGCAGATCCCTTTCACTGTGCCGGATTTCGTACGGCGCGCGGGCGACGGACATCCGGACAGCGCGTTGGGGACGCGTTGTCCCGATGCATTCCGCACGTTTCTGATGAGCCACTCATTCAGCGCGGCAATTGCCGTGCCCTCACCGGCGTCGCAATAGGCAGAGCGCAGCCCCCGGCGTCCGCGCGGACGGCGGAACAGGGAAGGGAATACGCGGGAGCGACGCCGCGGACCTGCGAGCCGGGCAGAGGCACCGACGGCAGGCCAGTACGCGGTCAGGCGTGAGCGCCCTCGGGCGCACGGTCCGAGCCGTGGGCCACGCGTCCTCGCGTCCAGGCCGACTGGTGGGCACGGTACCGGAGGTCCGTGAAACGCCCGCTGACGAGGCTCATCGCGCCCCCAACCGTACTCATTGCCGACGACTGCACGTCGAGCGATTCAGCCGAGAGTGACGCACGGACATTGCCCAGCGATTCCCTCGTCGTTACGTCCGGATGTCACATGGGGCCGCGCATCCGCCGACGCTATTTCTGCTCATGCGGAATTCCCGAACCATCAATGGCCGGCGCGTCGGCGGGTGTCAGCCGGTGCGGCGGACGACGGTGAAACCGTCCGGCCCCCCGCATCAGGGAGCGGCTGTGTTCACTGTGCGCGTTCCGGTTCAGCCGTGGGACCACGGGGGCAGGTAGAGGGCGCGAGCGGCCGGAGCACGGTCAGCACGATGCCCGGAGCACAGTGAACGAGTCGGCCGCCGCGCGGAGGAAGGGAGCCGGGGCTCAGTCCTTCGCGCGGGGTTTGCGCTTGGCGGGGGTGACGGCGGGGGCGGGGTTGGGGGTCGGGGCGGCTTTGCCGATGGTGGGGAGGACGAAGTCCTGGATCATGTCGACGGCGTCGCGGACCAGTGGGCGGAAGACGCGGTAGCGGGAGAGGGCGACGATCTTGGCGACGAAGGGGGCGCAGCGGGCCACGAAGGCGCGGGTGCGTTCGGTGTCCTCTGTGCGGTCGAAGACCCAGTAGAGGACGATGACCATGAGGTGCAGCCAGAGCAGGTCGGGCAGCAGTTCCTCAAGTTCCGGGTCGAGCTTGGGGCCGAGCTGGGAGCCGTCCAGGACCTCGCGGAAGATCTCGACGGCGGTGGTGCGGGCCGGGTGGGATTCGTTGGAGAACGGGCTGAGCGCGCTGTTGGGGTCGGCCGCGGTGCGGAAGAACTGGGCGGCGAACTCGTGGTACGGGGCGGCGCAGTCGACCCAGGACTCCAGTGCGATCTGCAGCCGCTCCGCGAAGTCCGTGGTTCCGGCGAGGCGGGCCCGCGCGTCGGCGGCGTGCTCGTGGGTCATCCGGTCGTAGAACCCCTGGATCAGGTATTCCTTGCCGGCGTAGTAGTAGTACGCGTTGCCGACCGAGACCCCCGCTTCGGCGGCGATGGCCCGCATCGTCGTCCGGTCGTAGCCGCGCTCCTGGAAGAGCCGCATCGCGGTCTCCAGGATCAGAGCCCGGGTCTGCTCGCCCTTCGCCGAGACGACGGCGGGGGACGGAGCAGGGGCCGGAGCGGGCTCGGGGGCGGGTGGTTCGGTCGGCACGGCGTCGTTCACGCTCCTGAGGCTAGCCGCCCGGTGGGGTGCAGGTGTCGCCGCAGTCGGACGCGGTGGCGGCCGTCGCGGCCTCCCAGTGGCGGCCGTTCCAGATCCATTCCCCGACCCGGACCGGCGCCGCTCCCGACCGACCGGCTGTCCCCTGCGCAGTCGGTCGGTCGGAAGGGCGTGGCCGGCTCCCGGGCGGAGCCGGCGGCGGGGGTGGAGGCGGGAGCCTGGACCGTGCGCGCCACTTGGCGGCGGCGAGCACCATGCCCTTGGCGAGCGGCGCCCCGGCCGGGGTGCTGAACCGGTGCGACATCACCCGGTAGCGGTGCAGCGCCCAGAGGCAGACCACCCAGGCCGCCGAACCCTCGTACACCTGCCCGGAGTCGCCGATCACGGTGATCTCACGGAGGGTGCGGGCGTGGTCCAGGGCCGGGAAGCGGCCCCTCGCCTTCCGGGATCCGGCCGGGACGAACTCCATCGGCACGAGCTTGCGCTGCTTCTCCAGCCAGCTCTTGACGTGTCGGCAGAGCGGGCAGCCGGGGTCGTAGAGGACCGTCAGCCGGCGGACCGGGGCGTCGCCGGGGCCCCGGTCCGGGGCTGCGGCCGTCAGCGGCGGCATCGGGTCAGGCCTGCGGCAGCGGCGCTGTGGGGGTCCAGCTCTGCGGCGGGACCGGCGGGCGCTGCTCGCTGTCGATCAGGCCGCGGCGGCGGATCCGGTTCAGGACGTAGACGTTCAGCAGGTGCAGCACGCCGAGGACCAGCAGCACCGTGCCGACCTTGTAGGACAGGGCGGTGAAGATGCCCCTGACGTCCTGGACGTTGGTGTCGCCGCCGCGCAGCCACAGCGCGACGAATCCCAGGTTGACCAGGTAGAAGCCGACCACCAGCAGGTGGTTCACGGCGTCGGCGAGCTTCTCGCTGCCGTGGAAGACATCGGCGAGGAAAACCCTGCCGCTGCGGCTGAGCGTGCGGGCCACCCAGATGGTGAGCCCGATGCTGAGCGCCAGGTAGAGGACATAAGTGATGACCGTACGGTCCATGGTGCACCTCGTGTGGGAAAGCGTGCCGAGTTTTTGAACGCGTTCAGTTTCTGCGTCGACCAGGACTGTAGACGTGTTTTTGAACATGTTCAAGTGGCTCGGATTTAAAGCGTTGG
This sequence comes from Streptomyces sp. 846.5, assembly GCF_004365705.1. Lineage (NCBI taxonomy): Bacteria > Bacillati > Actinomycetota > Actinomycetes > Kitasatosporales > Streptomycetaceae > Streptomyces > Streptomyces sp. 846.5. Next base: position 3,685,789 of record NZ_SOBN01000001.1, read on the forward strand.
GCGGGGTCGGACCCCGTTGGTAGGTTCGCCGGACATGGGAACTGATCAGCAGGCGCCGAACCGACCGCCCAGTACGCCGACACCCACCTCGCCTGCTGCACCCGCTCCGCTCGGCCCGCGCTTCGCCAAGCTGTGGGCGGCCAGCACCACCTCCGCCCTGGGCAGCGGGCTGTCCACGATCGCGGCGCCGCTGCTGGTGGCGTCCCGTACCAGCGACCCGCTGGTCGTGTCCGCCGCGGCCGGGGTCGCCTGGCTGCCGTGGCTGCTGTTCGCCCTGCCCGGTGGGGTGCTGGTGGACCGGGTCGACCGGCGGCGGCTGATGGTCGTGGTGGACTGGGTCCGGGTGGCCGCGATGGCCGTGCTGGCGGCGGCGATCGCGACCGGGCACCCCAGCATCACGCTGCTCTACACGGTGCTGTTCGTGATCAACACCGGTGAGGTGGTGTTCCGCTCGGCGAGCCAGGCGATGATCCCGGCGGTGGTGCCGCGGGAGCGGCTGGAGCGGGCGAACGGCTGGCTGCTCGGCGGGGTGACACTGATGCAGCAGATGGTCGCCGGACCGCTGGGCGGGTTCCTGTTCCTGCTGGCCGCGAGCATCCCTTTCTTCGTCAACGCCGGGACCTACGCGGCCAGCGCGATTCTGATCGCGGCGGTCGCCGGAAGGTACCGGGCCGAACCGAGGGAGAGCACGGCCGAGGGTGGGACCCGTTCGTCGGTCCGGGCGGACATCGGCGGGGGCTTCCGCTGGCTGATGCGGCAGCGCGTGCTGCGCACCATGGCGGTGCTGATCGGGCTGCTGAACGTGACCCTGACCGCCGCGCTCGCCGTCCTGGTGCTGCTGGCCCGGGAGCGGCTCCACCTCGGCTCGGTCGGCTACGGTGCGCTGTTCACCTGCATGGCGGTCGGCGGGATCCTCGGCTCGGTCGTCGGCGACCGCCTCGTCGACCGGGTCGGCGCGACCTGGACGGTCAGGATCGGGCTGCTGATCGAAGCCGGACTGCACCTGGCCCTGGCCGCCTCGCGCAGCTCCTGGCTGATCGGCTTCGCCCTGTTCGCCTTCGGCCTGCACGGCTCGCTCTGGACCATCGTGGCGAGCTCGCTGCGACAGCGGCTGACGCCCCCGCACATGCAGGGGCGGGTCGGCAGCACCAACCTGTTCATCGCGGCGGGCGGCAACTGCGTGGGCGCGGTGCTCGGCGGGGTGGTCGCGGCACGGTTCGGGATCACCGCGCCGTACTGGGCGGGGTTCGCGGTCGCGGTCCTGGTCTCGGCCGCGACCTGGCGGGTGTTCGACCGGGCGACGGTGTCCGCCACCTACCGGACCCCGGTGTTCGAGGAGGCTGACGCCGCTGTGGCCAAGGCCGGGTGACGCAGCGTCAATCCCCTTGCCGTCAGCGCGGAAGCTCCACCGACAGGTACGGGCTCAGCGCCCGAAGGAAGTCCGCCGCGTCGAACATCGCGCTGGCCGAGGCCAGGCCCGTCGTCCGGGTGCGCCCGTCCAACAGTCGCTCGACCGCCTCTACCACCAGGGGCGCGGTGACCGCGTAGATGTCCTGGCCACGGGCGCTGGCGCGGCGTTCGACGCCACCCGACCGGACCAGGACGTCGACGACGAAGGTCTGGTCCGATCGCCCCAGGGCGTCGACTGCCTCCGGCGCCGGGGTGTCCGCTGCGGCCAGGTCCCTCGCGGCTTCGACGGTCATGTAGGTGGTGACGCCGGGTACGGCCAGGTGGCTGGGGACGGTGACGACATCGGCCATGGTGAACTCCGCGATCACCGCCCGTCGGCCCAGCGGCTCCGGAAAGACCCAGTCCTGCACTGCGGCCTTGTCGTCGTGGTACTGCAGTGCGCCGTCCGCGAAGCGCACCCGGCGGCCCCCTCGACGCTGGTGCGACACCTCGCCGGCCACCCGGGTGCCCGCCGTGGGATGCCAGTTGCTCAGCCCGTACGCGACGTGCACCTCGTCCGCCGCGGTCCACTCCCCCATCGCCGCGGTCACCAGCAGGTCGCCCAGCCCACCGTAGAAGGCCATCGCCGGCAGCACGGGAGTGTCCGACTTCCGGGCCGCCTCGGCGTATTCGGCGAACATCGCGACGTTCGCCTCGATCTCCGCCGCGACGTCGACGTACGGGATCCCCGCGCGCAGCGCCGCCTCGACGACCGGGCCGCCCGTCACCGCGAACGGTCCGGCGCAGTTGACGACGGCCGCCGCACCGACGAGGGCCCGGTCCAGTGATCCCGGGTCGTCCACGGTGGCCGGCCGTACGTCCGCATCGGGCCACTCGGCCGCCAGCGCGTCCAGCCGGGCCGCGTCACGACCGGAGACCACCGTGGCAAAGCCACGCCTCCGTAGCTCGGCGACGACGAAGCGACCGGTGTGCCCGGTCGCCCCGTACACAACCACTGCAGCCCTGGCGTTCAACGTTTCCCCCATCTCGATGTTCTGACGGGTCCAGTCTTGCCGCTGCCGGGCTCCGAAGGTGGTCACTCGGCCGAGTTCTCCGCCTCCTGCTCCGGCGCTGCCGGGAACTCCCCGAGGACGGTGAGGTCGAGCCGGCTGAGCCGCTCGGGGTCGGCGAGCAGGTTGATCTCCACGATCCTGCCGTGGACGACGGTGAAGCCCGACACCGAGACCGGCACCCCGCCGGGCGCGGTGACCAGGCCGTACGAGCCGTTGACCAGTGCCGGACGGGCGAATTCGGCGAGCTCGCGGAAGGCGAACACCTGCTCGGCCACCGCCTGGGCGCCGTGCACCAGGCGGGAAGTGGCCCCGGGCAGGAGGCCGGCGTCGGCGCGCAGCACCACGTCCGGGTCCAGGACGGTGAGCAGCGCCTCGAAGTCCCCGCCCCGGGCCGCGGCGAGGAAGGCGTCGACGGCCCTGCGCTGGTGGGCGATGTCGGGGTCGGGAACCGGGGCGGTGCCCTGCACCCGGCGGCGGGCCCGGCTGGCGAGTTGGCGGGCGGCGGCCGGGGTGCGCTCCACGATGGGGGCGATCTCCTCGAACGGCACTGCGAACATATCGTGCAGCACGAAGGCGAGCCGTTCGGCCGGGGCCAGCGTCTGCAGCACCACGAGCAGGGCCAGGCCGACCGAGTCGGCGAGAAGCGCCTGCTGCTCGGGGTCGACGGCGCTGTCGCCCGGGCCACGGCCCTCGATCCGGTCGATGATCGGGTCGGGGACAAAGACCCGGGCGTCCAGCGACTCCTCCCTGCGGGTCCGGCGCGTGCGCAGCATGGACAGCGACACCCGGGCGACGACCGTGGTCAGCCAGCCGCCGAGGTTCTCGATCTCCTCCGCGTCCTCGCGCTCCTCGGCGCGGCTGAGCCGCAGCCAGGCCTCCTGGACGGCGTCGTCGGCCTCGGTGAGCGAGCCCAGCATGCGGTAGGCCACCGCACGCAGATGGCCGCGGTGCTCCTCGAAGCGCCTGGCCATGAACTCTTTGTCGTTGGTCGCGTCCATCGGTCACATTCCTTCGTCGCGGCGGTCACTGCTCTGACCGATGGAACACGTCCGTTGTGACGACGTGGCCGTCCTGGGGCGGGGCACGCGGGACAGGGCACGGTCCGGGTCAGGGCTTGACGCCGACGCCGCCGAAGAAGCCGCGGGCCCCCAGCCACTCCTCACGAGTCGCCCGGGCGCGCCAGTTGGAGACCGGCACCACCCCCGGCTCGATCACGTCCACCCCGGTGAAGAACTGGTCGACCTCGGCGCGGGAGCGCAGGTGCAGCTGCGCGCTCGCCCGGCTGTAGGGGGCCTTGATCAGCTCGGCGCGCTCGGTGAAGTCCTCACCCTCCGCCTCCCAGGAGCCATGGCTGAGGATCAGCATGCTGCCTGCCGGGAGCGGCTTCAGCAGTTGCTCGACGATGGCGTGCGGGCCGTCCTCGTCCGGGATGAAGTGCAGGATCGCGGCGAGGACCAGGGCGACAGGTTCGCCGAAGTCGATGATCCGCCGCACCGTCCGATCGTCCAGGATCCGCCCCGGCTCGCGCAGGTCGGCCTGCACGACATGGGTCTCGCCGTGGCCGGGCCCCGCCATCAGGGCGCGGGCGTGGCTGAGCACGATCGGGTCGTTGTCGACATAGGCGACCCGGGCCCGCGGGTTGACCTGCTGGGCGACCTCATGGGTGTTGCCGGCCGTCGGAATGCCCGTCCCGATGTCCAGGAACTGGACGACGCCGGCGGCCGCGGCGTACCGGACCGCCCGGCCCAGGAAGGCCCGGTTCATCCTGGCCGCCATCCGCATCTCCGGCACGATGGCCAGCACCTGCTCGGCGGCCTCCCGGTCGGCGGGGAAGTTGTCCTTGCCTCCGAGGTAGTAGTCGTACATCCGCGAAGGATGCGGTATGTCCATGTTCAACTCGACGGACGGCGACTGCTCCCGCACACCGTCCCTCTGCCCCGCCTGGCCTCTCTGCTCCGCGTCCTGTGCCACAGCGCCCCCGATCCCACGTACCCCTCTGCTCCCCTGTCAGCCGCCAGGGTAGGTCGCTCGCATGCGATCCGTATCGGCCAGGACCAAAACCGTTGTACGAGCGTGCTCCGCCCGCGTGATGGCGACAACCCCCTGGCGGCTCGGACCGTCGGCGTGAGATCGTCCCCGGGTGACCGATGTCATGCCAGGAGATGCGCCCTCCGGGCGACCGGACGACCGGGCTGCGTCCGCGCTGCGCTTTGCGACGGAGCTTGTCGCCTGGGTGGCTACGCCGTGGGCGCTGTCGGGGCGTTCGTGGCTGCTCGCCGCGCTGTCCGTGGTGGTGCTGATCGGCCTTCCGACGGTCTTCGCCACGCCCGGGGACAAGGACAAGGTGATCGTCGCGGTTCCGGGTTGGGGCACCGTGCTGCTGGTGCTGCTTCAGCTCGTGCCGGCCGTGGTCTCCTCCTGGGTGGCCTGGCCCGTCTGGGCGGCGGTTCTGGTGAGCCTGATGGCCGCAGCCACGCTGGTTACGGAGCGGCCGCGTTGGCGTTGGCTTCTCTCTAACCAACCCGGCCGCCGGTAAGGGTTACTAGGCTGAGTCGCATGGATGAGCTCGACGGGGTGGAGATCATCGCTTTTCCGGACGCCGGGGCGTTCGAGAGCTGGCTGGCCGAGCACTTCCTGCGCCACGAGGGCGCCTGGATCAAGGTGGCCAAGAAGAGTTCCGGTATTGCGTCGGTCACCGACGACGAGTTGGTCGACGTCGGGCTCTGCTACGGCTGGGTCTCCGGGCAACGGCGGTCGTTCAACGAGCAGTACTACCTGCAGAAGTACGTGCCACGTCGGCCCAAAAGCCTGTGGTCGCAGGTGAATGTGGAGAAGGTGGCGGCGCTGGTGGCCACCGGGCGGATGCGGGAGCCCGGGTTGGCCGAAGTCCGCAAGGCGCAGCAGGACGGCCGGTGGGCGGCGGCCTACGCATCGCAGAAGACGGCGACGGTGCCGTCCGACCTCGCGGCGCTGCTGGATGCGGATCCTGAAGCCAGGAAGGCGTTCGAGGCGCTCGACAGGACCGGGCGCTACCAGCTGATCCTACCGCTGCTCCAGTCGCTCACGCCGGAGACCAGGCAGGCGCGGCTACGCCGGGCCCTCCACCTGCTGAGCAGCGGTGACGGCCCGGAATGAGCTGGTGCCCCGCTCCCGCAGAACGGTCACGGCGCGCTCGCACCAGTCCCGGTTGCCCTGCTCGAAGGCCAGGCCGCGCAGGCAGGTGAGGTAGGGGCCGATCCGTTCGCCGTGGAGCAGGAACTCCTCCTCGCTGCGGTCGCCGCGCATCTTCCGCAGCAGTTCGTCGAAGAGGGCGATCTTGCCCCTGGCGAACGCGGCCCGCTCGGTCAGCTGTGCGATCAGTGCCCCGGTGTCGACATGGTCGGCGGTCTGCGCCTTCACCAGCAGGTCGTCGCGGATGAAGGAGGGTTTGGTGGCGGTCGCCGCGAATCGCTCCAGCTCGGCCAGCCCGGCCGGGGTGACCTGGAAGAGGCGCTTGTTGGGCCGGGCGTCCTGGACCACCTCCCGGCCCGCGATCAGCCCGTCCTGCTCCAGCTTGGCCAGCTCGGCGTAGAGCTGCTGCGGCAGCGCGTGCCAGAAGTTGGCCACGCCCAGGTCGAACGCCTTGGTCAGCTGGTAGCCGCTCAACTCCTCGTCGAGCAGCGCCGCCAGCACGGCGTGGCGCAGCGCCATCGGGCCGCCCCTTCCCTCGCTTCGGTTCATGCCTCTGTTCACCAACTCGCTCCCATGATAGTCATGAAAGTGAATAGTCAGATCCATGAGTATCCAGCATCAAGGAGAGACCATGCCCGCCGTGGACCGCTTCCGCGCCGCCGTCGACAGCCACGACCTCACGTCCCTGGAAGACCTGTTCACCGAGGACGTCCGGTTCTACAGCCCGGTGAAGTTCACGCCGTTCGAGGGCCGGCCGATGGTGCTGGGCCTGTTCGGGGTCCTGCTGCGCACCTTCGAGGACTTCCACTACGTCGGCCGGTTCGACGGCGCTTCGGAGACCAGCACCGACGGCACCGAGGCTCCGTCGGCGGTCCTGCTCTTCCGCGCCACCGTCAACGGCAAGCAGATCCACGGCATCGACCTGCTGCACTTCGACGAGAAGGACCGGATCAAGGAGTTCACCGTGATGGTCCGCCCCCAGTCCGCCGTCCAGGCCCTGAGCGCGGCCGTCCTCTCCGGCCTGGTCGCCGACGGCCTCGTCCCGGCCCCGAGCGGTCGCTGACCACGCCGAGCGGTCGCTGACCGCGTAGCGCGTAACGCAGGCGGCGGCGCACGCCGACGCGGTGTCGGAGTACGCCGCCCTGGGCCCTACTTGGCCTTACTTGGGGTCGCGGTTGAACAGCGAGGTCGACCAGCGGTAGCCGAGCGCGGTCAGAGCGAGCGACCACAGGATCGCGATCCACCAGCTGTTGCCGATCTGGGTACCGAGCAGCAGGCCGCGCAGGGTTTCGATGGTCGGGGTGAAGGGCTGGTACTCGGCGATGGGCTGGAACCAGCCGGGCATCGTGTGGACCGGGATGAAGGCGCTGGAGATGAGCGGGAGCAGGATCAGCGGCATGGCGCTGTTGCCGGCCGCCTCGGCGTTGGGGCTGGCCATGCCCATCCCGACAGCGATCCAGGTGAGGGCCAGGGCGAACAGGGCGAGCAGCCCGAACGCCGCCAGCCAGTCCAGCGCGGTCGCGTGGGTGGACCGGAAGCCGATGGCCACGGCGACGGCGCCGACCAGGACCAGACTGGCGAGCACCTGCAGCACGCTGCCGATGACGTGCCCGATGATCACCGAGCCGCGGTGGATCGCCATGGTGCGGAAGCGGGCGATCAGGCCTTCGGACATGTCGGTGGAGACGGACACCGCGGCGCCGATCACCGTGCTGCCGATCGTCATCATCAGGATGCCGGGGACGATGTAGGCGATGTACTGGGAGCGGTGCGCGTGGCCGCCGCCGATGCCCGCGCTCATCACGTGACCGAAAATGTAGACGAAGAGCAGCAGCAGCATGATCGGGGTGAGCAGCAGGTTCAGCGTGAGGGAGGGGTAGCGCCGGGCGTGCAGCAGGTTGCGGCGCAGCATGGTGTTGGAGTCGCGGACGGCGAGGGAGAAGGTGCTCATCGTGCTGTCTCCTTGGGCTGGTCGGTGAGGTTGGTGGCGCCGGTCAGGGCGAAGAACACGTCGTCGAGGTCGGGGGTGTGCACGGTCAGCTCGTCCGCCTGGATGCCGGCGGTGTCCAACCAGTCGAGGATGGAGCGCAGTTCGCGCTGGCTGCCGTCGCTGGGGATCTGCAGCGCCAGTGCCTCGTCGTCGCGCGCGGCTTCGCGCAGGGCGACGGCGGCGGACTGGTAGGCGGTCGGGTCGGTGAACCGCAGCCGTACGTGCCCGCCCGGGACCAGCCGCTTCAGCTCCTCGGCGCTGCCCTCAGCGGCGATCCTGCCGTGGTTGAGCACGGCGATGCGGTCGGCGAGTTCGTCGGCCTCCTCCAGGTACTGGGTGGTCAGGAAGACCGTGACGCCGCCGGAGACGAGCTCGCGGATGATCCCCCACATGGTGTGGCGGCTGCGCGGGTCCAGGCCGGTGGTCGGTTCGTCGAGGAAGATGATGCGCGGGCCGCCGACCAGGGTCATGGCGAGGTCCAGACGGCGCTTCATGCCGCCGGAGTAGCTGGAGACGGGCTTCTTCGCCGCCTCCACCAGGTCGAACCGCTCCAGCAGCTCGGCGGCGGTGCGGCGGCCCTCGGCGCGGGAGAGGTGGTGCAGGTCCGCCATCAGGAGCATGTTCTCCTCGCCGGTGATCAGGCCGTCGACGGCGGAGAACTGGCCGGTGACGCCGATCATGGCGCGCACGGCCTGGGCGTCGGTGGCGAGGTTGTGGCCGCCGACGTGCAGGTCGCCGGCGTCGGCGGTGATCAGGGTGGAGAGGATCTTGACGGCGGTGGTCTTGCCGGCCCCGTTCGGGCCGAGCAGGGAGAAGACGGTGCCGGTCGGCACGGCCAGGTCGATGCCGTCGAGGACCGTCTTGTCCGCGTAGGCCTTGCGCAGCCCCTGGGCCGCGATGGCGAGTGCGTGGTGCGCTGTCGTTTTCGTCATGACGCAGAGGTTGCGGCAGGGCGCATTCAGCGCGGTTTCACCCTGGTTTCAGCGCCCTGGAACCGCACCAACCGTACGATGGCGTCGCGTGATCCAGAGGAGGCGGCTGCCCATGGCGAAGTATGTGATCACTCCGGACGTGGCCCTGCGCCTGGCCCACGACCAGGCTGCGATCCCGGACGAGCATCAGCTTCTGGCCCCGACCCTGCTGCGCTCGCAGTTGCTGACACTGCTTTACCGAGCAGTGCGCCAGGGCGAGATGACCAGGAAGGAGGCCGATCGCCGGCTCGACTATGTGCGTGCGCTACGGATTCGACTGCTCGGAGACCGGTCCCTTCAGAGCACCGCCTGGAAGATCGCCGACGAGCTCGGCCGGCCCGACACCTTCGATGCCGAATACGTCGCACTGACCCGGCTCCAGGCCGATGCGTTGATCACGCTCGACCCGGAACTCGCCGACGCCGTCAAGGGCCTGGTGGTGGTCGCGCCCATCGAGGCGCTGTCCTGACCGGCCTCAGCGGTCGGCCAGGAAGTCGCCGACCACGGAGCGGAAGCCGTTCGGCTGCTCCACCCAGGGAAGGTGCCCCGCGCCGGTGAGCAGCGTCCGCGAGACCCGGGGCAGGGCCTGCTCCAGCGAGTCGAGCGCCCAGTCCGGCCGGATGTCCTCGGCTCCGTGCACGATCAGCACAGGCACGTCCAACTTCTCGCAGGCAGCCCGCAGTTCCGGGGTTCGCGAGACGCGCTTGACGTCGGCGTTGACGGTCGCGTTGCACTCGAAGTTCACAGCGAACCAGGGCGTGGCCGCAGCCTCGGCCTGTTCCAGCGCCCGTTCCCGGTCGCTGTAGTCCGCGGACCACTGCAGAACACACCACTCCCGCTCCTCCGCCTCGGTGCGCGCTCCGCTGTCCAGCGTTTCCCAACGCTCCAGGTGCTTCCCGAGGTTGGCCCGCAGGTTCTGCCGGTAGGTCGACCGCCAGGTGTCACGGCTGTCGATCCCGGTGCCGGAGACGTACACCAGCCCGCTCACCCGCTCGGGGTGGTCCAGCGCGTACTGCAGCGCCAACTGGCTCCCGTACGAGTGCCCCAGGAGCGCCATCCGGTCCAGCCCGAAGTGGCGTCGGACGGCGTCCAGGTCGGCCACGGACCGGGCCACCGAGTACGGCCCGCACCGTTCCGACCGCCCGCACCCCCGCTGGTCCCAGCGGTACACGGCCGCCCGGTCCGCCAACAGCTCGGCCAAGTCGCCCAGGAAGTCCCACAGGCCGGGGCCGCCATGGCAGAAGACCACAGGACTGCCCTCACCGACCCGGGTCGCCCACAACCGGACTCCGTCCTCGGTCAGCACTGCCTCATCCACGCTGCTCATCCGCCCGAGTCTGGTTCGGTGTTCGGCTCATGACCCATTGGTTCAGCCGCTGAGGCCGCTCCCCCAGGGGACTACGACGACCTGTTCGCTGTCCTCGTAGATGATCCTTCCCGGGGCTGAGGACTCCACTCGCTCACATGACACCCCATGCGCGGCCAGGATCTCGAGGTAGCCGTTCACCCGGTCGAGGACTTCCCCCGCCGTGGTCTTGAACCAGGACGCCGCCCCGGGATGCAGGTCGCGGTCAAAGACGGTGGGGTCGACGGTCGACGGGTTGGTGAAGTTGGCCTCGTACCAGTCGTTGCCCGACCGCCAGAACCGGTGTTCCTCCTCGCTGAGCTCGCCGGCCCGGCCAAGACCGTTGACCAGAGCGAAGACACCGGGGAAGTGGCCGCGCGCATTCGCAGACGTCCCCTGGAACCTCACGAACAATGCCTGGCCCACCAGTCCGCCTCCATTCGTCACACCACCGAAGCGATGAACCCTGCCAGCCCCGGGGCGACGGACACAAGACGCACCCACGAGCAGCGTCAACTGCATCTTGACGGTCGAGGATCGTCAACTTACGATTGACGCATGAGTCCACTCGACATCAACCTCGCCGACCTGATCACCCGTCTCAACGAGGAACTCCCCGACGCCAACGAGCTGACCCGTATCAGCGAGGCGCGGCTGCGCGCCCAGACCCTGTCCGACCTGGGCGACCAGCTCGTCGACCACTACGTCAGCAAGGCCAGGCAGCTCGGCGCATCGTGGAGCGAGATCGGCGACGCGATCGGGGTGTCCAAACAGGCCGCCCAGCAACGCCACACGCCCTCCGCGTTCGAGCACTTCACCGACCTGAACCGGCACAGCATCGTGCTGGCGCAGGAGGCCGCCCGAACGCACAAGCACGACTCCATCGGCACCGAACACCTCCTGCTCGGCCTGCTCGGCGAACCGAGGGGTCTGGCGTACGAGGTGCTGGTGGCAAAGGCCGGGTCGGAGCAACGCGTCCGCGAGGCGATCGAGGAGGCGATGCCGCCGGCCGGGGAGAAGGCGCTGCGGGGTCACATCGCCTTCCGGCCGGAGAGCAAGGAGGTCATCGCGCAGGCACGCCGCGCGTCGGCCGACCTCGGCCACGACTGGGTCGGCACGGAGCACATGCTGTTGGGCCTGATCCGCGCCGAGGAGAGTCCGGCCGTACGGATCCTGCACAACCTCGGCTTCACGTCGGACGAGCTGCACGAGACGGTCAGGACCGAGACCGCCAAGCGCCTCGCCGCCCGCGACAAGTAGCGACGAAACGAACCTGCGCGGGCTCGGACGGCGGGTTCAGTAGTCCGAAGCCCTTACGGGCAGACCCTGAGTGGGTGAAAATCTGGTTGGTGGCCGTCTGGCCGACGTCGTTTCGCCTTGGCGCGTTCCGAGCCCGCGGTTCAGTAGGACGCTGGGGGTCCACCGACAGGCACCCGGAAATGTTGCTCCGAGCACGCGAATCAGACTCTTACGCCTGCGGACCCCCGCTGGACGGCCACGCGCTCGCGGCTGTCGAGGGAGGGAGGTGCCGGGGCGATGGACGTGATCCACGAACGGTGTGCGGGGATCGACATCAGCAAGGTCGACGTGAAGGTGTGCGTGAGGGCGCCCAGCACCGGGAAGCGGCGCCGCAGCGAGGTCCGCACCTTCCCCGCGGTCACCAGCGGACTGCTGGCGATGCGGGACTGGCTGCTGGCCGAGGGCGTGACCGTGGTCGGCATGGAAGCCACCGGCGTGTACTGGAAGCCGGTGTTCTACCTGCTGGAGCACGACATCGAGTGCTGGCTGCTGAACGCCCGGCACATGAAGTCGGTGCCCGGCCGCAAGACCGACGTGAAGGACTCCGAGTGGATTGCCCGGCTGGTCGAGTACGGGCTGGTCCGCGCCAGCTTCGTGCCCCCGGAGCCGATCCGGCAGCTGCGGGACCTGACCCGCTACCGCACCGAGGTCATCCGGGAGCGCACCCGCGAGATCCAGCGGACGGAGAAGCTGCTGGAGGACTCCGGGATCAAGCTGTCCAGCGTGGTCTCCGACCTGACGGGCAAGTCGGCCCGGGCCATGCTGGAGGCCCTGATCGGCGGGGAACGTGACCCCGGACGGCTCGCGGACCTGGCGCTGGGCAGCATGCGCCGCAAGACCGCCGACCTCGTCGAGGCACTGACCGGCAACTTCACCGACCACCACGCGTTCTTGCTGCGGGCCATGCTCGACCGGATCGACGCCTGCACGGCGATGGAGAACCGGCTGAGCGAGCGGATCGACGCGCAGGTGCGGCCCTTTCGCCGCCGCATCGACCTGCTGATCACGATCCCCGGAGTGGGCACCCGCGCCGCCGAGGTGATCCTGGCCGAGATCGGGGCCCAGATGGAGCGGTTCCCCACCGCCGGCGATCTGGCGTCCTGGGCCGGCGTCTGCCCCGGCAACCACGAATCGGCCGGCAAGAGCAGCAGCGGGAAGACCCGGCACGGCGACCCCTGGCTCAAGGCCGCCCTCGGACAGGCTGCCGTCGCCGCCTCCCGCACCAAGGACACCTACCTCGCCTCCCGATACCGGCGCCTGGTCGGACGCCGCGGCAAGAAGAGAGCCCTTGTCGCTCTGGAGCACTCCATCCTCGTCGCCATCTGGCACATGTTCACCAACGATGCCGAGTACGCCGACCTCGGCGGCGACTACTTCCTCGAACGCACCGGCAAGACCAGAGCGACCCGACGGCTCATCAGCCAACTCAACCAACTCGGCTACCAAGTCAACCTCCAACCCATCGGAGTGCTCTGAACAGCGGAAACGGTCACGGAGCGGGGGATTTTCGAATCAGGCGAGGGCGGTGGCCAGCAGGGCGAATGCGGCGATGATGACGGCGACGCGGACGTAGTGGAAGCGGTCCCAGCGGTTCATCTGCTCCTTCCAGTCCTCGGGCCGGTTCTCGGGGGTCCACGTCTTGCTCTGGTTGTTGATCGGGACGAGCAGCAGGATCGACATGACCACGCTGAGGATCAGCAGCGCACCGGCGGTGACGACCAGGCCGGCGCCGTGGTGGTGCCATCCGGCGACGGCCCAGACCGCGACGAGGACGAGCGAGCCGATGTACCAGAACGGCATCACGGCGCCGAGCATCCGCCCCCCGTGGGCGCGGCCGAGTTGGCCGCTGTCCTCGGGGAGTGCGCTGAAGATCCGGTTCATGACGAAGGCGACGGAGAACTCCACCCCCACCATCACGCCGGTGACCACGATGGTGACGACCTCAAGTGCGTCCAGCATGATGACCCCTCTTGGAATCTAGTGTTGCTAGCTGATGAGGCAACGCTAGTACTACTACTGCTTGATTGTCTAGCAGTGCTAGAATCGAATCATGTCGGTACAGGAACGCAAGGAGCGCGAGCGGGCGGGCCGCGAGCGCCTCATCGTGGCGACGGCCCGCGAACTCGCCGAGCAGCAGGGCTGGGACGCGGTCACCACCCGCCGGCTCGCCGAGCGCATCGAATACAGCCAGCCCGTCCTCTACAGCCACTTCCGCGGCAAGCGCGAGATCATCGGCGCCGTCGCCCTCGAAGGCGCCGCCGAGATGGCCGCGGCGCTGCGGGCCGCGACCCGAGGCGCCGCGGGCGGCCCGCGCGAGCGGGTCGCCGCCCTCGCCCGCGGCTACCTCGACTTCGCCGAGCGCAACCCGGCGGTCTACGACGCCATGTTCCAGCTCGACGGCGGCCTGGCCTTCGCAGCCGAGGACACCCCGGAGCCGCTGAAGGACGCCTTCGCCGCCCTGCTGGAGAACCTGGGCGAGGTCGCCGGGGACGGCATCGACCCGGGGCTGTTCACCGAGCTGTTCTGGGCGTCCCTGCACGGACTGGCCACTCTCACCCGGGCGGGACGGCTCCCACCGGAGGACACCGACCGGAGGGTGCAGCTGCTGGTGGACCGGCTCGCCGTGGTCTGACAGCGACATGGGTCACAGTTGCAAGCGATGTGCTTGCAATAGTTAGCACCGGGGGTGCATGGTGGGGGCATGGCCTCACTGAACGTCGGCTCGCTCGGCGAGTACATCCGTGAGCAGCGGCGGCATGCGCAGTACTCACTGCGTCAGCTCGCCGACGCCGCAGGGGTGTCCAATCCGTATCTCAGTCAGATCGAGCGCGGGTTGCGGAAGCCGAGTGCGGAGATCCTGCAGCAGATCGCGAAGGCGCTGCGGATCTCGGCGGAGACGCTGTACGTGCAGGCGGGGATCCTCGACGAACGCGAGGAGGCCGGCCTGGAGCTCCGGGCCGCGATCTTCGCGGACTCACTGATCAACGAGCGGCAGAAGCAGGTGCTGCTCGCCGTCTACGACTCCTTCCTCAAGGAGAACGCCCACGAGGGCGAGACCGAGGCGGAGCCGGGGACACCTGCCGGCAGGACCCAGGAAGATCCCGACCAGGGGAGGAACTCCCATGCCCATCACCGATGATCTGCGCAAGACCCTTTCGGACCCCACGCCGCTGTACGCGCTCGCCGGCGCCGGCGACCTCGCGGTGGAGAAGCTGCGCGAGGTGCCCGAGAAGGCGGCGACCCTTGCCGCCACCGACCGCAAGGTCGTGCAGGAGCAGGCCGCGACCCGGCTGAAGGAGGCCCAGACGCGGCTGACCGAGGCGCAGGCCAAGGTCAGCGAGACCGTGTCGAGCTTGCCCAGCGACTTCAAGTCGCTGCAGGAGAAGGCCCAGGACCTGGCGCTGCAGTCGGTCGGCCGGGCCGCCGAGCTGGCCGTCAAGGCGCGCGAGGTGTACGACGAGCTGGCCGAGCGCGGCAAGGTCGTCGTGGACCGCCAGCGCAAGGAGACGGCGGACGGGCTGGTCGGCATCGCCGGCACGGCGGAGTCCAAGGCCGACGCCTTCGCGGCGGAGGTCGACCAGGTCGCCGAGACGGCGGCCGAGAAGGCCGTGGACGTCGCCGCCGCGGTCGAGCCGGAGGCGCCGGCCAAGCCGGCTGCCAAGCGGACCACGCCGCGCAAGAGCGCGCCCAAGGCCTGAACAGGCGGTCAGCAGGGAAGGAAGGGACGCGCCGGGCACCTCCGGCGCGTCCCTTTCGTTCAGTCCAGCGGGGGCAGCCCCGTGGGACGATGAGCCGCAGAATCCGGCAGGACTGTGCGGGGCCTAAGGAGATGTGATGGGCGAGCAACTGGCTGGCGGCATCCTGGTGGACTGGTTCAGCAATGTGCTGGGGTGGCTGATGCTCGCCCTGCTCGTGTTCAAGGTGTTCGTCTTCATCGACGCCGCCTTCCGGCGCGAGGACGCCTACCGGGCCGTGGACAAGCAGACCAAGCCGTTCTGGCTGATCGTGCTGGGCCTGGCGGTGGCGGTGAGCGTCTTCGCGGTGCCCGGCCTGGGCCAGATGCTCAGCCTGATCGGCCTGGTGGCGGCGATCGTCTACATGGTGGACGTCCGCCCCCGGATCCGGGCGATCTCGCCGCAGCGGCGCGGCAAGGGCCGCCTGGGCGGCGGCAAGAAGGACGACCGGAGCAACATGGGGCCGTACGGACCCTGGTGACAGCTGCCTGACGACGGACCGCCGCGTCCCGCAGCGGCGGACGCCCGGCTACACGTAGGTGACCGGCGCGCTGCCGCTGCGGGTGAGCAGCAGGACGGCGACGTCGTCGGCGAGCGCGCCGCCGTTGAGGTCCTCGACCTCGGACATGGCCGTATCGATCAGCAGTTCGTCGCGCAGGCCGCTCTCCTGGTGGTCGCCGATCATCGCGATCAGCCCCTCCTGGCCGAGCCGGCGCGTGCCCGCCCCTATCCGGCCCTCGATCAGGCCGTCGGTGTAGAGCATCAGGCCCCACTCCGAGCCCAGCCTGACCTTGCGCGGCGGCCACTGCTCCTCCCCGCTGTCGCCGAGCATCGGCAGCAGGCCCAGGGCCGGGCCGCCGAAGTCGTACGGGAGCAGCTCGGGGTCGCGGTCCTCGCGCAGCAGCAGCGGCGCGGGGTGTCCGGCGAGGTGCAGCTCGGCGTACTCGCTCTCCGGTTCGATCGCGAGCATGCACAGGGTCGCGAAGATCTCCTCGCTGCGGCGCTCGTGCTCCAGCACCCGCTGGAGCGTGCTGAGCAGTGCCTCGCCCTGGAGTCCGGCGAAGACCAGGGTGCGCCAGGCGATCCGCAGCGCGACTCCGAGCGCGGCCTCGTCCGGGCCGTGGCCGCAGACGTCGCCGATGACGACATGGACGGTGCCGTCGGCGGTGCGGACGGCGTCGTAGAAGTCGCCGCCGAGCAGCGCGCGGCGGCGGCCGGGGCGGTAGCGGGCGTGGAAGGCCAGGCCCGATCCCTCCAGCAGCGGGGTGGGCAGCAGATGCCGCTGCAGGCGGGCGTTCTCCTGGCCGCGCAGCTCGGCCTCGACCAGCCTGCGCTGGGACTCGTCCGCCCGCTTGCGCTCGACGGCGTAGCGGACCGCGCGGGTCAGCAGCCGGCCGTCGATCTCCTGCTTGACCAGGAAGTCCTGGGCGCCGGCCGCGACCGCGGCCGCGCCGAGGTGGACGTCGGCGGTGCTGGTGACGGCGAGCACGGCGGTACGGGGTGCGCGGCGCAGCAGCCGGCGCAGGCCGTCCAGGCCGCCGCCGTCCGGGAGTTCGAGGTCGAGCAGGACGCAGGCGGTGTCGGCGTTGAGCATGGCCGTGCCGGCGTCGAGGGTGCGGGCCCAGCGGAGCTGCACCTCGGGGCCGACCTCGGCGAGGAGGTTGTGGAACGCCTCGGCGTCCTGCGGGCTGTCGTCGATGAGCAGCACGGAGAGGACGCCTCCGGCCGGGGTCACCGGAGCCGGGAGCGGAGCGGTGGCCACCGTGGCAGGGCGTGGGCGCGGTATCGGTCGCGGACTGGCCGTGCTCGACTGCGGGTCGTGCGCGCGTTCGATCGCGGGCATCAGCGATACCTCCCTCTCCCTGGCTGTGCAACGGTTGACCGGCGGAAGCAGTGCCCATAAGACACCACGAACCTGCCCTGTTCCCGTGACCCTAACGTGATCTCCACAGGCCCTTCGCACACCGTGGCGCCGGCCCGGCGAAGTGACCGGGGATACCTGTGGCCTGCGGTGGGACTGATGGGGCCGCAGATATCCCGGAGCCCGCGCGGGGCCTGGGGCGGTAGCGTGCGACCTATCGAGAGGAGTGCGTGATGGAGATCACGTCGATTCAGGGTGATATCACCGAGCAGGCGGTGGACGCGGTGGTGAACGCGGCCAACTCCTCTCTGCTGGGTGGTGGCGGGGTCGACGGGGCCATTCACCGGAGGGGCGGGCCGGAGATCCTGGCGGCCTGCCGGGCGCTGCGGGCGTCGCACTACGGCAAGGGTCTGGCGACCGGGCAGGCCGTGGCGACGACCGCCGGGAGGCTGCCGGCGCGCTGGGTGATCCACACCGTCGGGCCGGTGTATGCGGCGCAGGATCCGGGCCGGGCCGCCCTGCTGGCCTCCTGCTACCGCGAATCGCTGCGGGTCGCGGACGAGCTGGGCGCGCGGACGGTGGCGATGCCGGCCGTCTCGACCGGCGTCTACGGCTGGCCGGCGGACGACGCCGCGAGGATCGCGCTGCGGACGGTGCGGGAGGTGGCTCTGGGAACCGGGAGCCGGGTGGCCGAGGTGCGGTTCGTGCTGTTCGGGACTGAGGCGTTCGGGGTGTTCGAGTCCGTGCGCCTGGAGTTGGGCCTGTGATGCACGGGACCGGGCTTGGGGCATGGGTCCATGGTGGCCTGAGCGGGCGTCAACACGCCATAAGTATTCGATAACTCGTTCGAGTGAAAGTGGTTCGTGCCGCCTGCTAGTCGGGTCGGACGACCCCCAGGATGGGCATCGAGCCTGCGGCCGAGAGCTCGACCTTCGCACCCGGGTGCGGGGCCTGGATGATCGCGCCGTCGCCCACGTAGAGCGCCACATGGCTGGCGTCCGGGAAATAGATGATCAGATCACCGGGACGCAGCTGCGCCACCGGAACGTGGGGCAGCTGGGCCCACTGCTGCTCCGAGGTACGCGGAATCGAACGGCCGGCCGCCTGCCAGGCCCGCATGGTGAGCCCCGAGCAGTCGAAGCCGACCGGCCCGGTGCCGCCCCAGATGTAGGGGTGGCCGATCTGGGCGGCGGCGTAGGCGATCGCCGCATCGCTGAGCGCGGTGCCGGGGCGGGCCAGGTCGGCGGGGGTCAGCGTGGAACGCCAGGCCATCTGCGCGGCCAAGGCGGTATCGGCCTGCGCCTGCTGGAGCTGGGCAAGCTGGGCGGCCTTGAGCGAGGCGAGCAGCGACCTCGCGGCAGCCAGCTCGGACTGGATGGAGCGCACCGCCGCCGCGGCCGCGGCCTGCTGGGCCGCCAGGTTCTGCAGCTGGGCGCTGGCCGCGTTGCCGTAGGCGACGAGCTGGGACTGGGTGGTGCGCAGGGCCGTGACGAGGTCGGCGGCGGAGGCATTGGCCCGGTCGGCGAGCGGGATGGAGTCGAGATAGCCCTCCGGATCGGAGGACAGCAGCAGCCGCACGCTCGGCGGCAGCCCGCCGTCGCGGTAGGCGGCAGCCGCGACCTGGTCGATCATCGTGGTCAGCGCGGCGACCCGGCCCTGCGCGGCCTCGATGCCCTTGGCAATGGCGACGACCTGCAGCGCTCCGGTCCGGACCGCCTCGGTGGCGGTGTCATAGCGGGCGGTGGCGGATTCGGCCTGCCGGTAGAGGACCGCCAGCCGCTGCCGTACCTCGACCACCCGGGAGGCGGTGCTGCCGGACGCTGCCGGAGCGGAGGGCGCGGGTGCGCCGGAAGCGGCCGGGGCGAACACGGTGGCCGCGGCGAGGGCGCAGGCGGTGAGGGCCAGCAGTCCCGGGCGACGCTTGCGGGGCATCGCGCACCTCCAGATCTGACGGTCCGTCAGTAACCGTTGGATCGTGGCACGCTGAACAGCAAAAAGGAACAGGGTTAGAGCAGCGCCGGTGCCACCGCCTCCCAACGGACCGTCAGCTCCCCCAGCCGCCAGCGGCGCGGGTCTCCGACGACCGGCCAGTCGGCGGAGACCGTGCGGGCGGCGGCGATCCAGCGCTGCCGCGCCCCGAAGTCCGCGTAGGGCGCGGCCGCGGCCCAGGCACGGTCGAGGTCGCGGAGGAAGGCGTGAACCGGCTCGCCCGGGACATTGCGGTGGATCAGCGCCTTGGGGAGCCGTTCGGCCAGGTCGGACGGCCGGTCCAAGCCGCCCAGGCGGGCCGCGAAGGTCACCGTGCGGGGGCCCTCGCGGTCCAGGGCCACCCAGACGTGGCGGCGGCCGATCTCGTCACAGGTGCCCTCGACCAGCAGCCCGTCCGGCGCCAGCCGGGCCCGGAGCAGCGCCCAGGCGTCGGCGACCTGGGCCTCCTCGTACTGGCGCAGCACATTCGCGGCCCGGATCAGCAGCGCGCCGCCGGCACCGTCAGCGCCGTCGGCGCCGTCCAGCGGGACCTCGAAGCCGCCGCGCCGGAAGGTCAGCTCCGGCGGGCTCGCATAGTGCTGGGCGACGGCGACCCGTTCCGGTTCGATCTCGATCCCGACCACCCGTACGTCCGGCCGGACCGCCGCCAGCCTGCTGCGCAGCTCCACGGCCGTCCAGGGCGCCGCGCCGTAGCCGAGGTCGACCGCGACCGGGGGCGCGTCCGCGGCCCGGAGCGCCGGGGCGAGCTCCGCCGCGATCCAGCGGTCCATACGGCGCAGACGGTTGGGATTGGTGGTCCCCCGGGTCACCGCCCCAACCGGCCGCGCGGACCGGCCGCCCGCTGTACGTACACGCATGTCAGGCAGCGTACGCGGAGGCCGACAGGCGAACGCCGGCAGCAGTCCGTCCCGAACAGGGGGAATCAGCCGAGGCCGGGCACTGTTGCCCCACTGTTGACGGGTCGCGCTGCGGCCGGAGCCGGAGCGAAAGGACGAGCGGTGACCCTGCGCCCTGCCCGCGTGGCAATGCTGAGTGTGCACACTTCCCCGCTGCACCAGCCGGGAACGGGTGACGCGGGGGGCATGAACGTCTATATCGTCGAGCTCTCCAAACGGCTGGCCGATCTCGGCGTCGAGGTGGAGATCTTCACCCGGGCCACCGGGTCGGACCTGCCGCCCACCGTGGAGCTGGCACCCGGCGTGCTGGTCCGGCATGTCACGGCCGGCCCCTTCGAGGGGCTCATGAAGGAGGACCTGCCCGCGCAGCTCTGCGCCTTCACCCACGGGGTGCTCCGCGCCGAGGCGGGCTACCGGCCCGGCTACTACGACCTGGTGCACTCGCACTACTGGCTGTCCGGGCAGGTCGGCTGGCTGGCCGCGGAGCGCTGGGGCGTCCCGCTGGTCCACACCATGCACACCATGGCCAAGGTCAAGAACGCCGCCCTCGCCGCCGGCGACACCCCCGAGCCCGCCGCCAGGATCATCGGCGAGAGCCAGGTCGTGGAGGCCGCCGACCGTCTCATCGCCAACACCACCGAGGAGGCGCACGAGCTGGCCGAGCACTACGGCGCCCGCGCCCGCCAGCTCTCCGTGGTGCACCCGGGGGTGAACCTGGAGGTCTTCCGGCCCGCCACGGCGACGCCGGTCGGCACCGTCGGCGACGCGGTGGACCATAGCGGCGCCCGCGCGGAGACGGCCGCGCGCGCGGAGATCCGGAGCCGGCTCGGCCTCCCGGTGGACGCGACGGTGCTGCTCTTCGCCGGGAGGATTCAGCCGCTCAAGGCCCCCGACGTGCTGCTGAAGGCCGTGGCCGAGCTGCTGGAGCGGGACCCCTCACTGCGCGACCGGCTGGTGGTCCCCGTCGTCGGCGGACCCAGCGGCAGCGGCCTGGCCCGGCCCGAGAGCCTGCACAAACTCGCCGCCCAGCTCGGCATATCCGATGTGGTCCGGTTCCAACCCCCGGTCTGCCAGACCGAGCTCGCCGACTGGTACCGCGCCGCCAGCGCCCTGGTGATGCCCTCCTACAGCGAGTCCTTCGGACTGGTCGCCCTGGAGGCCCAGGCCTGCGGCACCCCCGTGGTCGCCGCCTCGGTCGGCGGCCTGCCGGTGGCCGTGCGCGACGGCGAGACCGGCTTCCTGGTGAAGGGCCACGACCCCAGCGAGTGGGCCCACACGCTGCACCGTCTGGTCGACGCCCCCGATCTGGGGCTGCGGATGGGCGCGGCCGCCGCCTGCCACGCCGCCAACTTCGGCTGGACCAATGCGGCCGCCGAGACGATCGAGGTGTACCGCGAGGCGATGGGCGCCGCGCGGTAACGTCGGGGCATGGATCAGGGCATGGACAACGAGGAGTCGGCCCGCGCGCGGGCGGTGGACGTACTGCGGTCGGCACTGGACGACGCCGGAGTGGCCTGGGAGCAGCCCTCCGGCGACCCGCACACCTTTGTGGCGACCCTGCCGGGCAGCCGCAAGCTGTCCACCACCTGCTCACTGCGGGTCGGCGAGCACACCCTCAGCATCAACGCCTTCGTGGTCCGCCACCCCGACGAGAACCACGAGGCGTTCTACCGCTGGCTGCTGGAACGCAACACCCGCCTGTACGGGATCGCCTATGCGATCGACCGGCTCGGCGACGTGTACCTGGCCGGCCGGCTGCCGCTGGCGGCGGTGACGCCGGACGAGGTGGACCGGCTGCTGGGCGCGGTGCTCAGCAATGCGGACGAGCCCTTCAACACGCTGCTGGAGCTGGGGTTCGCCACGGCGATCAAGCGCGAGTGGGAGTGGCGCACGAAGCGCGGGGAGTCCACGCGCAACCTGGATGCGTTCACCCGACTGACCGGTGACGGGCGTTCCTGACCAGTTTTCGGCTGCGGGACGTGCCTGGTTTGTCGCGCAGTTCCCCGCGCCCCTGAGGTGCTGCAACTGCGCCAGTTGCAAACGCTGGGGGCGCGGGGAACTGCGCGACAAGCCACGCACGTCCCGCAGCCAACAAACCCTCAGAACGCCGCGCGGACCTCACCGACCGGATGGCCGCCACCATAGAGCGGAGCGGAGGCGATCCGCCCGAGGGCGTCCCCCGCGGCGCCCACGCCCATCCTGCGGAGCACCGCGGCGAGGACCGGGCCCACAGCCCGGTACCCGCCGTCCTCGATCTTGAAGGCCAGTGCCCGGCCGTCGTCGAGGGCCACCGCCTGCACCGCCTCGGCGCCCATCTTGGCGATCGCCCCGGGGATGCCGCGCATCAGCCAGGTGTCGATGCGGCGGGTGCCGGCCACGTACTCCGGGTGGGCTCGCATGGCGTCGGCGACCCGGCGCTCGGGGGTGCCGGGGTCGGCGAGGGCGATGGCACGGAAGGCGCGGGCCAGCCCGGTGAGGCTGACGGCCATCAGCGGCGCACCGCAGCCGTCGGTTCCTATCGCGGTGACCCGCTCGCCGCTGAGCTGCTGCACGGTGGCCAGGACCTGCTGCTGGACCGGGTGCTCCAGCTCCAGGTAGGAGTCGGTGTCCCAGCCGTTGGCCACACAGGTCGCCAGCATGGCGGCGTGCTTGCCGGAGCAGTCCATCAGGATCGGCTCGGGGTGGCCGCCGCAGCGGATCCAGGCCTCCGACTCGGCCGGGTCCAGCGGCAGCGAGGGCGGGGTCTGCAGCGCCTGCTCGGTGAGCCCGGCGCCGGCCAGGATCTTGCGGACGCCGTCCAGGTGAAACGATTCCCCGGAGTGGCTCGCCGCCGCCAGCGCCAGCAGCTCGCCGTCGAGGCGGAGACCGGTGCGCAGGATCGCCGCCGCCTGCATCGGCTTGTTGCTGGAGCGTGGGAAGACCGGCAGGTCGGGGACGCCCAGCGCGAACTCCACCGAGCCGTCGGCGGCCAGGACCACCAGGGAGCCGCGGTGGCGTCCCTCGGTGAAGCCCGAGCGGACCACCTCGGCGAGCACCGCCGAGTCGGGGACGGGGGGCTGCGATATGACCGGGGTGGCCTGGGTGTTCATGGTGGTTCAGCCTCCGGAGAGCAGATCGTCGACGCGCGCTTCCCCCTCACGGTACCTGCGGGTGATCTCCGCGCTGCAACCGTCCACCGTCCGCTGCAGCCCCTGGCGGCGGCCCGAGAGCATGCGCTCATGGGCAGTGAGCCGGATGCAGGCCGCCTGCAGCGCCGCGTCCGACTGCGACTCCAGGTCGGCGAGGGCCACGTCGTCCATCAGTTCGTCGGCGAGGGCCTGGAACTCCTCGCTGCGCGGGGTGTTCAGGGTGAGGTGCCGGGCCGAGTTGCGGACCTGGGAGGGCAGGTCGGTGAGGATCACGGCCAGCTGCTCCAGAAGGGTGTTCGCGGCCGCGGTCCGCCCGCTGCGGCGGGTCAGCTCGGCGCGCAGGATGTCCACCCGGCCGTGCAGCAGCCGACGGAGGTAGGAGAGGTCGGCCTCGTCCTCCTGCGCCTGGCGGCGCAGCGTCCGCAGCTCCTCCAGGCCCAGACCCCCGATGCGATCCGTTTCCTGGTCGTACCTGTCGCCCACCGCACTCGCCATCCCGAAATCGTCCGTCCCGCGCCGCACGCTCAGCCAGCAGGTTCAGCCCGCATGCTCCCACTCCCTACCTGCCCGGCGCAGGCGAGCTGCACCCAATCGGCCGCAACGAACCCCCTGGCGAATTCGGGTGGCTCATACGACCGGTGCATATTCCCTGCGCAACGCCCTGGCGAAGGGTGGCGAGGGGGCGCGCGGACGATCCTGCGAGCCCCCCTGGTCGGAGCAGCCGGGGCCTGCCCCAGAATGGGGCCATGCGTGCTGTGGCTCAGGTCGTGACCGAGGCGAAGGTGACCGTCGACGGGGAGGTGGTGGGCTCCATCCTCGGCCCGGGGCTCTGCGTTCTGGTCGGGGTCACCCACGAGGACACCGCCGAGCAGGCGGCGCTGCTCGCCCGCAAGCTGTGGTCCATCAGGGTGCTGGAGGGCGAGAAGTCCTGCTCCGACCTGGACGCTCCGCTGCTGGTGATCAGCCAGTTCACGCTCTACGGCGACGCCCGCAAGGGCCGCCGCCCCACCTGGAACGCCGCCGCGCCTGGCCCGGTCGCCGAGCCGCTGGTGGACGAGGTGGTGGCGCAGCTGCGGGCGCTGGGCGCGACCGTGGAGACGGGCCGGTTCGGCGCGGACATGAAGGTCGCGCTGGTGAACGACGGCCCGTTCACGGTGCTGCTGGAGTTCTGAGTCCTGAAGCCCTACTGCGGGACGACGACCTCCTGCGCGGCCGGCACGGTGCCGGCCAGCAGCGGGGCGTCCACCGGCGTGTTCCGCTTCACCAGCGCCAACGCCACCGGGCCGAGCTCGTGGTGCCGCGCCGAGGAGGTGACGAAGCCGATCGGACGGCCTTCGGCGCCGTCCGCGGCGAGCCGCACCTCGGCGCCGTGCGGCGGCAGCACCTCCATGCTGCCGTCCAGGTGCAGGAAGACCAGTCGGCGCGGCGGACGGCCCAGGTTGTGCACCCGGGCCACCGTCTCCTGGCCCCGGTAGCAGCCCTTCTGCAGGTGGACCGCGGTCTCCAGCCAGCCCAGCTCGTGCGGGATGGTGCGGTGGTCGGTCTCGAAGCCCAGCCGCGGCCGGTGCGCCTCGATCCGCAGCGCCTCGTAGGCCCACAGCCCGGACGGCGAGCCGAAGCCCGCCGTCAGCGCGGCCAGTTCGGCGCGCGGCAGGAACAGATCGCGGCCGTACGGCAGCTCGCGGACGGCGGCGGCGCCCTCGGCGGAGGCCGTCGAGCCGGCCGGGAGGTGCACCACCGCGTAGTCGGCGGTGGCGTCGGCGACCTCGACCTGGTTGAAGAACTTCATCTTCTCCAGGTAGGCCACCAGCTCGCCCTGGGTCCCCGGCTCGACGTGGATCCAGGTGGTGGCGCCGTCGTCGACCAGGTAGAGCGCATGCTCGATGTGCCCGTGCGGGGAGAGGATCAGCGCCTCGGTCGCCTGCTGCGGCGGCAGCTCGCTGACGTGCTGGGTCAGCAGCAGATGCAGCCAGCTCAGCCGGTCGGGGCCGCTGACGGTGACCACGCCGCGGTGCGACAGGTCGACGAAGCCGCGCCCGGCGACGAGCTCGCGCTGCTCGCGGGAGAGCTCGCCGTAGTGCGCGGCGACCGGGGCGTCCACGCCGTCGGCGGCGACGGCGCCGCGGAGGGTGGTCAGCAGCGGACTGGCGGGGGTGGTCTGCGTGGTCGTCACTGGTCAGCGTCCTCGGTCGGGCCGGTCTTGCGGCAGCAGTCGGCACAGCGGCCGAAGATGGCGAAGTGCTTCACGTCAGTCTCGAAACCATGGCTGGCCCTCAGTGATTCCACCAGCGGCGCCGCGAGCGACACATCGGTCTCGGTGACCTTCTCGCAGTCCCGGCAGACCAGGTGCATGTGCTGGTGCCGGTCGGCCAGGTGGTACGTGGGCGCGCCGTGGCCCAGATGGGCGTGCGAGACCAGTCCGAGCTCCTCCAGCAGGTCCAGCGTGCGGTAGACGGTGGAGATGTTGACGCCGGTCGCGGTGCGGCGGACCTCGGTGAGGACGTCGTCGGGCGTGGCGTGGCCCAGGGTGTCCACGGCCTGCAGGACGAGCTGGCGCTGCGGGGTGAGCCGGTACCCGCGCGCTCTCAGATCCGTCTGCCAGTCGATGCCGCTCACCACGTCGCCCCTCTGCACGCCGAACTGCGCGCCCCGAAAGCCCGCACCCCGAGTCTAGGGGGGTGCGGGCGCGGGGCGACCGGCTCGGACCTGTGGTTCAGCCCTGTGGTTCAGCGGAAGAAGGCGATGCCGTCGTCCGGGAGGTCGGAGACGTCCTGGACCAGCTGCGCCGGGTTCAGCACCTTCTTGAGCTGGCCCGACATGTAGGGACGCAGCGGAACCTCGGGGGCGGACTTCTCGCCCACCCACATCAGCTCGCCGTTCACCAGCCCGTACAGGCGCTTGCCGCCGCTGTACGGGGCCGCGCCCTCGATCCGGGCGACCGCGTCGGTGGCCAGCTCGATCTGCGGCTTGCCGTCGGCCAGCTCGCCGTACCAGATCTCCACGGTGCCGTCGTCGCGGACCGAGGAGAATTCCACCTCGCGGGCGCCGGCGGTGCCGTGCTGGTTGCTGGTGACCCGCCAGAAACCGGTCTCGCTCTCCAGCGGACGCACCTTGTTGCCCTCGGCGTCCAGCACCCAGCTGCGGGAGCGGTACTCCAGGAACGCGCGGCCGTCGTGGCGGAACACGACCTCCTGGCCGAAGTTGCACTTCTCCGCGCCGGGGCTCGCCTGTCCTGGGAGAGCGGCGTGCACCCCGGCCCCCTCCCACGTGCCGAGCAGGAAGGCCAGCGAGACGACGTCCCGGTGCAGGCCGGACGGGACCTCGATCCTGGCGACCATGTCAGCGCTGGCCCTGGTAGAGCTTCTTCACCGAGAACACGGTGAACCAGACGACGGCGAGTGCGATGACGATCAGCAGGCCGTCGAAGAAGTACTCAAGGCTGGACACGCGCGTGCTCCTCGGGGGAGGGGAAGGGTCTCCCGTCGATTCTAGTCGGCGGACGGCGGGCACTCGCGGTGAGCCCCGCCACGCCCGGGTATCTAGGGTGTCGGTATGTCGAAGAAGCTGGTCATCAAGGTCACCGCGGGAGCGGACGCGCCGGAGCGGTGCTCGCAGGCGTTCACGGTGGCGGCGGTCGCCGTCGCGAGCGGGGTGGAGGTGTCGCTGTGGCTCACCGGGGAGTCCGCGTGGTTCGCGCTTCCGGGGCGGGCGGCGGAGTTCGAGCTTCCGCATGCAGCTCCGCTGCCGGAACTGCTCGACGCAGTGCTGGCCGGGGGGCAGGTGACGCTGTGTACGCAGTGTGCGGCTCGGCGGGGGATTGGATCGGACGACGTGCTGGAGGGGGTGCGGATTGCGGGAGCGCAGGTGTTCGTCAGTGAGGTGATGGGGGACGGGGTTCAGGCGCTGGTTTACTGACGGTCTGCTTGGGCTGGGCGCGCAGTTCCCCGCGCCCCTAAAAGCAAAAGACGCGCCCGCCGACGCTGCACAACGAAGCCCCGCCCGGGGGGACCGGGCGGGGCTTCGGCGTTTTGGTCAGACGGCGATGGCTACCTCGGCCACTGCGCCCTGCTGGGCGGCGACCACGCGGTCGACCGTCGCGCCGGGCACCAGGGCGCGGAGCGTCCAGGTG
Source organism: Streptomyces sp. 846.5 (assembly GCF_004365705.1). Classification (NCBI taxonomy): domain Bacteria; kingdom Bacillati; phylum Actinomycetota; class Actinomycetes; order Kitasatosporales; family Streptomycetaceae; genus Streptomyces; species Streptomyces sp. 846.5. The sequence continues at coordinate 3,712,764 of NZ_SOBN01000001.1, forward strand.
CCGGGGGCGGCGAAGAAGCGGAACTGTCCGGTCGCGGAGGTCGGCACCTCAGCGGTGAACTCGCCGCCTTCGTCGAGCAGACGGACGTAGCCGTTGACGGGCTCGCCGTCGCGGGTCACCGAACCCTGGATGATGGTCTCGCTCGCCACGTCAACTCCTGCCAGTTCGGGGCCGCCGGCCTTCGCTCCACACATGTTGTTCTCCTTCAGGCCTTCAGGGGGGTCAGTTGGAGCCGAGCTCGATCGGGACGCCGACGAGGCTGCCGTACTCGGTCCAGGAACCGTCGTAGTTCTTGACGTTGGTCTGGCCGAGCAGCTGGTGCAGCACGAACCAGGTGAGCGCGGAGCGCTCGCCGATGCGGCAGTAGGCGATGGTGTCCTTCGACAGGTCGACGTTCTCGTCCTCGTAGAGGGCCTTGAGCTCGTCGTCCGACTTGAAGGTGCCGTCGTCGTTGGCGTTCTTGGACCACGGGATGTTGCGGGCGGTGGGGACGTGGCCCGGACGCTGCGACTGCTCCTGCGGAAGGTGCGCGGGGGCGAGCAGACGGCCGGAGAACTCGTCGGGCGAGCGGACGTCGACCAGGTTCTTGGCGCCGATCGCGGCGACGACGTCGTCACGGAAGGCGCGGATCGAGGTGTCCTGGGCCTGCGCCTTGTACTCGGTGGCGGCGCGCTCGGGGACCGCGGAGCCGTCGACCAGGTCGCGGGAGTCGAGCTCCCACTTCTTGCGGCCGCCGTCCAGCAGGCGGACGTCGCCGTGGCCGTACAGCTTGAAGTACCAGAACGCGTAGGAGGCGAACCAGTTGTTGTTGCCGCCGTAGAGCACGACCGTGTCGTCGTTGGCAATGCCCTTGGCGGACAGCAGGGCCTCGAAGCCGGCCTGGTCCACGAAGTCGCGGCGGACCGGGTCCTGGAGGTCCTTCTTCCAGTCGATCCGGACGGCGTTGCGGATGTGGTTCTTGTCGTACGCGGCGGTGTCCTCGTCGACCTCGACGACGACGACCTTCGGGTCGTCCAGGTGGTCCTGGACCCAGTCGGCGCTTACCAGGACGTCACTGCGGCTCATGGGGATTCTCCATCCGGGGCAGTTGCGGAAGAGCGGCGCCGCGCGGACATGTGTCCGGAGGGGAGTCCGGATCGTGGGACAGCGCGGCAGTGGTCTGCGGGATTCATGCGGTGGGCGGGCTGGGCCGGCCCCGCGGCCTGCGGGCGAACCGTCCTGGAACGGACGAGTGGTGCCCTGTCAGCGCATTCGACAGAGGCAGGCGGCCACGCGGCACAGGTCTACCGCCCGCCGCTTCGTGAGATCCGCCTGTCGCTTCATGGCTTCGATGCTAGGGAACGGAGCGCGTGCTGTCATCGGTGTCTTGAATGCTGGGACAAAACGGTCCGCATGATGGAATCAACGGCGACAGGGGTGGATTCGGCCGGTTGCGGACGGGGGTGCGGGGGATCCCGGGAGGGGTGTTCCGCCGATCCGCGAGACGAGCATGGACACCGTGTCTCGCAGATCGGGACGGCCCCTCCGGACGACCCTCAGTTGCTGAGCGAGACGTTGGTGCCGGAGACCGCGACGTCGATGCCGTCCGGGCCCGGCTGCACCGAGTCCAGCCTGAGTCCGCTGGGCAGACCGGCGAGCGCCAACTGCGGCTGGAGGAAGGACGAGACCAGGTCGGCCACGGTCGGGTCGACCCCAGTGATCCCGCTGATGTTGGTCAGGCTGATGCCGGTCCCGTTCACCACGACGATGTCGGCGGTGCCGGAGACCTGCTGCGCCCCCAGCACCGGCAGGTCGACCTTGCCGGAGACCTTCACCTTCCCCGGGCTGCCGCCGTAGGCGACGGTGACCTTGTTGGGCAGCGCGGCGGAGAGGTCCGCGTAGGAGATCCGGGCGGTCCCGGTGCCGCTGCCCGCGAGGATCCCGTTGTAGTTGCCGGTGACCTTCACGTTCTTGGCGTCGATGCGGAAGTTCTGCAGCCGGATGTCGGGGCCGCCCTTGCCGTCGTTCACGGTCAGGGCGGCGGCGCTCAGCTTGATCTCGTCGAACTTCTTGGAGGCGAGCTGGGTCAGGAAGGGGAATCCCTCGATGCTGACGCTCGGCTTCTGCGACAGGTTCCGCTGGGACTGGATGCTGCTCGCGGCCTGGCTCTCGGCGAAGTGCAGCGTGATCCGGTCGGCCGCGACGAACAGGGCGGCGAGGACGAGCAGGACGATCAGCAGTCGGCGCGCGGCGCGCATGGAGTCCTCCCTTGGACGGACATGCCTGAAGACAACGGTCGGGCGGCCCGCGGTTCCGCGGGCCGCCCGACCCGGATGCTCTGCACTCGCCGGTGCGTCTACCCCGCAAGCAGGTGGCCCACCAGGAAGACCGCCGGGGCCGCACAGGCCAGCGGCACGGCGACGCCCGCCGTCAGGTGGACGAAGCGGGACGGGAAGTCGTACGCCGCGACCCGGCGGCCGACCAGGGCGCAGCCGGCCCCGGCCAGGCCGAGCAGCACGCCCCCGCCCGCGCCGAGCCCGGTGGCGGCGCCCAGCAGGGCCCCGGCCAGCAGTCCGGTCGCCGCACCGGCCCCGAAGGAGACCTTGGCGGGGAGCGTCGGCAGCGCGGAGACCACGGTGGCGAGCGCCGCGGACAGCGCGCCAACGGTGACCGCGGCACCGGTCGACCAGCCGTGGTGGACGACCGACCCGGCAGCCAGGAAGCAGCCCGCCAGGACGGTCATGACCGTCGCCGAGGCGCTCACGGTCAGCGCGTAGAACCGCTCGTCCGGGTTGCTCGGCCGGAAGATCTGCAGGATCAGCACCAGCAGGAAGAACCCGCCCAGGGTGCCCGCCAGCACGGCCGGCGCGGTGCCGCCGGAGGCGGCGAGCATCGCGGCGTCCGCGGTGAAACCGCCGAGCGCGGCCAGGGCGATGCCCTGCCGGGCGGGCCACATGCCGTTCAGCCGGAACCACCCGGCGGAGGTCACCGCCTGCAGCAGCAGCGTCGGGACCAGCAGAGCGGGACGGCCCAGCAGGGCGGCGAGGGTCAGCAGCACCGCGATGGCCAGGGTCGCGGCGGCGGGCTGGATGCCCGGGTCGATGATCGGCGAGCCCCTGCGGGCGGGGGCGGCCGGCGCGGCCGGGCCCTGGGGGCGGGCCTCGGCGGGCATCGGCCCGGTGGGCTGCGCCGCCGCGAAGGCCTCCCGCAGCGAGCCGCCCGGCTGGGCCTCCAGCGGTTGCGCCGGCAGCGGCGCGAAGTCCCCGGCCGGGCCGGTGGGCTGCGCGGCGGCGAAGGTCTCGCGGAGCGAGTTGGGCGCGCCGTAGGCGAGCGGCTGGGACTGCGGCTGGGCGCCGAGGGCGTCGAAATACTCGGGAGCGGGGGCTGGGGCTGGCGCCGACTGCGACGGGTACGGGTCGGCGGGCGGAACGGGCGGCAGGTACGCGGTGGCCTCGGCGTCCCCGCCGGGGGCCGGCGGCTGCCAGGCCGGAGCGCCGGCCTGCGGCTGCGGCGGGACCGGCGGGAGGAAAGCAGTCTGCTCAGCGTCCGAGCCCGCCCACGACTGCGGTTGCTGCGGGTGCGCCTGCTGCGGGAGGCCGGGCTGCTGCCACTCGGCGAGGCCAGGGTGCGGCGAAGGGCCGGATTGCTGCCACTCGGCGGGGCTGGGCTGCGCCGGGACCGGCGGGAGGAAGGCGGTCGCCTCGGCGTCGGGGCCGGCCCAGGGCTGGGCCTGCGCCGGGAAGCCGTGCTCCGGTTGGGCCTGGGGCTGCCAGCCGCTGGGCGGAGCGGGCGCAGCGGCCGGGGCCGCCCCGCGCTCCCACTCAGACGGCCAGGCGGGCGCCCCGGGCTGGGGCTGGGCCTGGGGCTGGGCCTGGAACTGACCCAGGCCATTGGCCTTGGCCTGCCCCTGAGCCTGAATCTGAGGCTGAGGCTGGAACTGACCCTGACCCTGACCTTGGCCCTGCCCCTGCCCCTGCCCCTGGGCTTGAGTCTGGGGCTGGAATTGCCCCTGCCCCTGCCCCTGGGGCGGGAACTGGGGCGGGAACTGAGGCTGGGTCAGCTCTGGCGTCAGGGGTACCTCGGTGGTGGCGTAGCGCTCGTGGATCTGGCCGAAGCGGGAGGCCGGCGGCGGGGCCGCGTCGCCGGCGACCGGCGGGCCCTGCGGGTAGGGCGGGAGGAGAGAGGTCTGGTCGGCCTCGGTCCACTCGGGCGACTGCGGCTGCGGCCGGCCCTCGGCGGGGAAGATGGGGGAACCCGAATATCCGGACATGCTCTGCGTCACCCTCCCGCGAACGGCGGCAGGACCTCGACGGTGCCGCCCTGCGCCAGCTCGACCTGGGCGTGGTCACGGGTGCCGACCGGGTCGCCGTCCACCAGGAACGAGCACAGGCCGAGAACCTGCGCGAAGCGCGGCCGGTCGGCGTGCAGCGCACGCGCGGCCTCCAGCGCCTCGGCGAGCGTCGCCGCGCGGTAGGGCTCCTCGCCCGTGCCCGCTTCGGCCTTGGCCGCCGCCCAGTAGCGGATCACCCCCACATGTACGCCTGCTGCCTCGGCGGATGCCGGACGTGCGGTCATCTCACCCTCCTCAGTGGAACCTCGCATCGGGCCATCATGGCCTCATCCGCCCGCTCTCGTCACCGCGCGCCGGTCAGCCACTCGCCCACACGTTCGAGCAGTGCCTCGTCCGCGGCGTTCTCGGCATGGCCGAACCCCGGCTCGATCCACAGCTGCGAGCTGCCCTTCGCGGCGGCAGCCAGATGCAGCGAGCGCGGGTGGTCCAGCGGGAAGTACGGATCGCTGTCCCCGTGCACGACCAGCAGCGGGATGCCCCGCTCGGCCAGCAGCGCGGCCGCCTCCACCGGCGGCACCGGGATCTGCTGCCGCCCCCAGCCTTCGGCCGGGAGGTGCCCCCGCTGCGGGTCGATCCTGGTTTTCAACGCGAGCCGCCCCACCACCCGGCCCAGCGGACGCATGACGACCCAGTGCAGCCGCCGCATCGGCGCGGTTCCCCGGTAGTACCAGCGGGCCGGTGCGCTGACGGTGGCCACCGCCGCCACTCCCCCGTACAGCGCGGCGTGGCGGACCACCACGGCGCCGCCCATGGAGAAGCCGACGGTGACGATCCGCCGGTAGCCCAGCGAACGTGCCCACTCGACGGCGGCCTGCAGATCCTCGACCTCCCGGTCGCCGACGGTGGAGAGCCCGCCGGACCGGCCGTGGCCGCGGAAAGAGAAAATCACGACGCCCGCATAGTGGGACAGCACCCCTGCCGCGCGTTGCAGCGCGGGGCGTTCCACCGCCCCCGAGAAACCGTGTGCGACGACCACTCCCAGGTCCCTCCCAGCAGTCGCACCGGGACCGTCGGCAGGGCGGTGAGCTGCATGGATACGTACACCGTCGGAGGTCAGCAGAATCGCCTCGGCGGGTGCGTTCCAAGGTCGCACATCGGTACCAGTCCTGGTCAGGCCCTTCGCGGCAGCGTCCATGTGGGCTATTCTCCTTCTCCAAGGGATCCGGGCAGAGTCGCCCCCGGGTCCTTTGTGCATTGCAGCCTTTACGCATTGCAGCTTTTTCTGCATACCGACCCTGAACGCGTGACCTGCGAGAGGCTTCCCCGGACGGAACGCACAACGCCGTGTGCCCGACCGGACCCAAGGGAGCCGCCGACCCCACCGTCCCACCCGGAAAGGGGACTAACCGGGTATGAGTTCTCTGCTGCTGCTCACCAATGCCCTGCAGCCGTCCGCCGAGGTGCTGCCCGCACTCGGCCTGCTGCTCCACAACGTACGCGTCGCCCCCGCCGAGGGCTCCGCCCTCGTGGACACCCCCAGTGCCGATGTGGTCCTGGTCGACGGCCGTCGCGACCTGCCGCACATCCGCAGTCTCTGCCAGCTCATCCGCTCCACCGGGCCCGGCGCGCCGGTGGTCCTGATCGTGACCGAGGGCGGCCTGGCCGCCGTCACCGCCGAGTGGGGCATCGACGACGTGCTGCTCGACACGGCCGGCCCGGCCGAGGTCGAGGCGCGGCTGCGGCTGGCCACCGGCCGGATGCAGGTCGTCCAGGACGACAGTCCGATGGAGATCCGCAACGGCGACCTGTCCGTGGACGAGGCGACCTACAGCGCCAAGCTCAAGGGCCGGGTGCTGGACCTGACCTTCAAGGAGTTCGAGCTCATCAAGTACCTCGCGCAGCACCCCGGCCGGGTCTTCACCCGGGCGCAGCTGCTGCAGGAGGTCTGGGGCTACGACTACTTCGGCGGCACCCGGACCGTGGACGTGCACGTCCGGCGGCTGCGGGCGAAGCTCGGCCCGGAGCACGAGCAGCTGATCGGCACCGTGCGCAACGTCGGCTACCGCTTCGTGGTGCCGGAGAAGGGCGACAAGGGGAGCATCCCCCGGCCCGAGGCCGACGCGACGTTCCCGCCCTCCGCTGCCGTCGAGCAGATCGAGGCCGACGCAGAGGTCTGAGATCCGTCCGGCCGTCGTTCACGCGGGCGTGCGGAAGGTGTCCGGGGGCTTCCGGACACCTTCCGCACGCCCGTACGGCCGCCTGCGGAAACCCGAATGGATCTCGCAGTTCTGGACAGGTCCACCACAGTTCGGTGAGGCGCGTAGACTGCGGCCGTGCCCAAGGTGACCCGCGACGACGTGGCCAGGCTGGCAGGGACCTCGACCGCGGTCGTCAGCTACGTCATCAACAATGGCCCCCGCCCGGTCGCCCCGGCGACCCGCGAACGCGTGCTCGCGGCGATAGCGCAACTCGGCTACCGCCCCAACAGCGTCGCCCAGGCGATGGCGAGCCGCCGTACCAACCTCATCGGCATGGTCGTGCCCGATGCCCGCCAGCCGTTCTTCGCGGAGCTCTCGCACGCGGTGGAACGGGTGGCCTCCGAGCGCGGCAAGATCGTGCTGATAGGGAACTCCGACTACGTCGGCGACCGTGAGATGCACTACGTCCGGGCCTTCCTGGGCATGCGCGTCTCCGGGCTGATCCTGATCAGCCAGGGGCCCTCTCAGCAGGCCGCGACCGAGTTCGCCGCCGAGGACGACTCCCGGGTGGTGCTGCTGCACCGCCGCCCGGAGAGCGCCGAGGACGTCGCCGTGGTCACCGACGACGTGGGCGGCGCCCAGCTGGCCGTCGAGCACCTGCTCGGGCACGGCCACGCCTATGTCGCCTGCTTCGGCGGCCCGGTCGCCTCGCCCGCGCCGGGCGACCCGGTGATCGACCACATCGAGGGCTGGCGCCGGGCCATGACCGCCGCGGGCGTGGCGACCGAGGGCCGGCTCATCGACGCGCCCTTCGACCGCTACGGGGCCCGCGCCGTCGCCGTCGAGCTGCTGCGCTCCCCCGACCGTCCCCCGGCGATCTTCTGCTCCACCGACGACCAGGCCATCGGCGTGGCCAGGGCGGCCCGCGAGGTCGGCGTCCGGATCCCCGAGGACCTGGCCCTGGCCGGCTTCGACGACATCCCCGAGGCCGCGTTCTGCGACCCGCCGCTGACCACCATCGCCTCGGACCGGGACGCCATGGCCAAGGCGGCGGTGGACCTGGTGCTGGACGACTCGCTGCTGGTGCCGGGTTCGGACACGCCCCGGGTGCGGCGCTTCCCGAGCAGGCTGGTGACCAGGCGCTCCTGCGGCTGCAGCTAGCCGACACTCATCTGAGGGGAGCTTGGACCTTGATTCTTTCGTGGGGCTATGAGCTTGCTCTCAGTGGGCTCTCATCTTGCGGGCGGAAATTGAAGCCATGAGCGAGACGCACCGGAATTCTGAAGGCGCCCCCGAGCCGGGCGTGTACCCCTACACCACTGGTGACGGCACGGGCGTCGACCCGACGGTGCCGCTGCCCCCCAAGCCGGAGCACGCGCCGGCGGCCCACTACGGCGAGGCGCCCATCGAGGGCACCGTCCTTCCCGGCGACCCCGCGCCGCTCTCCGGTTCTCCCCTGCCTGCCCCCGCGCCGTATGCGGGCGGCAGCGGCTGGGGCGGCCACGACGCTGGCGTCCCCGGCGAGCCGGCGCACCACGCGGCCGAGCCCGCTCCCAAAAAGCGCAGCCGGCTGCGCCGTCCGATCGCCCTGGTGGCGGCGGTCGCGCTGGTCTCCGCGCTGGCCGGCGGCATCGCCGGCGGCGTGATCGGCGCCGCCGATCGCAGCAACGCGGCCAGCTACAGCACCGGCGCCGTGGTCACCTCCGACTCCAAGAGCACCAGCAACACCGCCGCGATAGCCGCCGCCGTCACGCCCAGCACCGTGCAGATCACGGTCGACTCGGGCCAGAGCGAGGACATCGGTACCGGCATCATCCTGACCTCGACCGGTCAGATCCTCACCAACTACCACGTGATCTCCGCCGCGGCGAGCGACAGCAGCGCCACCATCAAGATCACCTTCAGTAACGGCAAGACCGCCAGCGCGAGCATCGTCGGCACCGACGCGAGCCTCGACGTCGCCGTGATCAAGGCCAGCGGCGTCAGCGGCCTCAAGGCCGCCTCGCTCGGCGACTCCAGCTCGGTCGCGATCGGCGACTCCGTGGTCGCCATCGGCAACCCGGACGGCCTCACCGGCACCGTCACCTCCGGCATCGTCAGCGCGCTGAACCGCAAGGTCACCGTGGACGTCAGCCAGAGCACCACCCAGTCCAACGGCGGCTTCGGCTTCCCGAGCTGGTCCGGCGAGCAGGGGAGCAGCGGCTCCGGCAGCAGCAGCTCCTCCGGTACCCAGACCGCCACCTACAACGCGATCCAGACCGACGCCTCGCTCAACCCGGGCAACTCCGGCGGCCCGCTGCTCAACAGCTCCGGGGAGGTCGTCGGGATCAACGCCTCGATGTACAGCTCGTCCTCCAGCAGCAGCTCCAGCAGCTCGGCCGGCAGCGTCGGACTCGGCTTCGCCATCCCGATCAACGCCGTGAAGGCGGTCCTGTCGCAGCTCCAGGCCGGCCACAACATCACCTCCTGACGCTCCGCCGCCACACTGTGACACCACCGTCCTGACGCGGGACCCACCCGTGACGGACAATCGCGGACAGATGCCATCGTGTCCGTACCCGAGGAATCCGAGGAAACAAGCAGATGAGTGCCTCCGCCGCGCAGTCCGCAGCCAACGACCCGTCATCGTCCGAGGACGCGCTCGCACGCGTCCTGGTCGTCGACGACGAGCCCGCGCTGCGCGACGCCCTGGAGAGCAGCCTTGCCTTCGAGGGCTACGAGGTGACCACCGCCTCGGACGGCCTGGAGGCGCTGGACGCCATCGCCGAGAAGTCGCCCGACCTGGTGCTGCTGGACATCATGATGCCGCGGATGGACGGTCTCACGACCGTCCGTCGGCTGCGCTCCCGCGGGGACACCGTCCCGGTGCTGATGCTGACGGCGCGGGACGCCGTGGGCGACCGGGTCACCGGGCTGGACGTGGGCGCCGACGACTACCTGGCGAAGCCGTTCGAACTGGACGAGCTGCTGGCCAGGGTCCGCGCGCTGCTGCGGCGCAACTCCATCGCCCAGGCGGCGGGGGTCGGCGGCGCGGCCGAGGACGAGGTCCTCGCCTTCGAGGACCTGAAGATGAACACCACCACCCGCGAGGTGACCCGTGCGGGCCAGCCGGTGGAGCTGACCCGCACCGAGTACATGCTGCTGGAGATGTTCCTGGCGCACCCGCGCCAGGTGCTGACCCGCGAGCAGATCCTGAAAGCCGTCTGGGGCTTCGACTTCGAACCGTCGTCGAACTCCCTGGACGTGTACGTGATGTACCTCCGCCGCAAGACCGAGGCCGGCGGCATGCCCCGCCTGGTCCACACAGTCCGCGGCGTCGGGTACGCGCTCCGCGCGGGCAGCGGGACGTGAGCGAGACCACGGCTGTCGCCGAGGGGCCCGTTGGGCAGCCCAAGCGTCGGTTCGGCGGCTGGTTCAGCCGGATGTCACTGCGTGGACGGCTGTCGCTGCTCACGGCTGCCGCCGTGGCGGTGGCGATCGCGGTGTCGGCGTTCTCTTGCTACTTCATCGTCCGCGGGCAGCTCTACGACCAGGTCCACCAGAATCTCGCATCAGTGCGGGTGGGCTCTGAGGTCTTCGTGCACAACTCGTACTGCGCGACCTCAGCCGCCTCCGCGGCGGCGAAGTCGGTAGCCGCGACCAACTCCAACACGAGTGGCCAGCCGACGCCACCCAACCGCTGGGACATGCAACTGGTCCTGACCAGCGGTGACAGCGCCGGCCAGGTGTGCGTTCTCGCGCAGAGCACACGGGGGATCAACACCGTCGCCTCGGACGCCTCGGTGGCAGCTGGGGACACGCTGTACCGGTCCGGCAGCTATACGGATGGCGTTGCCGCCGAGGTCAAGGTCACCGGTGATTCGGGCGCCTACGTCCTCACCGCCGTACCGCTGACCCAGGTGCAGGACTCCCTGCAGAAACTGCTGCTCATCCTCGCCTGTGTCGCAGCCGGCGGAATCCTCGGTGCTGCGGGCATCGGTCTGTGGGTGGCCCGCGCGGCGCTCAAGCCGGTGGACCGGCTGACCGAGGCCGTGGAGCACATCGCGCGGACCGAGGAGTTGGGGACCACCATCGCGGTGTCCGGGAAGGACGAGATCGCTCGGCTCAGTGAGTCCTTCAACTCCATGAGCATGGCGCTGGCCAAATCCCGGGACCGGCAGTCGCAGCTGATCGCGGACGCCGGGCACGAGCTTCGCACCCCGCTGACCTCGCTGCGCACCAACGTCGACCTCCTGGTCCGCAGTGAGGAGACCGGGCGTGCGCTGCCGGAGGCGACTCGCAACCGCATGCTCGGCAATATGAAGGCGCAGATGGTGGAGCTGTCCACGCTGATCGTGGACCTGCTGGAGCTGTCGCGGCCCTCCCGCCCCAAGGGCTCCAAGCCGCTGGAGGTGCTGCCGCTGCACGACATCGCCGCCCGCGCGCTGGACCGGGCCCGGCTCCGCGGTCCCGGGCTGGTCTTCAACGTCGAGCTGCGGCCCTGGTACGTACGGGCCGACGCGCACTCGATGGAGCGCGCTGTGATCAACCTGCTGGACAACGCGGTGAAGTTCAGCCCCCCCGGCGGCAGCATCGACGTCCAGCTCCGCTTCGGCACCCTCACGGTGCGGGACCACGGTCCCGGCATCCCCGCCGAGGACCTGCCGCACGTCTTCGACCGCTTCTGGCGCTCGCCCTCCGCCCGGCAGATGCCCGGTTCGGGCCTCGGCCTGGCCATCGTCGCCCAGACCATCAGAGACGCCGGCGGCGAGGTCTCCCTCGCCGCAGCCGCCCCCGGCCCCGACGGCTCAACCGGCGGCGCCCTGGCCACGGTGCAACTGCCCGGCGCCCCGACGCCCCCGCCCCCGACCCCGCCCAAGGTCGGCATCGACCACCAGCTTGAGCCCCACACCCCAGCCTGAGCAGCGCCTCTCCCTGTCGACGAATCGAGGTCAACCCACTCGCACGAGTGATCCGGCTCGAACTCTCGCTCGCATTGGTCCAATATTCGAGACGATCTGTCCCAGCAAATGGATAGTCCGCCATGATGGCCACGCAGGTACAAGCGACTGCGGGGAGGCACAGCCATGGGGATCACCGACACCAAAGCCGGTACGACGGCGGCGGCGACGGCCGGGGGTGGCAGGCGGCGGTGGCTGATGCTGGGGCTCGGTACGGCTGCGCAGACGAGTTCGTTCGCGTTTGTCTACGGGCTGCCCTATCTGATCCCGGTACTGCGCGGAAGTGAGGGGCTGAGCCTCTCGCAGGCCGGGCTACTGGTGGCCTGCCCGACCGTCGGGCTGCTGTTGGCGCTGTACGCCTGGGGTGCGGCTGCCGACCGGTTCGGTGAGCGGGTGGTGCTGGCGTCCGGGCTGGGGCTGGCGACGCTGGCGTTGGCCGGGGCCCTGCTGGTGCATGGTCTGGTGCTGCTCGGGTTGATGTTCGCGCTGGCGGGGGCGGCCGGGGCCTCGGTCTCGGCGGCCAGCGGGCGGGTGGTGCTGGGCTGGTTCCCGCCGGAGCAGCGCGGGCTGGCGATGGGCATCCGGCAGACCTCCACGCCGCTGGGGATGCTGGTCGCGGCCGTCTCGATGCCGCCGCTGGCGGCCGCGTACGGGCTGCGCGGGGCGCTGCTGTTCGTCACCCTGCTGAGCGGTGTGATGACCGTGCTGGTGGCGCTCCTGGTGGTGGACCCGCCGCGGCCGCCGAAGACCGCACCCGGCGGCGCCCGGCCAGCCTCGCCCTACCACGGCTCGCGGACGCTGTGGCGGATCCACGGGGCCAGCGCGCTGATGGTCTGGCCGCAGTTCACGGTGGGCGCCTTCGGGCTGGTCTTCCTGACCGACGTCCGGCACTGGTCGCCGGTCGCGGCCGGGCAGCTGATGGCCTGCGGGCAGGCCCTGGCCGCCTGCTGCCGGATCGGGGCCGGTCGCTGGTCCGACGCGGTCGGCAGCCGGCTGCGGCCGATGCGGGTGCTGGCCGGCGCGGTGGGCGCGGCGTCGCTGCTGCTGGCCGCCTGCGCGCAGTGGTGGCCCTCGGCGGCGTCCGTGGTGCTGCTGGTCCTGCTGTGCGGGCTCTCCGCCAGCACCAACGGACTGTCGTTCACCTCGGTGGCGGAGCTGGCTGGTCCCCGGTGGGCCGGCCGCGCCCTGGGCGTCCAGAACATCGGCCAGAACCTGACCGCTTCACTGGCCCCGCCGGCGGTGGGCGCCCTGATCAGCGCCTCGGGCTACGGCGCCGCCTTCACCTGCGCAGCCGTCTGCGGACTGGCCGCGATCGCCGTGGTGCCGGTGCGAGCCGTGGACGGCGCGGCTTAGAGTCACTGAATGGACGCGGTTGAGGTTGTCGAGACGGTGAACGGGTCGGAGCTGGCGGCGATACAGCGGCTGCTGGCTGTGGCGGGGGAGAGCGACGGCCTGGCAGCCGTCTCGGAGCAGGGGCGGCTGGCGCTGCGCGGTCCCAGGCCCGGGGTGCGGCATCTGCTGCAGCGGGACGGCGGCGCCGGGCTGGTCGGGTACGCGCAGGTGGACGCCGCCGGCACGGCCGAGCTGGCGGTGGACCCGGCGCAGCGGCGGCAGGGGCACGGACGGGCCCTCGCGCAGGCCGCCGTCGACGCCGGCGCCACCGCGGCGTGGGCGCACGGCGGACACCCGGGGGCCCGGCGGCTGGCCGAGGATCTGGGCTTCGAGCTGGTACGGGAGCTGCGGCAGATGCGCCGCCCGCTGCCCGTCGAGTCCACCGCGGACACCGCCGACGCGGTGATCACCCTCCCCCCGGGCGTCGAGCTGCGCACCTTCCGTCCGGGCCAGGACGACGCGGCCTGGCTGGCGCTCAACGCCGCCGCCTTCGCCCACCACCCCGAGCAGGGCGGCTGGACCGCCCGCGACCTGGCCGACCGACTCGCCGAGCCCTGGTTCGACCCGGCCGGTTTCTTCCTGGCCACTCGCGGTGACGAGCTGGTGGGGTTCCACTGGACCAAGGTGGAAGGAGACCTGGGCGAGGTCTACGTCGTCGGGGTCAGTCCGTCCGAGCAGGGAAACGGTCTCGGCCGGGCGCTGACCTCGGCGGGACTGCGGTACCTGGGCCGCGACCGCGGCCTCGACACGGTGCTGCTCTACGTGGACGCCGATAACCCGGCCGCCGTACGGGTATACGAGAGACTGGGCTTCACGGTGTACGAGGTGGACCTGATGTACCGACTGAGTAGCCACTGAGCGGCCCGCGCTGAGGCGTCCGCGTCAGCTTTCCTTGAGGCCATCCGCTATTCACCTTCAGTTCAGACGCCGTTGCAAAGATCACGAAATGCAAGCCGCAGGGGCAACGACGATGCCGGACACCCTGCAGGAGGAGCTGCTCACCATGACCGCCGCCCGACCTGCCGCCACACCGGCCACGACTCCTGCCGCCTCCACCGCCACCGCGCTGCCCACCGCCGCACCGACCACCGCGCCCGCCTCCGGCGGGCCGGGCGTCGCGACGCTGCTCCCGGACAGCCGGGCACTCGCCGAGTTCGCGGAGTTCGACGAGGAGCTGCCCGCCAACCGCTTCCTGGACCGCGAGCGCAGCTGGCTCGCCTTCAACGAGCGGGTCCTGGAACTCGCCGAGGACCCGGAGACCCCGCTACTGGAGCGGGTCAAGTTCCTGGCGATCTTCGGCAGCAACCTGGACGAGTTCTTCATGGTCCGGGTCGCCGGCCTGAAGCGCCGGATCGCCACCGGCGTCGCCACCCGTTCGGCCGCCGGCCTCCAGCCGCGTGAGGTGCTGGAGAAGATATGGGGCCGTTCCCGCGAGCTGATGGCCCGGCACGCCGCCTGCTTCCAGCAGGACCTGCTGCCCGAGCTGGCCTCCGAAGGCATCGAACTGGTGCGCTGGAGCGATCTGACCGACAAGGAGCAGGGCCGTCTGCTGATCCTGTTCCGGCAGCAGATCTTCCCGGTGCTCACCCCGCTCGCGGTCGACCCGGCGCACCCCTTCCCCTACATCTCCGGCCTGTCGCTCAACCTGGCCGTGGTGGTCCGCAACCCGATCAGCGGCCACAAGCACTTCGCCAGGGTCAAGGTCCCGCAGTCGCTGCACCGCTTCCTGGAGGCCTCGCCGCAGCGCTACGTCCCGCTGGAGGACGTGATGGGCGCCTACCTGGAGGAGCTGTTCCCCGGCATGGAGGTGCTGGAGCACCACGCCTTCCGGGTGACCCGCAACGAGGACCTCGAGGTCGAGGAGGACGACACCGAGAACATCCTCAAGGCCCTGGAGAAGGAGCTGATGCGGCGCCGCTTCGGGCCGCCGGTGCGGCTCGAAGTCGAGGAGTCCATCGACCCCTACGTGCTGGACCTGCTGGTCCGCGAGCTGAACATCTCCGAGTCCGAGGTGTACCCGCTGCCCGGGCCGCTGGACCTGACCGGCCTGTTCGCCATCGCCGGGCTGGACCGGCCCGAGCTGAAGTACCCGGCGTTCATCGCGAGCACGGCGCGCGGTCTCTCCGACGTCGAGTCGGCGTCCCAGCCGGACATCTTCGCCGCCGTGCGCGAGCGCGACGTGCTGCTGCACCACCCGTACGACAGCTTCTCGACCTCGGTGCAGGCCTTCCTGGAGCAGGCCGCCAACGACGACAACGTCCTGGCGATCAAGCAGACCCTCTACCGGACCTCCGGCGACTCCCCGATCGTGGACGCCCTGATCGACGCCGCCGAGTCCGGCAAGCAGGTGCTGGTCCTGGTCGAGATCAAGGCCCGCTTCGACGAGCAGGCCAACATCAAGTGGGCCCGCAAGCTGGAGGAGGCCGGCTGCCATGTGGTCTACGGCCTGATCGGGCTGAAGACGCACAGCAAGCTGTCGCTGGTGGTCCGCCAGGAGGGCGACACCCTGCGCCGCTACGCGCACGTCGGCACCGGGAACTACCACCCCAAGACCGCCCGCATGTACGAGGACCTGGGCGTGCTCACCGCCGACCAGCAGGTCGGCGCCGACCTCTCGGACCTGTTCAACCGGCTCTCCGGCTACTCCCGCCGGGAGTCCTACCGCCGGCTGCTGGTGGCCCCGCGCTCGCTGCGGCAGGGCCTGGTCTCGCGGATCCACGACGAGATCACCCACCACCGGGCCGGCCGGCCGGCCCGGATCCAGATCAAGGTCAACTCCATCGTGGACGAGGCCGTCATCGACGCCCTCTACCGCGCATCGCAGGCCGGCGTCCCGGTCGACGTGTGGGTGCGCGGGATCTGCGCGATCCGGCCCGGGGTGCCCGGGCTCTCGGAGAACATCCGGGTCCGCAGCATCCTCGGCCGCTTCCTGGAGCACTCCCGGGTGTTCGTCTTCGGCAACGGCGGCGACCCCGAGGTGTGGATCGGCAGCGCCGACATGATGCACCGCAACCTGGACCGCCGGATCGAGGCGCTGCTGCGGGTCACCGACCCGGGCCACCGCAGCGAGCTGGCCGGGCTGCTGGAACTGGGCACCGCCGACGACACCTCGTCCTGGCACCTGGGCCCCGACGGCGCCTGGACCAGGCACTCCCACGACGCCGAGGGCAGACCCCTGCGCAACGTCCAGGAGTTGCTCATCGACTCCCGGCGGCGCAAGCGCAGCACCGGTGGCTGGGGCCAGAGTGGCTCGACGGCCTGACACAGCGGGGCACCCCGACGGGGCACCCGGGGACCGCAACGACGACGACGGGGACTTACGCACCATGACCGACGCAACCCCGGCCGCTGAGGCCCCGTCGGCTGCCACGAACGTGTCGCACCAGGCCCGCCCGCATCCGGGCGGCCCGTCCGGCCGGCTCTCGGCGCTGCTGGACGAGGGCTCCGCCGCCGAACTCCTGGCGGTCAACCTCGCGGCGCAGGCCGGGGACTTCCTGCGCGGGCTGCCCGCGGTGGACCTGAACACGCTGCGCCGGGTCGGCGCGCTGCTGCACACCTTCGAGTCGCTGCTGGACCCCGGCTGGTCCCGCGAGCTGCGCGAGGAGCTGTCCAGGCTCAGCGCCCTACTCGGCCAGGAACGGGCCTACGGACGCAGGCTGACCCGGCTGCTGACCGGCCTCGACTCGCTGACCAGCACCGATCCCCGTGCGGGCGCCGAGGCCGCCCCGGCGGTACTCGCCGCCCGCCCGTCCACCGCCGGCCCGGTCCCGCGTCCGCGCGAGGCCGAGGGCCTGCTGGCCCGGCACCCCGGCGCGCCCAAGGCCCGGGCGCTGCTGGAGCGCCAGCTCACCCTGGGCCGCTCCCGGGCCCACACCGCGGCCCTGCAGGAGCTGGGCTCGGCGCGCTTCCACGCGCTGGCCGACCGGATGACGCTGCTCGTCTCCGACCTGCCGCTGCGGGCCGGCGCCGACGACACCCCGTCCGAGTCTCTGCTCGCCTGCGCCGCCGCGGAGGCAGCGGCGCTGGCCGCGGCCGCCGAGGCGCTGCCGCTGGAACGCACCGCCGTCGCCTACAACGGGGACTGCCTGCACGACCCCGGCGACGACCAGCCCTGGCACCAGGTGCACGGACTGGTGCGGCGCACCCAGTACGCACTGGAGCTGTGCGCACCGCTGCTGGGCCGGCAGGCCGGACCCCCGCTGGCGGCGCTCACCGAGCTGGGCCGGATACTCGGCCGGCACCGCGATGCCGCGGAGGCCGCGGAGGCCGCCGCGCTGGCGGCGCTGACGCCACGGATAACCCCCGCCACCGGCTACGTCCTCGGCGTGGTCCATGCTGATCAACGCCTGGAGGTGGAAGCCGCGCGCCACGCCTTCAGCACGACCTGGCCCGACCTCTACCGTTCCGGATGGCTGACCGAAGCATGGCTGACGACTCGCTGACCAAGGTTCTTCTCGGCAAGGAACAGCCGATCCGCGCCGCCGGGGTGGTGCTGTGGCAGCCCGCGAAGGGTTTGGACGAAGAGCTGGAAATTGCGCTGGTGCACCGGCCGAAGTGGTTCGACTGGACCTTCCCGAAGGGGAAGCTGGAGCCAGGCGAGCGTTCGAAGGAGGCCGCGCGGCGGGAGGCGCTGGAGGAGACCGGCATCCGGGTCCAGCTCTGCTTCCGGCTGCCGACCCGGCACTACACCGTCAGGGGTAGGCGGAAGCGGGTGCGCTACTGGGCCGCGGTCCGGGTCAGCGGGGTGTTCACGCCCAACCGCGAGGTGGACCGGATGGTGTGGCTGCCGGCCTCGGAGGCGCGCAAGCGGCTGAGCTACGAGCACGACCGCGAGCTGGTCGACGCACTGCTGGAGGAGTTGCTCGGCGAGGACTTCTGATTCCTCGTCAGGTTTACCCCGTCGTGCTGACACCGTGGCGAAACCGTTACTACCGCACTGCGTATCCCGGCGTCCGTCCGAGGTTCACCTTCCGTTCATTTGCGCTGGCCTGGCGCTTCACCTCCCCCGCCTAACGTCCTGGTTATCGGAGGTCGCAAGGCCCCGGACACCACCGAAGCCCCAGGTCAGAGACTGCCGAAACGGCGGATCCCAGCCTGCGGCCCCCAGAAAGGGACACCAAGTGAAGCTCCAGCGGAACGGCCGCACCAAGGCCCTCGCCATCGGCGCCGTGGCGGTCGTCAGCTCGCTGACGCTCGCGGCGTGCGGCTCCGACAACAACAACGCCGGCGGCACCAGCACCAGCGCGGCTGCCACCGCCGCAGCGGGCTCCAGCAGCGCGGCCGGCGGCTCCGACTGCGGCAGCGGCCAGCTGCTGGGCGCCGGCTCCACCGCACAGGCCAACGCCGTGACCCAGTGGGTCAAGGACTTCCAGGCCAAGTGCCCCGGTGTGACCGTCAACTACAACCCCACCGGTTCCGGCGCGGGCATCACCAGCTTCGAGTCCGGCAAGGTCGCCTTCGCCGGCTCCGACGCCGCCCTGAAGGCCACGGACGTCGCCGCTGCCGCGGCCTCCTGCCCCGGCGGCACCGCGATCGACCTGCCCATGGTCGGCGGCCCGATCGCGATCGGCTACAACGTCCCCGGCGTGACCGGCCTGATCCTGGACGCCTCCACGCTGGCGAAGATCTTCAACGGCAAGATCACCAACTGGAACGACGCGGCCATCAAGGCGCTCAACCCGACCGCCACGCTGCCGAACCTGCCGATCCAGACCTTCCACCGCACGGACGGCTCGGGCACCACCGCCAACTTCACCGCCTACCTGGCGGCCACCGCGAAGGCCGACTTCCCCTACACGCCCGCCAAGCTGTGGCCGGCCAAGTCGGGTCAGTCCGCCACCGGCTCCTCGGGCCTCGCCGCCCAGGTGAAGTCGGTCAAGGGCGCGATCTCCTACTTCGAGCTCTCCTACGCCACCGCGGGCAACATCAGCACCGCGAAGATCGCGACCGGCGCCTCCGCCCCGGTCGAGGCCACCGCCGCCAACGCCTCCACCGCGGTCGCGGACGCGACCACCGTCGGCACCGGCGCGGACCTGGCGCAGAAGCTCAACTACGCCACCAAGGCCGAGGGCGCCTACCCGATCACCCTGCTGACCTACGAGATCGTCTGCGACAAGGGCAACAAGGCCGCGACCCTGCCGGCCCTGAAGGCCTTCCTGAACTACACCGTCAGCGCCGCGGGCCAGAGCTCGATCTCCTCGCTCGGCTACTTCCCGCTGCCGGCCGCGCTCCAGGCCAAGGTCGCCGCCGAGATCGCCGCGCTCTCCTAGTCCCAGCCGGTAGCTCGCAGCACCACAGCCGGCGTCGGCCGGTCCTGTCCCTCGGGGGGAGACAGGACCGGCCGGCGCCACCCCGCACCGCCCCGCACCACTCGCACCACCTCACCGCAGTTCCGACCGACCGTCAGTCCGGTGCACCGCCGCCAGGCGACGTCCCCAGGGCGCCGCCACCCAGACCGGAGAAGTCATGGACACACCCGACACGGCGCCTCCTCAGGACGTGCCTCCCAACGAAGACCTCCTCGCCGCCAGCCCCACCGGGCCGCCGCGGGGTTCCGGCACGTCCGACGCCGTGCCCGCGTTCGCGGGCAGCAGGCGGGGGAAGGGCAAGGCCCGCATAGGCGACCGGCTCTTCGCCGGCTCCTCGCGCGGGTCCGGCATCGTGCTGCTGGTGGTGATGGCCGCCATCGCGGTCTTCCTCACCATCCGCTCGGTCAACGCGATCAGCCACGACCAGGGCAACTTCCTCACCACCTTCGAGTGGAACACCCAGGAGGGAGCGCCGCTCTCCTTCGGGATCGCCGTTCTGGCCTTCGGCACGATCGTCAGCGCGATCATCGCCATGATCATCGCGGTGCCGGTGGCGATCGGGGTGGCCCTGTTCATCTCGCACTACGCCCCGCGCCGGATGGCACAGGCCCTCGGCTATGTGATCGACCTGCTCGCCGCCGTCCCCAGCATCGTCTACGGCCTCTGGGGCGCGCTGTTCCTGGTCCCGCACATGCTCGGCGTCAACGCCTGGCTGAACCAGTACTTCGGCTGGACCTACATCTTCGGCCAGTCGCAGCCCGGCGCCCAGCCGCGCAGCCTGTTCAGCGTGGGCGTGCTGCTGGCCATCATGATCCTGCCGATCATCACCGCGGTCAGCCGTGAGATCTTCCTGCAGGTGCCCCGGATGTACGAGGAGGCGGCACTGGCGCTGGGCGCCACCCGCTGGGAGGTCATCCGCACCTCCGTGCTCCCCTTCGCCCGCTCCGGCATCATCAGCGCCTCGATGCTGGGCCTCGGCCGCGCCCTCGGCGAGACCATGGCCGTGGCCACCGTGCTCTCCCCCAGCCTGCTGCTCAGCTTCCACCTGACCGACCCGGGCGGCAGCACCATCGCCCAGAACATCGCCACCCAGTTCGGCGAGTCCCAGGGCGTCGGACGTGACGCGCTGATCGCCTCCGGTCTGGTCCTGTTCCTCATCACCCTGCTGGTCAACGGTGGTGCTCGCCTGATCATCGCCCGTCGCAAGGAATACTCGGGGGCGAACGCCTGATGAGCACCATCACCACCTCCTCGCGCCGCTCCCCGCTGAACGGTTCGCTGAAGGAGCGCCGCCTCCCCCGCTGGGCCCCGGCCGCGACCGTCGTCGGCGCCGTCGCCCTCGCCGTCGGCCTGGGCGCCGGCTTCGGCATCACCAGCAAGCTGCAGTGGGCCCTGATGGCCGCGATCTTCTTCGTGGCCGGCCAGTACCTGCTGGCCCGTCAGGTCGAGGGCCCGCGCCAGGCGAAGAACGGACTGGTCAGCAGCCTGGTCTGGGTGGCCTTCCTGCTCGCCCTGCTGCCGCTGTTCGGCCTGCTCTACTACACGATCAACAAGGGCGCCAGTGTCATCAACGGCACCTTCCTGACCCACTCGATGAACCTGATCTCGCCCAACCAGGTCGGCGGCGGGCTCTACCACGCGCTCATCGCCACCCTGGAGCAGGTCGGCATCGCCACCCTGGTCTCCGCCCCGCTCGGCATCCTGACCGCCGTCTACCTGGTCGAGTACGGCACCGGCGGCGCGCTGGCCAAGGCCGTCAGCTTCTTCGTCGACGTGATGACCGGTGTCCCCTCGATCGTCGCCGGCCTGTTCATCCTGACCTTCTGGATCGTGATCCTCAATCAGCAGTACACCGGCTTCGCCGGCAGCCTCGCGCTGATGATCCTGATGCTCCCGGTCGTGGTCCGCTCCACCGAGGAGATGCTCAAGCTCGTCCCCAACGAGCTGCGCGAGGCCAGTCTCGCCCTGGGCGTGCCCAAGTGGCTGACCATCCTCCGGATCGTGCTCCCCACCGCCATCGGCGGAATCACCACCGGTGTCATGCTGGCCATCGCCCGCATCATCGGCGAGACCGCACCCATCCTGATGCTGGTCTTCGGCACTGATGTGATCAACACCAATCCCTTCAAGGACCCGCAGTCCTCACTGCCGCTGTATGTGTACCAGCAGTACTCCGCAGGGACCGACGCCTCGCAGGCGCGGGCCTGGGGTGGTGCGCTGGTGCTGATCGCGCTGGTCATGCTGCTCAACCTGGTCGCCCGCGGGATCGCCCGCTGGAAGGCCCCGAAGGCTTCGCGCTGACGCGCGTCGGCTGGTCACGTCACACCCCAGACTCATCGAACGGACACCACACATCATGGCCAAGCGCATCGACGTCAGCGGGCTCAACGCCTACTACAGCAACTTCCGAGCGGTCGAGGACATCTCCATGACCGTCGAACCCCGCTCCGTGACGGCCTTCATCGGCCCGTCCGGCTGCGGCAAGTCCACCTTCCTGCGGACCCTGAACCGGATGCACGAGGTCGTGCCCGGGGCCAGGGTCGAGGGCAAGGTCATGCTCGACAACGAGGACCTCTACGGCAACGGGATCGACCCGGTCGCCGTCCGCCGCACCGTCGGCATGGTCTTCCAGCGCCCCAACCCCTTCCCCACCATGTCCATCAAGGAGAACGTGGCGGCGGGCCTCAAGCTCAACGGGGTGCGGAACAAGAAGGTCATCGACGAGGCGGTGGAGCGGTCGCTCAAGGGCGCCAACCTCTGGAACGAGGTCAAGGACCGCCTCGACCGTCCCGGCGCGGGCCTCTCCGGCGGCCAGCAGCAGCGGCTCTGCATCGCCCGCGCCATCGCGGTCGAGCCCCAGGTCCTGCTCATGGACGAGCCCTGCTCCGCCCTGGACCCGATCTCCACCCTCGCCATCGAGGACCTGATCGGGGAGCTCAAGGAGCAGTTCACCATCGTCATCGTCACCCACAACATGCAGCAGGCAGCCCGGGTGAGCGACCGCACCGCGTTCTTCAATCTCTCGGCCGTGGGTCAGCCGGGACGGCTGATCGAGATCGACGCGACGGAGAAGATCTTCTCCAACCCGTCGGTCCAGGCCACGGAGGACTACATCTCGGGACGGTTCGGCTGAGGAATTGCCCCGGCTGACCCGCCGTTGGGGGTTCTCGCGCAGTTCCCCGCGCCCCTGGGGGTGCCCGGCGGATCTCTGCGCACAAGTACTACTCCGTGGCGCTGCTAGGCGGTGCCGCCACGGAGTACTCGAAGGGCCCGCTCACCTGTGAGCGGGCCCTTCACCACATCCATAGGGGCGCGGGGGCTCTGCTGATTCAAAGCGCGCGCGAACAGCAACCCAGACCAACGGTCACCCGATGATCCACCAGCTCACCCAGAACACCACGGCAGCAACGATCCCCGCAGCCGGCATCGTCAGGAACCACCCGATCACGATGTTCTTGGCAACCCCCCACCGCACCGCGCGCACCCGCTTCGTCGCACCGACACCCATGATCGCGGAGGTGATGATGTGCGTCGTCGAGACCGGCACCTTGTAGGCGTAGGCCGTGACGTACAGGATCGTCGCGCCGACCGACTCCGCGGCGAACCCCTGCGGGGGGTCCAGCTCGATGATCTTCCGGCCCAGGGTGCGCATGATGCGCCACCCCCCGGCCCAGGTCCCCAGCGACAGCGCCAACGCGGTGCTGGCCTTCACCCAGATCGGGATGTCGTGGCCGGAGTAGTGGTTGGAGATGGTCAGCGCCATCACCACGATGCCCATGGTCTTCTGCGAGTCCTGCAGGCCGTGGCCGAGCGCCATCGCCGCCGCGGAGACGGTCTGCGCCATCCGGAAGTTGCGCTTGGCCTTGTGCGGGTTGGCGCGACGGAAGATCCACATGATGGCGAGCATCACCAGGAAGCCGAGGATCAGGCCGACGACCGGTGAGGTGATCATCGGGATGATCACCTTCTCCCACACCCCGGTCCAGTACACGTCGGTGCCGCCGACGATCGCCGCACCCACCATCCCGCCGAACAGCGCATGGGTGGAGGAGGACGGCAGTCCGAAGTACCAGGTGACCAGGTTCCAGGTGATCGCGCCGATCAGCGCGGCCCAGAGGATGACCATCCCCTTGGTGCCGTGCGGCGTCTCGATGATGCCCTTGCTGACGGTCTGTGCGACCCCCACACCGAGGAACGCGCCGGCCAGGTTCATCACCGCGGCCATCATCAGCGCGACCTTGGGCGTCAGCGCCCTGGTCGACACCGAGGTGGCGATCGCGTTGGCCGAGTCGTGGAATCCGTTGGTGTAGGCGAAGCCGAACGCCACGCCCACGACAAGGATCAGTCCGAACATGCTCAAGGGGTCAGGACTCCTTGACCGCGATGGTCTCCACCGTGTTCGCCACATGCTCGAACGCGTCGGCGGCCTCTTCGAGGACGTCCACGATCTGCTTGAGCTTCAGCACCTCGATGGCCTCGTAGCTGCCGCCGAACAGATGGGCGAGCAGCTTGCGGTGGATCTGGTCCGCCTGGTTCTCCAGCCGGTTGACCTCGATCCAGTACTCGGCGAGGTTGTCCATGGTGCGCAGGCCGGGCATCGCGGCAGCCGTCAGGTCGGCGGCCCGGGCCAGCACCTCGATCTGCTGCTCGACGCCCTTGGGGAGGGCCTCGATCTCATAGAGGACGACCAGGTCGACCGCTTCCTCCATGTAGTCCATGACGTCGTCCAGCGACGACGCCAGGTTGTAGATGTCCTCCCGGTCGAACGGGGTGATGAAGGAGGAGTTCAACTGGTGGAAGATCGCATGCGTGGTGTCGTCGCCCGCGTGTTCCGCGGCGCGCATCCGTTCGGCGAGTTCCGGCCGCGCCGAGACGTCCGCGCCGAGGAGTTCCAGCAGGAGCTTCGAGCCAGTGACAAGGTTGTCCGCCGATGCGGCGAACATGTCATAGAAGCTCGTCTCCCGGGGGGTCAGACGAATACGCACAGAGGTCTCCGAAGTACAGGGTGCGGTCGATGCGATGCTAGGCGCTGCGTGGGCTCCGCCTTTCCACTGGGGTAGTGGCAGTCCACGTGGGTGGCAGCCGCCGGCACCCGTGCCTGGGTTCATCCTCGCCTACAAAACAGCAGAACACCTCGCAGGGGCTGTGCACCATCAGTGTGACGGAAGGTCGGCCGGAAAGCTTCCCCCCGATGTCAGGACGTTCACACCGCCTTCACGAATGACCGCACCTCACCGCCGCGCCATACGATGGAGCGGTGGCGGAAAACACAGCGGCAGCGGTAGCGGAAGCAGTCGGGGAAGCGGCGGCGTCCAAGGCGTCCCCGCACGGTCCGCACGGGTACAGCCCCCAGCGGGACGCGCACATCAAGCGGCTCCGCCGGATCGAGGGTCAGATCCGGGGGCTTCAGCGCATGGTGGAGGAGGACGTCTACTGCATCGACATCCTGACCCAGGTCTCGGCCAGCACCAAGGCGCTCCAGTCCTTCGCCCTGAGCCTGCTGGAGGAACACCTGCGCCACTGCGTCGCGGAAGCCGTCACCAACGGCGAACCCGAGGGCGAGGACAAAGTCGCCGAAGCCACGGCAGCCATCGCCCGCCTGCTGCGGAGCTGACTGCCTAGGGAAGGCCCTCGCGCTGGGCCGGGACGCGGGGTGGGTGGCGTTCCGGGTCGTCGTCGGGGTGGTCGGTGGAGCGGGTTGCGGCCACTCGGAGGACCTGGTCGATGCGGTCCGGGGAGAGGCGGTCGAAAGGGGTGGCCGCGGCGGCGATGATCAACTCGCCGTACAGCTCAATCTCCGCGAGGGCCACCGGGTCGTGCGCAGCCACACGAACCACCTCCTCGTCAGGGAACGGAGTAGTCGACCCTCCGACCAGAGTAGGGAGCGCGCAGGGGGCGCGCATGGCACATCTGGGTCATTTCCCTGCCCCCCGTTTGGCACAAGCGCACTACCGGAGCCGCTTATGCCCGGGGCATCCCGTTGCGTCACTTCGAGGACTGGGCCCCGTAGATGTCCTTGGAGGTCGGCAACGAGACGCTGACCGGCACGCCGAAGCCCGAGAACGCGGAGTCCGACACCACCTGGACCTGGTCCTTCGCCGCGGCCGAGCCGGCGACCTGGCTGAAGGTGAAGTTCTCGGTGACCCGGTGGATCCGGCCGTGCTCGTCCAGCCAGACCTCGTAGGGCACCTGCTTGACCGTGAAGGTCCTCGCCCCGAGGGCGAGACCGGCCCCGGCGCCGCCGCCGGTGGCGGAGGACGCCTTGGCCAGGTCGAGCGTGCCCTTGTAGTGCTTGAGCAGGACGCCGCCGACCGTGCCGGCGTCGACCAGCTGGGCGGTCTGCGCACCGCGCAGGGCGTTGGCGGCGCTGGCGGGGTCCGTCGCCCCGCTGCTCACCAGGTTGCCGTCGGCCAGCTGCTCGACGTTGACCTCCACCCACTTGCCCGCCGGGACCTTCGCCCCGCTGTTCTGCATGTAGACGATGCCGGGGCTGACCACCTCGACGAGCCTGCCGGTGGTGCTGCCGCCGGGCGGGACGGTGACCTCCATCCGGCCCAGACGGGTGCTGTAGTTGTAGACGCCCGTCCCGTGCAGGGTGACCTTCTTGGTGGGCGAGGCGGTCTGCAGCGTGGTCGTGTCCTGCACCGAGCCGGTGCGGCCGGTGATGTCGGCGGCGTTGCGCACCGCGGTCAGCGGGTCCGCGGCGAGGGTGTCGGCGGCGCCCGCCCTGGCGGCCGCCGCGGCCGCGTCCGAGCTGCTGCCGCCCCCGGCACTGGAGCAACCCGACAGCACTCCCGTCAGCAGGCCGGTCATGGCGGCGGCGACCGATACGGCGCCTGCGGCGCGAAGGCCCTGTCGGTTGACCACGGAGCACACCCATCCCTCGTACAACACCTGCGACAGTCACACACCCGAATCCGGGCTCCCCAGCACCAACGAGAAAAGGTGCCGGAGGTTACGGCCCCCCGAGGGAGGCACGTTGGGAACCCGGCGGGCTACCGTGATCCATGTGCACAGCGAACAGCCGGATCCCGCTTCCCCGATACCCGGGGCTGCTCCGGCGGCTCTGACCCACCGGACGAGCATCGACGAGAAGGGCTCCTTCGCGACGGCACGCTGTACCTGCGGCTGGATTTCCTCGGCCCGGCGCTCGCGGGACAAGGCCCGCAAGGACGCCGCGAAGCACGAGGCGCAGCAGTAGGAGCGCAGAACCGGGCGAACCGGCAGGTACGGTTCCGACGTCACTGCGGTCGAGACGTACGGCTGCTGCTCCGAGAAGAGGTCCGGCATGGGCGAAACGATCACTTCCAGGCGGACCGTGCTGCGGGCCGGGGCGGCGGCCGGCGTGGCCGCGGCGGCGGGAGTGGCCGGTCTGACCGCGTGTTCGAAGGGCGGCGGCACGAGCGGTAGTGCGACCGTCGTCGGCTCCGGGTCGGCCGCGGGCACGGGCACCGCTCTGTCGAGCACGGCCTCCGCCTCATCCAACGCCGCCACCACCCCGGCGAAGGCCGCGGACTGGACCGCGCTGGCCAAGGATCTCGACGGACTGCTGATCCGGCCCGGCGACAGCCGCTACGACTCGGCCCGGCGGCTGTTCCAGCCGCAGTACGACTCGCTGCAGCCGAGCGGTGTCGCCTACGTCGCCGGCGCGCACGACGTGGCGACCTGCCTCGCCTTCGCCCGGAAGCACGGCGTCCCGGTGGCGGCGCGCAGCGGCGGGCACAGCTACGGCGGCTGGTCCTCGGGGAGCGGCCTGGTCCTGGACGTCGGCAAGCTGAACTCGGTCGCCGCCTCCGGCGGCAGCGCCACGGTGGGGGCCGGCGCGCGGCTCATCGACGTCTACGCCGGCCTGGCCGGACGGGGCGTCACCATCCCGGCCGGGTCCTGCCCGACGGTCGGCGTCACTGGTCTCGCGCTCGGCGGCGGGGTCGGGGTCACCGGCCGCGCATACGGCCTGACCTGCGACAACATCAGCAGCGCAGAGGTGGTGACGGCCGACGGGCAGATCCGTACGGCCAGTGCCTCCAGCCACTCCGACCTCTTCTGGGCGCTGCGCGGCGGGGGTGGGGGCAACTTCGGCGTGGTCACCTCGCTGTCGTTCCGCACCCACTCGGCGGCGGAGTGCGCCTACGGCTTCCTCTCCTGGCCGTGGTCCAAGGCGGCCGCGGTGGTGCGGGCCTGGCAGGCCTGGGCGCCGAGCGCGCCGGACGCCCTGTGGGCCGATCTGCACCTGCTGGTGTGGGCGGACGGACGGACCCAGCTCGGCACCACCGTCAACTACCTGGGCCCGCAGAGCGAACTGTCGAACCTGGTCGGCCAGTTGGCCGTCGCACCGTCCTCGGTCTCACTGCACACCCGCTCCTATCTGCAGACGATGCAGGTGATGGGCGGGGTCTCGGGCTGGTCGCAGGCGGCCGCGCACCTCCCCGGCAGCCTGCCCGGGCAGAACCCCTCGGGCCGGGTCACCCGCGAGTCCTACGGCGCCAAGTCGGACGTGTTCACCCGTCCGCTCAGCGAGGCGGGGGCCGAGGCGCTGGTCGCGGCGATCACCCGCTACCCGCGCACCGGCCCGGCGGGCGGCAGCGCGGGGGTGGCCTTCGACGCGCTGGGCGGCGCCATCAACCGGGTCGGCGCGTCCGACACCGCGTTCGTCCACCGAAACGGCCTGTTCCTGGCGCAGTACACCGCTAACTACCCGGACGGCGTGGTGGGCGGCAGCGGCGCCGACCGCTCCTGGGCGTGGCTGAACGGGGTCTGGTCGGCGATGCGCCCGTACGCGAGCGGGCAGGCCTACCAGAACTACATCGACCCGCGGCTGTCCGGCTGGGAGCAGGCGTACTACGGCGCCAACGCGGCCCGGCTGCGGACGGTGAAGCGGGCGTACGACCCGAGCGGGATGTTCCGCTTCCCGCAGTCGGTGCCGGTGGGATGAGCCGTTACGCGGCGAGCTCGTCCGGGGTGTCGGGGTTGTCGGGGCTGTCGGCGGTCCCCGGGAGGGACATGGCCGGCCGGGCGGCCACCCGGGTGCGGCGGACCCGGCGCGGCGACCGGACCAGGGTGGCCAGCGAGGTGCGGGTCACCGCGTGCACGAACGGGGCCAGCACCGCCATGGCGATGGGGGCCAGCAGCAGCGTCGTGGCCGTGCCGAGGGCGAAGCCGCCGATGACGTCGGTGGGGTAGTGGACGCCCATGAAGACCCGCAGCAGTCCCTCGAACCCGGCCAGGCCCAGGGCGATCAGCCCGAACCTGCGGTTGACCAGCAGCAGCCCGACCGCGAGCGCCATGGTGAAGGTGGCGTGGTCGCTGGCGAAGGAGCCGTTGGCCTGATGGTTCATCAGCAGGTCCAGCTGCCCGGGATGCGAGACGAACGGCCGGGGCCGCTCCACCATCGCACGCACCGGGACGTTGAGGATCAGCGCCACTCCGGCCGCCAGTCCGGCCCAGAGCACCGCGGCCACCGACTCGGCCGCGTCGGGCCGGCGCCGGGCCCAGAGCCAGGCGCCGAGCAGCACCAGGAGCGAGGCCAGCGGCACCCCGTACTCGCCGAGGAATCCGAGCGCGCTGTCGACCGCGTGGGGCAGGTCACGGGCCAGCCCGTTGACGGAGGAGGTCAGGGACCAGTCGATGTCCCCGCTCCCGCCGTCAGACAGCAGCATCAACGTCGCCACGCCAGACCTCCGCGATCTCTTCGCCCGACACGTCCTGCTTCGACGGAGAGGAATCCCGACCGCCGGAGCCCCGGAACGGCAAGGTCAAGTGTCCTCTTCCTGCATCGGGCACAACGGCGCGAATCGCCCAAAGTGTTCCGGTCGAGACCGAAGTTATTGGAACGTAACGAGACACTCACCGCACCGCCACAAGGTTGGGTCCACCCTGTGACGCATGCTCACATGCTGAGACGGCAGCCTCAACTGGTGACGGTTGTTCCTCCGTTGGCGATGGTCCCGCCGGGCTGCAGGGTCGGCAGCGCGGCGGCGCCGCCGGCGGTGACCCGGGTCGCGCCGAAGTAGTCGCCCTCGGAGGCGATGGAGTCGTAGCGGATCACCGCGCCGGTGTGCGGTGCGTTGATCATCATGCCGCCGCCGACGTATATCCCCACATGGTGGATCTGGGTCGGGTCGCTCGCGCTGTGCGAGAAGAACACCAGGTCGCCCGGCTGGAGCTGACTGCGGCTCGGATGCGGACCGGCGTACCACTGGTCGGCGGCGACCCGGGGAAGGGTGATGCCCACGCTGGCGTACGCCGCCTGGGTGAGCCCGGAGCAGTCGAACTGGTAGTTCTGCGAGGCCAGCCCCTCACCGCCCCAGAGGTACGGGGTGCCCAGCTTGGTCTGCGCGTAGTAGATCGCCCCGGCCGCCTGGCTGGAGTAGCTGATGGTGGTGGCCCCGGTGAAGGACTCGGCGAGCTTGGTGATGGAGCTGACGTAGTTCTGGGTCTCCGCGAAGGAGGGCACGCCCTTGGCGCTTATCACCGCGTACGGGCCCGCATTGTAGGCGGCCAGCATGTTGGCGGTGTGGTTGCCGGGGACGTTGGCGGTGTCCTTGGCCAGGGCGCAGTCGTAGGTCGCGGCGGAAGGAATGGCATCCGCGGGGTTCCATACGTCCGGCGTATGGGTATGAGTCGGGTCGATCCCATAGATGGCCCAGGTCGCCGGCATGAACTGGGCGATCCCCTGCGCACCGACCGGACTCACCGCCTTGGCGTTGAAACCGCTCTCCTGGTACATCTGCGCCGCCAGCAGAGGGGGCGTCAGTTCGGGGCACAGGGTGCCCCATTTCTGGATGAGTGCGGCATAGCTCGACGGCACGGTCCCCGGCGCGAGCTGGACCGCGCCCTGGGCCTGGGCCTGCACCATCGACCCCGAGGCGGTGTACGTGCCAATGACGACAAAGAGTGCGACGCCGAGAGCGGTGACGCCGCCTCCACTGATGAGGGCCCAGGCCCGACGGAGCGTCATGAAGCGCCGGAGTGCAGGAATGGCGTGGTAGTGCGCATGTGCCACCGGCCTTTGCCTCGAGTGCCCGCAGATGCCCCCACAGAGTCTGGACCAGGGCGTTGCTCTGCGCAATCACTGGTGATACACACGGTTAGCGGTAGGCTCGACCAAGCGGCTGCAGGACCCATGAGGCCCAATGTTGGCACCTGTGGCACACAACTCAACGACGATCCTCTGGAAAGTGGCCAAGTCGACTTCGGTTCTGGCCAACAATAGGGCCGGGCCCTACACCACGGCCGGGTGCAGGGCTTTGAATGATGATCAGGTAGGTGATTGTTTTGTATCTCAGTGCTGGCAGCGGCAACATCAACACCATCATCGGCGGGATCGCCCC
Organism: Streptomyces sp. 846.5; assembly: GCF_004365705.1. NCBI lineage: Bacteria > Bacillati > Actinomycetota > Actinomycetes > Kitasatosporales > Streptomycetaceae > Streptomyces > Streptomyces sp. 846.5. The sequence continues at coordinate 3,743,202 of NZ_SOBN01000001.1, forward strand.
CAACTGGGGCCCCTTCGCCAGTCTCGGCTCCGAGGCCAAGACGATGGTGGAGGTCATCATGGCCGTCGCCATCCTCGGCTGTCTCGCCATCGCCATCTGGGGCGCGGCGAAGCAGCGGATCGGCGCCACGGCTCTGCGGGACACCTTCAGTGCGGAACAGGGGAAGGGACTGATCGTCGCCGGTTTGACCGGCGTGTTCATCATCGGATCGCTCGGTACGTTGTTCACCATTGTGTATGGCATGGCGATCTGACGAGACGTCTAATCTGATCACCCTGCCGTACGACGATATGTACCGGTTCGGCAAAACCCTCCCCACGGGCCGCCGTCCGGGTGCCATCGTCGCGATGGTCCCTGTCCACCTGTAGCCAGCAACTGTCTACCTGCCCACCCTCGTCCCAAGGGGGCCGCTGTGTCAGCGCCTGACGACCAGCCGCATACGCGTACCCGCTATCCGGCCGGGACTCCGTCACCCGGCACACCGGAGGCGGGTGGTCGTCGATCCCTGCGGACGCTGGTCGCGGTCCTGGCCATGGTGGCCGTCCTGGTGCTGGCGGTGGCCGTGCTCAACCGCACCAGCGGGACGACGTCTGCGACTACGCACACATCGAGCGGGGCCGCGAAGGCGGCCACCTCGGGCGACGGCGCGACGGCCCCGACCGGGACCCAGCCGGTGACAACCACCCAGAACGGCATCGCCACAGGCTTCCCGCACACCAGCGAGGGCGCGCAGTCCGCGGCGGTGAACTATGCAGATGCTTTGGGGTCCAGCGACATGTACGCCTCGGCAAAGCGGCACGCCATAGTCACGACGGTCACCACACCCTCCTCGACGGCCCGCCTGCAGAGCACTCTGGACTCCCAGTACGCGCAGCTCAACAAGACGCTCGGACTCAATGACGGCGTTGCCCCCGCCGGGCTCACCTTCGTCAGCCGACCACTTCCGGTCGGCACCAAGTTGGACAACTACAGCGGCGACAAGGCAACGGTCGAGGTCTGGAGCGACCAGCTCGGAGGCCTGGCCGGAACCGGCTCGACCAAGCCGGTGACCGAGTACTGGTACACGCTCACCATGCAGATGCAGTGGAGTGGGAACGATTGGAAGATCGACTCCTACACCTCAGTGGACGGTCCCGCTCCCATCAGTGGCAATCAGCAGGCCTCGACGGCCCAGTCGCTCTCCGCCGCAGTCAACCAGTTCGGAGGGCTTCGCTATGCGCGCTGATCCACGTCGCATCGGTCTGTTGGCGGGTGCTCTGACCACGCTCCAGTTGACGGTCATCTATCTCGCCGGCGTCGCCTCCGCTGCTCCCTCTCCGAGTCCGAGCCCGAGCGTCAACTGCAACGGGCTCATCGGTCCGGGAAAGTCGATCTGCGAGCAGGGCAACGTCAACATCAACCCGGCCTCCGGCACCACCCTGGACCCCCTGCAGTCGCTGGCCAACGGCTGCTCCACCGCCGCCGCCTGGGTGGTGCGGAAGCTCTCGGACGGGATCAACTCGACGACCAATGTCGACTTCACCAATGCGACCTTCCTGAAGCAGTACGCCGTCGTCTTCGCCGCCTCCACCTTCCTGACCCTCATCTTCTGGCTCCTCGCAGTGGCCAAGCGGGCCGTCCGCGGTGTGCCGATCTACACCGCGATAGGAGAGGCCGTCGGCTTCCTCTGGCTGACCGTGATCGCCTCGGCGTTCACCCCGCTCGTGCTCTACACCGTCGTCAGCGCCACAGACGGGATCACCGCCGCCATCGCCTCGGGGACCAAAACGGACACCACCAACTACCTGGGCACCTTCGCCACCACCCTCACGGGAGGCAACCTCGGTGGCGGTCCGATCATCCAGGTCCTGGTCTCCCTGGTGGCGATCCTCGCCGCCGCCGTGCTGTGGCTGGAGATGCTGATCCGGGCCGCGATGCTCTACGTCGGCGCGCTCCTCGGCACCGCCGTCTACGCGGGGCTGGTGGACCGTCAGCTGTGGAAGCACGTCCGCCGCTGGGCCGGGCTGATGGTGGCCGTGGACCTGATCAAGCCGGTGATCGTGATCATCCTGGGCCTGGCCGGAGCCATCGCCTCCAACGCCGGGGCGAACGACGCCTTCTCCACCGTCCTCGCCGGACTGGCGATCCTCGCCCTGTCGATCTTCGCGAGCACCGCGATCTACCGCTTCGTGCCGGGCTTCGGCGACGACATGGCCGCGATGCGGCAGGCCCGCGCGTCCGCGGTCAGCGCGGGCTCGGCCGTGGTGAACGGTCCGGCGAACTTCATGAAGCAGGGCATCAACACCCACGCAGGACGCGAGTCCGAGCAGGGCGGCCGCGGCGGCGGCGCGGGCGGCGGCAGCGTGACGCCGGGCATCGCCGCGCACGGCTCACGAGGCTCCCGGGGCGGCGGCACCGCGCCACCGGCGCAGAACAGCGGAGGCGTGTCCGACCGCGCCCCCGCAGGCACGGGTAACAGCACGATGAGCAAGGGGGCGCGGCCTTGACCACCCAGCCCGTCGGTGGCTACCGACGCACCTACCTGATCGGCAAGGCCAAGCCGAACGCCCTGATCGGGAAGAACCGGGAGACCGGCGAGGTCTTCCTGATCATCTTCGGGGCGTTCCTGGGGATGATGTGGGGGCTGCTCTTCACCTCCTTCCTCCCGCTGCGGCTGATCGGCCTGGTCGCCTTCCCCCTGATGGCCTTCGTCGTCGTCTACATGCCGTACCGCAAGCGGACCATCTACCGGTGGGCCGAGATCAACCGCAGCTACCGCCGCACCGTCCGCTCGTCCGCCGCGGCCACCTACCGGTCGGGGGTGATGGAGGCCGGCACCAAGCTGGACGGACGCGAGGTCGAGATCGGGCCGCCGCCCGGGATCGGGCGGATCCGCTGGCTCGCCGCGCCGTTCGGCCCGGACGAGGTGACCGTGCTGCTGCACCTCACCCGGAAGACCGTCACCGCGGCGATCGAGATCGAGGGGCCCGGCGTCGGCCTGCGGGACTCCGAGGACCAGGAGGCCCTGGTCGAGCGGTTCGGCACGCTGCTCAAGCACGTCGCCAACGGCGACGGCTTCGTGACCAGGCTTCAGGTGCTGGCGCGCACCCTGCCCGCCGACCCGGACGCGCACGCCAAGGACGTCGCCCGGCGTGGCGACCCGAACTCGCCGCAGTGGCTGAAGGAGTCGTACGACCAGCTCCAGTCGATGGTCTCCACCTCCTCCGAGCAGCACCGCGCCTACCTGGTCGCCTGCATGCCGTACACCCGGGAGCTGGCCGCCGAGGCCCACGCCATCGGCCGGACGGCGCACATAAGGGCACGCGGCGACGAGGGCCTGGCCGCGGTGATGGCCCGTGAGCTGACCGACATCTGCGCCCGGCTGGCCGAGGCCGACATCCGGGTGCGGCAGCCGCTGGGCCAGGCCCGGCTGGCGTCCCTGCTGCACTCCATGTACGACCCGGACCACCAGATCGACCACATCCAGGCGATGTCCCGGCGCAACGCCTGGCCGGCCGAGCTGGACGCCACCGACGCCAACTTCCTCCAGGCGAAGACCCGGGAGTCCGGGACCCGCGAGCCCTGGTGCCACGCCACGGCGTGGGTGAAGGAGTGGCCGCTGACCCCGGTGGGCGTGAACTTCCTGGCCCCGCTGCTGGTGCACACGCCGGACGTGATCCGTACGGTCGCGGTGACCATGGACCTGGAGCCCACCGACGTCGCCATCGAGCGGATGCTGACGGAGAAGACCAACGACGACGCCGAGGCCAGCCGCCAGGCGAAGATGAACCGTACCGTCGACCCGCGCGACGCCGCCCACAGCGGCCGGGTCGACCAGCGCGGCGAGGACCTCGCCTCCGGTGCGGCGGGCGTGAACCTGGTCGGCTACATCACGGTGAGCTCCCGCAACCCGGAGGCGCTCGCCCGCGACAAGCGGACCATCCGCGCCTCCGCCGGCAAGAGCTACCTCAAGCTGGAGTGGTGCGACCGGGAGCACCACCGGGCGTTCGTCAACACCCTCCCGTTCGCCACCGGCATCCGCCGCTGACCACCCGTCGTCCCTTGTTCTCCCCGGACCCTGGAGGCCCTTCATGGCAGCACCTGTGGGCGGCCTGACCGACGCCTTCACCAGTTTCCTGTTCGGCAAGATGGAGACCACCCGGCTCCCGGTGCGCACCTCCACCGGCCAGGCCCAGGCGGTCTACCTGCCGACGGCGGCGCCCGGTCTCGGCGACTCCGGGGTGATCATCGGCCGGGAGGTCTACAGCGGCAAGGGCTACGTCTACGACCCCTTCCAGCTGTACGGGCAGCAGCTGCCGGCCCCGCACTGGCTGGTGCTCGGCGAGTCCGGCAACGGCAAGTCGGCGCTGGAGAAGACGTACGTGCTGCGCCAGCTGCGGTTTCGCGACCGCCAGGTGGTGGTGCTGGACGCGCAGGGTGAGGACGGCGTCGGCGAGTGGAACCTGATCGCCCGGGCGCTGGGAATAACGCCGGTGCGGCTGGACCCGCAGGCGGCCCTCAACGGCGGGGTGAAGCTCAACCCGCTGGACCCGGCGATCACCCTCACCGGCCAGCTGGCGCTGCTGCGCACCATCATCGAGGTCGCCATGGGCCGCGGCCTGGACGAGCGGGCCGGCTTCGCGCTGAAGGCCGCGCACGCCCATGTCATCGCCACCAGGACCGAGCGCCAGCCGATCCTCGGCGACATCATCGACACGCTGCGCTCCCCCAACACCGACTCCGTCGACGCGCTGGGGGTCTCCCTGGAGGACATCCAGACCTGGGGCCTGGACGTCGCCCTGGTCCTGGACCGCCTGGTCGACGGCGACCTGCGCGGCATGTTCGACGGGCCGACGACCACCGACATCGACCTCGACGCGCCGTTGATCGTCTTCGACCTGTCGCACATCGACCGCAACTCCATCGCCATGCCGATCCTGATGGCCATCGTCGGCGTCTGGCTGGAGCACACCTGGCTGCGGCCGGACCGGAAGAAGCGCATCTTCCTGGTCGAGGAGGCCTGGCACATCATCAACTCGCCCTTCGTGGCGCAGCTGTTCCAGCGGCTGCTGAAGTTCGGACGGCGTCTCGGCCTGTCGTTCGTGGCGGTGGTGCACCACCTCTCGGACGTGATGGACGGCGCCGCCGCCAAGGAGGCGTCGGCGATCCTGAAGATGGCCTCGACCAGGACCATCTACATGCAGAAGGCCGACGAGGCCCGGGCCACCGGGCGGGTGCTGGGCCTGCCGCGCTGGGCGGTGGAGATCATCCCCACCCTGTCGCCCGGTATCGCGGTGTGGGACGTCAACGGCAACGTCCAGGTCGTGAAGCACCTGATCACCGAGCACGAGAGACCGCTCGTCTTCACCGACCGCGCGATGACGGAGGACGCCATCATCGAACGCACCCGGGCTTCCAAACAGCTCGCGGACGACCCGGCGGCATGATGTCGTCGATGCAGCCGGGCGGCCAGGGGCGGCGGGGGGACGCAAGGAACTGGGACGGCGACGGCAGGAGCCCCGCCGTGCCGCCACGGCGGGGCATACCGGACGGGGCCATCGTCGGCGTGCTGGCGACCCTGCTCGGCACGACCACGCTGGTGTGGCTGTCCACGGCGCTGGGCGCGCTGGTGACGCATGGCCGGCTGCCGCATCCGCTGCCGTTCGGCGGGACGCCGACGGCGATCCGCTCCCTGGCCACCAGGCCCAACAGCATGGGCGCGGCCTGGCCGGGGACCCCGGCGGCGCAGCTGCCGTCGCCCACGGCGTTCTGGTCCGCCTTCTTCGTGCTGCTGGCGCTGCTGATCGCGCTGGCGCTGACGATACTGACGGCGTGGATGCGGGTGCGCAGCGCGCGGCAGGCACAGCGGGCGTACGAGGCGCACGGCGCGTACGAGGCGCACGAGGCGCACGAGGCGCACGAGGCGCACGAGGCGACGGGGGGCGTTGCTGCGGCGCCCGTACCCGTACCCGTGCCGGTACCTGAGCCTCGTCCTGCGGCTGTCGCCCCCATCTCCATCTACAAAGCCGTCAGCGAGCCTCCCCCTGCTGCTGATCCGGCCCCGTCCCCCAGACCCTTCGCCTTCCCCGCGGGAATGACCGCGCTGCTGGTGCCCGACGTCGGCGCCGCCCCGTACCGCCGCCGGCTGCTGCAGCGAGCCGTCGAGACCGCCACCGGGGCCGTCCTCGTCGTCACCGACGACCTCGCCCTCTGGGAGGCCCGCCCCGCGCACCGGGACGCCCGCCTCTACGATCCGCTGCGGCTGGTCGACGCCCTCGACGACCCCGACGTCCGGGTCCGCTGGGCCCCGCACGACCACTGCGACGACCCCGCCGTCGCCTCCGTCCGGGCCCGCGCGCTGCTTGCGCCCACCGCCCGCGGCGACGGCTCCACCAGCTCCTCCAGCGCCTCGCACGAGCGCAGCATCCAGGAGACCGCACAGACCGTGCTCCGCTGCTGGCTGCACGCGGCCGCACTGGACGGACGCCCGTTCCGGCACATCCACCGCTGGGCCTCCGGCACCAACCGCCAGGAGGCCGTGGGCATCCTGCGCAACGCCGACCCGCACACCGCCGCGGACGGCTGGGACGGCGAGCTGCAGACGGTACTCACCCACTCCACCGAGCTGCGCGACTCCGCGCTCCAGCGCATCGGCGGCGCGCTCGAGTCGCTGTCGGAGCTCCAGGTGCAACAGGCCTGCGCGCCCTCCGCTTCCTCCTCGGCAACTGACAGCCTTGATGTGGAGTCATTGCTGCGCCATCGGGGAACTCTCTACGTACTGGGTCGCGCAACCGAGACCAGGGTCGGCAGTAACGGTTCCGCAGGCAGCGCCGGCTTCACCGGCAGTGCCCAGCGCAGCGTGATGCCCCTGTTGAGCGCGCTCGTGGAAGACGTGGTCGAGCGCGGCCGGCGCATGGCCGTACGGTCATCCTCCGGTCGGCTCGACCCACCACTGCTGTGCGTGCTCGACAACACGGCCGCGGTCGCCCCGTTCCCCGGTCTGCCCGAGCTGATGGCCCGCGGCGGCCCGCTGGGCCTGGCGGGGGTCGCCGTCTTCCGCTCCCCCGAGCAGGCCCGGCTGCGCTGGGACGAGCGCGCCGTCCACAGCCTGTGGACAAGTGCGGACGCCCGCGCCGTACTCGGTCCGCTGCCTGCTCCCGGCATCGACAGCCTGCTGCACGCACTGGGGTCCGGTCCGGCGGAGTGCGAGTCGGCGTCCGCGCCCGGGGCCCTGGACAAGGGCGAACTGCTGCTGCTCGCGGACCGAAAGCCCGCACAACGCTTCCGCATCGAAGGTTCGTCGACGGAAGGCGCTCCCGTACGCTCATGACTCCACCGGTGGTCATGAGTGAGAGCGAGCAGCGCAGCGATGAGCGGCAACACGGGGTGGGGCGGCCCGGCCGGCGGCGGCGGCCCGGGCGGCTGGCCCGGCGGGGGTGGGCCCGGAGGGGCACCAGGTGGTCCCGGCTACCCCGGGTGGGGGTTCATCCCCGTACCGCCCCCGCCCAAGCCGGGCGTGATCCCGCTGCATCCGCTCTCCGTGGGGGACATATTCGGCGGCGTTTTCGGCACTCTGCGCCGCCACTTCCTGGCGGTCTACGTCCCGTTGCTGCTGACCGCCCTCGGCAGCGCCCTGCTCTTCGGCGTCCTGGCCGCCGTCGCCTACAGCCCGCTGCAGAGCATCTACGACGCGGCCCGCGACGACGCCTACTTCAGCCCGAGCAGCGGCCAGAGCCTCACTCTCGTCGGCTTCAGCGCCGGCGGCCTTCTCGTCGCCGCGCTCGGTGGGCTGGCCTGCTACCTGGTCTGCTCGACCACCTGCACGGCCGTGCTGCGCCATGCCGTCCTGGGGCGGAAGGTGACGGTGCGGCAGGTGTGGAGCGAGTCGCGGCCGCACCTGTGGCGGGTGCTCGGGATCTCCCTGCTGCTCACCCTCGGCGCCGCCGCTGCCGGGGTGGTGGTGATCGGGCTGGCCGCGAGCCTCGGCGCAGCCGCGCAGAGCGGTTCGGTCTTCGGCGCGACTCTGCTGCTGTTCTGGCTGCCGGTGATGGTGGCGGCGATGTATGTGACGGTCCGGCTGGTGCTGGTGATCCCCGTCGTGGTGCTGGAGAACCAGCGGCCGATCGCCGCCCTGCGCCGGGCCTGGAGGCTCAACGAGGGCGCCTGGTGGCGCAGCTTCGGCATCCCCTACCTGGTCGGCCTGGTGGGCTCGGTCGCCGGACAGCTCATCCTGGTGCCCGCCGTCGTGATCGGATTGCTGCCGGTGTTCGGCCAGCTCTCGCGGACCCCCGACAGCGCCACCGTGCCGCACATCGGCTTCGGCGCCGTGGCGTTCTTCTACCTGATGATGGGGATCGGCTTCGCCGTCGTCATGGTGCTCGTCCTGCCACTGACCCCGCTGACCAACGGCCTGCTGTACCTGGACCGACGGATCCGCAGGGAGAGCCTGGACCTGGCTCTGGCCGAGCAGGCGGGCGTGCAACTGCACCCGGAGCAGGGACCGAAGGACGGTCAGCAGCCGTAGGCGCTCCGGATCAGGCCGGGCCGCCCGTGGTCCCCTTGCCCTTCCCCTGGTCCTTGTTCTGGGCGGCCTTGCTGCGGATCGTGCTCTTCTTCGCCCGATTGCCGCAGGCGCCCATCGAGCACCAGCGCCGTTTCCCCGGCCGGGAGTTGTCGACGAACAGCGCCCCGCAGGTCGGATCGGCGCACTCCCGCACCCGTGCGATCGCGGGGGAGGTGACCAGATCGACGGCGTCCCGCGCCACCAGCGACAGCGTGGCCGCGACCGGGTCGGCGGCGATCCAGAGCAGCGCCCCGGACGGGTCCACCCGCGGTGTCGGCGGCGCGACGGCCGCCGCCCGGTTCACCAGCTCACGTGACAGGAAGCTCGACGAGCTCACCCCGCCGGGGCTGCGTCCGGCCGCGATCAGCTCGTGGATCGCCTCCCGCAGGCTCCGTGCATCCCGTACGTCGGTCGGCCCGACCAGCTCGGGATCCAGGGGCCGCGCGCACGGTCCGCACTGCCCGATCCAGGCCACCAGGGCCGTCACATCGGCCAGTTCCTCGACGGAACCGAGGGTGCCCCGGTACCGGAGGGTACGAATGAAGTCCAGCGAAAGCCTGCCCGCCCCCTCCCGGAAGCGGACCACCTCCGCCCCTCTGTCCGCTGTGTCCCCAGCCGCACGGGTAGTGACCGTCATGCGGGACACACTACTGCGCGAACCGGTTTAACTGGTAGCCTCTGGAACCGGTTTAACCGGTTCCCAGACTGCAGCGCTGAGGGAGAGAACACGCGTGTCCCAGCCGCCCGAGTCCACCACCGCCGCCCCCGCCGAGTTCACCACCGCCGAAGCTGTACTCCCCGCGACCGGGACGGGAGAACCCCCGCGCTGGCTCATCCTGCTCCTGGCGGTCTCCTGCGGACTGACCGTCGCCAACCTCTACTACGCCCAGCCGCTGCTCAGCAGTCTGCGTCAGGTCTTCGGCATCGACGCGGCCACCGCCGGATGGCTGGTGACCATCAGTCAGATCGGCTATGCCCTGGGCCTGCTGTTCATCGTCCCGCTCGGCGACCGGGTGGAGAACCGACGGCTCGTCACCGTGCTGCTGGGCATCACCACCGTCTCGTTGGTCGTGGCCGGCGCCGCACCCGGATTCGCCGTCCTGCTCGTCGCGGTGCTGCTGTTCGCCACCACGCTCGTCGTCGTCCAGATCCTCGTGCCGTTCGCCGCGGACCTGGCCCCCAGCCACATCCGGGGCCGCATAGTCGGCCAGGTGATGAGCGGGCTACTGGCCGGCATCCTGCTCTCCCGCACCCTCGGCAGCCTGCTCGCGGAGGCCACCGACTGGCGCGTCGTCTACCTCGCCTCGGCAGCGCTGATGGCCGCCCTCGCCCTGGTGCTGCGTGCGGCCCTGCCGACCCGTCGTCCGAGCACCGGCGTGCCGTACCCGGAGCTCCTGCGCTCCACCGCCCGGCTGGTGCGGCAGCACCCGGCGCTGCGACGGCGAGCCCTCTACCAGGCGACCATGTTCGGGGCGTTCAGCGCCTTCTGGACCACCGTCTCCTTTCTCCTCACCAGCGCGCCGTTCCACTACAACCAGCTGGGCGTGGGCCTGTTCGCCCTGGTCGGCGCGGGCGGCGTGGTGGTCGCGCCGCTGGCCGGACGCTGGGCCGACCGCGGCCTCGTCCGGCCGATGACGGCGGCGGCGCTGCTCACCGCCGCCCTCGCCTTCGGCCTGGCCGGCGTCGGCCAGCACAGCATCATCGCCCTCGGCGCGGCAGCGATCCTGCTGGACATGGCCGTGCAGACCACCCTCATCCTGGGCCAGAACGTCATCTTCCAGCTCGACCCGGACTCCCGCGCCCGGCTCAACAGCGCCTACATGGCCATCTTCTTCCTCGGCGGCGCGCTCGGCTCGCAACTCGCCTCCACGGTCTACCGCGCCGACGGGTGGACGGCAGTCGCCACCCTCGGCGTGGCACTCCCCGTAGCGGGGCTGCTGCTCTGGGGCACCGAGCGGCGTAGGCGGGCTGCGGTGGAGCCCGAGCTTCAGCTTGGGGGCTGATCGGGGGTCGAACTCTCGGCGGGTGGTTCGGACGCGGCCTCGGTCGGGGCCTCTGCAGGGGCTTCGGTCTCGGCGGCGGTCTCGGCGAGGGGTTCGGCCGGGGTCTCCGCCGGTGCTTCGGCCGGTGCTGCGCTCGAAGCCTCTGCCGGGGCTGGTTCGGACTCGCGGACGGCGACGACCTCGATCTCCAGGACGGTCTGCCGCCCGACCATCCCCTTCTGCTTGGTCAGCCCGAAGGCGTAGCGGTCGACCGTTGTGGTTGCCTTCGCCGTCACCGTCTTGTCGTCGCCGGTCACTTCGGCGATGGACAGAACGCAGGGCTGCGTCACGCCACGGACGGTGAGCTCACCGGGCGCGGTGATCCCGCTCCCCTGCTGGACGCTCGCGCTGCGGAACACGATCGTGCGGTGGGCCGCGGCCTCCAGGTAGTCGGCAGAGCGGATGTGCTCGTCCCGCTTGGCGTTGCCGCTCGCGAAGCTCGCCGCCGACACGGATACGTCGATCGTCGACGCGGCGACATCCTCAGCAACGGTGAACTCCCCCTGCCCGACCGTGAATGTGCCCTTCACCGGGATCAGGCCGTACATGGAACGGGCCCGGAATCGGATCACCGTCTGGTCCGGGTCGACCCGGTAGACACCCGGCAGTGGACCGGCCGGACCTTCGGTCGAAGTCGAGGCCGAGGTCGCGGATGGGGCTGAGCCCTGGTCGGTCATTGTCTGATTCGCCTCCAAGTATGGTGCCGTTCAACACAGTTACCGACACATTCGCGGCCCCGGACCACTCTTGCAACCTACTTGGCGGACCTCGCTCGGACACTCGTTGCCCCAGCACCGGGCGCACGCTCCCCCGACTGCTCCCACCTGCGGTGATAGCCGGTGGCGGTGGAGTGCGGTGGCTGAAGTGGCTCGGCTCCGCCTCGCAGGCCAACCGCGAGAAGCCGGTGGGGGTGCGGCAGTAGCTAGCCTCACCGCACACCCTCCGGTGCTGGATGCTCAGCAGATACAAGAGACCGTCAGGGTGATGCTGGGGGGCGGGGGCGGCGAGTTGAGGTAGCTGCCGATCCAGACCAGGATGCCGTTGCCATCCAGGCTGTCCCTCGCAGTCCATCGCTGGTTACTGCCGAGCGGAGTGCCGTCGCCGTTGGTGAGCCCCCGTCCCGACCCCGTCTCCGACGTGCGTGTTCGCTCCCGGTGACCCACCATCACTTCCATGGGGCACGTTGGTCCGTGCGTGGCTGGGGTGGCTCGCTCCGCTCGCGGCAACTACGAGGAGCCAGGACAGGGGCGGGGCACGGTTGCCGGGCGGCGGGTCGGTTGGGGGTGGGGGCGTGCAGAAACGTTCCTGCCGGGGCCGGGGGTGGTTTTGGGGTCACTGCCTATACGTTCGGGTCACTCGTCCGACGGATCCTGCCCGCTTTGTCCGGTTCTGGCGTCGGGGGAGTGACCCAAAAGCATAGGCAGTGACCCCAAATGCCCCATCCTTGGGTGAACCGGGGTCACTTTTGGGACAAGGTGACACTTGATCTTGCCGTTATGCCCGATTCATCCAGGTATTCGTGTACCGAAAGTGACCGGTGTCCCAGAAGTGACCCCGGTTCACCCGAAGACACACAGAGGGAACGTTTCTGCACGCCCCACCCCGCCACGCGGGCCCGGGAACGGCGTCCGGCACCGGTCTGGCTCCCCCGCTGTGGTTGGCCAGCGAGCGGAGCGAGCAGCAACAAGCCACGGGCGGGGGTGGGCGGCAATGGTGGCGCCATGTAAGCCACCCACCCTTGCCGCCGGCCCGTGGTGGCGTCCGGCCTCCCCGGTGTACCGGGTGCGCACTGGTGGGGGAACGCAGGTAAGCCCCCTGACCGGTGGTCAGGGGGCTTACCTGGAATGCTTTGTTCGGCGGCGTCCTACTCTCCCACAGGGTCCCCCCTGCAGTACCATCGGCGCTGTGAGGCTTAGCTTCCGGGTTCGGGATGTTTCCGGGCGTTTCCCTCACGCTATGACCACCGAAACTCTATGAAGATATCAACCAACTCGCCGCCGGAAGCGGGGGGTCGTTTCTTCAGAACAACACAGTGGACGCGTAGCAGCTATGGTCAAGCCCTCGGCCTATTAGTACCGGTCAGCTCCACCCCTTGCGGGGCTTCCACATCCGGCCTATCAACCCAGTCGTCTACTGGGAGCCTTACCCACTCGATGGTGGTGGGAGTCCTCATCTCGAAGCAGGCTTCCCGCTTAGATGCTTTCAGCGGTTATCCCTCCCGAACGTAGCCAACCAGCCATGCCCTTGGCAGGACAACTGGCACACCAGAGGTTCGTCCGTCCCGGTCCTCTCGTACTAGGGACAGCCCTTCTCAAGACTCCTGCGCGCGCAGCGGATAGGGACCGAACTGTCTCACGACGTTCTAAACCCAGCTCGCGTACCGCTTTAATGGGCGAACAGCCCAACCCTTGGGACCTACTCCAGCCCCAGGATGCGACGAGCCGACATCGAGGTGCCAAACCATCCCGTCGATATGGACTCTTGGGGAAGATCAGCCTGTTATCCCCGGGGTACCTTTTATCCGTTGAGCGACGGCGCTTCCACAAGCCACCGCCGGATCACTAGTCCCTGCTTTCGCACCTGCTCGACCCGTCGGTCTCACAGTCAAGCTCCCTTGTGCACTTACACTCAACACCTGATTGCCAACCAGGCTGAGGGAACCTTTGGGCGCCTCCGTTACATTTTAGGAGGCAACCGCCCCAGTTAAACTACCCACCAGACACTGTCCCTGATCCGGATCACGGACCCAGGTTAGACATCCAGCACGACCAGAGTGGTATTTCAACGACGACTCCACAACCACTGGCGTGGCCGCTTCACAGTCTCCCACCTATCCTACACAAGCCGAACCGAACACCAATATCAAGCTATAGTAAAGGTCCCGGGGTCTTTCCGTCCTGCTGCGCGAAACGAGCATCTTTACTCGTAATGCAATTTCACCGGGCCTATGGTTGAGACAGTCGAGAAGTCGTTACGCCATTCGTGCAGGTCGGAACTTACCCGACAAGGAATTTCGCTACCTTAGGATGGTTATAGTTACCACCGCCGTTTACTGGCGCTTAAGTTCTCAGCCTCGCCCCGTCGAAACAGAGCTAACCGGTCCCCTTAACGTTCCAGCACCGGGCAGGCGTCAGTCCGTATACATCGCCTTACGGCTTCGCACGGACCTGTGTTTTTAGTAAACAGTCGCTTCTCGCTGGTCTCTGCGGCCGGCCCCAGCTCAAGGAGCAAAGTCCCGTCACCAGTACCGGCCCCCCTTCTCCCGAAGTTACGGGGGCATTTTGCCGAGTTCCTTAACCATAGTTCACCCGAACGCCTCGGTATTCTCTACCTGACCACCTGAGTCGGTTTGGGGTACGGGCCGCCATGAAACTCGCTAGAGGCTTTTCTCGACAGCATAGGATCATCCACTTCACCACAATCGGCTCGGCATCAGGTCTCAGACTATATGTGCGGCGGATTTGCCTACCACACGTCCTACACCCTTACCCCGGGACAACCACCGCCCGGGCTGGACTACCTTCCTGCGTCACCCCATCGCTCACCTACTAAAGATCCGGGTCACCGGCTCCACCACTCCCCCTCGTCCGAAGACTCCGGGGCGGCTTCGCGGGCTTAGCATCGTCTCGTTCGACGTTGGCGCTTCAAAGCGGGTACGGGAATATCAACCCGTTGTCCATCGACTACGCCTGTCGGCCTCGCCTTAGGTCCCGACTTACCCTGGGCAGATCAGCTTGACCCAGGAACCCTTGGTCAATCGGCGCAAGAGTTTCCCACTCTTGTATCGCTACTCATGCCTGCATTCTCACTCGTGAACCGTCCACAACTCGTTTCCACGGCTGCTTCACCCGGCACACGACGCTCCCCTACCCATCACAACCCTCGTTGGAGGTTAATGTTGCAATGACACGGCTTCGGCGGTGTACTTGAGCCCCGCTACATTGTCGGCGCGGAATCACTTGACCAGTGAGCTATTACGCACTCTTTAAAGGGTGGCTGCTTCTAAGCCAACCTCCTGGTTGTCTCTGCGACTCCACATCCTTTCCCACTTAGCACACGCTTAGGGGCCTTAGCCGGTGTTCTGGGCTGTTTCCCTCTCGACCATGGAGCTTATCCCCCACAGTCTCACTGCCGCGCTCTCACTTACCGGCATTCGGAGTTTGGCTAAGGTCAGTAACCCGGTGGGGCCCATCGCCTATCCAGTGCTCTACCTCCGGCAAGAAACACACGACGCTGCACCTAAATGCATTTCGGGGAGAACCAGCTATCACGGAGTTTGATTGGCCTTTCACCCCTAACCACAGGTCATCCCCCAGGTTTTCAACCCTGGTGGGTTCGGTCCTCCACACGGTCTTACCCGCGCTTCAACCTGCCCATGGCTAGATCACTCCGCTTCGGGTCTTGGGCGCGCTACTCAATCGCCCTATTCGGACTCGCTTTCGCTACGGCTACCCCACACGGGTTAACCTCGCAACACACCGCAAACTCGCAGGCTCATTCTTCAAAAGGCACGCAGTCACGACCAGTAAGGGCAAGCCCTCCTAGAGACGCTCCCACGGCTTGTAGGCACACGGTTTCAGGTACTATTTCACTCCGCTCCCGCGGTACTTTTCACCATTCCCTCACGGTACTGTCCGCTATCGGTCACTAGGGAATATTTAGGCTTAGCGGGTGGTCCCGCCAGATTCACACGGAATTTCTCGGGCTCCGTGCTACTTGGGAACAGTCTCAAGAGAGCCGTACAGATTTCGTCTACGGGGGTCTTACCCTCTACGCCGGACCTTTCGCATGTCCTTCGACTACCCATACGGTTTCTGACTCTCCGACCGGCCGGCAGACCGGTCAAGAAACGTCCCACGACCCCGCAATGGCAACCCCTGCCGGGTATCACACCACTACGGTTTAGCCTCATCCGATTTCGCTCGCCACTACTCTCGGAATCACGGTTGTTTTCTCTTCCTGCGGGTACTGAGATGTTTCACTTCCCCGCGTTCCCTCCACACCGCCTATGTGTTCAGCAGCGGGTGACAGCCCATGACGACTGCCGGGTTTCCCCATTCGGACACCCCCGGATCAAAGCTCGGTTGACAGCTCCCCGGGGCCTATCGTGGCCTCCCACGTCCTTCATCGGTTCCTAGTGCCAAGGCATCCACCGTGCGCCCTTAAAAACTTGGCCACAGATGCTCGCGTCCACTGTGCAGTTCTCAAGCAACGACCAGCCACCCATCACCCCCACACCAACAGCGCGAGGTTCACTGGGGCCGGCACCGAAGACCCGACCATACGGCCGCGCCCTCAGGACCCAACAACGTGCCCGACCCGCAGGACCCACCGGACACCGCGCTCCACGCACCCAGGGGTGCAGTACTAGCGATCTCCGACGACCCTGCGTGCCGAATAGTCAACGTTCCACCCATGAGCGAACCAGCACCGGACAGTCGCCGGTGTCCTGGCCTCTGACCGCCGTAGCGGTAGAAGTGCTCCTTAGAAAGGAGGTGATCCAGCCGCACCTTCCGGTACGGCTACCTTGTTACGACTTCGTCCCAATCGCTGGTCCCACCTTCGACAGCTCCCTCCCACAAGGGGTTGGGCCACCGGCTTCGGGTGTTACCGACTTTCGTGACGTGACGGGCGGTGTGTACAAGGCCCGGGAACGTATTCACCGCAGCAATGCTGATCTGCGATTACTAGCAACTCCGACTTCATGGGGTCGAGTTGCAGACCCCAATCCGAACTGAGACCGGCTTTTTGAGATTCGCTCCACCTCGCGGTATCGCAGCTCATTGTACCGGCCATTGTAGCACGTGTGCAGCCCAAGACATAAGGGGCATGATGATTTGACGTCGTCCCCACCTTCCTCCGAGTTGACCCCGGCAGTCTCCTGTGAGTCCCCGGCATAACCCGCTGGCAACACAGAACGAGGGTTGCGCTCGTTGCGGGACTTAACCCAACATCTCACGACACGAGCTGACGACAACCATGCACCACCTGTATACCGACCACAAGGGGGCGTACATCTCTGCACGTTTCCGGTATATGTCAAGCCTTGGTAAGGTTCTTCGCGTTGCGTCGAATTAAGCCACATGCTCCGCTGCTTGTGCGGGCCCCCGTCAATTCCTTTGAGTTTTAGCCTTGCGGCCGTACTCCCCAGGCGGGGAACTTAATGCGTTAGCTGCGGCGCGGACCACGTGGAATGTGACCCACACCTAGTTCCCAACGTTTACGGCGTGGACTACCAGGGTATCTAATCCTGTTCGCTCCCCACGCTTTCGCTCCTCAGCGTCAGTAATGGCCCAGAGATCCGCCTTCGCCACCGGTGTTCCTCCTGATATCTGCGCATTTCACCGCTACACCAGGAATTCCGATCTCCCCTACCACACTCTAGCCTGCCCGTATCGAATGCAGACCCGGAGTTAAGCCCCGGGCTTTCACATCCGACGCGACAAGCCGCCTACGAGCTCTTTACGCCCAATAATTCCGGACAACGCTCGCACCCTACGTATTACCGCGGCTGCTGGCACGTAGTTAGCCGGTGCTTCTTCTGCAGGTACCGTCACTTGCGCTTCTTCCCTGCTGAAAGAGGTTTACAACCCGAAGGCCGTCATCCCTCACGCGGCGTCGCTGCATCAGGCTTTCGCCCATTGTGCAATATTCCCCACTGCTGCCTCCCGTAGGAGTCTGGGCCGTGTCTCAGTCCCAGTGTGGCCGGTCGCCCTCTCAGGCCGGCTACCCGTCGTCGCCTTGGTAGGCCATCACCCCACCAACAAGCTGATAGGCCGCGGGTTCATCCTGCATCGCCGGAGCTTTCCACGCACACCCCATGCGGAGATGCGTCGTATCCGGTATTAGACC
This sequence comes from Streptomyces sp. 846.5, assembly GCF_004365705.1. Lineage (NCBI taxonomy): Bacteria > Bacillati > Actinomycetota > Actinomycetes > Kitasatosporales > Streptomycetaceae > Streptomyces > Streptomyces sp. 846.5. The sequence continues at coordinate 3,760,638 of NZ_SOBN01000001.1, forward strand.
TCGTTTCCAAGGCTTGTCCCAGAATGCAGGGCAGATTACCCACGTGTTACTCACCCGTTCGCCACTGATCCACCCCGAAGGGCTTCACCGTTCGACTTGCATGTGTTAAGCACGCCGCCAGCGTTCGTCCTGAGCCAGGATCAAACTCTCCGTGAATGTCATCACGCAAGAGCGGCACAGCAACCACCGGAATAGGCGGTCCCGTGCACTGCGTCCTCGCTAAATTGTAAAACAGTTTCCCAAAGGAACCTCGACCACCCACATGATTGCAGGCGGACGGGGTATCAACATTTGGCGTTGACTTTTGGCACGCTGTTGAGTTCTCAAGGTACGGACGCTTCCTTCGAGCGGCTTTCACACCAGCCCTCCGGGCGCTTCCTTCATTTCCCAGCCTAGCAGACCGTTTCCGGTTCGCTTTCCGTCCTCCCGGCCCGTTGTTTCCGGCCCGTTCCGACGAGTGAAACTCTAGCGGAATTCCTCGGTGCAAGCCAATTCCGCCGCATTCCCGGGAAATGGGCATGACGAACCAGAGGTCGCATGATCCGAACTTCCAGGGAATGGCTGCCCTCATCACAGGACCGGCCGCGCTCAGCGCGTTCGGAGCTCCTGTTCAGGCAGCTCGACGTACATTAGGCGGCTGCCGACACGAAGTCAAACCCATTACTGACGGGGTGTCTGACGTGTCGTGGGGAGCAGGAAGTCGCACCACACGGCCTTGCCGCCGTCAGGGGTGCGGCGGGTGCCCCAGCTGCTGGCGATGGTCGCGATGATGGCGATGCCGCGGCCGGTCTCGTCGGCCGGTTCGGCGCGGCGGCGGCGCGGGAGGTGGTCGTCGGCGTCGGTGACCTCCACCGTGAGGCGGCGGTCGGTGCGGCGCAGCCGCAGGCGCATCGGGGGGTGGCCGTGGGTGAACGAGTTGGAGACCAGTTCGCTGACCGCGAGGACGCCCAGGTCGAGCAGTTCCTCCCCCAGGCGCCAGCTGGACAGCACGCCGCTGGTGAAGGCCCGGGCGCTGGAGACCGCCTCGGCGCCGCCCAGCAGGTCCAGTGAGGCGCTGCGGAACAGCTCGGCGGTCTCGCTGTCGCGCTCGGGGAGCTGGAACACCAGGGCGGCGACATCGTCGTCGTGGTCCGGGGTCACCCCCATGGCCCGGAGCAGCCGGGCGCAGATGACGTCCGGCTGGCCGGTGGCGCCGGCGAAGGTGCGGGCCAGGGCGTCGAGGCCCTCGTCGATGTCCTGCTCGCGCCGTTCGACCAGGCCGTCCGTGTAGAGGACGCCGGTGGCGCCGGTGCCCAGCGCGACGCTGGCGGAGGTGTGCAGGTAGCCGCCGGTGCCGAGGGGCGGACCGCAGGGCTCCTCGGGGCGGGTGACCGAGCCGTCGGCCTCACGGATCATCAGCGGCAGGTGGCCGGCCGACGCGTAGACGAGGCGCTGCTCGCTGGGGTCGTAGACGGCATAGACACAGGTGGCGATGAGGGTCGCGTCGATCTCGGAGGCGAGGCCGTCGAGCAGTTGCAGGACCTCGTGCGGGGGCAGGTCGAGTCGGGCGTACGCCCGGACCGCCGTACGGAGCTGGCCCATGACGGCGGCGGCGCGCATCCCCCGTCCCATGACGTCGCCGATGACCAGGGCGGTGCGTCCGCCGCCGAGGGTGATGACGTCGTACCAGTCGCCGCCGACGGCGGCGTCGGCGCCGCCGGGCTGGTAGGTGGCGGCGACCCTGAGGTCGTCGGGCTGTTCGAGCTTCTGCGGCAGCAGGCTGCGCTGCAGGGTGACCGCGGCCTCGCGGTGGCGGCGCTCGCTCTCCCTGAGCCGTTCGGTGACCTGGACCTGGTCGGTGACCTCGGCGCCGAAGACCAGCACACCGCAGACGTCGGCGGCGTTGGTGCTACGACGCAGGGCGCCGAACGGGCTGCGCGGGCTGGTGGTGATCCGGCCCTGCTGGTGCTGGTGGGTCGCGGCGAGGGAGGTCACCTGACGGCCGAGGTCCTCGCTGTCACGGACCGGGGCGCAGACGAAGGTGAAGTAGCGGGGCCGCTCAGCCCCCGAACCGGCCCCCGACCCCGAATCCGGGCCCTGATCGGAACTGGTGAACGAAGGGTGGGTGACCTTGCGCGCCTTGACCGTGCGGGGTCGTCCGGTACGGAACGCCTGGTCCATCAGCGGGAGCAGGCCGAGCTCCTCCAGCTCGGGCATCACCTGGTGGGCGGGCACTCCGGTGGGCCTGGGGCCGAAGACATCCGTATAGGCACGGTTGAGGTAGCCGATGCGGTGACCGGGCCCGTAACTGACCGCCACCAGGGCCGGGAGGTGGGCTAGGACGTCGTGGACCGTGGGCTGGTCGTAGCCGTCGGAGGAGCCCCTGGGGGCGGTGACTCCGGCGGCCGGAGCAGCGGCGGTCCCGGCGGCCACACCGCCCTTCGCGCCGCCCTTCACGCCGCCCTTCGCCCCGGCTCCGGACAGGCCCTCGCCCCCGGTGACGCCCTTCGCAGGAGCGGGCAGGGGCGTGCGGACGTTCGCAGCGTCCCCGGCGAGTTCGAAGTCGGACTCCTCGTCCTTGGAGTCGATCGGCTGCTCGACGTGGACGCCGCCGGGTTCCGCCTTCTGGGCCTGCGGCGACAGAGCGGACCGTCGCTGTACTCCAGGGAGCCGCGAGCTCCAGCGCGTGAGGTTCACGGGACCCTTCTGTGGGAGTGGGGCGAACTGGCTGTCCGACGGTGGGGGGCGGGACGTTCGGACCAGTGTGGCTGATCGACTCCGCGAGCAACATCAGGGTCGGTCACTCTTAGGAGATACCCATCACATGTGTCGTGGGGAATCCTCCCCTGCTTCCGCCCCATCCACCTGACGTCTCTTCACAGCCGTTTCGTAGCGTTCTTCTGAACGTCGGCCCGGTGTTCGTCAGTCCCGGTCCGTCCATAAGTCCTGGTCGAGTTCCATCAGGGTCTCGAAGCCGGCGCGCGGCTGCTCCAGTGCGCCCATGGACACGATCTCGCGTTTCAGCAGTCCGGCCAGCATCCAGTCGGCCAGCACCCGAGCCTTGCGGTCCAGCGTCGGCATCCGCCGCAGGTGGACCGCGCGGTGCAGCAGCCAGGCCGGACGTCCGTGCAGCGCGCGGCCGCGCAGCTGGGCGACGCCCTTGTGCAGGCCGAGCGAGGTGAGCGAGCCCTTGGACTCGTAGCGGTACTCCGTCGCCGGCTCGCCGCGCAGCTGCGCCACCACGTTGTCGGCGAGGACCCTGGCCTGCCGTACCGCGTGCTGGGCGGTGGCGGCGCAGCACTCGCCCTGCCGGGTCAGGTCGGGAACCGCGGCACCGTCACCGGCCGCCCAGACATCCTCGGTGCCGAGCACCCGCAGCGTCGCGTCGCAGCGCAGCCGTCCCTGGGCGTCGCAGGCGAGCCCGGTCTCCCTGAGCACCGGATGGGCCCGGACCCCGGCCGTCCAGACCAGCGTCCGGGCGGCGAACTGACTGCCGTCGGAGAGGGCGACGACTCCGTCGTGCACCGACTCCAGCCGGGTGCCGACCCTGACCTCGATATTGCGTCCGCGCAGTTCGGCAGTGGTGCGCAGGCCGACGTCGGGCTCGGTCTCGGGGAGGATGCGGTCACCCGCCTCGACCAGCACCCAGTGCAGGTCCTCAGGTTGGATGCCCGGGTAGTGGCGGGCGGCGTAGCGGGCCATGTCCTCCAGTTCGGCGATGGCGCCGGTGCCCGCGTAGCCGCCGCCGACGAAGACGAAGGTCAGCGCGGCTTCGCGGAGCGCCGCGTCACGGGTGGAGGAGGCCAGGTCGAGCTGGGTGAGGACGTGGTTGCGCAGCGACACGGCCTCCTGGACGCTGCCGAAACCGATGCCGTGCTCGGCCAGTCCCGGGACCGGCAGGATCCTGGGCACCGCGCCGGGAGCCAGGACCAACAGGTCGTAGTCGAGCCGGAGATCGCGTTCGGACTGCTGCTGCACCGGTGGGGGGACCGTCACGGTGGCCCGATGGGCGGCCGGCTGGAGGGAGCTGAGCCGTCCGAGCACCACCTGGACGCGCGGCAGTATCCGTCGCAGCGGGACGACGAGATGGCGGGGGTCGACGGCGCCCGCGGCGGCCTCGGCCAGCAGCGGTTGGTACGTCATGTACGACTTGGGGTCGACCAGGGTCAGTTCGGCCTCGTCCGGGCGCAGCCGCTGCTGCAGCCGCAGGGCGGCGTAGAGGCCGACATGGCCGCCGCCGACGAGCAGGATCCTGGCCGGAGCGGGGCCGGGAGCGGATGCGCGGGCGGGTTGGTGGGCGGGGGTCGACGCGGCTGGGGGTGGTGGGGTGGTCACCGGCGTCACTCAGTCTCGACTCGTAGTTTCCGGTCGTCGTTTCCGGCTGGCATCGGGGGTCGCTCCCCGAGTGGTTGGAGTACCGGTCCATTCCGCACCCTCGACGGCATCTTGTACATAGTCCGCGCCTGAACTGGTGGGACCGGTGCGGTGAACGCGATGAGGAGAACGACCGGGAATGTCCGCTCGATCATCCGCTTATCAGCGCAGATGTCCTACGCCCTGACGGAGATACTCGGTGCTCCCGGGCGAGTCCGGCACACCCGAGTCTTGCGAAGGCCCCTGTTCGGCCTGATCTGCTCTCAACTATGGTCGGGGTGTCTGCGAATCCGTCATCGGTTCGCTACATCGTGTGCGCGTAGGGGGGCACCGCATCGGACGTGGTGCCCACGGGGGAGGACTAAAGTCATGGTTCAGCGGGAACATGCGCTTCCGCATGCGGGGGAACGGTCCATACCGGATCCGCGAAACGGACGCCCGGCAGCGGCGTCGGCAGCGGCTTCGTCATCAGCGTCCGCGCCGGGAGCACCGGGTTCCGGTGCGGGCGGCGGCGGCCGGTTGCGCGTCGACGCACGGCGCAATCTGGAGAGTGTGCTGCGCGCTGCGCGCGAGGTCTTCGGCGAACTCGGCTACGGGGCGCCGATGGAGGAGGTCGCCCGGCGGGCGGGAGTCGGCGTCGGCACCGTCTACCGGCGCTTCCCCAGTAAGGAGGTCCTGGTCAGGCGGATCGCCTCGGAGGAGGTCGCCTGGCTGACGGCGCAGGCCTGGGAGTCGCTGAACGGCGACCCGCAGCCCTGGGACGCACTGGCCGGCTACCTCTCCCGGGCGGTGGCCACCGGTGCCGGACGGCTGCTTCCGCCGGAGGCCTTCCGCTACGCGGAGCGGATGGACCAGGTCCCCGCCCAGCGAACGGCGGGTGAGGTGCCCCCGCTGGAGATCGCGGCGCCACCGCCCCCTCCGGGCGACGGCGCCGGGGACGCCGATCCGGCCCGACTGCTGGAACTGCTCGGGCAGTTGGTCGAACGGGCCCGGAGCGCGGGCGAGTTGCGCAGCGGGGTACGGGTCACCGATGTGGTGCTGGTGCTGACCGCCTCGGTGCCCTCCTACACGGAGCCCAGCGGTGAGGCCGCCGGCGCCGACGGCGTGCCCGGGGCGCAGGGGTCGTCGGCGCGGCTGCTGCGCATCCTGCTGGACGGCCTGCGGTCCGACGGATGACGGACGGTCAGTGGTCGAACGACAGGCCACTGCCGGGCGGAGCAGACCAGCACCGTAGTCCATCGCTGCGAGATTCGTTCAGGTATTCAGTTCCGCGCTCCCCGGACGGGTGGTCGGATGCCGAAGACCACCTCTGTGCGGGTTCCGCGTGGGAATCTTTGACCGTGGAACGACACGGGGACTGCCATGCGCGTTGACGGCCAGGACGAATCGGGGGAGGGCTCCGGCATCGGGTCCGCAGGGCCTTCGGAGCCGCTGCCCCAGGTTCCGGCCCAGGGGGCGCGGCACCGCGCCGGTGACCCCGTGCCGGGGGCTCCAGAGGCGGCAATGGTGCCGCCCCCCGGCGGACCCGTCGACGACGAACCGCTGCCCGTCTCCGACGCCGAACTCACCGCGGCGGTACGGGCCGGGGACGACGCGGCCTACGAGGAGCTGTACCGGCGGCACGCCGACGCCGTGCGCCGGTACGCCCGTACCTGCTGCCGCGACACCTTCACCGCCGAGGACCTGGCCGGCGAGGTCTTCGCCCGCACGCTGCAGGCGCTGCGGGCCGGCAAGGGCCCGGAGATCGCGGTCCGCGCCTACCTGCTGACGGCGGTCCGCAACATCGCGGCCGGCTGGAGCCGCAGCGACCGGCGCGAGCAGCTGGTCGACGACTTCACCCTGTTCGCCGCCACCTCCGCGGCCGTCGCCGACGTCAGCGTCGTCGACCCCGGCGCGGACGCCTGGGCGATGGCGGGGATCGACCACTCGCTGGTGGTCCGGGCGTTCAGCCGGCTGGAGCCGGACGACCAGATGGTGCTCTGGCACACCGCGGTCGAGCGCGAACCGCCCCGGCAGGTCGCCGAGTTGATCGGCAAGACCGCCAACGCGACTGCGGTGCAGGCGAGTCGAGCCCGGGACCGGCTCGCCACCGAGTTCCTGCAGGCGCACATCTCCGACACCCAGGAGACCGCGTGCGAGGCCTACGCGCGCCGGCTGGGCGCGTTCGCGCGCGGCTCGCTGGGGAAGCGCGCGGCCGGGGACGTACGCGGGCACATGAAGGAGTGCGACCGCTGCTCGGCCGCCTACCTGGAGCTGGTGGACCTCAACCACAGCCTGCGGGAGCTGCTGCCGACCGGCGCGCTGGTGTGGTGGGTCGGATCGGGCTACTTCACCGTGCTGGCCGCAGGTGCGGCCGGGGCGGCCGGCGCCGCCGGGGTCGCGGCCGGGGTCAGCGCGGGCGCGACGGCCGGGGCCGGTACGGCTGGTGCGGCCGGCGCGACTGCCGCCGGAGCAGCCGGTGCCGGGAGCAGCGGCGGCGTTGCGGGCGGCGCTGCCGCCGAGGGGCTGGGGGTGCCCGCCAAGGCGGGGATCGCGGCACTGGTGACCGTGGTCGCGGTGGCCGGGGTGGTGTTCGCGCTGAGCGGCAACGACAGCAAGCCGAAACCGCCGCAGGCCGCCAGGCCCTCGGCGGTGAAGGTGGTGCCCAGGCCGGCGGCCCCGCCCCTGCCCAGGCCCACGCCGACCCCGACTCCGCCGGTGGTGGCGCCGCTGGTGTCGAAGCCGACGCCCAGGCCGGTGGTTCAGCCGGCGCCGAGTCCGACGCCGGTGGTCAAGCCCGCGCCGAAGCCCCGGCCGAAACCGACGCCGAAGCCGACTCCCACGCCGCGGCCCGTGCCCACGCCGACTCCACCGGTCACCCCTGCCGACTACTACGTGGACGCCCTCCCCTACGGCGGGATCGGCTCCGCCGACGGCCCGACCGTGGCCCCCGACGCCTCCAGCTGGCTGTGGCAGCGCGGCAACGGGGTCCGCGTGGGCGGCAGGTCGTACAGCCGCGGGATCACCGTCCACGCGCCGTCGTCGGTGACGATCGACCTCAACCGGCAGTGCAGCGAGTTCGCGGCCGCCGCCGGGATCGACGACATGACGCTGGGGCTGGGAGCGGTGCGCTTCGCGGTGCTGGACGCGACGACCGGGCGACAGCTGTGGAGCTCCGGGACGGTCCGCGGCGGTCAGGCCGCGGTGCCGGTCGGCGTGCCGCTGGCGGGTGTCTCCGCGATCCGGCTGGTCACCGAGCCGGCCGCCTGGTCACTGATCGCCAATGTCGCCGACTGGGCGGACGCCAGGTTCACCTGCCACTGAGGGCCGGTGACCACCGGCTCGGCCTCAGACCGCGCAGGTGTCGTCGTCGCAGCTGCCTGCGGTCGCGGTGTCCGTCGCCGTGTCCGCCGCGGCCTGCTCCAGTGCGCGCAGGAAGGTGGAGGTCTCCTGGGCGCCCTGGACCGCCCACTTCTCGTCGATGACGAAGGTGGGGACGGAGTTGATGCCGAGCGCGCGGGCGTGGTCGAGCTCGGCCCGGACCTCGGTGCTGCCCTCGTCGGAGGCGAGGAAGGCGGACACCCGGTCGCGGTCCATCCCGGCCGCTACGGCGACCGCCGTGAGCGCGGTGTGGTCGCCGACGTCGACGCCGTCGGTGAAGTGGGCCGCGAGCAGCTTCTCCTTGAGGACGTGCTGCACCGGGAGCCCGTACTCGGCGGCCGCGAGCCACAGCAGGCGGTGTCCGTCGAAGGTGTTGACCTCCAGGGCGGCGTCGAAGTCGTAGGTGATGCCGTCCGCCGCGCCCAGGGCGGCGACGCGGTCGTCCATGGCCCGGGACTGCGGTCCGTAGCGCTCGACCAGCCAGGCGCGGTGCGGGGTGGCCTCGGCCGGGGCGTCGGGGACCAGCTGGTAGGGGCGGTAGACCACCTCGACGGGCTGGTTGAAGGCGCCGAGGGCGCGCTCGAAGCGGCGCTTGCCGATGTAGCACCAGGGGCAGGCGATGTCGCTGTAGATCTCGATCTTCATGGGTTCCCTCATGTCTGCGTCGTCAGGTGTCCGAACCAGGGTCGCCCTGCTCGTATTCCTCAGCCCCGACCGGCGGAGGCCGATCCTCGGTCCCCCGCCACCTCTGCGTTTCGCGGGGGTGCGGGGGGCCGCCCCCCGAAAAGTTGGAGTCCGCGGTACCGCTGGGGACCAGGAGGACCGGGCAGGCGGAGTGGTGGATCACGGCGGTGGCGATGGAGCCCAGCAGCAGCCGCTCGAAGCCCCCGTTGCCACGCGCCCCGACGACCAGGGTGCCGTGCTGGGCGGATGCCTTGAGCAGGGTGTCCACCGCGTCGCCGAGGATGATGTGCACGGTCACGGCAGGCATCGGCGGGTGGTTGGCCCGGACGGCGGCCAGCGCGCGCAGGGCGACCTGGCCCATGCTGTCGATCAGCCGGTCGGCGCTCTCCTCGGTGAGGTCGGCCATCCCCGGCGGATAGCCGGCCGGGGCGGGGTCGACGGCGGCGAGGACGTAGAGCGGCAGATCGTGGGCGATGGCCTCGGTGAAGGCGCGGTCCAGGGCCCACAGCGAGCCGTCCGAGCCGTCCAGTCCGACCAGAATGCCGGGCGGGCCGGTCGGGAGCTCGCGGAGCACCTGGACCGGGTGCTGGTGCGGGTGCTGGTGGCGCGCCGGGCCGGTGTGCGGAGGAACGCTGCGGACAGAACCGGCGTGCGCGGAACCGGTGTGGCCCGGGCGGTTCGGGCTGGTGCGGGGCATGCTCTTCATGCTTGCGCCTGGCGCGGTGGCGCGGGCTACGGCACGCCGATGGGGTCCAGGCCGCCGATGGCACGGCGCTCGGCCAGCGGCATCCCAGTCCAGCAGGAGCCCTGACGGGCGTGCAGGCGGCGCAGCCAGACCTCGGTGGAGACCACGGCGGCCAGTCCGTCCAGCGGGACCGGCCGGTCCCGGGCGGCGTTGTGCAGCGCCTTGCGGAAGGCCCGGGCGTCGAGCAGGCCGAGGTCGGCGAGCAGCGGTGCGGCGAAGATCCGGTCGAGGGCGGACAGGGCCCGGCGCAGGCCCTCGCGGACGCTGTCGGCGGCGGAGTAGGGGTCCGGCGGCGTGCTGCCCCAGTCGGGTACGGACTCGGCGCCCGCCCCCGCCAGGACGCTGCGGAGGATGGCGTGCCGGGAGCCCGGCTGGACCCGCGCTGAGGGCGGCACCAGGCCGCAGGCGCGGACCACCTGGCTGTCCAGGTACGGGGCGTGCAGCCGCTGCCCGTGCGCCTCTTCGGCGAGCTGGGTGAGAACCCGGAACTCGCCGGCCTGACGGTGCAGCGCGAGCCGTGCGCGCCGTGCGCCCGGGCGCTCGTCCGGGGCCGTGCGCCGGGTGGCCAGCCGCAGCCGCACCGAGACGGCCGAGAGGGCGTCGTCGGTCAGCCAGCGGGCGGCGGGGCCCGGGTCGCACCAGCTGAGGGACTGGATCGAGGCCGCCCCCGCCGTTCCGGGGAGCGCGACATGACGGGACATCAGCTGCGTGGCGGCGTCCTCCAGGCCCTCGGCGTAACTGGTGCGGGCGAGGCGGCGGGCGGCGCGGAGAACCGAGACCGGGGTGCCGAAGGCTCCGTGCACCGGGTGGTCGGTGCTGTCGGCGCGGGCCAGGGCGGTGATCGGCCGCAGCAGCGGCAGCCTGCGGTGTTCCAGCAGCAGGTCGGCGAGCCGGGCAGGGTGGCCGTCCAGGACCTGACGGCCGCCGTGGCCGCCGAGGTGGTCGGTGCCGGCCTCGGCCAGCCGGCGGCGGTGGCGCGCGCCGGCGACCAGGGCGGCGCCGGGTTCGTCGGTGAGCGGGCCGGCCAGGTCGGGGTCGAGCAGGTCCGCGTAGGGGAGGGTGTCGGGACCGCCCGCGATCAACAGGTGTTCCAGGCGGGGGTGGTCCCCCGCCAGCGATCTGACCCGCACCAGCTCCGCGGTGCGGGCCGGGTCCGGGCTCGGATCGGCCGAGGCGCCGTCGGTGTAGGTGACGGCGAGCAGCGGCGCGTCGGGGGCGCTCGCCGCGCCGTTGCCCCTGGCCCAGGAGCCGCGGATGGCGCCGCTGCGGGCCGGGGTGGGCAGGGTGGTCGGCGGGCCGTGGTGCAGGGTGCGGTAGCTGCGGGGGTCGCCCCAGCGCTCGTCGACGCTGCGGCTGGTGGCGAGGATCGCCTCCTGCCCCTGGGCCGCGGGGAACCCGCCGGGTCCGGGCGCCGTGGCTCCCAGTGTTTCGAGCAGGGGTGGTGGCGGGCGACGGGCGGGGGGCGTAGGTATGGCGGCGGCCAGCAGCGTGACCACGGTGGAGGCGCTGCCGCCGGAGAGGTCGGTGCTGACCCGGTGCGGCCGGTCCAGGTCGCCGCGGACCCGGCAGCGGACGGCCTCCAGCAGGCTGCGGGTGACCTCGCCGGTCGCCGCCGCCTCGGTGATCTCGGTGCTGCCGCCGACGGCGGGGAGCTGCGGCTCGTACCCCTGCAGCTGGGGCCGGCCGGCCCGGATGCTGAGCGCGCGCCCCGGGGGCACCCGGCGGACGCCGGCGAACGGGCTGCCGCCGTCCACCGCCTCCGGGGCGTCCGGGACGGCCAGCCGGGCGGCCAGGTACAGCGGGTCCACCGGTGCGCCGACCAGGTCGGCGAGCGGCAGCGCCGCGGTGGCGAAGGCGGTGCCGCCGCACCACTGCGTGTGGAAGAGCGGGCGGACCCCGGCCAGGTCGCCGATCAGTGTGGTCCTGGTGCCCTGCTGGAGCACCACGACATAGCTGCCGGGCCAGGCGGTGAGATGGTGCAGCGCGCCGCCGCTGGCGGTGAGCAGCGCGGTGCGCAGCGCGGCGTCCCCGGCCCCGCAGTGGCCGACGACGGCGAGCCGGGCCACGGCGCCGTCGGCGGCGGCCGGGTCGTCGGGGTCCTCGGGCAGGTCGGGGAAGCCGGTGCGGACGGTGTCGTCCAGACGCAGCTGGCGGTGCACCGAGATGGTGCGGATCTCCTCGGGGCGCCAGTCGCCCACGGCCCAGAGCGGATCGGGCCCGCCCCACAGCAACTGCCCGCCGAGCGGGCGCAGTTCGCGCAGGCCGGGATCGGTCACGGCGGACGCGCCGTTCCACCCCACCAACCACCGCATCGACGCCTCGCCTCCGTGGGCCCCGGACGGACGGCAGCGGACCTGCTGTCGCACCGTCAGGAACCGTTCAGAGACATGGTGCCATCTGGACGGCCGGACTTCGCCGGGCCGGACGCGATCGTTTGCTGACACGAGCAGAAAAAGGGCATGGGGAATCCCGTCAGGACGCGGGCACCGACGACCGGCTGCCGGAAGCCGACCGACCGATTGCGGTCAGTTTCGGGCATTCCGTACCGGCGTCCGGGTCGGGGAGTCGGCGGGGACCACGTCCGGGCCGCTCCCTCCCCGACCCGGACGCGGACGGTTCCCCGTGCCCGTTCGTCCCCGTCCGCTCGGGGGGTGTCCGCACACCCCCCGAGGCGGCCCGCCACCGCGCGGGGAGCTGCGGCGGCGTCCCCCGACCTGCCCTCCTCGACCGCAGGCCGACCCACACCGGCCATCGAAGCCCTGCGGGCCGCAGCCGGGGAGGGGGCACGGGAGGGCGCACGGCCACACTCGGCGGGTGCATGGCGCCCTCGCTGCGGCGCGGCGGGGACCGCGGTGCGGGCCCGGCGGGGGCGCAGCCGCGGCGCCGCGGCAGCACGGTGGCGGTCCGAAGTGAGAGAGCGGTATCCCGCCATCCGGAACGGAACCTCTTAACCGTGGGAACGCGGGGAACTACTCTGGGTAGAACGCTGACCGGCGGGGAGGTGGCACAGGGCATGACCACCACAGGGCGAGGGCCCAACGACAAGCTCGGCACGCTGCTGGCGCTGGCCGGCATCAGCAACGCCGGGCTGGCCCGCCGGGTCAACGACCTGGGCGCGCAACGTGGTCTGACGTTCCGTTACGACAAGACCTCGGTGGCCCGCTGGGTCGGCAAGGGCATGGTGCCGCAGGGCGCGGTGCCGCAGCTGATCGCCTCGGCGATCGGCGGAAAGCTGGGACGTACCGTCCCACTGGACGAGATCGGCCTGGGGAGCACCGATCCGGCGCCGGAGATCGGCCTGGCCTTCCCCCGCGAGGTCCCCGAGGCGGTGCGCCATGTGACGGCCCTGTGGGGGCTGGACTCTGGTCCGCCGCAAGGGAGTTCGGGCACCTCCGGCGGCGTCAGGCGCGGCTGGTGGGACAACCTGGCGGGCACTTTCTCGGTGACCGCGTACGCCACCCCGGTCTCGCGCTGGCTGATCACCCCGGTGGACGGCTCGGTCGCCCGGGACGCCTCGGCGCTGGAACTCTCCGAGGAGGCGCTGCGGATCCGGGCCGTGGTCGGTGACGGACACGCATACCGGGTCGGGCACGCGGACGCGGCCAAGCTGCGGCAGGCGGCAGAGGAGGCCCGGCGCTGGGACTCCCGCTACGGGGGCGGGGACTGGCGCTCGTCCATGGTCCCGGAGTGCCTGCGGCACGACGCGGCGCCGCTGCTGCTCGCCTCCTACAGCGACGAGGTGGGCCGGGCGCTGTTCGGCGCGACCGCCGAACTCACCAGGCTGGCCGGGTGGATGGCCTTCGACACCGGCCAGCACGAGGCCGCCCAGCGCTACTACATCCAGGCGCTGCGGCTGGCCAGGGCGGCGGCGGACGTGCCGTTCGGCGGCTATGTGCTGGCGTCGATGAGCCTCCAGGCCACGTACCGGGGCGCGGCCGAGGAGGGGGTGGACCTCGCCCAGGCCGCCATCGAACGCAACCGGGGACTGGCCACCACCCGGACCATGAGCTTCTTCCACCTGGTGGAGGCCCGCGCGCACGCCCGCGCGGGCAGCGCGCACGCCTGCGCGACGGCGCTCAGCGCGGCGGAGACCTGGCTGGAGCGCTCCCGCCCCGGCGACGACGACCCGCCCTGGATCGACTTCTTCTCCCAGGACCGCCTCGCCGCGGACGCCGCCGAGTGCTACCGGGACCTGGGAGTCCCGCTGAAGGTACGGCAGTTCACCGCGCAGGCGCTGGCCCGTCCGACCGAGGCGTATGTGCGTTCGCACGGTCTGCGGCTGGTGGTCTCGGCGCTGGCCGAACTGGACGACGGCGACCTGGACGCCGCGGTGGCGGCGGGCACCCGGGCGGTGGAGGTCGCCGGTCGCATCTCCTCGCAGCGGACCAGGGAGTACGTCCAGGAGATGCTCAAGCGTCTGGAGCACTTCAAGACCGAGCGGGCGGCGGTCGAACTCGCGGAGCGGGCCCGGCTGGTGCTGGCGGCGCCGGCCTGAGCTCTGGGCTTGCCCGTCCAGCGGCTGCGGCGTGTGCCTGGCTTGTCGCGCAGTTCCCCGCGCCCCTGGGGGCTGCAACTGGGCCAGTTGCACTTGCTAGGGGCGCGGGGAACTGCGCGACAAGCCCACTACGGTCCGCAGCCAGAAATCCCCCGGAGCCCACTGCGCACAGCCCCACCCACGTGGGAGTATGCCCGGCGTGGACACGACCAGCGGATACGACTGCGATGTGGTGGTGGTCGGCGGCGGGATCGTCGGCCTGTCGACGGCGTACGCGGTAGGTCGGGCCGCGCCCGGGACTTCGGTGATCGTGCTGGAGAAGGAACCCGCCGTGGCCGGCCACCAGACCGGACACAACAGCGGCGTCGTACACAGCGGCCTCTACTACAAACCCGGCAGCCTCAAGGCCCGCTTCGCCGTCGAGGGCGCCCGGGAGATGGCGGCGTTCTGCCGTGAGCACGGGCTGCCGTACCGGTCCACCGGGAAGCTCGTGGTCGCCACCGGCAGCGAGGAGCTGCCCCGGCTGCACGCGCTGGCGCAGCGCGGCCGCGAGCACGGCCTCAGCGTCCGGGAGCTGGGCGCAGCCGGCATCGCCGAGTACGAGCCGCAGGTCAGCGGGGTGGCCGCGCTGCACATCGGCGACACCGGGATCTGCGACTACCCGGCGGTCGCGCGGGCGTACGCCAAGCTCTCCGGCGCACAGGTGCGTACCGGGGGCGCGGTCGTCTCGATCGCGCGCCGGGCGAACGGGGTGACGGTCGGCACCACCCTCGCCGAGGTACGGGCCAGGGTGCTGGTCAACTGTGCCGGACTGCACAGCGACCGGATCGCCAGGATGGCCGGGGACGAGCCGGGAGTGCGGATCGTCCCGTTCCGGGGCGAGTACTTCGAGCTGTCGGCGCGGGCGGCCGAGCTGGTGCACGGCCTGGTGTACCCGGTCCCCGACCCGGCCTTCCCCTTCCTCGGCGTCCATCTCACCCGCGATCTGCACGGCGGCGTGCACGTCGGCCCCAACGCCGTGCCCGCCACGGCCAGGGAGGGCTACAGCTGGAGCCGGATCAGTCCGCGCGAGTTCGCCGGGACGCTGGCCTGGCCCGGCGCCTGGCGGCTGGCCGCGAAGCACTGGCGGGCGGAGGCGGTGGAGGTACGGCGCTCGCTGTCGCACCGCGCTTTCACCCGAGACGTCCAGCGACTGCTGCCGGCCGTCCGCGCCGCAGACCTGATCCCGGCCCCGGCCGGGGTCCGCGCCCAGGCGGTCGGCCGCGACGGCACCCTGCTGGACGACTTCGCCTTCGCCGAGGCCCCGCGCACCGTCCATGTGCTCAACGCACCCTCGCCGGCGGCCACCGCCTCGCTCCCGATCGGCCGCGAGATCGCCCGCCGGGTGCTGGCGCAGTTGGCCGACTGAGCGCGGCAACGCCGCCGTTAGACTGGACCCCACTGTGACCAGCCATCCCGCATCCCCCGCTGCCCTCCCCGACGCCGCCGTCCCCGAGCCCGCCGTTCCGACCCAGCTCGGCGCGCCCGTGCCCGACGACCTCCACCGCGAGCGGCGGATCCGGAGCTTCCACCCGCGCAAGGGGCGGATGAGCGACGCCCAGCGGGCGGCGCTGGCACGGCTGTGGGAGCAGTACGGCCTCCGGGTCGACGGCAGGCGGCAGCTGGACCTGGCGGAGCTGTTCGGGGACCCGGAGCTCCCGGTGCTGCTGGAGATCGGCTTCGGCATGGGCGACGCCACCGCGACCATGGCCGCCGCCGAGCCCGGGACCGGGATCCTCGCGGTGGACGTGCACACCCCCGGCCACGGGAACCTGCTGCGCCGGATCGAGTCCGACGGCCTGACCAACGTCCGCCTGGCCGAGGGCGACGCGGTGGTCCTGCTGCGCGACCAGCTCGCGCCGGCCTCGCTGGCCGGGCTGCGGATCTACTTCCCCGACCCCTGGCCCAAGGCCCGGCACCACAAGCGCCGGCTGCTGCAGCCCGAGTTCCTGGAGCTGGCGCTGGACCGGCTGCGCAGTGGCGCGACCGTGCACTGCGCGACCGACTGGGAGCCGTACGCGGAGCAGATGCTGGAGGTGCTGAGCGCCTCACCGGAACTGGAGAACCTGTACCCGGACAGTGACGGGGGATACGCACCGCGACCCGAGTGGCGCCCGGTGACCAAGTTCGAACGCCAGGGCCTGGACAAGGGCCATGTCGTGCACGATCTGGTCTTCCGCCGCCGCTGAGCGAGTACCGGAACGGCTTACGGGAGTCTTATCCACCCCGCTAAGGTCGTACGGTGAGCAGCCCGCAGCCGGACCCGACCGCGACCGCCGACATAGCCGCGTCCCCGCCGGTGCCGCAGGCGGAGGAGCAGCCGCAGTTCCAGCTGACCGGCAGCTTCCGCTACACCGCGCGCCGCAACCCGTTCGACAGCAAGGCCCTCCGGCTCACCGCGCTGGTCGTGCTGCTGGCGCTGTGCGGGGTGGCGATCCTGGCCCTGGTGCAGCGGCAGACCGGCACCTCCGGGCTGCTGATCGGGGTCTGCCTGGCGGTACTGCCGGTACCGCTGGTGCTGGGGGCCTTCTACTGGCTGGACCGCCTGGAGCCCAAGCCGCTGCGCAATCTGCTGTTCTGCTTCGCCTGGGGCTCCTGCGCGGCGACGCTGGTCGCCATCCTGGCGAACACCTGGGCGACCTCGCTGCTGATCAGCCATCAGATCGGCAGCGGTGAGACCCTGGGCGCCAGCCTGGTGGCCCCGCTGGTGGAGGAGTCGGCGAAGGGCTCCGCGATCCTGCTGCTGTTCCTGTTCCGGCGCCGCGACTTCGGCGGCATCGTGGACGGCGTGGTCTACGCGGGGTTCACCGCGACGGGCTTCGCCTTCACCGAGAACATCCTCTACATCGGGCGCTCGGTGCTGGACGGCAACAAGGACGGCGCCGGCTTCGCCCAGACCGTGATCACCTTCATCCTGCGCGAGGTGATGTCGCCGTTCGCGCACCCGCTGTTCACCGCGATGACCGGGGTGGGCTTCGGCCTGGCCGCGGTGTCCCGCAAGCGCTGGGCGAAGGTGTCGGCGCCGATCGGCGGCTGGATCTGCGCGATGTTCATGCACGGGACCTGGAACGGCTCCTCGGTGCTCGGCCCGCTGGGCTTCATAGGGGTGTACTTCCTGTTCATGGTGCCGGTGTTCTGCCTGATGGTGTGGCTGGTGGTGTGGTCGCGCCGGAACGAGCTGCGGGCGCTGGAGCGGCAGCTGCCGGTGTACGCGGCGGCGGGGTGGATCGCGCAGCCGGTCCCGCTGGTGCTGTCGACGATGCGGACCCGGAAGCAGGCCAGGGAGCTGGCGAAGTTCACCCAGGGCCCGGTCGGCGACAAGGTGATGCGGGAGTACGTGGGCTTCGCGACGGCGCTGGCGTTCCTGCGGCAGCGCGCCGAGCGCGGGCTGGCCGGGGCGGACTTCGTGGAGCGCGAGCAGGAGCTGCTGCACCACCTGTGGGAGCGCCGGGAGCGGGTGGCGGAGATCTTCACCCGGGTCGGCGCGCAGGAGTGGTACCGGCGCAATCCGCAGGCCATGGGCTTCGGCGGGTTCCCGGGCGGGCCCGGCATGCCCGGGGTGTTCGGGGTGCCGCGGGCCTTCGGCGCGCCCGGCGGCTACCCCACGCCCGGCTACGCGGCGGCCCCGGCGCCCGCCGCCTACCTCCCGGCCCAGCCGGGCCCCGGCTACGGCGGCTACGCGCCCGCCGCCCCGGGCGTCGGGTACGGCTACCCAGGGCCGGCGCAGCCCCAGCCCTGGCCGCAACCCCCGGCGTACGGATACGGCTACGGCTACCCGCAGGCCCAGCCGTACCCGCAGCCGTACCCCCAGGGCCAGGCCACCATCCAGCAGGCCCCCGTCCAGCCCCGGCCGCAGCCGTCCGCGCCGTCCCCGCAGCCGCAGCCCGCGCAGCCCCAGCCCTCTCAGCCGCAGCCCTCGCAGACCTCCGACGCCCCGGCCGCCGTGGAACCCCCCGGCTGACCCAGCCGTCCACGCCGTCCACCGGCGCACACACACGGCGCGCACACCATCCGTTCACGCCCTTGGCTGATCGCACCGGAACCATCGGGGGCCCCTCCCGCGTTGGACCTTTTGACCCCGCATGCAGCGTGCGGAGACGCCGACACAGCGTCAGGAGGCCCGCGGATGACAGACGGCATCTACCGCATGGCCGTGACCAGTGGCCACAGCCACCGCGACACGGTCACTCTCGCGGGACAGCAGGTCAGACACTGGCTGAAGGCCCAGCACTACGAGGACCCCGGCGCCGAGGACGGCCGCCACCGGGTCGGGGCGCAGGCCGTGCTGGACTGCGCCCTCAAGGACCGGGTCAGAGGCGCCAGCGGCGCCAAGGAGTCGGTCGCGCGCTGGCGACTACGCGAGTTCACACCCCAGGGAATCTGGCAGACCTCACTGACGATCAGCACCCCTCCCACCGGCGGCACCTGGGTGCGCCTGGACGCCGAACAGCTGCCGGTACGCGGCGCCTCAGCGACCAAGGCCCCGGTCCCGGGCCTGGCCAGAGGCCTGCTGGACGTCCTGGCCGCCGCCGAGGGCGAGCACCAGGGCGCGGCCAGGGTGCACGGCATGCCCACCGTCATCGAACGCGGCGACGTCGACGAGGTGCTGGACGAGCTCTGCGACCCCGACCGGCGGATGCCGATCGTCGTCGCCAGCACTCCCCCGCGCGTCGACTTCGACGACTGGCTGGCCGAGACCGTGGACCCGCTGCTGCGCGGCTGCGCCGGCCTCGCCGTGCTCTACGCGCTGGCCCCGGGCGCCGAGCGTGACTTCAACCGGGCCCTGGAGCACCACCGGGTCTACGGCGGCGCCGTCCGCACCTACCTCCCCGGCCTGGACCCGGCCTGGGCCCCCGAGGCCCAGCGGCACCGGGTGATGGGCCGGCACACCCTCGACACCGACCTGCGCCGCGCCTCGGGCCTGCTGGCCTGGCTGCCGCGCCGGCTCGCCGTCCAGTCCCCGCTGCCGGACGCCCTCGCCGGGCTGCCGCCGCTGCGCGCCCAGAACCTGCGCGGCGGGTCGGCCCCCTGGTCGGAGGAGAGCGCGGACATCGCCGCGATCGACGGCGTCCAGCCCGGAAGCCTGCTGGTGGACCACCACGAGGAGGAGGTCCACGAGGAGCGGGCCCGCGCCGAGGAGCTCCAGGAGGTACGCCGCTGGCTGCGCGACGCCGAGGAGCGCGAGTCGCAGCTGGCCGCCGAGTACGACGAGCAGTACAGCGAGCTGCGCGAGGCCCGCACCCAGGTCAGGTCGCTGCGCGGACGGCTGGCCGAGGCGGACGGCGGCGAGGCCGCGACCCGCGCCGAGCCGGCCGCGGGCCGGGTCGACCCGGTCTCCTTCGCCGAACTGATCGAGCGGATCGGCGAGTTCCCGCTGCTCTCCTTCACCGGCGACCCCCGGCTCACCCGGGAGCTGGACGACCAGACCGACCACCCGACCTGGGTCAGGATGGCCTGGGACGCGCTGCTCGCCCTGCAGGACTACGCCGAGGCCGCGGTGCACGGCGAGTCCGGCGGCGACTTCCGCCGCTGGTGCGAGAACACCCCGGTCGACTGCCATGTCTTCCCGCCGCGCAAGGTGATCCGCGACGAGTCGCGCACCGTCCGCACCAACACCAAGTGGAAGGGCGAGCGCGAGCTCCCGGTCCCGGTCGAGGTCAACGCCGGCGGCAAGGTCTTCATGGGCGCCCACCTGCGGATAGGCGGTGGCGGCACCGCACCCCGGCTGCACTACTTCGACGACTGCTCGGGGACGGGGAAGATCTACATCGGCTACATGGGCCTGCACCTGCGGAACACCAGGACCAACTGAGGAGGCAACGCAGCAGCGGCCGGACAGACCGACGGTCCCGGTGTCGGGGGGTTGCCACCGGGACCGTCGGAGTTCAGGGGGTGCTCCGGAGGATTCTCCGGGGTCGGATCAGAGCGCGAGGCCGTGCTGGGACAGCCACAGCGCCGGGTCCACCGGCTCGCCGCCGCCGGGGCGCACCTCCAGGTGCAGATGCGGCGCGTTGACGTTGCTGCCGGTCGCGCCGACCCGGCCGATGAGCTGACCGGCCGTCACCTCGCCGGAGCCGACGCCGATCACCGAGAGGTGGCAGTACCAGACCTCGGTGCCGTCGGCCAGCGTCTCCACCACGCGGTAGCCGTAGGCGCCGGCCCAGCCGGCCGAGGTGATGGTGCCGTTGCCGACCGCGGCGACCGGGGTGCCGGTCGGGGCAGTGAAGTCCTGCCCGGTGTGCAGCTGGGACCAGAGCGAGTCGGACTGGCCGAAGCCGGATCCGGCGACCGCCGTGGCGATCGGGGTCACCAGGGTGCCGACGCCGCCGGCCGCGTTCTGCGCCTGTGCCACCGCGGCCTGGGCCGCCGCCTGGGCCGCCGCGGCCTGCCGGGCTGCCTCCGCCACCGCCTGGGTCGCGGCTTCCTGGGCGGCCTGCTCGACCGCCCGGGCCCGTTCCGCCGCCTGGTACGCGGCTGCCTCGCGGGCCGCCGCCTCCCTGGCTGCTGCTTCCCTGGCCGCTGTCTTGCGCGCCTCCGCCTCGACCGCCGCCTGGCGCCGGGCCGTGTCCTCCACGGTCGCCCGCTGCTGGGTGGCCTGGGTGCGGATCCGGTCGGCGAGGGCCGTACCCGGATCGCCGGTCGGCCTGGTGAGCGTCGCCGTCGCGCCGTGGGCCTGCTCCTGGGCGACCAGGGTGCTGCCCCCGGTCTCGCGTACGGCCGCCGATGCGGAGGGGGCCGCGAGCGCGACGGCTCCGGTGGCACCGACCGCCGCCATCGCCGCGAAGCCCAGCACCGCCGGGGCGCTGCGCTGCGGCGGAATCGGCTGCACGGGTGCCCAGGCGGGCGAGTTCGACGCCACGTTCGGCGTGCTCCTTTCCTTCCATCTCGCCGACCGGGTTAGCTGACGGGTTCGGAGAGGAAGGTCCCCTACGGCCAGGTTCGGCCGATTCACCCCTACGTGCGTGGTTCCCCGGTTCCAGACAGGATTAGGCGACCGCGTACGACGCCGTCAGAGCAACGGCAGACCTTCGCACTGCGTTATTGAACGGTAATCCTAGTGACGGTTGATGCCAAGCAATCCCGGGGGTGCAGTTGAGTGCTCACGGAGTGGTACCGAGGTTTGTCCGGTTCTGCCCCGTACTGACCACCCCTGAGTACGCATCAGCCCGACTGTTCTCACCTTTCTGAAATTTTCACCGGGACCGCAGATAGAGCCAGTCCACCAGAGTTCCGGCGAAGCCGTCGGCGTCCAGGCTGCGCGCGTTGGCGAACTCGGACGGGTCCCCGGTGTCCGCCCTGGTGCCGTCCGGGCCGAGCAGCACCAGGGCGGGAATTCCGCTCTGCGCCAAGGAGACGTAACGGGAGGCGAGTTGGGTGTTGCGGTCGTAGTGCCCGACGTCCACCGTCACCAGGTGGTAGTTGCGGGCCAGGATCCGGTGCACCCCGGCGGCGTCCACCAGCGCGGACAGCGCCTGGCAGTCCTCGCACCAGGACGAGCCGAAGTCGAGCAGGACCGGCCGGCCGTCCGCCCCGGCCGCGGCGACGGCCGCGGCCACCGCGGCGCTCGCGTCCGCCGAAGGGTCGTAGCCGTCCGGTACGGGGGCGAGGCTCACCGAGGGCAACGGCACGAACGGGTGGGCGTAGCCCACTTCGCCGGCTCCGTGGGCGCCACCGGGGCTGGCGGCGTCGCCCGGCGCGCCCCGGTGGCCCGGCGCCTGCCCGGTCACCGTCATGCAGCCGCCGAGCAGCAGCAACGTCCCGGCAGCACCGGCGATTGCGGCAATCCGTCGCCGAACCCCTCGCACGACACTCCCTCCCACGCTCCACCCCCGCGGCGGCGGAGGATCTTCCACGATCATGGGATCAGAGGAATGGAGCTTCACGGGTGCAGCAACGCGGAAGGAGCGCCCCGATCACCCGTACGAGGGACGACCCCGGACAGCCCAACGCCGCCAGGGCCGCCTGCGCCGTCTGCGTCGGCTACGCCAGGGTCAGATAGGCGAGGCTGCCGAGTCCGGCGACCGTGCAGTAGATCGCGAACGGCGTCAGCGTCCTGGTCTCGAAGTACTTGGTGAGGAACCGCACCGCGACATACCCGGCGACGAAGGCCGCCACCGCGCCGGCCAGCACCTGGCCGCGGATGCCGTCGCCCTGGTGACCCATCAGCGAGGGCACCTTGAGCAGCGCGGCCGCGCCGATCACCGGCGTCGCCAGCAGGAAGGCGAAGCGGGCCGAGTCCTCGTGCCGCAGGCCCTTGAAGATGCCCGCGCTTATGGTCGCCCCGGAGCGGCTGATGCCCGGCAGCAGCGCCAGGATCTGGGCGCAGCCGACGACCAGGGCCGCGCCCCAGCCCAGCTTGGTGATCCTGCGGTCGGAGAGCACGTCGGGGTGCACCTCCTCCTCGCCGAGGCCCGGCTCGACCGGGGCCGCGTCCCCGGCCCGGCGCCGACCGGTGCCGCCGCGCTTGAGCCGCTCGGCGACGAACAGCACCAGCCCGTTCAGGGTCAGGAAGATCGCCGCCGGGATCGGCTTGCCCAGGTGCTCGCGGAAGACCTTGTCCAGCGCGAGTCCGGCGATGCCGACCGGGATGGTCGCCACGATCAGCAGCCAGGCCAGCTTCTGGTCCACGGTCTCGATCCGCCGCTCGCGGACCGAGCTGACGAAGCCGGAGATCACCCGGACCCAGTCCCGCCAGAAGAACACCACCAGCGCCAGCGCGGTGGCCAGGTGCAGGCCGATCAGCACATTGAGGTACGGGGAGTCGGCCGCGGCGACATTGAGGTCGCGCTTCCAGGAGCCGCCGATGAGGGCGGGCACCAGGATGCTGTGGCCGAGACTGGAGACCGGGAAGAGCTCCGTGACGCCCTGGAGCAGGCCGACGCCGATCGCTTCTGGATAGGTGAGAACGGACGACATCGGTGGCCTTCGGGCAAGGGGATCGACAGCGGGCAGTCAGAAACTACTACAGCGCTGTAGACCCTCCACCCCCTCGCGCCCCTTGTTCACCACTCGGTCCCCGAGCGTTCACCGAAGCGGCCGCCGGGCCGTCCCGAACCCGTCAGGCCGCCGGACTCAGCTCCGCCGCCAGCCGAGGCTCGACCGAGGTGGTGACCACCCTGGTCCGGCGCACGGCGTTGTCCTGCGCGCCGGTCAGCTGCGTCCGCAGCCGGACCGCCAGCACCACGATCAGCACCGTGCAGCCGGCCATCACCGCGATGTACTCGGCGGGCAGACCGGCGCCGACGAGCAGCACCCCGGCCGCCGGGCCCATCGCGATGGCGACCTGCTTGACCAGCGCGAACGCGGCGTTGTAGCTGCCCAGCAGATGCGCCGGGGCCAGGTCGGCGATGATCGGCCCGAGCGTGGGCGCGAGCAGCGCCTCGCCGACGCCGAACAGCATGTAGACGGAGAGCATCGCGGCGGTCGCCACGGTGCCGCCGGACACCAGGCCGGCGACGGCGGCCGCCGCCCAGGCGCTCAGCCACACCACGCCGGTCGCCGCGATCGCGGTGCTGCGGCGACGGCGCGCGGTGATCCGTACGACGATCATCTGCAGCACCACGATGGCCAGCGTGTTCACGCCCAGCGCCAGCCCGAGGACGGACGGCGAGGTGCCGACGACGTCGGTGGCGTACGCGGCGACGCCGGACTCGAACTGGCCGTAGCAGGTGAAGAAGATCAGCCCGGCGAGCAGGCAGATCCGCACCATGGCCTTGTCCGCCAGCAGGGTCCGCAGCTCCGACTTCGGCTTCGCGACCACCGCAGCCACCGGGGCCGCCGCGGCGGCCGGCATCCGGATGGTGCCGGTGACGGCGGCGAGCACCAGGAACATGATCGCCTCGACCGTGAACAGCAGGGTCAGGCTGGCCGGACGGCTGACGTCCACGATCTGGCCGCCGATCAGCGCGCCGATGCCCATGCCCAGGTTGACCAGGGTGAACTGCAGCGCGAAGGCATGCGCCCTGGTCTCCCGGGTGGAGCAGCGGACGATCATCGTCGCCAGCGCGGGCTGCACCGCGGCGACCCCGGCGCCGAACAGGAACGCGGACATCAGGATGTGCCCGCTGCCCGAGGCGTGGCCGAAGGCCAGGGCTCCGGCGGCGGCCGTCACCGCCCCGGCGACCAGCACCGGACGGGCCCCGTAGCGGTCGATGCCGCGCCCGGCGAGGGGCAGCGCGACCAGGGCGGCCAGCGCGAACAGGGTGAACACCAGCCACGCGGTCATCGAGCCGAGACCGCGGACCGCGCTCACGTACACGAACATGTAGGGGACGGTGAAGCCGCTGCCGAACGCGCTGAGCGCGTTGCCGATCTGCACCCGGCGCAGCGTGCCGCCCGCCGTTCCGTACTGCTGGTTCTTCTTCTGCCGCATTGAGAGCGTCATGCTGCACCACCCTTCACCGTCGTCCCAAGTTTCTTCCCAAAGAGTACACTACTAAAGTCTTCGGTGAGAAACGCTACAGAGCAGAACCCTTTAGCCCCGACATGAGACACTGGGAGACATGACAACCGACGCCCCGGTACCGCAGGACGAGGTGGCCGGCGAGCTGCGGATCGACGAGCAGGTCGCGGCGTACCAGCGTGAGTTCCCGCTGGTGGACCCCCAGGTCGAGACGATCGTGTCGACGCTGACCCGGCTGGCCCGGCGGATGTCGGTCGCCTACGGGCGGCAGCTCAACGAGCTGGGCATCAGCTCGGCCGACTGGGAGGTGCTGAAGGCGCTGGTCGTGGCCGGCAGCCCGTACCGGCTCGGGCCCGGGGAGCTGGCGAAGCGGCTCGGCCTCACCCCGGCGGCGATGACCCACCGGATCGACCGGATGGCCGCCGCCGAGCTGGTCACCCGCACCCGCGACGAGAGCAACCGGGTCCGGGTGATCATCGAGCTGACCCGGCCGGGCCGGGAGAAGTGGCTGGAGTCGATGCGGATGGCGGCCGTGTTCGAGGAGGAGCTGCTGCAGGACGCCTCCCCCGAGGAGCGCGCCGTGCTCTCCGGGCAGCTGGGGCGGATGCTGCGCCGGGTCGAGCAGCACCAGCCGGACGCGCTCGGCCGCTGCGACGACCTGGACGACTGAAATCCCCACGGGCGGAAACGCTGAGGGCCCTCCACCGCAGCGAACGGTGGAGGGCCCTCAGTGCCGAGCGGCTGGTCAGGAGGTGAGGCCGGCCGTCTTCAGCCAGGCGTCGGCCACCGCCAGCGGGTCCGCGCCCTTGGCGCCGACCTTGGCGTCCAGGTCCATCAGCGTCGCCGTGTCCAGCTTCGCCGACACCGCGTTGAGCGCGTCCACCGCGGTCTGCGGGAGGGTCTTCTGCGCCACCGGGATCACGTTCTGGAAGCCGAACAGGCTCTTGTCGTCCTGAAGGGTGATCCACTTCTGGGCGGCGATGGTGCTGTCGGTGGTGAAGATGTCACCGACCTGGATGTCGTTCTTCTGCAGCGCGGCCTCGGTGAGGGTGCCGCCCGCGTCCAGCGCCTTGAAGCTCTTGAAGGTCAGGCCGTAGACCGCCTTCAGGCCGACCACGCCCTCCTGGCGGGTCTGGAACTCCGGAGCGGCGCCGAGCACCAGCTGGCCCGCGATGCTCTTCAGGTCCGAGATCTTGGAGCTCGCGGTCAGGTGGTACTTGGTCGCGGTCGCCGCGTTGACCGTCAGCGAGTCCTTGTCCTCGGCCGCCGCAGGGGTCAGGATCTGCAGGTTGGAGGCGACCTTGGCGGCCAGCTGGGTCTCGTTGTCCTGCAGGGTGGTCGGGACGGCCTTCGGGTCCAGGTACGCCAGCAGCGCGCCGTTGTACTCCGGCATCAGGGTGACCGTGCCGCTCTTCAGCAGGCCGTAACTGACCTCGCGGCTGCCGATGTTGGGCTTGTAGGTGACCTTCAGGCCCTTGGCCTTGAGCGCCTCGCCGTAGATGTCGGCCAGGATGGTGCTCTCGGCGAAGTTGTTGGAGCCCACGATGATCGGCCCGCTCGCGGCGGCCGAGCCGGTGGCGGTGGGCTGGGCGGGCGCCAGCGGGTTCGAGGAACTGCTGGAGGACGACCCGCAGGCCGCGAGGGAGACAGCGGCAGCAGAGGCGACGAGAACAGCGGCTATACGGGTGCGGCCGCGGGTAGTGGAAGTAGTCACTGGTCCATTCCAAGTTATGGGGGGAGTCTTGGGGCGCAGGGGACGTGCGGGGCAGAGGGTATAGCTCACGGACGATCAAATCTGCTTGCATGAGCGGTAGTCAACCGAAGATCATCCTGCGGTCGGGCCCCCAGTACGCGGCCGCACCCAGGTGGTACTGGTGATGCAGGGGCGACCGGACGATACTGGAACGCAGAGCTGCACTTGGGGAAGGTTTTTGATCACTTCGTAGCGCAATGTTCACAACTCTCCTGTCCCGGGGGCCCTGTCAACGGGTAGTCTCCGCACGGTCACTTATTCGACGAGAGCGTTCCGGTTCCCGCCGACCACCCGTCAGGGCAGGGGCGTGCCAACTCCCAGGCACCGGAGCCGATCGAGGAGATTCGGTTGTCCCTCCAGGACGCGCACCCAGCCGCACCGGCCGCCCCGGACGCACCTCTCGACCAGGGCGAACCGGTCATACCGGGCACCCCGGAAAGCCCGGGCATCCCGGCGCCGCTGGAGACGACCGACCTGCGCACCCGGCTGGGGCGCTACCTCGACCGGATCCCCTTCCGTCACAAGCTCAATGTGCTGGTCACCGTGCCCGTCGTGGTGATCTCGATCCTCTTCGCCGTGGTCGTGAACAGCGAGATCTCCACCGCGCAGACCGCCGCCGCCCAGGCCGACCTGGTCCGCAACAGCTACCAGGTCGCCCTGCTGGTCGACGACGTGCAGTCAGAGCAGCAGCAGGCGCTGCTGCTCTGGGCGCACTTCGACCGGCAGAACGCGGGCGACCCCGCACCGTCGAGCGCCACCTTCCGCGCCGCGGTCGCCGACACCACCGCCCAGGTCGCCCTGGTCCGCCAGGCCTTCGGCTCCGGCATCAGCGCCGCCGAGAGCATCGCCCTGGCCGAGTTGGACGCCCTGCCCAGGGACCAGGTCGTGGGCGGCGTGCTGCCGGCCCCCAATATCGACCAGGCCTACAGTCCGGCCGCCGCCGCCCTGATCGACGGACTCGGCCTGACCACCGACGACAGCGTCAACTCCCCGACCACCCAGACCCTGGACGCGCTGCTGCGGGCCGACGCCGCGCACGCCGTCTACGAGACCAGCGTGCTGTCGACGCAGACCGGCGACTCCAACGCCCTGGTCGAGTTCCTCGCCGCCGTCGGCGCCCAGGAGCAGTACGGCTACCAGGTGCAGCGCTTCGCACAGTTGGCCACCCCGGCCCAGGCCACCGAGCTCGGCGGGATGGACCACAACACCAACCAGGTCTACATCGGGCAGCAGCTGGCGCTGCTGGAGGTCTCCCCGGGCGACCTCTCCTCGGTCGCCGACAAGGCGTCGATGCGGGCCGCCGCGGCGCAGGTCGACCAGACCCTGCCGAAGATCGTCGGCGAGTCGCAGATCCGGCTCGCGATCACCCAGAAGCTCACCCAGGAGATCGCGGCCGGCGCGGACAGCGCCTCCAACAGCGCCTGGCTGAAGGCGATCCTGCTGCTGGCCCTGGCCCTGCTGATCTTCGTCACCTGGCTCACCCTGTCCGTGCTGATCAGGCACTCGGTGGTGCGACCGGTGCAGCGCCTCACCAACGCCGCCCGCAAGGTCGCCGCGATCTCGGAGAAGGAGCTCGCCCGGGTCGCCGACGACGACGCGGTGGACGAGAGCCCGGCCCGGCTGGAGGCCGTCCCGGTGCTGGCCCAGGACGAACTCGGGGCGCTGGCCGAGGCGTTCAACCAGGTCCAGATCACCGCGGCCGGACTGCTGGAGCGGCAGGTCACCAGCCGCCGCAACATCGCCGAGATGTTCGGCAACATCGGCCGGCGCGTCAGCAACCTGACCAACCGTCAACTCGCCCTGATCGACGCGGTCGAGCGCGGCGAGACCGACCCCGAGCTGCTGGAACAGCTGTACCGGATCGACCACATCGCCGTCCGCATGCAGCGCAACGCCGACAGCCTGATGCTGCTGGCCGGCATCCGCGAGTCCGAGCTGGACGGCCGTCCCGCCCCGGTCAGCCATGTCATCCGCGCCTCGCTGGGCCAGATCGAGGGCTACCAGCGGGTGGTGCTGCGCGCCGAGTCGGACCCGACCGTCGCCCCGGACATCGTCGGCGACCTGGTGCTGATGCTCGCCGAGCTGCTGGAGAACGCGGTGTCGTTCTCCCCCGCGCACAGCAGCGTCGAGGTGACGGTGCGGGTGTCCGGCGGACACGCCGCGATCGAGATCGTCGACCACGGTCTGGGCATGGGCTCGGAGCGGCTGGCCGAGGAGAACGCCCGGCTGGTCCGGCGCGAGCGGCTCGACCTGGTGCCGACCCGGGTGCTCGGCCTCTTCGTGGTCGGCAACCTGGCCCGGCGCTGGGGCATCACAGTCACCCTGTCCAGGACCCCCGGCGGCGGCGTCAGCAGCCTGGTGCTGGTGCCCGCCGCGCTGCTCAGGGCGGCCTCGGCGGCGCCGGCCGTGTCCGCCCCCGCCGTACCGACCGCGCTGACCGCACCGGCGGCCCCGGCCGAGCCGGCGGCACCCGTCGCCCCCGCCCCTGCTGCGGCCCCGGCGGCCGCTGCCGCCGCAACCGGCTGGCCCTCCCCGGGCGGCCCCGCACCGGTCCCCGCCGCCGCGGCACAGCCGCCGGACGGCGGACTGCCCCGACGGACCCCGCGCCGCAGCACGGACGAGCCGGTCCACACGCAGGCGAGCGCCGTCGAGCCGCAGACCGGTGAGACGGCCCGGCCCGGGACCGAGGGCGGCACCCTGCGCCGCCGGGTCCGCGGTGCCACCCTGAACCAGGGCCGGCCGACCCAGCCCGCCGCGGCCGCTTTCGCCCCGCCGCAGTTGGACGCCGAGGCCGTGCGTGATTCCCTGGAGGAGTTCGAGGAGGCGGTGAGCCGCGCCGAGCGCGACAGCACGCTGACCGGACTCCGCATCAGTCCCCAACCGGGCCCGCAGCCCCAGGACCCGCCCCAACAGGGCGCGCCACACCAAGACTCGTCACACCAAGACTCGTCACACCAAGACTCGTCACACCAAGACTCGTCACACCAAGACTCGTCACACCAAGACTCGTCACACCAAGACGCCGCTCCAACTGACGCCGCACCACAAGAACTTCCGGAAGGAGTGGGACCGTGACCACGCCCACAGACGACCCCGCCGCCCTGGCCTCCGCCGCCGCTGACTTCACCTGGCTGCTGAACCGCTTCGCCACGGAGACGGCAGGCGTGGTTGACGCCATCGCCGTGTCCTCGGACGGACTGCTGATCGCCGTGTCCCGTCTGCGCGACC
This sequence comes from Streptomyces sp. 846.5, assembly GCF_004365705.1. Taxonomy (NCBI): domain Bacteria; kingdom Bacillati; phylum Actinomycetota; class Actinomycetes; order Kitasatosporales; family Streptomycetaceae; genus Streptomyces; species Streptomyces sp. 846.5. Next base: position 3,789,697 of record NZ_SOBN01000001.1, read on the forward strand.
CCGCCGACTCCGAGCGGCTCGCCGCCATCGTCTCGGGTATCACCAGCCTCGCCGCCGGCGCCTCGGGCAACTACGGGCTGGGCGCCCTGAACAAGGTGATCATCGACCTGGAGGGCGGCCACCTGCTGGTCTCCTCCATCGGCAATGGATCAGTCCTCGGCGTGGTGGCCTCCAAGGAGGCCAAGCTCGGCAACATCGCCTATGAGATGACCCTGTTCGCCAACCGGGCCGGCGCCGCGCTGAGCCCGCAGCTGATCATCGAGCTGAAGAACGGTGTCGGTGCCTCCGCAGCCGGTTGATCGTC